>JBFNER010000004.1:0-222880 GCA_040797665.1 Neobacillus sp. | reverse complement strand
GTGTACTTGAAGTATAGATGTAATATTTAAGGGAATAAGTTGCTTTTTTCTTATTAAACAAGCAAAATTGGAGGTAAAGTACAAATGGAGGTTATACAATATGGTGAACAAGCTTTTGGAGGGTGCCTATATTGAGCGGTGTAGTAAAGAAACCGAAAATATGATTGCACAGGAATCATCTGCTTTTTTAAATCAACCACTTAGTTATCTTAAAGATCATAAAAGTGAATTTATTTATCTAGAATCAACTGATTTTGAACCAATTGGGGTTGATGCAGTATCACTTGAAATCGATGATGTCTTTGGTACATATGATGTTATGCTAGGTTTAAAACTTCAAAAAAAATATGAGGCAGTTATCAGAGAGTATCTTAACAGCCATTTAAATGGGGATGAAGGAAAATTCGATTTAATATTTAGCGGTGACGATGGACTATGGAACTTAAATTTCGCATTAAACTATGTTGAAGGTTATAGTGAAGACTTATCTTTGCATAGTGCTTTTAATTTGATTATCCACTTTTTAACTAACCTTGTTTCAACAGTAAAAAGTTGATTAGAGTAAAATAAAGCAGGTATCTTTTTGATACCTGCTTTATTTTTATATAACACTTTACAATATACCCTAATGGGTATATTATATAACTTGTAAGTATAAGATATGGAGGCATCATGAGATGGTTTTTTATATTGTAATGGCTGTTATCATTATTTTCTATGCATATCAAAGATATGCGCCAGTTCTTGGTGTACACAAAGTTACTGAAGATTTGATGCTGGATAAAGAATGTATTTTGGATTTAAGAGATTATCAAACAACTGCCAAGGAACCAATTAATAATAGTATAAATATACCATATGCTTATTTAAAGCGATTCTATAAAGAGATTCCTACAAACAAGTTAATGATTATTGCAACTGATTCAGTCGAAAAGAATCTGGCTATTCGCTTCTTAGTAAGAAAGAAATTCAAAGTTACAGGTTATCTAATTAAAGAAGAATGGAGTGAAAAACCATGGATTATGACAAACAGACAAAAAACAGGTTGAAACGTTCAGAAGGACAAATCAGAGGCATATTGAGAATGATGGAAGAAAGACAAGACTGTGAAAAGGTAGTAAACCAATTAACAGCCGTAAGCTCAGCAATTAATCATACTATCGGTATTATTGTGAGTGAAAATCTTAAATTTTGTCTAATGAATGAAAACGAAACTAAAGAAAGAGAAATGTTAGTTAAGGAAGCTGTAAAACTTCTAGTGAAAAGTCGTTAATATAAAGTATTGACTTCTGTTTTTTTACCTGTTAATATACCCCTATGGGTATTTAAATAATCAAAAAAAGGGGACAAACTACTATGGATACTAGTACTATTATTATCATTTCACTATTAATTGGCTTCTTCGTCTGGCGCTTAATACCAGTAAAAGGTGTTCGAAATATCAGTACTTTTCAATTAAAAGACGAACTAAATGATAAAAATAAACAGTTTATTGATGTTCGAACACTAAATGAATTTAAAGGCCGGTCCATAAAAGGATTTAAAAATATACCATTGGATCAGTTAGCAACCAAAGCAATGTCACTTTCTAAAGATAAAGAAGTAGTTGTCATCTGTCAGAGTGGGATGAGAAGTTCTCGTGCAGCTAAAATGCTTAAGGGATTAGGCTTTAAACAAATTACAAATGTAAAAGGCGGCATGAGCGCCTGGAACTAGGAGGAGAAAAATAATGAAACGTATAACAGCAAAAGAATTAGCAGGTAAATTGCAAAATGGTGAAAAATTAAATATTATTGACGTACGTGAAGTAGGAGAAGTTGCAACAGGAAAAATTCCAACTGCTACGAATATTCCGCTTGGTTTAATTGAATTCCGTATGCAGGACTTAGATAAGAAGGAAAAATATTATATTGTTTGCCGCTCAGGTGCGAGAAGCTCACAAGCAGTTATGTTCTTAGAATACCAAGGTTTTGACGTCACGAATATGGATGGCGGAATGATGGCTTGGGAAGACGAAATGGAATTCTAAAGGTGGTTTTCTATATGCAAAATGATCTTAAAAAGCGAGAGAATTGCAAGTCTGGCTCCTGAGGTGTTGGCCGCTCTCAAACGTCTGAGTCTGAAGGAAAAAGTGGTAAAGTAACCATTCCGATATGACCTGGTACGTTTGTATGGCTCCTGGTAGGAGGCATTTACCTAATTTATAAGGCATTCAGTTAAAATTTATTTAGTAAAGGAGCAGATAAACATGAATAATATTACAGTGTATACTACTAACACTTGTCCTTATTGCACGATGTTAAAAAACTTTTTACAGGCGCAAGGTCTACCATTTCAAGAAGTTAATGTTCAAATCAATCAGGCAGCAGCGAATAAACTTGTAGAAACGACAGGGCAGTTAGGCGTGCCTCAAACTGAAATTAACGGACAATGGGTATTAGGGTTCGATCCAGAAAAAATTATGGGACTAGTGAAATAATAGGATTAAAAAGCCTTAAAGCAGTAGATATTCTTTTCTACTGCTTTTTAATTTTCTAGGTAGAGCAATTTTACTTAGGAAATATGGGAAGAATAGATTTAAAGTATGACACAAAGTTGACAAACATACCCCGGTGGGTATATTATAGGTTCATCGAAAGAAATTAATAATCTTGCTGTTTAAGAACTACTTCAAGGAAGAAAGGTGAAAATCATGGAGTACACTGATCAAACGAAAAATAGAATTAAGCGTATGGAAGGTCAGCTTAGAGGGATCTTGAGGATGATGGAAGAAAATAAGGATTGTAAAGAGGTTATTACCCAACTGTCTGCTGTCCGCTCTGCTGTAGACCGGACAATTGGTGTTATTGTTAGTTCGAATTTAGTAGAGTGTGTCATTGATGCCCAGCAGAACGGTGAAAGAACGGACGAAATAATCCAAGAAGCGGTGAACCTTCTCGTCAAGAGCAGATAAAAATAATTCACAGGGTTGACACATTTTTATTTATTTAGTAATATACCCATAGGGGTAATGGTAGTAACCAAATCGATGTACAAAGGAGATAATAAAATGACTGTAGATAAAGTATTAGATGCAAAAGGTTTAGCTTGTCCAATACCAATAGTAAAAACAAAAAAAGCAATGAATGACTTAGAATCAGGCCAAGTATTAGAAATTCATACAACTGATAAAGGTGCCAAGAATGACCTTACAGCTTGGGCTAAATCTGGCGGACATGAATTGTTAAAACATGAAGAAGAAAATGATGTTCTGAAGTTTTGGATAAAAAAGGGTTAAATTTTTTTAATCTAGAATATACCCATACTGGTATTGGTAAATACAAAAAACAATCTTAGGGGGAAATTACATGTCAGAGAAAAAAAAGACAACAATCGTATTATTTAGCGGAGACTATGATAAAGCAATGGCAGCCTACATTATTGCAAACGGAGCAGCTGCTTATGATCATGAAGTAACGATTTTCCATACATTCTGGGGTTTAAATGCTTTACGTAAAGATGAAGATGTAATGATTAAAAAGGGCTTTTTAGAGAAAATGTTCGCAAAAATGATGCCAAGAGGCGCTGATAAAATGGGTATTTCAAATATGAATTTTGCGGGTATTGGCCCTAAATTAATCAAAAATGTGATCAAGAAGCACAATGCTATGACACTTCCTCAATTAATTGAAATGGCGCAAGAGCAAGAGATTAAATTAGTAGCTTGTACGATGACTATGGATTTATTAGGACTTCAGCAAGAGGAGTTATTAGATCAAATTGAATACGCAGGAGTTGCAGCCTATTTAGCTGATGCTGAAGATGGTCATGTAAACTTATTTATTTAATAGATTTAGAGATAATATATTTTTTTAATCTCAAACATACCCATACGGGTAAATATAGGAGGCAAACGATGACTTCATTAAAAACTGATTTCGTATTAGATGCAAAAGGTTTAGCATGCCCGATGCCGATTGTTAAAACAAAAAAAGCAATGAATGGATTAGAAGCCGGTCAAGTACTAGAGGTTCTTGCAACCGATAAAGGGTCAAAGGCTGACATTAAAGCTTGGGCACAAAGTTCTGGGCATCAATATTTAGGTACAATCGAAGAAGCCAATGTTTTAAAGCATTACTTGAGAAAATCTTCAAATGAAGAAGAGGCTGAAAGAAAACATACTAATGTTACAACGAATGACGAATTAGAAAAGAAATTAATTGCTAATGAAAATATTGTGGTTGTTGATGTAAGAGAATCTGCTGAATATGTTTTTAACCATATTCCCAATGCGATTTCGATTCCTCTAGGTGAATTGGAAAATCGCTTAAATGAATTAAACAAAGAAGCTGAAATTTATGTAGTATGCCGTACAGGAAATCGCAGTGACTTTGCTGCACAAAAATTAACTGAAAATGGTTTTACAAATGTAGTTAATGTTATGCCGGGTATGAGTGAATGGACGGGAAAAACAAACAGCCTAAACAACTAGTGATCGTGGGGCTTTTCTGCCCCTCAATTTAATATAAATTTTTTTACACTTAAATATACCATAGGGGGTAATTAAATATGACAGTAACAGCTATGACATCAAAAGAAGTAACAAAGAAGGTATTTAATAAGGAACCATTATTCATTCTGGATGTACGTAATGAAAGTGACTTTCAGGATTGGAAAATTGAAGGCGAAAACTTCGAGTATCTAAATATTCCTTATTTTGAGTTGCTTGATGGTGTAGAAGAAATATTGCCAAAGATTCCATCTGATAAAGAGATTTTGGTTGTGTGTGCAAAAGAAGGTTCTTCTATCATGGTAGCGGAAATGCTTTCAGAAGAAGGCTTAACAGTTTTTTACCTTGAAGGCGGAATGAAAGCATGGAGTGAACACTTAGAACCGGTTAAGGTTGGCGATTTAAAAGATGGCGGCGAAATTTATCAATTTGTACGTATTGGTAAAGGCTGTCTATCATATATGGTTGTTTCAAAAGGCGAAGCGGCGATTATTGATGCAACCAGAATGACTGATACGTATCTTGATTTTGCAGCAAGTATTAATGCTACTATTAAACATGTTTTTGATACACATCTACACGCAGATCATATTTCTGGCGGACGAGTGATCGCTGAAAAAACCAATGCAACATACTGGTTACCACCAAAGGATGCCGCTGAGGTTACATTTGAATACTCACGTTTAGAGGGAGGAAATGATGTAACAATCGGTAACACTACAATTAATATCCATGCTTTGTATTCACCAGGACACACAATTGGTTCAACATCTTTTGTAGTGGATGAAAGGTTCCTACTATCTGGAGACATTCTATTTATTGATTCTATTGGCAGACCTGATTTAGCCGGTATGGCGGAAGATTGGGTAGCAGACTTAAGAGAAAGCCTTTATACACGATACAGAGAGCTATCTGAAGAATTAGTGGTCCTTCCTGCACACTTTATGATTATTGAAGAACTAAACGAAGATGGAAGTGTGTCAGAAAAGCTTGGAACTTTATTTACAAGAAATCACGGTTTAAATATCGATGATGAAAATGAGTTCAGAAAGTTAGTGACAGAAAACCTTCCACCACAGCCAAATGCATATCAAGAAATTCGTGAAACAAATATGGGGAAAATTAATCCTGATTTAGAAAAGCAACGTGAGATGGAGATTGGGCCAAACCGCTGTGCAGTTCGATAATCATATAGGGAACCGTTGTAGGTTCCCTTTTTTAAGGGGGAATTCGTAATGGATTTTGCATTTATACTTACAATCTTTTTAATTGGATTCATTGGCTCCTATGTTTCTGGGATGTTGGGCATTGGCGGCTCAATCATTAAATACCCTATGCTTCTTTATATTCCACCATTATTTGGTTTAGCGGCATTCAGTGCCCATGAGGTTTCTGGTATCAGTGCTATTCAGGTATTCTTTGCTACAATTGGCGGTGTATGGGCTTACCGAAAAGGCGGTTATTTGAACAAAACATTAATTATTTATATGGGTGGCAGTATTTTAATTGGGAGCTTTGTTGGTGGATATGGTTCGAAATTGATGTCAGAGGGTGGAATCAATTTAATTTATGGTATTTTGGCATTGATTGCTGCGATTATGATGTTTATTCCTAAGAAAAACGTGGATGACATTCCTTTTGACCAAGTTAAATTTAACAAATGGCTTGCTGCAGTTTTAGCTTTAATTGTAGGTATTGGTGCTGGAATAGTTGGGGCAGCAGGGGCGTTCTTGCTTGTGCCAATCATGCTAGTTGTGTTGAAAATACCGACACGGATGACAATAGCTTCCTCATTAGCAATTACTTTTATCTCATCAATTGGATCAACAGTGGGGAAAATAACAACAGGCCAAGTTGATTATTTTCCAGCAGCCATCATGGTTGTGGCTAGTTTGATTGCATCTCCACTGGGAGCAATTGCAGGTAAAAAGATAAATACAAAAATACTTCAGGTAATTTTAGCGGTCATTATTTTTGCTACTGCTATTAAGATTTGGATGGATATTTTATAATTGAAATGGAAAATTCAATGAATAATGGAGGAATGAACATGGTTCAGGTTACTCATGCTGCCATTGCTAAGATCACTGAAGAAGTTCAAGATATCATTAACGAGGGGAAAAAACCAAAAATCCGGCTGGCAATGGGGATTGGCTGAGGCGGTCCCCAGCTTCGACTGACTCTGGAGGAGTCGGCTTTAGGTACTGATGAAATCACAGAAATAGAAGATATTCAATTTTTAGTTAATGAACGTGACAAGGTTTATTTTGACAGCAGCAAAATTGATTATATTAAAACATTATTCGGTGGTGGAGAGTTTACTGTTATTCGTGTATAACTTTCTGGTTGATATATCAAATTATTGTGTAGGGGCTATCAAATAGCCTCTTTTTTTGTTCAGCAGATAAAAGGATAAACAGCAGGTTATTTTATGAAGGAATGTTAGCTGCGGCTTCTTAACAAAATTAAGTAGGGATGTACGTGAACGAAGAGAAAATGAAGGAAAAAACAACGCTAGACTCTAAGTATATTCAGCAGCATTTAGCAAATGAAAGAACTTATTTGGCGTGGATTCGTACAGCTATAGCAGTCATTGGAGTAGGTTTCTTAGTGACAAACTTGCATTTTAATATGAGATCAAGTCTATCTAATGTAGCTGATGTGATAGCGAACTTAATTGGAATAACCTCCGTTGGACTAGGAATCATTACGATTATTATGGCAACCATTGTATACTTAAAAAAAATTACGACAATAAACGAACAGACCTTTACCGCATCAAAGAAATATATCGTTACTCTAAGTATGTTTATTATCGTGATTGCTTTGCTTTTCGGTAGTTATTTCTTAATGTTTTAACTAAAAAGAGGGTGTCCCAAAAGTATAACTTTTAGGGGCACCCCTTTTTTATGTAATGTTTTTATTACTTGTCCGTTGATTGGCGCTCAAGGCACTTCGCTTTCCGCGGGCGGCCGCTGAGCCTCCTCGGCGCTTGCGCCTGCGGGGTCTCAGCCTGGCCTTCTAGTCCCGCAGGAGTCTTCGTGCCTGGAGCGCCAATCAACTCTGTTTTAAAAATCCAGTGAAATTTTGCATAAAAAAATAAGAATAAAGCACAATCGAGGGTTTAATCGATATTCGTTAAGAGGCCTTTCCAAAAATACCACGGAATGGGGTCTTATTTGTGTTGCACACAATATTCTCAAATGGGAATCCACCACCAAAAAACTAGCAAAAATAGTCCAAGAATAGAGGAAGTTTCCCAATATCGTAAGAAAAAAACATCAGATAATAGAGCAAAAATAAAATAAAAACAAAAAGCTGACCCAAAAGAGTCGTTTTCAACGACCTTTTGGGTCAGCCTCTCTTTTGGAAAATCTAGGGTTATCCTTTTTGAATGGTTGTTCTATAATGCTTATCATCACGCTCTGTTTTTACTAGAATATGATTATTTTTATCACACCAGGCTGCGATGTCTTTTACGAAGTTGCAGTCAGTTGTTTTGATTTGCAGGTATTCACCAGTGTTAAGTGGTTTAATATTTTTATGCACTTCCATAATCGGCCCAGGACAGGTTAAGCCTGTTGCATCAATTGTTATAGCTACATCAAACTCTTGTTCAGGGGATTGAGTAGCAGTTTCTTTTGTTTGATTAAATACGGAGGAGTAGGTTTTCCAACCCCCATCTAAGTTTTTCACGTTAAAGCCATTTTCTGATAATATTCTTGATGCCAAGTATCCTCTTAGACCAACCTGACAAGATACATAAATGGTTTCAATTTTTGGAAGTCTGTTCAGCTGTTCTCGTAAATCCCCGAGAGGAATATTCACTGAACCTTTTATAAAGCCCATTTCTCTTTCAATTGGTTCCCGAACATCAATTAATAGTCCGTTTTGACTTACAATTTCATCAATTTCATGCCATTGAACTGTTTCAACATCTCCATTCATAATATTTGAAGCAACATAACCAGCCATGTTAACAGGATCCTTCGCTGAAGAGTAAGGAGGAGCATAAGATAATTCTACCTCAGTTAAATCAAATACAGTTAGCTCTCCTTTAATAGCTGTGGCAATGACATCGATTCTTTTATCCACACCGTCCATACCTACAGCCTGCGCACCAAGAATTTTTCCTGAAGCAGGGCTGAATAATAACTTTAAGGCGATTGGTGCGGCACCAGGATAGTAACCTGCATGTGAAGCCGGGTGAATATGAATGGCTTCGTATTCAGTGTTAAGCTGCTTTAAGCGCTTTTCGTTGTTTCCAGTTGTAGCAACGGTTAGATCAAAAACCTTTGCAATGGATGTACCAAGAGTACCTTTGTATCTCTCAGCCTTACCATAGATATTGTTAGCAACAATCCGACCTTGACGGTTTGCAGGACCTGCTAGAGGAATCATCGCTGCATTACCATTAATATAATCTTTTACTTCGATTGCATCACCAATGGCAAAAATATTTTCATCATTCGTTTGTAGATAGTCATTGACAAGAATCCCGCCACGTTCACCCACATGTAACCCTGCATTTAAGGCTAATTGATTTTCCGGACGAACTCCGATGGATAAAATAGTTAAATCTGAACATAGTCTTGTGCCACTAGTAAGTTCAATGGTGGTACCCTTTTGCAAGAAAGCTTTTACGCCATCTTCTAAAAAAAGGTTAACTCCTTTTGCACGTAAATGGTTATGGACAATCGCAGCCATTTCATAGTCAAGTGGAGCCATTACTTGATTAGCCATTTCTACCACTGTTACTTCAATACCACGATCAGCAAGGTTTTCAGCCATTTCTAGACCAATGAAGCCGCCGCCTACCACTACTGCTCTTTTTGGCTGTTGCTCATCTACCACTGCTTTAATTTTATCAGTATCAGGAATGTTTCTAAGAGTAAAGATATTTTCAGCTTCTTTGATTCCTTCAATAGGTGGGAATATTGGCTTTGCACCTGGTGAAAGAACCAACGTATCGTAGCTTTCTTCGTACACTTCGTTCGTTTGTAAGTTTTTAACAGACACTGTTTTTTTGTCACGGTTAATCTGTGTAACTTCACTTAAATTACGGATGTCTAAGTTAAATTTTTTGCTCATTCCTTCTACCGTTTGAACTAGTAACTTTTGACGATCCTTAATAGTCTCACCAATGTAGTAAGGAAGTCCACAATTGGCAAACGAGATATGTTCACCACGTTCAAAGAGAACAATGGTTGATGTTTCATCTAATCTTCTTAATCTGGCAGCAGCCGTAGCTCCTCCAGCTACTCCACCGATAATGACAATTTTCTTAGTCATAAAAATTTCCTCCTAGTCTTTTATACGTATTTATTTAAAGTTATTAATTCTGTGAGGTGAATTATAATTTCAATAGCCTTTTTATACCCTGGTGGGTATATACATATATTAAATTAGCGGTACTAATTAATCAATATAAATTGGTGTAATTAATTGAGGTTTAAAATTTGTTGTCCACAAAATTGACAAAACTTAGAATCGGTCTGGTAAAACAATGTAAGCATGTAAAAAAAACTGATGAAGATAATAAAGAAGAAAGGAGGCTATTAAATGGACGTTACGGTTAATAAAATCTTGGATGCAAAGGGTTTAGCCTGTCCAATGCCGATTGTAAAAACAAAAAAAGAAATGACTACTCTTGAGCCGGGACAAGTTATGGAAATCCAAGCAACAGATAAGGGGTCTACTGCAGATTTAAAAGCCTGGACAACAAGTACTGGCAACCAATACTTAGGTACAGTAAAAGATGGAGAAATTCTAAAGCATTATTTGCGAAAAGCGAGCTCGTCAGAAGATCAACAGGAAACGAATCACCCTCATGTGACTTCTTTAGAACAGCTATTACAAAAACTTGAGGGAAATGAAAAAGTAACGATTCTTGATGTCCGGGAACAAGCAGAATATGTGTTTGGACATATTCCTGGTGCTATAAATATTCCTCTGGGTGAACTGGAAAGACGCTTTGAGGAGTTAAATAAAAATGAAGAACTTCATATTATTTGCCGTACAGGAAATCGGAGTGATTTAGCAGCACAACAGTTGACCGAAAAAGGTTTTCAAAATGTAAAAAACGTAGTCCCGGGCATGACAGACTGGACTGGACCAACCAATCACAGTAACTAGGAGGAATCGAAATGAAAGTTGCAATCATTGCCGCGAATGGCGGAATGTTCGATGCGTACAAGGTTTTTAATATTGCAACAGCAGCAGCAGCAACCGATGCCGAAGTGGGGATTTTCTTTACGTTTGAGGGATTAAACCTAATTCATAAAGAAGCTCATAGGAATTTACCTTTGCCTGCTGGCACTGAGCATTTTCAAGCAGGTTTTAAAAGGGCAAATGTTCCTCCTGTTGAAGAACTTGTTTCCATGGCTACTGAAATGGGCGTACAAATGATTGCCTGCCAAATGACAATGGATGTTATGAGTTTAGAAAAAGAGCAGTTTGTCGAGGGAATCGATGTGGGTGGTGCTGTTACATTTTTAACATTTGCAAAAGATGCAGATGTCACCCTTACTTTCTAAAGGAGGTGTAAGGTATGACGGAAGAAACAACCGTTAAAACGATAAATGCAAAAGAGTTAACTAGAAAGATTTTAAATCATGAGGAAGTTTTTATCTTAGATGCTCGGAATACCGATGATTTTGATGATTGGAAAATAGAAGGGAAGAATGTCCATATAATCAATGCACCGTACTTTGATTTATTAGATGGTGTAGAATCCATTGTGGACAAACTACCAAAGAATCAGCCAATATATGTAGTGTGTGCAAAAGGGGGATCGTCTGAATTTGTTGCTGAACAAATTTCAGAGGCAGGTTTTCCAGATGCATATTCACTTGAGGGTGGAATGAAAGCCTGGAGTGAACATTTAGAGCCGGTCAAGATAGGCAGTCTTAAAAATGGCGGGAATATTTATCAATTTGTTCGAATCGGAAAAGGCTGTTTATCATACTTAGTGGAATCAAATGGAATGGGTGCCTTGATAGATACAAATCGGATGCTCGAACCGTATGAGCAATTTATTAATGATATTAACATTAAGATGACTCATATATTGGATACCCACTTACATGCCGACCATATTTCTGGAGGGAGATTGTTTGCGGAACGACATGATGCAACTTACTACCTTCCACCTAAAGATGCTGAAGAAGTCACCTTTCATTATACTGCGATTAATGATGCTGATGAGTATAATGTTGGTGATACTACTATAAAAGCAATATACTCACCTGGACATACAATTGGAAGCACCTCGTTTGTAATTGATGATCAATATTTATTAACAGGTGATATTTTATTTATTGATTCGATTGGTCGTCCGGACTTGGCAGGAAAAGCGGAGGACTGGGTAGGTGATCTAAGGAATACTCTTTACAAACGATATAAAGAATTAGCTGATGAATTAGTAGTCTTGCCTGCACATTATATGGGAATCAATGAGATGAATGAGGATGGTAGTATTTCAGGAAAACTAGGTACATTATATAAAGAAAATCATGGATTAAATATTGAGGATGATTCTGAATTTAGAAGAACCGTAACAGAGAATCTTCCCCCACAGCCAAATGCCTACCAGGAAATACGCGAAATGAACATGGGGAAAATCGAACCTGATTTGGAAAAGCAAAGAGAAATGGAAATCGGTCCAAACAGGTGTGCTGTTAGATAGAAGGAAGTGGGTGAAAAGCTATGTTTCATTACACGGTAGATTCCCAAAAATCAATGGATGAAGCGATAAGTGCCATAGAAGAGGTGTTAAAGGAAGAAAAGTTTGGTGTTCTATGGCGCTTTAATATTAAGGAAAAGCTTCAGGAAAAGGGAGTTGAGCTTGATAAGGACTTTGTTGTCCTTGAAGTATGTAATCCTTATGAAGCGAAAAGAGTGCTCTCAGAGAACAGTCTAGTGGGTTATTTTCTTCCTTGTAAGATTGTTATATATGAGGAAGAAAGTGTTACAAAAATTGGCATGCCGAAACCTTCGGCACTAATTAGTATGGTACCGAGTGATAACCTTGCAGAAATTGCTAAAGACATTGAAAATCGGTTAATTAACTGTCTAGAAAAGGCGAAATAATATTGGGGTTGGATGATATGGACATGACTTTTCAAAAGTCATGTTTTTTTTGTTTTTCTCATGAAGATTTTACTCCGATGAATATGAAACCAATTCCCATCGTGATAAAAAATAATTTTGCAAACGAAATCTTCTCCACAATTCCCCATAATCCAATAGTAGTAGTGAGTATTAAAATAACAGGTCCAATGAGTGCTAAGGAGCTATTTATTACTAATGCTTTATCTATTGAATTGAATTTCAACATAAGTAAGGCAGCACTTATTTCAATACAACCTGAAATTAACCTTAAAATAACCATACCTAATACTGCTTTTTCAATAATTGAAAACATAGCCATCCTCCCTGAACGATCTTACTTAACATGTATATGAAGCAATACACCATTGAAGGACAAGTTTTTTAGAGTAAAAAGGTATATAGATTTCAAGGGATAGGTTACCAAATCTGGGTTATATTAAGAAAAAACAAATGTGGAGTGACATGACTGGATTTCATGCGGGGTTAATAAAAAATTTATTAAAATGCGGTGTTTGAATATGAAGAAATTAATAAAACCAAGCCTATCAAAAAAAACAGCGCTTTCTAGTGATATAACAGAAAAGTTAATCGTTGAAAATGTCGAAAAGAACATAGAACTACTTAAAGAATTATTTAGAGATTGCTCAGATATTATCTATCGGTCTATTTTTGCAGGGGAGAAAAAGGCATATTTACTATTTCTAGACGGTTTAGTGGATTCAGGTTCTATTCAGCTTCATGCAATAAAGCAAATGCTTGATGAAGTTGACACACATGACCTTAATGCTGAATTTGTTATGGGTAAAGTCATTTCGCTAAGTTCAGTGAAGGAAACAGACAAAATAGATGATGTGGTGGCAGGTGTTTTAAAAGGAAATACGCTCTTAATAATAGATGGAGTATCAAGTGCTTTTGTTTTCGATGCAAAGGGTGGTCAAAGAAGATCGGTGGCAGAACCAGAATCAGAATCAGCAGTTCGCGGACCGCGTGAGGGGTTTACGGAAAGTCTGCGTGTGAATACAGCCTTAATCCGTCATAAGATTCGATCAAACCGATTAAAAATCCTCTCAAAGGAAATTGGTGAGGAAACGACTACAGGTATTGCGATTGTTTATATTGAAGGCATCGCGGCCCTGAACTTGTAGAAGAGGTTCTATCCCGCCTAGAGCGGATCAAAACTGATGCTATCCTTGAAAGTGGTTATATCGAGGAATTTATCGAGGACAGTCCGTGGAGCTTCTTTCCACAAATTCAAAATACGGAAAGACCGGATACTGTTGCAGCTAATCTTTTAGAGGGCAGGGTACCTATAGTTGTCGATGGGACTCCCTTTGCTCTTATCATGCCCGCAACCTTTTGGCAGTTTTTACAAGCAAGTGAAGATTTTTATAATCGCTTCCATATTTCTATTTTTCTAAGATTGCTTCGCATATTATTTGTTTTTCTAGCACTTGCTTTACCAAGCTTATATGTTGCTGTAACCACCTACCACCAAGAGATGATTCCGACAAACCTGCTTTTAAGTGTTGCAGCGAGCAGGGAAGCTATTCCCTTTCCTGCATTTGTAGAAGCTTTAATAATGGAGGTATCGTTTGAAGCATTAAGGGAGGCGGGGATTAGGCTTCCAAAAATTGTTGGTCAGGCAGTTAGTATTCTTGGTGCACTTGTTATTGGTCAAGCAGCCGTAGAAGCAGGTATTGTCTCTGCGCCTATGGTTATTATCGTCTCGATTACAGGTATTGCCTCCTTTACGATTCCTAGATTTAATATGGCGATTTCTGTTCGACTGCTAAGATTCCCTCTAATGTTACTTGCGGGTATGTTTGGGTTGTTCGGTATTGTTTTAGGCTTACTATTAATATTAACGCATCTTTGTAAATTAAGGTCATTTGGTGTTCCTTACTTTTGGCCACTTGCACCGCTCTCATTTAAGTCACTTAAAGATGTATTTATTAGAGTACCCTGGTGGGCTATGGACGAAAGACCTAGTCAATTAGTAAAAGGGGACCGCAAAAGGCAGGCCGGAGATTTAAAGCCCTCTCCACATAAAGTTAACAATGAAGGGAGTTCGTCATGAAGAGAGGAATCCTTTTGGTATTCATCTTTTGTCAGATTGTGATTTTAACAGGATGCTGGGACCGAACGGAAATCAATGATTTGGCTTTTGTGATGGCAACAGGAATTGACAAAGGAGAAAAAAATAAATATCGTTTTTCTGTCCAAATCCCTTTGCCAAGTTCAATGGGTGGTTCGGGATCTAGTGGAGGCGGCGGCGGCACAAGTGGTGAAGGGCCTTTTGTAGTTCTACAAGGGACAGGGGGAAATGTTAGGCAAGGTATGGAGGATATTCAAACACGCTTATCAAGAAAACTATATTTTGCACATAGAAGGGTAACGATTGTAGGGGAAGACTTAGCCAGAGAAGGAATCACCCCAGCGATGAATGCTATTTTAATCCAGCCGCAATCGAGAGTCTCAACCTTTGTATTAATCGCAAAGGGTGATGCGGTTAAACTATTAACCGCACAGCCAAGGATGGAACAATTCTCTGGTGAAGCAATTCGTGAAATGGCGAAGTCCAGCATTGGGCAAACCGTTAAGGATGTTCTTTTAGATTCAAATCGACCAGGGAAGGATACAATTATCCCTGTTATCGAGCCAACTGGCACGATTGAAAAAGAAAAAGACGGCAAGGAGATTTTAATGTCCAACTTTGCAGTCTTTAAAGGAGACAAACTTAGGTTTATTACTAGCAGACAAGAAGCGATTGGAATTATGTGGTTATTGGAACAGATGACAAAAAAAACCTTAACCTTTTCGGTGTCAAAGGACCAAGAAATGACAGTTCAAATCATTGATAATCATTTGAAGCCAAATATGAAAGTAGTAAACGGTAATCCAGCATTTAGTTTAAGATTACGTGTGACAGGGATCCTTTTGGAAAATGAACCGAACCTAAGGATAGAGGACCCTGATACATACCATCTCATTATTCGTAAAATGGAAAATGAAATAAAATCGCAGGTGAATTTAGTTTTAGAACATGCACACTCAGTAGGAGCGGATATTTTTGGATTCGGCTGGTACCTTTATAAACACCACCACAAGGCATGGCAAAATAACTGGAAAGATGGGTGGGAAACACAACTCCCAGAACTTAAGGTAGATCTTTCAGTGGATGCAGATATTCAAAGAACAACCAATTCAGGTTTAATAGAAAAGGATTGAAAACATGAATGTAGGGATCATTATTGCTATTGTATTTCTTTTGGTATATGTCATTGTTCTCATTCGAGATAAGAAGGTGACGAAGAAAGAAAGAAGAACGGCTTATGTGTTAGTGTTGATGGTTTTAGGTCTTTCCTTTTTATTTATGCTTCACATTCCAATGAATTTTATCATTACGTTTTTAAATGATACGTTTGGTGCAATCTCCAGGATGGTTGTGAAAGTATGAGTCAAAAAATCTCCAATCTACAGATTATATTATTGGTAGCAAATTTCATCTTTTCTGCAGCGGTTATTAGCTTACCTCAAATTATCGTTCAGGTAGCGGGGCAGAATGCTTGGATTGTTCCTTTGCTAATGTTTCCCATATCCTTTTTAGTCATTATCATAATATTTGGGAAAGGAAAGAATGCAGATAAGTTAAGCAAAATCTTCACAATAGGCAATAAAAGCAGCCTTTTCGAGAAGATTTTCATTTTTTTCTTTATCCTCTTTATCTTTCTCATCTTAGTTAGAGATTTAAGAGGATTAATTGATTTTGTGGCAACTGTATTATTGCCAACCACACCAATTGAAGTATTAATGGTCCTGTCAGTTTTGGTAATTTCTTACATGATGATGTCAGGGTTAGAGGTAATAGCGCGAGTAAATACAATTACATTTGGCTTACTAGTCCTTATTCTACTAGGATTACCTTTCTTACTTCTAAATGAGCTCGAAATTGGCAATATCCAGCCATTACCAAGCTTGAGCACAATCAATGATTTAATGAAAGCAATCATCCTAACCTTTGCATGGCTTGGTGAGATGCTGTTGTTCTTAATTATTATCGCAAATATCCACCCAGTTAAAGAAGCGAAGAAAGCTGTGATAATTGGAACTGGTTTAGGTTCAATTCTCTTTTGTATTGTTATTATTTTAGAAGTAGCGGTACTTGGAACAAAGATTGTAAGAGAGGCCACCTATCCAACATACATCATGGTCCAACAAATTAATTTGACAGATTTTCTCGACAGACTTGATCCAATCATTGTCGTTGTTTGGCTTCCGACAATCTTTATTAAAGTTTCCTACCTTCTCTACGCGCTAAATCATTGCATTAGTTTCCTAAGAAAGAAGGATACAACCAAATTCATGTTCCCTGCGGCTTTTATATTGGGCTATATATCCCTGTTGCTTTTTAAAAACAATATGGATCATCTCCATTATTCCTTTTATTCATGGAGTACAATTGGCTTGCTGTTAGAGGTTGTGATCATTGGCTTGTTCTTCTTGGTTAGGAGAAAATTTAAAGAAAATAATGAACACAATGCTGGAAAATCAACGTAGTACAAAGTCTTACCCGTTCTTCTTTATTGAAAGGGTTTTCCCCTTTATAATAGGAATGACGATAAGAATGATAGTGGAGGAAGAGAATTGGAGACCCAGCATAAAACAGCTCTCGTATTAGGAGCAACCGGTTTAGTAGGCAGTGAACTAGTAAAAATATTACTTGAAAAACAAAACTATGAAAAAATCATCTTGTTGGTTCGAAAAAGGATACCGATTGAACACGACATGATTGAACAACATGTGATTGACTTCGAGCAATTGAGTGAGTACAAAGAATTATTTAAAGCTTCAAATATATTTTGCTGTTTAGGAACAACGATTAAAAAGGCTAAAACGAAAATGGCCTTTCGCAAGGTTGATTTTACATACCCTTTAGAGGCAGCCAGCTTTTCAAAGGAAATGGGAGCTGAAAAGTATTTGATTGTGACAGCCATGGGAGCAAATGCTAAATCTTATTTTTTCTATAATCAAGTAAAGGGAGAGGTGGAAGAGGCACTAAGAGATTTAGATTTACCCTCGCTCCATATTTTCCGTCCCTCTTTATTATTAGGTAAGCGGGAAGAATTCCGATTCGGTGAAAAAGTAGCTGAGACAGCGAGTAGTGTTCTAAACACTTTGCTGGTGGGTCCTTTACGTCCTTACCGGGGAATACATGCAAAGAAAGTAGCCGAAGCTATGGCAGTGGTGGCAGAGAGTTCTAAAACTGGCAATCATGTATATCTATCAAATGAGATTGACCTAATGTAGGACTCTCTACTTGGGGTCCAATAAAAAAAAACGGCCATTCTTTATATAAAGGAATGGCCGATTTGCTTTTTAAATATTCTCCGGGGGTGCTTTTGCTTCACCAAGTACCGCCTGAGCAATATTAACGGCATGATCACCAATACGTTCTAAGTTGCTAATAATGTCAACAAAGAGTATGCCTGCATCACCTGTACAACTGCGTTCATTTAGGCGCATGATATGAGTTCTGCGAAAATCTTTTTCCATTTTATCAATTCTAACTTCTTTCGCAAGTACATCCGTCGCCAATTTACTGTCATTTTGAGAAAGTGATTCAAGTGCACTGGTTAATGTTTCTAAAGTTAAATGAAACATTTCGTTTAATTCACCTAAAGCCTGTTCAGATAGAGGGGCCTTTCTGCTAATACGCAGCTCTAATAATTCAATAATGTTCTCGGTATGGTCTCCAACCCGCTCAATATCTCTAATAATATTCATATAGTTCATATGTTCTTCAGAGTGCTGATCTGAGAGAGAACTATGTGATACCTGCACGAGGTATTCCGTAATGGCTTGATCAAGCTTGTTAATGGCCTCTTCATATTGAAAGGCAATTGAGGCATGTTCCTTGTTTTGCGTATTCAAATAATGGATCGCTTCCGTTAATCCGTCTCTTGCAAATTCTCCCATACGCATGATTTCCTCTTTTGCCTGTCCTAACGCAACAGAAGGGGAATGTTCAATCAGCTTAAGGTTTAAATGTTTAACAGTTGCATCAACATATTTTTCTTCCCCTGGAATAATCCTCGTTACAATCCAAGCTAATGCTGCAATAAATGGAAACTGGATAATGGTATTTGAAACGTTAAATATTCCATGAGCAAATGCGATGGTCATTTCTGGATTTAAATTCATCGAGGTTTGCAAATACCCAATAAAGTTAGTGTATGGAATTAGAAAGATTAGAAAAATTATTGTTCCTATTATATTAAACATAACGTGAACTGCTGCAGCTCTTCTTGCCGAAATGGATGCACCAATTGCAGCTAAAACGGCCGTAATGGTTGTTCCGATATTATCCCCAAATAATACTGGAAGGGATGCTTTAAGATTAATGGCCCCAGTTGAAAACAGTTCCTGTAGAATACCAATCGTCGCACTAGAACTCTGGACAATTACGGTAAAAATAGTACCTACGACAACACCCAATATTGGATTGTTACTCATTGATACCGTTAAGTCATGGAACGCTTCGAGCGTTCGAAGCGGCTTCATTCCGCCACTCATTAACTCTAGCCCTAAAAATAATGCACCAAAGCCGAAGACTACTTGACCTAGAGAATTAACCACTCTTCTTTTAAAGAAAAATATCAGGAATGCACCGACTGCAATAATAGGCAATGCGTATTCGCCTATATCAATACCAATGATAAAAGCCGTTACGGTTGTCCCAATGTTTGCCCCCATAATAACACCAATTGCCTGCCTAAGTGTCATAAAACCTGCACTAACTAGGGTTACTGTTAAAGCGGTGGTACCTGAACTAGATTGAATTAAAACGGTAATAAAAATTCCTGCCAGAACACCCATAAAGGGATTGGTTGTAAAACGATCTAAAATACCTCTTAGACGATCCCCCGCAGCGTTTTGAAGACCATCCCCCATGTACTTTAGTCCGAATAAAAAAATACCTAATCCACCGAAGAATTCAAATAGCATTTCTTGTACATTCAATACTCATCAACCCCCTTTGGGAAGTTATTTCTTTTGATCAATAATGTTATTCTTGCTTAACTTTTATATACATATGCAATTGATTTCATTTTGTACAAGCAATACGTTTACTAAAAGCCTAAATTCAGATAGATTGACAATTTAGATTTTCTATACTATTATTATCTCGAATTCAAGATATATAACATTAGGAGTATGAAGTAAAAAAAACGAGATAATAACAACATTTAAAAGTCTTTTGGATATGGAAGGAGACAATGATGAAACATATATTTCAAAAAGGAAAAGATGCGAGTAATCCAACACTGCTATTGCTTCATGGGACTGGAGGAACTGAGAACGATTTATTGCCTCTTGCAGAATTAATTGACAAAGATGCTGCCGTATTAAGTGTTCGTGGAAATGTTCTAGAAAATGGAATGCCGCGATTTTTCCGAAGATTGGCAGAAGGAATCTTTGATCTGGAGGATCTTATTTATCGCACGAATGAACTTTCCTCCTTTCTTGACGAGGCAGCAGAAAATTATCAATTTAATCGAAGAAATATAATTGCAATTGGATATTCTAATGGGGCAAATATTGCTGCCAGCCTCCTTTTCCATACTCAAGACGCACTAAAGGGGGCCATTTTACATCATCCTATGGTTCCGAGGAGGGGGATAGACCTACCTGATCTAACCGGAACCCCTGTATTTATCGCGGCTGGGACGAATGACCCGATTTGTCCTGCTTCTGAATCTGAGGATTTACTGTCATTATTGTCAAGTGCAAACGCTATGGTTGAACTGCACTGGGAGAACTACGGACATCAATTAACAATGAAGGAAGTAGAAGCTGCTTCAAAGTGGTATGATAAAAATTTTAAAATTTAAAAGTTAGCTGAAAGTGCACCCATATATTGTAGGTGCACTTTTTTATATTTCTAGCTTTAACTAACTAGATAACTGTTTAATCCGGAGGGTCAATAAAAAAATAATAGAATCTTATTAGGTTAGCAATCTAAAAGAATGAAAGTCTGCTTGTATGAATAAACTTTAGTCTTAAGGATGTACTAATTTTGAATGCAAGGAGGTTTCTACTTGGGAAAAGTTCAGCGTATTTCTTCTACTAATCTCGAAGTTAATTTTCAAGAGGTGGAACGTGCTCTCACAGATCAAGAAGCAATAGAGGAATCAAATCGCTGCCTTTATTGCTATGATGCACCTTGTATTAAGGCTTGCCCAACAGGAATTGATATCCCAACCTTTATTAAAAAAATTGCATCTGGTAACTTACTTGGTTCGGCAAAAACGATTATGTCCGCCAATCCAGTCGGCGCGAGCTGTGCTAGAGTCTGTCCTACAGAGGAACTATGTGAGGGTGCATGTGTCCTAAACAATTCAACAAAGCCGATTTTAATTGGAAACCTACAACGTTATGCTACAGATTGGGCGATCCAAAATCAACAAACTCTTTTTCAACCTGGTGCGGCAAATGGGAAAAAGGTAGCCATTATTGGAGGAGGACCGGCAGGGTTGTCGGCTGCAAGGGAACTAGCTAGATTGGGATACCAAGTGACCATTTTTGAAGCTGCGGATAAAGCAGGTGGTTTAAATACCTTTGGTATTGTCTCCTTCCGTCTGCCACAAAGTATTTCCTTCTGGGAAGTTGCGCAGGTCGAAAAACTCAATGTAACCATCAAAACGAATACTAGGGTAGGAACTGATATCAGGGTAGAGGAGTTACTGGAAAATTTCGATTGCATTGTGCTTGCAGTTGGTATGTCAAATGTTCCAGATTTAGGAATTGAAGGAGAAAATCTCAACGGCGTCTACGATGCGATAGAATTTGTAAAAGAGACAAAAAGCGGTCAACTATCAGATGAATTTTTCGGAAAACGTACAGTCGTAATCGGTGCTGGTAATACCGCCATTGATGGAGCGACCTGTTCAGTACGTTTAGGTGCAGAAAATGTAAAAATTCTATACCGGCGAACGGAAGCGGAAATGACTGCCTATGACTTTGAGTATGAGTTTGCTAAGCAAGATGGTGTTGAGTTCCGTTGGTTAACTGCCCCAATAAAGATAATCGGTAATGAGAAAGGCGAGGTAACCGGAATAGAGTGTATAAGAATGAAGCTTGGTGAACCTGAGAAGGATGGCAGAAGGAGACCAATCGAGATTAAAGGTTCAGAACATGTAATTCCAGTGGACGCTGTCATTAAGGCAATTGGTCAAAGCAGACATCAAGAGTTAATTGAGGCCCTTGGATTGACTCATGAGGGCGGAGTTGTACAAATAAATAAGGAAACTTATCAAACTTCTAATCCACAAATCTATGCCTGCGGTGATGTTGTATTCGGAAAGGGTAAAGGGGATGCCATGGTGGTAACCGCAGCACAGCAAGGAAAGCAGACTGCTTATAGCATCCATCAGCATTTTGCTGCCACAGCAACTGCACAGTAGTTCAAAACCTCTGGGTTTTAGGATTTATATGATGTTCTTCTATTAAGTTTACAAGAGGTGAAAAGAGAGATGGCTGATTTACGAATAAATCTAGCAGGTATAAAATCTCCTAATCCGTTCTGGCTTGCCTCAGCTCCTCCTACCAATTCAGGATACCAAGTTCAAAGGGCATTCGAAGCTGGATGGGGTGGTGCAGTATGGAAGACTTTAGGTGACCCGATCTTGAATGTTTCATCAAGATTTGCGGCTATCAGCTTTAACGGACAAAGAGTAGCAGGATTTAATAATATTGAACTCATTACTGATCGTCCACTAGACGTAAATTTAAAAGAAATCTATGAAACGAAAAAGCGATTTCCTGATCATGCCATTATTGCTTCATTAATGGTAGAACCAAAACAGGAAAAATGGCATGAAATTGTTAAAAGAGTAGAAGATGTTGGAGTTGACGGACTAGAATTAAACTTTGGCTGTCCGCATGGAATGGCTGAGCGGGGTATGGGTTCAGCTTCTGGTCAAGTTCCTTCATTGGTAAAGCAGCAAACTTACTGGGTAAAAGAAGTGGCCAAGACACCGGTTATAGTTAAATTAACGCCAAATATTACTGATATTACTGCGACTGCAGAAGCCGCATGCGAAGGTGGCGCAGACGCCATTAGTATGATCAATACCATTAACAGCTTGATGGGGGTAGATTTAGACACTTGGAACACCATCCCGCACGTCGCAGGAAAAGGAGCTCATGGAGGTTACTGTGGTCCTGCTGTAAAACCAATTGCTTTAAATATGGTGGCTGAATGTGCACGTCACGCAAATATTAATGTTCCGATATCCGGTATTGGCGGCATATCAAACTGGCAGGATGCGGTTGAATTTATGTTAATGGGTGCAACCGGTGTCCAAATTTGTACGGCAGCCATGCACCATGGATTCCGAATTGTAGAGGATATGATTGAAGGGCTAAACCATTATTTGGAGGCCAAAGGTATTAAGGCAGTCTCTGAAATCATAGGAAAATCAGTGCCTAGGTATTCTGATTGGGGTAATTTAGATTTAAACTACAATATTGTTGCTAAAATTAATACAGATGTTTGTATCAACTGTAATAAATGTCATATTGCCTGCGAAGATACATCTCATCAATGCATTGACATCTTAAAGGACCAAAATGGAAAGAACTATCTAAAGGTTCGTGAGGAAGACTGTGTTGGCTGTAATCTTTGTTCCATTGTCTGTCCGGTTGAAGGAGCCATTGACATGGTGGAGATTCCAAATGATCTGCCTTCTATGACTTGGAATGAACGCCAAGCAGCATTAAATAGAAAAGAACAGTTTAAGGTTAATGTGAAAAAGTAGAAGGAGGGTGTATTGGATTGAAAAAGTTAATAAAGAATGGAATCATTGTCACTGCCTCTGATACGTATCAAGCTGAAATTTTGATTGAGGATGGAAAGATTAGTCAGATTGGTTCTAATTTGCCATCCGCTGGAGCAGAGGTGATTGATGCAAAGGGCTGTTATGTTTTTCCGGGAGGTATTGACCCTCACACACATTTAGATATGCCTTTTGGAGGAACGGTTACAAAAGATGATTTTGAAACAGGTACGATCGCTGCAGCGTTTGGAGGAACCACAACGGTAATCGATTTCTGTCTAACCAACAAAGGACGACCATTAAAAGAATCCATTCAAACCTGGCATGAAAAATCGAAACAAAAAGCAGTTATAGATTATGGCTTTCACTTAATGATTGCAGAAATAAATGATGATGTTCTAAACGAGCTGCCATATGTAATAAACGAAGAAGGGATTACTTCATTCAAAGTGTTCATGGCATACAAAAATGTATTTCAGGCCGATGATGAAACACTGTTTCGAACGCTTGTATCTGCCAAAGAACATGGTGCACTTGTCATGGTGCATGCAGAAAATGGTGACGTGATTGATTATCTGACGAAGAAAGCAATTGCTGAAGGTAAAACAGAACCGATTTATCATGCCTTAACACGTCCGCCTGAATTAGAAGGAGAAGCTACAAGCCGGGCTGCTAACCTGACAGGATTAGCCAACTCGCAATTATATGTTGTTCATGTATCTTGTGCTGATGCAGTTGAACAAATTGCAAAAGCACGAAGTAAAGGGTTTGATGTTTGGGGTGAAACTTGTCCGCAATATTTGGTGCTAGACAAGAGTTATTTAGAAAAGCCCAACTTTGAAGGAGCCAAGTATGTTTGGTCTCCTCCCCTTCGCGAGAAATGGAATCAAGATGTCCTTTGGAATGCTTTAAAAAGTGGTCAACTACAAACACTTGGGTCGGACCAATGCTCCTTTGATTTTAATGGTCAGAAAGACCTTGGAAGGGATGATTTCACGAAAATTCCTAATGGCGGCCCGATGATTGAGGACCGCTTAACCATATTGTTCTCAGAGGGGGTGAGGAAGGGAAGGATTAGCTTGAATCAATTCGTTGACATTACTTCTACGAGGACGGCTAAATTATTCGGTTTATTTCCGAAAAAGGGAACGATTGCCGTTGGTACAGATGCTGACCTTGTTATTTTTGACCCTAATGCAGAACGTGTCCTATCAGCAGAAACTCATCATATGGCAGTGGACTATAATGCCTTTGAAGGCATGAAAGTCACAGGTGAGCCTGTTTCTGTTTTATCTCGCGGTGAGTTTGTTGTTAGAGATAAACAATTTGTCGGCAAGCCAGGTTCCGGCCAATATTTAAAAAGATCCAAGTACAGTGTGTATGAATCATTAAATCGAAACAAGACCTTATCTATTTAACACCTCAAAAAGACTACTATTCATCATTCAATATTTGAACCTCCTGCAATTGTTTGAGCTTCAAGCAATTGCAAGAAATTTTGCTGCCTCGGGTTTTTGGATTTGGGTTGTAAATTCGCTTAACACCAACCGAAAAAGGAGTGTTCATATGAGTAAAAGCCACTTAAAATCTTCTGATTTATTACCTATACAACAAAAAGATAGAAAAGTTTCATCGTTAGGGTATTCGTTTATGTGGGTCGGAATGGTAGTCGTACTTGCTACCTTTGCAATAGGAGGAGCAGGTGTAGTCAGCTTATCACTGCCTTTAGTTATTGTTGCAACAATTATTGGGTCATTAGCCATTGGATTCTTCATCTCATTAATTGCGGACATTGGGATTGAACACGGATTATCATTTCCTGTTTATATGAGAGCACCTTTCGGAACGATAGGGACCCACATCCCGTCCATAACTCGGGGAGTTGCCGCCTCTGCGTGGTTCGGTATTAACACCTATTTTGGTGCCACGGCGATGAATGGCATATTAAATATTCTCTTCGGGTTTGATAATTGGTTTGTATGTTTCCTCTTATTCGCAACCGTACAATTAATCAATACGGCTCTAGGAATCAAATCTATTGAAAGGTTTGCGGATTTAGCAGCCCCTATCATCATGCTAATCTCAATATGGATGTATATCTCCCTATCCGACACAGCTCAGGCTGCGGGACGAAACGTCTGGAGCTGGGTAGAATCTCCTATGACAGGAGGAGCTGCTTTTACAGCTTTTATGGTAGTTATCTTTAGTAATATGGGATTCTGGGCGACATTAAGTGCTGATATTCCTTCCATCTCCCGGTTTATTAAAGCGCCGGTCAATGAGAAGAATTGGTTTAAAAGAAATAAGGGATCTTTATACGGAAACTTAATTGCGATGCCTATTGCACAAACATTTATGATAACCATTGGCGCCGTATCCTATATAGCTGTATTAAATGCCGATCCGGTAGTAGCGCTTCAAAAGTCAGCGAGTGGAATGATCTTGGCTGTGTTACTCCTTATGATAGTATTGGCACAATGGTCTACTAATACTGCTGCTAATGTTGTACCTGCAGCAACCATTTTCTCAAATGTAGGGGGCCCGAGGTTTCCGTTCTGGGCAGGGGTTATTACAGCTGGAATTGTGGGAACTATCGTCCAGCCTTGGGAACTATTCGGGGTTATTATACCGATTTTATTAATAGTCGGAGGTATTTTATCAGCAATTGTTGGGATTCTTTTTGCAGACTATTACTTACTTCGTAAAAGAAGAGTCAATGTTCCAGCGTTATATGAAGACCAAGGTCAATTCAGATATATGGGCGGAGTAAACATTGCTGGTTTTATTGCCTGGATTATAGGCGGTTATGTATCCTATATCTTCCCGACATATGGTTTCTTAGTTGGCTTTTTACTGGGTGCTGGCATATATTATATCCTTGCTAAATATTGGTGGTTTAAAAAATATCAGCAGGCTGAAATTGAAGACCCAAGTGATGAAAAATATCTTGGTATATCAGTCGGCCGGGACTGGATTATTGAAGACAAAGAAGTTGGGAACGTGTGATAAAAGGGGGAATAAGATGTCAGAATATCGGCAGTTTCTTGAAGAAAAGCAAAAAATCGACATTCTGATTCAAAAGGGGTATCGCATAAACAGTATACATGAACATTTAGATGGCGCAACTGTAGAATTTTTGCATCAAAGCGAAAAAGAAATGGAGACTATTGTAATTGGAAATGCAAATGCTAGAAAATATTTTTCTAGTTTGCTAATTAAGTTAGGTGTATAACTGGAGGCTGGTTAGATGGTTCAAACTAGTGATTCTAAAGATAAATTACTCAATCAGGATGAAAAGTATATTTGGCACTCAATGAAACCATATAACCCAGAATCGACCATCGTTGCCGTTAAGGCAGAGGGTGCCTGGGTTACAGATGCAGACGGTAAACGTTATTTAGATGCTATGGCAGGATTATGGTGTGTGAATGCCGGTTATGGAAGAACAGAACTTGCCGAAGCGGCTTATGAGCAATTAAAGCAAATGGCATACTTCCCACTGACTCAAAGTCATGTACCTGCTATTAAATTAGCACAAAAGTTAAATGACCTGCTAGGTGATGAATACGTTATATTTTTCTCAAACAGTGGGTCCGAAGCAAACGAAACAGCTTTTAAAATCGTTCGCCAATATCACCAGCAGAGAGGTGAGCATAATCGTTATAAAATTCTTGCACGGTACCGAGGTTATCATGGAAATTCAATGGGGTCGCTAGCTGCCACTGGTCAGGCACAAAGAAAGTATAAATATGAGCCGCTGGCACCGGGGTTCATTCACGTATCACCACCAGATTCCTACCGTGATCATACAGATGTTGCTAATGCAAAGGATTTAGCTTCCGTACAAGCGATTGATCGGACCATGACTTGGGAACTCAGTGAAACAATTGCAGCTATGATTATGGAACCGATTATCACAGGCGGAGGCGTGTTGATCCCTCCAGATGGGTATATGAAGGCAGCTAAAGAGGTTTGCGAAAAGCATGGTGCACTCCTTATAGTCGATGAAGTCATTTGCGGCTTTGGACGTACAGGCAAGCCATTCGGCTTTATGAATTATGACGTTAAGCCGGACATAATCACAATGGCAAAAGGAATCACAAGTGCCTATTTACCATTGTCAGCTACTGCCGTTCGCAAGGAAATATATGAGGCATTTAAAGGGACAGATGAATACGAGTATTTCCGCCATGTTAATACATTTGGTGGCAACCCGGCAGCTTGTGCTCTGGCTTTGAAGAATCTCGAAATAATGGAAAGGGAACAATTGTTTGACCGTTCGCAAGAATTAGGCAACCAAGTATTAACAGAGTTAAACGAACTCCTAAAAGACCATCCGTATGTAGGCGATGTTCGTGGAAAAGGGCTTTTATTGGGAATTGAATTGGTTAAAGATAAACAAACGAAAGAACCTCTTAATGTATCATTGGTTAATCAAGTCATTGCATCTTGTAAGCAGGAAGGTCTATTAATTGGAAAGAATGGTGCAACTGTGGCAGGATTTAATAATGTTTTAACGTTGTCACCCCCTTTAAATATCGAGCGTGACGATTTAGACTTTATGATCCAGACATTGACTGGTGCTCTAAAAAACATACTATAGCCTGAAAAATAACCACATTTACTAGCAAATGTGGTTATTTTTTTTTGCAAGATAAAAAAAATGTCGAAATTTTCGGTGAAGCAGATTGACAGATTCGATAGCTGAGTTATAATAAAATTAACAAATGTTCAAGCGTACTTTACAAAATTTCAAGATAGAAATTTAAGTCTGAGCAAATGTTAAATTTTAATGTACATATTTTTGCAACCGTTTTCTTTTAAAGTGATATTTTTATATTTTTGAAAAATTAGGTGATGTCATAATGGCGGATGAAAAAATTTCGCGGTTAGTTGAAATAGCTAAAATGTATTACCAATTAGACTATAGTCAACAAGAAATTGCGAAAAGACTAGGTATTTCCCGCCCTACCGTCTCTAGGCTTCTGATGCAAGCAGTTGAAGAAGGGATCGTTCATATAAAAATTTACAATCCTGCTGAAGATGTTGAGCAAATCGCAATGCAAATTATAGAAAAGTTCCATTTAAAGCATTGCATTGTTGTACCTATTCCTGAATATGAGGACCAGCTAATTAAAGAAAAGTTGGGCGAGGTTGCTGCGGATTACTTATATGAGATTGTTCAGACTGGCGATACAATCGGAATAACTTGGGGGACGACTTTATATCATCTAGTAAAAAAAATTCAACCTAAGAATGTAAAGGACGTCACCGTCGTTCAGCTAAATGGTGGGGTTAGCTACTCAGAATCAAATACATATTCCTCAGAAATTATTAATGGTTTGGCGAATGCTTTTCAAACTACACCACATTTCTTACCTGTCCCCGCTGTAGTGGATCATATTGTTGTGAAGCAGGCCATTATAGCAGATCGGCATGTAAAAAAAGTGCTTGAGTTAGGAAAACAGGCTAATATTTCCATCTATACTGTTGGTGAACCAGGAGAACAATCAACACTTATGCATGCAGGTTATTTCACTGAAGGAGATATCGAGATACTGAAGAGCAACAAAACAGTAGGCGATATATGCTCAAGGTTTATCGACATAAGCGGGAATATCAGTAATGAAGCCCTTAATGACCGTACAATCGGAATTGAGCTCTCGGATCTTGCAGAGAAAGAGTACGGTATTCTTGTTGCTGGTGGAAGTACAAAATTGGAGGGAATATATGGATCCCTTTGTGGCCAGCATGCGAATGTCCTTATTACCGATCAATATACAGCAAAGGCATTATTAGCTTTGGGAGGTGACCCGAACATTAATGGATAAAGACAAGATTAGAAAATTAGTACAAGAAATTGTAAATAAAACAATTGGCCAATCAAAGCAAGTTCCAATAGCTGCTTCTAACCGCCATATACATTTATCACCTGAGCATGTTGAAAGACTTTTCGGTCGTGGTTATCAGCTAAATAAACTAAAGGATCTTTCGCAGCCAAACCAGTTTGCAGCAAGTGAAACAGTAACACTGATTGGCCCCAAAGGGAAAATTGCTAATGTCCGTGTTTTAGGACCAGCGAGAGGGAACACGCAGGTAGAAGTGTCATTATTTGATGGTTTTACATTAGGTGTGAAGCCGCCTATTAGAAATTCCGGTGATATAAAAGGATCCGAGCCGATCATCATTCAAGGTCCTCGTGGCCAAATTAAAATTGATGAAGGTTTAATTTGTGCAGCAAGGCATATTCATATGCATACGAGTGATGCGGAGAACTTTGAAGTTGCTGATGGTGATCTTGTACAAGTAAAGGTTGAGGGGCAGCGCGGAATTATTTTTTCAAACGTATTGATTCGTGTCTCACCCAAATACAAGCTGGAAATGCATATTGACCTTGATGAAGCAAATGCCGCCAATATTAAAAATGGACAATTAGGTGAAATTATCTCTGTTGAAAGTAAAAAACAGGTAGGCGGGGTTTGATACGATGGACATAAAAGAAAAGGTTAAAATCCTTGTTCAGCAAGTAGTGGAAGCCTACATAAAGGAACAATTAAAGATTAATAAAGAAAAGTCGATCACGATTCTATTAGGCTATCAATCTCCTAATCCTTCAGAAGTTTTGAAAGCGATTACTCCCTTGCTGGTTCATTATGATGTAACCATACTTTTATCAAAAGAATGGCTTCCTGTACCAGAGCCGCTCACTAGAACTACTTATTTACTAATAGAAGATACTAGCCAAGCAGAATTAATGGAGATTGTTGAGAAAACATCCCTCCTTGTTGTACCAGCTGCGTCCTACCGGCTCCTTTCAAAACTTGCTTTAACAATGGATGATGAAGTAGCAGTTTGGTTAGCAATCCAATATCAATTGCTTGGTAAGCCGATTGTAATCGCTAACAATTATGTTGAACCCACCGTGTACCAACAAATACATGCGCCATATTCTGTACAAGAGAGATTACAGACTTATATCAGGCAAATCCGTACGGATCAGGTGAATTGGATTCCGTTAAGTAAACTAAATCAAAATGTAGCTCACCAATTACAGGCTTTCGAGACAAAGAAATCTCTTATTCTCGAGAAACATATTGAACAAGCTCAACGGGAGGGTTTAACTAAAATCTCCCTGCCGCAAAAAAGCCAAGTAACACCAGCAGCAAAAGATTTGGCAAGAGAATATAGGATTCAAATTAAGCAATCCTCGAAAGGAGGATAGCCGATGATTATTTGTAGAGTAGTCGGATCGATTGTTTCAACAACAAAAGCGGACAAGCTAAAAGGAAAAAAGCTCCTAATTGTACAGCCTCTTGATATGAGGACAATTGAAGAAGATGGTAAGCCACTTGTTGCCATTGATACTGTAGGCTCGGGAGTTGGAGAAGTAGTCCTCCTTGTTAGTGGAAGTTCTGCACGACAAACTGAAATAACAAATGGAGTACCCGTTGATGCGGCAATTGTAGGAATTGTCGATCAAATTGAAATACAAGGGTCGTTAACCTTTCAAAAAGGGGGTAGTTAACTTTGCAAATAACTGAAACCGATATTAAAAAAATGGTTGAACAAGTCTTACAGCAATTAGGACAAGATGCTCAATCAAATGTTAGCGCAGTGAATGAAATCAGCTTGGAAAACGGTGTATTTTCAACCGTTGATGAAGCTGCTTTAGCTGCGAGACAGGCGTGGGAAAAACTTCGCAAGCTTCCATTAGAAACAAGAAAATGCATGATTGAAAAAATGAGAGAAATCAGCCGTGCGCATGTTAGGGAATTGGCTGAATTAGCAGTTGAAGAAACAAAACTAGGAAGAGTGGAAGATAAGGTAGCAAAAATCCTATTGGCAACCAATAAAACACCGGGTGTTGAAGATTTATATAGCACAGCCTTTTCTGGTGATGACGGTCTCACACTCGTAGAATATGCGCCGATTGGGGTATTTGGGTCCATTACACCTTCTACAAATCCTGCTGCAACCGTTATTAATAATTCGATCTCGTTAATCGCTGCTGGGAACACGGTTGTTTACAATCCACATCCAAGTGCAAAGCGGGTTTCAATTAGAACCATGCAGCTTCTTAATCAAGCAATAGTAGCAGCTGGAGGACCAGAAAACACGCTTACCTCTGTTGCAAGCCCTAATTTAGAAACATCTAATCAAGTAATGAATCACCCAAATGTTAACGCACTTGTGGTAACTGGAGGAGGTCCAGTAGTAAAAGCGGCAATGGCTGTGGGTAAAAAGGTTATTGCAGCAGGACCAGGAAATCCCCCAGTGGTAGTAGATGAAACTGCTATCCTTTCAAAAGCGGGAGCAGATATCGTAAAAGGCGCTAGCTTTGATAATAATGTTCTTTGTACAGCTGAAAAAGAAGTCTTTGTAGTAGAGAAGGTAGCAAATAGCTTAAAGGCAGAAATGATTAAGAATGGGGCTTTTGAAGTAAAAGGTTATCAACTCGATAAGTTATTAAACAAAGTGCTAACAAAGAAAAACGATAAGTTTTATCCAAACCGAGACTTTATTGGTAAGGACGCACATGTTATTTTGCAAGCTGCTGGTATCACAGTTACTCCAGATGTGAAGCTGATTATCGCTGAAACTAAAAAGGATCATCCATTGGTAATGACAGAGATGTTGATGCCGATCTTACCAATTGTTAGAGTGCCTGACGTCGATACAGCAATTGAATTGGCAGTGATTGCAGAAAAAGGGAATCGCCATACTGCCATTATGCATTCGCAAAATATTACCAACTTAACAAAAATGGCGCAAGAAATTCAAGCAACCATATTTGTGAAAAATGGACCATCTGTAGCTGGTCTAGGTTATGAGAGTGAAGGCTTTACAACCTTAACGATAGCAGGACCAACCGGTGAAGGATTAACCAGTGCTAAAACCTTCACTCGTCAAAGACGCTGCGTTTTAGTAGATGGATTAAGAATAATTTAGTGGGTGAGTAAAAATTGGCAGAATTAAATGAAGTAAAACAAGCGAGCTCACAAAACAAAAATTCAAGAAAAACGAAGAAGCAAGAACAACCAATACTGGAGAATCCTAAAGGAGGAAATAAAATGGGTCAGGAAGCATTAGGAATGATTGAAACAAAAGGTTTAGTAGGTGCAATTGAGGCTGCAGATGCAATGGTGAAAGCAGCTAACGTAACATTAGTTGGAAGAGAGCTTGTTGGTGCAGGTCTTGTTACAGTAATGGTAAGAGGAGATGTAGGTGCTGTTAAAGCAGCAACAGAAGCGGGAGCAGAAGCTGCACAACGTGTTGGTTCACTTCTTTCTGTACACGTGATTCCACGTCCGAATACTGAGGTTGATGGAATTATCCCGAAAGCTGAATAAGGGGAATAAGAATGGAAGCTTCCATCGAGAGCTATATCAAAAATCTAGTAAGAAATGTAATTGGACAGACACTAGGAGAGCTTCAAGATCAAGGCGAACGACAAACATATGTCGTGGCCAATTGGAAGATGAATAAAAACCTGTCAGAGACTGCTGAATATTTTCAAAACATCAAAAGCAATAGCAAAGTTTCAGTTGTGGTATGTCCACCTACGCAATTACTTTATCCTGCGCAACTATTTATTAAACAACAAGGAAAACCAATTGCGCTTGGTGCTCAAAATGTACACTGGGCTGAAATAGGGGCATACACTGGTGAAACTTCAGTTATGATGCTCCAGGATATTGGCTGTGAATATGTCATTATCGGTCACTCGGAGAGAAGGCAATACGCATACGAAGATAATGAACTTGTAAATTTGAAAGCTAAACAGACAATAAAGGCAGGGTTAATCCCAATTATCTGTATTGGCGAAACTTTAGAGCAAAAAAACCATATGCAAACAGAAAAGGTGTTAAGAGCTCAGCTTTTCGGCGCGTTGACAGAGCTAGGGGACAGCAAGTTTATTATTGCTTATGAGCCGGTATGGGCAATCGGAACAGGGCAGTCAGCTACACATGAGCTAGCACAGCAAACACATGCTTTTATCCGAACGGTACTAAAAGAAATATTGGGTCAAACAGCAGAAAACATTTCTATTTTATACGGTGGCTCGGTAAATGAAAAAAATGCCGCTGACTATAGTGCGATGCCAGATATTGATGGTGTACTTGTAGGCTGGGCTAGTTTAAATTCCCAGTCATTTGATGAAATAATAGATGTATTTGCCAAAGGAGATCAAATTCAATGAAAAAAGTTGCTATTGGCTGTGACCATGGTGGATACGCACTAAAAGAATCTTTGAAAAAATATTTAACTGAACTAGGGTTTGAATATTTGGATTATGGCTGCCAAGAAAAAGAATCAGTTGATTATCCTGATATCGCCTTTCTAGTCGGCGAGACTGTTGCTACCAATGATGATTATGTTGGGATCATGATTGATGGTGTCGGGGTTGGCAGCGGTATGGTCTTAAATAAAATCCCAGGTGTCAGAGGTGCTGTTTGCTGGGACTTATCATCCGTAATAAATAGCCGCGAACATAATAATGCCAATGTGTTATCAATTGGCGGTCAATTTATCGGTGAGGGACTTGCAAAGCAATTAGTGAAAACTTGGTTAGAGACAGATTTTGCTGGTGGCCGTCATGACCGTCGTGTAACAAAGATTATGGAAATTGAGAGTCGTTTTTTAGGAAGAAAGTAGGTTTTATTCATGTTTGTAGCCAAAGTGATTGGAAATATGGTCTGTACTCATAAAAATGACAATTTAAAAGGGTTAAAACTTCTGATTGTCCAACCAGTTGATGAGAATTTACAGGACAAAGGAAAACCACTTGTGGCGATCGATACAATTGGGCAGTCAGGTGAAGGTGACCTTGTTTACTTAGCAAAAAGCAGAGAGTCATCTTTACCTCTTAATAAAGAATTAGTCCCATCAGATGCAGGTATTTTAGGAATCATAGACTACTATAATGTGAGAAAATGAATGGAGGAAATGTAAATGAATAACGCATTAGGAATGATCGAAACAAAGGGTTTAGTAGGAGCAATTGAAGCAGCAGATGCGATGACAAAAGCAGCAAACGTAACATTAGTAGGGAAAGTAAATGTAGGCGGCGGTTTAGTTTGCGTAATGGTACGCGGAGATGTTGGTGCTGTTAAAGCAGCTACTGAAGCAGGTGCAGATGCTGCACAGCGTGTAGGCGAATTCTTGTCAGTTCATGTTATCCCAAGACCACATTCTGATATTGAAAAAATTCTTCCTCAAGTAAAGTAATGAAGCTTGCTAAAGTCGTTGGGAATGTCGTTTCAACGATTAAAACACCAAGTCATCAAAATAAGAAACTTATGGTCGTCATCCCTGTTGATCAATTCGGTAAAGAATGCGGGGATGCAATGATTGCATTTGACCGTTTTCATGCGGGTGCTGGCGACTTTGTCTTAATTTTAGAAGAAGGTGGATCAGCAAGAGACATACTAGAGGACCCCAAAGGTTCCTTCGATGCTGTCATTGCCGGGATCGTTGACCGATTACATTAATATGAGGTGACAAGAATGCAAATTGAAGCATTAGTTGAACAAATTACAAATCAAATCTTACAACAATTAACCAATAAAGAAGAATTAAAAGCAGTAAAACCAACAGTCAATGGTAATGTAACCTATAAAGAAGGTTCTTCATCCAATATTATCACGGGCCCATCTGTTGCTAGAATGATTGACCACACTCTATTAAAACCAGAGGCAAGCTATGAGCAAATTGTTAAGCTTTGTGAAGAAGCAAAAGAGCATAAATTTGCTACAGTATGTGTAAATCCATATTGGGTTTCTACAGCTGCTAAAGAACTAAAGGACTCTGGTGTTGGGGTAACAACCGTTGTAGGCTTCCCGTTAGGTGCTACTAGTACATTTGTGAAAATTGCGGAAACTCGGGACGCAATTGCAAATGGAGCAACTGAAATTGATATGGTCATCAATATTGGTGCACTTAAATCAGGAGACTTTGAAACAGTTAAAAAAGACATTGAAGGTGTTGTCTTAGCTGCAAAGGGTCATGCTCCTGTCAAAGTGATTATTGAAACTGGTTTACTTGAGATTGAAGAAAAGAAGAAAGCTTGTATTCTAGCTAAAATGGCTGGAGCTGACTTTGTAAAAACATCAACAGGCTTTGGTCCTGGCTGTGCGACTGCCGAAGATATTAAGCTAATGCGTGAAGCTGTCGGTCCAGATTTGGGTGTAAAGGCATCTGCTTGTGTAAGAGATTTAGATACAGCTAGAAAATTAATTCAGGCGGGTGCTACTAGAATTGGTGCGAGTTCAAGTATCGCTATTATCACGGGTGGTCAAGGTACCGGTTATTAATTAATATAGCTCTATCCATTAGTATGAGTTTTCCTATTGTTTAGGCGATGGAAAACTCATTTTTTCTCCTAGAGGGTTGTAAATACTTTAGTATTTTATTATAATGATAATATCATATGTAATCGCTTACATTTATAAGGAGTGTTGTAAATGAATCATATCGGACTTCAACTTCAGAAAATTAGAACTAATAGAGAACTGGAAATCGAAAACCTTGCCTTATTAACCGGAATCAATGCGGATACCCTTTCTGCAATTGAGGAAGGCAAGTTAGATGTTCAAATATCTACATTAGCTAAACTATCCGATGTATTAAATTGCTCCTTCTCAATCGGAGATGTCTCCATTTAATATTTAAATCATTACCAATAATCAAAAGCATTCACTTCCACTAAAGTGAGTGCTTTTTTTATGGACTATATGAATGGTATAGTTGTTATATTAAAAAAGGTTTACTTAAAACCTTAGGGAATAAAAGGAAGTAAAATGATGACGACGACATTAGAGTACATAAAAGAATGGCAGCAAGCGCTGCAAAATGAAATCATTCATTTAAAGAAATACGGCAGCAACAAATTTTTTGTGAAAAATGGAAGACTTTTATCTAATGATGGCAGTTTCAACTACTATTTTGATACACCTGTTCCGCTTAAAATTCCTGTTGGTTCTTCGATCAAAATTGAATGGGGAGCTATGAAACAAGCTGGACGTGTGTTATCGGCTGAAGGAAAAGGGGCGATTTTACAACTAGAAAAGTCCTTTGGAGATCTAATTGAGAGTGCATATTTATTTCATGACCCTTGGGAATTGCTCGAACAGTTGATTGAACGTTTGGATGAAATGAAAAAGAGCAAACAAAAACGCATCAGAGTGAAGCGGTTAATGGAGCCTTCAATGACCCCAAAGCACCCCGAAGAAAAAGCCAAAAGTTACGTCCATGAACTGGTGTTACGCTCAAAGTACAACCCAGTTACTTTTGTTTGGGGACCACCAGGAACAGGTAAAACCTATACTTTAGCTCGAGTGGCAGCCAATAAGTACTTTCAGAAGAAAAGAGTGTTAATCTTATCGCATAGTAACCAAGCCGTGGACGTACTAATAGCTGAAATTTCTTCTTTTGTAAAGAAAAAGGGCCGTTTTCGTGAAGGTGAAATTCTTCGTTATGGCACCCATATTAGTGAGCAATTAACAAGTCACGAAACACTCACAACGAGTCAGCTTCTAGAAAAATGGGAGCCGCAATTGGCATCTGATAAAGAAATTCTTTTTGAAGAAAGGCAAAAATTAAAGCAGGATTTGGCAAACTCTTTTAGTAAGCGAGACTCTCAACAGTTACTGGAACTTGAAATAAAAATTGCTAAAGTGCTAGAAAAAATCCGCCATAAGGAAGTTCAGTTTGTAAAGGATGCACTTATTGTAGGCAGTACACTTGCAAAAGCAGCGAGTGACACAGCTATTTATGATACAGAGTTTGATATTGTCATATTGGATGAGGCGAGTATGGCCTATGTTCCACAGGCGGCGTATGCAGCAACCTTAGGAAAAAGAGTCGTGATATGCGGCGACTTTAAACAATTACCACCCATAGCCTCTTCCCGTGATTCACTTGTAACGAAATGGCTCAAGGAGGACATCTTTCATCGTTCTGGAATTGTTGAATGGGTAGAAAAAGGGCATTTACATCCACATTTATTTTTACTAAAGGAACAACGCAGGATGCATCCGGAAATTTCAGCTTTCACCAACCGATATATTTATCAATCATTAGTTGGTGATCATGAAAGTGTGCTGAACAGTAGAAATCAAATTGTTGAACAGGCTCCATTTCCAGGGAGAGCTTCAATGCTCATTGATACTAGTTATATGGGGGCAATTTGTAGCAGTGAAAGAACGACAAATTCTCGGTTTAATCTACTGCAGTTATTAATCTCTTTCCAAAGTATTCATGAAGCCTATCTGAGTGGTGCTCGTTCAATAGGATATGTTACCCCATACCGGGCACAAGCAAGTTTGATGGAGCTATTACTAGAGGACCTTTATCACGAAGAACTACTAAGTTCAGATATTATTTCTGCTACTGTTCATCGGTTTCAAGGGAGTGAGCGGGATGTCATGATCTTTGATACTGTTGATGGAGCACCGCAGGAACGTGCCGGAATGCTGTTAATTGGCAAGGAAAGTGAACGGTTACTAAATGTTGCGATTACAAGGACAAAGGGGAAATTTATACATGTTAGCAATCAAATGTTTATCCGGAACCATGTCTACCGTGGGAAAACACTAAGACAGCTTGTCGACCATCAAGAAAACCACCAACAATCGGTAAACGTAAAGGAAATAGGAAAGTGGATAAAAAATCAACATTCTAGATTAAGGTGGATTCACGCTCGGAAGCTAGAGCAAGTTTTTCTTGATCTTCAGACTGCCCAATTTTCAATTGTCCTGTCTGTTCCAGTAGGAGCGAAGATTTCAGAAGAATGGCAGAATCGAGTAATTAATCGTACGTCTAAAGTGAAATTAACAATTATTTCTGCTGACCCTTGGGATGAATTAAAGGCAGATGAATGGTTGGTAGAGGAAGTTTATTCACCATCTATTATCATTGATAAAAAGCTGATTTGGCTCGGACTACCAGTAGAGGCAACGAGGGGAACAATGCCGCCTTATATATCTGTAAGGCTGGAGTCAAAAAGAGCAGCTGAGTTTATACTGGAACAATTTTTAGTGGATTCAAATACTTAGTGTTTTGTCTGGTCACAAATCAAGGCTAGCAGTGACCAGACAAAACATTGTTATGATTGAGTTACACTCTTTTTCAATTCTGTTTGAAGTGGTTGGGCCTGTTGTATTGGGTTTTTTACTCTCACAGCTAAGAATAAGCCAATCGCTAAAATGATGGAGGAGAATAAAAAGGCGCTTTTAAAGCCCCCTACATCTTCAATCAGCCAGCCTGCTATCGCAGGTCCGATCAATTGCCCGACCGCAAAATAAAAAGTGACATAACTGAAGGCTATTGGCATATCAGCAGGCTTCACATGATCCATGCTTGATGCTTGAATTAAGGTGAAAAGACCAGTAAATGTACTACTCAGTAAAAGAATATGCAGGCTAAATCCTAATGCGGTTGGATTTAATACCGGAATAAACATGGATATCACCGTCAGACTCAGGGTAATAATTAAAGAGGTACGTCTGCCTACTCGGTCAGATACAGCTCCCCATATAGGACCGCTAAAAATGGAAAGAATTCCATTTATGGCGATTAATTGACCGGCTGTCTTTGTAGAAATTCCAGATTCCAACATAAAACTCATAATAAAGATCATTTGAACTAAATAGGTAACACCAATGATTCCATAGATAAAACCAACAATCACAACGTTCTTGTTTTTATAAATCTCAATCGGTGATGTAGGCTTTACTGATTGTTTAGAGGAAAGTTCTAAAGGTGGGTTTTTAATAATTAAAAAGGTTAGAATGAGAACAAAGATACCAGATGCAGCAAAGATTCCCCAGGCTAACCTCCAGCCAATAACTTCGTGAACCGTTCCTAGGTAAGGTACGAGCATTCCTGAAATTAACATTCCAATTCCAGTTCCGCTAGTAGCAAGTCCAATAACTAATCCTTTCTTGACTGGAAACCACGAGACGAGTAAAGAAATGAGTGGGGTAAATGTAAAGGATGTTCCAACACCAAGAATAAACATGAAAAGGATGGTAACCCAGTAAGAAGGAGTAAAAGTTAATCCTGTTAACCCTGCTGTGACAACGGTAATTCCCAATAAAATCGTTTTTCTTCCTCCCCATTTTGTTGCTAATATACCTGCGCATATTAGGGTTGCTAGGTATCCAAGAGAGGTGGAAGTTCCAAGGTATCCTGCTTGCTTGTATGTAATCTGCAAACCTTCCTTCATAAAAGGTAGAATGACCCCGTAAGAAAGTCTGGCAAAAGCTAAGATTACGATAGTTGTTAACATGCCGGTTAGGGCATACGTCCATAATCTTTTTTGCTCACTGATCTTCATTCAAGACGCTCCTTTAAGTCCCAAATTAGTTATTTCATATCTTATATTAAATTGCTGATAGTGATATAACCATTTTTTAACAAATTAGAGAAAGCATTTAATCTGTATACGTATTAAGTTATAATTAAGTCAATCAATAACGGTATGGGCTATAATACTTTCTTACTAGGGGTTAAAAATGAAAAACTATTCTCAAGATAGGCAACAGGGTATGAAAGACTCCTTTCAGGAATTTATTTCAAAATTAATCATTAATGAAAACTCACAAGAGTTTGCTTTTTACCGAACTACATTAGAAAAATTAGTTGAAAACGCTCCTGTAGGGTTCTATGTTTTAGAGGACGGGAAGTACTTATATGTAAATTCTTACTATGCAGACTTAGTGGGATATAATAAGGACAATTTAATTAATCAACATTTTGATATAAATCAAATTATTCATCCAGAAGACTGTCATTTAATTGAGCAGGATTTAGTTAAATTAAATATAGGTGAACAAATTGAAACTAATTATAATATACGAAAAATTCACAATAATGGTCAAATTATATACACTAAAACTCATGTTATTATTGCTAACCATGATGGAAAAATATCTTCATTTGGAACTGTAATTGATATTACTAAGCAAAAAATAGTAAAACAACAGTTAGAAGATGGAAGCGAACGTTACAAATCACTCTTTCTGTATAGTCCAGATGCTATTTTTGCTTTTAACCGGGAAGGGAAATTTGTCAGTGCTAACCCGGCAAGTGAAGAGGTTATTGGTTATACAACATCTGAACTGTTGGAAATGTCCTTTATCCCGCTGATCCACCCAGACCATGTGGAAAATGCGCTTAAACATTTTGAACTAGCCCTAAACGGGGAGTCATCCAGTTATCACCTAATAGCCACCAGAAAAGACGGGGTGTCTATTCATCTGAGAATCACGGTTTTTCCAATGAGAGAAAATGGTGAAATTATTGGATGCTATGGTACGGCAAGAGATATAACTCAAAAAATACTTTATGACCAACAGATGAAGCAGCTTGCTTTTTATGACCCGCTTACACAATTGCCGAATCGGAAGTTATTTGAAGAGTACGTCGATCAATTAATTCACTCCATGCCTTCTGATGCACAGCCTTTCGCTGTCTTATTCCTTGATTTGGACCGCTTTAAAGCGATTAATGATTCATTAGGACACCATATTGGTGATGTCTTCTTAAAACTAGTATCTGAGCGCCTCAAAAATAATTTGCGAAAAAAAGATATCATCAGCAGGCTTGCTGGTGACGAGTTTACCATTCTCCTCCCTAATACAGATCAAGAAAAGGTCATTAATATTGCCAAAAGAATCAACAAAATCATGATGGAACCATTTAATGTATCTGGACACTCTGTAACAGTTTCAGTGAGTATAGGAATAGCTTTCGGTGGAGAGAAAGAAGAAACGGTACATCAATTAATTCAAAAAGCTGATACAGCGATGTACTATACTAAGAAATACAAAAAGAATAACTATACCATCTATACCAAAGAGTTAGATAGTAAATCAGCATATAAATTGAAAATTGAACGTGATTTAAAGCAAGCCCTTGAAAATAAAGAGTTTGATTTAGTTTACCAGCCAATAATTGATTTAAAAAGTGGAAAGGTGAGTGCGTTAGAAACCTTGATTCGCTGGAACCACAAAGAGCTTGGACATATCCCGCCGAGTGATTTCATACCAATTGCAGAGGAAAGCGGTCAAATTATTCAAATAGGTGCATGGGTTTTGGAATCGGCATGCAGACAAATGAAGACCTGGCAAAATGCAGGCTTACCACCTTTTAAAATTGCCGTAAATATTTCCACTAAACAACTTTTGCATTATGATTTTGTAGATTCAGTGAAGAAAATCTTAAAAAGAACCAGTCTCGGTCCAAGCTGGCTCGAGCTAGAAATTACTGAAAGCTTCTTAGTCGATGATGTAGAGTTAGTTAGGGAGAGTCTTTTCAAGTTAAAGAAAGCGGAGCTGTCGATTTCGATTGATGATTTTGGAACAGGTTATACGTCCTTATCTTACCTTCGTCAATTTCCATTGGATAAAGTGAAAATTGACCGCAGCTTTATTGAGGATATTAATCGTGAAATTAACGGCGAACGTATCACTGCAGCAATTATATCATTAGCACATAGTCTAAATATGACGGTGGTAGCCGAAGGGATAGAAGCGGAAGACCAATTACAATTCCTAAAGGGGAAGGGCTGTGATGAAGGACAAGGTTACTATCTCAGTCAGCCATTACCGGTAAACTTGGTTCATGCATTTTTTCTTAATCGATTCAACACCATCTAAAAACAGTAACTTCTACTTGACATTATAGCTAATTCTATGGATAATCAAATAAAATTATATGAGAAAATAGTATGGGATTAGTAGATTTAGGGAACGTGCAAGAGAGTGAAACCCGCGGCTGAAAGGTTTCTCACGGGAACAAATTGAACCTGCCCAACCTGAGCTGCTTATGCAAACATAAGCCGTATTTCCTCGTTACGGAATCAAGTGAATGCAGGCACTTTGCCGCATTAATAAAGGTGGTACCGCGGAAACGACTTTTCCGTCCTTTTTTTAAGGACAGAGGAGTCGTTTTTTTATTTTATAAAAGGAAGGTCGTACGGTATGAAAAAACAACTTGTCGTAGTGAAAATAGGCAGCAGCTCACTAACCTCGGTAAATGGAACAATTTCAGAAGAGAAAATTCGCGATCATATCGAGGCACTCTCCTATTTAAAGCAACAAGGTCATGATGTCATTCTTATTTCATCAGGAGCGGTTGCAGCTGGGTTTAGTGCGCTCGGTTATCCATCCCGGCCAAAAACGGTTGCCGGTAAACAGGCAGCCGCCGCAGTTGGACAGGGCTTGTTAATGCAGCAGTATCATCAGCAATTTAAAGATTATCAAATTGTACCCGCTCAAATCTTACTAACCAGGCAGGATTTTTATAGCCTTGAAAGGTTTCATAATCTATTCAATACCATAAGTGAACTGCTTCAACGTGGGGTTCTGCCTATTATTAATGAAAATGATTCAGTTTCAGTTGAAGAGTTAACCTTTGGTGATAATGATATGCTGTCTGCTCTTGTTAGTGGGTTCTTACATGCCAATGCCCTGCTAATATTGACAGATGTAAATGGAATCTACGATGGCAATCCTAATCACTCAAAAACTGCGAAAAAATATCATTTCATCCCAAACGTATCAGAGGACTTGCTAGGAGTTGCTGGCGATAGCGGCTCGAGTGTTGGCACTGGCGGAATGAAATCCAAGCTGCTTGCTGCAAAGAAAGCACTATCACTTGGAGTAAGTATTTTCGTTGGCACAGGAAACGGCAAGGAGAAACTAGTAGATATTCTTGAGGGGAAGGGCGATGGTACCTATATTGGTGGTCCGTTCCAAACACAAATGCAAATGAAGAAGCAGTGGATTGCCTTTCACTCCCAGGTGGGAGGGGTTGTTGAGATTGATGAAGGTGCAGAAAAAGCAATTGTTCTAAACGGAAAAAGCTTGCTCCCAGTTGGGGTTACAAAAGTAAGCGGTGAATTTAATGCAATGGATGTAGTCGAAGTGCATAATCAGAAGGGGCAGTTAATTGGAAAAGGCCAAATCTACTACTCTTCAAAGAACTTAGAAAAAGTGAAAGGGTTAGCGAGCGAACACTCCAAAGCTCTTTCTATAAATCAACGCGGAGAAGTGATTCACCGTGATAATTGGGTAATGATACCAAAGGGGGAATAATGACGATGAGTGAGTTATTAGATAAAGCAAAAAAACTTCGCACGGCTGCAAAAACCTTGGCGATGTTATCGACTAATGAAAAAAATCAAGCATTGTCTTTCATGGCAGAACACCTGATGAAAGAGAAGGACTTTATCATAAGTGAAAATGAAAAGGATCTGCAGACAGGAAAGGAAAACGGCTTATCCGCTTCGCTGCTGGACCGTTTGCTACTAAATGAAGAACGAATTTCAGGTATTGTAGATGGGATTAAGCAGTTAATATTGCTTGAAGACCCAATCGGAGAAATGATTGAATCATGGGAAAGACCTAACGGTTTAAAGATTCAAACCGTTCGGGTTCCTCTTGGTGTAATTGGAATGGTATATGAGGCTCGTCCGAATGTCACGGTCGATGCAGGAAGTCTATGTTTAAAAGCGGGGAATGCTGTTTTATTAAGAGGCAGTACTTCAGCACTCCATTCTAATATGGCGTTAGTGAAAGTAATGCGTCAAGCCCTTGCAGAGAGTAAAATACCTGTGGATGCTGTTCAATTGCTAGAGGACACGAGCAGAGAGACGGCTTCTGAAATGTTCAAACTAAATCAGTACCTAGATGTTCTTATTCCTCGTGGCGGTGCTGGCTTGATTCAAACAGTTGTTCAAAATGCAACCGTCCCTGTACTAGAAACAGGAGTAGGCAATTGTCACATATTTATAGATGCTTCAGCCGAAGCGCAAATGGCCATTGATATCGCGTTTAATGCGAAAATGCATCGCCCGTCTGTTTGTAATGCCGCAGAAAGCTTACTTATTCATAAAGATTGGCCATATCAATCGGATATATTAAATTACCTCAACGAACAAGGTGTGGAGCTCCGTGGAGACGAGGTGCTGGCGGCTGGCTATTCCTTCATAAAAAGTGCAACAGAAGATGACTGGCATACAGAATTTTTAGGACCGGTATTAGCGGTAAAGTTGGTGGGGGATATAAAAGAAGCCATTGATCATATTGATTGTTACGGCACAAAACACTCTGAGGCTATCATTAGTAAAAATGAAGAAAATGTTGGTTTATTCTTCAAGTCAGTTGATGCTGCAGCCCTTTACCATAATGCTTCAACACGGTTCACAGATGGAGAGCAATTTGGATACGGTGCAGAAATTGGTATTAGTACCCAAAAGCTTCATGCTAGGGGACCAATGGGCCTTAAAGCATTAACCACAACAAAAGCAATTATCCGCGGTACTGGACAAATACGGAAATAATCGTGTTGGAGAACAAGGTAGAAGAAACTATCTTGTTCTCTTTTTTTTGATATAATAAAAGGCAAACATACATTCTTTTTGAAAAGGGGGTGAAATGTTGGCTGGTGCTGTACATATATCGGTAAGACGACTTGTTGAATATGTGTTTAGCAGTGGAAGCATTGACTCGAGATTCCGCTCACAAACCACTCTTTTAGATGGGACAAGAATTCATCAAAGAATTCAAAAAACCTACCAAGAGGGTGATCAAAAAGAGGTCTATCTTGGTATTGATATTCGTTATGAAAACCTGGTTTATCGGATTGATGGAAGATGTGATGGATTATTATTTCGTGATGGAGAGGTGACGATTGACGAAATCAAATCTACATCGAGGACACTTGATCAGCTAGATTCTGGAGGTATACCTGTTCATTGGGCACAAGCCAAGATGTATGCCTATATTTATGCTAGTGAAAACAAACTTCATGAGATCCTTGTTCAGCTAACATATGTTCATGTGGAGACGGAAGAGAGAAGAGAGTTAAAACAGAAGTTTACGAGAGAAGAATTAGAAGCTTTTGTTTTTGATGTGATAAAAAGTTATGCTCCATATGCAAATATGCTGCATCGTCACCTGAATGACCGTGACGAAAGTAGTCGTGCACTTTCCTTCCCTTTTAATACGTATCGGAAGGGGCAGCGGAAACTAGCCGGTGCAGTATATAAAACCGTTTCAGATAATAAAAGTTTATTTGTTAAAGCACCAACGGGGATCGGCAAGACAATGAGCACGTTGTTCCCAGCGGTAAAGCTGATTGGGGAAGGAAAAATTGAAAAAATCTTTTACCTGACCGCTAAAACCATCACCCGCACAACAGCAGAAGAAGCATTCAAGAAGCTTCAATCTTCGGGCCTTCAGATGAAAAGCATTACGATTACCGCAAAGGATAAAGTGTGTTTTAAGGATGAAACGAAGTGTCAAAAAGAATATTGTGAGTTTGCTGATGGATATTATGACCGAATTAACGGGGCGATTTTAGATATCGTTGCTAATGAGACAGCTATGAACCGTGAAATAATCGAAAAATATGCCCAAATGCATCGTGTATGCCCCTTTGAGTTTTCTATTGACCTGGCATATGTTGCAGATGCCGTTATTTGTGATTACAATTATATTTTCGATCCTAGAGTTTCATTAAAAAGATTGTTTGAAGAACAAAAGAAAAATACGGTTTTACTCGTAGATGAGGCACATAACTTAGTGGACCGCGGTAGAGAGATGTTTTCTGCACCTCTAACTAAAGAAACGTTTTTAAACTTAAAAAGAGAGTTTAAAGATAAAAATAAGGATATCTATGAATGTGCAGCAAGGGTAAATGCATGGTTTATTCAGTTAAAGAAAGTGCACCAAGATAACAAGGAATTTACTTTAACCGAGCTTGATGATGAATTGCTTGAGCAGTTAAATCAGTTTAATAAATCAGCAGAGCAATTTCTGCTGTCTGAAACTTCGCCCAATTTATTAGAAGCTTACTTTACGGTACAGAACTTTTTAAAGATTGCGGACCTGGTAAATGACCAATTTATCATTTACGTTGAAAAGAATCGTAATGATTTATTACTGAAACTTTTTTGTATCGATCCTTCTCAATTATTAAAGCAAATGGGTAAGGGTTATCGTTCTAAAATATTTTTCTCTGCTACACTTTCGCCGATGTCATATTATCAGGAACTACTCGGAGGAGGTGAGGAGGATTATAGTTTGTTGATTGATTCGCCTTTTTCAGCTGAGCAAGTTGACGTGTATGTAAAACCATTGTCTACTAGATATCGAGATCGTGATGGGTCATATGGCAAGATGGCTGCGATGCTTCAAGCCTTAATTAGGAACAGGCCCGGCAGTTATCTGATATTCTTTCCTTCCTATCAATATCTGCTGGCTGTATACGAGGAATTTAAACTGGTGGATACAATAACTCAGACACTAGTACAAGAGACCGGTATGTCAGAAGACCAGCGTGAAGACTTTTTAGAGCGTTTTCGGCCGGATTTAAAAGAGACTCTGCTTGGCTTTGCGGTATTAGGGGGAATATTTTCGGAAGGCATTGATTTGGTTGGGGAGCGGCTGAATGGTGTGGTTGTGGTAGGTGTTGGACTTCCACAGCTTTGTTTTGAACGGAATTTAATTAAGGAACATTTTCAGACAAAGGGCAAGAACGGCTATGATTATGCCTATGTTTACCCAGGGATGAATAAGGTGCTGCAGGCTGGGGGCAGGCTTATTCGATCAGAAGCAGATCGTGGAACAATTGTTCTTGTAGATGATCGCTTTCTGAGCAGACAATATCAAAAACTCCTCCCTGAGGAATGGAGAGAATTTAAAGTGCTATAAAAATAGCCAGTTTGTTACATGTTTTGCTTCCTTTTAAGCAATACTGTTTTCAGGAAGGAAAATTTGATCAAAAGAGAGGAGAATGTATTATGGCAAAAATTGAAGTAGGCGAAGTTTTCACTATAAGTGATGAAAATGATCAGGAGCAAGAGGTAGAAGTACTAGCAACGTTAACGCTTGACGGAACGGATTATGCAGCGGTAGGATTTGCAGATGATATCCGGGCAGAAACCGAGGATGACATCGATATCTTCTTCCTAAAAGTAGACGAAGAAGGCGACCTAGCAGCCATCGAAAGCGACGAAGAATTCGACAAAGTCTCAACTGCGTTTGATGAGTTGATGGATGAGGAAGAGGAATAGAACGTAAAAAAAGCTGGCGTTAAGCCAGCTTTTTTGTTAAATTTAATTATCAAATTCATCAGGAGAGTTAAATAGGTAAAAACTACCCTCAAACAATACAAAACCCGCCATCATTTTTAAACCATCCTGACTATAAAAGGGGACAGCAACCATATAGAGGCCAGCTGTATTGTTATAAATAACCTCTGCTTCATTTATTCCGTTCCAAATGGTACCTTTATTAATTTCCTGGAGTCTCAAACTTTTAAACTCATTACTACTTAATAGTAAAGATACTACTTTATTTTTTTCTTCACCATAAATTGGTGACACATCGCAACCACAACTTGCTTCTGCTACATTACCTGAACCTACAAACATCATAAAAACTATCAAACTACCACAAAGCATTGTTAAGATTTTCTTCAAGTCTTTCCCTCCTTATGTAAGTCTACTTACTTATTCACTATTATATCGACATTTTCCTGCATTTTTATTGTCAAATTTTCGACAAAAAGCATGTTTTTTCCAAATTTATTGTGATTTATACCACTAACTATTAGTTAAGTTTAATTTTTTTATTCGGTATTGTAAGCTTTGACGACTTAATCCTAGAATTTCTGCTGTTTTGGTTATGTTGTAATCGCTAGTCTTCCATACCTGTTCAATATATGTTTTCTCAAAGAGTTCAAGCTGCGTCTTTAGTGGTGCAGAGAGATCAGGATGCTCCTTGAAAAATGTAGAAGCGGGGGTGGTTGGTGCTATTCTTTCCTTTAATTGCATCTTGCTTCGATATTGATAAGGCAAGTGAGGATAGACGATTATATTTTCTTCCTCAGGCATAATGTTCATGGCTGCTTCAATAATATGCTCAAGCTCACGAACATTACCATGCCATTCATATTCCATAAAGGAATGGATTACTTCCTCAGATAAGCCTTTTACATTCATTTGAAAGCGATCATTATATTTCTCAATAAAATGCTGAACAAGCGGGATGATATCCTCTTTACGCTCCCTTAAAGGGGGGATAAAAAGTGTTACCACTCCAAGACGATAATATAAATCTTTTCGCAGGCGATTGTTGGTAATGGCATCAATCGGATCTTCGTTAATATTCGCAATGACACGAACATCAACGGGTGTGTCCTTTGTATCACCTATTCTGCGGATTGTTTTTTCCTGAAGAACACGTAAAAGCTTTGCCTGGAGATTGTGATTCAGTGAATTCACTTCGTCCAATAACAAAGTTCCGCCGTTGGCTTGCTCAAATAATCCAAGTTGATCAATAGCGCCAGTAAAGGCCCCTTTTTTTGTTCCAAAAAGAAGACTTTCTATTAAGCTATCAGGTAGTGCTGCACAATTTTGGGAGATGAACGGTGCAGAAAACCGATCGCTCGCATTATGGATACTTTGGGCAAAAAGTTCCTTCCCTGTTCCTGTTTCACCGACGATTAATACATAAGAGGAAGTTCGCGTAGCGCGTTTAGCGCTGTCAATCACGTCTCTGAATACCTGACTATAACCAATAATGCTATCAAACGTATATCTCGTTGCACCGTTTCGATTCATATTTCCTTTCATCAACCGTTCTAGTTTGGTAACATCATGTGCAATTTCAACTGCCCCAATAATCTTTTCATCCTCAATGATCGGAATCGTATTATTTATGGTGGTTATTTCTCTGCCTTTATTATTAAAATAAGTTTGTTTTACGTTTATTGTCTCTAACCCTTCTTGAAATGCTTTTACTAGAGTACTAGCTTGGTCTTCTTTAAACATAAAAACATCAAGAAGGTTCTTATTCATCACATCTTGCATTTCCATCGATTCCATTTGCATCATTTTCTTATTATAAATAATCGTTTTTCCGGTTGCATCTACTGCGTGAACACCAACATCTACTTCATCTAAAATTTTACTGTGCATTCTGGTAAGATATTGCAAATGATCCATATTTATATTTTTCATTCGTTTCAGTCCCTTTAATTAGCGTATACATCTATTTAAACAAAACAACTCTCTGGGTGCAAAATATTTTTGCGTATAAATCAAATGAAAATAATTTTGCGCCAAAAAATTTTGCATTTAACTACATAAATCCTATATTAACAAAGAATATGAAGTTGGCACGAAACTTGCATAGTATCAATAGTGAAGCAAACAACGAGGGGGATATAAAGATGAAAACATATGTACATGAACCTTTTACTGATTTTACAAATGAGAAAAATAAAAAAGCTTTCGAAGAGGCTCTATCATTCGTTCAAACTCAACTAAACAAAGAATACCCAGTAGTGATTGGCGGGGAAGCTATTACTACCGATCAAAAAATAGTTTCAATTAATCCTGCAAATAAAGAAGAAATCATTGGCCAGGTTTCCATGGCAGATCAAGAAATGGCAGAGAAGGCTATGAGTGCAGCATTAACAGCATTCGAAACTTGGAAAAGGTGGAGACCAGAGCATCGTGCCAACATCCTTTTTCGCGCTGCTGCCATCATGCGCCGTCGTAAACATGAATTTTCAGCCTATCTTGTGAAAGAAGCAGGAAAGCCGTGGAAGGAAGCAGATGCAGATACTGCAGAAGCGATTGATTTCTTAGAATATTATGGGCGTCAAATGCTGAGAGTAAAAGAAGGGTTTCCGGTAAATAGCCGTGATGGTGAATATAACCAATATCATTATATTCCATTAGGGGTTGGGATCATCATTTCTCCTTTTAACTTTCCATTAGCGATTATGGCAGGAACCACTGTTGCTGCGATTGTTGCGGGTAATACAGTACTATTAAAACCAGCGAATTCCACACCAGTGATCGCTGCAAAATTTGTTGAATTGATGCTAGAAGCTGGACTGCCAGAGGGTGTGCTGAATTTTGTTCCAGGCAGCGGTGCACAAATTGGAGATTACCTTGTTGATCATCCAAAGACTCGTTTTGTTTCCTTTACAGGTTCTCGAGAAGTTGGCTGCCGTATAAATGAACGGGCTGCAAAGGTACATAAAGGCCAGATTTGGATTAAACGTGTTATTGCTGAAATGGGCGGTAAGGACACAGTAGTTGTTGATAAGGATGCGGATTTAGAATTAGCAGCTGCAAGTATCGTTTACTCTGCATTTGGTTTCTCTGGTCAGAAATGTTCCGCAGGCTCACGTGCAGTAGTTCATCAAGATGTGTATGATGTGGTGCTCGAAAAAGCTGTAGCACTTACAAAGACGCTCTCACTAGGTAACCCAGAATTGGCGGAAACGTACATGGGACCAGTAATTGATGAAAAATCCTTTAACAAAATCATGAATTATATCGAGATTGGTAAGCAGGAAGGCAGACTCATGACTGGTGGAGAAGGCGATGGTTCCAAAGGGTACTTTATTCAGCCAACGATTTTTGCAGATTTAGATCAAAATGCCCGCCTAATGCAGGAAGAAATATTCGGACCGGTGCTTGCTTTCTCTAAAGCGCGTGATTTTGACCATATGATGGAAATTGCTAATAATACAGACTACGGGTTAACAGGTGCGCTCATTTCTAATAATCGGGAACATATTGAACGTGCACGTGAGGAATTCCATGTAGGAAATTTATATTTTAATCGTACTTGTACTGGAGCGATTGTAGGATACCAGCCGTTTGGCGGATTTAATATGTCAGGAACAGACTCAAAAGCTGGCGGCCCAGATTATATCCTGCTTCATATGCAGGCAAAAACTACTTCTGAAACTCTATAAGGGAGGCAATAATATGTCAGTAGCAATGAAAACAAATGAAATCATTGAACAAACACAAAAATTTGGTGCAAATAACTATCATCCGCTGCCGATTGTGGTATCAAAGGCAGAGGGAGTTTGGGTTGAAAGTCCGGAAGGTAATCGTTACATGGATATGCTTAGTGCTTATTCAGCAGTTAACCAGGGACATCGTCATCCAAAAATCATCCAAGCTTTAAAAGACCAGGCAGATAAGGTAACGTTAACTTCTCGTGCTTTTCACAATGACCAGCTTGGTCCTTGGTATGAAAAAATCTGTAAATTAACAAATAAAAATATGGCTCTGCCAATGAACACGGGAGCAGAGGCTGTTGAAACTGCCATTAAGGCAGCACGTCGCTGGGGCTATGATGTGAAAGGGATTGCTGAAAACCAAGCCGAAATCATCGCATGTACAGGGAATTTTCATGGACGGACAATGGGGGCTGTTTCCCTATCTTCTGACCCAGAATATAAGCGCGGATTCGGCCCAATGCTTCCAGGAATTAACTTAATCCCTTATGGTGACCTAGATGCGTTAAAAGCAGCGATCACACCAAATACGGCTGCATTTTTAATTGAACCTATACAGGGAGAAGCAGGAATCATTCTGCCACCTGAAGGATTCTTGAAGGCGGCAGCAGATCTTTGTAAAGAGAACAATGTTTTGTTCATTGCAGACGAGATCCAAGTTGGATTAGCAAGGACTGGAAAAATGTTTGCTTGTGAATGGGAAAATGTAAATCCTGATATGCTGATTTTAGGTAAAGCTCTTGGAGGCGGGGTATTCCCAATTTCATGTGTGGTGGCTAACTCTGATGTATTAGGTGTATTTAACCCTGGTTCTCACGGTTCTACCTTTGGAGGAAATCCTTTAGCTTGTGCGGTTTCAATTGCCGCTTTAGAAGTAATTGAGGATGAGAAATTAGAGGAACGCTCTCTTGAACTAGGAAAGTACTTCCTTGAACAGTTAAAAACCATCGAAAACCCTATTATTAAAGAAATTAGAGGAAGAGGGTTATTCATCGGGGTTGAATTAACTGAAGCGGCAAGACCATACTGCGAACAGTTAAAAGAGGAAGGACTACTCTGTAAAGAAACTCACGATACAGTCATACGCTTTGCTCCGCCACTAATCATTAGTAAAGAAAATATTGATTGGGCGATTGAGAAGATTAGAAAAGTTTTATCTTAAGCAATAATAAAAGAGCCTTGCAGAAAATAATCTGCAGGGCTTTTGGGTTATTTAATAAACATTTTAATTTGTTTCAAAGCATTTTTTCGATTGGGATACCTAAATGGAAGGTCAAAACGAGTTGTCTGCTTTAAGATGCTTTTTTCATGTGAGAAAACATCAAAGCTGCCTTTTCCATGATATGCACCTATTCCGCTTTCACCAACACCCCCAAATGGGAGATAGGGAGAGCTCAGGTGGTAAACAGTATCATTGATACAGCCGCCGCCGAAAGAAATGTTACTTAAGATTTTATCTTGGAAGTCTTTACTTTCGGAAAAAATATATAGTGCTAAAGGTTTTGGGCGATCGTTGATTTTTGCAATCATAGAATTGTCATTTTCAAATTCTAGAATAGGAAGGATTGGTCCGAAAATTTCATCCTGCATCACGGGATCTTCCCAAGAAATATCAGACAGTAAGGTTGGTTCAATCGTCAATAAATCTAAATCATATTTTCCGCCATAAACAGTATTCCCATCTAACAAAAAGGTTTTAAGACGATTAAAATGTCTTTCACTAACAATCCGAGTAAACTCTCCGGCCTTAAATACATCCTCGCTATACAGTTCCTTAATAGCTTCAATCAAAAGGTAAGTAAACTCCTCTTTGATTTCGCGGTGAACATATAAATAATCGGGTGCTACACAAGTTTGCCCAGCGTTTATGAACTTACCCCATGCAATCCGTTTTGCTGCTAATTTTACATTTGCATCCTTATGAACGATGCAAGGACTTTTTCCCCCAAGCTCAAGCGTAACGGGAGTCAAGTTTTTTGCCGCTGCTTCCATAATTACTTTACCGACTGGAACACTTCCAGTAAAGAAGATATAATCGAGCTTTTCTTTCAAAAGTAATTGTGATGTTTGAGCGTCACCTTGTACGACCGTTATATACTCTTCTGGAAAGTTCTCTTTTATTAATTTAGCAACTAATTTAGATGTTTCGGGTGTTAATTCTGATGGTTTTAAAATCGCGCAATTACCAGCGGCAATAGCCCCGATTAAAGGTGCTATAGCTAGTTGAAAAGGATAATTCCAAGGGGAGATAATTAAGGTAACTCCATATGGTTCTGGGTATATATAACTTTTCGATCCGGCCTGTGCAAGAGCTGATTTGACTTTTCTTGGCTGAGACCAATCTTTGATATGCTTTAGTGTAAAACGGATTTCCTCTAGCACAATCCCAATTTCAGTTATATAAGAATCAAAGTTGCTTTTATTTAAATCTTTTTTTAACGCGTACATAAGTTCTGTTTCATGTGACCTTATTAATTGAGCTATTAACCTTAGTGCTTCAATACGGTAAGAAACTTCTTTTGTCTTTCCTGATAGAAAGAAATGGCGCTGCTTAGAAACTAATTGATTATAGGTTTCCATGGTTCCCCTCCATTCAATGTAATTAATGTTATTTTATCATAAGGTTAACTAGAAGTAGGAACCTGAGGTATCTCCCTAACGAATAGATATAAATAGAATGTATGTATAGCAAATATTAGTAAATAATAAAATAGAAAATATATAAAAGGAGTCTGAATATGTCTATTGAGGCTGGTACAAAATTTCAAATTTCGCAGACCGTTAAAAGTAACTTTAATTCTTCAGAAGCCTTAACCGTTGTAAAAAATAATGGGATTACCGTACAATTCACACTTGATGATGGAAAAGGAAGGGGATCTATGCCTCTCGATCACCTAAAGTATCTACTTAAAAGAGCAAATCTCACTCAAGTAAAAAATAATAAGAGAATATTAATTAATGATGAAAATAATGAAGAAAAAATTGGATGAGAAACCATTAATAAAAAAAGTCATGAGTCTTGTTGAAAACTACACTCATGACTTTTTCTATTTAAGTTAAGGGCAGATAAACGATAAAAATAGAGCCTTTATTCTTATTATTTTCAGCAATGATTTTTCCACCATGTGCTTCTACGATCGATTTTGTAATAGCGAGTCCAAGTCCAGCGCCGCCATTTGCCCTTGTCCGTGAAGAATCGAGTCTGTAAAAGCGATCAAATATATGAGGCAGATTCTCTTGATCGATTCCAGGGCCGTCATCTTTAACTTTGATTACTGCACAGTCATTCTTGACATGCAGTGCAATTTCTATCTTCCCATTATTTGAATCTGTGTGTTGTACAGCATTATGATAAAGGTTTAAAATGACCTGTTTAATTTTATCTGAATCATAATAACCATAAATATTTTCTTCGGTTAAAATGGTTAGTGTACGAGCACCTGCTAACATTTCTAGCTGAGGTCTCATTTCCTCTAACAGATTAGTTAAATTACATGAAGATACATTCAGATCAGGAGCACGGTCAAGTTTTGCCAACAGGAGTAAATCCTCCACAAGCTTAATAATTCGTTTTGACTCTCCGTGCATGCTATTTAAGGCTTTATACAGTTGTTCGGGCCGATTGGCTGCACCCCTTAAAAGAACCTCGACAAACCCATGAATGGAGGTTAAAGGGGTACGAAGTTCATGCGATGCATCTGCAATGAATTGTCTCATCTGTTCCTTCGTTTCTCTTTCATGTCTAAATGACGTGTCAAGACGCTCTAGCATTTCGTTAAACGAGTCGGAAAGCCGGTCAATTTCGTCTTGACCTTGTTCCATTGGAATTCGCTTGGACAGGTTCCCAGCATTTATGTTTTCGACAGCATCCACAATAGTAGATAGTGGTAACAAGGATTTTCGAATAGCGGAAAAATATACAGCTATACCAGCCGCTAAGGCAAGTGCAGAAAGGATCATAAAAGTAACTAACTGCTTCATTAGAATTTTCCCTAATCGGTCAATATTGGTACCAATCTGTAAAAAACCTGCCGGTGTGTTCTCATATAAACCAGGCCCTCCACCGATTCGTCTGAATACAATTAATTGCTTAATCCCTTCTGAGTTCTCAGCCACTTGATACTCCATTTCCTCTCGTTTTGAAGACTTATCTACTAAGCTTGAATACACGTCAGCTGATAATTGGGGAGCAATTAGTCCATTATCTTGGAATAGGTCAGTGAATTCACCATTTGTTTCAATATGAGCCAAGGAAATATGATCAGCAAATAATAACCTTGAGTGATTACTTTGTCCAGATAGCTCCATTTCAGACCCAAACAGCATCGTTTTTTGCAAGGACATCGTTCTGGTCCTAAGCAATTCTGCTTCGTTCCGATATAGGAAGTCTTTCATTACAAAAAACTGTAAGATGCCGATTAATAATAAAATAGAGGATAAGATCAATAACATCCTTGTTAACAGCTGATACCGAAGAGACCTAGGTGACAAGTGATTGGAGAAAACTTCAAATCTATGTTTTATCATGGCAAATCCAGCCTATAGCCTGAGCCTCTAATAGTCCTAATTAACTGGTGCTCTTTATCTTGAAGCTTATCTCTCAATAAACGAATATACACCTCAACAATATTTTCCTCTCCTTGGAAATCATAGCCCCATACCTTGTCAAGAATGGTAGCTTTGCTAACCACAATCCCGTGATTGATGACTAGGAATTTTAACAGTTCATATTCAGTTGGTGAAAGTAATAGAACAGTCCCTTGATAGATAATTTCTTTGCGGCGGTCATCAAGCTTAAAAGGTCCGTGTACCACCTCGCCAAAAAGGCTGGGAAATTGATTGCGGAGACGAGCATGTATTCTAGCTAGCAGTTCCTCGAAACTGAAAGGTTTAACAACATAGTCATCCGCTCCCAAAGTTAACCCTTTAACTCGGTCGTCTACTTCATCCTTTGCTGTCAGCATGATAATGGAAACTTGTTCACCATTCTTCTTTATCATTCGACAGACTTCAAATCCATCCATACCGGGCATCATCACATCCAAAATGATAATATGTGGTTGAAAGCTACGCGCTAACGTGATCGCACTCATTCCATCTGCTGCCGTTCTTACTTCAAATCCTTCATTTACTAAGCCAAGCTCTAAAAATTGTAAGATATGTGGTTCATCATCCACTAATAATATCTTTGTTCCTATAATTGAATTCATTGGTATTTTAATCCTCCGATTTTACGATTACTTCGTCTTATTATCAACCAGTTTCCTTAAAATTTACTGAAAACTGGCTGAAGCTATACCTATACCTTCTTATTATAAAGATTCGTTTAAAGAGGATGTCCATTTTCAGCAAACTTTCAGCTAGTATTCAAGACTACTTCAGCTTGAGCAGGCAGAATACAAGCATGGCCAGCAAATAACTAATTTTAAACAAACAGAAGAGGAGTAAAATAAAATGAATTTTTTAAAACGTGCCGTATTAAGTGTTAAAGCAAGAAAGGGAAAGAGCTTGCTGCAGGTTTTTGTATTTACGGTGATTTGCGTATTAGTATTAGCGGGGTTATCAATCCAGACAGCTGCAAAAAAATCGGGTGAGCTCGCTCGTGAAAAACTTGGAGCTGATGTAACTCTTCAAGTGGATATGGAAAAATTGCGTGAACAAATGCAACAACAGCAGCAGAGCACAGGTGAGCGAGTTCGTTTTCAGGCAACACCTGTTCCACTAGCAACTGCAGAAGAATTAACCACTTACGAACAAATTAAAGGTTACAACTTCTATTCCTCTACAACGGGTTTAGCATCTGATTTTAGTCCGATTGAAAGTGAAACAGCGACAGAAGAAGAAGAAACGACTACAGAAACAACAGAGGCTCCAGAACGTCGTGGAGGGGGTATGGCACAGGGTGACGTTAGTATACAAGGTGTAGCGTATACAGACTCAGTTCAAGAATTTTTAGATGCAACTTCTACCATTGTGGAAGGAAGACATATTACGACTGATGATGTTGGAACAAATGTAGTGATGATTGAGCAAACATTAGCTGAACAGAATGAGTTAACTGTTGGAGAGTCGATTACTGTGACAAATCCCCGAGACGAAGCGTTAACATCAACGCTAGAAATTGTTGGGATTTATAAGACTACATCATCAGGGTCTGATCAAGCGATGGATTTTACTGCGTTAAATCCGTATAACAAAATTTACGTTCCATATACTGCCTCTGCAGCCTTAAAAGGCGTTGATTATGAAGGGACAATTGACAGTGCCATATATTATATTGATGATCCAGCTGATATGGAAAGTTTTGTGAATCAAGCACAAGAAAAGAGCAGCATTGACTTTGATACCTATAAACTTGACGCAGATGACCAATTGTATCAGCAAATGGTAGGACCGATTGAAAACGTAGCATCTTTTTCCAATAATGTAGTTTTATTAGTATCGATAGCCGGTGCGATTATCTTGGGATTAATCGTCATGATGTCAATAAGAGAGAGAAAATATGAGATGGGCGTTTTATTGGCAATTGGAGAAAAAAGGTGGAAGCTTGCTGGTCAATTTGTGATTGAAATTCTAATGGTAGCTATCCTCTCATTTGGAATAGCTACAGCGAGCGGAAATTTGATTGCAAACCAAATTGGAGAAAAATTGCTAGATCAAGAGCTTCAAACAGCAGAACAATCAGCAGCCCCAGCATCATTTGGAGGGCGTGGAATGGGTTTTGGACCAGGTGGTCAAGCACAGCAAACTCAACAAGTGGACACAGTCGATGAATTAAATGTAAAGGTTACAGCAAATGATTTAGGACTATTATCGATGATTGGGGCAATCATTGCGATCATCTCTACTCTATTACCATCGATCTCAGTTCTTCGCATGCAGCCTAAAACGATATTAGCCAAACAGGATTAAAAAGGAGAGAAAATATGAGTGCATTATTGGAATTTCAAAATATTAGCTACTGGTATAAACATGAAAATAAGAAACAGGATATATTAAAAGGTGTAAATGTGAGCTTTGAAAAAAATACTCTTTATACCATTATTGGCCCATCAGGTTCAGGTAAGACCACATTTTTAGCACTAGCAAGTGCCTTAGATGTTCCAAAAGATGGAAGTGTTTTCTATGAGGATAGGGATATTAGGAAAATTGGTTTAACAAAATTTCGCAATAAATATGTATCCATCGTGTTTCAATCCTATAATTTACTTCCTTATATGACGGCATTACAGAATGTTATGACGGCAATGGAAATCACGGGTTCTAAACAAAGGGACAAAAAGAATTTTGCAATAGAAATGTTAGGAAAAGTGGGAATCTCCGAAAAACAAGCCCGACAAAAGGTACTTACACTCAGTGGAGGCCAGCAGCAGCGTGTCTCGATTGCACGTGCATTATGCTGTGATGCGGATTTAATTGTTGCAGATGAACCAACCGGAAACTTGGACGAAGATACAGCTAAGGAAATCGTCTCCTTGTTTCAAGATTTGGCACACAAAGAAGGGAAGTGCGTGATTATTGTTACGCACGACCAAAGTGTGGCTAAGGCTTCTGATATAACAGTAAAGCTTTCAAAAGGAGATTTAACTGTTACATCAAACAAAAAAACTACTATACTTGTATAAAACAAATGCCCTCCTAATGATTAGGAGGGCATGTTTATTTAATGCTCTTTCACAACCATTTTTAACAAATAGTCAGCAAAAGCATCTGAAATTTCTTCTGCTGATTGCGGACCCTCTTGATTGTACCATTGTTGAATCCAGTTAAGGGCACCTAAGATAATCATCCGTACCATTCTGACATCCACTGGATTAAATACCTTACTATCAATTCCCTCAATTAGTATTCTATCAAAGTAATGAGAGTAGTTCTTTCTAACCTCAAGGACTTCCTTTAGCTGCTCATCCGTAAAGTTTTGATTTGGCTTATCCATTACCATGAACATAGATTTCTCGCTTGTAGCAAGTAAAATATGTCCTTTAATGGCATTTCTTAGCTTTTCGACAGGACTTAAATTACTATTCACTACTTCTTCCATGCGCTCAAGGCTGATCTCCATGATCATTTGATGACATTGATAGAGGAGATCATCCTTATTTTTAAAGTAGTAATACATCGATCCCTTCGTCATTAAAAGCTTAGCAGCGATTTCTTCCATTGTTGTACCTTGATATCCTTTTTCCGCCAGTACAGCAGCTGCAGAACGTAATATTTCTTGTTTCTTTTTAGCAATTTTCTGTGCTCTAAAAGACGCCATTTAACTCCCTCCTGAAAATAAACCTGTCTCTATATCATGAGTTTCTTTAGTTTTGAATCTTTAGTTATTTTTTTACCTATGGGTTAAATATATGTTAATTATTCTGAAAAATCAAGAAACAATTAATGAAAGTATGAAATTGAACAAGTAGTTAAACAGGAAGAGCAATACTACTAGCTTAACATCAATAATTACCACGGTGTTATTATTTTGCAATTATATTATCCTTTTTTAACATTTTTTAGATTATTTCTTTTTAAAAATTATCATCTTAATCATTGATTTTTCTAAATATTTAAAATAAAATAAAAAAATAAACAGTGAGTCAAAAAATAACTAACCATTCAGTGCGAGTTGATTAGGAGTGAGAGAGGAATGCTAGAATATTTAAGAGCGAAGGAATTACTTGTAGATGAAATGCTTAATCGTTCAGCACGAAGATTTCCTAACAAAATTGCCATTATCGATGATGAGATCCGTATGAGCTATAGCTTACTCCAAGATAGAGTGAAGAATTTAGCTGGCTGGTTTCAATCCAAAGGAATAAAAAAGGGAGAGAAAGTAGCCCTGCTTCTATATAATTCTATCGAGTTTACTGAATGTTTCTTTGCTTTAGCAAAAATAGGTGCTGTTTGTGTTCCTGTGAATTTCCGACTACAAAAATTAGAATTTGAATATATCCTCAATAATTCAGATGCAAAAATGTTAGTGGCACATCCTGATTTTGTTCATGTTATTGATCAAATGATGGAACATCTTCCGCGAGTGGAAGATGTTATTATTACCGATTCGAATAGCCACTATTACTCTTATCAAAGTATATTTGATAACGCTTACAATTTGCGGTTGGAAGAAATCAAGGATACTGATGATTTTATCATTGTGTACACATCTGGTACGACAGGGAAGCCAAAGGGTGCAGTACTGACACATAAAAATGTATTTATGAATGCTGTTAACATGGACCTTGAATGTGGACTTACGAAAGATGAGGTACAAATTATTACGACACCATTATTCCATATTGGAGGAATTTCCGCTTTAACCATGCTTATGGTTGTCGGGGGTACATCCATTCTTCATAGGAAATTTGATCCCTTGCATATTCTAGAGACGTTTGAAAAGGAAAAGGTAACTTATTCCTTTATGGTTCCTTCCATGTGGAATATCTTACTTGAAGTACCTAATTTCAAGGACTTTAATGTGGATAGTATTCGAATTATTTGTACAGCTGCTGCCTCCACCCCGTTGGAGTTAAAGAAAAAGTTAATGAAAAACTTTCCCAATGCTGGTGTTTATGATACTTTTGGGCATACCGAAACCTCCGCTAGTACCGCTACATTGAAGGCGAGTGATTCTCTGTTAAAGACAGGTTCTGTCGGCCTCCCTTATTCAAATGTAGAGGTAAGGGTAGTAGATGAGAATATGATGGATGTTTTGCCAGGAGAAGTGGGAGAAATTGTTTACCGCGGTCCAACAACCATGAAAGAATATTATAAGAATCCGGAAGGTACTCAAGAAGCGTTAAGAGGCGGATGGCTCCATAGTGGTGACCTGGTTAAGTTTGATGAGGACGGATATATAACCGTTGTCGACCGAAAAAAAGATATGATTATTAGCGGCGGAGAGAATATTTACCCTAAAGAAATTGAAGAGGTGTTATACACTCATCCTGATATCCTAGAAGCAGCTGTTGTGGGTGTACCTCATGCAAAGTGGGGGGAAACGGTAAAAGCATATGTTGTGATGAGGAAAGGGAAGAGCTTATCAGAGCAGGAAGTTGTGGATTATTGTACGGAACGAATTGCACGTTATAAAAAGCCACATTATGTAGAATTTATTGATGAATTACCGAAAAATGCTTCAGGTAAAATACTTAAGACTGCACTTAGAGATCATAACCTTAGGGTTTAAGGAAGGGAGGACATGTCCTTGTCTGAGTCTCTAGAATCTATAAAAAATGCTCTTCAGCACTATTTACAACACCAAATGTTCAGCGGAAATCACATCGAGATTGAAGACTTCGCGCAAGCCTCTGGAGGATGGACAGATGAAACCTACGTGTTCACAGTCAGAATGGAACAAAAGTCAGAAGGGGGTGTCATTCGAAAGTTAAAGAAAAGCAGTTTACTTTCTGAGGAACGAAACTTGTCGCAGCAGTTTAAACTGCTTCAGATATTAAGTAAATCAACCCAACTGCCTGTTCCAAAGGTGTTGCGGCTCGAATTAGATGAAACGATTATTGGCGGAGAATTTATGATGATGGAACGCCTTGAAGGAAAGAGTTATGTACCATGGTCAAAAAAAGGAAGAACCTTTCTTGAGAAGGCATCTAGGTATACTCGCATCCCACAACAATTTGCTGACCATTTAATCACTTTACATATGCTAGATTACAAGAAGGTCGGGATACATGATGTTTTTACAGACCCTGGTGAAGGAATGGGGTTTATTGATAAGAAATTAATAGAACTCGAGAATTTATATCTTAAATACAAAATTATCTATGACCCGATCATGACTGATGCTCTGGAGTGGCTGAAGCAGCATCGTCCAGCGGCACAACGTCTTTCCATTCTTCATGGAGATTACAGGACGGGGAATATGCTTTATGGCATAAAAGATATCAGCGGTATACTTGATTGGGAAGCAGCTGAAATTGGAGATCCATTGATGGATGTGGCCTACATATGTGCGAAGGCGAATCGAATGGACTCACAACTCCTATGCTATCTATTAGATAGAGAATGGTTCCTAAATTACTATGCCGACAAAACTGGAATAATTATTAATGAACAAGACCTGCATTATTATGAGGTCTTGCACCAAGTTAGGTTTCTACTATTATCATTATCTGCAGCACATGCCTTTGAAAAAGAAAATGCTACTGATTTAAGAATGGCAAGACAAGGGTATAGGTGGACTTTAATGCGTCATCTGCTGGCTGAAACTCTAGGATATTGAGGTGAAGAAATGCTAGATAAGTCAACTGCTTTTCAAACGATTCATCTTGTTTTAAAGCAGGATATCCTGCCCCATCTTTCAAATGAAATGGCAAAGGAACAAGTTATTGCCATGTTGTCGGTATTGAAAAATTTAGATGCCAATACAATTCAAACTGATGAGGTATATAGAAGAGTAAACTTACTGCTTTTTAAGGAACTAAAAGAAATCCTTGAAAGAATAACAGCGACCGACATCAGAAGTCCATTACATACTATGCTAGAATATTTAATTAGCTTGTCTCAAAAAAAGCAAAGTGAGAGAAAGACTTGGGAATCACTAAATAAATTATTTAGTGAAGTAACCCAGGTGATTTATCAAAATGACTCGCTGCACACATTTATTCCTGACATTAGAAAAACGATGCGGAAACAGCTCGATATAGAAATAAAATCAGTCTATTAGACTATTATTATTTTTTGTCGGTTGCTGAACGATAAGAATATTTTTAAACATAGAGTTAATTGAAGGAGGTATAAAATGAAAGCAATTGTAGTGAGTGAAATCGGCGGACCAGAACAATTTAAGTTTCAAGAGGTGGAGATGCCAACACCTGGAAAAGAAGAAATTCTCATCCGTCTGCGGGCTGCCGCCTTTAATCGAAGGGATATTTTTGCACGCAGAGGGGAGTATCCGGGAATTCGCTTTCCTGCAATTCCTGGAGCGGATGGAGCGGGTGAAGTGGTTGCTGCTGGTGAAAATGCCAATCTATATCCAATTGGCAGCAACGTCATCATCAATCCTGCTCTTAACTGGGGTGAGGACGAAAGAATTTATACTAAGGATTTTTCAATTGTCGGTAATCCTACGGATGGTACCTTTGCAGAATACATCAAAGTTCCTAAGGAAAATGTGTTTCTGAAACCAGACTACCTAACATGGGAAGAAGCAGCAGCATTGCCATTGGCCGGATTGACCGCCTATCGTGCATTAGTCACTAGAGGAAAGGTGAAAAAGGGAGAAAATGTACTTATACCTGGCATTGGAGGTGGTGTTGCAACGTTCCTGCTGCAGATTGCTACAGCAATTGGAGCAAACGTCTATGTAACTTCAAGCAGTGAGGAAAAAATAAACAAAGCTATTTCACTTGGAGCCGTTGGGGGAGTCAATTACCGAGAGGAGAATTGGGAAAAGAAGTTGAGACAAATGATGAAGGATGGAGCAGATATAAGTATAGACAGCATCGGGGGAAAATCCTTTCAACAGCTTGTGAATATCGCCAAGCATGGTAGTAGAATTGTCACCTTTGGGGCTACCGCTGGTCCAGTTCCCCAACTTTTAATGCCTAAGATATTCCTAAAACAATTGGATGTTTTGGGGACGACAATGGGCTCACCAAGAGAGTTCAAAGAAATGCTTTTCTTTTATTCTGAGAATGAAATCCACCCCGTTATTGATTCAATCTACCAATTTGATGACATTATGGAGGCTCAAATCAAGATGGAGGAAGGCGATCTTTTTGGAAAGATAGTGGTGAAGATCCAATAAGTCTACAAAAGGGAGGGATAACAATTGAGCAGACGTTTCCTAAAGGAAGAACATGAAATTTTCAGGCGTTCGCTTCGGAAGTTTTTAGAGAAAAATGCTACCCCAAATTATGAAAAATGGGAGCAGGATAAGTTGGTTTCTCGAGATTTCTGGAAAAAGATGGGTGAAAATGGTTTTTTATGCCCATGGGTGGATGAAAAGTATGGGGGAGCAAATGCAGATTTCGGTTATTCGGTTGTGATCAATGAAGAATTGGAAAGAATCGGAAGCGGATTAGTCGGAATTAATAATCACAATGACATCGTTGTCCCCTATCTTAATAGCTTTGGCAGTGAGGAGCAAAAGGAGCGCTGGTTACCAAGGTGTTTAACAGGTGATGCCATTACAGCGATTGCTATGACCGAACCGGGGTCTGGCTCGGATTTAGCCGGAATAAGAACGTCAGCAAGAAGAGAAGGTGACCACTATATTGTAAACGGTGCCAAAACGTTTATTACTAGTGGCGTTCATGCAGATCTGGTTGTCCTCGTATGCAGGACCGATCCTTCGGCACAGCCTGCGCACAAAGGAATCAGCCTGCTGGTAGTGGAAGCTGGTACACCTGGCTTTATTAAATCTAAGCAACTAAGTAAGTTAGGACAGCATTGTTCGGACACGGCAGAGCTAGTGTTTGAGGATGCAAAGGTTCCTGTGGCTAATTTATTAGGTGAAGAAGGTAAGGGTTTCTATTACCTAATGGAAAAGTTGCAGCAAGAGCGATTATTAGTTGCTGTTGGCGCGGTTGCGGTATCCGAGAGAATGTTTGCGATAACCAAAGATTATGTCAAACAGAGAACGGCGTTCGGAAGGTCCATCAGCCAATTTCAAAATACGCAGTTTAAGTTAGCAGAGATGGCAACAGAACTGGAGATTGCAAGAGTGTTTGTGGATGACTTAATTGAAAATCACATGGAAAAGAAGGATGTAGTCACACAAGTTTCCATGGCTAAATGGTGGGTAACAGATCTTACTAAGAAAATAGCTTCACAGTGTTTGCAGCTTCATGGCGGATACGGATATATGGAAGAATATGAGATTGCCAGGAGATTTAGAGATATTCAAGCAACTTCTATCTATGCGGGCACAAACGAAATCATGAAGTCTATTATAGCCAAGAAACTAGAGTTATAACGATTTGTTAATAAGCTACTACTAGACGTACTCACAAAAAATATTTTCTATCTACATTAATAAAAGCCTTGAGGAGGGCATGGAGAATGAAAAAAGTAAAATTGGGGATAGTCGTTCTAGTGTTATTTATGTTTGCTGCGCTTGTTGGTTGTAGTTCAGGGTCTGATAAAACATCTGGAGATTCTGTGGAAACAGTAGAAATTGGTGTGATTTTAGCCACATCTGGTCCTATTGCACAAACTGGGACTTGGGTTTTAGAGGGTCATAAAACAGCCGAAAAGGAAATCAACGAAAAAGGCGGTTTTAAGGTAGGAGACAAAACCTATAAAATCAAAATCGTTCACTATGATTCCGAGGGAAGAGCAGAATCCGCAACAGCTGCAACTGAGAAGTTAATCAACCAAGATAAAGTATCAACGATTCTTGGAACTTCGATTAGTTCTGAAACGGCAGCGATGATCCCCATTGCAGAACGCTCCAAAACGCCATTAGTTACTTTTGTGGCAGCCAGTGATATCTTAACTAGCCAAGGGGCCAACTTCTTTTCTCAGGCAGCTCCTGCCAATAAGAACTATGTAAATGCCGGTACGAAAACGATGAAAGATATGGGTATGAAAAATGTTGCGATGATTTATGTAGATGATGCGTGGGGACAGTCTTATGCAAAACTATATCCGCCTGTGATGGAAAAAGAGGGTATTACTATTGTCACCACTGAAAAGTTTGCTGCAGAACAAAATGAATTTATGACCATGCTAAACAAAGTGAAGGCAAAAAATCCTGATGGAATCTTACTAGCGGCCGAAACAGAATTAGCTATTCCTTTATTGAAGCAAATTGAAGAAGTAATGCCAGACGTAAAGATTATGGAGACCGGTGGAACGATTCCTGAAGAATTAATTAAATTAGCACCTGATGCAGCAGAAGGGATTGTGACATTGAGCCGTGCTGGAGAAGAGTCTGCTGAAATCAAAGCATTTAAGGAATTGTTCTCAAAATCCTATGATTATGAAGCAAATTCCTTCGTGTTCTCTGGATATGACGGCATTAACTTTATTGTAGATGCCATGCAAAAAGCAGGTACAGTATCTGATAAGGAAAAAATCAACCAAGCCATTCGCGGTGCCAAATTTAAAGGGTTAATTGGAACCTACAGCTTTAATGAAAAAGGGGAAAATAATCTTGTAGGTAACCGTGCCGTTATCAAGGACGGTAAAGCCATTTACCAAACGGTTGATAAGCCTTTACCTTAGGTTCTAATAGGGGCAGAGATATTCCATTCTCTGCCTTCTTTACTACATTTATTGTTTACGAAGGGGAGGTTCGAACATGGGAGATCAAATTATGCAATCCATTGTTAATGGGTTGGTTAGCGGTAGTATTTACGGATTGATGGCGATAGGATTCACTCTTGTCTTCGGAATCATGCATGTCATTAACCTCGCACATGGTGAGCTTTATATGCTTGGGGCATTCTCTACCTTTATCATGGTTGGAATCTATCAAGTTAATTTCTTTGTAGCTATACTTGCAGCGATGTTGATCGTAGGGTGCTTAGGTTTCTTAATCGAAAGATATATATTCCGCCCGCTCAGGAATACTGCCATGTTAAATACGTTACTGGCTTCAATCGGGCTGTCAATATTTATCAGTAATTTGGTATTGAAAATTGCTGGAACTGGTATGAGAAGTATCCCTGTACCTTTTTCGAAGGGAAATATTGAAATATTTGGTGCGGTTATATCTGTACACAGGTTAATGGTTTTATTACTTACAGCACTATTAGTAGCGGGTCTCTTTTGGGTAATTAAATATACAAAATTCGGAAGATCACTAAGAGCCACTTCACAGGACACGGATGCGGCTGCTCTTATGGGAGTAAATATTAACCTTACATACGGAATCGTATTTGCTATCAGTGCAGGTATGGCCGCTATGGCAGGGGGATTAATCGGATCACTTTATGTGGTTGATGCCACAATGGGACTTGGACCTGGGTTAAAGGCATTTATTATCGTCATCCTTGGCGGAATGGGTAGTGTAGTTGGAGCGATTGCGGGAGCGTTTATTATGGGGTATGCTGAAACGTTTACTTCACTATTCTGGGCAGCTTCTTATCAAGATTTAGTAGGATATATTCTATTAATTTTGGTCTTACTATTAAAACCTAATGGTTTGTTTGGAGGGGTGAAGCGATGAGTAACAAACAGATAAAAATCGGATCGATCATTCTTTCACTTGTTATTCTCTCGATTTTACCTTTTCTATTAGATTCCTATTTAATTCACATTCTTAGCCAAATTGGGATTTGGGTGATTCTAACTGCCAGTTTGAATTTAATGGTCGGATATACAGGTCAGCTATCTTTTGCTCATATTGGATTGTTTGCAGTGGGTGCTTATACTAGTGCAATTTTAACAACTACTGCTGGGTTATCATTTTGGATCACCTTTCCAATTGCAGCGATTGTAGCAGGGATTTTTGGGTTTCTGATCGGCTTGCCGGTACTGCGTTTTAAGACACACTTCTTTGCCATTGTTACTTTAGGGTTTGGTGAAATTATCCGCTTAACCATATACAACCTGCGAGATTTAACAGGCGGACCTAATGGGATTTACAATATTCCCTTTCCGTCTAGTATATTTGGTCTTGATTTTTCTTTGAGAGAACATTTTTACTACTTAATTCTAATTAGTGCGATTGCCGTCGTCCTATTTGTCCGTTTTTTGATTCATACAAGAACAGGAAAAGCAATGATTGCCATTCGTGAGAACGAAAATTTTGCTTTGTTTGTAGGAATCAATACGTGGAAGGTTAAGATTTTCGCTTTTACCATCAGCGCATGTATTGCTGGATTTGCTGGCAGTTTGTTTGCTCATTATAACTCTTATATATCTCCCTATTCTTTTACAGTCGCCGAATCAGTTAGTATTTTACTGATGGTGATTATTGGCGGGATGGGAACAATTATGGGACCAATCCTTGGTACAACGTTTTTAATCTTCTTACCTGAAATATTAAGAGGTGTTTCGGAATGGAGAATGGTCATATATGGGGGGTTACTTGTTTTAACGATCATGTTTATGCGTGATGGAATCCTCGGCTTAATCAAGAAGATTAGCTTCAAAAAGAAAGTTAAAGAAGGAACTAAAGAACATGTGCTTTCAAACGGAAGGGAGGAGACGAACATTGCTGGAAGTGAAGGGAATTAGCCGTTTTTTTAAAGGGTTAGTCGCATTGGACAATGTCTCATTTACAGTAGAAAAAGGTGATATCCTCGGTATTATTGGCCCAAACGGTGCTGGGAAAAGTACGCTTTTTAATTGTATTACCTGCTTCTTCCCGCCATCAGAAGGATCTGTTTATTTTGAGGGAAAGAAAATTACGGGGCTAAGTCCTTATCAAGTTACTGAACTTGGTTTGACGAGAACCTTTCAACATACACAAGTATTCCCAAAACTATCTGTTTACGAAAATATAACAACTGGACAATACGTTATTAAGAAAAAGGATCCTTCAAGAACTAGTGCTCAATTAGAAGCAAAAGCGCAGGAGATTATGGAGTTTGTCGGAGTAAGTCAATATAAAGAGACCATTGCTGAAAATTTAAGCTTAGGGTACCAAACACGTTTGGCAATAGGGATTGCGTTAGCAACAGAGCCAAAGCTTTTCCTTTTAGATGAACCAGCAGCCGGCATGAACCCTGAGGAAACCAATCAATTGGTCAATCTGCTTAGGGATATTAGAACGAAGTTGGGTGTTACGGTTATCCTAATTGAACATGACATGAAAGCTGTAATGGGCTTGTGTGATCGGATTGTTGTTTTGGAATACGGTAAGAAAATCGCTGAGGGCACACCAAAGGAAATTCAGGAAAATAAGAGAGTGATAGAAGCCTATTTAGGGAGTGAGTCTCTTGCTTAAAATCGAAAATCTTCAAGTTCATTATGATAAAGTTCAAGTAATACATGATGTATCCCTAGAGGTAAATGAAGGAGAGATTGTTACCCTTATTGGTTCGAATGGAGCCGGGAAGACAACGCTTTTACGGACCATTTCTGGTATAAAAAAGGCTTCAGGAGGTTCCATTTCTTTTCTAGGAGAGCCTGTACATCGTCTCCCATCACATAAAATTGTCGATTTAGGCATTGGTCATGTTCCGGAAGGTAGACATGTTTTTTCAGATATGTCTGTATATGAAAATTTGCAAATGGGAGCTTTTCGCCGGAAAGATTCTCAAGGGGAAATCAAGAAGGATTTAGAACATATTTTTGATTTATTTCCCCGTCTAAAAGAACGTAGTCAACAGCTAGCCGGCACCTTGAGTGGAGGGGAGCAGCAAATGGTGGCAATTGGGCGGGCGATTATGGCAAAGCCTAAATTGTACTTGTTCGATGAACCATCATTAGGAATCGCTCCATTAATTGTTGCTGAAATTTTTCGAATGATTAAAAGAATGAATGAAGAAGGCTCTACCATTCTATTAGTTGAACAGAATGCAAATGCAGCCTTAAAGATTTCTGACCGTGCCTACATTCTCGAAACCGGTAAAGTGAGTCTAGAAGGAAAATCCTCTGAGCTGCTTAATGATGACCGTGTAAGGAAAATATATCTTGGATTTTAACTAAGGGGGATTCATGTATGGCATATGAAACGATTTTATATAAAGAATCGATTGAAGAAGGTATTGCATGGGTTACGATGAATCGTCCCAAAAAAAGAAATGCTATTAACAAACAAATGATCCTGGAAATGGGTGAAGCCTTTCGAAAAGCGGAGAGTAATGATGATATAAAAGTGATCATCTTTAATGGTGAAGGGCCGTGTTTTTCGGCTGGACATGATTTGTCTATTGAAGAGCATTATCCTAATACCTCCGAGGAGCGAATCCGCTGGGAACGTAAATATTACTTTGATGAGATTATGTATTTACGGAACATCCGCAAACCACTAATTGCTCAGGTGCATAGTTATTGTATAGCTGCCGGATTGGTGCTAGCCATGATGGCAGATATCGTGATTGTATCTGAAGATACCATTTTTAATGACCCTGTCGTAAGAATGGGAGCTAACAGCCAGGAAGTGATGATCCTGCCATGGGTTGTGGGCGAGAAAAAAGCAAAAGAACTATTGTTTACAGGAGATAGTTTGACAGGGAAGGAAGCAGAAAGAATAGGCATGGTAAATAAAACAGTAGCACGTGAGGAGTTGGAATCAACGGTTAAGAATATAGCAAAGAGGATCACTCTTATGCCTCCAGTGGCTGTTTCGTTAGTGAAAGAGTCGATTAATAATACACTGGATAATATGGGGTACACCAACTCTATGAAAATGCACTTCGCTTCCCATTTACTTAGCCACTCAACAGAGGAAGCTAGACAAGGGATGGGAACAGATAAACGAGAGAACCTAAAGGACTATTTTGAAAAACGAGATCAGTCTTTTAATTCTCAAACTTAAAAAGGAGTGAGCAGAATGTCAGGTTTACCGTATACAAAGGAACACGAGATCTTTCGGAAATCTGTTCAGAAATTCTTAGAGAAAGAGGCAATACCATATTTTGAGGTGTGGGAGCAAAACAAATGCATCCCAAAATCATTTTGGAAAAAGTTAGGGGAACAAGGATACTTATGTCCATGGGTGGATGAAGAGTATGGAGGGTTAGGAACCGATTTCTACTACTCTGTTATTCTTTATGAAGAGTTTGAGAAAATTGCCTCTGGACTTTCCGGCATCGGGCTACATAGTGATATCGTTATGCCTTATATCCATTCATTTGGAAATGCAGAGCAAAAACAAAGGTGGCTGCCCCCTAGTATCAGAGGTGATATTATTTCTGCGATCGCTATGACTGAACCTGGAGCTGGTTCAGATCTTGCCGCTATCAAAACGACAGCAATAAAAGATGGTGAGGACTACATTATAAACGGTGAAAAAACCTTTATTACCAATGGATATTCTGCTGATTTGGTTATTGTTGTATGTAAAACGAATCCTAATACAAATCCTCCGCATCGAGGAATCAGCTTATTTGTTGTCGAAGAAGGAACGCCTGGTTTCTCAAAAGGTAAAAAATTAAATAAAGTAGGTCAGCATGCAAATGATACTTGTGAATTAATATTTGAAGATGTTCGAGTTTCAAAAGAACATTTGCTTGGTGAAGAGGGTAAAGGCTTTTATTATTTAATGCAAAAACTTCAGCAGGAAAGATTACTATGTGCTCTTGGTGGTATTGTTTCAGCAGAAGAAATGCTTAGGATGACAATCGACTATACTAAGCAGCGAGAAGCTTTCGGTAAGAAGATCACCCAGTTTCAAAATACACAGTTCGAGTTAGCTGAGATGGCAACTGAAATAAAGATTGGCAGAACATTTGTAGATGACCTCATTCAAAATCATGTTGCGGGAAACAATGTTGTAAACGAAGTTTCCATGGCAAAATGGTGGGTAACGGACCTTGCGAAAAGAACAGCGAGCAGGTGCATGCAGCTGCACGGGGGTTATGGATATATGGAAGAATATGAAATTGCTAGAAGGTACCGCGATATTGCTGTCACGTCGATCTATGCAGGAACTAATGAAATCATGAAAAACATCATTGCAAAGAATATGGGGCTTTAGTCTTGTCTTAATTTTGAATTTAAATTCAAAAAATAAATCAATTGTAAAATTGGTAGAAAATTGTTATTATTAAAATAAATGAAAACGGTAACAAAAAGGGGAAGGAGCTGGTTTTTTTGACAATGCCACTAGAGGGGATTAGGATTTTGGATTTAACGCGACTTCTGCCAGGTCCGTATTGCACATTATTATTAGCAGATTTTGGTGCTGATGTCATTAAGGTGGAGGACCCAAACAGTGGAGATTATGCGCGCGACTATGAACCTAAAATAGCCAATCAAAGTGCCATTTTTCATTCTCTTAATAGAAATAAACGAAGCATTAGTTTAAATCTTAAAGAAGAGAAGGATAAAGAGATTTTTATAGAATTGGTAAAAACAGCCGACGTAGTGGTGGAATCCTTTCGTCCAGGTGTGATGGACCGCCTGGGACTTGGGTATGAGGTATTGAAAAACCATCAGCCTAAGCTGATATATTGTGCGATTACAGGTTATGGACAAACGGGACCGTACGCAAAGGAACCTGGACATGATATAAACTTTTTAAGCTATTCGGGACTTCTTCATCTTCAAGGTATCCCTGGTGGAAATCCAGTATTATCATCTGTTCAAATAGGTGATATCGGAGGCGGGGCATTGATGGCAGCAATCGGGGTACTGGTTTCAATCATTGATGCCATTAAAACTGGTAAAGGTCAATTTGTTGATATTTCGATGTTAGACGGAACGATATCTTGGATGCAAACCATTCTGCCAGAATTTTGGGCAACACAGCAATTACCAAATCGAGGAGAATTGACGCTAAATGGCGGAAAAGCCTGTTATGAAGTTTACCGTACAAAGGACGACCGATTTTTATCTGTAGGTGCTCTAGAATTCAAGTTTTGGAAAAACTTTTGCAAGGTTATTAGAAAAGAAGAGTTGATTGGGCAATTATTTGCTCCAATTGAACAACAGAGAAAAATGAAGAAGGAAATTCAGGAAGTTATTAGTGAAAAATCTCTAGATGAATGGCTGCAACTATTCGAAGGTATTGATGCCTGTGTATCCCCTGTATTGACTCCAGAAGAAGTGACACAAAATCCGCAAATCAAGCACCGTCAAACAATTGAAGAAATCCAGCATCCAGAAGCAGGTCCGATTAAACAAATTGCTAACCCAATTAGGTTATCTCGCAATAAAGTAACTCTACGTCATTTCGCGCCAAAACTTGGTGAACATACAGAAGAAATTCTAAGTGAACTCAGCAGTCGATACTCTGAAGGAGTTGTTGGGAATGAATGAGAGCATACACATAGAAAAACCAAATCTGCTTTTAAAAACACTAAAGGTAAAGGTTAGAACATTTATAGATGAACATGTAATTCCTGCTGAAGCCGCCTATGATAAAGGCGGCCGAGAGGCAGAAGAACTCCTTCTTGACCTTCAAAATCTGGCGAAGGAGGAAGGTCTTTGGGCTCTCGGCCTTCCAAGGGAAATCGGCGGCGGTGGTCTTTCCTTCATGGACTATGTACATATCAATGAAATTATCGGGCGTTCTGAGCTTGCGATGTTTGCATTAGGGACTCATACTGCTCAAGATGCCACCATGCTTAATTTGTACGGAACACCTGAGCAAAAAGAGAAATGGTTATACCCGATGGTAAGAGGAGCAATCAACCCCTCTGTTGGGTTAACAGAGCCTGAAGTGGCAGGCTCGGACCCCACATTAATTCAAACAACAGCCGTTCTAGACGGAGATGAATGGGTTATTAATGGTCATAAATGGTTTACCACTGGTGCGAACCGTGCCGCTTTTACCTCAGTCTTTTGTGTGACGGAACCTGATGCCTCTCGTCATAGAAAAGCATCCATGATTATCGTACCAACGGATACACCTGGCTATGAAATTGTCAGAGTGGTTCCAACAATGGGGCATCAGCATGGCGGGCATTGCGAAATCAAATTAAACAATGTCAGAGTCCCAAGAGGGAATTTATTAGGAAACCGTGGGGAAGGTTTTGTTATTGCTCAAAAACGTCTTGGCCCAGGGAGAATTTATCACTGTATGAGATGGCTAGGCCAAGCACAAAGAGCATTTGATCTAATGTGTGAACGTTCATTGAAACGATATGCACATGGATCGCTCTTATCAGAGAAACAGATGATTCAGAAATTTATTGCTGATTCAGCAACAGAAATACAAGCTGCAAGATTAATGACCTTAGAAGCTGCCAAGAAAATTGACCAAGGCGATGAGGCACGTGTAGAAATTGCCATGATTAAGGTTTTTGGTGCTAAGGTCCTTCATGATGTGATTGACCGAGCCATTCAGGTACATGGAGCATTAGGGGTTACAGGAGATACTCCACTGGAGAAAATGTACCGTGAAGCACGTTACGCGCGGATATATGATGGTCCAGATGAGGTTCACACGGCATCCATTGCAAGAAGAATCTTGAAAAGTTACAAAGAAGGAACTGGTGGGAAATTAGAAGGGACTAGTGCCGAATAAAGTAATGAGGAGGTAAAACAATGAGTGACCAAGCAGTTTTGACAGAGATAAAAAATGGGGTAGCTGCCATTACACTAAACCAACCTGAATCGTTAAATGCCCTTTCATTAGAGGTGGTTCAGGGGCTAACCAAAACATTTCATGAACTTAAACACGATACTAGCGTTCGTGCTGTTATCTTAACGGGAAGCGGAAGAGCGTTTTGTGCAGGGGGAAATATTAAGGGCTTTTCAAATGTTACTACTGCAGCAGGCGGCAGAAAGTATATGCAAGATCACACTGATTTCTTGAAGGATTTAGCCCAAATGGAAAAACCGGTTATTGCAGCCGTTAATGGTCATGCTGTTGGGGCTGGTTTTAGTATCGCACTTGCCTGCGATTTCATTATTGCTTCACATCATTCGAAATTTGCTTTAGGCTTTCATAAACTCGGCCTTGTTCCCGACCTAGGCGGCCTTTACCATTTACCTAGATTCGTAGGGATGGCAAGAGCGAAAGAATTGGCATTTTCTGATAGAATCCTCTCATCAACAGAAGCAAAAGAGTACGGAATCTGCCTGGAGGTTGTAGAAGCCGAAAGCCTATTGGAGCGGGCCCATGAACTTGCTGCTAGCTTCGCAGCCAGTCCAACCATCGCGATTGGTCTGGCAAAGAGTATTTTGAACCAAAGCTTTGAATCTTCATTAGAAGACATCCTCCGCCAAGAGGCAATGGTGCAAGGAGTCGCTTTTACAACCGAGGACCATAAAGAAGGAGTACGTGCCTTTCTTGAAAAAGACAAACCCACCTTCACAGGTTCTTATTCCTAATTATGAAGTTTAAAGGAGGTTTCTTAGTATGAAAGGTTGGTTAGTTAAAGAATTAGGTGAACCAAGAGACGTTCTGCAGATCGAAGAAATGAAAAAACCTGAGTTGAATGCCGGCGAAGTTCTCATCAATGTAAAGGCTGCCGCTCTCAACTTTTTTGATATCTTGTTATGCCAAGGTAAATATCAGGAAAAACCACCACTTCCTTTTACAATTGGCTCAGAAGTTTCTGGTGTAGTAGTTAAAACCCAAGAAGGCAGCCGTCTTAAAGAAGGACAGCGAGTTTTGGCCTTGCCAAAACTGCCAACCGGCGGGTTAGCAGAATATGTGGCTGTGTCTGAAAGTACCGTCTATCCTATTCCAGATACGATGAGCTGGAACGAAGCGGCAGCCTTATTTATTACCTATCATACCTCCTATTATTCATTATACGACCGGGCAAACTTAAAGGATGGAGAAGTATTGCTCGTGCATGCTGGTGCAGGCGGTGTTGGTTCTGCTGCCATTCAATTAGGAAAAGCAACAGGAGCATTTGTAATCGCAACAGCGGGGGGAGCGGATAAAACACAAATATGTAAAGAACTAGGCGCAGACATTGTGATTGATTACTTGACTGAGGACTTTGTAGAAGTAGTCAAGAGAGAAACAAACGGCAAAGGAGCAGATGTCATTTTTGATCCAGTTGGCGGTAATGTATTCGACCGATCTCGTAAATGTATTGCGTTCGATGGCAGAATCCTCGTAATTGGTTTTGCTGGCGGTGAGATTCCTTCTATCCCAGCAAACCACGTATTAATTAAAAATTACTCCATCGTAGGCGTCCATTGGGGCCTTATGAACAGGTTAACTCCTGAAAAGGTGTTTAAAGAGCACGATGAATTAATGAGCCTTTATGAGCAGGGAAAAATCAAACCACTTATTTATAAGGAGTATAAATTTGAAGAGCTTCCGGTTGCATTAGAGTTGTTGGCCACTAGAAAGACATGGGGAAAGGTAGTTGTCAAATTGTAAAACAAGTAGATTGAAAATTAAGATATTAAGTCTCGAAGGGAGAGTAATTTATGAGAATTCAAGATTCCATTGCATTGGTAACGGGTGGTGCTTCTGGGCTGGGGGAAGCGACTGTTAGGAACATTGTTAAAAATGGCGGCAAAGCAGCGATCCTAGATTTAAACGAAGAAAGAGGGAATGCTCTTGTAGAAGAACTAGGTGAGAATGCTATTTTCTTCAAAGTAAATGTTACAAGTGAAGAAGATGTTCAAACAGCGATTGATCAGACGATTGTACAATTTGGCGGGTTTAATACGGTTGTTAACTGTGCTGGTATTGGTCACCCAGAAAAGACAGTTAGCAGAAACAAAGCACATGACTTTAATAACTTTAAGAGAGTAGTAGAAGTTAATCTTTTTGGGACCTTCAACGTCATTAGACTTGCTGCTGAAAAAATGGTAACAAACGACCTCAATAATGAGGGTGAGCGAGGGGTAATCATTAACACGGCTTCTGTTGCTGCCTTTGACGGCCAAATCGGGCAGGCCTCCTACAGTGCTTCGAAGGGCGGTGTAGTCGGAATGACGTTGCCAATTGCCCGTGATCTTGCAAAATCTGGTGTCAGGGTTGTTACAATTGCTCCTGGCTTAATAGAAACACCGCTATTTGGTACGCTTTCAGACCAGGCCAGAGCAGCATTAGAGGCACAAGTTCCATTCCCTTCAAGGCTTGGACGACCTTCAGAGTATGCTCACCTGGCACAGACCATTATCGAAAATGTCTTGTTGAACGGTGAAACAATCCGATTAGATGGTGCAATTCGGATGGCACCAAGATAATTTTTTAACTATAAATTACATGATAGGGCTGGTGGGCATGAAGGTATTTAATCTTGAAAAAAAGACAGCAATCGTAACAGGTGGTAATAGAGGACTAGGGAGAGCAATGGCCTTGGCGTTAGCCGATGCTGGTGCTGACCTTGTCATAGTAGGTAGAGATGAACAAAAAAATCAACAAGTGGTTTCTGAAGTTCAAGAAAAAGGCAGAAAAGCGATTAGCCTTACTACTGATCTCCGCGATATTTCAGCTATCGGAAATATGGTAGCGGAAGTAGTTTCCCAGTTTGGTAAAGTTGATATTTTAGTAAACAATGCCGGTGTATCACATACCGAGCGGGCGTTAGATATCACTGAAAGTGACTGGGATAAAGTGATGGATTTAAATGTTAAATCGTTGTTTTTTTGCTGCCAGGCAGCTGGCCGAGTAATGAAGGAACAAGGTTATGGTAAGATCATTAATCTTGCTTCCGTTGCCGGTGCGGTCGGAGATTTAGGGATTGCCCCTTATACTGCCAGTAAAGCCGCAGTGATTAACTTAACAAGATCTCTTGCACTTGAGTGGGTAAGGTACGGTATTCAAGTGAATGCAATAGGGCCAGCCTATATTGAAACGGATATGAACACGGAAGAATTAAGTAATCCGAAGGTCCGCGATAGAATCATTGGTAAAACGCCAATGAGACGATTGGGTGAACCGGATGAAATAGCAGGTGCAGCCATTTTGTTAGCATCTGATGCCAGTAATTATATGACCGGGCAGACCATTTATGTCGATGGCGGATGGCTTGCACAATAGACTATGATAGGGGGTGCTATCAAATGGCTAGCACAATGAAAGCGGCAGTATATTATGGAGCACGTGATTTGAAAGTGGAAAGCGTTCCTATTCCAGAGATTGGGCCGCATGACATCCTTCTAAAAGTAAAGTATTGCGGGATTTGCGGGTCAGATGTCCACAGCTATGGCACAGGTCTTTATATTAATAAAGGGCAGATCATGGGTCATGAGTTTTCTGGTGAGGTTGTAAAAACGGGCAGTAATGTAAAAGGCATCGCAGTTGGTGAAAGAGGTACCGGCTTCCATGCGGGAGTTTGCGGGACTTGTTATTGGTGCCAAAATAAACAATTTACTCTTTGCCCCGACCTTTTCAAAAACTCAACCGGGTACGGCTTGCCAGGTGCCTTTGCTGAATATGTGAAAATACCGAATGCCTTGCCAGGAATTAATTTTCATCATATCCCTGACGAGATTGATGATATAACTGCGGCAACGATTGAACCAGTTTCGGTTTCGGCATATACCGTAGAACTATGTCAGCCAAAAGCTGGAGATCAGGTCGTGGTGATGGGTGCTGGACTAATAGGGAATGTCGTCATGCAGGTTTTCAAAGCTTCTGATGCAGGAAAGGTCATTGTAACAGAAGTGTCTCAGAAGCGTCTCCAGGCAGCGATTGATTCTGGAGCGGATACAGTCATAAATGCCGCGAAGGAGAATGTAGTTGATCGATTAAAGGATCTTGTCGGTGTTGGCAAGTATCACTTTAACGAGGGGGCGATGGCAGATATAGTTGTGGATGCAGCAGGAGCACCATCAGCAGTAGAACAATCTTTTGAAATTGTTCGCAGCGGCGGTACGATTGCATTTGTCGGTCTGCCTGAGAAAAAAGCTTCAATTGATACAACTAAGATTGTACATAAAATGCCAAAAGTTATTGGTGCCCTAGGCGGTAACTTTCTAGCGGCAATTTCCCTTCTTCGAGAGAGGAAGGTACGAACAAAACCTCTTGTCTCACATACGTTTCCTCTAAAATATGCCAAGGAAGCATTTGAAACCCAAATGAATCCACATCAGTCAGTCAAAGTAATGATAGAGTATTAAATTTGTCAGTTCAAAGGAGCATTTTATGAGATTAAAAGATAAAGTAGCAATCATTACTGGCTCCGGTAGTGGCCAAGGAAAGGCTTCTGCGAGAGTTTTTGCTAAAGAAGGCGCAGTTGTGATCATTGCAGAGTGGAATGAAGAAAATGGTAAGCGAGTGGAAGAGGAAATAAATGCATCTGGTCACGAAGCTCTCTTTATCCAGACAGATGTTTCAAATGAGGAAAGTATCATTTCTTTAGTAGAAGAAGTAATGAGTCGCTATGGAAGAATTGATGTTGTCTTTAATAATGCAGGGGTTGGATTCTCATCCTCTTCCAAATATAAAATGGACCGATTAACCGAAACGCCTATAGACGATTGGAATCAAATTCTAGCCATCAATTTGAACGGAGTCTATCTCCTATCGAAGTATGTGGTCCCAATTATGAAAAAGCAAAATGCCGGCAGTATCATTCATAATGCATCACTCAATGGCATTATTGGAGTACCTGGTGCAGATGCTTATACCGCAGCTAAAGGGGGAGTTGTTGCTCTTACTAGGGTAATGGCGGTTGATTACGGCAAATTTAATATCCGCGTTAATTGTATTTGTCCAGGTGCAATTGACACACCGATGATTGCCGATGTATTAAAAAATGAAGCCTTTGCTGCGGCTTTTACTAGTAATCCATTAAGAAGAGTAGGTACACCAGAAGAAATTGCAAACGCAGCTCTGTTTTTGGCGTCAGATGAATCGAGTTATGTAACAGGTTTGATTATGCCAGTGGATGGCGGAGTTAGTGCACAATAGCGGTGGTTTAAAATTGAACGAAGGAGTGAGAGAATTGGCTGAAATCTATAAAAAGGATATTCGATTAAGTGATTACAAGAAAGAGGATTTAGTGAAATTTTATAAAGAAATGGTCAAAATTAGGAAATTTGATGAAAACCTCATTCGCTTAATGCACGAAGGAAAGGTTTCGGGTTTCTATCATTCTGGTATTGGTTCTGAAAGTGTTTCGGTTGGTTCCATTACCAACATCCTGCGTGATGAAGACTACATATTCTATAACCACAGGGGATGCAATCAAAAAATTGCTAAGGGTGTTCCACTCTCAAAAATCTATGGAGATTTTCTGGGAACCTTAGAAGGCACAACGAAAGGCTTAGGAGCAGGGATTGTCCACAGTGCAGACCCTTCGAGGGGAGTGTTGGGGCAGTGTGGAACAATCGGATCACAGTTCAATATTGTGGTCGGAACGGCTTATTCTGCGAAGATACAAAACACGGATAAAGTATCTGTTTGTTATTTTGGTGATGGAGCAGCATCAAGAGAACCGTTACATGGTTCTTTAAACTGGGCAGGATTATATAAATTACCAGTTGTTTATATTTGTGAAAATAATGGTTATGCGATTTCATCAACCTTTGAAGAAACACATTCTGTTCGTGAGCATCTAGCTGACTGGGCAGATGGGTATGGAATTCCAAACTGTGTTGTCGATGGAAATGATGTGTTATTGATGCAAGAGGTGGTTAAAGAAGCGGTAGAACGTGCGAAAAGAGGAGAAGGTCCTACATTTATTGAAGCTCAAACTTTCCGTCACCGCGGTCACTTCGAGGGTGATACCTATGATTATGTTAATCAAGAGGTATTAAAGGACTGGAAAGATAATCGTGATCCAATTAAGAACTTTAAGAAACGATTAATTGAAAACGAAATCAGCACGGAAAGTGAACTATCTAGCATAGACGCCGAAGTGGATCAGGAAATACTAGAGGCAATTAGAATTGCTGAAGCATCACCGCTCCCAGATCCAAGCAGAATTTATGAAGGATTATTTGCGAAGGAGGGGTCAAGATGAGTACATCAGTACAGGTAAAAACAATCAGTATGCGCGATGCCATTATAGAGGCATTACACGAGGAAATGGAGCGCGACGAAAAAACCGTTCTATTTGGAGAAGATGTTGCAAAATTCGGAGGTATTAATGCGATTACAAAAGGATTATATGAAAAATTTGGCGGTCAAAGAGTGTTTGATACTCCTATCGCTGAAACAACGATCGTTGGTGCGGCCTTAGGAATGGCGATTACAGGGTTAAGACCGATACCAGAGCTTCAATTTGGCGATTTTGTAGGAATTGCCTTTGATGAAGTGTTTAACAAATTAGGGAAATGGCGTTATATGCATGGCGGTCAAATGGAGGTTCCTGTAACACTTCGTCTGCCGATTGGGATTGCAGGCGGGGCTGGTCCCGAACATTCTCAAAGTCCACAAGCTTTATTCATGCACGCCCCAGGGGTCCAAATTGCTATTCCTTCCACGCCATATGACGCAAAGGGACTACTAAAGACAGCCATTCGCGACAATAACGCGGTACTGTTCTTTGAACATAAAATGCTTTACGGAATGAAGGGAGAAGTACCGGAGGAGGAGTATTTAATTCCTCTAGGAAAAGCGGATATCAAACGTGAAGGAAGCGATGTCACCATTATTGCCACTGCCCTTCAAGTTCATACCGCCCTCAACGCGGCAAAAACGCTGGAAAATGAAGGAATTGAAGTAGAGGTTGTGGATCCACGAACACTTGCACCATTGGATAAGGAAACCATTCTCGGCTCTGTTAGGAAAACAGGGAGAGTATTGATTGTACATGAAGAACCTAAAACAGGCGGTTGTGGTGCTGAAATCGCTGCTCAAATCTCTGAGGAAGCTTTATTCGACCTCCATGCACCAATTAAGAGAATTGGCAGTCCGGATGTTCCAATTGCTCAAAGTATATATTTAGAACAATTCTACCGTCCGAGTGAAGAGAATATTATCCAAGCAGTAAAAGAGTTGCTGGAATATTAAACATAAATGAACACATTTACCCGAGTATAAGTCTAGATATGGTTGTACTCGGGTTCCCTACATAGTAAAGGAGGAGAAAAACAATGTATGAAGTGAAAATGCCTCGCCTTGGTGTAACAATGCAAGCTGGAATCGTATCTACTTGGTTAAGTGAAGAAGGGGATTATATCGAAAAGGGGGATTACCTCTTTGAATTAGAAACGGAGAAATCAACTGTTGAAATCGAGGCAATGAACTCCGGTGTTTTAAGAAAAATTATCATCCCTGAAGGACAAGAGGTTCCTGTTAATACTGTTATTGCGATCCTTGCAGAGGAAGATGAGGTAATTGATTTTAACCCTTATTTAGCTAAACAGCCGGAAGAAGCAGAGCTCCAAATTGCTGCGACAGTGGAAGCAGTTGAAGAAAAGGAGTCTATTAAAACAACAAGTGGTGGAGGAAAAGTTGCTCCAAGAGCCCGACAATTGGCGAAGCAGCTTGGAGTAGATTTAAGTTCCATCATAGGGACAGGAAAAGATGGGTTAATTACCGAAAAAGATGTGAGCAACGCTGAATCCATTTCTGCAGCACCAATCAAAATTAAAGAAACCATCAGTTTAAATAATGTAAAAAAGTCCATGTCTGAAAATATGCTAAATAGCTGGAGAAACATTCCGCAGTTTACCCAAATAGTCAGTGTGAATATGGACCAAGTTTTAAAGGCAAAAAGGGAAGTAGATGGTGCTTCAATTAATGACTTAATTGTCAAAACCGTTGCAAATGTCGTCCGCGATTATTCAATCGTTAATAGCAGATTAGAAGATAATAAAATCGTTGTTTATGAAGATATCAATATATCCGTTGCTGTAAATAGTGAACAAGGCTTGGTTGTTCCGGTCGTGAAAAATGCCGCTAAAAAATCTGTTTCTGAGATTTCTAATGAAATAAGAGCACTTTCAAGAAAGGCACAAAACAATCAGTTAACGCTAGATGATTATGCACATGGGACAATAACGGTGTCAAACTTAGGAAGCTTAGGTATAGAAACAGGAACTCCAATTATCAATATTCCGCAATCTACGATTATTTTTGCTGGAAGCATTCAAAAGGTACCTGTTGTGAATGAATCTGATGAAATAACCATTGCACCTATCATGAAATTATCCATTGCCTTTGACCACCGTTTTATTGATGGTGTAACTGCTGCAGGGTTTACCAATGCAGTAAAAAGTGCACTCGAAAATCTTTCAGTGAATCACCTTTCATAAAAGAGAGCCATTTTGGTTCTCTTATTTGCCATATTAGAAGCTTATAGGGGGAGTGAGGAAGTGTTTAATTTTACCGAGAGTGCTGAGCAAAAAAGAATGCTGGAAAAAGCAACAGAAATTATGAATAAATATGTTTTTCCGAATGAAAAGTATATGGTTCCACATCGAGGCTTACCTGAAGAAATTCTTAAACCATTGCAGCAAATCGTAAAGGATCATGGTTTATGGGCAGGGCATTTGCCAAAAGAATACGGCGGGATGGGAATGGGGTTTGTATCATTAGGATTACTTTCAGAAGTAATTGGTCAAAGCCCTATTGGTCCTTATATCTTTGGTTCCATGGCTCCTGATGCAGGGAATGGGGAAATATTGGTGCACGCTGCAACCGAAGAACAAAAAGAAAAATACCTTAAACCATTGGCAAATTATGAGATTCGCTCTTGTTTTGCAATGACAGAGCCTGAGGTTTCTGGATCAGACCCAAGGACATTACAAGGAACGGCCGTAAAGGATGGAGATGACTGGGTACTTAATGCTCACAAATGGTATACCACGGGTGCCGAGGGGGCAGCTTTCACTATTGCTATGGTTGTAACCGATCCGGATGCTGACCCTCATCATCGAACGAGCCTTTTCATTGTGGATACTGATAATCCTGGGTTTGAAATCGTCCGTGAAGTTGCTGTAATGGGTGACCATTACGTGGGTGGTCATTGTGAAGTCAGATTTAATGATTGCCGAATTCCTGAAAAGAACTTACTTGGTAAGCGAGGAGAAGGTTTTAAGTTAGCACAGCTACGCTTAGGACCTGGAAGAATTACTCATGCCATGCGCTGGTTAGGTGTAGCAAGACGATCACTAAATGAAATGATTGCTTATGCCACTTCTAAAAACCATGGTAATAGAACACTTGCTGATTCTCAAATTATCCAAAACTATATCGCCGATTCTGAGGCTGAAATCCAGGCTTCTAGATTATTAACGTTACAAGCAGCATGGAAAATGGATCAAGGTGATGAGGCTAGAAAAGAAGTTTCACTGATTAAATTCTACGGTGCACAAATGTTAAATAACGTCATCGACCGTGCTATTCAAACTTTGGGAATGTATGGGTTAACTTCGAACACTCTTCTAGAAGGACTCTATCGGGAAGCAAGAGCAGCCAGAATTTATGACGGTGCAGATGAGGTCCACCGAATGGTCGTTGCGCGTCAAGTTTTAAAGGAATTTACCGTAAAGGAGAGATTAAATGAACCAGCAGCAATCCCGAAATAAGGTGAATGAAATTAACTGGAAAAAGGTAGAAGAGTTTCTTCGTCAAGAAATTCCAGGTTTGAGCGAAGATTCTCTTGAGGCTAAACCTTTTTCAGCTGGATATTCCAACTTGACATATTTTGTGAAAATAGGAAATTGGGAAGCGGTTTTAAGAAGACCTCCATTCGGTCCGATTCCACCTAAAGCACATGATATGAAGAGAGAGTGTGATATTTTAGATAAACTTAATCGGGTATTTCCGTTAGCTCCAAAACCTTATTTGTACTGTGAGGACCACGAAATCATGGACCGCCATTTCTATGTCATGGAAAAGAAAGAAGGTGTAGTTCTTGATGATACACTTCCGGAATCATTTGAAAACCGTTCAGACACTGGCCAGCTTATTTCACACGCAGTTGTTGATACGCTGGTGAAACTGCATGCGGTAGATTATGAAAGTGCTGGTTTAAGCGGTATTGGCTATCCAGAAGGCTATCTTAGCCGGCAGGTAAATGGGTGGATCAAGCGCTTTCATAACTCGAAGACAAATGATATTCCTTCAGCTGACTTATTAGAAAAGTGGCTTGTAGACAATATCCCAGCATCTCCTTCGCCAACCATTGTCCACAATGATTTTAAACTCAATAACATGATGTTTTCTAAGGAGGATCCCGGTGAAGTAATTGGGGTCTTTGACTGGGAATTGAGTACGATTGGGGACCCGTTAACAGATGTAGCAGCCACACTTGCCTATTGGACAGAGGCGGGCGAAGTGGATACAGGTTTGACATCCGTAACGACAATGCCAGGATTTCTAACAAGAAAAGAAATGCTTGAAATGTATGCGAAAATAAGTGGAAGAGATGTCTCACAAATTGATTATTATCTAACTTTCGCTTTTTACAAGATTGCCGTGATCCTTCAGCAAATTTATTATCGCTGGAAAATTGGTGAAGCAGCAGATGAACGTTTTGGCAAATTAAACATCGGGATACAGAATCTCCTTGCACAAGCAGAGCGAGCACGAAAGAAAGAAATTTTACGTTAAGTGACAGATTTTATTAATTTTCACTTATCCATATATGAAAGGGTGTGAAAGGATTGACCGAACTTTTGGTAGAAAAAGAGATTGAAATATTGAAAAGGACGATACAAGGACTTGTGAGGGACCATGTAACACCTGCAGAGCTGTCTCCTGGAAAATACCTGAAAGAATTACCTAGTGATGTGGTTGAACAACTTCAGACAGCGGCCAGAAAGTCAGGTTTACAGGCATTAGGAGCTAAAAAGGAATGGGGTGGAGCTGAATTATCCCTCGTTGTAAGAGCTAGTTTACTAGAGGAAGCAGCACAGCATCGATTAGGTTTATACCACCCGGCTGCTGATGCCTTTGGCGGGGAATTTCCAAGTTTCTTAGAGAAGTGCTCAAAAGAACAAATAGAAGGATATGTAAAGCCTGCAATTAAGCAAGGTAAAGGATGCTATATGGCTGTATGGGAAGAGCAGGAGGATAATATACTCGAGAACCTATCCACCTCTGCAATGAAAGATGCTGATGAATGGATTATTAACGGGAAAAAAGCCTATGTTCAAAACATGGACCAATCGGCTTTTGGCGTAATTCTTGTTAATTGCCAGTCTGAGGATGGAATAGAACAGCCTACATTGTTTTTATTAGATCAAGAAGAATTCTTTGTAAAAACAGAAATGGTGTTAATGGATGTTCAAACCACCCATAACCTTACTTTCATGCATTTTCGTATCCATGACAATCGAAGAATCGGGGCAATAGGAGAAGGAAATCATCTTGTGAAGCAATGGTTAGCGGAAGCACAAATTGAGCTTGCAGCCAAATCGATGGGAATTGCAGTAAAAGCAATAGAGTATGGAAAACAATATGCGAAATTAAGAATTACGAGAGGGAAACCACTCGCTGAATTTTCATCCATTCGTACAATGCTATCAAAAGCAGTTATGAACATACAAGCTGCAAGGTTAATGGTCCGGGATGCCGCAACAAAGGTTGATAACAGAGAACATGATGGACATTTATCTGCCCAAATGGCAAAACTTTTAGCAATCGATACTGCTGCAAAGATTATTGATGATGTTTTGCAAATACATGGTGGAGCTGGATTTGCTGGGGATCTTCCGATTGAACGGTGGTATAAAGAAATCCGCATCGCCAGGATGAACCTACAAAAAGCAGAAACAATCATTGATCACGTTGCTGAAACAATCCTTTAGGATGCAATTTCAAATTAAAAGGGTGATAGTATATGCTTGATTTTTCCAGGTCGAGACAACTTATCGTTGACCAAATGCTCATTCGTTCTTCTAGAAGGTTTCCAAATAAGGTGGCCTTGGTAGATCACAAGGCCAGAATAACATATGAAGAATTGAATAACCGAGTAGAAAATTTAGCTGGGTGGCTTCAATCCAGAGGAATTGAACAGGGTGATAAGGTTGCGTTATTACTGTTCAACAAAATAGAATACGCAGAGTGTTTATTCGCCATTTCTAAGATTGGAGCCGTAGCAGTGACCATCAATTTTCGTTTGCAACCGAACGAAATTGAATACATCTTGAATAATTCTGATTCAAAACTGCTGGTAGTTGACAGTGACCTTGTTCCTACGATTACACCTATTAGGGAAAAGCTTCCTTTCCTAGAGGATATTGTCGTGGTGAATGAAAATAACCTACAAGATACCTCATACTATTCTTACAAACATATTTTTTCATTCACCTCTCTTCCAACTCTCGTACATCAAGAAGATGATGATGACTTCTTAATTGTTTATACTTCAGGAACAACAGGTAAGCCTAAGGGTGCTGTATTAACCCATAAGAATGTTTATTTAAACGCGATGAACTATTCACTTGAATTTGGGCTCACAAAGGATGAAGTACAATTAATTACTACACCAATGTTTCATATTGGAGGAATTTCTGCATTGAGCATGGTCATCCTCATGGGAGGACGTTCTGTATTTCACGATAAATTTGAGCCTGAAAGAGTGTTAGAAGCCTATGAATCTGAAAAAATCAGCTACTCTTTTATGGTTCCTTCTATGTGGAACATGCTTTTAGAGCATCCGAGGTTTTCGCAATTTGATGTATCCAGTTTAAGAGTTCTATGTACGGCCGCTGCCTCAACACCACTCGAGTTGAAAAAACGATTAATGAAGTCATTTCCGAATGCAGGGGTGTTTGACACGTATGGCCAGACAGAAACTTCACCTGGAACAACTACCCTAAAGCCAACAGATTCTTTACATAAATCCGGGTCTGTTGGATTGTCCTTCACAAATGTGGAAATCAGAGTTGTTGATGACGAAATGAAGGATGTTCTTCCTGGTCAGGTTGGTGAAATCATATTTAGAGGTCCAACGGTAATGAAGGGCTATTATAAACATCCTGATGCGACCGAAGAGGCATTTAGAGGTGGCTGGCTGCATAGCGGCGATTTGGTCGTTGTAGATGAAGACGGTTATATTTCTGTAGTAGACCGCAAGAAGGATATGTTGATCAGCGGCGGTGAAAATATTTATCCAAAGGAAATTGAGGAAGTTCTCTATACCCACCCCGCCATCCTTGAAGCAGCAGTTGTTGGAGTACCCGATGAAAAATGGGGTGAAACCGTTAAAGCCTATATTGTGCTTCGTAATGGGAAAACTTTAACCGAAACAGAGGTAATCGACTATTGCATGGGTAAATTGGCGAGCTATAAAAAACCACGTCATATTGAATTTGTTGGAGAATTACCTCGTAATGCCGCCGGGAAAATATTGAAAACTGAACTGAGAAAAGCCAGTTCCAGGACTATTTTAAATGAAGCTCAGAAATAAAGTGGCCATCGTAACGGGGGGAGCAAGCGGGATAGGGGAATCTACTGTTCGAGAAATGGTAAAAGCGGGAGCTAAGGTAATTATTGCTGATGTTAATAAAGAGCTGGGGAACCGTTTGTCATGCTGCTTCGAACCTGAACAGGTTATGTTCTCCTGTATGGACATATCTGTTGAATCTCAGGTTAAACAGCTAATAGAATTGGCAGTGTCACATTTCGGCAGGCTCGATATTTTGTTTAATAATGCGGGTCTAGGCACCGCCTCACCTACAACTGATTTGTCTTTATTGGACTGGCGGAGGGTCATTTCTGTTAACTTAGACAGTGTCTTTCTTGCTTCTAAATACGCGATTATCGCCATGAGAAAAAGCGGCGGAGGCAGTATTGTAAACAATGCATCGATGCTAGGTGTTGTGGGTCAGGCAAAAGCAGCAGCTTACTCTGCTTCAAAAGGTGCCGTGATTAACTTAACCAAAGCTCTGGCCATTGAGTATGCTTCAGAAAATATTAGAGTAAATGCCGTTTGTCCAGGTTATATCGATACCCCCTTTATCTCTCACTTTGATGAAGATAAAAGAAACCAGTTAATCTCTCTTCATCCGATTGGAAGATTAGGAAAACCTGAGGAAATAGCCAAGGCTGTGATTTTCCTAGCTTCTGAGGATGCTAGTTTCATTACAGGCACCAGCCTCCTTGTTGATGGTGGTTATACGGCAAGATAGGGATACTATTTTAGAGATGTCTATTTAGTTTCAATTTATTTATAAAAAACAATGAATTATAAGGAGGAAATATAATGATGCGAGAAGTAGTAATTGTTGAAGCAGTCCGTACACCGGTAGGAAAAAGAAAAGGTTTATTGAGCAATGAACGTCCTGATGATTTGGCTGCAAAGGTATTAAAAGAGGTAGTCAATAGAGCTGGTATTAATCCCGCTTTAGTAGAGGACGTGATTATGGGCTGTGTTTCTCAGGTCGAAGAGCAAGGTTTGAATATTGCACGTTCAGCAGTATTAGCAGCTGATTTTCCGATTCAGGTACCTGGTACAACATTAGACCGTCAATGTGGCTCTGGTCAACAAGCCATCCATTTTGCTGCTCAGGCAATTTTGAGCGGTGATATGGATATTGTAATAGCGGGTGGGGTTGAAAGTATGTCACGTGTCCCAATGGGAGCAACCCGCCGTAACTCAGATTGGAGTGAGGAATTAACATCACGTTATGAGATGATCCATCAAGGCTTGTCTGCCGAACGAATTGCTGAAAAATGGGGCTTAACACGCGGCCAGTTAGATGAATTCTCCTTAGAAAGTCATAACCGGGCACTGAAAGCACAAGAGGAAGGCCGATTTGACCATGAAATTATGCCATTAGAGGTAACTTTAGAAGATGGAACAAAAACAATCGTGAAACAAGATGAAGGACCTAGAAAAGGAACATCGATTGAAAAACTAGGATCTTTAAAGCCAGCATTTATGGAAGAAGGAAAAATCCATGCAGGGAATGCCTCTCAAATGAGTGACGGGGCGGCTGCTGTGCTTTTAATGTCAAAAGAGAAAGCAGAAGAATTAGGTTTAAAACCGAGGTTCCGCATCGTTGCCCGTTCTGTAGTTGGATCGGATCCAACCTTAATGCTGACAGGTCCGATTGAAGCAACAAAAAGAGTTCTAGCAAAGGCTGGTCTCTCTATCGAAGATATGGACACGTATGAAGTGAATGAGGCTTTTGCTCCAGTACCGATGGTTTGGGCTCAAGAAGTTGGGGCGGATCTTCAGAAATTAAATCCAAATGGTGGTGCCATAGCACTTGGTCATCCTCTAGGTGCAACTGGTGCCCGTCTAATGATTTCAATGATGCATGAACTAGAAAGAACTGGCGGCCGCTATGGTCTTCAAGCAATCTGTGAAGGCGGCGGCATGGCCAATGGCACCATTATTGAGAGAATTTCTAACTAAAAACTGAAAACTTCTGCGGAATTAAATGCAATCTTTTAGTTCCGCAGTATTTCATTAATAGGATTCGGTTGATATCCAGAGATAGGGGTGTGATGACATGGAAAGACCATTCTTAACAGAAAGTCATGAGATTTTTCGAAAATCACTTCGAAAATACTTAGAAAAAGAGGTAATTCCACATTTCGAGCAATGGGAAGCGGACCACCAGGTACCTAGGTCTTATTGGAAACAGTTAGGAGAACTTGGTTTTTTATGTCCTTGGCTTGATGAGGAATATGGCGGTATGAATGCAGATTTTGGATACTCGGTTGTCCTCGGTGAAGAACTTGAAAAAGTAGGAACCGGTATCAGCGGACCGGGAATACATAACGATATTGTTATGCCGTATATCAATACTTATGGTTCGGAGGAGCAAAAGAAAAAGTGGCTGCCCCGGAGTACGACTGGTGATATCATTTCTTCAGTCGCCATGACGGAACCAGGGACCGGTTCAGACTTAGCGGCTATTAAGACCACTGCAGTTCGTGAAGGTGACCATTTCGTTATTAATGGAGAAAAAACGTTTATTTCTAATGGATACACGACTAACTTTGTTGTTCTGGTCTGCAAAACCAATTTGACTGCTAAGCCTGCACACAATGGAATTAGTCTTATTGTAGTGGATGCAATTGATCAAGATGTTCCGGGGTTTCGAAAAGGGAAGAAACTTAATAAAATGGGCCAGCATTCTGCTGATACTGCAGAATTAATCTTTGAGGATTGCCGAGTACCTGTAGACAATCTATTAGGCGAAGAAGGGAAAGGGTTTTATTACCTAATGGAAAAACTTCAACAGGAACGTTTGACTGTTGCGATTGGTGCCATGACTGCTGCAGAGAGAATGTTAGAAATAACAGTAGAATATGTAAAGCAGCGCCAGGCATTTGGAAAATCAATCAGCAAATTCCAAAATACTCAGTTTAAGATTGCAGAGATGGCTACACAAATTAAAATTGGCCGCACCTTCGTAGATGATCTAATTGTTAAGCATATGTCTGGGGAAGATATTGTCACAGAAGTGTCTATGGCCAAGTGGTGGACAACAGATATGGCAAAGAAAGTCGCAGCAGAATGTATGCAATTGCATGGCGGCTATGGATACATGGAAGAATACGAGATTGCCAGAAGATACCGAGACATCCCGATATCCTCCATCTACGCAGGAACAAATGAAATTATGAAAGTAATCATTGCAAAAAATATGGGTCTTTAATTTGATTAAAGGGAGAGATGAGAGATGACGAAATTAGTTCATGTTGAAACAACTGATGGTATTGCAATCGTAACAATTGATAACCCGCCAATGAACGTACTTAGCACACAAGTAACAGCCGAATTAGGAGAAATATTTACCGGGATTGCAAATGATCCGAATATAGTGGTGGCTATTTTAACCGGTGCTGGAAATAGGGCATTTATGGCAGGAGCTGATATTAAAGAGTTTCCTTCCTGGCTCGATATGACACAAGAAGACTTAAAGAATATGAATATGGAATCCCATAAAGTATTAAATTTTATTGCTGACTTACCGAAGCCGACGATCGCTATGTTAAACGGAATTACCTTTGGCGGCGGCTGTGAATTAGCACTCACATGCGATATCCGGATTGCTGAAGAACAAGTGAAAATCGGTTTACCTGAAGTAAAATTGGGGCTTTTTCCCGGAGGAGGCGGCACACAGCGTTTGCCAAGATTAATTGGGCCTTCTAAAGCGAAAGAACTAATGTTCTTAGGCGATCCAATTACCGCTAATGATGCCCTGAAAATAGGACTGGTTAATCAAGTAGCAGCAACTGGCGAAGGAATGCAGACTGCCTTGGCTATGGCCAAAAAGATGGCAGGATACTCACTGCAAGCCTTAAGTAGAATTAAGATATCTGTTAATGAAGGAATCGACACTTCCTATGAAAATGGAATTGACATCGAATCTAGTTTATTTGCAGAAGTATTTTCAACTGAGGATGTAAAAGAAGGGGTCGCTGCATTTATTGAAAAACGTTCCCCTTCCTTTAAGCACCGTTAGAACATACAAGGAAAACCATTTAGGTCACCAATTTGTCTTATTGGTGGCCTATTTGTTAAAGGACTGGTGTGTAATTTAATTTAGGAAGGAGATACAGCACGTGCTAACAGATATAGGTGTAAGACAAGTTACGATCCCTCTACCTTTTCGACTTAACCATGTAAATTGTTTTTTCGCAGAAGGGGAAAAGGGCTGGACAATTATTGATGCAGGTCTAAATACAGAGGTTACAAAGGAAATTTGGAAGCCCATTATTATGGAACATGAGGTAACAGATATTATTCTAACTCATTATCATCCTGATCACTTTGGTTATGCAGGAACTTTGCAACAATTAACGGATGCAGAAGTTTGGATGACGGAGGTTGATGCGGAGGCGGGATTGTCCTATTGGGAACCAGAATCGATGCTGATAGTAAACAAAAATTACGACACCTGTGGACTTCCAGCCAATCTTTCACAAGAGTTAACGACTGATGAAAAAAGCTTTAATGCCCAGGTAAAACCATATCCAAAGGTAAATCATCACCTAACAGAAGGAATGAAAATTTTATTTGGAAAATATGAGTATGAGGTCATTTTTACTCCAGGGCATTCTGATGGCCTAATCACTTTATATAACAAGGAGAATAGCCTTCTCTTTTCAACCGATCATATTTTACCAAGGATCTCTCCAAATATTTCTTATTGGTTTAGAGGAATTAGGAATCCGTTAGAGTCCTTCTTTCATTCACTTGAAAAAATAAAAAAATTAGACGTGGATGTTGTCATACCATCACATGGTAAACCGTTTCGTAATGCCAATCAACGAATCGATGAATTGGTTGCCCATCATCATGAAAGAATTGAGGCTGTCTATACGGCTATAAAACAGCCCGCAACGATTTATCAAGTGAATGGTCAATTGTTTAAAAACCTCAATATTCATGAAACAAGATTTGCGGTGGGTGAGACACTTGCCCACCTAGAGTATCTTTATTTAAACAATCAATGTAAAAAAAGCCTTGAAGGTGGTACTTGGTATTATGAATCAATTTAGAAGAAGAGAGGAATAAATAGATATGTCCGAACATTTCATTTGTACGACTGAGAACAGTATTCTTACAATTGCAATCAATCGGCCTGAGCGATTAAATGCGCTTACAGAAGCAGCAATAAATGAATTCATTGGGATTCTTGATCAAGCCGATCAAAATGATAAAGTAAAAGCCATTATCGTCACAGGCACAGGGAGAGGTTTTTGTGCGGGTGCCGACCTAGAAAAAGGCGGCGATACCTTCACTGACAGCGAGACCCCAGAAAGTGAATATCGTGATTGGGGAGGGCGTTTAACGTTAAGAATCTATGAGATGAAAAAACCAATTATTGCAGCGATAAATGGACCTGCAGTTGGTGTTGGTATTACGATGACACTGCCGATGGATATCCGGATTGCTTCAACAAACGCCAAAATAGGATTTGTGTTTACAAGAAGAGGGATTGCTCCTGAGGCATGCAGCGGTTGGTTCCTGCCTCGAGTGGTTGGTATTAGTAAAGCGGCTGAATGGACACTGACAGGAAGAATCCTTTCTTCACAGGAAGCTCTATCGGGCGGCCTGGTTAGTCAGATTGTTGAGCCTGACGAACTTCTTCCAACCGCTGTTTCAATTGCTAGAGAAATCGTGGAAAACACTTCGAGTATTTCTGTGGCACTAACCAGGCAATTGCTATGGCGCATGCTTGGAGCTGACCACCCAATAGAATCACATAGGATTGAATCGAAGATGATCAAGTGGCTGGGAAGTCAGGAAGATGCGAGGGAAGGAGTTTCTTCTTTTTTAGAAAAGAGACTGCCCCAATTTAAAATGAAAGTAAGTGAAGATATGCCGCCATTTTATCCATGGTGGGAGGAATGAGATTATTACAAGCCGTTTGGGTATCCCGACGGTTTTTTCTTTTTGATTGTATGAAAAATAGACAATATACCTTTCGAAATGTTTAGGTTTCCAAACACAACGGTTGACTGGTGCAAAAATTACTGGCTAATTCACCTATCTTTTAATTGGCATGTTTCTTGCATATTAAAAGATTAAGATGATTTGATATTTTGAGAGGAGCAATAACTGTGAAGACAAAAATAACAGAACTTTTAGGAATCAAGTACCCGATTATATGCGGCGGAATGTTTCAGGTTGGCAGAGCAGAATTGGCAGCCGCAGTCTCAGAAGCAGGAGGCCTAGGTGTGATTACCTCGAAAACCTTTGTTACTCCTGAGGGATTACGAAGTGAAATTCAAAAGGTAAAGGCATTAACCAACAAGCCCTTTGCCGTAAACCTTAATCTCTTTCCAAGTCAAACCGCTACACCAAATGAGGATTTCATTGATGTCTTAGTAGAAGAAGACGTTAAAATAGTTGAAACGAGCGGCAGAAGTCCTAAAGATTTAATGCCGAAGTTAAAAGAAAATGGCTTTATTGTGCTTCACAAAGTAGCAGGCGTAAAATATGCTATTACCGCAGAAAAGCTTGGGGTAGATGCTGTAATAATTGTAGGAAACGAGACAGGAGGCCATCCTGGTATGGGGGATGTAGGTCAATTAGTTCTGCTTCCAAGAGTAGTAGATTCAGTGAGTATCCCCGTAATTGCCGCGGGCGGTTATTCGGATGGACGCGGTTTAGTCGCTGCTCTTGCAATGGGCGCTGAAGGAATTGTGATGGGGACTCGGTTTATGGCTACTAAGGAAGCACCTATTCATGATCACGTAAAAGAATGGATGGTTGCTGCCAAGGAAACTGACACGATTGTCATCCAACGAAACATAGGTAGCCCCTCTCGTGTTGCATTGAATGAAGTGAGTAAAGAAGTTGATAGACTTGAAGCAGAGGGGGCAACCATTGAGCAATTACTACCATTAATAACAGGACAAAGAAGTAAAAACGTGTATTTTGAAGGTGATTTAAATGGAGGTATTTGGTCATTAGGTCAGTCAGTTGGACTCGTTGAGGAAGTGCTATCTGTTAAGGAATTGTTTGCAAAAATTGTTGGTGAGGCCAACCAGTCATTTGAATTTATTCAAAAGCGGATTTCATACTTATCAAAAGTATAATGAAAAGCTGTACTCAACTGATTAAGAAGATTATAGGGAGGAATCGTCATGCGTGAAGTAGTAATTGTGGAAGCAGTTCGGACACCAGTAGGAAAGAGAAAAGGAGCTTTAAGTACGGTTCGACCGGATGACTTAGCGGCAAAAGTCCTTCAAGAGGTAGTGAAGCGTGCAGGAATTTCATCAGATGTAGTAGAAGATGTTATTTTGGGCTGTGTCCACCAAGTTGAAGAACAAGGACTAAATATTGCCCGTTCGGCAGCGTTAATGGCAGGTTTTCCTATTCAAGTACCAGGAACCACTCTTGACAGGCAATGCGGTTCAGGACAACAGGCGATCCATTTTGCTGCCCAGGCTATATTAAGTGGCGATATGGATATTGTCATTGCCGGTGGTGTTGAAAGTATGACACGTGTCCCATTTGGGTCAACACGGCAAAATTCAACCTGGAGTGAAATGCTAACTTCAAAGTATGAAATGATTCACCAAGGAATTTCCGCTGAAAGAATTGCGGATCAATGGGGAATCACCCGCCGTCAATTAGATGAATTCTCGTTAGAAAGCCATGCCAGGGCCATTAAAGCTCAAGAAGAAGGACGATTCGATCGAGAAATCATGCCTTTAGAAGTAAAGGTAGAGGATGGGTCAACGACAATTGTGACCCAGGATGAGGGGCCGCGAAAGGGATCCACCATCGAGAAGCTAAGTTCACTGCAGCCAGCCTTTATGAAGGATGGTAAAATTCATGCCGGAAACTCAAGTCAAATAAGTGACGGTGCTGCGGTTGTACTTTTAATGTCAAGAGAGAAAGCAGAGGAATTGGGACTTAAAGCAAGATTCCGTATTATTGCTCGCACTGTTGTAGGCTCAGATCCAACCTTAATGTTAACAGGACCAATCGAGGCTTCCAAACAAGTTTTGAAAAAGGCTGGGCTAACCATTGAGGATATGGATACGTATGAGGTAAATGAAGCGTTTGCACCTGTACCGATGGTTTGGCTTCAAGAAATGAAGGCAGATCCGAAAAAACTCAATCCTAATGGCGGAGCCGTTGCATTAGGGCATCCTCTAGGTGCTACGGGAGCACGTCTGATGATTACGATGATGCATGAGTTAGAAAGAACAGGCGGACGTTATGGATTGCAGGCTATCTGTGAAGGCGGCGGTATGGCAAACGGAACGATTATCGAGAGAATGTAAATATAAAGAAGCAGAAGCTCAGGTGTTGTAACCTGAGCTTTTCCTGATTTAAATATATGTTCAATTAACAGAAAATTAGTGATACATGCTATAATTTAAATAGATCCAAGCACTATTTCTTAATGAGGAGGGGTAACTTGAGACGAGTTAAGGACATTATGACCCCTGTAGAAAAATGTTTATCCCCTGATCACACACTTTTTGAGGCATTGCAATTTATGAAAGATTCTAAATGGAACACGGTACCTGTCAGTAATCCCGCGAATAAAGAGTTGCTTGGGGTTTTTACAAGGAGTTCCTTATATCAAATGCTCCTTGCGGACTTACAAAAGAATACACCTATAAAGAATTATATCATAAGAGATGTTGGCACCATGCTAGAGGATACCACTATTGAGGAATTAGATAAATTATTGATTGACAGTAAAGTGGGTACAGGGATTGTCATTAACCATAATCGAGAACCTGTGGGGTTATTTACACAGACAGATGCTGTAATGAACTATTTAAATGAGAGTAAACTTTTAAAAAAGTGGAAAACCATTCTACAGTCAGTTCTACATAATGCATATGATGGTTTAGTGATGATCAATGAAAAGGAAGAAATTAGTTTTATCAGTCCTTCCCTTATTGAGCTGTTTGAACTTCATGATTTGAATCTCGAGCACACCCGCGTGGACGAGGTACTGCCCCATCTGCATATAAGCACAGTTTTGAAAACCGGTGTCGCCGATATTAGCGATTTTATGGAAATAAAGGGAATTAACTATATGGTCCATCGGATTCCGGTATACCAGGAGGACAAAATTATTGGTGCGATTGGTAAAATTGTCTATCGACAACTCCATGAGGTTAGAGAAAAATTTAAGAGTTATGAAAATAGTGAAAAAAGAATGCAGGTTTCTGACCGAAAAACTGAAAAAGCACGTTTTAGCTTCGAGCAGATTGTAACAAGAGACCCTCAAATGGAAAAATTAATGCGAAGCGGGATGAAAGCTGCAAAGGGAAGAACCACTATTTTAATCCGTGGTGAGAGTGGAACCGGTAAAGAGCTATTTGCACATGCCATGCATAATGCTAGCCCATTTGCGAAAGGACCCTTTATTACTGTCAATTGTGCGGCTATTCCTGAGCATTTACTAGAATCAGAGTTTTTTGGCTATGAAGAAGGTGCCTTTACTGGTGCAAAAAACAAAGGGAAAATGGGCAAATTTGATTTAGCACATGGCGGTACCCTTTTTTTAGACGAAGTGGGCGATATGTCTTTACAACTTCAGGCCAAATTGTTGAGTGTGTTGCAGGAGCGCGGGTTTTATCGAGTCGGCGGGACGGAAAGAGTAGAGGTAGACGTTAGAATAATTGCCGCTACAAACCGCCCGATTGAAAAAATGGTAGAGGCGGCCTCCTTTAGAGAAGACCTATTTTACCGGCTTAATGTCATTTCCTTTGAACTACCACCACTTAGAAAAAGAAAAAAGGATATCTTGATGCTTAGTGAATCCTTTATTCGTATTCTTAATAAACAAAATGGTACGAGCATTACCGGCTGGGATCCCCGAGTGGAACAGGCAATGATTGAATATGACTGGCCAGGGAACATCCGTGAACTGCGTAATGTATGGGAAAGAGCAATGGTATTTGCAGAAAATGGAAAGGTGACAATGGAAGATTTACCAGAATATATGTTGAAAAAGATTGGTTATGAAAGTATTGTTGAGGAGATTGACAATATGGAAGGACAATCTTTACTTGAGAAAGCAGAACGGTCAGCCATAATCAAAGCATTACAGCAGGCGAAAGGAAATAAAACGAAGGCATGTCAGCTTTTAGGGATTAGCCGGTCTGTTTTATATGATAAATTAAAGAAGTACGATTATAGCTAACAAAAAGATAGTGGTGTTCCCAACTGGTTCACCACTATCTTTTTGTTGTAGATTTACTACAGAATATCATTTAACTCAGCAGCGGAATAAACGGCAATCAAGACAACAGCTTTTGTATCCCCAATATTCTTTACTGTGTGGGGAACACTTGCATTCCAGCTGAAAGAGTCTCCTTCTTCCAGGATGACAGAATCTTCAGCTTGCTCCGCTAAAACCTTCCCTTCTAAAACTAAGTGACATTCCTCTCCTTCATGAGCATGCGCATCACCAATGGATGCCCCCGGTGGAAACTCGACACTTCTCAAGCTTAATCCGCCCATTGAGGTAATATGTTCGATCTTCAGATCATTAAAAGTTGTAGTTGACCGGGCATCTTTCCTTACTACACGCATATGCTGTTTCTTTTCTAACAATAGGTATGGTAAAGGGATTTCCAAAAAGTTGGCAATTGTTTGTAAGGTACTAATAGATGGAGAAGTGTTATTGTTTTCAACATTACTAATAAATCCCTTTGAAAGGCCTGTTGCATCACACATTTGGGCGATTGTAATTTTTTTTCGATTTCTTATAGCTCTAATTTTTGACCCAATATCCAGTTGACCCACCTCTTAAGTTTTTATATATAGAACATATTTATATATTAGCAAAAAAGTATTTGACAATCCATAGTATAAGTTGTTATCCTATAAAAAACAAAGATTCGTATTTAAAAACAATAATACGAATTAATTTTTTGTCTTTAAGTATTCTTATATGAATATCTTATTCCTATTAAAATTTAGGAGAGTGATATATATACAGAAGAGAAAACGATCAAAAGTGAACTTGGATATTTAGTAATGTAGATAACTAATAATAAAAAGGAGAGAAATGATAATGTTAAAAAAATATGAAATAGGTACATTAATTTTAAGAGTAATACTAGGTTTCACATTCTTTATTCATGGATTGGTAAAATTTCAAGGCGGTATTGAGAATATTGCTGGATGGTTTGAGTCGATTGGACTTCCAGGATTCTTAGCATATGCTGTAGCTTTGTTAGAAATGGTTGGTGGAATTGCTCTAGTAATTGGTTTAGGCAGCAGGGTTATTTCAGCTTTATTTGTATTGTTAATGCTTGGTGCAACGTTTAAAGTGAAATTAGCAGGCGGTTTTCTAGGGAATGGTCAAGGAGCCGGGTATGAATTAGATTTAGCTTTGCTGGCAATGGCTTTGGTAATTGCTATCAATGATAGTAAATTGTTTGCACTAGACCGGGTTTTATTAAAAGGCAAAAATAGTGAAACACAATCTGTATAAAAAGGAGAATGGGTATGTTGCCAGCGTTCTTTATTGCACATGGTGCCCCGTTAATTGCAGTTGAAAATAATGAATATACACAATTTTTAAATGAACTTGGGGTAAATCTTCCTCGCCCAAGAGCGATTATTTTGTTCTCTGCACATTGGGAATCACATCTTCAAAAGGTTAGTGATGTAGACCAATATGAGACCATTTATGATTTTGGCGGTTTCGATCCAGCGTTATACCAAATAAAATATTCAGCCCCAGGAAGTCAGTTAGTTTCTCAAGAAATTCAGGATTTATTTGCAGCAAATGGTGTACCTTATCAGGTTGAAACCAACCGCGGATTGGATCATGGTGCTTGGGTTGTTCTCAGGCTTCTATATCCAAATGCAGATATACCTGTTATAAGCATGTCGGTTAATCCTAATCTTGCACCGGAAGAACAATTTAAAATTGGGAAGTCTTTATCAGTTCTTCGTGCTAATGATGTTTTAATAATCGGTAGCGGTGGAACTGTCCACAATCTTAGAGCCGTAAACTTTGCCGATAACGGTCAAATTGACCAATGGGCTTTAGAGTTTGATGATTGGTTAGCACATCATCTTCACAACTGGGAGCTTGAGTCTTTATTTAATTATCAAAATCTTGCTCCAAATGCAGAATACGCTGTACCTCCGTACGGCAATGAACATTTTGTCCCTATTTTCTATGCTATGGGTGCAGCACATGATAGCCAGAAAGCGGCCTTACTGCATCGCAGCTATCGTTACGGTAACTTAAGTCACAGTGTTTGGCAGTTTGGATAAAAAAGCTATAAGAAAAACACTAACGTTTAGATCGTTAGTGTTTTTCTATTGCTGTTCTTCTAGCATGATTGGGCATTAAGTTTGAAAATAGTGTCTATACTTGATATAATACTACGGTTATATTGTAAACTAGATGGCATTTTTTAAGAATTTCATAAAAGCAATAAGGTGGTTAATATGGATCAACAATATAGAGTGTTATTGTATTATAAATATGTGAATATCGAGAACCCTGAAGAAGTTACGAATGAACATCGTGATTTCTGTACGGACTTAGGATTAAAAGGCCGGATTATCGTTGCGGCAGAAGGGATTAACGGAACTGTATCAGGAACTGTTGAACAAACTGACGCCTATATGGCATATATGGACCAGCATCTGCTATTCTCTGATACCATTTTTAAAATTGACGAAGCACAGGAGCATGCCTTCAAAAAAATGAAGGTTCGTTACCGTTCAGAATTGGTTACGCTTCGTTTAGAAGATGATGTTAACCCTAATGTCACGACAGGGAAGCATTTAAAACCGAAAGAGTTTTTTGAGGCGATGCAAAGAGAAGATACAGTGGTGATTGACGCTCGTAATGACTACGAATTTGATTTAGGTCATTTTAAAGGAGCTGTTCGTCCAGATATATTAAACTTCCGTGATCTTCCGCAATGGATTAGGGAGAATAAACAGCAGTTTGAAGGAAAGAAGATCCTTACTTATTGTACAGGTGGGATTCGTTGTGAGAAATTCTCAGGCTGGCTTTTAAAGGAAGGCTTTGAGGATGTATCGCAATTAGAAGGCGGGATTGTCACTTACGGAAAAGACCCAGAAGTACAGGGTGAACTGTGGGATGGTCAGCTTTATGTATTTGATGAACGAATCAGTGTACCTGTTAACCAGAAAGAGCATGTTGTGGTAGGAAAAGATTATTATACAGGTGAACCATGTGAACGTTATGTAAACTGTGCAAATCCAGAATGTAATAAGAAGATCTTATGCTCAGAGGAGAATGAACACCGTCATTTACGGAGCTGTTCTCATGAGTGCCGGACACATCCTCGAAATCGATACATTACACAGCACGGCCTATCAGAGGAAGAAGTGAATGAAAGACTTATGAACCTTCAATCTTAATAATAAAAGGCTGTACACTCTAGTTAGGAGCGTACAGCCTTTTTTATTGGATTGCAACATACTTTCTAAGTTCCTCCGATATAGCGGTGGTTAAACTATGAGCCCCTTGTGAATCATGACCTGCCTCCCAAAGCATCATCCCGCCAAAACCATGGTCGAGTGCCAGTGTGGTTTTCTTTTGTATTGTTTTTACCCCATTATAATGATAGACCGTCCCATTCATACTTACAGTATCATTTACTGCATTTGCGGCGTCGTTGTTTATAATCGCTGAATAAGAAATCTGCTTAATATCAGGATCTTCGGGCTGTGCATAAAAGGGAACACCGAGCACTAATTTATCTTTTTCTATATTATTTTTTTCAAAGTAACTAGCCCAATAGGTTACTACTTTTTCAGTAAACGGATAGGGTGATAAATTAGCAGCGTTATAGCCGCCATCCCAATGTCCATCATAAGCCATAATATTCACATGGTCTACAAACTGAAACATGGTTGGCTCATATACAACAAAGTCCGTAACGGTCCCTGCTTCTGCATGGATTTTTGCATAAACTGCAATAGACAATTCCTTGCCCTTTGGATGCAGGTGATCACTTAGCTCTTTAGCAAAAGCGGCAAGATTCTCTGCATCTGCTTTTGAGCGAGGATGTTCAAAATCAATATCAATTCCATCAAGTTTTTCTTTTTCTACTATACTTGTAAGCTCCTGAACAAGCTTTGTTCTAGATGCATTGTTGCTGATGGCAGCTTTAAAATGGTCATAAGACTCTCCGCCATTAATGTGAAACCATCCGCCGACAGCCAGAATTACTTTTGTATTGTGTTTATTAGCTGTATTGACAATTTCCCTCAGGTTACTCATTGCTGATTCTCCATTAAGAAGGATGCCGCCGTCCTTAGTAGGATGAGCAAAAGAGAAGATTACATGTGTTAGTTTTGTATAATCAATAACCTTAGGGTCACGGAAATCTTGTACATAGCCGATTAGTACCTTTGATTGATCAGATTCAAGCAGTGGAACTTCTTTTTGCTCGAGTTTTTTGGCTGACTTTGGTGCCTGTTCTATTGTGAATGTATTCGAAGCTTTTAGTGCTTTTGTTGAAGGGAATAATATACCAGTAAAATATCCTCCTATAAAGGTAATCACGATTACCAATGCCAGCAGGAGATTGTGTTTTTTCATTTGCTAAAGCCCTCCCTATCATTCTAGTAACCTTAAAAGTGTAACAAAAAAGTAGCAGGAGGGGAGATGGTAATATCAACCTTACTGATATAATAGGGTTAGTAAGGTTTATTTCTTGTTTTATTTCCTGATATCGTGTCTAATAATATCAAGACTGTAATCGTAAAGGAGTTTCTTCTGTGTGGATTGTCGGCATTGGAATTATTTTAATATATAATTTATTGATTTTTTATATCGGCTATAATGTTTGGGTTTGGTTGAAATCACTGAGAGGTGATCGAAAGAGTATTAAATACATCTTTTGGAGTGTATTATTCCTATTGGCCTATTCGTTCGTCTTTGCACGTTGGTTAAATGAGAGTATATTTATTACTTGGCTCGGAGCGATTTGGCTTTCGTTGTTTTACTTTTTTGTCATGCTGTTCCCATTGGCAAACCTTGCTGTATTTTTAAGTAGGTTTACAAAAATACCAAAATCGAAATTTGTTAAATGGACTGGATTCGTCACTTTAAGCATAATGATCATTTCGTTTTTTTATGGAATGTATAATGCTTACAGTCCTGTATATAAAACCTATCAAATCAACATACCTAAAGCGGTTGAAGGGGTAGAAAATCTTACGATCATCATGGCCTCGGACATGCATTTTGGTGATTTATCCGGCGGTGGCCAGGCAAAGAAGCTAGTCGAATTTATAAACGCTAAAAATCCGGACCTTGTCTTGTTTCCGGGAGATATTATAGATGATGATGTAACACCATTTCTTGATGAAGGAATTCCAGAGATTTTAAAGGATATTAAAGCACCGGTGTATGCCTCTTTAGGAAATCATGATCGTGATGAAGTTGATCTGGTAGCGGTCTTTAATAATAGCGGAATGAATGTATTAGATGATGAGGTTCTTATGCTTCCAGAAGGAATTACCTTAGTTGGCAGGAAAGATAAGGGCTATAGGGATGTAGTTCGAGCTGAGCTTTCCACCTTAATGAAGCAGGTTGATTTATCTAAACCTGTCATCCTGCTTGAGCATCAGCCATATGACTTAGATATTGCTGAAGAAAACGGGGTAGACCTTATTGTTTCTGGACATACCCACCGTGGGCAGGTGGCACCGGGAAATCTAATTACAAGCCGCTTATTTGAAAATGATTTCGGCTATCTAAAAAAAGGAGAGCTCCAATCCATCGTTTCTTCCGGTTATGGGTTTTGGGGGCTGCCAATTCGCATAGGAACGCGTTCAGAAATTGTTGAGATCAAGATTACCTTTAATCCATAATGAAAAGAACTGAAATGGAATAAATCCTTTCAGTTCTTTTTTGTCTATGCGGCAATATCGCGTTATTTATTTGTCTTAGGATTTTCACTCTCTTTTGTAGCTGCTTTGGTAATTAAATCTGCTATTTGATCCACATTTTCCATCATCCCGCCATGCAGCTGATTATCTGCTCCTAACTTCTGTTTATTACTTGATTTAACTGGATTATGTATTCTAACCATCTTGATCGCACCTCCTGATGTTTATAAGGAAAGAAATAAAGTGAAGGGATGTCGAATTATTTGCGACATCCTCTATGGTGGTTACTGTTTTAATTGATTAAGCTCCTGAATACATTCTTGAACAAGCGTTACGGCTTGACTCATTGTTGCACCGCCGCCAAACGCTGCTGTTACACCAACTGCCTCATAAATTTCTTGTTCAGAGCAGCCTTGATCTAAACATCCCTTTAGGTGGTAAATGATACAATATTCATCTTGAGCGTGGAGGCTAATACCTAAAGCAATCAATTGTTTTTCCTTCTGTGATAGCTGACCTTCTTTAAAACATTCCTCCGTAAAAGCATTATATTGGCTCGCTAGTTCCGGCATTTTTTGAGTAAATAACCCTAACCCCGATTTATAATGGTGAAGGGCTTCTTCGGTAGAGTTTCTTGCTTCAAATTCCATCAGACACTCATCTCCATTTCAGATAATCATGAATCCACCGTTAGTATGAGTCAAACAAGAAATGATTAAACTCTTTTTGTTAATAATCCAATCTAATATTAGAACTATTGAAACAAAGAATATGAGAATTAACAACAAACTTGTGATGCGAATCACAAACAATCTCCTTTTTACATGGTACATTATTTATGAGAAATATTCTCACTTGTAAAGTGATTAAGCAAAGGGGAATTATATAATGAGCGAAATGATTAATAACCGTGAACAGTTTAATGTAAATAAAGCAGACCGTGTGGCAGTATTAAAAAAGATATTTACTGATCTTCATAATGGAAAAAACGTAAATGAGGTAAAAGCACATTTTGATGCGTTTATCGGTAAAGTTTCAATTGAAGAAATCGCCCAAATTCAGCATGACTTCAAGGATATTCCTCTTGCAGAAGTAAATAGGCTATATGCAGAGCATAGTGAAATTTTTAAAGGATCAATCGTTGAAAATGCTCAAGGGAGTCGTCCTGAGGAAGAGCCTGGTCACCCAGTTCATACATTCAAATTAGAAAATAGAGAACTTGACTTACTTGTCAACACAAAAATCCGGGAGCATCTAGATGACTTTCGAAAAGAGGATTCGACGGAAAATGTCTATAATCTAATAGCTGATATTAACCTTTTACTTGATGTAGACAAGCATTATAGCAGAAAAGAAAATTTGATTTTCCCTTATTTAGAAAAGTACGGCATTTATGGTCCTACGAATAATATGTGGAGAATTGATGACTTCATCCGTGACGCCATCAAAGACGCAAGACAGAAATTAGCACATTACTCTGGTGATAAACAAGGAGTCATTGAGGTTGTTAACTTCTTGATTCAGGAAGTACCTGCCATGATTTATCGAGAGGAAAACATCCTCTTCCCGATGGCATTAAAGAATTTCACAGAAGATGAATGGGTAAAAATAGCCCGCGAAAGCAGCGAGATTGGTTTTTGTTTAACTGGACCAGAAGAGGAATGGAAACCAGAAAGACATGCCTTAGATGAAAAAGCTATATCAGAAGGTTATATTAAGATGGAGACTGGTATTTTATCACTAAAACAGCTAGAGCTGCTTTTAAACCATTTACCAGTGGACATCACCTTTATTGACCAAGATGACGTTGTAAGATATTTCTCCCATGGAAAAGAAAGAATCTTTGCGCGAACAAAAGCGGTAATCGGCCGTACAGTTCAAAACTGTCATCCACCTAGAAGTGTTCATGTTGTGGAAGAACTTCTGGAGGACTTTAAAGCTGGGAGAAAGGATACTGAAGATTTTTATATAAAATTCCGCGATAAATATGTATATATTCGTTATTTTGCTGTTAGAGATGAGAGAGGAACGTATATAGGTACCCTCGAATTTACCCAAAATATTGACCCGATTCAGGCAATAGAAGGCGAAAAAAGAATTCTATCATAATAAAGTATAGTCCCCTCTTCTAGAGAGCGGGCTATTTTTTTTGAAATAAGTTAATGATAGATGGGGAAACTTATATAAAAAATGGGCATAGGTGGATGGGATGAAAATTTTATGTATAGACGGCGGTGGAATTAGAGGAGTTTTTGCAATTGCCATTTTACAGGCATTGGAGAAAGAATATAACCAACCAATTAGTGCCTTATTCGATATGATAGCGGGTACCAGTACAGGCGCAATTATTGCTGCAGCTGCTGCTATGGATAAGGAAATGAATGAAATCGAAGAAAGCTATAAGCAATATGGAGAAAAGATCTTTGTTCGCCAAGCAAAGCTCGGGTTATTTAAGAGTGTATACAGTGATCGATATCTTCGTTTTCTCTTAAAAAAAGCGTTTGGGGATACTCAGCTAGCCCATATCGATAAGCCACTCCTCATTCCAGCTGTCGATATCACACACGGAAAACCATTTATTCATCGCTCGAACTATGGTCATCCAGGGAATGATGAACTTTCTATGCATTTATGGAATTCAGTTCTATCCTCCTGTTCTGCACCGGTGTATTTTCCTCCAAACAATGTAGACAATAGATATTTATCCATAGATGGTGGTTTATGGGCAAACAATCCGTCCCTGGTTTGTTTAACAGAAGCATTGGATTTTTTCCATAAAGGAATGACCGATATTAAAATTATGTCATTGGGAACGGGCCTGCAAAAAATTGACTTCACCATAGATCATGAGAAGTATTGGGGAGTGCGGCACTGGCTGCCGTTTCATTTTCCTTCGATGAAAGTAACTCCAAAACTACTTGATTTAGCACTTCATTTGTCATCGGAATCAGTCTCTTATCATTGCCATCTGCTTCTTAAGGAAAATTATTTGCGCATTAATGAAGAGTTAGGAGAGGAAGTTCCCTTTGACGATCCCACATATATGGATAGTCTAAGTAGACTTGGAAGGGATGTTTACAAAAAATATAGAGATGAGATTATAAAGTTTCTAGAAATTTAGAAAAAGATCTATCCCTTCTCAATACATTAAAGAAGAGGATAGATCTTTTTTATTTATTATTATACGTTCTAAAATAGGCAGTTAAGGAACAATTTGGTTTCTCCATCTCTGGTACAAACGCACTCAGCTTCGTTAAGAAGTAGCATGACTCAGGGAAATGATGCTCTAAGAACCTTAAAGTAGTTGCGTTTAACACTTCCTTGCCCTTATAAAGATTTATAACATGTTCAACAAGCTGGTTAAAGGCCAGAACGGTACCGCCCACCTCGCGTGCAAAGGCTATTTGTGCTGGGAATTGATCCGGCATAAAACGCAAATATCCTTTCATTGCTTCATTCTTAACAATATGTGCAGAAAATAACTTCGTTAAATTATTTACACGTTCATGCAAGATTTGTTCCACACCATCTAAAGCCCTGCGTAATAATGCTGCATGACCGAGCTGGTCTTCCAGCCATAAATCAAGCAAATCTACTAAAAGCATCGGAGGGTAATCTGATCCGTTCATATAATATTGAAGAATTCTTAAATACTCTGCATTTTCACTTAGTGTTCCGTTAAAGTAAGTAGGTGTAATATTAATTAAGATTTTATTATTCAATGCCAAATTTAATATGTTTCCTTCAAATCGATAATAATCATAGGATACACGGGCAGATTGTTTCGAAAAGTCGATTAATAGGTTTGAATTAACTGGACTAGTTTTAGGAATTTGCTCTAAATGTCTTCTTACCGCGGTAAAGCTATTGATAAAATCATTTGCCTCTTTTATCAGTTCTTCTTCTACAGGTGATAAATAATCCCTAACAAAAACAGCATGATCTAAAAGAATATTCACCCAAAAATAATGTTCTTCCCAAGGAGAAAATGGATTTAAGTTTTTCACCAGTAACCTCCTAATTTGTTTTTAGTTCCATTATTAGATTATTTATGACTGAATCAATAAATGTATAAATTACCAATGTTAGTAAAAAATATAAAAAACTATAGATGGGGCGGATGCGAAAATGCGGAAAAATCGCAATCGCTTATTGAAAAACTTTAAGTTTAAATTTACCGAAGAGACAGAGAAAAGCAGTAGAGAAACAATTGCTGATAGAAAGCATCAACTAACGCTAATGGAAGAATTTTTACTGAGTTTCAAGGATTTGTCTGATCTGATGCTGACTGAATTTCAGCACCTAAACCTGAAAATATATTATTTCGAACATTTAATTGATAAAAATCGTTTTGAACAGCTATTAACAAAAATACGAAAATTATCAAAAGAGCAGCTGCAAGATTATATCAGGCAGTCAGAATTTAGACTACTTGAAGATGCCACCAATGTAGAAGCGACCATTTTAAATGGAGATGGGATCTTATTTGTTAATGAAGTACCATACGAACTACCCTATAAAGATGGGGAATCCCGTGCTATTACAGCCTCTGAGACGGAATCAGTCATTCTTGGTGCCCATGATGCATTTGTAGAGTCACTAGATGTAAATTTATCTTTAATCCGTAGGAGATTAATGAGTCCGAAACTAAAAGCAATTAGCTTGCAAATTGGAAATATAGGTAAAAACACAGTTTATTTACTTTATATTGATGATTTAATAGCTAAGGACGATCTTGAGGATTTAAAAAACCGTTTAAAAACCGTAAAGAAGGATGCAATTGCGGATACAAATATGCTTGTTCAATACATCGATGAACATCCAAACTCACCATTCCCACAGTTTTTTACCACCGAAAGGCCTGATGTAACGGTCTACAAGTTACTAGAAGGAAAAATTGTCGGCTTGTTTGATAATAGTCCCTATGCTTTTTGTACACCCGTTAGTTTTTTTGATTTCATGGAATCAATGGATGATTTTGGGCAGCGATGGATTGTTAGTACCTTTATTCGGGCAACTCGTTATGCAGCCATTTTAGTTACACTTATGTTTACAGCCTTATATGTGTCGGTGACTACCTTTCATTATGAAATGATACCGCAAGCATTGTTACCAACATTAATTGAATCGAGGAGCAGGGTTCCCTTCCCACCGGTAATTGAGGCATTGTTTCTGGAGTTTTTATTAGAATTGTTAAGGGAAGCAGGTGCTAGATTGCCATCAAAGGTGGGTCAGACGATCGGTATTGTAGGAGGTATCGTTATTGGTCAAGCAGCAGTAGAAGCAGGGATCACTAGTAATATTCTGATTATTGTAGTTGCTGCATCTGCCATTGCGTCCTTTGTTGTACCAAGCTACCTAATGAGCACCTCTATTAGAATCGTTCGTTTTGGTTTTATTTTAGTTTCTGGGTTCTGGGGAAATATTGGACTTGTTTTTGGAATGGGAATCCTCATTATCCATTTAGCCGGATTAACCAATTTAAATGCACCTTATCTTTTGCCACTTTCACCAACCTACGTCAGGTTTTTTAAATATTCCCTTATTAGGGGACCATTAAAGAAAAATACTGAAAGGAGATAATCAGCGATATGAAGGAAAAATTATCTCCCTTTCAGACAGCAGTGTTAGTCTATATGACTCAATCTGGTGTTACATTATTTTCTTTGCCGCGTCTTACCGCTGAAGCATTTGGCACCAATGGCTGGATTAGTATGATCATTGCCTATATGGTAGTTAATGTTAACTTAGTGCTCATCTGGCTTGTATTTAAGAAAGGGAAAGGCAAGTCTATGCTGGAGTTAATGAGTCATATTTCAAAATGGGTTGTTATGCCGGTGTTATTGTTCTTTGCAGGGGTATGGATGTTATTAGGCATAATGGTATTAGTAAAGTTTTCAATGATGCTTAAGCTGTTGTTCTACCCAAATGTATCGATTGTTTTCCTTAATATAATGGGAATCATCCTATGTTATCCATTACTTAAGAACGGTCTATATCATATCTCGAAATCTACTGTCGTATTATTCTTTTTTACAGTATGGACGGTCTTCTTGTTAGTATTTCATCTTCCAGATTTCAGTTATGTCCGTTTAACACCCTTTATTTTTCAAGGGGAGAAAGACTTATTACGAGGAGGTATGCAGGTGTTTACTTCCCTGTTAGGTTATGAACTTACCTTGCTATATCTCCATAATGTGGAGAAGAAACCACTAAAAGCAATCATTGCCGGGAATACGATTACTTCCATGATTTATCTCGGAGTATGCTTTGTAAGCTATGGTTTTTTCAGCTTTGGACAGCTTTTAAAGGATATGTATCCAGTAGTAACCTTATTGGGGTATATAACCTTTCCGGTACTAGAAAGGGTAGAAAACTTCATCTTTACCATATTTGGCCTAAAGGTCTTGATTACTACCGTTATGTATGTTTGGGCCGCAAAAGAAATCTTCATGAACCAATTTAATAAAATTGACTCTAAGCATATAACAAAGGCAATTGTGATAATGAGTGTTTTATTTTCTCTTATCCCAAGAGTGCTGGAGGATGTTGATCAGTGGTTAGAGTATTTGACCTATCTAGCAACGGGCATCGCAATTTTCTCTCCAGTCCTATTATTGGTTATCATTTATTTAAGTCGTTTTAGTAGAAGGAAAAAGGCCAATGGGTAAACTACTTACCATTTTGTTATGTGTTTTATTGACTGCAGGATGCGCCCAGAAAAAAATCATTGATGACCTAGCACTTATTAATGCGGTAGGATACGATAAAACAAACAATAAGGAAGAACCATTAAAGGTAACTGTTACGTTCCCTATGATTTCAAAGGATGGTCAATACGATCGTAAAACCATTACGGTTTATGGCAAGTCTAGTAAAGAGGCAAAAGGGAAAGTTAGGTACCAGACAAATCTGCTGCTTGAAAGCGGCCAACTGCGTGTCGCCTTGTTTGGAAGTGAATTAGCAAAAGAAGGGTTGGTTCCGTATGTCGATACGATTGTTCGAGATCCGAGTATTGGCTCAAGAGTGATGCTCGCTTTAGGGAAGAATGAGGCAAATGATATTTTAACCTTACAAATTAATAACGAGGGACAGAATGCTACTTACTTAGAGCAATTTATTACAAAACTAAATATTGAAAGCCGGGCGGTTCATTATAATATTCATCAATTCTTAAGAGACTATTACGATGATGGTATAGATCCAGTAATGCCTGTTTTTAAGGTAGAGAAGAAAAATATAGCATTTGATGGGGTGGGGTTATTTCAAGGAGATAAACTCAAGAAAATTTTAAATACTTCAGACACTAACATTCTTTTTCTTCTACGAAAAAAAGTAAAACATGGAAATATTGGTCTAGAAATAGAAACAAAAGAAGAGAAAAAGGCACATATAATGCTAAGCTATGTTCAAACAACGCATAGAATAAAAGTAAAGATGGAAAAGGATAAACCTGTGGTAACGATCTATTTAAAAGTAGTTGGAGATATTTTAGAATACATGGGTAAGGACGATCTTACGGATCCGAAAATAAAAAAGGAAGCAGAGAACTCAATTAGTGATGAGCTCAATAAACAAGGAGAGGAGATGATCAAGCAGCTTCAAGGTCTTCAAGTCGATCCTCTAGGAGTAGGAGGATACGTTCGTAACAAAATGAACTATAAGGAATGGAAGGAAATAGATTGGTATGATCTGTATAAAGATATGAACATTGGATTAAAGATGGAAGTGAAAATAAATAGCAGTGGAAAGTGGAAGTAGCTAGAGCAAAAACATCCACCAGAATATAAGTCGGTGGATGTTTATTTAGCTATTGTTTATTTACATATTCTCTAACCATTTCAACGGTAACATTTTTACGCGCTGGGATAAAACGGAGGTTAATCTTATTTATCTTATTCGTTATTTGATTTATTTTGTCTACTGAAAAAGGGGCACCTTGTTTGCAAAGTTGAATAGCCTCTTCAATATATAGCTCACGCTGCTGATCAAGAGCTAGGAATTCTTGATAGGCTTTGTTTTGATTAGCAGCATGTTGAATTAAATCCTTATGTACACTCATGTTTTTCACTCCTCTAGATTTTGAACATAATTAATCATACCATTGTAGTAAATCTTTATAAAGGGTGAAGAATTAAAGCATAAACAGTAGGACACAGAAGGATCATCTTCTGTGTCCAATTGTTTATATCAAGTAAAACACAAACCCAGAGATCGTGGACATTGCAAAAACAGAAAGTACAAAAGTGAAAACAAGCTGTTTTTTAAAGATTGATTTTAAAAGAATAACTTCAGGTAAACTTGCGCCAGCGGAGCTAATAATCATAGCCATTACAGGTCCTAAAGCCATTCCTTTAGCGATGAGAATTTGAGAAATAGGGATCATACTAGAAAGGCGAATATATAGCGGTATCCCGATAATGGCGGCGATTGGAATTAACCACCAATGTTCTTTGCCAAAGACGCTTGAAATCCATTCAGTTGGCACTAAACCATGTATGACTGCACCTACTGCTGCCCCAATAATTAGATATGGAAAGACACTTTTCATCAGGTTTAGAGTTTCCTGCCAGGCCAATCTTACATTGAATTTCTGATGTTTTTCCTCATATCCTGTCATGACTACATTTTTCACTGACTTTTCGAAGCCTAATTTTTCAAGTGTAAAGCCTATGATGATTGAAAATAGGGTAGTTAATATCGTATAAATAGCTGTTACTTTCCACCCAAGAGCTACACCCATAATGGTTAAAATGGTGGGATCAAGAACAGGGGAGGCAAACAGAAAAACCATAACAATTCCAAAAGGCATTTTTTTCTTCAGCATGTTCACGACGATCGGAATGGTTGAACAGGAACAAAAAGGCGTAATAAATGCGAATACTATGGCCGCAAAAGCGGCAATTATTTTATTTTTACCTGAGAGCTTTTTTTCAATTTTCTCGTAAGGGATGTACCCTTGAAGAAGGCTGATGATAAAGGAGATGACAATAAACAGGATCGTTAACTCCAGTATGATGTAAAGAAAACTTTTAAATGCCTCTAACCACATATAAGATCCCCCTTAGCACCCGCAGATGCAATCGCACTTATTTTGTTGAGTAACTTGCTTTGTTTTTTTTGTAAAAGAGAATTTCTGGAGTGTCTTCAATAAAAGGAAGTTCGGCTTTATGTCAGAAAATTTCCATGCTTCATTACTTTTTTTCTCAATTTCGGACCGTTTCTCATTAACTAGGCCTGTGTAATTATAGTGATACATATTTATTCCTCCATTTAGGTTGTAGTTTTTTAATATCAAAAAAATTTGATTTATTTATCAAAAAAACTTGATGTTTAGTTTAAAAAAATTTATCAACAGGTTGGTTTGAATACGCAGCAAAGCTCATGTGATAATAAGTGATTAAGTTCTTCTTGATTTAGTTCGTAGTAACTCCATGTTCCACGCGTTTCTTTTATAATAATGTTAGCATCTAATAAAATCTTTAAATGATAAGACAGCTTTGATTGAGCCATATCAACCATTGGTGCTAAATCACATACACACATCGCACCTTTTTGAGTTAAAATATTCATAATCTGTAGTCTCTTTTTATCAGCGATCGCTTTGAATTTTAACTCATACTTTTCAAAGAATGCATCCATGGATATATCTTGTAATTGTATTTCTTGATTCAACAGTTTCACCTACTTTTTTTAATCAAATAATCTTGATGTGTTAATCATATATCCAATATTTTCATGTGTCAATCCCTTTATCAAAAAAAGTTGATTTTGGTTAACAGCCTAAGTTGTTCGTAATATAAGGGAGAGGAAGGAGGCGGTCCAGAATTTATTTCAATTAAATAAATTATCAATTTTTTTTGATTAAGGGGTTGCAATTAGCAAAAATTGCTAATATACTTACATTGTAAAATCAAAAAAAGTTGATTTATTACTTTTAAATCAAAATTATTTGATTTAATAACCTTATATTTATGAAGGAGCTGGGAAAAATGAGTTTTATTAAAAAGTTAACAAGTATTGTTGGTTCAAAATCTTCTGGTTGCTGTGGAGTAGAAATTAAAGAGGTTGAAGATACCAAAGAAGGCTCTGTTGCGTAACAAGTTCAGAAGAGCAATCATCATGTTGTTAAGCTAAATTTTCATATATTAATGGGAGGACTTATCATGAAAATGCATGTCGGGATCAATGTAACGGATTTAAATAAGTCGATCGGATTTTATTCAAAGGTTTTTAATGCGGAACCAGTAAAAGTGAAGCCGGACTATGCTAAATTTCTACTTGATAGCCCTGGTCTTAACTTCACGTTAAATGTAAAAGAAGAGGTTTCAGGTAACCAAGTTGGTCATTTTGGTTTTCAAGTCGGAAATCTTGAAGAAGTCCTCCAGCATAAAGCCCGCTTAGAGGGCCTTGGCTTTTTTGCAAGGGAAGAGATGGATGTAACCTGTTGCTATGCAACTCAAGATAAATTCTGGGTAACAGATCCAGACGGTAACGAGTGGGAATTCTTTTATACTAAAGGTGATGTAGAAAACATGACAGACTCAGAATGCTGCACCACACAGCCGGTGAAAGTTGAAACCACGACATCTTCATCTTGTTGTTCATAATTAGTAAAAATGATTATATTTTTAGGCCTCGAATTGATTCCGAGGTCTATTTTTATTTTGAGTAACAGGTGAATTTGTCTTGCCTAAATGGGATTTTTTCCTACATTATTGGACATTTTAAGAAGGTGATAAAATGTATAAGAGGGAGAGAATGTTATGGCATCAAAGAAACATGTACTATTTAATGCACTTCTTGTGGTGATTCCTTGGTTATCACTACTGTTTATAGGAAGTCGCAGTTTCAAACGATATTCTTTTTCCGGTATTTTTATTATTATTTTTGAGATCATGAATCATTTGTATGGACATAAGCGGAAGTGGTGGAAGTTTTACGACAAGCCAAAGTCATTTATTAGGGATGAACTTCCGTTTAGTATTGGTCCTTATATGCCGCTATCCATGTGGCTGCTTAAAATCTCATATGGAAATTTTAAAAAGTTTTTATTATTGAACATTTTCGTTGATGGAATCTTTGCATTTATCGTTATGGATGTTTTAAAGAAGTTAAAAATCATCCGTCTCAATCGGCTAAATCGTTTTCAGTTTTTTATTTACATACACTATAAAGCTTATCTATTATATGGAGTACAGTATTTATTTGAGAAGATAAGAGGGTACAGATTAACTTGACGATGTAAAGTCAAGTTTTGTTTTAAGTTTACATAATATATATTCTCGGAAGTTATAGATAGAAGAGGAGAATCAATCTCAATACCTAAGTATACTTAAGATAATGAGACGAAACAAAAAAACTGTATTTAGATATTATATATTGATATCTATTTTAGGATTAATTTCTTTTAATCTTTTACAAAATAGTTCTTCATTCTTTGGTGATATGAGTGCATAATTCCATTTTCCATATTTCACCTGTAATCGTATAAGTGATAATGCTGGGCTTGATAACAGATTTCTGGATCTTTTAATCGTGGTTATGCTCTTAATTTCTACTTTACTTCTAATTGGCCCGGCAACAATTTTTAGATTTTTTCCATCAATCTCATAATAGGTATTAAACCATAACCAGCCTATGAATGCTGACACTGCTACAACAATTAATGCAGCTAGTAGTTTATCACCGTCAACTAGTGAGCCTGGGGTCATGAAAAGAGAGCTTACCAAAAGAACAACCATCCCCCATAAAATTGTTCCGACCACAATCCCTTTTTTTGAATAAAACCTCATGCTTGTTACCCCCTAATTATTTTTTATCTATTAGTTTACATAACATAATTATTGGAATCAAACTAGTTAAAAGATATCTTGTTTCTTCTTAATACGGATAACTTTCATGAAAGTTGCGAATTTCATTCCAAGTCAGTATTAAACAATCATCCCCCTCTGTTTCCGTTCTCTTATGTATAAAGAAAAAACACAGGAGTTTCCTGTGTTTAAGATCCTGTCTGTGTGGTTGCTGCATGTAAGAAATACCTCGGTGTTCCAAAATAAAACATTCGATTAAATTGTGGATATATCGACTCAAATTGGATATAAATTGGTGCATCCAATAGCCATGGAAAGTTGCAAAAAAAGGCTTGATCTCCATATACGATTGCTGTCAAAGCTAGATTTAACTCTTTTTGGAAAATCTTAAAACGGACCTTAGCATAATTTTCATCAAACTCTCCGCCACTAATATATACTCGACCAATAAGTGCAAATTCTCCCATTTGTGGCACCCATTCTGCTAATACTTCATCACGTATTTGCGGGTTAATCGCTAGATAATCATAATGGGTCCCTATTGTTAAAAACAACTGTCCTGTAGTATCAGAATGAGTCAGGGTATATCTCCTTCCTTCTACCGGACGGAACTGGGTTGCAGGGGCAGTATATTTGGTTGTTAATTTGGAGGGATTGAACATACTCATCACAATGACAACTCCTTTAACCATGATAATCCTGTGATTATTACCATAGTATATGGGCGGAAGGAGCATACTGTGACAAATGCCTACCCGTTGTTACTTTTTGTTATCGGCCGTTCGGACTATTGTATCAATTAACGTCCATTTTCCGTCCCGGAAACTCCAGGAAGACTCAACATAGGCGATCGTATCACCATTCGCTATACCAGTAATTCTTTGAATCCCCTTTAATCCCATTAATCCTGTAGTTGTCCGAGATGGCTTTAGTGTGCTAAAAGAGTTTATCTTCAACTCAGTTGGTTCATTTAACTTTCCTTTATAGTAAAGTCCGAGCTTTTTATAATATTTCTTTCGTTCTCTTAAATCGAATGAATAGGTTTTTCCTGTAGGTTTTATGGTTAACTGCGCCTTATAGCCATTTTCAAAATGACTTTCCATTTCAATTGGATCTGGAACTGTTAACTCTTTCCGTACTCCATCCTTTAATGAATACAGGTAACTGCTAATTGTTCCATTATTCCCCTCAATATAGACATTGGTTAATACTTCTTTAATTCCATCACCATTAATGTCAATGAGCTTTACCGCTGCCTTATTTCCGCTTTCTAATGGAATATGAATGTTATCCCCTTCGATGGTTTCTATATCGATAAAAATACTCCTTAAAAAACTTTCATCGTCTTTATATGGAACTCCCTTTAAATAGAGGGACTCTATATTGCCGTCACCTGTAAGATCAGATTCGGTTTTAGATATAGTAATTTCTTTTTTACCATCATTCTCAATCGCATACACACCTGTAATCACTGTGGTTGACATTAGAAAAAAAGAAGCAGCTATTAACAAGAATTCTTTTTTCATTCTATTCCCTCCAAAGTCTGATATAGGTAGTATGCCCATTTTTAGGAAAAACATGAAAAAAACTCCCTAAAACTAGGGAGTTCTTTCATTCATTTATTATGAAGACTTTTCAGCTGACTCTTTTTTCCAAATGGAGGTTACTTTTCCGCTCTCTGATTCATCAATAACAAAGGAACCGTTAGAGTATCGATCACTAAAATGAATTTCACCCGTTACTAGAGTTTCCGAATTACCTTTTTCCGTTTGGATGATGACTTCATCTGATTCATTGACAAGAACAAATCCGATGACACGGTGCGGATTGGCTTTTAGTTCTCTTAAAATCACAACACCACGTTTAGCTCTTGTTGCCTTTTCAAATTCTTTCAGCTTCATCCTTTTTACTGCTCCGCGCTGGGTAGTAATCACAATGGATTCTTTGCTTTCTTGGCTTATAACCTTACCACCAACTACAACATCGCCGTCTTTTAAATTTATGCCCTTAACTCCTGATGCACGTGCACCGACAATGCTTATTTCTTCTTCATGGAACCATAGAGCATAACCTAATTGAGTGATTAAGAAAATTTCTTTCGAACCATCTGTTAGGTGCACATCAATCACTTGGTCATCGTCCTTTAAATTCACACCAACTAATGGTTTAGAATACCTCTGTGCCTTATAGTGTTTCAGTTCGGTTTTCTTAACCATCCCATTCTTCGTGACAAAAACCAGGTACGACTCTTGTTCAAAATCCTTAATCGGAATGGCCTGAATGAGTTCTTCGTCACGATCAATTGGAATAATATTTGCGACGTGCTGTCCAAGGTCTTTCCAGCGGATATCTGGCAGCTCATGTACAGGACAGAACAAATAGTTCCCTTTATTGGTGAAAAGAAGTAAGACATCTTGTGTATTCATATCTAGCTGTGCGATGAGGCGGTCTGAATCCTTTATAGCAAAATCTTGGCCATTTGAGGCAGCAAAAGAACGTTGGCTCGTCCGTTTTACATACCCCTCTTTGGTTACCGTGACAATGACGTCTTCGCTAGGAACTGTCACTTCAAGGTTAATTTTTAGCTCCTCGATTTCAGCTTCAATTTTTGAACGGCGTTCATCAGCAAAGCGTTTTTTTACATCTTTTAGTTCCTTTTTAATCGTAGCGAAAAGTTTCTTCTCACTCTCTAAGATCGCTGTCCATTCAGCAATTTTCTTAGCAAGCTCTTCTGCTTCATTTCTCAATGCTGTTATGTCTGTATTCGTTAACCGGTAAAGCTGTAAGGAGACAATTGCTTCTGCTTGTGCCTCAGTAAACGCGAATTTCGCAATTAAATTATCCTTTGCATCTCGTTTATCCTTAGAAGCACGAATCGTTGAAATCACTTCATCAAGGATGGATAATGCTTTCATCAACCCTTCAACGATATGCTGGCGTTCCTTTGCTTTGTTTAATTCAAATTTGGTTCTTCTCGTCACAACTTCTTTCTGGTGGCCGATATAAGCGTCCAATAATTCGCGAATCCCTAATAATTTAGGGCGTTTTTCTGAAATCGCAACCATATTAAAGTTGTACGTAACTTGTAAATCACTATTTTTATATAAGTAGTTTAGCACACCAGGTGCATCCACATCTTTCTTTAACTCGATGACGATCCTTAAGCCAGTTCTGTCTGTTTCATCACGAACCTCGGATATTCCTTCTACTTTACGGTCTAGGCGGAATTCATCGATTTTTTTAACAAGATTTGCTTTATTTACTTCATAAGGGATTTCCGTCACGACAATCTGTTGTTTACCGCCGCGGACATCCTCAATATCCGCTTTACTGCGAACAATGATTTTTCCTTTACCAGTTTCATAGGCTTTTTTAATCCCATCAATTCCCTGGATAATGCCTCCTGTAGGGAAATCCGGCCCCTTGATAACGGTCATTAATTCATCAACCGTTGATTCTGGCTGGTCCATCCTCATGATGACACCATCAATGACCTCGCCAAGATGGTGTGGTGGAATATCCGTTGCGTATCCTGCAGATATACCAGTTGAGCCATTCACCAGCAAGTTAGGGAACATGGCCGGTAATACAGTTGGTTCGTTAGATGTATCATCAAAGTTCGGAATAAAGTCTACCGTTTGCTTTTCAATATCGCGAAGCAATTCAGCCGAAATAGCTGATAACCGTGCTTCGGTATAACGCATAGCTGCCGGAGGATCTCCATCCATACTACCGTTATTTCCATGCATTTGCACAAGTACGTTTCGAACCTTCCAGTCCTGACTCATCCGCACCATCGCTTCATATACAGAGGAGTCACCGTGTGGATGATAGTTGCCAATAACGTTTCCAACTGTTTTTGCCGCTTTCCTAAAGCCTTTATCAAAGGTATTACCCTCAACATGCATCGCATATAGGATTCTTCGTTGTACTGGCTTTAAGCCATCCCTAGCATCTGGAAGTGCCCGTTCTTGAATAATATACTTACTATAACGGCCAAAACGGTCGCCAATTACATCCTCTAGAGGGAGGTCACGGAATTTTTCATTCATACTCATTCTTCAGGTTCCTCCTCTACGACAGAAATGTTTTCATTTTCAAGAATGGTGTCATCTTCCTCCAGACCAAAGGCAACATTACCTTCGATCCATTTCCGGCGCGGTTCCACCTTATCACCCATTAGAGTCGTAATCCTGCGCTCGGCTCTCGCTGCATCATCTATTTTTACACGAATTAGAGTTCGTGTATCGGGGTTCATCGTAGTATCCCAGAGCTGATCTGCATTCATTTCGCCAAGACCTTTATAACGTTGAATAATGTAGCCTCTGCCGACCTTTTTAATCGCTCCCTGTAGCTCATCTTCATTCCAGGCATATTCGATTATTTCCTTTTTACCAGAGCCCTTGCTTACTTTATATAAAGGCGGCAGAGCAATAAATACTTTACCAGCCTCAACCAGCGGCTTCATATAGCGGTAGAAAAAGGTTAACAATAATACTTGTATATGTGCTCCATCTGTATCCGCATCTGTCATGATAATTACTTTATCGTAATTTGTATCTTCTACGTTAAAATCAGAACCGACACCTGCACCGATCGCATGAATAATCGTATTGATTTCTTCATTCTTAAATATATCAGACAGCTTAGCTTTTTCAGTATTGATTACTTTACCACGGAGCGGAAGTACTGCCTGGAAGCGTCTGTCACGCCCTTGTTTGGCAGAACCGCCCGCAGAGTCACCCTCGACTAAATAAATTTCATTTTTTTGCGGGTTTCTAGATTGAGCGGGTGTAAGCTTCCCAGAAAGTACAGCATCTGAGCGCTTGCGCTTTTTACCACTTCTAGCATCCTCACGTGCTTTCCGTGCTGCTTCACGTGCTTGAAACGCTTTAATTGATTTTTTAATCAGCAGGGAGCTAATATCAGGATTTTCCTCTAGGAAGTAGGAAAGATGTTCAGATACAACCGCATCTACTGAAGATCTTGCTTCGCTCGTTCCTAACTTGCCTTTTGTTTGTCCCTCGAATTGTAAGAGTTCCTCAGGAATACGAACAGAAATAATCGCGGATAAGCCTTCGCGAATATCCGCTCCATCGAGGTTTTTCTCTTTTTCTTTTAAGAGAGAGACTTTCCTTGCGTAGTCATTAAAAACACGCGTCATCGCCGTTTTGGAACCAGCCTCATGCGTACCGCCGTCTCTTGTACGGACATTATTTACAAATGAAAGAATGTTTTCTGAATAGCCATCGTTAAATTGAAATGCAAATTCTACTTCTATCCCGTTTTGGCTTCCTTCGAAGCTAACTACTGGATGAAGGACATCTTTTTCCTCATTTAAGTAAGCAACAAAAGCTTCAATTCCGTTTTCATAATGAAATACTTCATGAAAATCATTACGATCATCCAGGATTTCAATCTTTAATCCTTTTAAAAGAAAGGCTGATTCTCTTAACCTCTCACATAATGTTTCAAAATTATAAGTTGTACTAGAAAAAATGGTTGGATCAGGTTTAAAGTGAATTGTCGTTCCGGTTTGATTGGTCTTACCGATTTTCTCTAATGTCGTAACCGGCTTTCCACCATTTTCAAAGCGTTGTTCATAAATAAACCCATCTCTTTTGATGGTAACCGTTAACCATTCTGATAGTGCATTCACGACTGATGCACCGACACCGTGCAGACCGCCGCTTGTCTTATAACCGCCTTGACCGAATTTCCCTCCGGCATGTAATACGGTTAAAATGACTTCAGGTGTGGGTTTGCCCATTTTATGCATACCGGTAGGCATTCCCCGGCCTTTATCAATAACACTAATGGAATTATCCTTGTGTATTTTTACAATGATATGGTCCCCATATCCTCCTAGAGCCTCATCGACGGAGTTATCTACAATCTCATATACAAGATGGTGCAGTCCCCTTGAATCAGTACTGCCGATATACATCCCTGGTCGTTTCCTAACGGCCTCCAGTCCCTCTAGTACCTGTATGGCATCATCATTATAGTCAAAGGCTTGCTGATTTCTTGCCACTAAAATACCCCTTTCATTCCCTCAAAAGAAAAAACACATTCTGATTCTTATATTTATATTGCCTTCATCATCCGCATAACAGAGCATAAACCCTCTTTAGAACGAACGTTTGCCGCCTTAATTGTACCACATGTTTCTCGGGCGTCTATGCTTTATTTTAGCGATTTATTTCGATTTGGCAAATGACTTCTTAGAAACAACTTAAATTTGTAATATAAATTTTAGCGAAAAAAAGTAAAAAACTGCTAATATTTAGCAGCTTTTTACTTCGTTATTGCGTGTGCAACTTTTATGCAAAGATCCATGATTACCGTGTACCCTTTTTCCTTTAAAAAATGATATGCCTCTTCATTCACAAGTCCCTGCTGAGCCCAAAAGACATCCGCATCAATTTCATCAAATTCTTTAGCAACTTCTACTAGCTGCTCTGAGCGGCGGAATACATTCACGATATCGATATGTCCCTCTATATCCTTAAGTGATGGGACAGCCTTAACGCCAAGCACTTCATCAATGGTCGGATTAACAGGGATGATTTCGTAACCAGCTTTCTGCATGACCTCTGAGACCATATAAGAGGTTCTCTCTGGATTATTACTTAAACCAACAACGGCAATCCTTTTTGCCTTCTTTAAAATCGCTCCAATTTCTTCAATACTGGGGTTCTGAACAGCCATTAGCTACACTCCTCCATGAATGATTTACTAGCTATCCTAACTATAACATAAGCAAGTCTTTTCCCAAAAAAACAAAGCTCTCGAGATGTTGTTGCTTAAACATTTACGAGAGTTGGAATCGTTTCAGCTGTTACCTTTGGGACATAAAGAGCAAACTCTGCACCATCACCTGTATTAACGACTTTAACATTACCATTCATATTCTCAAGAATCATTTTGGTCATATAAAGCCCTAAGCCTGTGCCATGGTTTCTCGTTGTAAAATAAGGATCAAAAACCTTGGTTAGCAGGGCGGGTTCAATACCACCAGCATTATCAGTAAAATAGGCTGTTAAGAATTGATCATCCTCTTCAATTCGTATAATCATTTTTCGATTGGGGATTGTCTTGAAAACAAAGGCATCCCTTGCATTCGTTAAAATATTTAAGACCACTTGGCTATATTCATTTTGAAATCCATAAGCCATATGTCGGCCCCTATATTCAAATTTAACTTGAATATCATGGTTCTTTAAACTCGAAGAAAAGATCGATAAGGCATCCTCAATGGAGTCAGCGATTGAAAAGGGTCCCTTCTCCTTGTTCGGACGATAAAACTTACGAAAATCATTTATGGTTTGAGACATATGTTTAATCTGCATCATACTCTCTTTTGTAAATCGATCAATGTATTGGTCGTTGATTTCACCGAACTCTTGGGCTTCCCTCACATCCTGAATTAATAAAGAAAGACTATTTAGCGGCTGTCGCCACTGATGTCCAATACTTGCAATCATTTCACCCATTGCAGCAAGTCTTGATTGTTGTATCAGGATATGGTCCTTCTGTCGATTCTTAGCTACTTCTTCCTTAATTCGGTTCTCAAGAGTCCGATTTAATGACTCTAGGTATTGTTTTCCTGCTTTTATCTTGGCAAGTTCCTGGAATGAGTTTTTCTCTTCATTTGTTATAAGAGGATTTTCTATGTTCATCTTGGTCACCTACTTATTATTTCTTCTTTATAGACAGATACACAGTTTTTTCCCTTGTTTTTTGCTTGATAAAGTGCTTGATCAACTTCTGAGAAGAGCTCTCTTTTGCTTTTTCCAGCATTAAATTCCGCTACTCCGAAACTGCATGTTATATGGTTAATCTTTTGGAATGAGAAATTATTTATCAATGATCGGATTGATTCAGCTAGCTCTACGGCACCTTTTATGGTTGTTTCTGGAGCAAGAATGATAAATTCTTCTCCGCCCCATCGCGCAAAGATATCACTTTCACGTATCCTTTGCTGTACAATCGTTGAAATGGTACAAAGCACCTCATCACCTATTTGATGTCCAAAACAATCATTTACTTTCTTGAAATGGTCAATATCCATCATGATAAGCGAAAATGGATGGTGGTATCGTTCTGAGCGTCTAATTTCACTTGTTAAAATTTCATCAAACTTTAGACGGTTAAAGCTGTTGGTTAAAGGGTCCATCATGGCCAGGTGTTTATTCCGCTTACTTTCTTCCTCTAGTTCTGAAATATCGGTACAGACAAACAAAAACTGATTCTCACATTGGTTTATGTTGGTAGCCTTCATGTGAAAAATGTAGGTTTTGCCATCTATACGCCTTAACCTGATTTTCATATGTTTTTCGGGTCTTTCTAGGAACTCCACTATCCATTTTGTTCGGTCTTTAGGCGTAAAATAGTTGATATCATCAACGATTAGTTGTGAGAGTTCATTACCTTTATGTAGGGGTACATCTTTTTTCATCCCTGTAAATTTAGAAAAGGCGGAGTTAAATTCAACTATTTCGTCGTTTTCAACAACAAAGATTAAATGATCCTGGAAGTCCAAAATAGCTCTTGTAAATTTCTTTTGTTTGTTTAATTCCAACTCCAGCTGAATTTGTTGGGCTGATTTTTGGAGGGCAATTAAGAAGCGGTCTAATTCAATCGGTTTTAAGATAAAATGATTTACGTTATATTCGATCGATCTGATGAAGAACTCACTGTCATCATGAGCTGTGGTCACAATAACTTGAACTTGGTCATTGATTCCTCTGATTTTTTCAATCATATCTAAACCGCTCATTTGGTTCATTTTGATGTCTGCTATAATTAATTCCGGCTTATGCTTTAGAAAAAGCTCAAATCCCTCTTCACCGTCTGTTGCCGTATATACATGGGAAAATCGCCGTTGTAAAATCCTTACTAATTTTTCACGTGAAAAAAGATCATCCTCTACATATAGGACTTTTACATCTTTGAATACATGTGTAAGGTTTTTTTGGTTTGTATGTTCCATAACTTTCACCTCTTCCTATGTCTGATTTGATTGATATATAAGAAAACCGACCACAGTTATGATAGAAATAGGCCGGTTCGGAACTCTATGTTTATCTGAAGAATTTACCTAGATTATATTTCGTAATACCGAATGATATCAATGTGTTTCTAAATACTTTGAAAAATCTCCATATTTTTGTAATAAAAATGACTCTAATTGTACTAATATTAGACAAGAAAATAACCCCAAAAAATGGACCGAAGAGTTCGGCCCATTCCTTTAGTCATTTCTTGTTACTGCCCGATCTATATTTAAATCCAAGGCTGCCCATGCTGTTTCATCGCCGAAAAATCTTGACCAAGTGCCAATGCCTGCTAGTTGATAAGATAAAGCCAGTTCGGCACGCTTATTCAATGATTGTTCATCTTCGATCCAAATTTTGTAGGTCGCCTTTTCTGCTGTATCATAGTATTCTGCATAATTTTGGCCGCTTTCTGGGTCATATACTGCCGCCAAACCTTTTTCATTCAGCCAATTTTTCACTTGATTCATCGAAAGGGCTTTTGCGCTAACTTCGGTAGTTCCATCCTCTTTTAACTGCTCTTTCCAAAGCCGTGTATAAAGTGGAACACCTAAGATTAATTTCTCTTTAGGTACTTCTGTTAATAGCTTTTGCAGGTTCCTCTCGACCCAAGGCAGGCTTGATACACTTCCTGCTCCAGATGCCGATCCGGTATGCTCATCATAAGCCATGACGACAATATAATCGACAATTTCAGCAAGCTTTGGCCGTTCATAAAACGAAGACCAATTATTGTTTTCACCCGCATAGAAGGTGATGTCCATGGATACAACTAAACCTGCTTCATGAAGATAAGGAGTAGCCTCACGCATGAACTGGGTAACGAGCGGTCCATCTTTCTGATAGACATTTTCAATATCAAAATTAATTCCCTGTAGTTCGTACATCTGACTAAAGTGAAGGAGCTGTCGGATTATGTTCTGTCTCGTTTCAAAATCCTTTAATGCTTCATGTGTTAGGTCTGGATCAAATGAATTTGAAAATAACCCCCATACTTGGTACCCTTTAGATTGTGCCCACTTACTATAGTCTAAAGAGGCAAGATTTTTAATCGTTCCCTCTTGATCGGTTAGGGAGAACCATGTCGGAGAAACGACATTCACACCTGTCATATCCGAAATTTTAGTATGATCAGGGTTCTTCGTATACACCGCTTCCCATGTTAAATGAACGGGTCCATCAAGCAATGGAACAGTATGGGTGGCTGCTTGATGCGTGATAGTGATAGCGACATCTTCTTCCTTGGTCACAAATGCTTTTTTTAGATAGCCGCTTACACCATTCTCTTTCCTGACCAGGTAATAGCCCTCTTTCTCGCCTTCGATCATAAGCGGTTCTTGTTTTGTCATTTCACCTGTATAGGGCGATTTTAATGAAGGCTCTGTGCGCAGCCTTAGCTTTTCTTCGTGAACGTCCTTCGCAATTACTTTTCCCCTGCTGTATTGCTCACCATCTCTTTGAATCCATATTGCTTCCGTATCTTTCAGTTTCTTATATTGGATAGGATAATAAGGAAGAATCGGATCAAGTGCAATATAGGTCTCTCCCTCTTTCGTAATGGTTGGCGATATTTCTAGATTTACAGGCTCCTCATTTACGAATAGGGATAATGAATCTGTTGGCATCTGAATGACTTTACCGGCTGTTGTGATAATTACGGACTGAGATTTCTCGTCAAAGATAATATTTTCGTCAATGTATTGCTTCATGAATGAGAAGCTGACAAAAACAGTTTCTCCTTCAATGAGTGCATTCCCATGTTGTTCGCCTTGAAAAAGGATTGGATTTTCCCCTTCAAAATATAGTGCTTTTTCTTTAGAAGCAAACGGATATAATAAAAGGAGAATCGCAGAAACAATCATTAGGACTGCAATCAATAAACCTCCATAAATTACTTTTGGTGATATAGAGTTTTTCTTTTGATATTCTACTCGTGCCATCTTTCTTTCCCCCTTGCTTCTATCGTAAGGTAACATCTAGTAAATGAGAAGATATTTTTTAATAACTTACTATATTGATTTATCAACATAGATGGTGTTTTTTTTGAAAACCATGGTAAAATAAAAGAACTTCATTAATTATAGAAGGAGAATTAGATCGATGGTGGAAATTTTTTTCATTTTGGTACTAGCTTATTTGCTTGGTTCCATACCGTCTGGATTGATTATCGGTAAATTATTTTATAAAACCGATATTCGAGAACACGGAAGCGGAAATTTAGGGGGAACAAATACCTTCCGTACACTAGGTGTTAAAGCAGGTATTGCAGTAACACTTGCGGATATTCTAAAAGGAACACTTGCTGCATCTCTTCCTGCTATACTTCTAATCAGTGACATGAATCCGCTGGTTGCCGGTGTTTTTGCAGTTATTGGTCACACCTACCCGATTTTTGCCGGTTTTAGAGGCGGGAAAGCAGTTGCTACTTCAGGCGGCGTTTTATTGTTTTGTGCTCCGTATATGTTCTTAACCATTTTAGTGGTCTTTTTTATTAGCTTATACATAACCAAATATGTTTCGTTATCATCCATGCTCGCTGGAATTGTAGCAGTTATTTATGCGGTAGTTGATGGAGATATTCCATTGTTGATAGCCGTAAGCCTTCTAACTGCATTTGTGATTTACCGTCACCGTGCTAATATAAAACGCATCATCAATAAGACAGAACCAAAAATCAAATGGCTCTAAACATAAAAAAAACGAGAGAATTCCTCTCGTTTTTTATGTTTAGAAGATTATAGAGCTCGGCGTGCTGTTACGTAATTTTGAAGTGCCCATGTTGAGGATAAGCTTTCTTTAATTACCCCACTCATCGTTAGATGGATGAACACATTTTCCCCAAGGTAAATACCAGCATGTTTTATAGATGTGGCTTTGCCGTCTAGTGAGAAGTAAATGACATCACCTTTTTGCAATTGATTCTTTGCCACTGGTGTACCGATTTGGGCTTGTCTTTCCGCTGTTTTTTCTTTTAAATCAATTCCATTCTGCTTAAACACGTAATAAGTAAAACCGGCACCTGTAAAGATTAAAGAAGATTCACTATAGGTATAACCATAACGAGCCTTTCCTGTTAATCCTTCAGCAGTTTGTACAATTTTATCACCATGTTCAACTATAGGAGTTTTCGGTTCTTCTGGTGTGACTGGTTCTTGAGGCCCAGTTGGTTCTACTGGTGTTGTTGGTGTTTCTGGTAATACACGTCTGGCTGTCACATAATTGTATTGATAAAAAGGTACGAACATTACACGAGAAAAGATCCCTTTTGACGTGTTTGAGACTAACACTTTATGATTACCTGCATAAATCCCAACTATTTCTGGAAGACCTGTTCCTGTAGTCCAGGAGAAAAACACGAGGTCACCCTTTTTTAAGTTTTCTTTTGCTACATAAGTTCCTAATTTTGCTTGTCCTGCTGCTGTATTTGTTCCTAAATTCACACCATTTTGTCCATAGAGATAGTTAACAAAACCAGCGCTAGTAAAAGTTAAAGCGGCCGTATTATTTGACCATCCATCAATCTTGACCTTTTCCATCAAGTTGTAGGCACCATCAACTATTTTATCGGCCTGTGTAACAGGGTTAGAGGGCATATAGCTTGGAATAACACGTCTTGCTCCAACATAATTGGTCGTATAATATGATTTCGAAGACATATCCGTTATAACGATGTTTTGTTTTGAGTCTGCCATATGAAGAACCTTATTGTTACCGTAATAAATGGCTACATGATCAGAAGGACTAGCGTCTGTACGATTAGCATCAAAGAAAACTAAATCCCCTTTTTGTAGCTGATCTCGGCTAACAGGCTCTCCTAACTTAAGCATATAGTCTTCATTATAAGTGGCAAGGTCTACACCTGCTTGTTTATATACATAATCCACAAATGTGGCACATGAAAATTTATAAGGATATGTTGTTTTATATTCTACGGTGCTATAGGTTGCTTGTCCAATTAGTCCAGCCCCTATATTCACGATTTGATTTGCGATTTGTTCTGCAGTTTGATTGGCACCTATCACTGGTGCAGCGGCTGCCTTGTTGTTGTCTAATGATGGAACAGTAAAATTACCTGCTGTTAGTAACATGGCTCCCGTTATAGTGGTAACAATTAGTTTTCTCATTGTTTTGTATCCTCCCATTCTCTTAATGTTAATTTCTGTTTGGGACAAGGAGATTGTAACACAAGAAAACACTCATTCTGTTTTGTAAAATATTCCAGGATGACGATGTGGATCGCTCTCTTTTAGCAATGACAAGGGTTTCATGGCTTTATTACTGGAACGTTACACTTTTATTGCAACATGACACAAATAAAAAACCCTGATCTACAGAGTTTTTCACATCAATCCTGTTGTTTTTTTAAGCCATTTGCCAGATTAACCATTGACCGGCTTGACATAGGACCCTTAATTAATATGATCGTGTTCTGGTCAATGATCCCTTCTAATAAGGCTTTTAATTGTAATGCATTATCCATGAGATAGACCTTACCTTTAAAGCGGTCTCTTATGGCTTGGTGGCCAATTTCTCTAGCCTTTTTACCAATCGTAAACAGTGTGTCAATATTCTTGCCAGCAACTAAGGTGCCGATTTTCTGATGGTATTCAACCTCATAATCACCTAAGCGATTGATATCTCCTAATATAACGATAACCTTTTTCCCTTTTGCAATTGATTCAACCACGTTCAATGCCGACTCAACAGATGTAGGGTTGTTAGTCCATGTATCATCAATCACAATGCAGCCATTATGACCCGTTGTCACTTCCAAATGCCTGTCAAGTGGTTTAAATGATGCCATCCTTCTAGCGATTTCCTCCATACTTAATCGGCCAACTTGCCAAATAGCCGCAAGTGCAGCGAGGGCATTATATACCTGATGCTCTCCGTATCCGGGAATAGATAAAGGATAGCTCATCTGATTAAATACTACATTAAAGAACATCCGATTATTTCCATATCTGATGTCTGTTGCTTGGAAATCGCAAGGAGAGTCTTTACCAAAATAGATCGTTTTACCCTTGAACCCTTCTAGTGATATTTTTTTCGTATTTTCATCATCCACATTTAAGATGAGGATTCCATTTTCACGGATTCCCTTTACAATTTCCCCTTTAGCCTGGATATAGCCTTCGAGACTTCCAGTGCCATCCAGATGATGGACACCTATATTGGTAATAATTCCAATAGTAGGTTGGTAAATCATACATTGGTGGGTAATATTTCCTGTATTTCCTAAACCCAGTTCAAAAATCGCAGCTTCTGTTGTCTCGTCAATTCCCATTAAGTAGGGTAGAGAACGGCGTGGTTCATTCATACTGCTGATTGAGGCCTGAACGACTAACTTTTCACCTAATACATGTTTAATGATTTCCTTCGTGGTAGTCTTTCCACATGTGCCAGTTATACTAATAACGGGCAGAGAAAACAGGTTCCGATAATACGTCATAAACTTCCAATAGGCTTGGATGACGCTCGCCACTCTCAAAACGGTGATCTTTTCAGAATGTTGTTGTAAGGCTACTGCGGACTTATCACTGATCACTAAACAAGGTCCCAGCTGTTCGAGTTCTTTCCAGTTAATTTCATCTCTACGGCTGACAAACAGCATCGAATTTTTTTTGTCGAGAATATGCCGCTTATAATAAATAACATTTTCAATATACCAATCTTCACTGCCATAAAGTAAGTCACCATGAAGTATTTGGCGGATTTCTTTGACTTGGATAGGCTTCATACTGACAGCTCCTTTCTCCACATTATATGAGAAAGAGTGATACATGGTATGGACATTCTATCCTAAGAAAATAACCCAACTCTTGGATGTTTCATGAATTATTCAAATTCTATCTAATAAAAACATGATTACTCCAGTAAAATAAGAGTAGAAGCAATATACTGGGGGTGTAATGATGCAAGGTATAGAATATCAGTTTAGATTCACAACAGATGTAACAGATAGTACAGAAAAGGAAGAATTTGTTTTAGAGTTTTTTCCTAACACTGACGGACCCCTAGAGACACCTGCTAAAATAACAAGAAGTTTTGAAGAATTAATTAACTTTTTCGAGCAATTAGATACGGAAGAATAATAAATGAAGAGTTTCCTAGGTACAGGAAGCTCTTTTTTAGTCTCGTAAATGCATGGCACAGAAATTTTGCCGATTATGGTAATAAATGAAGAAAATAGTCGAAAAATAACAATTGGATATTATATTATTAGAATAGGAAGTAAAAAATTAGCTCAGATAAGGAGGGAATATGAAAAAGAAAGCGGTTATTACATCAGGACTTATCATTTCAGTTTGCGTAATTGTAGCCTCATTCCTTCTCATTCAGCAGCAGAATAAAATGGATAATAAGTCTATGGTCTATCCGGCAAAGGTACATATGATAAGGGAACATGAAACGATTGGCAGGACCATCACTGAAAAAATCACCATTGGTGCAATCGGTGATATCCTTATTCATGACACGGTATATAAAGATGCTTTTAATGGAAGCAAGTATAATTTTAATCCCATCTTTGAGAAGGTAAAGAGTATTCTTGAAACACCGGATATTCTAACAGCTAACCAAGAAAGTATGTTAGGCGGGGTTGAAATAGGTGTTTCTAGTTATCCAATGTTTAACAGTCCACATGAAGTGGCAGACGCTCTTGTGAATACAGGTGTTGATATTGTTTCCTTAGCCAACAATCATACATTGGACAAAGGAGAAAGAGGTATTCTCTCGGCTACGGATTATCTAAATAGTATTGGGTTACCTCATGTAGGGAGCTTTTTAAACGAAGAAGACCGGAAAAAACTAAGAATCCTCCATAAGAATGGCATTAAACTGGCTTTTCTATCCTATACGTATGGGACGAATGGGATTCCCATACCAAATGGAAAAGACTTCCTAGTAAATTTGATTAATCGTGAACAGATGAAGGAAGAAATACACCGAGCTAAGCAAGAAGCCGATGTAGTGGTCATGAGTATCCACTGGGGCAATGAATATCAACGAATACCAACAAGTGAGCAAAAGGATCTAGCAAATTTCCTTGCTAATGAAGGGGTAGATATCATTTTCGGATCTCATCCCCATGTCCTTCAGCCTATGGAATGGATTGAAACAGCTGATGGCCGAAAGTCATTTGTCATTTATTCTTTAGGAAATTTCATCTCCGGACAAATTTGGGATTATAAAGACATTGGCGGAATGGCTACCGTAGAAATAACAAAACAGGTTACGGAGAGCGGAAAAAAAATTGAATTATCCAATCCCCATTTTTATCCTACCTTCGTATCAAGCAAGAACTTTAGAAATTATCAAGTCGTACCTCTCGATCAAGCTGGGTCCTATGGTTTAGAGAATGCTGCCGCTAAAAATCAAGAAATACTTGAACATATGCACCAATGGCTCCGTTAATTCGGAGTTTTTTCTTCTTTAAAGGCATGCTAGAGCAATATCGTTTTAACCCCGAACTACATTACTCGAAAAACGGTTACTTGTTTATTATAATAAGGGGGACATGTAGAAAGGAGCATCAAATGAAAATACAAATTAGCAGCAATGCAGCAGCATGGTATAAGCAGGAACTCGGATTGAATACAGGTGATTTTGTTCGTTTTTATGCACGTTATGGTGGTTACAGCACAGTTCAAAGCGGATTTTCACTGGGAATTGCTGTTGACGAACCTATGGAACTTGCTGTTAAAACAGTTGAAGACGGTATTACCTTCTATATAGAAGAAAAAGATTTATGGTATTTTGATGAGCATGATTTAATAATAGAGCTAGACTCAAAGAGACAAGAACCTGCTATACAATATCAAAAAAATCTGTAAACAAAAAGCACACCGGAAAAAATCGGTGTGCTTTTGTTTACAGATTCTCAAGCTGGTTCACAACGGCTTCACAAAGTTCATGTGTTTTTAGAGCATCTCTTGCTGTAATCGAAGGCGCAGTGCTAGTTGAAATTGCTAGGATAAATTCGTTAACAATTTGCTCAAAACCCCGTTTAAATAGGGTTGAGTCCCAATTATTAAAAAATAGTTTTGCTTCTTTATTGTTACTTTGAATCACCATTTCAGCTAAATCCGTGACAATTCTTTTCTCCATTGGACCCATCACTTCAAGTCTTTCCTCCACTGCACCATTATCCCGGTTCATAATGGCGATTCCTGTCATTTCCTTAGAAATGAGTTGTACAACTACGTGATGTAGTAAGCCTTTTTCTTTCCTGCCTGTAACAACCATCTGATCAATTTCTGAGTCAAAAAGATAGCGAACAGTATCTAAACAATGAATGAAGTCATCATAGACAAATGTACGAATATCTCCCGGAAGTGCATGACGGTTTTTTTGTAAGAGTACCATGTTAGGGACAGTGATCTCCTTCATGGACTGATAAAATGGGGCAAATCTTCTATTAAAGCCTGTCATTAGAATAAGTTGCCTTGCCTCCGCTAGTTCTACTAATTCCTTGGAGGTTTCATAATGATAGGTGATCGGCTTATCTACATATACATGGATATTATGAAGCAATAGTTCTTTCACCATTTTATAATGTGATTCGGTGGAAGAATGGACAAAAGCAGCTTGGACTCCTGCAGAAATAAGAGATGAAAGGTCATGATGAATATGAGGATACCGGTATTTACTGCTAAGCATCTTTAGCTTTTCTTTGTTTCTCGTTACTAGATGAACCTCTATGTTAGCTATCTGACTGATTACAGGTAGATACGCTTTTTGGGCTATATCCCCTAATCCAATAACCGCAATTTTGATCATGGGTTCCCCACTCCTTTATTCATCAAGATTTTAGTCCCAAATATGATGGTTTAATCCCTCTATTTGCAGAATCTCCTTTTGTCTATAACCAATTAAATCAAAATGCGAGTAGCCATCGGGGCGATGATGAATCCACTCTTTTTTCAATCCATGTTTTCTTCCCCAGGCGGCAAGTCTCTCGAGATCATTGCAACCTACTTTTGTAACGGTGTTGGAATTTGGGAAACGCTCGTCTAACCAATAATGAGTTAAGAATGCAATTTCCCCTTGGTCAATCTTTTGTTTCCATTCTTTTAATTCATTCCTTTTAATACCAAATGCCAATGTTACCATCACCTCACAGGTAAATGTATGTGTTATTTTTTCTTGATATCCTCATATCTTGAGAACCATTCTGGAAAGGCCTTTTTAAATGAAGTGGGCCGAAAGCTATCTTTTCTCACAATAATATGGGTGGATGTCCCTTCTGCACATATTTCCTCATCCCCATTTACGATGGAGTAACCATAGACCGTCTTTATTCCGTCATTTTTCTCGACCCATGTTTTTACAAACCCTTTAGCTCCGTAACGCAACGGCTTTTTATATGTAATCTGGATATCATAAACAGGTGCGTAATAGCCTGCATTCTCCATTTCAAGATAACTAAATCCAAGGTCTTCAATAATGCCGCTTCTTCCCAGCTCAAAATACTTTAAATAATTGGCATGATAAATGACCCCCATCATATCAGTATCAGCATATAAAAGCTGTATTTCTCTAGTAGAAATAAAAAGATTTTCCACAACACCCATCTCCTTGTCCCATCGTTTAAAATAGCTTCATCTTAGTCAGTGCCTGTTCTACATCAGACACTTCAATGAATTGTGCCTGCTCGAAGAGCTCATCCTCATTTTCAACCTTCATCAATCGCAGTGCTTGAGCTTGAATCATCTCATCCGCAAAGTTCGTAGCAAACCGGCCATTCCCCTGAATCTCGTGTCCTTCTATTATTTTCTTTAGCATCTCTTTTGCGAGTTCAGTGAGAGTATATTGATACCCCTTGGCATAGGTGTCAATTATAGAAATTAATTCTTCGATTGAGTAGTCAGGAAAAAGAAAGAACTTCTTAAAACGTGATCGCAGCCCTGGATTACTTTCTAACAGCCGGTCCATTTCTTTTGGGTACCCTGCTAAAATGACGACTAGATTTTCATTATGTTTTGTCATCTCATCAACGAGAGTATCAATAACTTCTTTCCCAAAATCCCCTGTAGCCTGACTAAGAAGTGAGTATGCTTCATCAATAAATAGTACCCCGCCAAGTGCTTCCCTGATTTTTTTCTTTGTTTTTCCTGCAGTTTGTCCCACATAGCCAGCAACAAAATCTGCCCTGCTAGCAACGATTAGATGACCTCTTTTCAACATTCCCACTTCGCGAAGTAACTCCGAGTAAATTTTGGCAACTGTTGTCTTCCCAGTCCCAGGGTTGCCTGAGAATACGGAATGGAGTTGAATGGGGACAGTGGGCAATTCTCGCTTTCTTCGGTATTGCTGCATTTTTACAAAGGACACAAAGGATTTCATCTCATCCTTAATTTCAGCTAGACCGATTAACTTCTCAAGCTTTTCAAATGGTTCTTCCTTTTTTGGGTAACGATCAATAACGAAGTCATCCTCATTTAAGATCGTATAATCAAGAATATCACGATGAGATTGATTTTTTGCCCCTTTTTTAAAAATAGCTTCAAGAACGATATTTTGAACGGTTCTTGCGTTACCAAATGTGTCATCTACCCGTTCTTTATCTAGGCGATATTCAATTTCTTTTTTTGCCTCATCGGTAAGTAGATAGTCATTTTCACTGGCAATCTTCTCTGCAATTAACAGTAATTCATCGTTTGAGTAATTGGGCAGTTGAATCATATTAGATTGTGGGAATCTACTGCGCAAACCAGGATTTGAGTCTAAAAATGTACGCATTTCCTCGGGATATCCAGCTAAAATCACCGCAAATTTCCCTCCATATTCTTTGCCTGTCATAAGGGATACAAGGGTATCGATTGCAGTTTGTCCATAATCATTACCTGTCTGTCCTTCACGTTTTAAACTATAGGCTTCATCTATAAACAATACACCACCGACTGCCTTCTCAACAAATGAACGGACGTTTTCCTCTGTTTGACCTATAAAGGAACCCACCAACTTAGACCGGTCCGCTTCAATTACCTCTGCCCGAGGCAGAACATCAAGCTCATGATAGATTTTTGCTAGTAATCGAGCCAGGGTTGTTTTTCCTGTCCCCGGATTTCCGGTTAACACCATATTAAGACTAAGGACATCTTTCATTTGAAAACCAATTGCTTCCCGGTGTTTTTGATACTTTAAATACTGGTAAAAGTCATTGATCCGACTCTTCACCATATCCATCCCAATCATTTGATTTAATTGGTCCAATGCTTTCTCTGCTGGTGTTTCTACTTCTTCGTTTATCACAAAAACTTGGTACCAGTCATTTTTTAGCTGCTCTAAATTAGATAGCTGTGTTTTCAATTGATCATAATACGTAGAGGTATGGAAAACCCCAATGATGGACTCCTCGTATTCCTCTGCTGCTTTTAGCAGATTGACCACTAGCTCTACCATAGCAGCTAACTGATTTGATAGTAATTCGTATTGATGAAAAAGCTGCTTATTACTGAGAGTGGCGGCTAAGTCCATATTTTCTTGTAGGTCATCTAAATGGTCATCCGCATCGGTAAGGAAATTCTGACAAATATGTATGTATTGTTCGGCGACCTTCTTCTTTGCCGTCCGATTATCAGTTTCTCTAATAAGTGGAAATAAAAGTGAGTCTACTATATCTTTGTACTTCCGCCATTCAGATTCCATGAAAAATCCTTTAGCACGGTCATTTCCTGGATCTAGTTCTAGCGCCTGTTTAAGCCAGGCAGTTGCCAGACTGTCTCGACTATTTTTCCATATACGAGAAAGTGCCCCTGCTGTCAAAAGTCTTGAGAGAATCGCCGGATCATTCTCATTACGCAAGGAATGAATAAGCAGGCTTTCGTTTGTTATAAATCCTTTATTTTCCAGTTCTGTTTCCCAATGGGTCAATTGTTCATGTATATTGGCATATCTTTGTTGCTCCATTATTATCACTTCTTCATCAAAAATTTCATACTTATCTTACCATAACAATCACCAGCATACTAAAAAAAGGACCTGCTTTAATTGAACAGGCCCTCTTATCCTAATTACTTATTCCTTGTTATGCGCCTCATCTTTTATTTCTGAGCGAAAAGCATCAATGCTCTCTCGACGACGCTCATTTTTTGCTTCAATTTGTTGGCGCTGTGTCTCACTATCGGTGAATTGGAGTGACTCCTCAGCTGCTTCCATGTTTTCAATCGTATGATGGATCATCGATTGCAGCTTTTCAACATTGTCACTGCGATCATCTGGTTTAGGCTTATTATTATAGGCCATCTACGAAACCTCCCTAAATTAATGTTCATGGTACAGATATAGTTTGTATCCAAGCCAACAAAATATCACAAGAAAATTATGATATTAATGCAAAAAAAGACCCGGTGCAGCTGTAAGCTTGCCGAGTCTTTTGAAGATTATTCACCTTTAGTTTGTATTACTTGGGCATGCTTCCCGGATGTGTCACCCATTTGCTTGCCTTTATTGCCACTGTATCCTTTACCTTGAGTACCAAGGTGGCTAGGTCTAAATCCTTGACTGTGTTTTTTTGGATTACTCATAGTTGATCCCTCCTCTTTAAACATTTTGTCCATTAAAGGAGGAGTTCATGATTGGAAATGAATGAGAGTTTATTCGGCTTTGCCAAGACGCTTTTCTTCTAAACGCTGTTCGATTTTTTCCATCGCAGCTCTATCTTTCAAAAGTTGACTTTTATTTTCAGATACAAGCTCTGCAAAGGAACGCTTTCTAGGTTTTCTCATCTGTATCACCTTCCTTATTTCCTATTGTAACAGTTATTATGCCCGGAAACCCTTTCAATTATTACAACTTTTTGAAAATTTAAAAGAAATGTTGTAGTTTTAATAATGTAAAATAAAAGGACGCTGGTTTTTGGCCAGCGTCCATGAAGAGTATTTTATTTCAAATCTTTAACATACTGTTTCATTACTTCGAGTTCCATTGCACCAATATATTTACTTCCGATATTACCATTCGTGTCAATAAAATAAGTGGTTGGAATGGAAAGGATTTGATAGACCTCATTTACTTTATCTTCTTCATCTAATGGAATCGAGAAAGTAATACCATTTTCATCTACAAATTTCTTTACATCTAAATGTGGGTCAATATTTACTGCAAGGATGACAACCTCATCTCCTGCTTCCTTATGGAATTGCTCCATTGCTGGCATTTCAGCCTTGCATGGCGGGCACCAGGTTGCCCAGAAGTTTAGCATGACCTTTTTTCCTTTTAACTCAGAGAGTTTAACCGTTTCTCCAGTTAAGGTTTTTAACTCGAAGTCAGGTGCTTTCGATCCCACTTTTAGCCCTTCCATCGCAACTGTTTCTTGGCTGATGATTTCGGGTTCTGCCTGTTTATCCATTGCCTGTACAATCGCAACTGTTAAGAATGCAATTAGTACAACCGCTGCAATCACTTTTTTCATCATACCCGAACCCCTTTCATTCAATTATGTGCTATTCCGATTTTACACTATAAAGTAAGTTGAAATAAAGCTTGTCTATGCCAAATCTGTGACAATTACAGTATTACCTGTAAAAAAAGAAAAAGCAAGCAACATCGGCTTGCTGTCCTACTTACTATTAAAGGCTTTTAATACCCCGCTAGTAACCTTTTCCGCAATTAGCTCTAAATCACGATCCGTTAATGACCGTTGAATTGCTGGTGTTATCTTTCTTGCATGCATCCCTTCTGGAGTTTCAACTCCACGGGGTGACTCTCCTTTAATGCCCATACTTGTCTTTATCTCGAGTAGCCGCTCTACATTTTGCTTGGAGAGCTCGCGGTCCCCGTTAATCTGCTTTGCAATCCAATTAATCTTTGCTGTAAATTCAAGGGATTCCATTAAATAAAAAGCGTGATCAAGATCCTTACCCCAGGTTAATGCGCCGTGGTTTTCTAATAAAACTCCTTGGTGATAATGGACATGTTTTTTCACAGACTCAGGTATTTCATTTGTTGATGGTGTACCATATTCCGCAATCGGTATCGAACCCAAATACACAACAGCTTCTGGCATAATGGCCTGATCAAGGGGGATACCAGCGATCGCAAAGGCTGTGGCGTATGGGGGGTGTACATGGACAACAGCATGAACATCAGGCCGCTCCTTATAAACAAGCAGATGCATTTTCATCTCGGAGGTAGGTTTATAGTCACCTTCCAGTACATTACCATCACCATCTACTTTCAAAATCATATCGGTAGTTAGGTAGCCTTTGCTGACGCCTGTTGGAGTGATCAGAAATTCATTTTCACTAATCCGGACAGAAATATTACCATCATTAGCCGCGACAAAGCCTTTTTCATAAACCCTTTTACCGATTTCGCATATTTGTTTCTTGTATTTAATCTCGATAATCATAGGTACCCTGCTTTCCCTTTAACATCATTGAAAAAGTTTTGGAAGCTCTTCCTGATAATTTCCTGTTAGTATGCCCTTTTCAGTAATAATTGCTGTAACAAATTCGTTTGGTGTGACATCAAATGCTGGATTAAATACTTTAACTCCAACAGGTGCGGTCCTTCTACCAAATCCCTCAGTAATTTCTGCAGCATCTCTTTCTTCAATAGGAATTTCTGTTCCCGTTTTTGTTTCTAAGTCGATTGTTGACATCGGAGCTGCTACATAGAAAGGTATGTTATGAGCTTTAGCTAATAAGGCGACACCATAGGTACCAATTTTATTTGCCACATCACCATTAGCTGCAACACGATCGCAACCAACAATGACTGCTTGTACCCATCCTTTTTGCATCACCATTGCCGCCATACTATCTGTGATAAGTGTTACATCAATGCCTGCCTGCATAAGCTCCCATGCAGTTAAACGGGCACCTTGTAATAATGGTCTTGTTTCGTCAGCAAAAACTTTTAGGTCCCAGCCTTTTTCTTTTGCTAAATAAAGAGGTGCAAGTGCAGTGCCATATCGTGCAGTTGCAATGCCTCCAGCATTACAGTGGGTAAGAATTCCCATTCCATCAGATAATAAGGTCAAAGCATTTTCACCAATGGTACGACATACTTCCTCGTCTTCTTGGCGAATGCAATGTGCTTCTTCAAGTAAAGCTTCCTTAATCTGTGCCACAGGATGCGCTTGTTCTTCTAATACTCGGTTATTCATTCGTTTTAATGCCCAAAATAAATTAACTGCAGTGGGGCGTGAGGTTGCTAAATAATCGGACTGTTTTTTAAAAATAGCATAGAAATTTTCAAAGCGGTCCTCTGGTGCTTCCTTAATTCCTAAAAGCAAACCGTAAGCAGCTGCAATTCCGATAGCAGGTGCACCTCGTACTTTCAATTGCTTAATAGCATCCCAAGCATCTTCAATTTTTCTGATTTCAAGAAACTCAGTCACACTAGGAATTTTCGTTTGATCTAATATTTTTAACACACCGTCTTCGAAATAAACGGATTGTAAAAAAGTATCAGCCACTTAGGTCATCTCCTCTACTATATGTTCAAGTATGTGCAGTATGTTATTCTACTTCCATCGATAGTTCTACCATAGTTATTTTAACAATATTACTGACATATGCAATACTTTTCAATTCTTGATAGTAACATATCCAATAGGTCAAAACCTGCATTCATAAAAAATTCATAATAAGCCATCCTAAGTTAGCTGAATTGCAAAAAGTATTATAGGGGGGATAAAATGGATGTCTCAACAAACGATCTTGCTATTATTGAGCAAGCGTTAAAGGAAGCAGTCTCAAACAGTACAGATTATTCGGAGATTGAACAGTTTGAAGCTGTCCTTAAGAAGCTGAAAAATTCATCATCAGAAGCACAGACTGATGGCTTTCGTTATGACTATGATGATTAGATAAATGATTAAGTTCTGACCCATTCAGGTGTCAGAACTTTTCTTAATGGGTTTAATGCTTTTATTTTTTGAAGATTCCAATAAGGCAGGGCCCCTTATTATTAGGGGCCCTATCTTATTTTTACCCGATTAATTTACTTTTTTCCTTTAAAAGCTGTTTGAATTCGCGATCCAATTCCTGATATTTAGGGTCTTTTTGATTGATTAAGGATAATTCTCCTAAGATTGTCGCAATCCTGTTTTCAATAATCAACAAGGTTTCCTTTTCATTGGAAAGTTTGTCAGGTTTTTTATTAAAGTATTCCTCCGGCTTCATCTCTACCCGCATTATTTTTCGATTCTCAAACACCAGTAATTTATCACATAATTTATTTAAAAAGTAATAATCATGAGATACCGTTAGGATGGTTCCAGTAAATTCATCCAGCGTTTTTTCGAGCTGTTCCCGGCTTGGAAGATCTAAATGGTTAGTGGGTTCATCCAAGATGAGGACATCATATTCACCCATTAAAATATCCACGAGCTTCACTCTTGTACGCTCCCCTAAGCTTAATGTATCAATTGGTTTATTAATAAGTGCCTCTTTCATTCCAAGATTGGCAAACATCGTCCTCGCTCGGTAAATAGATTCTCTGTCAGTAAACCCTAGAGCTTCTAAGGCTGTTTGATTCGGCAACAGATCATCCACATCCTGGCTGAGATAAGCGACTTTTAACGATTCACTTTTCCAAAGTTCGCCAGATGTGTGAGGTTCTTGGCCTAGTATCATTTTGATAAAGGTCGTTTTCCCACAGCCGTTTTCGCCGATTAAGCCTATTCGCTCTCCTTGTGAAATATAGAATTGAGAATCTTGGAAAAGTGGTACGTTTTCAAACTTTTTCGCTAACTTTTTCGCTTCAATAATCCGTTTTCCTCGTTTTCCAATGCTTTCGAATTGAAAGCGGACCCCTGCTTCTTTCACTGGCTTTTCTATCTTATTATTCTCTAGTTCTTGCTGAAGGCGTTTCATTTTCGATTTGATTTGTTTGTCGCGATTTTTTGCCTTAGCACGGTGATATTCCTTATAGCCCCGGTCACGGTCCTGTTTGGTTGAAGTGCGGTGTGCTTTTTCCGACCAGGATGTTAAAAGGTCCATTTGCAGCTCGATTTCTTCTTTCTTTTTTTGTTGCACGGAATAATGGTGTTGCTGAGTTTCAACTCTTCGCTTCTTTTCTTGCTGATATTCACTGTAATTTCCGTTGTAAAATTGTATTTTTCCATTTTCTATTTCAAAAACTTGCGAAATGGTTTGATCTAAGAAGTGCCGGTCATGTGAAATAATCAACACTGCCCCATTATAGCTTTTCAGTTCACCAATAAGCCATTCAATGCCTTTAAAATCTAAGTGGTTTGTCGGTTCATCTAAAATCAACAATCCTGGCTTAGAAGCCCAAACCATAGATAGCGCCAGCTTCAGCTTCTCACCCCCACTAAGATGATGCATTCGTTCTTCCTTCCATTCATTTGCCTTTTTCAAGCCTAACTCTGAGGCCAAATGAAACATTTCACCTTCTAAAGTCGAAGCAGCATGATAAAAATCATTCACTTCATAATCAATAGATTGTGATAAGCATCCGACTCTCAGCCCTTTTGATTTTTCGATGATCCCCTTATCAGGAGCAAGCTTTCCGGAGAGGATATTTGCTAATGTTGTTTTCCCTGTACCGTTGTATCCAACAAGACCAATTCTGTCTCCATTCTTAATCTCAAAAGATACCTTAGTTAGTACCTCTCTTAAGTTGAAATTTTTTTCTATATCTCGTACTCTCAGTAACGTATGATTAGTCATAAAAAAACCCCTTCCAGTTGGACCTGAAGGGGTTTATATCTTGATAGTCACCGAAAAATAGTACGCTAAAGAAACCTGTAACAGGCACTTAACATACGTAAAACGGTTATGTACGATCAGGACATAAAAAAGGACAGACTAATCCCATTCTTCAGGCTCAACATTTTTCGTTTATTCGAATAATGTACTGAAAAACAAGATTATAACTTCATGCCTCTATACCATTCCTTTTCGTTAGTTGTTTTTATTTTATTCAAGGCTGGAAAGATTGTCAATCCATTCCTGATTAATAGTTGAAAAATCAAAATTGGAATACGGCTTTCCACTTTCAATATTCTTTTCCAATTTGGCTAATGTATGACTCTGCCAACCTTCCAAATAAGTTAAATCCCACTTTTCTAAAAATAACACATATAAATAAATTTCTCGTATTTTAAGAAATATCGGAATTTGTTCAATTAATTCTTTTTTTAACGTTTGTTCTTCACTATACCCTTTTAAAAAGTACTGCCAAAATACAGAACTAAAGTTAGTGAATTCAGGCGAAAATGATGTAGTTTGCCAATAAGCATGGTAAAACGAAACAGCCATATCATAGGCAAACCAATGATAGGCACTATCATCAAAATCAAAAAAAGTTACTTTTCCGTTTTCAACAAAGAAATTTCCTTGGTGGCAATCATTATGGATGAGGCCAAATAGCTCTGGGTCGCAACGATAGTTCATTAATGTATTCAATAACTGTTCATATCGCTCAAAGATCCTACTGGAACGAATCCGGTTTGATAAATTTAGCAAATCAGGATGCTTGGAAGTCCAAATTGGCCGTGCTAACCTTATATTTTTTGTACAACGATGAATTTTCCCTACTTCTTTCCCCCATTGAAAAAATAAATTTTTATTCCATACTTTTGGGTTGGTTACGTCTGGAGGCATACCATTTGCTTTTTCAAAAGCAACAACATATTCCTTTGTATTCTCCAAGGAAAACTCTTCAATTAAATTTCCATTAACAGATCGATTGGGAGTAGAAACAGATACAGCTTGCTCTCGCAATCTATAGAGTAATTCTAGTTCACTTTCTACGTCTTCTCTATTCCGTCTATTCCCTTTTGTAATTCTAAATATGGTTTGACCGCTACTAAAAACAGTATTATGAAAACCTTCGCTAATCGAGATTAAATCGGCAGAATTAGCCCCGTACCTTTCGGATAAAAATTGATCGATCATTTTTATTTCCTTTCAAAAAACACCATGCATCAAGATGCATGGTGTTTTAGAATATTAAGCTTCTTGTAATTTTTCGCGAAGTACCATAGGTAGGATACCACCGTGACGGTAGTAATCAATTTCTACTTCAGAATCAAAACGTACAAGAACTTCGAATTCTTTCTTGTTACCTGCTTCGTCTGTAGCAGTAACTTTTAAAAGGTCACGAGGACGAACGTTTTCATCTACTTGAACTTCAAAAGTTTCTTTACCGGATAAACCTAATGTTTCAGCGCTGTCGCCATCTTTAAATTGAAGAGGTAGAACACCCATTAACACAAGGTTTGAACGGTGAATACGCTCAAAGCTTTCTGCAAGAACAGTTTTGATGCCTAATAAGTTTGTACCTTTAGCAGCCCAGTCACGTGAAGATCCCATACCGTAGTCTTTACCAGCAAGTACCATTAAGCCTGTGCCGTTTTCTTTGTACTTCATGCAAGCATCGTAAATGCTAGTAACTTCACCAGTTGGCCAGTAAGTAGTGACTCCGCCTTCTGTTCCTGGTGCGATTTGGTTGCGAATACGGATGTTTGCAAATGTTCCACGCATCATGACTTCGTGGTTACCACGGCGAGAACCGTATGAGTTAAAGTCACGAGGCTGTACGCCTTTTTCTAATAAATATTTTCCAGCTGGAGTATTTTTTCCAATCGCTCCTGCAGGTGAAATATGGTCAGTTGTTACAGAATCACCGAACTTACCTACAATGCGTAGTCCTGTTAATGGCTCAACCGTACCTGGTTCTGGTGATAAGCCTTCAAAGAATGGAGGATTCGCAATATATGTTGAATCTTCATCCCATGTATATAATGGCTCATTGCTCGTCTTGATTTCATTCCAACGCTCGTTATCACCGAAAACATTCGCATATTCGCTGCGGAAAAGTTCAGGTGTAACCGTACGTTGTACCACTTCATTAACCTCAGCAGTTGATGGCCAAATATCCTTAAAGAATACATCGTTACCATCTTTATCTTTACCAAGTGCTTCAGAAGCAAAGTCAATATTCACAGTACCTGCAAGCGCATATGCCACAACAAGTGGTGGTGAAGCAAGGTAGTTACCTTTTACAAGCGGGTGAATACGGCCTTCAAAGTTACGGTTACCTGAAAGAACAGATGTAACTAACAGGTCATTCTCAGCGATTGTCTTTTCAATTTCTTCCTTTAATGGACCGGAGTTACCGATACATGTAGTACAACCATAACCAACTAGGTTGAAGCCGATTTGCTCTAGGTAAGGAAGTAAACCAGAATCACGAAGATAGCCTGTTACAACCTTTGATCCAGGTGCTAAAGAAGTCTTAACGAACTTTGGAACTTCCATTCCTAGTTCAACAGCTTTCTTCGCAACAAGTCCTGCACCAACTAATACATATGGGTTAGAAGTATTCGTACAGCTAGTGATTGATGCAATTGCAACTGCACCTGTTTTAATGGTTGTTTCTTCACCATTATTAAACTTCACAACTGCTTCTTTTTCGAGCTCATCAGCCTGCAGGCCGAAACCTTGGTTACCTTGTGGTGCTGAAACTGCCTTTACGAATTCTTCTTTCATTTTAGAAAGTGGTAGCAAATCTTGCGGGCGCTTAGGACCTGAAAGGTTTGCTTCAATAACAGAAAGGTCAATTTCAACGATATCTGTGTAAACCGGCTCTAAAGTTGGATCAAAGAATAAACCGTTTGCTTTGCAATATTGTTCTACTACATTGATTTGGTCTTCTTCACGGCCAGTTAAACGCAGGTAAGCTAATGATTCGTCGTCAATTGGGAAGAAACCACAAGTTGCACCATATTCAGGAGCCATGTTAGCAATCGTTGCACGATCCGCTAATGGAAGAACAGATACACCCGGTCCAAAGAATTCAACGAATTTACCAACTACACCATGGCTGCGAAGGACTTGAGTTACTTTTAATGCAAGGTCAGTAGCCGTTGCACCGTTTGGAAGTTCGCCTGTTAATTTAACCCCTACTACTTCTGGAACTGGGAAGTATGAAGGCTGACCAAGCATTCCTGCTTCTGCTTCAATACCACCAACACCCCAACCAAGTACGCCAATACCATTAATCATGGTAGTATGCGAGTCTGTACCAACTAATGTGTCTGGATATGCTTCTAATTCTCCATCAGCAGTTTCAGAAACATGTACAACGTCTGCTAAATATTCTAGGTTAACTTGGTGTACGATGCCTGTTGCTGGTGGAACAGCACGATAGTTATTAAATGATTTTTGTGCCCAGCTTAAGAACTGATAACGCTCTGCGTTACGTTCGAATTCTAAATCCATATTAACACGTAAAGAATCTGCTGAACCGTATGCATCAACCTGAACAGAGTGGTCAATTACAAGGTCAACGGTCTTTTCTGGATTGATTTTGTCTGGATCCCCGCCTAAGTCTGCCATTGCTTTTCTTAGAGAAGCAAGGTCAACAACTGCTGGTACACCTGTGAAATCTTGTAGAATGACACGAGATGGCTTGAATGGTACATCTACTTCCTTAAGCTCATCTGTACCCCATTTTGCTAGGTTTTCAACATGTTCTTTTGCGATTACGCGGCCGTCATATTGACGTAGAACAGATTCAAGTAATACTTTTACGGAATATGGCAATTTAGAAACATTGCCAATGCCTGCCTCTTCAAGTGCACTTAGTCGGTAATAGTGATAACGTTTACCGTTGGCTTCAAAGGAAGCACGTGCGTTAAAAACATCATTTTTCACCATGTATAAATCCCCCTCATTCGTCATAATATAGCAAAATTAACGAAAAGTCGAAAAGTTTGAATATTCCCATCATCCCTTACTTTTCTCACAATTCTTATATTAATACAACCTATAACATAAGTAAATAACAAGAAAGTTATTGAGTTTGATAAGTTTTTCTTATATTTTTTATGTAAAAAGTTCAAAATATTATGAAAAATCGTGATGCGACGAGTAAATATTTAGTGATGAGAAATTATTCAATCTTTATTTCATTATCGCAAAAAACCTTTTCTTTGTCATTAATTATGACTTAAAGGAGATAGTATTTTATAGGGGGTGAAAAGGATGCAACGTCGAAAAGCGAACCACGTCATTCCTGGAATGAACGCAGCTAAAGGCCAAGGCCAGGGTGCTGGTTATAATGAGGAAATGGCAAACGAGCCTTTAACAATAAAAGAGAAGATGAACAACAAAAAGCGCAAAAAAAACCAATAAGAAGCCCACTGGTGTACATCGAGATTCCAGCAAGCTTTAATTGAACCATTAGAAAAAGCAGGAGTTTCTCCCCTGCTTTTTGTTATTTATTCTGATAAATTAACTTCGGCAACAATACTCTGTAAATCTTGTTGAAAACGTTCTAGCTGTGCTCTTTGGTGTTCAGATGCGACTTCGAGTGCATTTTCGATTTGCTGATATGCTTCATTTACTTCTTCCTTTAAATGCTTTAACTGATGTCCATAGCTTGCACTATCGCTTACTATTGTTTCAAAAAGCCCTTGGGCTTCTTCATATCCCTGCTGGGCAGCTTGGAAAGCTTGTTGTTTGTCCTTGTTATATGGATATTTCTGCATCATTGGTTTCACTCCCCTCTAGTTTCTATACCGTTAAATTGCACAGGCCTATTCAAAATTATTCAGCATAAAAACTAGAGCAGATTTGCATCCTAAGATATAGGAGGGATGGAATATGGTAAATAAAAACGATGGAAAAGACATGCGAAAAAATGCTCCTAAACAGTCAGGCCAGCCGGAACCATTGAGCGGGTCAAAAAAAGTGAAAAACCGCAACCATACACGCCAAAAACATAATTCACATCATGATATGTAAATAAGCAATCCCCCTCTTGCAGTAAGAGGGGGATTTTATTATATTTGACTCAGTACCTCAATAAGATAACGTTCTTCCTCTGTCGTAACCGTTCTTAAATCGATGATATATTCCTCTTTTTGAATGCGACCGACAATCGCAGGTTTGAATTCAGTCCTAAGCTTTCTTGACAGTTGTTCTGCTGAAAGAGTTTGATGCTTTAAACTAATTACCCTTGTTGGCAGTTCTACATCGGGCATCGTCCCTCCTCCTACTTGACTAGTGGAAGAAACAATTTTAGTTTCGAACAAAGTTGTCCGCTCTAACAAGTTTGTAACAAAATGATTTGACCTAACGTCTATTTCATGATGAGATGATAATAAGTCACGGATTGTTGGGATGTTATGTACTGCTTTTTCACCGCGTGCATAGTCAATCAATGTTCCTTCTAGCGCTGCTAATGTCATTTTATCAACTCGTAAGACCCTGGCAAGTTGATGTTTTTTTAAACGGTCGATAATTTCTTTTTTTCCTGCTATGATGCCTGCTTGTGGCCCTCCTAACAGCTTATCGCCGCTAAAGGTAACAACATCTGCACCCATTTCAATTACTTCCTTTACAACTGGCTCATCCCCAATGCCATGTTTCCTAAAATCAAACAATGCACCGCTGCCTAAGTCTTCATAAAAGATTACTTCTTCCTGCTTTTTTGTTAATTGAATAAGGTCTTCAGTATCAACAGATTTAGTAAATCCAACTATCTTAAAATTACTGGTATGAACTTTCATGATAATCGCCGTTTCAGGATTGATAGCATTTTCATAATCATATAAGTGAGTCTTATTGGTTGTACCTACTTCAACAAGTTTTGCACCACTTTCTTCCATAATAGAAGAAATTCGGAAGGAACCACCGATCTCTACTAATTGACCTCGGGAAACAATCACTTCTTTATTTTCTGCCATTGCTCTTAAAACGAGGTAAACGGCTGCCGCATTATTATTTACCACCATCGCTGCATCTGCACCGGTGATCTTTTTGATCAGCGTTTCTACATGTGTATGTCTTGACCCTCGCTCACCCTCAGGTAATTTATATTCAAGATTTGAGTAGTTTCGTGCTGTTTCTACAACATGCTGAATTGCATTTTCGCTTAATCTCGCTCTTCCGAGATTGGTATGTAAAATGGTCCCTGTCGCATTAATGACTTGCTCGAGTGTATAAGAATACTGAGTACTAACTTTCTGTTTGAGGAGGTCAAAGATTTCATCTACAAAGTCATTTGTGCCTGGCAGTGCACGCTGCCATTCCCCATTTAAGATAGTCGCTCTAACTTGATCGATGACTTCCTTTAGTTGATTAGTTAATTGTGTTTGATCCAATTGATTCCCTTCAAGCAATGTTGCAAACTTCCCATGACTTTGAAGTTCATGGACAGCGGGAATGGATCGCAGCCATTCTTTCACTATATAAAAACTCCTTCACTCTTCCTAATTTAATATCATTATACCATCACACGTTTTTATTCTGTATGAATAATATAAACCAAGCAAGGGGGATTGTGAAAATGTCATACAAAGATGAAAAAGCCATAGATTTTGATCTAATGGAAAAGTGGCTTAAAAGCTATTGTCTCGACCCACTTACATCACTTGAGGACATGTCTCAATTTCGTATAGATCTTTATGAAACAGAAAAAGAATGGATTGTAGAGGCGTTGTTAACTGACTTCGACAGCTCTGAAATAAAGGTCTTCATTGAAGAGATGAAGCTCGTTATCACGGCTGTAAAGACTGTCAGTGCGGCTGTATTAGAAAGAAAAATCAGGTGCATTACCTTCCCCTTTCAAGTCATTAACCAAAAAGTATCCGCTAACTTTTTAAATGGAATTTTAGAGGTGGCCATTTCAAAAACTGAAAAAGGATTGGGAAAGTCACGATATATTACACTGCCTTAAAGTTAACTTTAGGCTGTTTTTTTTTAGAGTTTACATAATAATATAATAAAAAACTCTCGGGTAAGAGAGTTTTAACTAATTAGAAGAAATGTTATTAATGATTTCAAGTGTGTCAGGAAATACACCTGTATCGAGTTTTGAGTAAATTTTCTTTCCATTTACAGTAACTTCGAAAGCCCCGCCAGAACTTGGTACTAGTTCTAATTTTTCAATATCTCGGCGAAAATGATCAAATAGTTCTTCCGCGAAACTCGCGGCTTTTGGTGCATAATTTCACTGCATGCAAAATTCGACGATTATATGATGTTTACTCATTATTTAACCCCCTAAAACGGTATTGATTTTTAATATTCCTATAGTAAAAATTATTTTAACCTATAGAAATTATTTCCGCAAATGATAAACCTGCTTTAGGAAGTGCGCTTTTTAATTGGAACAGTTATACTAATAAAATGGAGGTGTACATAATGAGTGAAAACGAGAAAGTTCGCCTAACCTCTTTATCGACTAAAGCTGGTTGAGGCTGCAAAATTGGTCCTGAGGACCTGGCGCAAGTTTTGCGTCTTTTACCGAAACAAGACCCTATACCAGAACTTTTGGTAGGACATGAAACCTCCGATGATGCTGGAGTTTACCGTCTGACCGATTCAATCGCTCTCATACAGACAGTTGATTATTTTACTCCCATCGTCGACGACCCTTATATGTTTGGGCAGATAACAGCTGCAAATGCACTTAGTGATGTATATGCAATGGGCGGAGAACCGAAAACAGTATTAAATATTGTCGGTTATCCAATTAAGAAATTAGGTGCAGAGACATTATCGGATATTCTTCGCGGTGCAGCAGATAAAGTAAAGGAAGCTGGCGCTGTAACCGTTGGCGGACATTCGATTGATGATCAAGAGCCTAAGTTTGGATTGTCGGTTACGGGCATCGTGCACCCTGATAAGGTTTGGAAGAACGTTGGGGCAAAACCTGGTGATGTGCTTGTCTTAACAAAGCCGCTAGGGGTCGGAATTATTACTACAGGGATAAAAAGAAGTGTAGTCACACCTGAACAGGAACAAATTGTCACTGATACTATGGCTGCCCTTAATAAAACTGCTGCAGAAACGTTAACCAATTATCATCCACATGCAGTCACTGATGTGACAGGTTTTGGGTTACTTGGCCATGCTAGTGAAATCGCACGCGGTAGCGATGTAAGCTTTGAAATTTCCTATACTAAGGTACCTGTCCTAGAAGGAGCTCTTGAGCTTGCCAGGAATGGTGTAGTTCCTGGAGGATCGAAATCAAACCATAAATGGCTAAGTGACAATATCGATTATGAGGAAGAGATCTCTTTAGAAGAACAGCTTGTTTTATGTGATGCGATAACATCTGGTGGACTTCTTATCTCCATAAGGCCAGACGAGGCGGTTCGCTATGTTGATGATCTTAAATCGATTGGGATTGAAGCGGCATCTATTATTGGCCGAGTAACGGAAAAGAAAGAAAAGCTGCTTTATGTTACAAGATAAGAGGATATAACGAAAAAAGACGCTAAATAGCGTCTTTTTTCGTTTGTCCCGTGATCAAAACCTATGTGCTTTTGCATTTCCTCTTGCAATAATGGTATTGTGTGTCACCTGTGTTTCACCATTTACCTGTGAGTTCAAATGCTTACGTCGAGTATGATTCTTGTGAAATAGTTTAGAGTGCGCATCTAATTGTTCTCTGTAACTCATCAAATCACCTCGTGTGTAGGATAGTGATACGGGTTGATACCCTTATGGAATATCAATAATATAGTTAACTAATAAGGAACATTTTATCCTGATTCTTTGTGGTTTGATATTTAGTGAATCAATGAAAAAAAGCTCGAGCCTTTAGGCACGAGCTTCGTTTATATTTAGCTTCCTTGATAATTTCTCAATCATATCAGTGGTCATTTTGGCAAGGTCGTATTCAGCCTTAAAGCCCCACTCAGCACTAGCTGCAGTTGCATCAATCGAATTTGGCCAGCTGTCTGCAATTTTTTGGCGGACAGGGTCTACGTTATATGTCATTTTAAAACTCGGAATATGTTTGGTAATTTCTTTAGCAATTTCCTCAGGTGCAAAACTCATAGCTGTTACATTAAAAGAATTTCGATGAATTAGCTTAGAGGAATCTGCCTCCATTAAGTCGATAATGGCATTCAGTGCGTCTGGCATATACATCATATCCATATACGTCCCTCGATCGATATAAGAGGTATACTTTCCTCTGGTGAGTGCTTCATAATAGATCTCCACTGCGTAATCAGTTGTCCCTCCACCTGGCAGAGTTACATAGGAAATTAATCCTGGGAATCGCAAGCCGCGTGTGTCTAAGCCAAATTTATGGAAATAATAATCTGATAGAAGCTCACCGGCTACTTTATTAACGCCATACATCGTTGTTGGTCGCATAATTGTATCCTGTGGTGTACTGTCTTTCGGTGTTGTTGGACCAAATGCGCCAATTGAGCTAGGTGTGAAAAATTGTGCATTCACTTCCCTCGCTGTTTCAAGTGCATTCATCAACCCGCCCATATTTAAATTCCATGCCATGACTGGTTTTGCTTCTGCAGTAGCTGATAAGAGCGCCGCTAAATGCATGACTGTATCAACCTTGTATTTCTTTGCAACTTCAACCATTCTGTTTAGATCTGTAACATCCACTCGCTCAAATGGTCCACTCTGAGCTGCTTCACTATCATTCTTTTTAAGGTCAGTAGCGATAACATTATTTGTGCCATAAATTTCTCGTAACCTCATTGTCAGCTCAGAACCAATTTGTCCTAAGGCACCTGTAATTAATATACGCTTCATTTTTTCCCCGCCTCTTTAAATGTGACTTAATCTATTGAATGACTCCCATTTCTTTACCAACTTTTTCATATATGCTAATTGCTTTATCGAGCATTTCTTTCGTATGGGCTGCTGTAGGCATATTGCGTACACGGCCTGTGCCCTGTGGAACTGTTGGGAATACAATCGCTTTAGCATATACCCCTTCTTCATTTAACCGCTTGCTGAATTGCTGTGTTAAAGATTCATCGCCGATAATACATGGTGTAATCGGAGTTTCGCTGTTTCCAATATTGAAACCCAATCTCTTTAGACCATTCTTTAAGTAATCCCCATTTTCCCATAATTTTTTGTTTAGCTCCGTGCTCTCCATTAGGAGCTCAATTGATTTTTTGCTGGCTGCGACATCAGCAGGTGTTAAGGATGTAGAAAATAAGAAAGGTCTGCTGCGAACCTTTAACCAGTCAATTAAATTTTTCTTACCAGCGACATAGCCACCGACAACTCCGATTGCCTTAGAAAGAGTTCCAATTTGAAAGTCGATTTTGTCGGACAATCCAAAATGCTTCACTGTACCTGCTCCATCACCTAATACGCCAGAACCGTGAGCATCGTCCACATATGTAATGAGGTCGAACTCTTCGGCGATTTTGACGATTTCAGGAAGTAATGCAATGTCCCCATCCATGGAAAATACCCCATCAGTAATCACCATAATCTTGTTATACTGGCCGGATTCCTTGGCTTCTTTGGCTTTTAAGCGTAAGTCATTCATATCTGAGTGGTTGAAACGGATGATTTTAGCTCGTGATAGGCGGCAGCCATCAATGATGGAAGCATGATTTAATTCGTCTGAAAGAATAGCATCATTTTTATCCATAACAGCTGATATTGCAGCCATATTACAATTAAAACCGGACTGATAGGAAATTGCCGCTTCTGTATGTTTAAACTCTGCAAGTTTCTCTTCTAATTCAACGTGGAGCTTTAAGGTACCATTAATAGTCCTTACTGCTCCTGCTCCCACTCCGTACTTTTCAATTGCTTCTTCCGCGACTTGTTTTAATCGTTCATCAGTAGCTAACCCCAGGTAATTATTGGATGATAAGTTAATTAATTCTTTTCCATTTATGATAATAATGGGTCCGTTGGGGCTTTCAAGTGGATCAATGATGTTATACAAACCCTTACCCTTCAAATCCTCAAGATTTTCATTTAAAAACTGCTCTAAAGTATGACTGGACACGTATAATCCCCCTTAACTGTCGGTTTCGAAAAAACATTTGTCCGTTTCAGGCGTACAGTACAAAACCGCCAAAACGTTGTTATGAAAGGTTTTCTTTCTACTACTTTATCATACTTTTTACTATTTGTTCACTCCAAAAGGACAATCGATGCAAAAAAATTTTCATCTTAGAGTGTCCAATAATATACAGGAATATTTTAAGTAGGTCCTTCCAGATTTGGTATTTCGCTTTTTTGTTTAAAGAAACGCTATAATAAGTACAGTAGGTTATATTCATCATATGTGTTATACAGAAAGGATGTCATTTATGTCACTTATTTCTTCCGCTATCTATACCCTTATGGTTGGTGGTTTGTTTATATGGATATTTAAAGTTATTTATGAGTATTTTTACGGTGAAAATCAAGAAAAACAAATTCGTAAGATCCATAAAGTATATAAAAAAGAGAATATCTCTAAGGTGGAGTTGTTAGATCATCAGCCGAAAAAATATTCTCTTTATCGAATAAAAACTGCGAATGAAACAAAAAAAATAAAAATGAAACCTGGCTATAAGATTGTTAAATTAGTAAAGAAAAAAGAACCTGCCCAATGAAAATGAACGAGTTCTAAATATCCTTATATATAAGCATGTGAAACGCTTCCGATAAACGAATGTTCTGCTTATGTATCAATATAACGTTCGTGTTTGTTTGATAAAAAGGATTGATTTACCTCTTTTTCGTGTTATAATGCTAATAAATTCATATGTTTCACTCATATAATCGCGGGGATATGGCCTGCAAGTTTCTACCGGATTGCCGATAACAATCCGACTATGAGTGGGTAATGCAATTGGAACGAATCTTTTAGCGTCCAATTAATTTGGTTTAAGCCCAAACGTCATTGCCTCACTCAAAAATTTGATGTGAGGCAATGACGTTTGGGCTTTTTTATTTCTACATAGGGGGATATTCATGAAGTTACTAGAAGAAAAAATCATCCAGGAAGGCCGGGCTCTTTCGGAGCATGTATTAAAAGTGGACTCTTTCCTTAATCATCAAATTGATCCTGTTTTAATGAAGGAAATCGGGATGGAGTTTTCTGAGCGGTTCAAAAATCAGGGGATAACTAAGATCGTGACCATTGAATCATCTGGTATTGCTCCAGCTGTGCTCACCGGATTGCATATGGATGTTCCTGTCATATTCGCAAGAAAAAGAAAATCAATTACTTTAGTGGATGATCTGGTAACGGCGAGCATTCATTCCTTTACCAAAAATGAAACAAATGAAATTTCACTTTCAAAAAAATTTATTAACGTACAGGATCGAGTGTTAATCATTGATGATTTCCTTGCTAACGGTGAGGCAGCTCTTGGTTTAGTTGAAATGGTCAAGCAAACAGGAGCAAGCATCGCAGGGATCGGAATCGTGATTGAAAAATCTTTTCAGCCAGGTGCCATAAAACTAAAAAAGTTAGGGTATAGGGTAGAATCACTGGCAAGAATTGCCTCTCTCTCAAAAGGTAAAGTGACATTTCTAAATGAAAATGTGGAGGAAATCATCTCATGAAGACAAATGCATTAAAAATAACCTCATTAGGAATTCAACACGTGTTAGCCATGTATGCCGGTGCTGTCATTGTTCCACTTATCGTTGGAGGTGCCCTCGGATTAACAGGCGAACAATTAACCTACCTCGTTTCAATTGATATTTTAATGTGTGGGATTGCAACGATCTTACAGGTTTGGCAGAATCGGTTTTTCGGTATCGGACTACCAGTTGTCCTCGGCTGTACCTTCACAGCTGTTGGACCGATGATTGCTATTGGAGGACAATATGGCATTTCTGCTATCTATGGTTCTATTCTCATTTCAGGTCTTATTGTAGTTTTAATTGCAGGATTTTTTGGTAAATTAATTAAATTTTTTCCACCCGTCGTGACGGGCTCTGTTGTTACGATTATCGGAATTACACTGATCCCAGTAGCAATGAACAATATCGCTGGTGGTCAAGGAAGTGCAGATTTTGGCAGTTTATCGAATATCAGCCTTGCGTTTGGAACTTTATTATTTATTATCCTCCTTTATCGTTTTACAAAAGGCTTTATCCGTTCGGTGTCAATCCTTTTAGGATTATCAGCTGGAACGATCGCTGCGGCACTAATGGGGAAAGTAAATTTTGCGGCTGTTGGTGAAGCGTCATGGTTTCATATGGTTAAGCCATTTTATTTCGGTACACCTACGTTTGAATGGACACCGATTATTACTATGACCATTGTGGCAATCGTGAGTCTCGTTGAATCGACCGGCGTTTATTTTGCCTTAGGTGATATAACTGGAAGGAAACTATCGGAGAAGGATTTATCAAAAGGTTATCGTGCAGAAGGACTTGCCATCGTATTTGGAGGAATTTTTAATGCATTTCCCTATACAACCTATTCTCAAAACGTAGGCCTTGTCCAGCTTTCTGGGGTAAAAGGCAAAAATGTAATCTATACAATGGGTGTTATGTTAATCATCTTAGGATTCGTTCCTAAAATAGGTGCGCTAACAACTGTTATCCCAACACCAGTACTAGGCGGTGCGATGGTAGCCATGTTTGGAATGGTCATTGCATATGGAATTAAAATGCTAAGTAAGGTTAACTTTGCGTCTCAAGAAAATCTGCTAATCATTGCCTGCTCTGTCGGTATGGGCCTTGGAGTAACGGCAGTACCAGATTTATTTGCTCAGCTCCCTGAAAGTATTAAGCTTCTTACCAATAACGGAATTGTTGCAGGAAGCTTTACGGCAATTTTATTAAATATTGTTTTTAATATTAGTATGCCTGCTGAGCAAAGTGGTGAATTTCAAGGAAGCAAACAAAGTGTAGCTTAAGGTACGAAAAAGACGACATTCAGGTTGAGTGTCGTCTTTAATAGTTTCTTCGGAGACTGCTCATTTAAGCATCGTCCTAACTAGGTTTAAAACTTCTGAAAGATTTGTTTGGTTGTTTGAGCCCCTCTGATTAGACTCCTCTGAAGGTACTAAATCTGTGTTGTTCTCACCTGATCCCGAGTTAGTTTTGGTAACGGATATAGGTGAAATATAGATGGCCCCTCCAAAGTTAACGATTCCGCCAGAAATGGTTCCGATGTTTACACCCTCATGCCGAATGGCCAAACCTTCCCCTCCTTACAAGTGTTTTTACTATAATATGTACAAGGGGTGTGCTTGGTCACTTATACTTTTCACTATCTCTAATAATAGAAGAAACAATATGCAAGGAGTTAAATTCTCCTTCTGAAATCCGGACCAGCATGTGCTTAACGGGAAATAATTTCTTGTCTATTTCATCAATGGAAAGACCTTGTTTATGTAATTCAAGAACCTCACCTGTAATGCTTTCTAGATAATCAAGCTTTCGTCTAAGCATCTCTCGGCCATTTTCTATATACCCAGCATGTGAGCAAAACAGCGTGCCAAAATCATAGGAGAGCAGCTTTCTTAGCGAGTTCAAGATCACTGGAATTGATTCGAATGATAGTAACACCTTTGGATTTGGGTTAAGGAACAAGTCACCTGAGAATAAGATGCCAGTATCCTTTTGATAAAGTGCAATATGGTCATTAGCATGCCCTGGTGTGTAGACAGCCTGCCATTCCTTGGTTCTAGAATGAAAGCTTACTTTATCAAGTGGCAAGGGCTTAAATTCCCTTCGTATCCCCCAGGCAAATTGACGGTACTTCGGATATTGACTTGGTTTCCTGCAGGTTTCTATCCCTTTTGGATGGATAAATATTGGAACATCCCGGTTTTCTTGAATCCAGGCAGCTGTACCTACGTGATCCTCATGACTATGTGTTAGCACGACAAAGTCAAATTCATTTTCATTATAAAATGAAAGTAAATTAGTCTCATCCCGTGCAGCCCCTGTGTCAATCAGCATTCCGTCTACAAGGAAATTATAGACCAGTCCCTCTTTACGTCCCGAGCGGAATAGCCCCGCTTCGACGCATGTTACCCCTTCTTTTTCAAAGACATTAATCATAACGATTATCTTACTCCCCCTTCATCCCCTCTAGAACCCTGTGCAACTAACGAATGATTAAGTTTCTAGTCTTTTCTAAGTCTAGCAGTGCAGTTTTCATTGCTAGCCCTCCGCGATATCCTGTTAATTTACCATTCTTTCCAATTACCCGGTGGCAAGGAACTGTAATTAAGATGGGATTCGCACCAATTGCTGCACCAACTGCACGAACGGAAGCCGGTTTTTCTATGAAGTTAGCTATATCTGAATAGGTGCATGTTGCTCCATATGGAATCTCACAAAGTGCCTTCCATACTGATTCCTGAAAGGAAGTTCCTTTGTAGTCTGATAGTAATGTAAAGGTATCACGTGCTCCTTGAAGATACTCGATGATTTCGTCAGTATACGGTTTCAAATGAGCATCATCTTGAACCAGCTGGCCATTAGGAAAGCGTTTGCCTGCCCAGTCTGATAGTTCTTTCAATGACTCATTTTGAGAGCCGACAAAACACAGACCTTTTGATGTTGCGGCCATATAAAAGGACCAGTTTTCATGAGTCAATAAAGTCCAGTATATAATAGCTGATGGTTTCATACTTTCATCCCCTTTTCACAAATGATTAGCAACTAACTGTGTAGCTGGCAAGTTTCTCTCCCCAGGGTGCCATACCTTTAGCTTGGAATCCGACACTTATGTACAGCTTTTCTGCTCCTCGGTTCTCCGGGTGATAACCGAGGATGATTTCTTTACAATCGGCCTTGTCCTTTAAACGCTGGATAATTTCCTTTAAGGCTGTTTTTCCATAGCCCTGCCCCTGATATTTTTCATCGATCATGATTCGGTAAATCCAGTAATTGTGATCATCTTCATCAAGTCCAAACAGCGTAAACCCGACCATTGTCTCGTTGTGATAAATCGCTAAAGCCTCAAAATTCTCTAAAAATTGAACTTGTGCGATTGAATACAGGTTAGAAGCTATATATTTTTTTTGATCTTCTCTTACCTGTAAATCGATGCACTCTTCCCAATTTTCTTTGGTTACTTTACGTAATTTAATCGTCACCTGGTTCTCCCCCGTTCTAACAGCTAAGCTAAATTTGTATAATTCCATCATATCAAATTATTCATAAACGGAAGTAGACTTATTTAAGAGTAGATATTTTTAATAGTTCGAATGAGGGTCATCTTGAAGCGTTTAAATGCCACAGCACTCATTGCTGGGGATTTTTCCTATATCCTCAATGCTATGTTAGATTTTGTGAAATAAAGATATTGATATTTTCGATAAGTATCTATTTAATGAATAGATAAATTGAATTTATTAAGCGTAGCTCTTTCTTTATAATCAAGAGCGAAGGTATTACTACATAGAAAAACAATAATGTGCATGAGGTGAGTGGATGATGAAAAAAAGATTAATTGGTATTATATTATTTATGCTTGTAGTTTTTCTAGCAGCTTGTGGTCAATCTGAAGATACAACAAAGGAAGAAAATACAGAAACCACAACTGAAGTATTAAAAATAGGTGCAATCCCCGACCAAAATGCTGCTGACCTGCAAAAAGGAATGGATGCGGTCGCTGCCTATTTAAGTGAACAAACAGGGCTGAAAGTTGAATTTGTTCCCTCTGTTGACTATGCGGCGTTAGTAACAGGCTTTCAACGCGGTGAAATTCATTTAGCTTGGTTTGGCGGATTAACAAGTGTTCAAGCCCGCAACCTTGTTCCAGAGGCTGAATCGATTGTACAAAGACCACGTGATGCAGAATTTCAATCTGTTTTTATCACCCAAGAAGGATCTGGAATTAATTCTCTGGAGGATTTAAAAGGAAAGTCTTTTACATTTGGAAGTGAAAGCTCTACTTCTGGTCATTTAATGCCACGTTATTTTATTAATGAAGCTGGCATTGAACCTAACACAGATTTTAACGGTAAACCTAATTTCTCTGGTTCTCATGACACAACTTATAAGTTAATCGAATCAGGTTCCTTCCAAGCTGGAGCTCTTAATATCTCTGTATGGGAAGCAGCGGTGAAAGAAGGAAAAGTTGACACTACTAAGGTAAAAGTGTTCTACACAACTCCTGATTATTATGACTATAACTGGACGGTTAATAGCAATCTTGAAGAGGTATTTGGTAAAGGTACGAAGCAAAAAGTGAAAGAGGCTCTTCTTTCTTTTACAGGTGAACCAAAGGAAATCGCTGACTTGTTCCAAACGGATAAATTTATTGAAACGAAAAATGATAATTACCAAAAGATTGAACAAGTGGCAAAGGAATTAGAGATTATAAAATAGTAGGTGTGATTTCATGACATCAAAAACGATGATTGAAACAAAAAACTTAACAAAAAAGTTTGAGCGGAAGATAGCCCTATCTTCCCTTTCTTTTTCTATTAAACAAGGTGAAATGGTTGCCTTAATTGGCCCGAGTGGAGCAGGAAAAACTACCTTGTTAAACAACATAGCCGGTTTAGTTACGGCTGACAGTGGAGAGCTCTTGATCGATGACAAGCCCCTTTCTGCCTATAAAAAGGGGAAGATTTTCGCCAAGAAAGTAGGTGTGATTCGTCAGCAATTCGATTTAATTGGCTCGCTCGCGGTTATTCATAATGTTTTAGCAGGCAGATTATCGGATTGGGGATTTTTTAAATCGCTACTCTCTCTATTAGTCCCTCAAGAAAGAGAGCTGGCCTTAAGGGCTCTTAATCGTGTTGGGTTGTCTGATAAAGTCAATGAAATAACTTCTAATTTGTCTGGTGGAGAGCAGCAAAGAGTGGCAATGGCCAGACTACTAGTACAAAAACCAGAAATTATCTTAGCTGATGAGCCTGTTGCTTCCCTTGATCCTGCAAGAGCCGATGATGTGTTAGCGGTTCTGACTAGAATTGTAAAGGAAGAAAATCAAACATTAATAGCTAGCTTGCACTCTGTTGATTATGCACGTAAGTATTTCAATCGCATAATTAGCTTAAAAGATGGAGAAATCTTTTTTGACTTACCTACTGATCAAGTAACGGACAGCATGCTTACAGAGCTTTATCAATTGAAGGAGCAAAGGATCGATGACCAGACTAATCCCCTCCCTTCGTTCGCATAACCGCTTTATTCTCACATTACTATTAACAGGTATCTTTATTTGGAGTCTTTTTGCGATTAAATGGAACGAGGAACTCATTCACGCTGGCGGAATCCCTACGATGCTGCAAATATTCGAAGGGTTGTTCAAGCCGGATTTTTCGTTAGAGACTTTAAAGATAGGTTTGTCTTCTTCATGGATTACCTTAGCCTATGCGGTTGCAGGTATGTCTTTAGCCATTATATATGCGTTTATCGTTGGGATACTAGCTTCTGGTATCCTCACTGATGGAAAAGCTGAACGTTTTTGGTCAAAAGTTTTCTTTAGAGGGATACTAGGGTTTACACGGTCCATTCATGAATTAATCTGGGCTTGGTTGTTTGTTGCAGCGATTGGTCTCTCCCCCTTTGCTGCTATTTTTGCGCTTGCCATACCATACGGGGGAATACTAGGTCGTATTTTTGCAGACATGCTTACCGACGTACCTGAACAGCCTATAAAGGGATTAAAATCTGCTGGGGCTTCTAAACTCCAAATCTTATTTTATGGCTATCTGCCGCTTGTTTGGGCTGATATGATCAGCTATACGATGTATCGATTTGAATGTGCCATCAGGTCTTCAGCAATCATGAGTTTTGTCGGCCTTGGTGGCCTTGGTTTCCAGATACAATTGTCCTTATCTGACCTAAAATACAATCAAGTCTGGACGTATGTGTTTTTCTTGATTGCGATCGTTTTGTTAGTTGATGTTTGGAGTAATGTTGTCCGAAGAAACTTAGCAGAGAAAAGTCAAAAGAAAAGATTAAAAAAGGGAATGCAATCTCTCCTTTTGACTTCCATCTTAATTCTTGGTTCTTGGTTTTATGTTACATTAGGTGAAAATGCCAATTTTTTCGAATTATTATCAGATAAAAATCTTGAATATGCTAAAACATTTTTCGGCAGTCTTATAGGGATTAATCAGGATCACCCTGCTTTCTTTGACTTAGATAGCTGGCAGTCTGCTTTAGGACTTACGTATGAGACGCTGCAAATGAGCATTTTAGCGATTGGATTTTCGACGATTGCTGCCTTCCTTACGGTCCTGCCTGCAGCACGTAACATGGCAAATGGCAGTTTGTCTTTGTCAAGGCGTTGGTATAGTTGGATTTTATATGGATTTGTCCGCATCCTTTATATCTTTTCACGCTCGGTACCGGAATTGGTTTGGGCGATGATGATTATCTTTATTTTCAAGCCTGGCCTTCTTCCAGGAGCCATTGCTTTAGCGCTTCATAATTTTGGGATACTCGGGAAGCTTTGGGCGGAGGCGATTGAGGATATGGATCCAAGGCCTATTAGGAATTTGGCATCCACTGGCGCTTCCAAACTGCAAATCTTTTTTTATGGCATTTTGCCATCAGTTATGCCCCGATTTCTAACGTATATCCTTTATCGCTGGGAAGTCATCATGAGAACAACGATTGTCGTAGGGTTTGTAGGTGCCGGCGGCTTGGGGATGGAGTTTAAATTGGCGATGAGCTACTTCCATTACACGGAAATTACCTTGCTGCTCTTTTGTTACATGTTCCTAGTAATCATCGCTGATTTTGCATCTGAAACAACAAGAAAAGCAGTAAAATAGAAAATGAACACATTCAATCTAGGATGTGTTTATTTTATTTTAGTCGAATTTATTTTTAAATGCTTGTATTAGAAATGCGTTTTCCTTTATCCTAATCATAGAGCTAAAAATCCTCTAATACATCATAGGAAGTTTTAAAATACTTGATTCACCCAGGGAGTGAGAACATCTTTTGGAAACAAAAAAAGCGTTACCGATTCTATTTTTAATCATGTTTTTAGTGATGGTAGGTTTTGGAATCATTATACCTGTACTGCCCTTCTATGCTGAAGAAATAGGAGCTACTCCGACCCAGCTTGGATTGTTAATGGCAGTTTATTCACTCATGCAGCTGATTTTCGCACCATTCTGGGGCCGATTGTCAGACAAAATTGGCAGAAAGCCTATCTTGATGATTGGAATTACAGGGTTAGCCCTCTCGTTCTTTATTCAAGCTTTGGCTACCGAGCTATGGATGTTATTTGCCGCACGGATTATAGGAGGTATTCTCTCCTCCGCGAATATGCCCACGGCAATGGCCTACGTCGCAGATATTACTACGCCAGAGAATCGCGGTAAAGGGATGGGTATCATAGGTGCCGCAGTAGGACTAGGTTTTGTATTTGGACCAGCCATTGGCGGAATTTTCTCTGGGACAAGCATGAGTTTGCCATTTTATCTCGCAGGGTCCACCTCCCTACTAACAGTCTTTTTAGTTTTCTTTTTGTTAAAGGAAACCTTACAGAAAAAGAACGAGAACGAGGTTACTGCAAAGAAGCCATCATTATCCCAAGCTTTTAGCGGATCTGCTTCTGTATTATTTTTATTACAATTATTAATATCGTTATCACTTTCAGGCTTAGAAGCAACCTTTGCTTACTTTGCAGCAAGGAAGGCTGGTCTCGATTCTACGCATCTTGGGTACATATTTATGATTATGGGTTTTGCGGGCGCAATCGTTCAAGGTGGCTTGGTTGGAAAATTAACGAAGAGATTTGGTGAAGGATTAGTCATCCAAGGTGGGATTGTGGTTTCGGCTATCGGATTTGGGTTAATTCTGCTAGTTGACAGTTTTATAACAGCAGCCATTTTTCTATCCATTTTTGGCATCGGAAATGGAGTGATTCGCCCTAGTGTATCTTCCCTGCTGACAAAGACATCTACCGCTGGACACGGCAGTGCTACGGGGCTTCTGTCATCATTTGATTCATTAGGAAGAATCATTGGTCCCCCGTTAGGAGGATGGCTATTTTCAATGGCCATTGGCTTACCGTACATCTCTGGTGCGATTATTTCCATTTTAGCTTTCATTTTATTTCAACTATATCGGACAAAGTCCACAGCTATTTTAAAAACAAATTAGCATAAACAAAAAGGACATGCATAAGATAGGTTACGAGGATTACGGATAAAGGAGACAAGATGGTATGAAAACACGATCGCATTTCTCTACGTTTTTAGTACTTTGTTTCTTAATAGCCCTTGTAGCTTATCTTGATTCACCCCTTTCATTTGTTCATAAGGATCACTCTTATATGACTAGTGAACCAGTTGTTGCCCAACCTGTTGATGCAGAACCGCCAAGTGAAGTTCCTGTTTTGGAACAGCGTATAGAAGATGTCAAAAAAATGGATGGCTATTATGTCGAAATCTATCAAGAATATGAAGTTTATTATGATGAAAAGGGTAATGTGATCAAACGGGAACCAACTTCTAAAACCGAATCAATAAAGTATTGGGATAAGAATCAATAAAAATGAGCTGCTTATAATAATAAGCAGCTCTATCTATTTTATTCTGTTATGATGATGGGTCCGTTTTTAGTAAGGATGATAGTGTGTTCATACTGAGCGACAAAGCTATTTTCAGTAACGTATGTCCAATCGTCACCTTCGTTTTGAAATACTTCTTCTTCACCTGTTGAGATAAACGGCTCGAATGCAATGACCATGCCGTCCTTTAATAATTCGTCTTCCCAAGTTTCATTATAGTTAAAGATGTGATCGGGGGCTTCATGGATCGTCCGGCCAATCCCATGTCCAGTAAGGTTCATGATGACCGTTAGCCCGTGCTTTTTAGCCGTTTGATGAACTGCCTTTCCTAATCCGCTCTTTTTACTGCCTGGTTTTGCTTTCTTAAGACCAGCCTCAAAAGCTTCTTTTGCAACCTCACAAATCTTCGTTAGGATTTCATCGCCTTTGCCCACTACAAAAGATATACCAGTATCTGCAAAATACCCGTTCTTTGAGCCTGATACATCTATATTAACGATGTCGCCTTCCTGGATCACACGTTCCCCAGGAATTCCATGCGCTACTTCTTCATTAACACTGATACAAGTGAAGCCTGGAAAATTATATTCACCCTTAGGAGCTGAAACGGCACCTGCTTTTTCGAATAGTACTCCTGCAACCTCGTCGAGTTCCTTCGTCGTCACGCCTGGTTTTGTCCTTTTTACTAATTCGTCCCGAATTTCGGCACAGATCTTTCCTATTTCCTTTAAGCTATTAAAATCCTCTTCTGTTTTTGCGATCATGTTCTTCCCACCTATTATAAGTACTCGTATTTCTACACTTTTATTTTAAATATATATTCTCATAAAAACTTAGGATAGCAAATTATTCTTTAATTTTCAATCCGAAAAGACTTGCAAAACCAATTGCCTGTTCGACTGAAACCTCGCATCCCTTTAATTCCTCTATTGATATGTTTAACCGATTGAACGTACAGGTGCTAATATCTACTCCATTTAACGGGGTCCCTGCGAAACTGGCATCATTTAAGTCACAGTTTTGGAAGTCAATTTTATTGAATATTGATTCAAAAAAATCCACATGACGAAGTGAGCATGTATGAAACCTTACCTGTTTTAACCTTGCATAAGCAAAAGCGGTTAAATTAGCATTACAATTCTCGAAAGATACATTGCCAAGTGTTGCATCTGTTAGGTTCAGCCCTAGGATTTTGGAGTCCTTGAACTCTACCCTATGTATGATTCCTCCGCTGAAATCAGTATTAGATAAATCACACTGGTCGAAAATCACATCTGTTAATTGGATATTTCTAAACGAAACGTCTTGAAACGTGACATTTTTAAATACAGTTTGTTCAAAGCGGATTCTGTCCATTTCTTCATCGTTTATGGACGTATCGCTTATGATACACAATTCAATGTAATCATCCTCTATTTCGTTGAAACTAAAAGGGGTTAGACTTTGCGGTATTTTTGGTTGTTGTATTTTGAATGTGCTAGACATCTCATTCCTCCTCTCGTCCTTTAAAAACTCTATGTATAAACATAACATAAAAACTTGTTAATGTTCTTCAATAATTTAAAAAGCCCTTTTAAAATAAGGGCTTAAGGTCTTAGTAGTATGGGTATCCTCCGCCATATGGATAGTATGGTGCTGGATACGGTGAAGGCACAGGGTATGGATAACCGCCATAGCCGGCTCCAGGTGAAGCTAAGGCTCCAAGCGTCAATCCTCCTAATAAGCCGGTAGCTAACGGTACACCAAAACCACCGCCAAAACCACCGCCGTGATGTCCGTGATGTCCGTGATGTCCGTGATGTCCGTGGTGTCCGTGGTGTCCGTGGTGTCCGTGATGTCCATGATGTCCATGATGCCCGTGATGTCCATGTCCATGTCGGACGTCGATTGTCGATCTAAAATTCATAATGTCATCTCCCCTCCACTGTACAGTATGCAGGGAAGGTGTCCATTGAATGGGCTGTGTTGTTATTATAACGATTTATTGGTAAGCACTACTCTCCGTTAATTAATTTTTTTCGATCATCAGCCTGTGGTGGTTCCTCGAACCAGCCGTGTTTAATCATAATGTTGGCCCCATCTTCTGCATACAACGAGATTTCAGGAACTAAGGAGGCGTATTTCAGGGCGATATCCCTTCTTGGGCTCGCTGCCATTGCCATTCCGTAATTCCCTACTCCAGCGGCAATCATCGCTGAAATATGAAACATTAACAGCTTATCGGAAAAAACAGGTGTAGTTGAGTCAGAGACAGCCGTATCCCAGCTCATTGGAGCAGGTAAATCCTCATTCTTTAATATCCCGCTAAAAATATCTACATGCTTTTGGGCAATCTTCTTCCCTCTTTGAAGAAACTTTTTTACCTCTTCCAGCCTTGCTGTTTGAGCAAACCCAGTTATGAGTGCTTTACCAATTGCATTTGTCTGAACGTTCAAAAACAAATGGGTAATTTCAATGGCTGTAACGGGTCTTGGATGCCCAATAATTCCTGCCAAAAAATTTTGATTCTTCACAAAGGTAACTCGGTCAGGTGTGGAAATGTAGGGAGGCCTAATATAGGTGCCTTGTTTTAACATTAATTCTCGTGTTAAATCCTGAAGCAGCACGGCCGATTTTAAGACACTTTTATGAAATTGTACAACATCTGGCCGAGTAACCATTCCCAATGCAGCACTGCTTGCTGCCATGGCTAATATAGACATATTTCTTAAATACATTAATACAAAGGTATCAGAAAAAAGTTTAGGTGCGTTAGGATTAACGTCTTTTTCGTCAAAGCCATTAGGTACAGGGAAGTTATCTTTAATAAAAATAGCCTTTAATGTTTCAATATTACGCTTAGATGTAGTGAGAGCAAATTCAATAATAGGCTTTACCTCTTCGTCATCGACCTTCATTAAGAAATGACTATTTACACAAATGGATAACGTATCATTGATATATTGAGTCCATAACCCAGCCATTTCTGCTGCTGTTAAACGAATGTTTGTTTTATTTTCCATAATAAGACCCCTAAAAAAACGATAATAAGAAATATTATTGTATCCTCGTTGTTACTGTAAATGCTGCGGTGGGTTAGAAAGATGTGACTTCGTATCAACTTCTTTAAATAGGTTTGGCTGCTGTTGCTCATTTTCCTGCGTTTGCTGATTATTTTGGCCGGATAATAAGGGATTTAATAGATGTTTAATCATTTGTAGATCTTGTTGTAGCAATTCAAATTGCTTATTTGTTACGGGCTGTGCCTCTGGCATTAACATATAACCCAGCTGCCCATTGGGTTCAAGTGTAGCCCATCGGACATCACTTATTTTCGATACGTTATTCTGTCTTAATTTCATCTCGAGCTGGTCAACTGTCAGCCTCATTTTTCGGAGGTTTTTTTCAACTAAAACTCCATTCTCAATCACAACTTTTGATTTTCCTGTGATAAATTTCTCGATTTTATCTGATTTCAATTGAGCAAATTCCATTAAAACCAATGTTGCAACAAGAACGGCCCCTACTCCAAAAGTTGTCCAGATATTTTTTCCAGCCAATGGCTGTATAAGCAATGAGCCGATTCCAATCATAATCACGGTTTGTGCTAAGGTCATTTGCGAGATGGATTTCCTGCCTGCAAACCGAAGTAGTAAGGTACCTACAAAAATAATTAGGATCGCTTTCCAAATCCAATCAAATTCCATTGATATACCTCATTCCTAAATTTCAAATTGCCTCTCTCAAGTTATTCCTATTATTACCTAAAAGGCATAAATTATCATAACTTAAATAATCTGGTAACTAACATAGAGATAGTAGCCAGATTGCTATTTCTTTCATTACTAAATAAGGCCGATTCATGTAAAGAACAAATAATTTAAATAGTTATGCATACATATTTAATAATTACCATTATTAAGACCAGGAGGATCTAAATGGATATCTTTGTTAGGCAAGGTGATTCTTTATGGTACTATAGTCAATTATTCAAAATAAGTCTTCCACTCATCGAGGATTCAAATCAGGACATACAGCCAAATCAACTGGCTATTGGACAGAGAATTCGCATCCCTGGATTTGTTACGCAAAATTATCAGGTAAAAGCCGGTGACACATTTTGGGGTATTGCACAAAGTCGAAACCTTTCCTTAGAGGCATTATTGCGGGTAAATCCAAACGTCAACCCTAACGGGCTTCAGGTAGGGCAAACAATTAATCTTCCCTTACGTATTACTTGGCAGCTTGTGCAAGGAAAACAACCCTATGGGTACAATCAGGTGATGAGTGATATCAGAAGATTGCAATCAGTCTATCCTTTCTTACGGATGTTTATGATCGGCAACTCTGTTCTTGGTAAAGAAATACCAGAATTGCTGATTGGCAGCGGTTCGAAAAGAATTCATTATAATGGATCGTTTCATGCGAATGAATGGATTACGACTGCAGTTTTAATGACTTTACTGAATGATTACTGTTTATCGTTAACCAATCAAAACCCTATTCGTGGTCTTCTCACCCTTCCGTTGTACCGGCAAACAACCTTATCGCTGGTGCCAATGGTAAATCCCGATGGAGTAGACCTGGTATTAAACGGCCCTCCAGAAAATGAAACATGGGCAAATAGAGTGGTAGAATTAAATGGTGGCAGTACAGATTTTTCAGGATGGAAGGCAAATATTAGAGGAGTAGATTTGAACGACCAGTTCCCCGCTAGATGGGAATTAGAAAAAGCTCGTAACCCTTCCCAGCCAGGACCAAGAGATTATGTAGGAGAACGACCCTTATCAGAGCCAGAAGCTATTGCTATGGCAGATTTAACAAGGAGACGGGATTTTGCAAGAGTATTAGCCTTTCATACGCAGGGAGAAGTCATTTATTGGGGCTTTGAAAATCTTGAGCCGCCAGAATCTGAAACCATTGTCAATGAATTTGGCAGGGTCAGCGGCTATCAGCCAGTCAAAACCATCGAAAGCTATGCTGGATATAAAGACTGGTTCATCCAAGATTGGCGGAGACCAGGATTTACCGTCGAACTCGGCAGCGGCATCAACCCCCTTCCACTCACCCAATTTGACGAAATCTACCAAGAAACACTAGGAATCTTCCTGGCAGGATTGTATATGTAAATTGATGAAATTATGGTGACAGGCACCACTCGTGGACATTTCAGCCCTTTTGTCCACCTGGGGCGTACAGTGATGAGAAAAATGGAAAAAAAGCACCGTTGAGTGCTTTTTTGTTTTTTTATGGTATGTTAATTACATATGGAGAGATTTTGTAGAGCTTGTGAAAAGTTGGTGAGTCATGGAACGGATCATTTTATTTGATGGTGTTTGTAATCTTTGCAATAGCAGTGTTCAATTTATCATTAACAGAGATCCTTATGGACATTTCAAGTTTGCTTCTCTCCAAAGTGATATCGGCCAAACTTTACTTAGAGAACGCGGCTATAAAACGGAGATAAACAGCTTCATTCTAATCGAAGACCATAAAGTATATAAGAAATCTAATGCCGCTTTACGTGTTTGTATGAAATTAAGCGGTATGTGGAGATTCCTCACTGTTTTTCGAGTGATTCCTCCTGTCTTAAGAGACCTCCTTTATGACCTTATTGCGAAAAACCGATATAAATGGTTTGGTAAGAAAGAAAGCTGTATGCTGCCAACAGCAGAAATGAAACAAAGATTTCTAGATTAAACAAATAAATTTATTCAAGATAGGACAGGTTTACTACATGCTTGTACAAATAGAACATATATTGTATTAACCCATGATACAATACCTCCTTTAGAAAGTGGTTCATTGCCACTTTCTTTTTTTTATTCGGCTCCAAAAAAAAAAGCACCTATAAGTGCTTCTCTTCAATGAGCTATGATTTTTGATAATTAAGTTCCCAGATGATCCCGAACTGATCTTGGACCCTGGCATATTTTGCACCCCAGAAGGTATCCTGTAGCTCTGCTAATGGTTTGCCATTTTGACTTAGTTCATCGTAAAGCTTTTGAATTTCCTCTTCACTCTCGGGCTCAAGGGTTAGAGAGATATTATTACCGACCACTACCTCTTGACCTGGGAAGGTATCTGAAAACATAATGGAAAGATCACCTTTTTTCAACAGTGCATGCATGACGCGATCGTCTGCTTCAGGAGGGGTGGGATAATCGGCCTCTCCGAAGGTTTGAACTCCCGTTATCTCTGCATCTAATACAGTCTTATAAAATTCTAAAGCTTGCTTTGCGCTACCGTCAAAATTAAGATATGGTGTAATTTGACCCTTCATTGTTCATTCTCCTTTTGGTTACATCATGCTTAAAAAATTTCCTGAACCATATATCATTTTTTCTAAAACCAATCTTTTTATTCATTCCGTTGGTAATTAAGCGCAAAAAAAAGAACCTTTGAGCGAGTCAAAGGTTAAATGAGCTTAGTGGTCAAGGCTAAGCCCTTTTTTAGGAGGTCTAAACTCAGAAGAATTTAAACAAGTTCATTATAGCATTTTCTAAAAATTCTTTCAATGATTAATGCTGTAAAGTGCAAAAGGAATTTTGAAAAATAAAAATAGCAAGAAGAAAAAGATTTCTTCTTGCTGCTGCTGATAAAACTAAACTTGTAAGCCGAAGTCTGTAGCAATTCGGGCTAGACCGCCTTGGTAGCCTGAACCGACTGCTGAAAATTTCCATTCGCCATTATGACGATATAACTCTCCCACAACAATAGCTGTCTCAATCGAGAAGTCTTCTCCAAGATCATATCGGATAATTTCTTGGTTAGTATCTTCATTAACAATACGACAGAATGCATTGGATACTTGTCCGAAATTTTGGCCGCGTGATTCAGCATCATGAATTGTGATAACAAAAGAGATTTTTTCAACATTCACTGGTACGGATCCTAAGTTAACTTTAATTTGTTCGTCATCTCCATCACCTTCACCAGTACGGTTATCACCAGTATGTACGACAGAACCATTTCCACCTTCAAGCTGATTATAGAAAATAAAGTCTCTTTCAGATGCACATTTACCTGTTGCATCTAAAAGAAAGACACTTGCGTCTAAGTCAAAGTCTGCCCCGCCATCATACCGGTTTGTATCCCAGCCAAGTCCGACAACTACCCTTGTTAATCCTGGGTTAGTCTTAGTTAAATCTACCTTTTGCCCTTTTGATAACGATATTGCCATGTGTAAAACCCCTTTCAACAAAAAATGTACCCCAGAGAAATCCGAAGTTAGTTTTATTCTACTAAAGTCCTACTAAAAAAGGTAGTTTATAGATTTATGGATTGTCGCCTTTATTCGACATACTTCACTTTTAGAATCTATTAAAATATAAATAATACAAAAATCGTTAGTGAGATAGTTCACTGACTAATCATGACTTTTTCCTTATAATTGAAACGTATTGCATTATATTGATATTTTTACAATTTATGTATATCTTTGATATTGGAAGGGATTAAATGGACTCAACTAAACATTGCCCATATGTTCTTAGAGATAAAATAGAAATTCTCAGGGAAGAAATGATTCATACTGGATTAAGTAAAGGTTTAGACAATGAGCAAACGATCATGATTAGTCAGAAATTGGATAGTTATATTGCCCTATACACTGCAATTGAAAATAATCATAGACGTTGGATATAGATATAACACAATCCGGTCTTTTTAGACCGGATTTTTTCAACATTAGTTTTTATCCTTTTTCTTTTTTGAAGATAATTGTTCAGCAAATCCTAACACTGCCCTATTAGTATCTAGAAGTTCTAGTTTTAGTGCCATTATATCTATTGATAATTTTTGTATGGAATCACGAATAGATTCAAGAGCTGTTATAATCTGACTATGCTCCTTTTCTATTAGTTCTTTCATTAAAGTCATTTCTGATTTCATCTGATCCAGAAATTGCTCATTTACCTCTTTAATCTCGGATAGGTCTACGCTCGCTTTTGAACCATTTTTAGCAGCGCTCCCATTTCCCTTTCCAACCCCCTGTAAAGAATTCATCACCGACTCATTTTTTAATAAGGTTGATGCCACATTCATGATTGAACCTAAATCAATCGCGCCTTCACTTAACTTTTCATTTGCAAGGCTCATTAAATTACCAGTGGAGATATTTTCAAGTCCAGGTGTTTGAACGTTAAGCAACTCTTTAATATCTAGGCCATTTTTTTGATCTTTAACAAGCTCATTTATCGCATTCATGATACTAGATTGATCTTTAAATAGGTCTGTAAGATTATTCATCCCCACCTGTTGAGCCTTTAACAGCTCATTTACATTATTTTCATCCTTCATCAATATACACCTTCTTCTAAATAAATTTTAATCAAAATCCAAATCACTATATTAAAAAAACAACCTAGAAGACTATTTAGCATCAAATAATCTTCTAGGCGCTGCAGCCAGCTTAAAAATCATTTTGAGATGGCTTACTTAGGACTTAAGCTGGAGCACCACAACCAGCAATATCACATAGAGCTGTTTGAAGAGGGTCTTGAGGAATACCAAGTACAGGTGCTAGAAGCAATAATAATGAGAGTAGTAATACAGCTAGAAAATCACCAAGAGTAAATTGCATTTGTTTCACCCCTTTCTCTTTTTATTGTAAAAAGGGATCCCTTACAAGAATTATACTATTCTAAAATAATGAACATGCCTCCTCAAATAGCCTGATTCAAGCAAAATAGGCACACATTTTTAAAAAGGTTTGATAAAGGTGACAGTTCCTTATGGACTATTTAAACAGAAAGAAAAATTCGATTTGCTGGATTTTTAATTATTCTAGAATCAGAGTTTCATAATCCTGCTACATTAGAAGTGCATAAAAAGGGAGCCTGGAAAGATCCAAGCTCCTTTAGTTTCTCATCAATTTACATATCGACCGCTCTTCCCCTTTTCTTTCCAGTATTCGTCACGGAGATGGACCTTTTGTATTTTCCCTGAGGCAGTCTTTGGAAGCTCATTAACGAAGGTAACACCTGTAACCGCTTTAAAGTGGGCTAAACGATCTCGAGAAAATTTTATGATTTCTGCTTCAGTAACTTGCATATTTTCTCTTAACACAACATATGCATGTGGTGTTTCTCCCCACTTCTCATGTGGAACGGCAATGACAGCTGCCTCTAACACGGCTGGGTGTTCATACAATGCCCCCTCCACTTCAATCGAAGATATATTCTCTCCGCCGCTAATAATAACATCCTTCTTCCGGTCGACAATATCGATGTGCCCATATGGATCAACAGTCCCCATATCCCCCGTATGTAGCCATCCGTTGCGAATGGCCTCCGTAGTGGCTTCAGGATTCTTCCAATATCCTAACATGACTCCGTGGCTTCTGGTCACCACTTCTCCAATCTGTTTGCCATCATGGGCTACCTCTTCCCCATTTTCGTTAACAACCCGAACGTCACTGCCAATCATCGGATAACCGGCTTTTGCCTTAATTCTCAATTGCTCCTCATAGCTTAGATGGGTTAACTGGCTGCGGATGGTTGAAACGAGACTGAGTGGACTGGACTCGGTCATGCCATATACTTGGATAAATTCCCAGCCTAGTTCCTTTTCTACTCGTGATACAAACGCTGGCGGCGGAGCCGATCCGGCAATCACGACACGTACGTCTTGTTCAATTAAAGGGTTGTGTTTTTCATAATATTGTAAAAGTGAATTTAATACGGTCGGTGCCATATGAACGACAGAAACTTTATATTCTTGAATAGCTTTAAAAATGGATTCAGGGGTAGCTTTTTTTAAGCATATATGGGCAGCTCCATTTGCCGTATAGTAAAAAGGGGATCCCCACCCGTTAACATGAAACATGGGCAGAACATGGAGATACACGTCACGATCGGACACCCGCAAGTGATGCATAGTCCCTAATGCATGAAGATAATTATTTCGATGTGTTAACATAACTCCCTTTGGATTACCGGTTGTTCCGCTCGTATAAAGCAGACTGCAGACATCATTTTCATCAAGTTCAGCCCGTTTGAACTTTGTTATTGGTTGTTCTGATAACCACTGATCATAACTAATTTCAAGAGTTTGTTCATCCTTATAATGGACAATGATGTGTTCCACCGTTGCTAGTTTCTCTTTAATAGGCTGTATTAAATGATAGAGATCTTGGTCAACTACTAGAATCTTAGATTCGCTGTGATTTAAGATAAACAGATAATCATCAGGTTTTAAGCGAACATTAAGCGGTACCATGACAGCCCCTAATTGAAAAACACCATAAAAACCTTCTAGCATTTCAACCGTATTGGGTGCTAAGTAGGCAATTCTATCTCCTTTTTCAACCCCAAGACTATGCAGTCCATGTGATAGTTGGTTTACTCTATCATTCAACTGTTGATATGTAAAAACTCTGTTGTCACAATAAACAGCCTCTTTATTGCCGTATAAACGGACAGCACGGTCTAAGAACTCAGGCAACACTAATGGAACATTCATCATTTTCACCTCGTATAATAGTTTGAATTTTCTAAATTAATATTATTCTATCATACTATTTGGGAAAAAAACAAAATTTTGGAATGAAAATTTTGTAGATGGAAAGATGTAATGAATGAATCGAAATGAAAATAAAATAGAATATACGTTCGCTAGGAGGAGATGGTCATGCTGAAGAATAGTGATTCTTTCATAACAGAAGAAATGCTGGTTAAATACTATGAGCTTGGGAAGAAGAAAAAGGAAATCGAATTGGAAATGAATCAGCTGAAAGACTTATTTCATGACTATTTTAATAAACTCGTAGGTCCAAATGAAAAAGGCGAAATATCGGTAAATGGATACAAACTGCAAAGACAAATGAGAAAAATTGAAAAATATAATGAGGAGCTAACGATCCAAAGATTAGAGGGTCTGCAAATGAATGAGCTTATTCAAGTGGTAAAAAAACCGGATGATGTAAAAATCAAATCTGCCCTCACACTTGGATTGTTGAACGACAAGCATTTAGAAGGCTGTATGGTGACAACCTTCTCACCTGCTATTTCAGTAAAAACATTAACTCCGAGATAGAACGATATGAACAAAAGAGACCCCTTACCGATAAGTAAGGGGTCTCTTTTGTTATTTTAAATCTTCAATCGAATCAATCTCCATGTAAGCTGGAACGACGAGACCTAGCTTAGTTCCCAGCAGGTTTTCTCCTAAGTCTTCAAAATCGCCTTCATACTTGTCATAGTAGTCAGCATGTGTAGATGGTAACCAGCCTGCAACATGGGCATCCAAGCTTCCGTCGGCAACACCTGTCCACATTGGCCCTGCTTCTACTTGAGTTAATTTCACTTTATAACCTAAGTCCGATAATACGATGGCAATGACATTTGTGCTGGCAATCTCACTGTCCCATGCCACATATCCAAGCGTAATTTCATCACCGGAGACTTTATTCACGCCATTTGTCCATTCTGCTACTAGATCTGCATTGTCTTCTACCCATTTAGCAGCAGCAGCTTCAGGCTCTTCTCCATTTACGATACTATTCATAACGACATTCATATCATCAGGGGTCCATACAAATTGATCTAATACTTGATATGCTTCAGGATGATCATCTTTCAAGCCATTTCTTGCGATTGTATGAATGTTTTCATCTTCACCAAATACGCCCTTCGGATCCTCTAGATATTTTAAATCATAAGAGGCGAACATCCAGTGTGGCGTCCACCCCGTCACAATAACTGGTTCCTCTTTATCATATGCCTTCTTCAAAGCAGCAGTCATGGCTGCACTCGATCCTTCGATAAGTGTCCAATCTTCTAATGCGTAGTCTTCAATCACTTTTGCCGTTGCCTTCATCAATCCGGCACCAGGGTCAATCCCAATGATTTTATAATCTACACTGTCACCTACTGAACCTTCACTATTATTTGCTTTGTCTGAGCCACAAGCTGCAAGACCAGCTGTCAGCAGGGCAGCTAACCCCATAAGCATCCATTTTTTCTTCATGTTAAACAGTTCCCCCTTGTTTTTTGTTTTTTCCTATATTTTGGGTAATCCGGTCAAGAATGATGGCAATTACGACAATCGCCAAACCGGCTTCAAAACCTTTCCCAATTTGAATCTGTGTAACAGCTCGGTATACATCTGCACCAAGTCCAGGTGCACCGACCATGGAAGCAATAACCACCATTGAAAGGGCAAGCATTATACTTTGATTAATACCAGCCATAATCGTTGGCATGGCAAGCGGCAGTTGAACCTTAAGCAATCTTTGACTTGTCGTCGATCCAAAAGCCTCCGTCGCCTCAATAATATCGGCAGGCACCTGCTGAATTCCTAGGATCGTAAGGCGAATGGTTGGCGGCATCGCAAAAATAACGGAAGCAACAACCCCAGGTACTACTCCGATATTAAAAAAGAAAATAGCAGGGATCAGGTATACAAAAGCAGGCATGGTTTGCATGAAATCTAAAATGGGTACTGCTATGTTCCGAACCGTTTGCTTTTGCGAAGCCCAAATCCCTAACGGAATTCCTAAAAGTATCGAAATAAATACTGCAGTTAAAACTAGTGCAAGCGTTTGCAGCATCGGTTCCCAATATCCAAGATTGTCTACTAAAAACAGACCAATAACAGTAAAAATAGCGATACCTTTTGTTGATAATCTCCAAGCTAATAAGGTTAAGAGAATAATAAACATATAGGAAGGAATAAAGCTAAAACCAGTGACCATACCTTCTACAACGGATTCTAGAATCGTAGTAATTCCTTCAAATGCAACGTCCAGATTGGTTGTCAGCCAATCTACAAAAACATCAACCCAATCAGCTATTGGGATTTTCGGGAGCCATTGTTCCATTTTATTTTCACCTCCTTGCTAGATTCTCCAGCAGCGGCTTCAGATTTTGCATTATGTACTTGATTGATATCGTTGTTATTACCAGCAAGTGCACCAATGACGGCTCCTCTAACCAAAATACCATTTAGCTTCTTATTATGGTCGACCACTGCAACTGGGATTGTTGCGGCCGAAACCTTATCAAATAAGTCTGTTAATAAGGTATCTGGAGATACAGTCGTCACATCAGCTTGTAGAATTTGACTTAAGTTCTCGTGACGATCCATTGCGGCTTTTGCATCCGCTGCAGTGACAGCCCCTAATAAGGTCTTCTTTTTATCCACGACATAAATACTTGAAATTCCTAGCTCTTTCATGATCTGTAAAGCAACCCTTGGGCCTTTTTCGATTGAAACCGCCTCAGCTCTTTTCATGACATGGCCAGCTGTTAGAACTTTAGATAAGTCAACATTTTCTACGAATCTCTCAACATAGTCGTTCGAAGGATTCATGAGGATTTCTTCAGGAGTTCCGATCTGGACAATCGATCCATCCTTCATTAAAGCGATTCGATCACCAATCCGTAAGGCCTCATCTAAATCATGTGTGATAAAGATGATGGTTTTCTTCATCGTAGATTGAAGCTCTAATAATTCATCCTGCATATCTTTGCGAATTAATGGATCTAAAGCACTAAAGGCTTCATCCATCAGCAAGATATCTGAATCATTGGCAAGTGCCCTTGCTAATCCAACTCTTTGCTGCATCCCGCCACTCAGTTGCTTAGGATATTGATGTTCATACCCCTCCAAACCTACAAGTAGTAGTGCATCCATTGCTCTTTGTTTTCGGGTATCTTTCGGCATTCCTTGTACCTCTAAACCATACTCAACATTCTCCAAGATGGTTCGATGAGGCAGAAGCGCAAATTTTTGAAAGACCATGCTGATTTTCTTACGCCGAACCTCTCTAAGCTGCTCCTTCGACATTTTTACAATATCCTGCCCGTCAATGTAGACTTCACCAATGGTTGGATCGATGAGTCGATTGAGCATCCGAACTAACGTCGATTTACCGCTTCCAGACAAGCCCATGATGACAAAAATCTCCCCAGCTGCGACCTCGAAGCTAGCTTGATTCACACCAACTGTTGCTCCCGTCTTCTTTAAGATCCCCTGCTTTGATTCCCCATCATTTAAAAGTTGAATCGCCTTCTTAGACCTTCCGAAAACTTTTGTGACATTCTGCACTTTAATTTTCAAATTTTGTTCCCTCCCTTCTTGCGGTGCCTGTCACCACCTGTTTCTTTCGAATTAGACGGTTTAGCACCTTTACCTGCCTATTGTAGTCTTTATTGACTAAAAAGGGCAATGTTGGTAATTAGCCATATTTGTCTGTAAAGTACGTACAGAAAAAACTGTACATAAAGAATAATCAGAATACTTAGTAATGCTCCAAATTCCTCCCAATTCCTATCAAAGTGAATACTTTACTTTTTAAAGATACATGATAGTCTATTATAGAACACGTACTAGAGATGGGTGTGATAGGAAAATGAATGGCGAGAAAGAGTTAGAAAAAGCCCGGGAACGGGTAATTGATGCAATATCTCAAAATATGAATTTATATGGTGTTACAGAGTCTATAGGAAGATTATATGGGTCCCTGTATTTTCAAGAAGGACCATTAACATTAGATGAAATGAAAGAAGAGCTCGGTATGAGCAAGACCAGTATGAGCACGTCAGTACGCAGTCTCTTAGAGTTAAAAATGGTTGGGAAGGTTTGGAAAAAAGGGGTTAGAAAAGATCTTTATCAGGCGGAGCCTGATTGGTACCAGACCTTTATTGATTTTTTTACAATAAAATGGCGTGCTGGCATCTCGATTAATATTTCAGCTATGGAGCGTTCACTTTCCGATTTAACATCACTTTTAGATGATGAAAATGTTGATAGGAATATTAAAAACCAAGCGAAGGTGGATATAGAAAAACTCACCTCTGCAATTGAGTATTATGACTGGTTGAATCGTTTAGTGGACAGCCTTGAGTCAAAGCAAATATTTGAGTTTATTCCGAAAAAGCCGATAGACTATGAAAAAAGGTGACAGATCACTTAAAGTGCTGTCACCTTTTTTCTATGCAGTAACGACCGATTGGACAAAGATGATGAAGACGAATAGTGAGAAAGCGATACTAACAAAAGCACGTCCTTTTCTTCCTTGCTTAAACTCGTTGATTCCTCCGACTAATATAAACGCACACAATGCCAGCATCATAAACGGCTGCGCGATAAAATTTTGGGTGATTAAACCGTAGCCAGCTAGTACAAGTACAACGATGCCTAAAATGATTCTAATTTTATTATACAAGTATATCCCTCCCTCTTATATTTTACAGAAGAAAGTTACGAGTACAAGAACAAAAAGCTGCCATTAGACAGCTTCTTACGAAATATACTATGTTAATCTACGGTATTTTCCTTCAAAGTATAACAATGGATCCCCTTCGCTCACTTTCAGGTCAGTCACTTCACCGATAAATAGGACATGGTCTCCAGCTTCTACTTCTTTGTATACAGTACAAACGATGTTTGCTAATGCGTCTTTTATTACCGGCAGTTCACCGTACCGCTCAAAAGAATAAACTTGATCGTCCTTTAATTGGCCGGCAAATCGCATTGATTCACTTTCCTGAGCATCTGATAGAAAGCTAATCGCGAATTTTTTTGATTGTTGAATCAGATTAAGGATCTTTGCTCTTTTATCAATCGATACCTGAACCAGCTTAGGATTGAGCGAAACGGACATAAATGCATTTGCTGTCATTCCATGTGCCTCTCCATCCACTTCTGTTGTTACCACTGTAATTCCTGTGGCGAACTTCCCCATTGCACTACGAAAAAAACGATCATCCATTTACAGCACCTCGACTCTTTATTTTAACGGTGTTTACTCTGTTTAACTTGCACTTTATTATTTTTATTCTACTATATTCCAGCTAATTCCTCTTAAAGTTTGCTCATACGGATTCTGTTTTTTACGAATGCCGGGGAGGTCTGTGGTTTTGGAGGTGGCGGGGTTCACGGTTATCGTGCACTAGAAGGAACCTTTGTCGGCGGCTGCCTTTTCAGGCGTCAAGCAGGCCGTGCCATTGCAAAAGAATTAAAATAGGTAAATAGACTAGACGGAAAAGTCGTCCAGATATACCGGACGACTTTTTTGCTAGTATTACATCAACTTCTTACGTTCATCCTCAATCATAGAACTATAGATATCGTCCTCAAGTGTAATTTCTTCTTCTACTGCCAGACGGCCTCTGGAACTATTCTTGGTCCATTTTTTAATTAGGAAATAAATGAGCACAAAGACAACTAGTAATATGAGAAAAGGAGTAATCCAAAGTGACAGATTAAATCCGTCTCCGGGAGGAGCTAAGAGTGCTTGAACTCCTTGTTCCTGTATATAATAATCAAGGATTTCGTCCTTCGACATACCCTTATTAAGCATCTCAGCCACTTCTTCATAATACAATTGCTTTACATTACAGCTAGAAAGGTCGTCGTGAGAATGTCCTTCCATCGCAAGCATATCGACCACGCCTCTAAATTCGGGATCGGTATAATCATAACTTGCCTCTAATATTCCACCCTCAGCGGATACATGGGCTGCTCCAAAAAGCAAAAGTATACACCATAATAGTCCTGTAATCCTTTTCATACGTTACACATCCTCAAAAAATTTTCAATTGATAGTTGGATTAATTACCTTAATTATACTTTGAATCTTGCAAACTAGATGGGGCATTTAGTTACAATTGTGTTAACAAAATAAAAGACCGTGAAATTTGTCACGGCCATCGTACATCGCTATTTTATGATTGGATATTTCCACCGATAATGGTCATTTCAACATGGGTCTCTAATAATTGATCAGGTTCATCTATCGTAAAAAGGTTATTAGAAAAAACAGCCATATCAGCTAGTTTGCCCCTAGAGAGGGTCCCTTTTATCTTTTCTTCATTAGTGGCATATGCACCGCCGACTGTAAACAGCTTAACAGCATCCAATAAGGATAATTTCTCCGTTTTATTCCATCCTTCATGTTTCTGTCCGGGTGCCCTTCGTGTAACGGCTGCATGAATCCCTAATAAAGGGTCAATTGGCTCAACTGGAGCATCGGAGCCTCCTGCACATAGAACCCCAGAAGTAAGCAGCGTCTTCCAAGCATATAGATACTCCTCCCTCTCGTCTCCTAGTCTTTCCTTAATCCATGGGTAATCGCCGACAATAAATCTTGGCTGAATATCTGCAATTCTGCTTGGATCAGCTAATCGATGAATTAAATCCTCGCTGACAAGAGAAGTGTGAATCAATCTGTCACGAAATGCGGTTTTAGGAAACTGGTCTAGGATATCAAGTACATGCTCAAGAGCTTGATCACCGATGGTATGAACCGCAATCGGCATAGAGAAGTCCCTAGCCTCTTTCACCATTTGGTAGAGTGCTTCCTTGTCATGCATAGCCTCTCCATAATGCCCTGGCTGGTCATAATAGGCTTCTGATAAAAGGGCCGTCCTTCTTCCGAATGCGCCATCCGCAAAAATTTTCATCGCGCCAATTTGCAGCTTATCATTTCCATACCCTGCAGGCATCCCTCGTTCTTTTAATCTAGTAAGGAATGGGTAATCAATAAGAAGATTACATCGTAGGCCTTTGTTCTCCTGGTTTATTAACTCATGATACATTTTATAGGTTTGATCGAATCCTCCTAAATAAGCAGGATCATTTGTGTGTACTGAGGTTAAGCCCTTCTTTATTGCATATTCCATTGCTTGTCCTAACCCAGCCTTTAATTCCGTATACGTTCGTTCTGGAATATGAGCGGTAATAAGCTGGGAAGCAGCTTCCAGTAGGAGTCCAGTCGGTTTGTTCGAATAGGGATCAAGAACAACTGTACCTCCTCGTGGTACTGAGATTCCAGGATGGTACTGACTAACTTCAAGTGCTTTACTATTGACTAAAAAAGCATGATGACAAGTTCTTTTCAAGTAAATAGGACAATGAGGCGCAACAAAGTCTAACTCATTTATGGTTGGAATGGTTCCATCTGCGAATAAATTTTCATCCCAGCCCATTCCAATGAGCCATTTTCCTGGTGGAACTGAACTAGCCCTTTCCCTAATCAACTCTAGCATTTCTACTTTTGATCTAACCCCCGATAGATCGAGGTCTAGAAAGTGAAAGGCTACTCCTGATAAATGCAGATGGCTATCAGTTAACCCAGGTGTAACCATTTTTCCATGTAAGTCAACTACTCTTACCTCCGCTCTTCCCCATTGCAGGTTCATCTCATGGTCCGAACCTAGATCAATGATTCTGCCATTATCTACAACCACAGCCTCAACAATAGGATGCTGATCGTCTAATGTATAAATTTTACCATTGGTAAAAATGGTCTTAGACATGGAATCCCTCTCTCTCATCTTTGATTATTTCTCTATTATATACATTTTCCGGTAAATATTTAATAAAGGAATTTATAACGTAGAGTAGTTTCTAAATGTAAAAGAAAAAACAGGGAGCCTCGGCTGGCTCCCTGTTTTTCTTTTATACAAGCATCTGAAATAAGGTGCTGTCCTTGTTGACTTCCCGATACAAAAATCCTTTTGCTTTAATACGTTCGATTAACGGGAGGTAGTCTTCCTTGTCCTTCAGTTCAATTCCAACTAACGCAGGTCCTGTTTCGCGGTTATTTTTCTTCGTGTATTCAAAATGACTGATATCATCATTTGGTCCCAGAACATCATCTAGGAATTCCCGCAAAGCCCCTGGACGTTGTGGAAATTGAACAATAAAGTAGTGCTGCAAGCCCTCATAAATTTTCGAACGCTCTTTAATTTCCTGCATACGTCCAATATCGTTGTTACCGCCGCTTACAATACACACCACTGTTTTCCCTTTAATTTCATCAGCATATGTATCTAATGCAGCAATGGACAGAGCTCCTGTTGGTTCTACTACAATGGCACTTTCATTATACAATGACAACAAGGTGGTGCAGACTTTTCCTTCAGGAACCACCACAATATCATCCACGATTTCCTTACAAATGTTAAAGGTCATACTTCCTACCGTTTTAACGGCTGCTCCATCAACAAATGGATCGATTTGCTGAAGCGTCGTGACTTCCCCTTTTAAAATGGATTCCTTCATCCCAGGTGCCCCAAGAGGTTCTACACCAATCAGCTGGGTTTGCGGTGAAAAATGCCGTAAATAGGTGCCCGCACCTGCCATAAGTCCACCGCCGCCAATAGCAGCAAATAAATAATCAATCTTTTCATTACAGTCATTCAGCAATTCTACTGCGACTGTTCCTTGACCTGCGATCACATCTGGGTCGTCAAATGGATGAATAAAGGTTCGGTTTTCAGTTAAACTGCATTCCCGTGCTTTTTCATAGGCATCATCAAAGGTATCCCCTACTAATACAATTTCCACACTATCTTTGCCCCAGAATTTCACCTGGTTTACCTTTTGTTTCGGAGTAGTACTTGGCATGAAGATTTTTCCATGAATCTTTAAGTGGTGACAAGAATATGCAACCCCTTGTGCATGGTTTCCAGCACTCGCACAAATAATCCCGTTCTTTAATTCTTCTTCATTTAATTTTTTAATACGATTATAGGCCCCGCGGATTTTAAACGACCGAACACTTTGCATATCTTCTCGTTTCAAGTAAACGTGACAACCGTAACGCTCTGATAATAAATGGTTATACTGCAAAGGTGTTGGAGAAATGACATCTTTAATCGTGTGACTGGCAATAATCACGTCCTCTACCTGAAAAGGTCTTACTGATTGTTCAACTGGCTGGTTCATGTTAATCAAATCCTCCTCTAATTACTTCATTCATTGTGGATTTCCACGTTTGCCCTTATCATTGGCCTATTTTTAAACAACAAAAAACCCGCCCCATTTAATAGGGACGAGTTAGCTCGCGTTACCACCCTACTTCCACAGCAATATTGTTTCAAGTGAGCTGTGGCTCTCGATTATCGTACAAGTACGTGTACGTTTTCCATTTAACGGTGGATTGGTCCGGTATAGCTTACTTATAAGCTTTTTCAGCTACACATCTCAGAGATGATCTTCAGATATAGTTGTTATCGACTCCCACCAGCCGTCGACTCTCTAATAAACAACTTATATCCTACTCTTCTCGTCATCGATTCATTTGAAATTATTAATTAGAGTACCATTGGAAAACTACCTAGTCAATATTTTTTGACTATTTTTATTATTTTGTTAATTTAAAAGCGCTTACATAAATCCAACTCTTATTCTGATGGATGATTAAAGCATAATAAATTCCGATATGTCCAAGCCTCTCCACTCCAAATGGCATATTTTATTTTCAAGTGGATGAAATTCCAAAAATGATGCTGAAAGGAGAAAAGCGAAAATGCCTACTACTTTGCACTTAAATTTAAGAGTTGACCCCACTCAATACATTTCGCAAATACGTGAAGTTCCTGGGTACAATTATATTCATTTGGTTCGGCAGCCAAAGTATATGGTCGATCTCTCTCTTCTAAATGATAAGGTTTTTTATCTAAACGAAATATTATCTCCGAGAGATTATGTTAAAAAAAATAAAATTTCTCTCATGCATGCCCATCATGGACAACTTGGTGCATTACTACTCCCTTTTAAAGAAGAAACGAATCTCCCTTTAGTCACGAGTATTCGCGGCAGGGATGCAACTTTAGCAAATCAGCCTGTGGGTTATTTAGAAAATATGAAATTGCTGTTTGAACATGGGGACCGATTTTTCCCCGTTTGCCAGCATTTAGCTGATCGAATTCATGCTTGGGGCTGCCCTGCCGAAAAAATTAGAATTCTGTATGGCGGTGTTGACCTTGACCAATACAAATACAGTCCTCCAAATAAGTGGGGTACAGAGAACATCCTCTCACTCGGAAGACTAGTAGAGAAAAAAGGTCATCACGTGTTAATGCAAGCTTTTAAGAAAATAAAAACAAAATTTCCAAATGCTACTTTAACCATTATTGGGCGCGGTGAGTTAGAAGATTATCTTAAATCTCTGGCTGCTCAGTTAAATCTAGGAAATTCTTTCAAGCTATTAAATCATGTGCCAAAAGATCAAGTGAGAGAATATTTGTACAAAGCTGACCTTTTCTGTGCAGCAAGTCTTGAGGCTGCGAACGGTGATGTTGAAGGGATTCCCAATACTTTAAAAGAAGCGATGGCAATGGGTGTTCCTGTCATATCGACTACCCACGTAGGAATACCAGAATTGATTACCCATAACAAAGAAGGAATTCTAGTACCAGAGAATAATATCGACCAGCTCGCGCTTGCGCTAGATTATATGCTATCTAATCGGAATTTTTGGACAGCCTACACGATAGCAGCTCGGAGAAAAGTAGAACAACATTTTGATCTTAGAAAACAGTTGCAGGTACAAGCTCAATATTATGATGAGTTGTTAGGGAGATGAAGAAAGTGGACTTCCGAAAAATACACGTTACTAAAGGAGAAAAGTCGTTAGAGATTGTGAATCCAACTAATTATCCAATGATAGGAATGGGTTCACAAGGAGCTGTATTTAAACTAACAGACAGCCAATGTGTAAAAATCTATACGAATCCATTGCAAGCAAAAATGGAAGCAGAGGCTCTAAAGGCGGGACAATCGTTACCGTTCTTTCCAAGATTATTTGAAACTGGAGAAAACTTTGTTGTGATGGAATATTTTAATGCTCCTACCTTGAAAGAATACTTGAGAAATTGTACGTTTATCCCCGAATCAATTACAATCAAATTACTGTTTATTTTAAAAGAGTTAAAAAGAGCGAAATTCACCATGATTGATGCCCCTCTTAGACATATATTTGTACTCGAAAATGAAGAACTTAAGGTCATTGACCATGTAAATGCCTTCAAACGAGATCACCCCATTCCATTAAAGTTATTAAGAGATTTAAAAATCATTCTACTAAAAGACTCCTTTGTATCACGTGTCAAAAAACTGGCACCAGAACTGCACCAAGAATGGGAAAGCTTCTTTAGTCAAAACACATTAGATTATAGAAAGATTCCAGTCGCTTCTGGAGGCGATGGAGAAGGAGTAAAGGTTGACTCTGCAATTGCTCACCCGCTCGTTGGAGCAGGCCACCAAGGTGCCGTTTATCGAATATCAGAGGAAAAATGTGTGAAAATCTACGGGAAACCAAATCATGCCAAACAAGAAAAAGGGGTTCTCTTATCCAACCAAAATCTGTCGTTTATACCCAAAGTATTTGAGACAGGCACCAACTATATCGTCATGGAGTATCTCACTGGGCCTGACTTAAACACCTATCTAAAAAAGCAATCAAAACTGCCCATAGAGATTACAGCAAAATTATTAGACATTTTAAAAACCATGAAAAATGCTGGTTTCAAGCAGATTGACGCTCCATTAAGGCATATAATCATAACCAATAATGGTTTTAAATTAGTCGATCATGTTTATTCTTTTTCCAGGGAGCAAAATAGACCGATTGAACTATTTAAAGATCTTTTTATCAGAGATTTCCTTAACTCGTTTCTTGAACAAGTTAGGTTATTAGATCCAAAAACCTATGCAGATTGGACAAAAACTCCAATCCCTTCATTTGGACAAGAAAGTGAACCGGCACCATGAGCATTCTAGTAACTGGGGCAGCAGGATTTATTGGCTTTCACCTTTCAAAACGCTTGGCCTTGGAAAATTATCATGTAATAGGTTTGGATAATTTAAATAATTACTATAATGTACAGTTAAAGAAAGATCGTCTGAAAATGTTAGAGAAGTTCCCTAACTTTGAATTCTTTGAAATAGATTTAAAAGATAAAGAGACTCTCGATCAGCTATTTAAAGACAAGAAGGTTCATATAGTGATAAATCTCGCTGCACAAGCTGGCGTACGTTATAGTCTGGAGAATCCACATTCCTATATTGATTCTAACCTAGTCGGATTTATTAATATCTTAGAGGCAAGCAAACAACACGGAATAGATCATTTGATCTATGCCTCCTCAAGTTCTGTTTATGGTGCAAATGGGCAAATCCCTTTTTCTACAAGAGATACTGTTGATCATCCTGTAAGTATTTATGCTGCAACGAAAAAAGCAAATGAACTAATGGCGCATACCTATAGTCACCTGTTTCAAATCCCTACTACAGGTCTTCGCTTTTTTACCGTTTATGGACCTTGGGGCCGGCCGGATATGGCCTATTATACTTTTACAAAGAAAATGACGGACCAACAGGAGATCGAGGTTTTTAATAATGGAGATATGAGTAGAGACTTTACTTATATCGATGATATTGTAGAGGGAATTGTTCGCCTGCTCCATCTCCCCCCATCTGCTAATCCAAATTGGAATCGAAATCAACCAGATCCAAGTTCAAGCTTTGCACCTTACAAAATCTACAACATAGGTAATAATAATCCTATTAGACTAATGGATTTCATTCAGACTTTAGAGAAGATTACCGGGATAAAGGCAAATCTGCGCTATTTACCGATGCAGCCAGGAGATATGAAGGAAACGTATGCAGATATTTCTGATCTACAAGCCGATATAGGATTTATTCCAGAAACAAGGATTGAAGAAGGCTTACATCATTTTGTAGATTGGTATAAAAAATATGGCGGAAAATACTAACAGTTAGGTAATTTTCTTAAAAAACGAATTCAAACGACCTTGAGTTCGTTTTTTAATTATAGAGAAATTCACATATCATCGGTGTTAATGTTATAATTTTACTTAATAGTAAGATTATTCAGTTTTTAGGAGGAGTAAAACAATGAAAATTCCTTATAAAGGTATTTCCCCTGCTATTCACGAAAGCGTTTTCGTCGCACCTGGAGCATATTTAATTGGCGATGTCCGGATTGGTGAAGGTTCAACGGTATGGTTTAATGCGGTCTTGCGTGGTGATGACGGTCCCATCATGATTGGTAAAAGATGCAGTATCCAAGACAATTCTACAATCCATTTGTTTGAAGGTTTTCCGGTTGAAATAGCTGACGATGTAACGATTGGTCATAATGTGATTTTACACGGCTGTAAGATTGGCAGAAGTTCTATTATTGGAATGGGATCAACTCTATTAGACAATGTTGAGGTTGGTGAGGAATGTATCATTGGTGCTAACACGCTTCTATCTGGCGGTATTAAGATCCCTCCTCGTTCTTTAGTTTTAGGATCACCAGGAAGAGTGGTTCGTGAGTTAACAGACAAAGATTTACAAATGTTAAAAATGTCGAGTGAGCATTATGTTCAAAAAGGCAAAGAATTCAAAGAAATTCTAGAATAATGCAGTTGCTATCATCTGCTAGCACTAAGCTATTAAACTGATAACTATGTTGTATTATGTCGATAGATGTGAGCTTGTGGCGCGTGATTGTAGGTTTTTCACAAAGAAACAAGTCTATCCGACAAGGATAGACTTGTTTCTTATTATTGCCTCGTTTGATCTTGAGGGTTCAACATGTTTCCTCTTATTTTGTTAAGCGGTACAGGAGAACGAGTGATTAACATCCAGAAATCTCGCGGATGGAAAGGTAAAAATGGATACATAAATGGAATATTCATACTTGATGTCCTTACAAGTAATAAAAGCCATAACGTAATCCCGATAATCAAACCTGGAACTTTGAAAAAGGCGACCATGAGCAGGAAAAAGACACGGAATATCCGATTAGCTAAGCTTAGCTCATAGCTTGGGGTTGCAAATGTTCCAATAGCAGCAACGGCAACATAAAGCACTACCTCATGAGTGAAAATTCCAACCTGTACGGCTACGTCTCCAATAATGATGGCGGATACGATACCAAGTGCCGTTGCTAATGCATTAGGTGTATGGATAGCGGCCATCCTCAGGACCTCAATTCCAACTTCAGCAATAAGGAATTGCCATATTAATGAAATCTCTCCTGAGTCCTTAACTCCAATAAACTTCCATCGTTCTGAAAGCAATTGTTCATTGGTGGCAAAGGTATACCAAAGTGGTAGTAGAAAAAGTGATGCTAAAACGGCAATATACCGAGCCCATTTTAAAAATACACCAACAACTGGCTTCTGCCTATACTCTTCCGCATGCTGCAGGTGATGCCAATAGGTAGAAGGACAAATCATCACACTTGGAGAACCGTCAACGATAATCAAAACATGGCCTTCCATTAAGTGAACAGCGCTTGTATCTGCTCTTTCTGTGTAACGAACCAATGGATAGGGATTATAATTACGTCCAAAAACAAATTCTTCAATCGTTTTCTCAGCCATAGGGATTCCGTCGATTGAAATTTCTTCAAGTTTGCCTCTTAGCATTTCAACATGTTTCATGTCTACAATACTGTCTATGTAAGCTAATGCAATATCTGTTTTGGAACGTTCTCCTACTTGTACATACTCCATAATTAAAGAACGGTCTCGTACCCTTCGTCGAATTAAGGCACAATTAAAAACAATGGTTTCAACAAACCCATCACGAGGACCACGTACCACCCGTTCAATATCGGGCTCATCTGGCGAACGGACCGGATAGGTACGTGAATCAATCAGGATAATCCTATTGCCGCCTTCTACCACAATCGCAGCTTGTCCAGCCAGCACTTGAGCAATGACCTCTTCTAAATCTTCTGATGTATCTGCTTCGACATGAGGGATAAAGGTTTCTACTAATTTGGTAATAACATTTTTATTAAGATCTTCAGGCTTGCGTTTTTCTAGCTCCCTCATGATCAGAAGCAGCATATCCGCATTTGCAAATCCATCCACTAGGAACATAGCGAAACGTAATCCTGCGTATTCTAACTGTCGATGAATGACATCAAAATTCTTTCCTACTCGAAGTTCTTCTTTTAAATACTTTACATTATCATTGAACGTTTCCTTCACGGGTACTTGTTTTCCTGCTTTTCCCAAACCTTCCACTCCTAAAAGTATATTGCTGTTATTTTGTGCATTAGGTGGATTAATATCCCTTAATCATCAAAGTTAGCCTAACAATTTAATAAATAATAATATCAATCTAGATAGCAAATAAATATATTATATTCAGATAAAAAGGTGGTTTCTAATGGGACTTGTAGAACTAATTTTAAGAATTACCTTGTCTTTCTTTGTTTTATTTTTATTAGCCAGACTCATGGGAAGAAAAGAAATCAGTCAAATGACCTTTCCCAATTTTGTTTCGGCTATCGCCATCGGGTCTATTGCGGCAAATCTTGTTTTAAACCCAAATGTTCGAATTTTTTACGGAGTTTTAGCATTAGCTGGTTGGAGTTTGTTTACAGTTCTTCTTGATTACATAGAACTTAAGTCTAAGCGAGGCAGAAAATTAATTGAGGGAGATCCTATGATTGTTGTAAAAAACGGAATGGTAATGGAAGACATTCTAAGAAAAATGAGACTAAATATAGATACCCTAAATAGTATGCTTCGCCAAAAAAATATATTTTCGATGGCTGAAGTTGAATTTGCAATCTTTGAGGCAGATGGTAAGCTCTCTGATATGAAAAAAGAAAACCTACAAGAAGTGACTAAGAGTGATGTTAATATCCAAAAATACAAACAGAATATTTATCCACTTGCCACTGCAGTGGTGACAGATGGTGCAATTGTGAATGAAAATCTAAAAAAATTAAATATACAACCTGAATGGCTGGATCATCAACTGTTAAAGGCAGGAGTCAAAGATGTTTCAGATGTTTTCTATGCAGAAATTCAGCAGGATGGCTCCCTTTATATTGACAAAAGAAATGACGTTGTTCATTAAGTATAATAGAAAGTGGGAAAAGCCTTTGGAGGATAACATCATTGAGGTTGTTAGTGAAAAACTTAAACATCAAATTGAATTTGAAATTCGGGGAATGACCTTTACAAAAAATTTCCGATCCCCAACTGCTGAAGAATGGTATATATTTCTCCCTAGTTACCAAGACCCAGCCACTGGCGGTGCTGCTGGAAAAACCATCATTCATTACAACCTGTACGATACGAAAGAAATATTTATCAATACTACCATCATTTTTGATGATCCAAGACTACATAGAGCGGATGTCCATCACCTTGTTTATGCGGTTGCCGATGAAATTGTCAACCGTTTGGTTGGGTATGCTGACACACTCTTATCAGTGCATTCCGGTGAAAACTCCTATCATGCGGAATATAAACATTAAAAGAGCAATCCCAGAGTTTACCGGGACTGCTCTTTTTAGCTTATTGTGCTTTTTATTGTCGTTTTATGATGAAGCAGATTCTCATGCTCAATCACGGCTTCAGCAATATTAACCGCATGATCACCGATTCGCTCTAAGTTGCTCACAATATCAACAAAAGTAACGCCGGCATCGCCAGTACAAACTCGGTTATTCAAGCGTAAAATGTGGTTCTTTCGAAGCTGGCGTTCCATCTGGTCAATTTGTTCTTCCTTAGCTATTACTGTAAGAGCAAGATTAGTATCAAAGGATCTAAGTGCTCCAATTGCATCAATTAAGGTTGAATTAGTCAGTATAATCATATCGTTCAGTTCGTTTGTTGCTTGTTCTGAAATAATCACTCGGTTACTGATTTGATAGTCAACTACTTCAACGATATTTTCGATATGGTCACCGATTCTTTCAATATCACGAACAGAGTCTAATAATAAAGAATGCTTGTGAGATATAGCTTCTGATAATGGCTTAGCAGAAATATCTACTAGATAATTGGTAATCTTTTTATCTAAATTATTGATTGCTTCTTCTAACTGAACAGCTGTATCTGCATGCTTCTTTTGTCGATCATTAAAATAAGCACTTGCTTCATTTAATCCCTTGATAGAAAGTTCAGCCATTCTAATCACTTCCTCTTTTGCCTGTCCTAAAGCAATGGAAGGAGATTGTTCAATAAATAATGGATTAAGATTTTGCGGCTTGTAATTAATAAAGGTATCTTCCCCACGAATAATCTTTGTTACAATCCATGCCAACATTGCAATGAATGGGAACTGGATAATCGTATTGGTAACATTAAAGGTCCCATGAGCAAAGGCAATCGTCATTTCTGGATTTAAATCTAGACTTTGCTGGAAAAATACAATTAGCTTTGTATACGGAATAAGGAAAATCATAACAATTATGGTACCTATGACGTTAAACATAACATGGACGAGTGCTGCTCGTCTTGCTGCAATCGATGTTCCAATACTTGCTAGTACAGCAGTGATTGTTGTTCCTATATTGTCGCCAAATAACACAGGCAGCGCTGCTTTTATATCTAGTGCACCTTGAGCAAATAACTCCTGTAAAATACCAATGGTAGCACTTGAGCTTTGAACAATTACCGTAAAAATGGTACCAACAAGAATACCAAGGATAGGATTTGAGCTCAAACTTAATGTCAACTCTTGAAATGCCTCTAATGATCGTAACGGCTTCATCCCAGTACTCATCAGGCTAAGACCAAAGAATAATGCGCCAAAGCCAAATATTACTTGACCAAGAGCCTGAACTTTTTGATTTTTGAAGAAGAAGATGGCAGCTGCCCCTACCGCAATAATCGGTAAGGAATATTCATCGATTTTAATACCGATAATAAAAGCTGTTACTGTTGTTCCGATATTGGCACCCATAATGACGCCTATTGCTTGCCTTAGGGTCATGAAGCCTGCGCTGACTAAACCAACTGTTAATGCAGTTGTACCTGAACTAGATTGAATAAGTACGGTTACGAATATCCCCGCAAGGACACCCATAAATGGGTTAGATGTAAAACGGTCAAGTATATCTCTTAAGCGATCGCCTGCTGACTTCTGCAGCCCGTCTCCCATATATTTAATACCAAATAAGAATATCCCCAATCCACCAACAAACTGGAAGATCATTTCTTGAATATTAAACTCCAAAAATAACAACCCCTTAACTTCGACATTTTCCTCACAAGTAATATTATTAATCTACTGTAAACAAGCTGTAAACCTATTAAGAGATAAATTTACACGAAATTTACATAGTCTTTACAAAAGGACAACTATTTTTGAAATCGTAGGGAAATATGGGATTTAAAAGGAAAAACTTAATTGCAGGTACAAAAAACTGCGGGCATTTCAGCCCGCAGTTGATTTTATTTCTTTACTCTGCTGGTGCATTTTCTACTGCAATCTCATAAGCGGCTAATATGGCTTCACTTTCAGCTGGATCTGAAATACCAACTAAAAATTGGTTTCCATCTTCACCCTCTACCTTCATTACGATAGTTTCGTCATCCGATGTTAGCAGTGCATATGATTCATCTTCCATGTCAAACAATGCTTCAACCGCATAATCTTTACGAGCTCCATTTTCATCTTCAATTGTTATATAGTCCCTTGGTTCATTATGCATGTTTCTGGCATTCCTCCTTTTTTAAATCCTATGAATAACCTTCCCATTAAACCAGATTATAAAATGGAATTGTTTAGATACTGTTTTCTTTTTATTGTCGGATTGGTATAATATAATCAAATCAAACCATATACTAAAAAAGACCAAACATGCTGGTAACATGTTCGGTCCTAGCAATAGACGTTCCCTAGTGGGTCGGCTATTTTGGCGGGATAACTCACCTGAGCCTCTAACTCAAGGGTGGGTTATTTTTTTTGGTTAAATGACAGTACTGCTACGATTAAACTTGTAAAAGCAACCGAAAACATTAAGGTTTCGAAAACCGTCATTCAGCATCACCCCCTTCCAATAGGGAATGTGCCGACCACCCTTGAGATATACCTATTCTATTGCCTTTACAGTATATCATTTTTTTTACCAGATAGGAACATACGTTTTGTTCTGTGAGCGAAATAGGACATTAGACCTTAAAATAAATATATTTTTTATCTATTATTTATTTCTTAGGAATTATGAAAAATTACGCAATTGACTTTTCCACTATTTTCTTGAGATTTTCTTTTCTATACAGGTGATTCTATATTTGTGTTGCAAAGAAAAATATCAGGAGGACTCACATTGAACACACAATATTTAGCACCGCATGAAACGTATGAACTACATGAACTGTTAACTTTTAAGAACCTTTGTCTTACAAAGTCATCGACAATGGGTGTACTCGTACAGGACTCTGAACTAAAAGATATCTTGCAGCAAGATGTAACCAAAACGACGGCTCAAATCCAGCGCATGCAGGAATTTATTACGAATCGAGGTATGCAATCATGAATCAAACAATCCAAAATATGGTAGGTATGGGCGGTATGACAGATCAAGTGATTGCTACTGACTTCTTAATAGCTGCAAAATCTGGTGTTAAAAATATTGCATTAGCTTTGACAGAAACATCTACCCCTGAAGTTAGAGAAACATTAAAGCAATATTTAATCGATGCAGTTAATACTCATGAACAAATTTCAAATTATATGATTTCAAAGGGATATTATCATCCCAACAACCTCTCAGAGCAGTTAAATGTTGATCTTACGGCCGCACAAACTGCCATGAGCTTATCACAACAACAATCTCAACAAACTCAAGAATCTCAGCAATCTCAAGATACACAGCAATTGCAGTAATAAAAGCGTAAGCAAATAGCCCTCCTTTTGGAGGGCTGGTTTATCTATATCATCAGCAATTCACGAATATCTTCCTCAGTTAAGGTTGTTTGAGACCTGCCTTCAGAATCGATTAATTCTTCTATTAAATCTCGTTTTTTTTCTTGCAGTTCATTCATTTTTTCTTCTATCGTACCACGTGTCACCAGTTTGATTACCTGAACTACATTTGTCTGCCCAATCCGATGAGCTCGGTCAGCGGCTTGTTCTTCTACTGCAGGGTTCCACCAGATGTCATAAAGGATAACCGTATCAGCCCCCGTTAAATTAAGTCCAGTCCCTCCTGCTTTTAAGGAAATGAGAAACAAATCACGTTCACCCAGGTTAAATCGATTACATATTTCTAGTCTATCTTCCGATGGAGTTTGGCCGTCCAAATAAAAATAAGGATGCCCTTCTATAGCCAGTTCCCTACCAATGAGCTCTAGCATTTTGGTAAATTGGGAAAAAATCAATACCCTTCTTCCTGATCTTCTGGCTTCCTCTAAAATATGCAGCAGCTGATTAAACTTCGCTGAGTTCCCTTTATATCCATCAACAAACAAAGCAGGGTGACAGCATATTTGTCGTAATCGAGTTAACCCAGCGAGTATTTTAATTTTATTCTTCCTTATTGTATCTTTATCCAAATGCTTCAACGTGTCATGCCGGAGTTTTGCCAGGTAGGCAGCATAAAGCTTCTTCTGCTCAGGTAAAAGTTCCACCGATTCTAACGACTCAATCTTTTGTGGAAGTTCTGAAAGGACATCCTCTTTTACTCTTCGCAGTAAAAATGGACGTATTCTACTTGAAATTTGTTTCATGGTAAGGTTGCTATAGTCTTTTAGCCCTTTAAACAGTTCAGGAAAGACCACGTGAAAGATAGACCATAATTCTTCAAGTGAATTTTCAATAGGCGTTCCTGTAAGTGCAAAGCGATTTTCTGCCTTAATTCTCTTCACAGCTCTTGCTGTTTGGGTAACAGGATTTTTAAAGGATTGTGCCTCATCAAAAAACACGGTGTGGAAACTCTGCTTTTCATACCATAATAGATCTTTTCTTAGCAATGGATAGGAGGTAATAACCACATCCATTCCCGAAACATCCTTTTGTAATTTTTCTCGCTCTACTTTAGATCCATCAATAATAATTGATTCCAGATTGGGAGAAAATTTCATCAATTCGCTCAGCCAATTATAGGTTAGCGCTGATGGACAAACAATAAGCACCGGAAGCTTCCTTTCTCGAATAACAGCAAGCTCTGATAAAATAAATGTGATACTTTGCAGTGTTTTCCCTAAGCCCATGTCGTCTGCTAAAATACCGCCAAATCCATAACTAGCCAGAGCCTTCATCCATTTATAGCCTTGTTTTTGGTAGTCACGCAAAATGGAATCCACTTCCTGGGGAACCTCATACCCCTCAGGATTGCTTAAGGTTTTCATGAAATCTCGGAAGGATTCCTCTAGCAATAAAGTTTGGTCGCTTTCAAAAGTGTCCAATAATTGGAGTCCTTGAACAATAGGAAGATTCAATCCGCTATCGAGTCCTCTTTCTTTGGTCGTAAGGCCCTGCATGAAACGGTGAATGTCTTCAAACTCTCTTGTTTCCAATGAGAGCAGAGAACCATTGCGGAGACGAAAGTACTTGCGTTTCTCCTCTAATGCTGCCAATATTTCCTTAATGTCATGATTAGGGATCCCATCCATTTCAAATTTAAACTCGAGCCAGTTCGTTCGTTCCTTTTTTACCCTGACCCTGATCTGTGGACGAGTGTTTTCCCTGAATATCCGATTTCTGACGGCAGTAGTCGCATATATCTGCACTAGCTTCTGTAATTTGGGTATAACATAGGTCAGAAACTCATATTCTAGTTCTTCATTATGCAAAATGTATCCGCCATCCGTCTCAGCAAATTCACTTTCCTGCATAATTCTTAGTATTTCATGTTCCTTTTCGTTGTCCCTAATTAGCAGGGGGAAGCTAGAGGAATGGGATTCGAATGGATTTATGACGATGTTTTCATAATGAAACTCAAGACCCGCCAGTAAGCGGTTTTTTACTCTATCTAAAAATAACTTAGCAACTACCGGTGTTTTCTTAATTTCTATTGAAACAGCTTCAGAAAAGCGGACTTCACCTAATTTTCTTAGGCCAGGTATTACTTTTTCTATGAAATGGTTTACTTGGTCTCTTTGAATATTGATCCGATTTGTTCCGGCCGCCTCTATCATTTGCTTTAAGTCCGAGAGGTGTTTACTATCGTAAGTAGTTAGCTGTATACATTTCCCTTCATGGATTACCAAATGGTAGGGACTCATCAGCAACAAATCATTTATTCCTGAAATGCTTAGTAAATAGCCCTGCTGCTTATTTTCACTAATTTTAAAATGTATAGGAAGTTTTTGTTTCGATATCTGAAGTCTGCTTATCCTCTCTCCCTCAAGCTCCATGACAATGTTTTCAGCAGTTGTTAGCAACGGGAAAAGATGCTGCCACGAGGCTGATGGAATCACCAGCAGGCTAGGATCCTTCAATCCCTCAGAAAAAGTCTCTTCTAATAAACTTTCATCACTGTATATTTGGATTAATTGCTGAAGTATCATATTGATTTCTTTATGGAAACAATGAAGCAAAGGGTCATATGTAAAAGAAGCTGAAATCCTCGTTGGCTTAACATCATTCACATTTTTTAGAAAATCACGGATATTTTTGACCACCAGGTCGCCAAAGTTTAGCCCAATGGAAAACAGCCTTTGCCCTGTTCTGATTGTAGTTGGTTTTAAAATCATTCCCAGGTGCAGTACTTGTCTTGTTTCAAAATGAGTCTGCTGACCACTAGATTTAATCTTCTTTTCACTGAAAATCTCCATTAAACTTCCTGCAAGGTTGTCCTTAATCGGCTGTTGATTGGAATCAGCCTTAGGGGTTATAGGGTCTATTCCCTGGCGTTGAGTTTCATAAATAGATAGCAGGACTGCTGCAATATGCTGGCAATCCTTTTGATACGATAGAAGTTTGGGGCAGTTACACTCTGTCACCATGACTTCCTGTTGATTAATAAAAATGGTGACATGAAAATCCTCAGCCCCTGATACTGTTGCAGTACACTTTTGAGTATTATATTGCTGAAACGTAACTTTTTTGGAACGGTAAAAAGCCTCTCCTCTTTTGAAGGAGACGGAACCACACTTTTCTTTGATTAATTTATGACTGATCTTAAAGTTCAAGTACTTCGCTCCTTCTAAGTAGCAATTAGAAAATAAATATATTATATCATTTTCACCCTATTGTTAAAATGTCTGACATAAAAACTGCCGGTCGCATTCATATTCGCTTAATTTGTTTCATACATAAAAGAGTGTTAGGTATCTTTATTCATGACGGAGGTCTGTAAAATGATTCAACAAACAGTCCAAATCAAAAGCAGTGCAGGTTTAGATGGTCGTGCAGTTACACATTTGGTTCAAACGGCATCACGTTTTGATTCAGAAATTTTCCTCACCTACAAAACCCACAGAGTCAATTTAAAGTCGATTATGGGCGTATTATCACTAGGGGTACCAAGAGAGGCAAGCGTAACCTTTGAGGTGACCGGGGATGATGATCAAGAAGCACTTAGAGAATTGGTGAAGGTTACGGAAGAAATGGCATAAAAAAGTAAGAGTAGCCACGTGATTGGCTACTCCTCTTTAAGCTTAACGGGCATCTACCTCATCTAGAAAGCGGACAATTGTTTGTAAGAATTCCTCAGGCTCCTCAACGTAAGGCATATGGGCACTATTTTCAAATACATGAAATGCAGCGCCTGGAGCTAGATGACTAAAATACTCTGTGGTTTCTGGAGTTGCCTCATCAAAACGACCACAGGTGAAAAGAGTTGGGCAAGTAATCTCCTTTAATTGTGCGGTGCAATCAAATTCCTTCAGATTTCCCAATACTGTAAATTCAGACGGCCCCCACATGATGTTATACACTTCTGGATTTCTAAAGTGAGACCCTTGTTTTAACCATTCAGGGTAAGGATTTAATCTGCACACAAAATGCTGGTTAAAAACTGCCGTAGCCTCCTTAAACTCCTCGGAATCAGTTGTTCCATTCTCTTCACATCTTGTGATAATTTCTTGGATCTCAGCTGGTAACTTTTGGAGATTTCGTTTCTGATCACTTTCCCAGAGTGGAGCACTAAGACATGGACTAGAGAAAATGATACCCTTCACTCCGATAGGGTTTGCTAAATAAGATGCTGCAGCAAGTGTCGTTCCCCAAGAATGACCAAGTAGGTGTACCTCTTCAAGGTCAAGTGCTTGTCTTAGTTGATCCAGCTCTTGTACAAATCGTTCGATTTGCCAAAGAGAAGCATCACTAGGCCGGTCTGACCTGCCGCAGCCTAATTGATCATACAGAATTACAGGCCGATCTACGGCAAGTTCCTTCAGTCCCTGCAGCGAATAAGAGGATGACCCTGGTCCTCCATGTAATACTACTACCGGCGTCCCCGAAGCATTCTGATTGAAAATTTGATACCAAACCTTTCCTCCGATTACCTCTATGTATCCTTCTTTTTGCATATATCGGTTCCTCCTAGTAAATTAGATAACTATTTACTATTATAAATCTAGATCAGGATTTTTGGCTTATTAATTATCATTATAGGGTCGTCTGGTTACCGTTCCAGCAATTTTTTCTTTCTCACGGTAATCAGAAGGGTCGTCTGGTTACCGTTCCAGTACTTATTTCTTTTTCACGGTAATCAGAAGGGTCATATGGTTACCGTTCCAGTACTTTTTTCTTTTTCACGGTAATCAGAAGGATCGACTGGTTACCTTATTGCGTTAATTCCACCTTCAAGGGCATCAAGCCAATCCTTATTTCATTTATTCTCTTGAATAGCCCAAAATTAAAGCTGTACTCTTTTCAAAGAGCACAGCCTGTTAAAAATTTTGGTTATTGACGTTCTCTCAATTCGAGACGGCCAATGTCTCTTAGATGGACTTGGTCTGGACCATCGACTATACGAAGTGTACGTGCATTTGCCCAGTGTGCCGCAAGCGGAGTATCCTCACTGACACCAGCCCCGCCAAACACTTGCATTGCTTTATCAATAACGCTAAGTGATGCACGAGGAGCAACGATTTTTGCCATCGCAATTTCCTTACGAGCTCCCTTCGCCCCTTCTTGATCCATTTTATGAGCAGCATTTAAGGTTAAAAGTCTAGCCTGTTCAATTTCTATCCGAGACTCGGCAATAATTTCCCGAATAACATCCTTGTCCGCAAGCTTTGTACCAAATGCGACTCGGCTATTGGCCCGTTCACATAAAAGATCAAGTGCGCGTTCTGCCGCTCCGATGGCACGCATACAATGATGAATTCTTCCAGGACCAAGACGCCCTTGAGCAATCTCAAAGCCTCTTCCCTCACCTAATAACATATTAGAAGCAGGAACACGAACATTGTTATAATGGACCTCAGCGTGTCCATGCGGGGCATGATCATAACCGAAAACAGGTAAATATCGCTTAACCTCTACTCCAGGAGCATCGAATGGAACTAGAATCATAGATTGCTGTTTGTGTTTTTCCGCTGTTGGATCAGATTTTCCCATGACAATGGCTATACCTACACGTGGGTCCATGGCTCCGGAAGACCACCATTTGCGGGCATTGATCACGTACTCGTCACCATCACGAATAATACTGCCTTCAATATTTGTGGCATCAGAAGAAGCAACAGCAGGTTCTGTCATTGAAAAAACAGAACGAATTTCTCCATTTAACAAAGGAATCAGCCATTTCTCTTTTTGTTCTTCCGTTCCATATTTGATGAGAACTTCCATATTACCCGTATCAGGAGCACTACAATTGAACGCCTCTGGTGCAATTAAAGAGCGTCCCATAATTGCACATAAGTGGCCGTACTCATAGTTCGTTAAGCCAGGACCATATTCTTTTTGAGGGATAAATAAATTCCACAGTCCCTGTTCCTTCGCCTTGCTTTTTAACTCTTCCATTATTGGTGGAATAGCCCATCTGGATTCCATTTGATTTAATTGTTCTTCATACAAGCTTTCATTTGGATAAATATACTCTTCCATAAAGCTGATCAGTCTTCTTTTCAAATCCTGTGCCTGAGCAGATAATGCTAGCATGGGTACATCACTCCTGTTATTTCAAATTTGAAATTTCTTTTACCATCTTTCCATTATGATAAATGGGAACGGTTTCAATTTTGTCGACCTTTTCAAGGATCATGTCGATAGACTGTTCGAATCCATAGTCTGCTAACATACGGGCGGTTTCACACCGATAAAGGTCGGAAAATGCTCTCTCCTTTGAAGATTCATAGCATAATAATGCTCCGATGGCGGAATCTGATAATGAATATTCTCCTACATGCTTCCGTAAATAATGAATGACCTGTCCGGCACCTATGTAATCTTCCAAGGAAAAGCGATTATCATTGCCAGAACAAATGAACACAATCGAAGAATCATCCGCTCCATGAATTCTTTTAGCAGCTGCCTGTCCGTTAATGAGCGATGAAACAAAAAGTGTTTTTGATTCTCGTGCTAAATTGATCGCAACAGTTCCGTTTGTGGAACAAAGAATCAGCTCTTTTTCTTTTGAGTATTTCTTATCAAAAAGCAAAGAAGGGTCAGGATAAATAAATCCGTCAATTTCTTCCCCCTTAGATTCCCCCAAAAGCAGGTAAGAGTCCTTCGGGCTGGATTTAGCTACTGATAAGGCTGTTTGTGCGTCTTTAACCGCCTGTACACTAGTAAAACCTTGATCTAAAGCTAGAATAATAGTGGAGGTTGCTAAAAAGACATCAATGACAACGGCTGTGCATTCATGTAACTTTTCGATCTCCACCAGTTCCTTTTGAGTAACTACATGTATCTTTCTCATCCTGTTCGCCCCTACTGTCATTCTATTTTGTAGTAAGTGTATTTAGCACACCAATCAACCCTACGAATAGACCTTTGATTTAATATTAGTCTATCAATTAAAAAATTGAATATCAAGTATGTTTTTGTTGTTTTCTAAATATTTTGAATATGTTTCAACTATAAAAAGTAAAAAGCTTGCAGGATCCTGTCCTACAAGCTTTTCCTCCCCCTTATATTCTTTTTACACTAATGACATCTCTGATTTTTTCGAGTGCTTCCTGTCCGCTGGTGCCTGATTTCATTAAGATATTGACATAGAGCGCATCGATTAATGTGAGCTGGGCAATTCGTGATGAAAGTGCCTCAGACCGGTATTCCGTTTCTTCTGATACAGTGTAAAGTGGAATATCAGCTCCTGTACTTAATGGTGTTTTCGCATAATTGGTAATGGAAATGCTTTTCGCCCCTGTTGCCTTAACCACGTTCAAAATTTGCAGGACATCCATTGAAGAACCCGAGTGTGAAATTAAAACTGCACAATCTTTATGTGACATCTGTGATGCCTCCATCAGTTGAAAGTGACTGTCGATCACCGCACTTACCTTTAACCCTGTGCGTAAAAATTTATGATAGCCATCAAGGGCGATAACACTTGAACCGCCGCTTCCAAAAAACTTTATCGATTCGGAAGCAACTAACGAGTCTACTGCCAGCTGCAGTTGCTTCTCATCAACGACTGCCAATGTTGCTTCTAATGTTTTTTGGTTAGCCTGGAATACCTTTGAGGCAATTGTTTCAACCGTATCACCTTCAGTTACTTGTTCATGGATATCCTGTAATGGTGAAACCACTTCAGATGCAAGGGCAATTTTCAATGCTTGATACCCTTTGTAGCCAAGTCGTTTACAAAAACGAAAAACGGTAGAGTCGGCAACATTTAAATCCTCTGCAACCTGATTTATAGAGGAATGAATAATCTTTTTAGGGTTCTTTAAAATATAGTCAGCAATTTTTCTTTCCGTTACACTAAATTCGGGATAGTCTGTCCGAATGGTGTCCAAACAAGGTTTTTGATCCTTTTTCATCGTATCTCTCCAGTTTAGGAATTTCTTTTATTATACTCAATTATCATTAAAGAAAAAATATTTTTTCAAAACGTATTGTAAAAAGAATTTTTTTTCATATAATAAACATATTAAGAAAATTTATTCCGTAAAAGTTAGGATGATGATGAATGCAGCTTGGAATGATCGGCTTAGGTAAAATGGGCTATCAACTTACTTTGAATTTAACCGATAAAAATCACCATGTGGTTGCTTATGATGTAAATCAGGATTCAATGAAAAAAATTTCCTCCGAGGGTGTCACGACTGCTGAAACAATTGAGAGCCTTGTTAAGCAATTGACGAAACCAAGAACCGTCTGGTTAATGGTACCTGCTGGCAAAATTACCGATACCGTTTTTGAACAGCTCCTCCCCTATCTCGAAGAAGGTGACCGGATAATTGATGGAGGAAATGCTCACTATAAAGATTCCATCAAACGGAATGAAAAGTGTGAACAGCGTGGAGTGTATTTCTTTGACTGCGGAACAAGCGGCGGTGTTGATGGTGCACGAAATGGTGCTTGTACGATGATTGGCGGAAATCCTGAAGTTTTTCCTGAAATTGAACCCCTCTTTCGTGATTTGACGGTTGAAAATGGTTACCTTTATGCAGGAAAGCCTGGCAGCGGGCATTTTTTAAAAATGGTCCATAATGGAATTGAGTACGGCATGATGCAGGCCATTGCTGAAGGGTTCGAGATATTAGAGAAAAGCCCGTTTGAATTTGAATATGAAAAAGTCGCTAGAGTATGGAACAATGGGTCTGTTATCCGGTCTTGGTTAATGGAGTTGACAGAAAATGCATTCTCTAAGGATTCCAAATTGGCCGGAATTAAAGGAATCATGCATTCTTCTGGTGAAGGCAAATGGACTGTTGAGACAGCTCTAGATTTGCAAATGATGGCCCCAGTGATTACCATGGCTTTGATGATGCGTTATCGCTCTTTAGAAGACGATACCTTTACAGGAAAAGTGGTTGCCGCCCTTCGGAATGAATTCGGCGGTCATGCAGTCGAAGAAATTTAATGTAAAAAGCTCTTATCGGTTCTTACAGATAAGAGCTTTTGTATGTGGTGTTTAAAATTTGGTTTTATCTCGGTGAGGCATTGCCCGTGTGTTTTCTTACAATATGAACAAGAAAGGTTCCAAAGAAGACGGTGATGAGGATACTAAAGAAGACAAATTCGTTCAATTGGAAGCCAAAGGCTGCTGAAATCATTTTTACACCAATGATGGCGATTAACACAAAGGCCGTCGTTTCGAATTCAGGTACCTTTTCAATCAGCGCTAGGAATAATTGAGCTACACCCCGCATCATCAAGATTCCTAGTACTCCCCCTAAAAACAATACCCATACTTGGTTGGATACTCCAAATGCAGCAATCACACTGTCCAAACTAAAGGCAATGTCCATTAACTCTACCGCTAGAACAGTTCTCCAAAACCCCATCGATTTTGGCTCTACTTCCCCCTCTTCTTCTCCCTTTGTCATAAAGTGCTGGAAGACAATCCAAAGAAGATAATGACCCGCAACAATTTGAAGCCAGGCGATTTTGATTAAGGTAACACCAAAGCCAATCGCCAGGATACGGAATAGATAAGCACCGATAATACCATAAAACAGTGCCTTCTTTCGTTGTTTCTTTGGAAGATGCTTGACCATAACCGCCAAAACGAGAGCGTTATCGGCTGATAATAATCCTTCAAGAATGATAAGAGTACCGATTACACCCCAACTAGTTGGATCGGTCAATACATTCTGAAAAGCCTCAAATGAAAAAAAAGAGCGATAACTATTTATGATTTCCAATATGAATTCCATTACTTGGATTTTTCCCCTTTCTGCAAGTCAGTTAAGTGGAACCCCTACATTAAAAAGCATGTCCTTTTGCTCCTTTCTAATATGTATGACAGGCACTCGAACTTATGAACAAATCTACTTCAAAAGACCTAAATCTACTTTGTGAAAAATCCTCTGTGCTATAATTGGAGGACCATAACTAAAGGTAAAAAGACTTTGAGGTGCAAGGATGAAGAAAACGATTGGAATGTTCGCGCATGTGGACGCTGGAAAAACGACATTAGCAGAACAACTGCTTTATCAAACCCAAACGATTAAACAACGAGGTCGTGTTGACCATAAAGATACATTTCTTGATAACCATGACATTGAAAAACAACGAGGAATTACCGTCTTTGCTGAGCAGGCTGCTTTTACATATAATCAATCAGACTATTATTTGATCGATACCCCTGGACATGTCGACTTTTCGCCAGAGATGGAACGAGCCATCCAAGTAATGGATTATGCGATTGTCGTTATCAGTGCGGTGGAAGGGATTGAAGGGCACACGGAAACCGTCTGGAATTTGCTACAAAAGCATAGGGTCCCTACCTTCTTCTTTATTAATAAAATCGACCGTGTCGGAGCTGATGCAGAAAGAGTGTTAGCAGAAATTCGCAACAATTTAACACCGGATGTTTGTGATTTAACAGAGATAGTAGACCTTAATGATATGAACGAGCAGCTGGCAGAGTTTATCGCAGAGCGGGATGACAATCTACTCGAACAGTATATGGATTCAGGGTATGAGCCAACCTTATGGCTAGACACCCTAATACAATTAATCAATCAGAATCAAATATTCCCTTCTTTAAGTGGATCAGCCTTACAAGATATTGGAGTTGGAAGCTTTCTTGAAAAATTTGATTTATTAACAGCAACAAGTTATAAAGCGGATGAATCATTTTCCGGCCGCGTCTATAAAATTCGCTATGATGAAAAAGGCACTCGAATTACCTTCATCAAGGCACTTAGTGGAAATTTAAAAGTCCGGAATGAGCTCAGTCTTGGCGAAAACCACCTTGAAAAAATCACCCAGTTGAGACTTTATAATGGGAGTAAATTTAAAAATGTGGAGCAAATATCTGCGGGTGATCTTTTTGCGGTTACAGGCTTGTCCTCAGCCGCTGCTGGTGACGGAGTAGGTTCCTTAACGCAAAAAGTCAATTATGAAATGGTCTCAGCGCTGAAGTCAAAGGTAAACTTTGACCCCTCCAAAAATGTGAAAGAAGTATTAGCGTATTTTAGGAGATTAGATGCTGAGGATCCTTCACTAAATGTGACTTGGGAAGAGCGCACCCAAGAAATTCATATTCATGTGATGGGGACTATTCAACTTGAGGTGTTGAAGCAAGTAGTCAAGGACCGCTTCCTGCTAGATATCTCCTTTTCTGACCCTGAAATACTATATAAAGAGACAATCAAATCAACGGTGCGAGGATACGGACATTTTGAACCTTTAGGACATTATGCCGAGGTCCACCTGCAGCTAGAGCCTGCCGCGCGAAATACTGGAATTACATTTGAGAGTATTTGTCATACAGATCAACTGCCCGTTAGTACACAGAATCTTATCCGCAACCACTTATTTGAACGTCAGCATCATGGTCTCTTAACGGGGTCGCCGATTACAGATATGAAAATTACGTTACTGACTGGTCGTGCGCATAATAAACATACCTCTGGCGGTGACTTTCGTGAGGCAGCCTACCGTGCATTAAGACAAGGCTTGGAGAAAGCTGAAAATATCTTGCTTGAGCCTTATTATGATTTTAAAATGAAAATTGAACTCGATCATCTCGGCAAAATTTTGACTGATATCCAAAATGCACATGGTTGTTTTGAAGCACCGATGACGGAAGGTGAAAAAGCGATTGTAACGGGTAAGGTCCCTGTTATTACCTTTATGAATTACGGTCCTGAGTTTGCTAGCATTACGCAGGGAAAAGGGTTACTAAATTTAGTGTTTGGCGGTTATCACCGGTGTCATAATCAGAATGAGGTCATTGAAAAAATACAATACAATAAGGACGCAGACCCTGACTATACTTCAACCTCGATTTTTTGTTCGAAAGGACAAGGCTACAGCGTCCCTTGGGATCAAGCCGAAGAAGAAATGCATTGCTTATAGTGTGTCATAAAATGAAAAGGATGAGATCTTTGTCTCATCCTTTTTACATTCATTACTGGTGATGTTCCTCTTCAGCAGCCATTGCAACGGCCTTCGTCTCATGTACAGTTCCTTTTGGATGCTGCGGTGGTGCATAAATAGAATAAAGTTTCAGTGGCTCTTTACCCGTATTCGTTAAGTTATGCCATTTTCCTGCAGGAATCACAATTGAAAAATCATCGGCAACTTGTTGTCTAAAGTCCAAACGATCCTTGCGATCCCCCATTTGAACAAGTCCTTGACCTTGTTCAATACGTAAAAATTGATCAAGATCAGGATGAATCTCTAAGCCAATGTCCTCGCCTACCCCAATGCTCATCAAGGTAACCTGTAGATGATCCCCTGTCCAAATAGCGGTACGGAAGTTATTGTTTTGCTTCGTTGCTTCATTAATATCAATGACGAATGGATTAGGTCCATAATCAGTAGCTCGAACAGAAACTTCCTCATTTAAAGAACGAAACCGGTTAGCATTTTCCTGTTCACCTGTTACGGCCCACAAAAATACATTCCGAATTTGAGGATGCTGAGTGAGATAACTATTTCGGTTGTATTCTTGATAACCCTCTACTTCTGACTGAAAAGCCTTTTGCAGACCATCTTGATAACCGTCAAAAGGAACTTGAGCGATTTGATAGACTGGCTTCGTTCCAGTAAGGTTCACGTAAAGATGAGTAAATTGTGATAGATGTGCTTTTTTACCTTCAAGAGCTAGGAGAATGTCATTTTTATGCTTTTGGTTTGGAGCGATACTGGCTAACTGTCTATATAGCTCAATCGCTGTTGCCTCTCTCCTAATCCCCTGAAGAATAGATTCAAGTGTTTGGTGTAAGTTTTCTTGGTTACTTCTTCCCATAGAATTGGCATAATTCGGATAAGAGTTCGGATTTGAAAAATAATTCAAATGGCTCATTCCCTTCACAGGTTTTCTTTAAGCATCATATGCCTATTGAAGGAGATGGTACGTCAATCTCGGTAAGTTAGGTATTTTGCCCAACATAAAAACCTACATCTAGTTCTAAGATGTAGGTTTTTTAATGATAATTATTCAGTTAACATCACGTTATGATCGCTAATACTAGCGGTTGCCCCTGTTTTTGATGGGAATACGAAACTAATGAAAACCGTTACGAAACTCAGCACCAAGGCATAAAGGAAAACGTTCTTTATTCCTAAGTTGATGGTTGCAGCCTGGTTAATGATTAATCCCATTACCGTTACACCAATCGAGGTTCCTATATTTCTCAAAAACATTTGTAACGAAGTCGAGACGCCCTTAATCGTTGGTTCAGCAAACTCTTGTGATGCAATGGTACCTACCGCAAACAATAAACCGAACGAAAAACCTTGAACAGTCAAAATGGCGAATAAACCTGTGTAAGAAAGCTGATTGACGAATACGTACAAAGCTGTTCCTGAAATAAACGTGATCAAGCTTCCGACTATGAACAATCGTCTATAGCCAAATCGGATAATCCACTTACCTGCAGGCGTGCTCCCAAACATCCAGCCTAGAGATATACTTAATAGGATAAGACCACTTTGATAAATACTCATTGATCTGCCTTCTTGCAGGTACAGAGGAATGAAATTAGATGTTCCAAAGAAGGAAAGGCAATAAAACAGCATGAACGTATTGGTCATCAAGATGCCTCTGTTTTTAAATAACGAGACCGGCAAGAACGGATGTGCTTCCTTCCTCTCGACAAGGATAAATACAAGTAAACCTAGCAGCCCAAAGATGACATACCAAAGGGGATTGCTTACACTCGTTGCAAGCAATAATAATGTAATGGAAAAACCAAACAGTAAAAACCCTTTGTAGTCAATGTACGATTTTTTAAATTCTAACTGCTCCTTGTAAGGAATTAAACAAAGGACTGTAATGATACCAATGGGAATATTGATAAAGAAAATCCATCTCCACGTTAATGCTTCAACAAAGAACGACCCAAGAACAGGCCCTATAATCGAGGATAATGCCCATATCGTACTAAAAACGGCTTGGATTTTACCGCGTTTTTCAATCGAGAACAAGTCTCCGACAATGATCATCGAAAGCGGGATCATCCCTCCTGCTCCTAGTCCTTGAATTCCTCTATAGATAATTAATGAAACCATGGATTCGGCGATCCCACAGAGGATGGAACCAATCGTGAATAAGCTGACAGCAATCATCAGTAATCTTTTTCGTCCATACATATCTGCAAGTTTTCCAAAGAGCGGAACCGTGACCGTACTTGCCAGCATATAGACGGAAAAAATCCAGGCAAATAACTCCTTGCCGCCGAGTTGATTAACAATGGTCGGGCTAGCGGTTTGCATGATATTGGCATCAAGTGCCGAAATGAGGGTCGTAATCACTAGCCCCCAGAACACAAATTTATTCTTTTTCATAAAATCCTCCTGAGAAGTGAAAAATACATCCCATTAAATGTAATTTTTTGCAACTCTATCATTATAGCAACCTTTTAAGGAATATCAATATAAAATTAAATCAGTGCTGGCTGCCTTTAGAGCAACGTATCCTAGATCCCATTAGATTTCGAATTCCCACTCATCCTTGAGGTGTAAATAAAGAACGAAGAGTGTATTTTCTAGTTCGGTTTCTGTTTTTTTCTCTATTTCAATCCCTAATTTTACTAGTAATATACGTGCAATTTGTCTCGTTAAGTCAGATTTTTCATCTTTAACAAGCTGAGTTAACCTTTGACAATAATTAGAGATTAGCTGCCAATCCTTTGGTCCGAAACTGACCAATACATTGTTATCAAGTGTTAAATCTTCCTTTTTCAGTCCTCGTTTGGCTATTTCTTTATCAAGGGGCGACTGTTTCTTTTTCCGTGAGTGACGCTCATGCACAACGATGGTTCCAGCGACAACATCTCCCAGCCGCTTATGCTTGCTGTGGAAAAAAATCATGACCAGACCAAGGAAGTATCCAGTTGGCAATGAGTCAATGATTCTCATTAAATTTCTAATTAGGCTGGAAAGTAAGGTGATACTGTGTCCGTTCTCCTGGATCACTCTAATCCCTAATACTTTCTTGCCGATGGTTCTACCGCCTGAGAAAAATTCAAACGCAAAAAAGTAACCCCAATTTAAAATAAATAGGACAATAATTGTGACACCAAGAGCGACAGGCTCTAATTGTGCTAAAAACATACTAGATGGCAATCCAATGGTTGTGAGAACAAGTATTAACAAGATTAGTATGTTTACGATCATTAATAGCAATTGATCGATGATAAAGGCTGCGGTACGGCTGCCTAAACCAGCCAGCTGAAATTGAATGGATACGTATTCCGGCGTTTTTATATCTGTATGTTGGTTCATTAAGATTTCCCCCCATCATGATGAAATTGTTATTTTTTATTTCTATTATTCTACAAAATTACTATAATAAGGGATAGTAACTAATATCAAGAAGGTGTCAGAATGGATCGAAAGCAATTTGTAAAAAATCACCGAGAAAAGTGGAAACAGCTTGAGGATATGATTCCCCTCTTAAATAAACATAAAAATAGCCTAACAGGTGCACAGATTAATGATTTTTATAGGCTCTATCAAAAAGCAGCGCAGAATCTTTCCTACAGCCAGACGTATTTTCCAACCGATGAAGTAACAGAATATTTAAACGGCCTTGTTTCTAAAGCACATAACCTCTTATATAAAGATCAAGTATCCAGTTTCAAACAAATTCGTTACTTTTTGAGTACTCGGTTCATTGGATTGTTAATCGAGCAATGGAAGTTTGTCCTCATTGCGATGGTTTTGTTTATGATCGGCTTTGGAGGAAGCTATCTATCGGTTATGAATGATCCGCTTCATATGTACTCCATCCTTCCTGCTGAGATTGCAGGAGGTGTTGATCCTGAGCAGCTTGGTCAGCATGATGGAGCGGTTGATTCCACCTATATGTCCGCAAGCATTATGACAAACAATATACAAGTTGCCATACTAGCCTTTGCAGGGGGCGTCACCTTTGGACTCTTGACCGTCTATTTATTAATCTATAATGGTCTTATTGTTGGTGCACTAGCGGCCTTGTTTTGGCATCATGGGAAATCCTATGATTTTTGGGCGTATATTGTTCCCCATGGGATGATTGAGCTAACAGCGATTTTTATCGCAGGTGGTGCTGGCCTATTAATGGGCTACAAACTATTTGTTCCAGGGAGCCACTCAAGAATATATCAATTAAAGGTGAATGCCAAACGTTCAGTTATGCTTTTGCTTGGTACTATTCCATTGTTTATCATTGCCGGCATCATTGAAGGGTTTATTACACCAGCAGCGATCTCGCTAGAAGCTAAATACCTGATAGCATTTTTAACGGTAATTGGCTTTGTTCTTTATATGATCGTAGGAAAGCTAAAGCTGGTCAAAGACCAGCTTAGAGCACATTCTGATTCATCATATTAATATAATAGGAAACGGCTGCGACCGCTAATTTTTCCTCACGGGCCTCAATCATTTGCAGGCCCTGTTTTTCCCACTTTATCTTCTCACGTTTCTTTAACAGGAATTGCTGCTGTGCAATACTTTTAAGCATGGCGCTCTGAACATCAACGGGCTCCTCTTTAATCCGCTTGAGTAATATATTGTCTTCAATTCCAATCATGAAAAACAGATGCCGTTGACGGAGCCTTTTTAAATAGGCGAGTGCACTTTCCTCGAATAGAAAGGTTCTTACATCACTAAACAAAAGCAGCAGACTTCGCTTCTTTTGTACCATTTCTAAATAGTGTAAAACGGCGGGATAATTAGATTCAGCAGCATCAACCTGTAAGGAATAGATCTTTTCAAGTATCGTCTTAAGGTGCCCCATCCCCTTAGCTGGCGGAACATAGACCTTTATTCCTTTTGAAAAAGCAAGAACCGAAACATAATCACCCTTTTTTAATGCAGCAGCGGCAACTGTTATCGACGCTTCCAGCACTCTTTCTAAACGATTCCCTTTTGTCAGTTCAGCCCCCATCATCCTGCCGCAGTCAATTAAAATCGTAATATACTTCCCGTGTTCTGGCTCATAATCATTTGTCATTACTTCTTGCAATTTAGCCGTCTGTCTCCAGTTAATCTTGCGCGGATCATCACCAACGACATAGCTCCGGATTTTAGAAAAGTCTCCAACACCACTTCTCTGTTTTCTAATTTTCAAACCCTCATACAGCAAAAAGGACTGTGCATTTTCTAAAAACTGCTTGGTCTCTGTTAAATCAGGTATCACCTTAATCGAGTTTGACAGCCCGATGGTCGTTTGCTTTTCCCAAAGCCCAAGCAAGCTTCGATATCGAAAAAATAACTGTTCGATTTCATACTTTCCCCGAACGCTTGGGGAAGTTTGGTAGCTTATCTTTGTCGCTCTGTCCTTCTCAGCAATGCCTGATAAAGGAAATTTCATCAAAAACGAATGTGGCAAATCATCAATCAAACGGAAATAAAAAGTATGCTGAGAGTTATTTTTTACATCAATTTCTACCAGATAGGGTAGGCCTCTCTCCATTTCATCCGGCAAATTGCGGGAGAAGGATAGCTGATTTCTCTTCGGAGAAAACCATAAATCAATCAAGCTAGTCAATAGTATAAAGAGATTAACCGTTAAGATGGTGAACCAAGACAAACTGCCCAATATGGTACCTACTAATAGCAGAAGTGAGACTAGAAGAAAGAGCAGTAACAGCCGTGTTGTAGGTAGAATCCCTCTACCTTGGAACAGGAACCGCCCCCACAAGCTCTTCAATGATTTGGTCAACCGTACCACCCTCCAATTCTACATGCGGAGATAATTGCATTCGATGTCTTAAGGCTGGTTTGGCAACCATTTTAATATCATCTGGTGACACATAGTTTCTTCCAGCAAGATAGGCCCAAGCTTGTGCAGCCTTTCCAATCGAGATTCCGGCCCTTGTACTCGCACCGAAGCGAATCGCATCTGATTCACGGGTTTTTCGAATGATCTGCATGATATAATCTAGGACTCCATCTCCAATTGTTACGGTTTCAATTTCCTTTCGGATGGTGAGAAAAGTAGCTAGATCAAGAACGGGTGTCGCATCTGATTCTAAAAAGCGGTTGTCAATTACTTGTCTTAGCACGTTCTTTTCCTCCTCAAAAGAAGGAAAGTGTATCTGCAGCTTAAACAGGAATCGATCTTGCTGTGCTTCAGGAAGCGGATAGGTCCCTTCAAATTCAATTGGATTTTGCGTAGCCACGACAAAGAACACTTCTGGAAGAAAGTAGGTTTCCCCTTGAATGGTGACCTGTTTCTCTTCCATCGCTTCTAACAATGCCGCCTGAGTTTTTGCCGGTGTCCGGTTGATCTCATCAGCTAACAAAATATTGGTAAAGATCGGTCCCTTAAGGGTTTGAAAGCTGCCCTCTTTTAAGTTATAGATGGAACTCCCGGTTATATCACTTGGCAGTAGGTCAGGGGTAAACTGTATCCGATTAAACTTACCTCCAAGCAGACTAGCAAGTGTCCTGACCATTTGTGTTTTTCCTGTACCAGGAACCCCTTCAAGCAGAACATGACCTCCTGCTAAAATGGCAGATAAAAGCAGCCTAAGATTCAGACCCTGCCCAATAATTCGTTGTTCATATTTCTCTAAAAAGGATGTTAATTCTTCTTTCATCCTTCCTCCACCTCTTTCCTTAATTGCTCAAGAATTCTCGACCAATGCAAAAATTCTTGTTTTGTTACTTTCTCTCTTGCCAGCATATCCGTTAATCCATTTAAAAACGAAGAAATCTCACCCGCTGACATCTTTCGTGTCTTTCGTTCAAGTAATCCACTCAGCTCCTTCCACTCACGGCTGTATGGAATTCCCCATCGTTCCGAGAGAGCAAGTTTCAAATAATCAGCTTGTATGGTAATAGATTCATGGTATCGCTTTCCCCTGATATACCATGCAGTGATCGCGCGGATTCCCTCATCACTAAATCTAATACTTTCCTCTCTTGGATCAACAATTCTACTAAAACGTTTTCCTCTTAGCCAAAGCCACAGAATAGAAATCAATACTCCCTGTAGTAGGATGAGTAACAGCCACTTTGGATAAATCGTTAAATAATTTTCAGCATTTTCACCTTTATGAACATATTCATCAAAAAGAATCTGATTAGCAGAACTTTCATTAATAAGCTCCAAAATTATGGGTAAATGATCATAGCTTAAAAGATTACTATTCATGATCCATTCAGGAGTGGTGCTTACGATGATTTCTCCTTTGCCAACCGAGCGTTTTAGTGCAACAGCACCAAGCGGATCTGATAATAGCACCGCTTCATTTTGCTCAGGAATGAGTCGCATAGGAGAATATATTTCAGCTTGGTATGGCTGTTGAGCTATGTTCGTAACCGAGTCTACGGGAACATCCTCTGTCACACTCACAGTATGAAAAGCGAACATTTCATCTGGATCTGTTTGAAGCAAAAGAATCGTATTTCCAGCTTCAACAAATCTAAGATAATCGTTTATAGCTTGTTGATTTGTAATCGGTGTGGGTTCAATCATGATAAGCAAAATTCCCTCTGTTTTTGGCAGAAGGTTAGGTTTATGTGACCACTGCTTACTTCCCTTTTCATTCTGTAGATAGGTATAAATTGCCTTCACTCCGCTGGGAGAAGGAGAATCTGATACATAGTCCGGATAATACTTTGGTTGCTTTGAAAAGGAAAAATAATTAACGACCGCAAAAAGGAGCAGCAAAAGGGAAAGCAAAATCATTGATTGTTTTTTATTCATGATCTCTCACCCCCCATTTCTGTATGGGGCTTTTCTTCAGGTCCAGTTTGATTCAGCCAGTGCATCGCTTCTTGACGAAAGATAAGATATTCTTCTCGTAAGACAGTACGTTCGCCATATGTCACTTCATCAAAGAAGGCCGCAAGAAGATAGAATTTCTCTGCAGCAGACTGGTCAACCCTGCGTAATTCATCATAATACTCCCAGTTTGTTTTCCAAATCCTTGCCTCCAGCCATTTTCTCTCATGGAAAGTAAGCAATAAGGCCAAAAATAAATGCCTGGTCGCTAACATGTATTCTTCTAAAGCTTCCTGCTTTTTGGCTTCTGTTATATGCTGTTGGAATGACCAGTTACTCTCCATCATCGATTGTAAGATGGACTGCTGACGGAGCAGCCGATTGCGTTTCACATTTCGAAAAATAAAAAATGCACTAATAGCTAATAAAAGCAGGACAATGATAATAATGGTGACTAGGATTGGCACAGAGGCAGCACTTGCAGTCTCAACAGACGGTAACAATTTGGCTAACTGGTTTCCAACCCATTCTTTCGTATTCTCCCACCAGGTCTCAAGCCATCCCTTAGAGTCGTTGTAATAAACTCGATACTCTTCTTCATTTAAAATTACTCTTAGTTGTTCTCTTGCATCATTTGGTTCAAGCATGGTTTTCACCTGGCCTATTCTTTGTACTCCTCAATCAAATCCTTTATATCATCGGCATTATGTCTAATTTTCAAATCGAAATACATGACGGCATAGCCTACTGAGAAAATTAAAGTGGTAACGATCGTCATCAAGTTTGTAATCAGTGATAACAAAACACTGTTGCCCAAGAACACACCAAACGTCATTTCAACTACGGAACTCATTATCGAAATGATAAGATAAAAAATGATATATAGTCCCATCAATGTCCAAGTGCGTTTTTTTGTTAAGCGAAAGCTTCTTGAAAATCCAGGCGAATCCTCTTCTAACACTACGGACGCAAAATAAAAGCTTAAGCGAGTGAGAATGTATGCGATTAATACACCAACACCAAGAACAAAAACGATTGCCAATAGAATACTAACGATCGGATTAACCGCTTGCCCAACTGCACCTGCGACCATGAAAATGAGAATGACAGGAACCAATATAAATCCAAATATGATCAGACCAAATAGAATATTACTGCCGAGCATCGCCCAAAACCTTGAAAGTGCCTGCTTGATAACCGAACCTATGGTGTATTCCTCGTCTTTTTGAATATGGTTAACAGCAAATAAAATGGCTGCCTCTGCAATCGGAAATAAAAGTAGACTAATGAGTCCGATTACAACCATTCCGATTTCGGCCCCAATATTGGTAGTTTCGAAGGTTCCTGAATTATCAAAACTACTTAGCATTTGTTCAAACCATCCATTTCCAGTCCCTGCTTCTCTAAAGAAACTTGTACCAGATACCATTTGCACAATGGCTTGGAGTAAATAAACCGGCCCCATTAGAAGCAATAAAATGATAAAAAAGTCCTTGAACCGATCTTTACTTATACTAAAGGAAAGATCTAGAATTTCTCCGAATGTTTTTGGCTGTTTAAACTTTGTTTGCACTGTGTATCCCCCTAAAAAATGTGTGGTTAATAAAACCCATTTTATCATTATTCTTCCATAATAAGTGTAAAAAGTTGTTAAATCGAGAAAAAACTAAACAATTTACACGAGGAAAAAGATTAATGAAAAACAGTTGAAAACTTTAAGGTATTTTTACAATAAGTTCATACTTTCTTAAAGGTTGAGCTTTATGATGGTAAGGAATGGAAGGATACGATTAGGAGGAGTTCAGCGATGTTTTTAAAGAAAATGAGCGAAAATAAGCCAGTAACCATTACGTACTTTTCAAATGGCGTTCTAAAAACCTATAAAGGTCGAGTTCATCGTCTAAATCTACTGGAACAAATTCTTCTTCTAAAGGATGATCAGCACAAGCTTTTCTCGGTTCATTTATCAAGGATTAATTCGATTACCTAGTTTTCACCATATCCTGTTTTTTTTTTGGATTATTAATTGAAATCATATAAATCTTAGAGTTGGTGCTATAATAAGGACTAAAAGAGGTGATTTTGATGTTTTTGTCCTTACCTATTTTGGCGGCTCTTTTAGGGATGTTATTTGCACAATTCGTAAAAATCCCTATTCACTATATCGCAACAAGGGAATTAAGGTGGAACCTCATGTTCAGCACCGGTGGAATGCCCAGCTCTCATACGGCCACAGTTACCTCCTTGTCCACGGCGATAGGCTTGGTTGCAGGATTTATGTCAAATGAATTTGCCATCTGTGTCGTATTGTCATCGATTGTGATGCATGATGCAATGGGAGTTAGAAGGCATGCAGGTTATCATGCTGAGGTGTTAAACACCTTATTAGTGGATTTTAATAGCCTGATTGAAACCCTAAAAGACCCAAATTTAAAGAAACCTGAGTCAAGGGAAAAATTAAAAGAATTATTGGGCCATCAGCCGACAGAGGTTTTCTTTGGAGCTTTAACCGGGATCGCGGTTGGACTCATCACCTATTTTTTATATCCTTAATAATTAAGTACATATCATCAACAAATGAATCCACCTTTTAAAGTGGATTTTTTACATTAGGTGAAAACGAAGTAATGAATATAACTTGTCCTCATATATTAGATTAAATAGCAAAGCTTACCCAATTGACCCGAAAAGAGTGATAATAATGAATCCACTTACCTTCAAAGCCTTTGCCATCACGAATGAAATTGATTTGAATAAAATTGCCAATAACTGCGGGATCCCCAAGAAATTCACCTGGGAAGAGCCCTTGATTTTAAAGGGGAAGATTCTAGGCTCCATACTCCACAAAGACGTTGACGAATGGCAAAGTGTTTTGGTCTTTTCCTTTGGCAGCATTGTCTTCATCAATCACACAAATGAAGAAGACATCGAATCGCTCTTTAAGTATATTCAAACGTTTGAACCTGATCTTGATCGTAAAAATGCAGGTAAATATACGGATGACTATAGTCTTCATATCAAGGAAACAGAAAATATTGAACTGACTGATGAGTACGTAGTGATACCCGAATACGAAGATTTCTACCCAGAGTTGATTTCCACAGTGATTGCGAAATCTGTAGCACTCGAAAAAACAGAAGAACAGCTTGGGAAAATCCATGATAAACTCGAAACCATGATTGACCGTCTGGAAAAAGGCAAGCTGAGGGTTGGAAACAAAGAACTTGCGAGGACAACGGCAAAAATCGTCCGGCACGAGTACAATACGCTCGCTTATATCATGATTCTCGATAAACCTGATATTACATGGACGAGCAGTTCCGCAAGCGATTTCTACGACCAAATGGTTGAATTCTTCGAGTTAAATGACCGATACAAAATATTAAAAAGCAAAACAGAAATTCTCTACAACATCATGGATGGTTTCTCTACCATCAGTCACTCCATCCGCGGACTATTCGTCGAGTGGACAATCGTAATCCTCATTTTGTTCGACATCATCCTTACGCTATTAAAGATTATAGGGATCATACCATGATGGTGCCTGTCACCGCCCGAATTTTCTTGTTTCACGAATGATGTTCCACACAGGCTGTATAGGTTCGCAATTTCCGGTTATTACTAACACTAGTAATCGGAGGTGATAATTATGGCTCATAAAGATCCAGTTGAGTTTACTGGTAAGGTTGTTGATCAACGAAACGATCTTACAGGTCCTGATGACGCAGGCAAGGCGAACTATCCCAAAAGACCACAGCACGTTTCTATTACGGATACAAATAATCAAATGAAGTAGTCTTTTTCATTTAAAAAGATATATGAAAAAAGCCCAGCCTCCCTCCATTGCCCATAGAGTAGAGAAGCTGGGCTTTTATTTTTACACAGATTTTCTATTTTGTCCGCTTTGGGCATGATGTGTTTGTTGATCCAGCCAGGCGGTCAAATCTTTTAGGAACTTGTCTTTACCGAAACCATCAAACGGGCGATGTCTGGCCGAAGCATATTCAAGCAACTGTTTATTTTTGGAACCTACTTGGATAAAGAAGTCCTTTAGCTTTCCTGGAGGTGTAATTTTGTCCTCAAGTCCATATTGCAGCAACATGGGTAGTTTCAATGAGTGTGCTTGTTTCTCCACCCTCGCTCTCGCCTCCATTAAACCACGACCTAGACCAGGAGTAATGATGTTATGCCGTAAGCGGTCAGAATAAAACTTAGCATGTTTAGCGGGATTTTTTGCAAGTTTTTGAAATCTTCCAGAGAGATTGATGCTATAATCTGGTTTAAGTTTTCCCATTAACGATATACCTAATCGTTCAATTGGATTCACTTCATAGGATAATGCCGGAGAAATCGCCACAATACCAGCAATTCCTTCACTATGCTCTAAGGTGTACTCAAGTGTAATTAGCGCACCGATACTATGACCTACAATATATAATGGCAGAGCTGGCTGCTCAATAGAAACAAGTTTTCTAAACTCATGTAAATCTCCATTAAAATCATTCCATGATCGAATATATCCTCTATTCCCTTTGCTTTTGCCATGGCCGCGCAGATCAAAAGCATAAACCAGATAGTCTTTTTTTACCAGACTTGTACTTAGATTTTTCATTCCTCCACTGTGATCACCGTGTCCGTGTACTAATATAACTGCAGCTTTTGGAGCCGATAATGGTTTAATGATTTGATAAAACAACTCTGTTCCATCGACACCATTAAATGTCCCTTCCTTTATCATACTTACGAATCCTCCTGTTAAACCATGCGCTGTATATTTAAGGTGCCTTATTCTTCTAAGAAAGTTTACATTCAACTATTATAAAACAAATGGAAAAGTATTGCATTACCATTCATCATCAGGTGGAAAAAATAAACCAGGAGACGCCGTCTCCTGGTAATATAAGTAATTTCTCACATTCTAGTGTTGCAAGAGCTAAACTTTCCAACTTACGATATACTCAGTTAAATCATTTGGGAGTTGAATGGAAGGTTGTTCTACTACCCACTTTCCAGTCATATTTAGTTCTTTACAGGCTGATTCAAATTGACACATCGCAATTCCGATATCAAGTAATTGCATATCATAGCCTAACTTGGAGCTATAATTAGGCGTATGTTCAATGTATAAATGGCACTGTTTTTGATCTGCTGCTAATACTATTCTCCATGGCTGCTTATTCGATGCCGATGGACCAATTCTCAACATTTCTAAAGGTATTTCAAACTCACCTGCTTTTTCCTTGGTTAAAGCAGCATCAAAAGATTCTGAATAAAAAAGCTGATCCCAGCTTTTTCGATTGTCTGCTTTTACAACCTTCCTAAGTGCCTTATCAAAAATGCGCAGTTTCGTAGCTGGATAGCCTATAGGGGTTATACATGGTATAAACTCTCCATCAGAAAGAGAAATTTCTTTTTCAAAAGAATGGCGATTGAAAGTGCCTCCCATCCAGCATGTTCCCAAACCCAAATCTGTCATGAATAAAACAAGTTTTTGAAAGGTGTAGGCGAAATCGATTAAAGAATACTTTTGATTCTCGCAAATCCCCACCAAATAGCCTTTAGGGTTTTTAATAAAACCATATGTCCCTAACTTAATTCCTTTATCGGATACGTGATCCGTAACCTGAACGAATTCAATTTTGCCCAATCCACCAAGAGGACCAGTTAAATTCGACTTCTCACTTATGTACATCTTTATTTTTTGATTATCAGATTCAGTAATATTTTGTGAATCATACGTTCTAATGGACTGACGCTTACGCATCGTTTCAATAACCAAGCGGATCTCTCCCTTAATGAACTTAATATAAGCATTATACTATATTAAGCTAAACACTCCTGTCATTTGAAATTAACAGTATTTATGATAAATTCCCTAATTTTAAATCGGGTGATAACACTTTTGATGGGGATTCATCTCTGATCACTTTTGTGACAATCCAAGCAATTCCAGCTATAAATGGAAAATGAAGAATAGTATTCGTTACATTGAAAGTACCATGTGCAAAAGCAATCGTCATTTCTGGATTTAACACCCATGTATGCTGCAAGAACCCAATAAATTTTGTGAAAGGGATCAGCAGGATGGTAAATATAATGGTCCCACTTACATTAAAGAGAACATGCACCATTGCAGCACGTTTAGCTGCAATCGAAGTACCTATGCTGGCCAATACAGCAGTTATCGTCGTTCCGATATTGTCTCCGAATAAAATAGGCAGTGCAGCGTCTAAATGTAAAGATCCTTGTGCAAATAATTCTTGCAAGATTCCGATAGTGGCACTAGAACTTTGAACAATTAAGGTAAAGACTGTCCCTACTAGTACACCGAGTAAGGGATTATCGCTTAGACTCAACATCAAATCCTGAAAGGCCTCTATAGTTCGTAACGGTTTCATTCCGATACTCATTAAATCTAAGCCATAAAATAAAGCACCAAATCCAAATATCACCTGTCCTAATGCTTGAATTCTCTCTTTCTTAAAAAAGAAAATCGCTGCTGCACCCACTGCAATAATAGGTAATGAATAGGCATCGATGTCAATACCAATAATGAAGGCGGTCACGGTCGTTCCTATATTTGCGCCCATGATGACACCGATCGCTTGTCTTAATGTCATAAATCCTGCACTAACAAGTCCAACTGTTAAAGCAGTAGTTCCTGAGCTTGATTGAATTAAAGCGGTTACAATAATTCCTACTAAGACTCCCTTAAACGGATTCGTTGTAAAACGATCTAGTATTCCTCTTAAACGATCTCCTGCTGACTTCTGAAGGCCATCTCCCATGTATTTTATGCCAAATAAGAAAATTCCCAATCCACCAATAAACTGGAATAGCATTTCTTGAACATTAAGGTCCAATCAAAATCAACTCCTTCATAGCATTTGGGTAAGTCTACAGTTTAATTATGAATTTTTTATCTTTAAAGTGTAAACCTCCCTAGACCAGACTTTACATTAAATTTACATTTTGTTCACAAATTCACAAAAAAATGACAAAATATTTGTTCAATAACACTGTTACTATATTTCTAACCATGTAAAAATCCACCCCATTAGGAGTGGATTTTGCTATCGGACGCTAACAACTCTACTAATCTTGCTTTATGTAGAGCTAGGTCGAACTCGGAATTATCCGTCTTAAACTTTGCCAATTTTAATGAGTCATAGATTTTGGATTCCAATTGTTGTCTTGCCTTAAGAACGGCTAGGGTCCCCTCGATCCCAACAGCACCTTGCTTCTTGCCGTAGCCTTGATCATTGTAATAACCCATAAACCCATTCGACCATTCTTCTGGTCTTTCTTTTACTGCTTTTTTAAAGGACTCTGACAAATCCTGTTGATTGACATATACCAGGATGGGGTTAAGTGGTTGAATAGCGGCAGCTAACCCTTCAACATATTTCTGAACCACCTCTTCAGAAGCACCATATTTGATCATTCCAATGGTAACTGGATTTTGGATGAAGCAGCATTCAAAAATATATGGATCATCGCTGGCCATTGCAGTGGTACAGAATCTTTTCCATTTTTCCGTGATGAGATTCATATTTACTTCTAATGGGAGCTCATAAATATCGTGTTCCCAAAGTTTGGCCTGAAGCGATTCCGTCATTTCAGCCTCCCCTATTTCTTCTGTCAGTTTGGGTCTATACAGAACATACCCCTCTGGCAGTACTTCAGCCTGCTTAAGTAACGAAGCTTGAAAATGGCTGTTTTCAGCAAGTAGCTTTGCAAACTCATCCTTTGTAAAGTACGAGGCAGATTCGTAATCAGCAGGATGGTCCACATTTCCTTCGAGGTACAGCTTAGCATTGATGTTATGATCTTTTAAAATATCATGAATCAGTTGGGCTGTTGTCGTTTTTCCTGACCCAGGAAGTCCCTCAACCATAATTAATTTTGTTTTTACCATGTTTCCATTCCCCTAATCATTCATTATAGGTTATATATAAACCTTACCCAAAGATTAGCATAAACTCTCAGTTTTGTAATTTATCATCAAAAAGTGATGAAGATTTGAAACATACAGACCATTTCAATCGTATAAATTTATGTATTCAGTGTTTAAACCCATGCAAAATTATCTAAGGTGAATAGGTATAATATATATTTTTTCAACTACGTGATAATATAATCTATTAGAAATAAATAGCGGCTAGGCTTGAAAAAGATAAGCTGTAAAAGGAGATCCCAATCATGTTTTTAACTGAACTTAAAAAAGATGAGAAAGAAGCATTTCTTGAATTAGCTTCATTAATTGCCAAAATTGATGGGAATCATTCAATCTTTGAACACTCGATTTTGAAAGAATATCGGACCGAATTAGACTTGAAGGATTATGTGATAAAAGGGTTAGCTATTGAGGAAATACTTAATGTTTATACAACTGAACGTTCAAAGAATATTGTTTTAACAGAGATTTTAAGATTAGTTTTTTCAGACGGTGTATATCATGATTATGAAAAAGAGTCTGTTCGTTTCATTAAGAATCATTTTGGATTTGCAGCTAATGAATATGAAAGTATGAAAGACTGGGTAGCGAAGATAAAAGAACTCGCAAATTATCCTGAAAATGTATGATTTAATGCTGGGGGCAATTGTGTGATTAAAAGGAGAACCATTTGTTCTCCTTTTTACATTGTAAAAAAGAGTGAAGAGCAGAAAGCCATTCGCTGTACTAACTAAAGTGCTTACATTTAATTGCGGAAATTTTTAAAAAGAAAACGTTCGAGTAATTTCTATTTAAGG
>JBFNER010000003.1:0-251686 GCA_040797665.1 Neobacillus sp. | reverse complement strand
GCTCCCATACGCTTTAAACGAATTTTTACTGCCATTTTAAATAAGCACCTCCGAATAGTTTCACACAAGATAGTATAATATCAATTATTAAATCATTTGTAAAGTGTTTTTTCTTTACAGATAGTATTACCAATTTTAAGCAATTTAAAACAGTTTGGCTAGTTATGATTCACTGTTGATTTTTGCGTAATCTGCTCGCTTTCCGCGGGCTCACCGCTGAGCCTCCTCGGTCGTTCCGACCTCCGGGGTCTCACCTGGCTCATGCTCCCGCAGGAGTCTCGCAGATTACGCAAAAATCGAATAAAACAACATTCCCTTACAGATATCCAATAATTAAAACGGCTTAAATGGTAATTTAAACCCGCCTTTTTTCTTGCCTTTTTGCTGCATGCCTGTCATTTGCTTCATCATTTTCTTCATGTCCTCGAATTGCTTCAATAAACGATTGACTTCAGGAACCGTTCGACCGCTCCCCTTGGCAATACGTCTTTTACGATTAGAATTTAAGATTTCAGGATGAGTCTTTTCTTCCATCGTCATGGAGCGAATAATGGCTTCGACATGGGCAATTTGTTTCTCATCAATCTGCATGTTATTGAGGCCTTTAATTTTATTAGCACCAGGCATCATTTTTAGTAATTCATCAAGTGGTCCGAGATTACGAACCTGCCCAAGCTGCTCTAAAAAGTCGTCCAATGTAAAAGACGCAGTCCTCATTTTTTGCTCTAATTCTTTCGCTTTTTGTTCATCTACATTGGCTTGAGCCTTTTCAATAAGCGTAAGGACATCACCCATACCAAGAATTCTTGATGCCATCCGTTCTGGATGAAACGGCTCGAGAGCATCAAGCTTTTCTCCTAGACCAACAAATTTAATCGGTGTTTGCGTTACAGCACGAATGGATAATGCTGCACCGCCTCGGGTATCACCATCAAGCTTTGTTAATACTACACCTGTTAGTCCAAGCTGTTCATTAAAGCTTTGGGCCACATTAACAGCATCTTGACCTGTCATTGCATCCACTACAAGAAAAATTTCATCTGGCTTAGTCAGTTCTTTAATGTCCTTTAACTCATCCATTAGCGCTTCATCTACATGTAGACGGCCAGCTGTATCAATTAGGACATAGTCATTATGCTCTTCTTTAGCTTTTGCAATGGCTTGTTTGGCAATTTCTACCGGACTGACCTGATCACCAAGTGAGAACACAGGCATGTCCAGCTGTTTCCCTAACGTTTGTAGCTGCTTAATAGCAGCTGGACGATAGATATCAGCGGCAACTAGCATAGGCTTTCTGTTGTACTTTTTACGTAGAAGGTTAGCTAGTTTACCGGTTGTCGTTGTTTTACCTGCACCTTGTAAGCCTACCATCATAATCACGGTCGGCGGTCGGTTTGAAGCAGCAATCTTACTCTGCTCTCCCCCCATTAATTCTGTTAATTCCTCATTAACAATTTTAATGATTTGTTGTCCCGGGGTTAAGCTCTTTAGTACCTCTTGGCCTATTGCTCGTTCACTGACTTTCTTGACAAAGTCCTTGACAACCTTGAAGTTTACGTCTGCCTCGAGTAGTGCAAGACGTACTTCACGCATCATTTCTTTTACATCCGCTTCTGTTACTTTCCCTTTTCCACGGATTTTTTGAATCGTATTTTGCAGTCGGTCGGCTAATCCTTCAAATGCCATTCATGCCGCCTCCTAATCTAAATTCTCAAGCTCGACAACAGCTTCGATCATTGCCTGCTTTGAAGGGTGTTCTTCTTTCAGTAATTCTTTCACATGCCCTAAAAGCTTATTACGATCTTGAAATTTCTGAAATAATAGAAGCTTTTCCTCATACTCCTCAAGCATTGCTTCAGTTCGCTTTATATTGTCATAAACAGCCTGACGGCTGACATTATACTCTTCTGCAATTTCCCCAAGTGAGTAATCATCTAAATAATAGAGAGACATATAGCTTTGCTGCTTTGGTGTTAACAACGAATGATAGAAATCATATAAATAATTCATTCGTGTAGTTTTTTCGAGCATGGCTATCCCTCCTTGTTAAGTGAAAAGCCTTTACAAAAGTAGTTTACACAGTTAGACACAGTCTGTCAAGAAAATATCTTTACATCATCAGTCAGATTTATCGACCTGATCAGCAAATAATCCATATACATATTGTTCCGCATTAAATTCCTGAAGATCGTCCATTTTTTCTCCAAGGCCGACAAATTTCACTGGTATTTTCAGTTCATTCCGGATTGCCAGTACAATACCGCCTTTTGCTGTCCCATCCAGCTTGGATAGAACAATACCGCTGACATTGGTAGCTTCTTTAAAGGTTTTAGCCTGGATGAGCGCATTTTGGCCTGTAGTAGCATCTAGTACGAGCAATACTTCATGCGGGGCACCCGGAACTTCACGTTCAATGACACGCTTTACCTTTTCAAGCTCTTTCATTAAATTAACCTTATTCTGTAAGCGTCCAGCGGTGTCACAGATCAAAACATCAACATTTCTGGATTTAGCTGCTTTAATTGCATCATACATTACTGCCGCTGGGTCTGAGCCTTCTGCTTGTTTGATTACATCTACACCAGCTCTTTCACCCCATACCTCAAGCTGTTCAATTGCGCCCGCACGGAATGTATCCCCTGCCGCCAACAAAACAGATTTGCCTTCACTCTTAAACTTGTGACCAAGCTTACCGATGGTAGTCGTTTTACCAACACCGTTTACACCAACAAATAGTATGACCGTTAACCCATTTTCTTGGATATTTAATTTAGATGACTGTTCTTCCCCGCCATTATAGATATCAACCAGTTTTTCAGAAATTACACTATGAACTTCCTGTGGGTCTTGGATATTTCGTCTTTTCACTTCCATTTTAAGCTCTTCTATTAGTTTCATTACTGTATCGAACCCGACATCAGCTTGAATTAAGATTTCCTCGAGCTCTTCAAAGAAGTCTTCATCAACCTTGCGATATCTCGCTACTAGGTCATTCACCTTGCCAGAGAAGTTATCTCTCGTTTTAGTAAGTCCTTCTTTGAACTTTTCCGTTACCGTCTCCGTTTGCTTTGTGATTTTCTCTTTTAATTTTTTAAAAAAGCTCATTATTTCACTTCCTTATCGATTTGCTAATCTCCTTAGGATTCCACTAATTCTTTTGTTTCTTCAAGTCGAACTGATACTAGTTTTGATACTCCTGATTCCTGCATGGTGACTCCGTATAGTACGTCTGCTTCTTCCATTGTCCCTTTTCTATGTGTGATGACAATAAACTGTGTTTCTGCACTAAACCTTTTTAAGTATTGACTAAAGCGGAATACATTAGCTTCATCAAGCGCCGCTTCTACTTCATCAAGGATACAAAAAGGAACGGGGCGGACTTTTAAAATAGAAAACAGCAGTGCAATGGCGGTCAATGCTCGCTCACCGCCGGACAACAACCCTAAGTTTTGCAGTTTTTTACCTGGAGGCTGGGCAACTATTTCTACCCCAGTGTTTAGTAAGTCTTCTGGCTGTGTAAGCCTTAAATCCGCTCTACCTCCGCCAAATAAGGCTTGGAAGACAGGTTCAAAATGTTCACGGATTGCATAAAAAGTATGTTCAAAACGTTTTTTCATTTCGGAATCCATTTCTTCGATTACTTGGAAGAGTGTATTCTTCGCTTCTTGCAAATCAGTCTTTTGCTCGTTTAAAAACACGTAACGTTCAGAAACCCGCTCGTACTCTTCAATTGCACCAATATTAACATTACCTAGCTCATCAATTGCTAATTTAATTAACTTCAATCTCTTTCGGGCATCGTCAACTGGAATGGTTAACGGATATTGTTCCTTTGCTCCCTCGAAAGTTAGTAAATATTCTTCTCGCAAATGGGCGAGCCGGTTTTCAAGGTCAACATCTAAACGATTGATTTTGACTTCCTCGTCTTTGAGTACTTCTGTCATTCCCCTGTGCAGACGCTTTAACTCTTTTGCTTCTATTTCTAAATCCTCTAGGGTTGTTTGTATAGATAATCGTTCATGTCTTCTAGAAGAAATAAGTCTAACGGTTTCTTCTTTATCCTTTTGTTTCATTTTAGCGGCATGCTCTAATTGCACTTCGCCCGAAGAACTATTGGTCATTTCTGAAGATAACATTTGAAGGTCCTCACTGAATAGTGAAAGTTTTTGTTCACTCTCCTGGAGGTCCTGTTCTATTAGTGCATAACGTTCCTTAGCATGAAGGAACTGTTCATTTTTGGCCGCAAATTCTATCTTTAATTCATTCATTTCCTTCGAGAGCGTTTCTTTTGATGACATATCATGAGTCTTCTGTGCTGACAATTTATCAATTTGACTTTCGAGTGAGGCTATTCTGTCCTTAAAGATAGTAATAGCTTCATGAAGCTCAATTTTTCGTTTAGTTAAAGATTGTTGCTCATCCGTCAACTGACCTTTTTCTAAATCATATAAGGCTAAGCGTTCATCAATATTTTTCTCTTCATACTCTGCTTGACGGAGGTCACCTTTTAATGACTGCTCTTCAACTCGAAGCGCTTCGCCCTTTTTGCGCATCTCCTCTAACTGCAGCTCAGTATTTTGGATTTCACTTTTTAGAGCCTTTACTAGTCGTTCTAGTTCAGCTGCTTTCTGGTCCATTACCGTGAGCTTCCCTTTTAAATCTTCAAGCTCACCTTTCCGGGTCAATAAGGAAGTTGTTTTTTGTTTTAGCGCTCCCCCTGTCATCGAACCGCCAGGGTTTACAACGTCACCATCAAGCGTAACAAGACGGCACCGATATTGTAGAAGCTTAGCTAATTCATTAGCCCCCTTTAAATCCTTTGTAATGACGACATTTCCTAAAAGGTTATTCATGACCACATCATATTTAGGATCAAACGATACTAAGCTTACAGCTGTCCCTATCAAAGAAGGGTGGGCTTGTATCGAGGCAAGCTGAACACTCGTCAATGGTCTTCCTTTAATAACACTGAGCGGCAGAAATGTAGCTCGTCCATATGAATTCTGTTTTAAGAACTGTATGGCTGATCGTCCATTTTGTTCATTATCCACAACAATATGCTGCAAAGCACCTCCAAAGGCTGTTTCTAGTGCTGTTTCGTATTCCTTTGGCACTGTGACGAGCTCAGCTACAGCACCTTCAATCCCATTAAGTTTCTTCCCTCTAGCCTTTAGAACTTCCTTTACACCTTGAAAAAAACCGGAGTAATCTTCTTCCATTTCTTCAAGCATTTCTTTTCTAGATCTTGCCTGTTGTACGATTTGATAGGCTTGGTATAATGTTTTTTCCTGCTTTTGATAGTTATTTCTGACTGCTTCAAGTTGACGCTGTTTCTCACGAAATGAAGATACTTGAGTTTCTATGTTTTGATGTAATTCTGTAAGGTCTTTTTGGATACTAGCTTTTTTATTTTGGGCCGTCTGTCGTTCATGAAGATATTTTTCATTTTCTGCATCAAGACGAGTACTCTTCCTTTCTTGCTGTTCAAGCTGCTGCTCAATATACTTTAATTCATTTTTTGCCCCAGCCTGATCATTGAGAAGATCAATATACTCACTTTTTAAACCATCTATCTTTTCATCAATATTTTCTGTGAACATCGCAAGCTTTTCTTGCTTATCTTTCAGCATAGATTGTAACGAACTAACCTGTTTTGTAAGAGTTTCTACAAGTTCTGCTTGTATATCTTTATTTTTTTTCAAATAGCTGATTTTCTCAGTAAACTCAGCAATATTTCTCTGAAGCTGATCTTTATTTTGTGATGCATTCTTCTTGCGCTCTTTTAAAACTTCTTTTCTGCCTTCAAGCTTTTCGAGCTCTTCACTTGCGTAAAGAAGGACATTTTGCAAATCGGCAATTGACTCATCTAGAGCACTTATCTGATCTCTTGCCTCCTCGATTTTTGCTTCTTTTCCTTGAAGCTGAGCCGATAGCTTTATTTCCTCACGTTTATGATTTTCGAACTGACTAGATAACTTTTCCCATTTTCCATGCAGATCTTCTATATCATAAACCGTTAAGGCGACTTCAATTTTCTCAAGTTCATCCTTCTTCTCTAAAAAGTCTCTTGCCATTGACGCTTGTATTTTCAAGGGCTCTACCTGACTCTCGAGCTCATGTAAAATATCTTGTACACGATTTAGGTTTTCCTGAGTCTCTGTGAGTTTGACCTCCGCTTTTTTCTTACGGTTCTTATACTTGAGTACTCCGGCTGCTTCTTCAAAAATAGTTCTTCGATCCTCAGCTTTACTATTTAAAATTTCTTCTACCTTTCCTTGACTTATGATCGAAAATGCTTCTCTTCCAAGACCGGAATCCATAAATAGATCAATAATATCTTTTAACCGACAAGGCTGTTTATTTATTAAAAATTCACTTTCTCCAGAGCGTGAAACCCTTCTTGTTACACTCACTTCGTTATAGTCAATTGAAAGTTTTTGATCATGATTATCAAGTGTAAGTGTGACTTCGGCGTAGTTTAGCGGTTTCCTCGAATCACTTCCGGCAAAAATGATATCTTCCATTTTTGATCCTCTGAGCGATTTGGCCGATTGCTCACCCAATACCCAGCGAATAGCATCGGTAATATTACTCTTTCCACTTCCATTTGGTCCAACTACAGCAGTTACACCAGGGACAAAATCAACTCCTATGCGTTCAGCGAATGATTTAAATCCTATGATGTCCAACCGTTTTAAATACATTTCCATTTTCCTCCCTAGCTGGCCGGAATCTCTCTGACTTTAGCAATAGATTGTTATTTACATGGTAGTTTTTGCTTTTAGAACTTCCAACGCCATTTGGGCTGCATGCTGTTCGGCTTCTTTTTTTGACTTCCCCGTTCCTGTACCTAATTCTTCACCGTTTAATAATACTCTTGAGACAAATTCCTTATTATGGGCAGGACCTTTTTCGTGAAGTACTCGGTACTCAATCACGCCTGTCCCATCTCTTTGAATCAGCTCCTGTAATTGGCTCTTAAAATCCATCACATGAGAAAAAGCACCTTCATTAATTTTAGGAAACACAACTTTAGTAAGATACTGAATAACTGTTTCTATCCCCTTATCCAAAAACAGTGCACCAATAAAGGCTTCAAATACATCTGCAAGCAGTGCAGGACGTTCTCTTCCGCCTGTCATTTCTTCACCTTTCCCCAGCAAAATCAGCTGTCCAAAGCCTAACTCATTGGCAAAAGATACAAGTGAAGGCTCGCACACAATAGCTGCCCTAAGCTTTGTTAATTCCCCTTCACTCATCATGGGATATTTCTTAAATAGAAATTGTGAAACAGTAAGTTCTAGTACAGCGTCTCCTAAAAATTCCAGCCTTTCATTATCCTCATAAGGCTTTCTGCGATGCTCATTCACATAGGATGAATGTGTAAAAGCTTGTTTTAATAGCTTTTCATTTTCAAAATGTATATCAATTCGATTTTGAAACTCCTTGAATTGATTCTCTTTTGCGCGATTAATTATATCTTTGTCCTTGTGCTTTTTGCGCATTAATGTCTCCACCTTGCATATATTTTACATCTACTCTAGTTTAAAAAAAACAATTACAAAACGCAAAGAAACCTAGTGCGCGTTTTCTGGCTACCATGTACTATCATACAGAAAAAAGCCCCGTTTGAAAACGGAGCTTTTTAAGAATTTCTACGATTATGCCTTAGTATTTATGTAATTAACAGCATCACCAACTGTGCTGATCTTTTCAGCATCATCGTCAGAAATTTCCATATCGAACTCATCTTCTAATTCCATAACTAATTCTACTACATCAAGGGAATCAGCACCAAGATCATCTTTAAATGAAGCCTCGAGTGTAACTTGAGACTCATCTACTCCAAGACGGTCAACGATGATTTTTGTAACACGTTCTAATACCTCTGCCATGCTTGTTCACCTCCCCTCAAGCTATTATAGGATAACCACCGTATAAAACAAAGTGTTTTATTTAATGAATTTACATTACCATTCCGCCGTTAATGTTTAAGGTCTGCCCGGTAATATAACCTGCATCATCAGAAGCTAGGAATGCAGTTGCTTTTGCAATATCCTTTGGTTCACCTAATCGTGCTAAAGGAATTTGCTTAAGCATTTCCGTTTTGAGTTCATCCGTTAATTTGTCGGTCATATCTGTGGTTATAAACCCAGGTGCAATGACATTGACAGTTATATTTCTAGTAGCGAGCTCTTTTGCCGTGGTTTTTGTTAATCCAATGACTCCTGCTTTTGCAGCAACATAATTGGCTTGTCCTGGATTTCCACTTACTCCTACAACGGAAGAAATATTAATGATTCGGCCAATGCGCTGCTTCATCATTTGGCGGGTAACAGCTTTAGTACAAAGGAATACTCCTTTAAGATTAATATTTAAAACATCGTCCCATTCTTCTTCCTTCATTCTCATCAATAAATTATCCCTAGTAATGCCTGCATTATTAACGAGAATATCTAGTCTGCCGAACCGGCTGGTTGTATCTTTCACCATGGCAGCTACCTCCTCTGCATTTGAAACATCACATTTCACTGCAAAGGCTTCACGCCCCATCGTTTTTATTTCATCGACTACTTCATTTGCTTTTGCTTCACTTCCAGAGTAATTAACTGCTACATTTGCTCCCTGTCTTGCAAGCTCAAGTGCAATTTCCCTTCCAATACCTCGTGAGGCACCCGTAACTAAGGCGATTTTTCCAGCTAGATTCAAAGCTTTTCCTCCTTTAATGCTTCTATTACAGCTTGACAGCTCTCTCCATCTGATACGGAATAGGTTTTAACTGTTCGATTTACTTTTTTAACCAGCCCCGACAGTACTTTCCCTGGTCCAATTTCAATAAAGGTATCAACGCCTAAATCGATCATTTTTGATACACTATCCTCCCATAGCACAGGGGAGTACAGTTGTTCAATCAGATTCTCTTTAATTTCCAACGCCTCACTCATAGGTTCGGCGGAAACATTAGCTATGACTGGAATAGATGCATTTTTCATCTCTAAACCATCTAGTACCGATCTTAGCTCATCTGCAGCAGGTTTCATTAAAGAAGAATGGAAAGGTCCACTTACTTCTAGCGGAATGACTCTCTTAGCTCCTGCTTCCTTCGCTCTAACAGATGCAGACTCAACGCCTTTCTTTGATCCGGAAATGACAATTTGCCCAGGACAATTTAAATTAGCTAATGATACAGGGAACCCTGTTTCGGTAACATCTTTCGTTACCTGAGCAAGCCCTTCCCGGTCAAGCCCTAGAACAGCAGCCATGGAGCCTTCACCATTTGGTACAGCGCGCTCCATATACTCCCCACGTTTACGCACAGCGTACACACCTTCTTCAAAGGTAAGTGCCCCTGCAGCTACAAGGGCCGTATATTCACCTAGGCTATGACCAGCTAAATAATCTGCTTTTATACCGGATTTTTCAAAAAGACTTAAGATTGCAATGCTAGTTGTTAAAAGGGCAGGTTGTGTGTTTACTGTCAATGTTAATTCTTCTTGTGGCCCTTCAAAAATAAGCTTACTTAAATCTGTTTTTAGGGTTTCGTCTGCTTTTTCAAAGTATGCTTTAACCTCAGGATAACGCTCTGCCAGTTCTTTTCCCATTCCAACCGCTTGAGAGCCCTGCCCCGGAAATACAAATGCTATTTTACCCATAACCTGCTCTCCTTTTAAAGCTTTATTTTAGATACTTCAGTTTCTTCAATTGATGTCTTAATAAGTGACCCAACATTCTTTTCAACCATTTCCCTTGTCTGTCGGATTGCACTATATACCGCTTGAGCATTGGAAGAACCATGCGCTTTAATAACAGGAGCCTTTAAGCCAAAAAGACCTGCTCCTCCATATTCTGAATAGTCCATTGTATTCTTCAATACTTTAAATTCAGGCTTCAAAACGGAGGCAGCTAATTTACTTTTTAGACTGCTCATTAAAGAACTCTTTAACATTTTAAACATAGATAATGCTGTTCCTTCAATGGTTTTTAACACCATATTGCCTGTGAAACCATCTGTCACAACAACGTCAGCGGCACCTTCTAGCAGGTCTCTTGCCTCGACGTTACCTATAAAATTAAGATTTGCCCCTTTTAAGAGCTCATAAGCTTGTTTTGTTAGTTCATTACCCTTCTTTTCTTCTGTACCAATATTAAGAAGACCGACACGTGGATTCGTAACTCCTCTTACTTTTTCACTGTAAATCGAACCCATGATGGCATATTGTAATAAATGCTCTGCTTTAGCGTCTACATTTGCACCAACATCCAACAAAAGAAAACCTTCTCCTCCAATAGTAGGAAGTGTCGGCGCTAACGCGGGACGGTCTATCCCTTCAATTCTACCGACAACAAATAGTCCTGCAGCCATTAATGCACCTGTATTACCAGCAGAAATACATGCATCAGCCGCGCCATCAGCAACTTGCTGTGCCGCTAGAACCATGCTCGCCGTTTTCTTTCTCCTCACAGCTCTTACTGGCTCATCTGTCGCTAGTATTACTTCCGTAGTGTGGAGGACTTTAATTCTTTCTGGATTTGTTAAGTATTCATTTATTTTACTTTCGTCCCCAACTAGGGTGATATGTATATCAGAAAATGCTTCAACAGCTTTCATTGCACCCTTAACAATTTCTCTTGGAGCGTTGTCGCCGCCCATTGCATCGATTGCGAGTTTCATTATGTTATCATCCTTTAATGATTTTTCGAGCGATACATTTCAAATTCACCTTTAAAAACTAGTTCGTTATTAACGAAACTGGTTACTTCAACAATCGTTCTACCTGTACCATCATCTATTTTTAATACTCTTGCTTTTGCAATTACACGTTCATCTTGTTTAACAGAACGCTTAAACTGAATATTAGCCTTCGCTGTTAAAGCCAGCTCATCATTAATCACTGCTACTGCCAAGGAGTTTGCCTGAGCGAAAACGTGATGCCCACGGGCGATCTTATTTCTCTTAAAGACATGCTCTTCTTTCACATCTAGAATTGAAATAGCACTATGATCCAATTCTATGTCTATTATTTCACCAATTACTTCTTCAATTGGTAATGAGCGGACCTCGTCCTCAAATTTCTTCTCTGCAACATGTTTAATTCGTTCTCGTAATTCAGGAATTGATAATTCCAAACGGTCAAGGCGAATCGTTTGCACACTAACTTGAAATTTTTCTGCAAGCTCTTCGTCGGTAATAAAAGGATTATCATGTATCGTTACTGTCAGCATTTGCTGCCGTTCTTTTTTTGTTCTTTTCATTTTCAACACACCGTCCGACATCTTATGACTAGGTACTAATAGTAGTATAAAATTAGAAAAAGCAGATTGCAAGAAATACTTTTTCCCCACAAGCTGCTTTTCCTGATTCATGATTTGCTTAATCAAGCTTTTCTCCTTCTAATACCCCTGTCTCTTCAAGCTGGTTTCTTAAGTATTGATATTCTTCAGCGGACCAAAAGACCTTTGATTGAATCATCAGAGCAGCATCATTCCTAGCCGTCTCCAGTGCCCTGTAGTCATGTACCATATCTGCAACCTTGAATTCAGGAATCCCACTTTGTTTTTTACCAAAAAAGTCGCCTGGCCCCCGCAGTTCGAGATCTTTTTCACTTAAGACAAAACCATCGTTTGTTTCGGTCATAATTCTCATCCGTTCTTGTCCTACCTCAGACTTTGGGTTCGCCAGCAAGATACAATAGGACTGTTCACTGCCTCGGCCAACACGGCCGCGGAGCTGGTGCAGCTGTGATAGTCCGAATCTTTCAGCATCGTAAATTACCATCATCGTTGCATTTGGAACATTTACACCCACTTCGACGACAGTGGTTGATACCAGGACCTGGATTTCATTAAAGCTAAATTGCTTCATCACAGCTTCTTTTTCTTCTGAATGAAGGCGGCCATGCATGAGCCCGACTGAATAACGCTTTTGAAAATAATGACTTAAGGTTGTATGAACATCGATTGCATTTTGAACATCCAGTTTGTCTGATTCCTCAATCAGCGGACAAATCACATAGGCTTGATGCCCTTTTACTAATTCCTTTTCCACAAATGAAAGCACTCGGTCTAACATTTCTGGTTTGGCCCAATACGTTTCAATTGCTTTTCTCCCTGCAGGCATTTCATCAATAATGGATACATCCATTTCCCCAAACGCAGTAATCGCTAAGGTCCGTGGTATAGGTGTTGCTGTCATAAATAGAACATCTGGGTTTTCCCCTTTTTCTCTAAGTACTCTCCTCTGTTCCACTCCAAAGCGGTGCTGCTCATCTGTTATGACAAATCCGAGCTTTGTGAAATTAACTTCATCTTGGATTAATGCGTGTGTCCCAATTAATATATCTACTTTTCCCTCTGCTAAGTCATGAAGGATTTCTCTGCGCCGTTTTCCTTTTATTGAGCTAGTTAGAAGTTCACAGCGTACATCGAAGGGCTCGAGAAGCTTTGTAAGGGACTCAGAATGCTGTTCAGCTAGTATTTCTGTCGGTACCATTAATGCTCCTTGAAAACCAGCTGTTACACTTGCGTATAACCCAATGGCAGCCACCACTGTTTTCCCTGAACCAACATCACCTTGTAAAAGCCGGTTCATCCTTAACGGTGACTTAAGATCTGAGAGAATTTCATTTACCACTCGCTCTTGAGCATTTGTTAATGGAAATGGTAAACGGTGAATAAACTCTTGTAATTTCTCTTCTAAGTACTTCTGTTGTAATCCAGGAGCGTTTTCCCGTTCAAACTTTCTTAATGCTTGTATCTTTAATTGAAAGAGCAGGAATTCCTCGTAAACAAATCGACGCCTCGCCTGTTTAACCTCCTCGGCGTTCTGGGGAAAGTGCATGGCTCTAAATGCTTCATTTCGGTCTAACAGACGATACTTTTTAACAAGAGAGATGGGAAGAATTTCTTCTATAACATTTCCATATTGCTTAAAGGCAATACTGATAAATTTCCGCATTCCTTTTGTTGTAATTTTCCCTTTCAAGGAATATACAGGTTCAAAATCTGTCATTTTTATATTTTGGCCCAGCTGCAATTCACTGCCGGTAATGGTTTGTTTGTGCTGGTCCCATTTGCCGGTAACTGTTATGATGTCATTGATGACAATTTTATTTTTTAAGTATGGCTGGTTAAAAAATACCACCTTCACAAGATACCGGTCGATAAATAAACGAAATGTAAGTTTTGACTTCTTGCGGCCAAAATAGCTAAGAGAAGGCTCACTATGAACCTTCCCTTCGACCGTGATTTTTTCTTCATGTTGAACTTCTGAGAGATCACGTAAACGATAATCTTCATAACGGTATGGGAAATATTCTAATAAATCCTTAACTGTATAAATGTTCATTTCTGCTAAGCTTTCAGCCGTTTCTTCGCCGATGCCTCTTAATATTGTTATAGGTTCTAATAGTTTTGATTTCACGGTTTCTTTAGCGGAATACCGAATATCTTTGCCTCAAGTTCACGACCTGTCGGTGTTGCCGCCAACCCTCCCTGTGCGGTTTCTTTTAATGCAGTCGGCATGCTTTGACCAATTTTGTACATAGCATCTATCACTTCATCACAAGGAATACGGCTTGTAATCCCTGCTAAAGCCATATCAGCAGCAACCATGGCATTAGCTGCACCCATAGCGTTTCTTTTTACACACGGAACCTCTACTAGTCCTGCAACTGGGTCACAAACAAGGCCCAGCATATTCTTTAGCGTAATTGCCATTGCTTCGGCGGATTGCTCAGGTGTCCCCCCTGCCATTTCTACAATCGCAGCTGCAGCCATACCAGCTGCTGAACCAACCTCAGCCTGGCATCCTCCAGCAGCACCCGAAATCGATGCATTGTTTGCAACTACATAACCAAATGCTCCCGATGTAAACAAAAATCTAATCATTTCTTCTCTAGTAGGATTCAGCTTATTCTTTACTGCAAACAAGGTTCCTGGGACTACACCTGCAGAACCTGCGGTAGGTGTGGCACATATCGTCCCCATTGCAGCGTTCACCTCATTTGTGGCCACTGCTTTACTTACTGCATCCAGCAAAATCTCACCGGATAGAAATTTCCCTTTTTCTATATATTTTTGCATGAGAACCGCATCACCGCCTGTTAGTCCAGAATGTGATGTTACTCCTTTTAATCCGCGTTCAATTGCTTCTTCCATGACAGTTAAATTTCGATCCATAAATGAAAGAACCTCTTCACGAGAACGCCCGCTCACAGTGACTTCCTGTTCAATCATAATTTCAGATATTTTTTTATTTTGACTGATGGCTAGCTCAACTAACTCAGCAACATTACGAAACAAATTTCTCCCCCCTTTTTACTTGTCTAATTCCATCTCGAGCGTCTATCCACCTCAGGTAGCTTCCGTATCCTATTTATTCAACTATTTTTGTTACCTTGAGTATGTTTGGAAGTTTTTCTAGTTCCTGAAGTATTTTATCTTCGATATTTTGGTCAACTTCAATGGTCATAAGGGCAAGTTTACCTATTTCCTTCCGTGACACTTCCATATGACCAATATTAATTTCATATTTAGCTAGAACATTCGAAACACTTGCAATCGCTCCAAAACGATCATTATGCACAACTAAAATTGCAGGATGATTGCCAGACAACTTTAATTCAAATCCATTTAATTCTATTACCTCGATTTTACCACCGCCGATAGAGATACCTACTAATTCAAGCTCACCTTTATCATCACCAATCATGACTCTTGCGGTATTAGGATGATCGGTTACCGCATCCTCTTCAATAAAGCGAAGTTTGATTCCTTTTTCCTTCGCAATGTCGATTGCATTAATGATCCTTACATCGTCTGTTTCAAAGTCTAATAATCCGCCCACTAGTGCAACATCTGTACCGTGACCTTTATATGTTTTAGCAAATGAACCATAGAGTGAGATATTCGCCCATTTAGGTTCTCTGCCAAACAAGCTTCTTGCCACTTTACCAATTCTTGCTGCACCTGCTGTATGTGAACTTGATGGCCCAATCATGACTGGTCCAATTATGTCAAATACGCTTCTATATTTCATCGTCTTCTCCCCTTAGAAAAAACTGATCTTTATATCCATTTATATTTATATCACAGAAAATAGAAAAAAGAAGGGTTTCCCCTTCTATTTTAACATCTATTCAATCGCAAATATAAATGAATATAATGGTTGTTTTCCGTTATGGATTTCAACCTCTACATCTTCATAGTTCTCTTCAACATATTGAACAAGGTCATTGACTTCCTGTTCGGTTACATCTTCACCGTATAGAATAGTCAAGATTTCGGAATCCGCATCCAACATCTTTGAAAGCAGCTCTTCAGCCACCTGGCCCTTTGCTTTGGATTTCACAACAATCTTACCTTCTGCAATGCCCATAAAATCATCTTTTTCGATTTCTAATCCATCAATTTGAGTATCACGTACCGCAAAAGTGATTTGCCCAGTTTTAACATGCTTTAGAGCTTCAAGCATTGCTGCTTCATTTGTTTTCACATCTCCAGCTGGATTAAATGCCAGTAGTGCAGATAATCCTTGTGGAACTGTTTTTGATGGAATTACATAGATTTCTTCATCAGCAACATCTGCCGCTTGTTGGGCAGCCATAATAATATTTTTATTATTAGGAAGGATAAATACTTTTTTTGCATTGACTTCTTTCACAGCTTTAACGATATCCTCTGTACTTGGATTCATCGTTTGTCCGCCTTCAATAACCGCGTGAGCACCAATACTCTTAAACAGATCCGCTATTCCAGATCCCATAGAAACCGTTACAATTCCGTATTCTTGCTGCTCTTTTGGGACTTGTGGCCGTTCAGAAACAAGAGGAGTGTGTGTTTCACCAACTATATTAGAATGCTGTTGACGCATATTTTCGATTTTCATATTGATTAAGCTTCCATATCGTTGACCATAGTTAAGGCAATCACCTGGCTGTTCAGAGTGAATATGAACCTTTACCACTTCATCATCAGCAATGACTAAAAGCGAATCCCCCAGTTTACTAAGATCATTACGGAAAACTTGTTCCTTAAAAGGATGCTTTAGCATCTTTTCCTCTTCAAACCTAACCATAAACTCGGTACAATAACCGAAAACAATATCTTCCGTGTTCATATGGCTTTGCACGCTTTTATGATGCTCAGCACTTACCATCTCATTCATAGACGGAAGTGTTTCTGGTGAATCAGGAAGTTTTTCTCCTTTTAACTCTGCAAGAAAGCCTTCGTAAACAAAAACTAACCCTTGACCACCGCTATCCACTACTCCAACTTCTTTCAAGACTGGAAGTAAATCAGGTGTGCGTTTAAGGGAAGCCTTAGCTTCCTTAAGAACTTCTTCCATAATTTCAATAATATCATTAGATTTTTGAGCAGCCTGAAGGCCTTTTTTGGCAGAATCCTTTGCTACTGTAAGAATCGTTCCTTCAACGGGTTTCATAACGGCCTTATAGGCTGTTTCAACTCCGGCCTCTAATGCATCAGCAAATTCTTTAGCTGATATGGTTGGTCTTGTTTCAACTGCTTTGGCAAAACCACGGAATAATTGGGATAGAATTACACCAGAGTTCCCTCTAGCCCCCATCAATAAACCCTTTGAAAGAGCAATCCCTACCTTACCAATATGCTCTTGAACATTATTTCTAACTTCCTTTGCCCCGGAGGTCATAGATAAATTCATATTTGTTCCAGTATCACCATCGGGCACAGGAAAAACGTTTAATGCATCAACCATTTTTGCATTGGCTGCCAAATGATTCGCACCTTGAATCACCATTTCTGCAAAACGTTTTCCGTCTAAAGCTGTTATTGACACAAACTTTCCTCCTCTACTTGAGAATTCGCCGTACGAACTTACGGGTTCGTTACACGAACTCCCTGAACGTAAATATTTACCGAGTCAACGGCAAGTCCAACGGTCTTCTCTAGCGTGTATTTAACCTTTGATTGAACGTTATGGGCAACCTCGGAAATTTTCGTTCCATAGCTGACAATAATATACATATCAATATGTACTTCTTCATTTTCTTGACGAACAATAACTCCGCGAGTGAAATTTTCTTTACGTAATATTTCTGTAAGACCGTCTTTAATTTGATTTTTGGAAGCCATGCCGATAATTCCATAACAATCGATGGCGGCTCCTCCAGCAATGGTGGCGATTACTTCATTTGAAATATCAATTTGTCCGTACTTGGTCATTAATTCAATGGACATGAATCGTTCCCCCTTTTGGAAAATGCTCCTTGACTAAAGACATTTTACTATAGTCAAGGAAATTTTGAAAGTCATACTTTCCTTCTATTATTACTGTCCGAAAATAAAACCAATGTCAAGGAAATTTTCTTGAAAGCTTTATTAATCACTATTGCATTCAACCTAGTTGTATGATAAATTATTAAAGTATCTTTAGACAATAACGTAAATGCTGTATAAAGCTTTTGGTAATAAGGAGGGAATCAGTATGCCACGTAAATGTGTTGTAACTGGAAAGAAAACAACAACTGGTAACACACGTTCTCACGCTATGAACGCTAACAAGCGTACATGGGGTGCTAACCTACAAAAAGTACGTATTCTTGTTGATGGAAAGCCTAAACGTGTTTGGGTTTCAGCAAGAGCGTTAAAATCCGGTAAAGTAGAACGCGTATAAAATGGCGGGCATCCTATATTAGGATGCCCTTTATTTGTATTCTTCCCATCTGCTCAAAAAATAAAAAGCACCTATTTTATTAGGTGCAAAAAAAATTAAATATGAATTTAGTTAATCTTATTTTTTATTAGTCATTCTTCTTAAATGCTCCAATCATCGCGCGGACAAGTCCACCTAAAAATTTCGGCAGTTTAATTGTATAAAACTTCATAATGTCCCTCCTCACCATCTCACACATCTAACTTCCTTCGTACGCCCTTTTTATTTTATTCCAACGAACGAAATCAGTACCTCATTATAAAGCCTATTAATCATCACTTCTTATCACTAATAATATGCCTTCGGAAAATGAAAAAGTACCATAATCACTAATAAGTTCATTACTAATACATAGTGTCGAACCAATTGAAATATGCCTGTCTATTAGTGGAAACTTGAAACCGTCGAGTGTTAAGTTAGTAACAGCAAGGGTCATAGGGATAAAAGAAACATATTTTTTTGCAGTCTTTTTGACTTTATAAGTACCTGGCCCTTTAATAAATAGAAGATTTTGTTTATCCTTGATAAAGATAGGAATAGACTTTTGCTCTAAGTATGGTTTTATCATTAACTGAACATTTGCAAAATGGTGGTCCTGTCTGCCTCCAGTAGCACCAAATATGCTTATTTCAGCCGGACCTTGTTCAAGTGCCCAATTCAAGGCAAGTTCCATGTCCGTTTCATCTTTCTCCGGTTTGAAACGCTGCAACTGATGAACTTTTTCCTCAATCAAATGAAGTTCTTTTGCTGATACTGAATCAAAGTCACCAAAGGCTATTGCCGGCTTAATACCTCTTTGTAGCAAATAGAACACTCCCCGGTCCACCCCAACCCACATGGTGTCTTCTTTTGCATATTGAGTTAAATCAGGCAGGAGTGCTTCTGGTCCTCCCGCTACTATATAAATTTTCATTTTGTACCTCCAGCGCTATACAAAAAGCCGAGCTTTACGCCGGCTTCTACAGTTTAACCTCTAATTAAAGCTATTGCTTCCTGGTAATTAGGCTGATTATAGACAGCTGAGCCAGCAACAAGTACATTTGCACCAGCCTCAATGCATTGCTTTGCCGTTTCTGAGTTAACACCGCCATCAATTTCGATTTCGATCGTAAGTCCTTTTTCCTCAGCCATTTGCTTTACTGTCCTAATTTTATTTAGAGTCTCTGGTATGAATTTTTGCCCGCCAAAGCCTGGATTTACTGACATCAATAAAACCATATCGATGTCATCCATTACATGTTGAATCGATTCCACAGGTGTAGCAGGATTAAGAACAACTCCTGCCTTTATTCCAAATGATTTAATATGATGGATAGTCCGGTGCAAATGCCTGCAAGCCTCTACATGAACAGTAATATAGTCTGCCCCGGCATTAGCAAAAGCTTCAATATATTGGTCCGGGTTTTCAATCATCAGATGAACGTCTAACGGAAGCTTTGTAATTGGACGGACCGCCTCCACAATAAGTGGACCGATTGTAATATTTGGCACGAATTGACCATCCATTACATCTATATGAATATAGTCCGCCCCCGCCTTTTCAACCGCTTGAATTTCCTCTCCCAGCCTTGCAAAGTCAGCTGAAAGGATTGAAGGTGCAATTTTCACCATACTTAGTACCTCGGCTTTCTATCTTTTATTTCCTGTAAAAATTCAACGTAATGTTCATAGCGGTATTTAGTTATTTCAGCTGAGTCAACAGCCGCTTTTACCGCACACTTTGGTTCACTTATATGCAAGCAGCCGCGAAATTTACATTTTTCTCCATGATTTGAAATCTCAGGGAAACAAGAACTTAATTCTTCCGCTTCAATATTGGTAAATTCCAGCGAGCTAAAGCCTGGTGTATCAGCAACTAACCCATTACCGATCCCGATCAATTCAACATGTCGAGTAGTATGCTTTCCTCTTCCTAAATGAGTGGAGATATCATTTGTTTTAAGTTCTAAGTCAGGTCTTAAAACATTTAACAGCGATGATTTGCCCACTCCTGATTGTCCAGCAAATACAGAGATTTTATTATCAACATGGGGCGTTAAAGCTTGAATTCCCATTTCTGTTTTTGAAGACGTGAGGATTACTTCATATCCCACATCGCGGTATTCATCAGCATATTTGGTAATTGCCTGTATTTGTTCCTTATCCGCTAAGTCAATTTTTGTGATGCAAATAAGCGGTTGTATATGGTTAAATTCAACTAGAACAAGAAATCGGTCTAAGAGCACTGTGCTAAAATCAGGTTCAACAGCTGAAAATACTAAAATCGCTTGATCAACGTTTGCAATTGGCGGCCGGACCAATTCATTCTTTCTGTCCTTTACTTCCATGATATACCCTTCACGGTCATTTTCCGCCTGATAAATGACTTCATCCCCAACTAGAGGTGTAATCTTATTTTTTCGGAATACACCTCTTCCACGGCATTGAACCAGTTCTCCTTCGTGAAGAACATAATAAAATCCACTTAGTGCTTTTACAATTTTCCCTTCAGGCATAGCCACACTCCTTGACTTATTATTCTGAATCTGGATATGGTACTGATTGTTCTTCCACAACCTTGCCGTCCCTGACTATTTTATAACCTGCTTTTTTTCCATAAGGAACCAAAAGCTCAAGTTTTATTTTCGTTCTGGCTGTTATCGGAAAAGTATCTGCAGGATCGAAAATTGTTCGATTTAGGTCATCAATATAGATGACAACCACTTGTTCTTGACCAGGTTCTGCAGGATCATATTCAATGGTGACATCTACACTTACAGGTTTAGGTTGTTTGACTTCTTGGCCTTTTGAAATGACGACTGAAATCTTGTCACCTTTTTTCATTACCGTCCCTGGTTCTGGTGATTGTGAAATAATGTTTCCAACAGGGATCGTATCATGATATTTTTCCTCAGAAGTAACTAGACTCAAACCAACAGAATCGACATAGTCCTGTGCACCCTTAATACTGTATTGTGTCAAATCCTTTAGAATTATTTTCTCTGGACCTTTACTGATCTCAAACTCTAAGACTGTTTCCTCTGGAACCACCTTTTCTCCGCCCGCAGGTTTTTGACTAAGGATTGTACCTGGTTCGCTATCATGATGGACTTCTTCGATTTTTATATCCTTGAAGTTTTTATTATCCAGAAAACTGACTAGATCTTGATAATTTCGGGAAACATAATCAGGCAATTCATATAAAACTTTCCCAGTACTTATATAGATAGTAACTGGTGCATTTTCTTTCACCATACTTCCGGCTTCTGGGTTTGTTTTAATGACCATGCCTTCTTCAACTTCATCGTCGGTTATCTCAATTTGCTCCCCAACCTGCAGTCCGCTAGCTTCCAATTTAGAGATTGCTTCCTCTAATTCCATTCCGCTTACATTAGGAATTTCTACTTCCTTAGCAGACAGCATCCCCGGCAGCATAGCAAAGAAAACACCTAGTAATGTTAATAGAAGTAAAGTTGTAATTAAAATAATAGGCCATTTTTTACGTTTTTTTGGTTCTTTTTCTTTTTTTGGTGCTTCATTTCCATTCTTATGACTATGGACTAATGTCTCATCAAGATTTTGAAGCGGACGATCATTTGTGATAATTGGGATTGCCTTTGTAGCTTCATCATCAACAGGAATAACAAATTTGGACTCGTTTGACCGATCTGCATCGAGTGCTGTCCGTAAATCATCTTCCATTTCCTCAACGGTATTATAACGATGAAAAGAATCCTTAGCTGTTGCTTTTATGACAATATTTTCGACACTCTGTGGAATGTTTGGATTCCACCTTCTTACTGAAGGTGTTTCTGATTGTAAATGTTTTAAGGCAATAGAAACTGCGGATTCACCAGAAAAAGGCAGTCTGCCTGTTAATAGTTCAAACATCACGATTCCAATCGAATAAATATCTGACTTACGATTAGCCATTCCACCGCGTGCCTGCTCTGGTGACAAATAGTGGACAGATCCGAGAACAGAGTTAGTCTGGGTAATGCTAGTAGCACTGAGTGCCATGGCAATGCCAAAATCAGTTACTTTAACTGTTCCAAAACGGTCTATCAAGATATTATGTGGTTTAATATCCCGATGGATAATATGATTTTGATGTGCGTGAGAAATAGCTGAAGTTAACTGTTTCATAATTTCAATTGCTGCTTCAACCCTCAAAGGTGAATTCTGCTGTATGTATTGTTTCAATGTCTGACCATCTACATATTCCATGACAATATAATATAATTCATTTTCCTCGCCAACATCATAGATATTAACGATATTCGGGTGAGCGAGACTGGTTGCGGATTGTGCTTCTCTGCGAAACCTGCGAATAAATTCCTCATCATTAGCGAAATCAAGGCGCAGCATCTTAACGGCAACATCACGGTCAAGAATCATGTCATGGGCTAAGTACACATTAGCCATACCGCCTCCGCCAATCATCTCCAAGATTTTATAGCGACCGCTTAACTTTTTACCGATCAACATTATAGATCACCCTCGCTGCTCTCAGAAAACTCCACAATTACCAATGTAATGTTATCTTCTCCACCATTTTCATTAGCACGAGAGATAAAAGTTCCAGCTTTTCTCTCTAATGACTTTTCGCTTTGTAAAATTCCCATCATTTCATGTTCAGTTACTTTATTTGAAAGACCATCTGAACATAATAAAAGAATGTCACCTTCCTCGAAAATAATGGTTTTAATATCCATTTCAACTGTTTTTTCTGTACCTAAAGCTCTTAGGAGTACATTTTTTCGAGGATGATGCTCGGCATCTTCTCTTGATATTTGCCCTGACCTAACAAGTTCATTTACAAGAGAATGATCTTCTGTTACCTGTTTAAAACCTGATTCATTTAACAGATAGCAACGGCTATCGCCAATATTAGCGATCGTAACAAACCGATTCGTACTAATAGCAGCTACAATTGTTGTTCCCATCCCATCACACTCGGAATGATTCATTGCATGGTCTAAAAGCATGCTATTAACGCTTGTAATTTGTTCCTTAAGCCAAGTTTCTGCCTCATCTGCTGTTCTTATTCCATTTGCAGCTTCCCATTCTTGTTTCAGCTGTGAAATTGTCATTTCACTTGCAACGTCTCCAGCACGGTGCCCGCCCATACCATCTGCTACAATGGCTAGGCGATTCCCGTCCCGATTTAAAAATATTCCGCCGGCATCTTCGTTATGGAGCCGGACCCTTCCTTGATCTGTCATGAAAACTGCTTTCATAAATTACCTCGTCTCCTCTTTTCGCTCCTTTGCACGAAGTTGTCCACATGCTGCATCAATGTCCGAACCGTGCTCCCGGCGAATGGTTACATTTATCCCACGCTTTTTCAATGTCTTCTCAAAAGCAAAAATCTTATCTTTCGGAGTTCGTACATAATCTCTTTCAGGTACATAATTAACTGGGATTAGGTTAACATGGCACTTAATCCCCTTTAACAAAGCAGCTAATTCTTCAGCATGCTCCTCTGAATCGTTAACACCGCCAAAAAGACCATATTCAAAGCTAACACGCCGGCCCGTCTTATCGATATAATACCTTACGGATTTCATTAAGTCATCCAGTTTATAAGCCCTATTAATCGGCATTAAACGTGAGCGGAGTTCCGTATTTGGGGCATGAAGGGAAATCGCAAAATTAATTTGCATATCCTCATCTGCGAACTGATAAATTTTTGGAACAATCCCGCTAGTTGATACAGTGATATGTCTAGCACCAATATTAAGAGCTTTGTCATGATTGATGATTTTTAAGAAAGATAACATATTGTCATAATTATCAAATGGTTCTCCTATCCCCATAATGACAACAGAGCTAACCCGTTCATCTGTCTCATCCAGTGTCTGCTGGACAGTTACCACCTGAGAAACGATTTCTCCTGCCTCTAAATGACGTTTTAGACCACCAAGTGTTGAAGCGCAAAAGGTACAGCCAATACGACACCCAACTTGTGTAGTGACACACACAGAATTGCCATAATCATGCCGCATTAATACAGTTTCAATCGAATATCCATCATGAAGTTCAAATAAGAACTTAATGGTTCCATCTGCAGACTGTTGTTTAATAACTGTTTTTAAGGTAGTAAGCTGAAAGCCTTCAGCGAGTTTATCTCTTAGGCTTTTAGATAGGTTGCTCATATCCTCAAATGAAGACACACGCTTTTTATAAAGCCAATCAAAGATTTGCTCTGCTCGAAATGGTTTTTCTCCATTTTCAGAAAGCCAATCCTTTAAATGGTGTAGCTCCAAGGAATATATTGATGTTTTTTTCGTATCCATCGTTGTCTTTTTCTCAGTTGTATTTAATTGTTCCAACTGTTACACCTTCTTTCTTAAAACTGCTATAAAGAAACCGTCCGAGCCAAAGTCCTGTGGAAATATTTGTATATACCCATCTTTGACCATTGGTTGTATTGCTTCTGGCATTCGTGATTTAAAGGTATCATCCTGTTCAAATTGAGGGTGCTCTTGTAAAAACCACTTTACTGTTTGTTCATTCTCCTCTTTATCTACTGTACACGTACTATAGACAAGAACGCCACCTTTTTTCACTAAGGACGAAACAGAATCTAACAGTGACTTTTGAATTGTACTTAATTGGTATATATCCTTCTCCTGCTTCGTGTATTTCATGTCAGGCTTTCTCCTCATGACACCTAGGCCCGAGCACGGGGCATCCAGCAGCACTCTTTGAAAGGACTCCTCTTCAAAATGATTCCCTAATGTTCTTGAATCCATTGCCATTGTTTTGATATTTCCAAGACCTAATCGTGATGCTTGATCATTTATTAATTTGACCTTATGTTCATGCAGGTCGATCGAATAGATGACACCGGTTAATTTCATATTTTCTGCAATATGTGTGGTTTTACCTCCTGGAGCAGCACATGCATCGAGAATCTTTTCATTTTCCTTGGCACCCAGCGCATAAGCAACAAGCATAGAGCTTTCATCTTGGATGGTAATTAAACCTTTTTTATACGCTCTAGAATGTGCTAGATTCCCTCGATAAGATCTTATCGCTTCTGGAATGATAGAGCTCCTTTCAACTTGGAAACCCTCTTCTTCAAGATCCTCGATACATTCACGAATACTGGTTTTAGTAAGGTTCACTCTAGCTGTTTGCAATGGAGCAGTTAAATTAACTTCGCACATTTCTTGAGTTGTTTCAAAACCGAATTGATTAACAAATCTTTCCACTAACCATTTTGGATGGCTGGTTTCAATAGCTAATCTCTCGATTGGATCTGTAAGGTCCGCTAAAGACGGAATACCTTGTCTTTGAATGCTTCTAAGCACCCCGTTAACCATTCCAGCAATTCCTTTATGTCCACGCTTCTTAGCAATTTCTACTGCTTCATGGATGGCTGCTCTTTCGGGGATTTTATCAAGGTACACCATTTGATAGAGAGTTAATCTCAGTAAATGTTTTACCCAATTTTCTAATTTCTTTTGGTTATGAATGAATGGCTCTAAAAAGAAATCAAGCGCCATTTTTCGCTGCAAAGTTCCATAGGTTAATTCTGTTAATAAGCCTATATCTTTCGGCAATACCTTGTTTTTTTCAATTGCATTATTGAGAAGTAAATTACTATAAGACTGGTTTTTGTCAATTGTAACAAGGAGGTCCATTGCTACTTCTCGTACTGTTTTTCTTGTTGAAGTCATGTTTAATCTCCTATTGTGCTGCCCACTGTTAATTTTGAGCCTGCACCTCTTATAAACTCTTCGCTTTTCATTCTTGTTTTACCAGATGGCTGCAGCTCTGTAATCTTGATTGCAGTATTGTCTCCTGTGCTGACTAGTAACCCAGCAGGCTCAATACTTAATATCGTTCCAGGAGTTTCCGCGGTATTGCTAAGGACTTTTTCTGAATTCCAGACTTTTAGGACCTTATCCTCTAATGTCGTAAAGGCTACGGGCCAAGGATTTAATCCTCTAATATGGTTGTAGATTTCCTCACCTGTTTTAGTCCAGTCTATTTTCTCTTGCTCTCTTTTTATATTAAATGCAAAAGTTGCTTCTGATTCGTTTTGAGGGATAGCGGTAACGTTCCCTTCGAGTAACTTAGGCAGCGTTTCTGATAATAAAGCAGAACCGGCCTTGCTAAGTTTGTCATGTAATGAACCTACATTATCCTCTTCTGTAATTTCAACTTCGACTTGGGTTAAGATGTCACCGGCATCCAGCTTTTCAACCATATACATAATGGTAATACCAGTCTTCTTTTTACCTTGGATGATTGCATAATGAATGGGAGCACCGCCCCTGAGTTCTGGTAATAGTGATGCATGTACATTAATACAGCCATGTGTCGGTGCATCTAATAATTCCTTCGGCAGAATCTGTCCAAATGCAGCCGTAATAATTAAATCAGGCTTTAGGGCAAGTATTTTATCTAACTCCTCTCTTTGACGGATCTTTTCCGGTTGAAAAACGGGAATTCCATTCTTGAGTGCCTCTACCTTTACAGGAGGGGGAGTTAACACCTTTTTTCTTCCAACTGGCCTGTCTGGCTGAGTGACTACCCCAATCACCTCATAACCATCATTAATAATCTGTCTTAAAACAGGCACGGAAAAATCGGGCGTACCCATAAAAATGATTTTTGTCATTCACTTTCTACTCCTTTTAACTCATCTTCCTCTAGGTAGCGTATTACCTTTGTGGTAAACAATACTCCATCTAAATGGTCAATCTCATGTTGAATAGCTCTTGCCAAAAACCCTTCTGCCTCGAGCATATATTTTTGTCCTTTCCGGTCGTAAGCTTCAATTTGAACATAATTGGGTCTTTTAACTTCACCAAAAAGGTCTGGAAAACTCAAGCAACCCTCTGGACCTATCTGTTCTCCAGCAGTTTTCAGTATTGTTGGGTTAATCATTTCAATTGTTCCATTTTCATCATCAATGTCAACAATCGCAATTCTTTCGTCTATACCGATTTGCGGTGCTGCCAATCCGACTCCATCATACTCAATCATCGTATCGTACATATCATTAAGGATTTTTACAAGGCTTTTATTAAAAATTTCTACTGGTTTACATGTTTTCTCGAGTACCGCTGCAGGGTATGTTACAATCTGTTTTACTGCCAAGTTGGTTCCTCCATTTTTGGCCCTCTTTTGTTTGAGCGCTTATACATTTATTTTTTTTTTTTACTTTCTCATCATTATACATTTTCACCTAAAAATGTCGAAGATAACCTATATATTAACGATTTTAGAATGTTACATTAAAATATACGGATTTACATCGATACTGACTTGTAAACCGCTTTTTGCATCGACCTGATATTGGTCAAGGATGGTTCTTAGTGTATCAAAAAGCCCTGGCTCTCGTTTATATTTGATTAAGCACTGGTATCGATAGCGGTTATTAATGCGCGGGATAGGTGAAGCGGCAGGACCGAGAATTACCGAATGGTTTGAACTCCTTGCCCTAATAAATGCTGCAATCTTTTCAGTTTCTGAAACTACAGTCATTAACTGTTCATGACTAACCGTGACGAGTGCCAAATAGAAGAACGGAGGATAATGATGGAGTTTTCGCACCATCATCTCCTGGTGATAGAAGCGGTCATAGTCCTGCTCACCCGCAAGGACGATACTGTAATGTTCTGGAGTATAGGTTTGAATGATTACCTCTCCGGGCAGCTCGTGTCGTCCAGCCCTTCCGCTTACTTGAGTTAGCAGTTGAAAAGTTTTTTCTGAGGCACGGAAGTCTGGCAAATGGAGCATCGTATCTGCAGAAAGGACACCAACCAGAGTAATATTTGGAAAATCTAAGCCCTTTGCAATCATTTGTGTCCCTAACAGAATATCTGCCTTGCCCTCCTGAAATTCCTTTAGTAATCTTTCATGCGAGCCCTTTCGTCCTGTCGTATCTACGTCCATTCGAATAACCCTAGCTTCAGGAAGAATTTTCCCTAATTCATCCTCAACTTTTTGGGTTCCTGTTCCGAAGTAACGAATATACTCGCTTTCACATTCTGGGCAATTTTTGGGAACTTTGCTCTCATAGCCGCAATAATGACACTTCATTTGTTCATTAACACGATGGTAGGTTAGTGAGATTTCACAATTAGGACAATTCATCACATAGCCGCAATCTCTGCACATGACAAAGGAGGAATGTCCTCGTTTATTTAAGAATAAAACAGACTGCTCTTTTCTCTCTAGTCTCTCTTTCAGCATTTCAAGCAGTTTTCGTGAAAACATCGAACGGTTACCTTCTCTTAATTCTTCACGCATGTCAATGATTTCAACGGCAGGCAATGCCTGTTTATTCATCCTGCTTGGCAGTGTTAACAGCTGATATACACCTTTTTGAGCTCTCGCAAAGGACTCAAGTGAGGGAGTTGCACTTCCGAGTACTACGGGACAATTGTGCTTTTTAGCTCGTTCAATGGCAACATCCCTTGCATGGTACCTCGGCATTTCCTCTTGTTTATAGCTCATTTCATGTTCTTCATCAATTATAATTATCCCAAGATTTTCAAACGGAGCAAAGATAGCTGACCTTGCTCCAACAACCACTTTTACTTCCTTACGTTGTATTTTCCTCCATTCATCATACTTTTCGCCTGCAGAAAGGCCGCTGTGCAGAACAGCTACTAAATTGCCAAATCTGCCCTTAAATCGGTTCACCATCTGTGGTGTTAATGCAATTTCAGGAACAAGGACAATAGCTTCACCACCCTGTTCAATTACATTCTGTATGGATTGAAGGTAAATTTCTGTTTTACCGCTCCCTGTTACCCCATAAAGAAGGAAAACCCCATGCTGTCTATTCTCGACGGAATGAACCACAGGAATAATCGCCTGCTGTTGATGGTCCGTTAATGGTAATGGCATGGTACGCTCAAATATCCTATCAGCATACGGATCACGGTAGACTTCTAACTCAACCTCATCAAGCAGTTTTTTTTCAACAAGAGCTTTCACGGTTGCTTGTGATATGTTTAGGTCACTAAGAAGGCTCCTTAGTTCTACTTTTTCATGGTTTTCAACGAAGTATCTTAATACTTCCTTTTGCTTTTCAGCTCTCTGGGATAATTTATTCATCTCTTCTTCCATATCTACAGCAGATTTAAGCGGACGAACAAACTTTAGACGTTTTTTATTTACCTTCCCCTTTACCTCGTACATGACTTCAAGATGGCCTTTAGCAGCCTCACGTTGAAGAATAGGGACAATTCCGCTCCTAAGTGCATCTTCCCAATGAATCGGTTCACCATTTTCGAATAGTTGCTGTAAGGTTTGTGGTAAAACGTTTTTTCCTTTCCCTTCTGCAAGCTTAACCTTTTTTTCATATTTAGCTTTAAGGGCGGCTGGGAGCATCACCTGATAGGCAGATATCCTAAAGCATAACGTATTTTCAGTCAACCATGCCCCAAGTTCGAGTAGTTCTTCATTAAGAACTGGCTCAAGGTCCATAGGTTCACTAATTTCTCGTAGCTTATTAAATTCAGATTTCTCTTTTACAGCTACTACGAAGCCCTGAATTTTCCTGGGACCAAAAGGAACAATCACTCTCATTCCGGGTTGAATGGCCTCTTCCAAGTCCAGAGGAATTAAATAATCAAAACTCCTATCTGTTTGTTTGACAGGAACATCGACAATTACACTAGCTATTTTCATTTAATCTTTCAGTTCCTTTTTTAATGAGGAGATTTCATCAATAATTTTGTCTGCAACAGCCTGTTTTGACATCAGCGGCAGCTCTACCTTTGGACTATTACGTTTAAAAATAGTTACAACATTCGTATCTGTACCAAAACCAGCCCCTTCTGTCATAACATTATTTGCAACAATGATGTCAGCATTTTTGGCAAACAGTTTTTTTTGTGCATATTCTTCAATATGATCTGTTTCGGCAGCAAAGCCTACAAGAATTTGATCCTTCTTCATTTGGCCGAGTGTATATAAAATATCCTTCGTTCGCTCAAATTCAATTACCTTATTACCCGGTTGTTTCTTAATCTTATGTTCGAATGATTCCTTCGGACGGTAATCGGCTACTGCCGCTGTTTTTATCACGATATCTGCAGCATCGAAATAACTCACGGCTGCATTATACATTTCTTCTGCACTTTCAACATTAACTAAATTCACCCCAGAAGGTGCTTTAATATTTACGGGACCTGAGATTAACACCACTTCAGCTCCTGCTTTCTTAGCTGCTTCTGCTAAGCAATAGCCCATTTTTCCTGTTGAATGATTAGAAATAAATCTAACTGGGTCGATTTTTTCTCTAGTTGGACCTGCAGTGATGACAACCTTTTTACCCTTAAGCCGTAATTTATTTTCTAATTGAAAATATTGATTTATTAACTCTACGATTCTTTCTGGTTCCTCTAAGCGACCTTTCCCTACATATCCACATGCCAGATAGCCTTCACTTGGTTCAATAAATTGATAATCGTATGCTGCCAGAGTAGAAAGATTTCTTTTAACAGCAGGGTGGTCATACATATGTACATTCATGGCAGGAGCAATCCAGACGGGAACAGTTGCAGCTAATAGGGTTGTTGTAATCATGTTATCAGCTATGCCATTAGCAAGTTTTCCTATCGTATTAGCTGTTGCTGGGGCAACTAAGATTAAATCAGCCCAGTCGGCCAAATCTATATGGGCAATGACACTTGGATTTTTCTCGTCGAAGGTATCCATGTGTACTTCATTCCTTGATAGGGCCTGGAAGGTTAATGGGGAAACAAATTTTGCAGCAGAATCACTTAGGATGACCTTTACTTGCGCACCTGCCTGTACAAGTTTACTGGTTAAGGCAGCTGCTTTATAGACAGCTATTCCACCTGTTACACATAATAAGATTTTTTTATTCATGGATATCCCCCGCTTTTTTATGCGTTTATTCTTTTATTATGCTAGAATGAGCTCAAATTTTCACCTTTTACATCTGAATTCTACAAATTTCCCTGTTTGATAATAAAAAATAAAAAGGACTGACAATTAATTGCTGTCAGACCCTTTATCCTTAGCTAACATGGTTAGCTTTTGGTTATTATTCAGCTGAAGTATCAGTCTTCTTTGCAATCCGGTAAGTGAGCTCTCCACTGTATATCTCTTCAAGTGCCTTCCCAACATACTTGTAAGAAACATACTTTGGTAATCTTTCGTCTCTAGCTTGGGACATGGCACGTGCACGCTTTGCAGCAACGGAAACTAGTGAATACTTTGAATCAATTTTATTAAGTAATGAATCAATAGAAGGATATAACATTATAATTCGACCTCCAACAATTTTTTATAACGATGTTCTACACGTTCTCTGCGGCAGTGTTCTGCAATCACAATCGATTTAACACGATTACACGCGCGTTCAACCTGATCATTTTCCACAACATAATCGTATAATTCCATCATTTCAATTTCTTCACGAGCAGATAACATCCGATTATTAATTAATTCTTCCGTCTCTGTCCCTCTCGTCACTATTCGGTTTTTCAATTCAGTTAAGCTCGGAGGCATGAGAAAAATAAATAATCCCTCTGGAAACTTTTCACGTACCTGACGTGCACCTTTCACTTCAATTTCTAAGAACACATCTTTACCTGCATCCAGGGTTTCACGTACATAATCAACAGGAGTCCCGTAATAATTACCGACAAACTCTGCATATTCCAACAGCTTGCCTTGCTGAATTAACTCTTCAAACTCATCCCTAGACTTAAAAAAATAATCAATTCCATCCACTTCTCCTGGACGAGGTGCCCGAGTTGTCATCGAAATAGAGTATTCAAAGGCTGTGTCTGGATCAGAAAAGATTTCTTTCCTAACCGTTCCTTTTCCAACTCCAGATGGACCAGATAATACAATAAGCAATCCTTTTTCCTGCATTCTAAAAAATCCTACCCTTCATCAATAATTTCATCACGGTCCGCTAGTCGATGGGCAACCGTTTCTGGCTGTACAGCGGATAAAATAACATGATCACTATCCATTACTATTACAGCGCGCGTACGTCTTCCGTATGTAGCGTCAATCAACGATCCCCGGTCACGGGCATCCTGGATAATCCTTTTTATTGGTGCAGATTCAGGGCTAACAATTGAAATAATTCGATTGGCCGACACGATATTTCCAAATCCAATATTTATTAACTTAATCACATGTAATCATCCAATCATTAATAATATATTTTGACCGTGATAGTCAAGTTCTAAACAGTATTATTCGATATTCTGTACTTGTTCTTTTAGTTTTTCAATCAAACTTTTGATATCGACTACTTTTTCAGCAATACTCGAGTCATTAGCTTTTGAGCCAATTGTGTTTGCTTCTCTATTCATCTCTTGAACAATGAAATCAAGTTTTCTGCCAATCGCATCCTGCACATTTAAAGTTTTTTTAAATTGCTGAATATGACTATTCAGTCTTGTAATTTCTTCATTTATATCTACCTTATCAGCAAATACAGCCACTTCTGTCAGCAGTCTCGTTTCGTCCAGCTGGCCTTGTACGAATTCCTGGATTCTCTTCTCTAATCGCTCTTTATAAGCACGAACGACTACTGGAGCATAGTGCTGTAATTCTGTTATGGTTATCTCTAATTGCTTCAAAGAAGTTAGTAAATCTTTCTTTAATTCTTCTCCCTCAACAACCCGCATTTGTTTTAGTTGAAGAACTGCCTCTTCTATGGCTGAAAGCACTAGATTCTCGAGTTCTTCATTTCCGGCTTCATCTTCTACAATATGTATGAGTTCATTACGATTAAGCAAATCCTGAAGAGTAACCTGTCCGTCAAGATGAAACTTCTCACGAGCCTGATTAAGGAAATGAAAGTATTCCTCTATTAGCTTCCAATCGACTTGGACTTTTCGGGTAACTGCTGCATCCCCTTCTATTGTTACAAAAACTTCTACTCTTCCACGTCGAAGATGCTGCAATATTTTTTTCTTTATTTTATCTTCAAGTATTAAAAGCTGTCTTGGCATGCGAATATTGATCTCACAAAAACGATGATTGACTGTCTTTACTTCTACATTAACAGAAAAGGCTTGAGATTGTACTTTACCTCTGCCAAAACCGGTCATACTAATAACCATCTTTTGCACATCCAATCTACAATTAGTGATCGGCCACTTATTTATGTTAAAGAGTGATATAATCCGTGAATTACAAAAGGTAATAGAGCCATACTCTATTACCTTTTGGATTATAACATACTTTATTTTGTTTTTCTTATTAAAAATGTTCCAGCCAGTAAAAAAGTTGGTATAGAGGATAGTCCAATGATTAACAGCCAATCCTTCGCGAGTACTGGAAGGGTGTGGAAAATCGGTTGCAATGGTGGATAGTAAATGACAACTAGCATCAAGACAAGCGATGAAATAACCGCCCATACTAAATATGGATTTCCGAAAGGATTCCTCGACAATACTGATTTTTCACTTCGGCAATCAAATACATGAATCAGCTGTGCCATTACTAACGTGGCAAATGCAATCGTTTGTGCATATTGTAAATTGTCTGCTGTCTTGTCGTAAACCATCATAAAAGCAATTAAAGTCACTGCCCCAATGAGGAATCCTCTAGAGACAACCTTCCAGCCTAATCCTCTGGCAAAGACACCTTCGTTAGGACTACGCGGTTTTCTTTTCATCACATCTTCTTCTGGACGGTCAAGGCCTAGAGCCATTGCCGGTAGTCCATCCGTTACAAGATTTACCCATAGAATTTGAATAGGTACTAAAGGGAGCGGGAGAGCAAGAAGCATTGCAAACAGCATAACCAATATCTCCCCTACATTTGATGCTAATAAGTATCTTACAAATTTCCGAATATTTTCATATATATTTCTGCCTTCTTTAATAGCCGCTTTAATGGTCGCAAAGTTATCATCCAAGAGCACAAGTGCTGAGGCCTCTTTGGCTACATCTGTTCCAGTAATCCCCATCGCCACTCCGATATCTGCAGCTTTTATGGCTGGTGCATCGTTTACTCCATCACCTGTCATAGCGACAATATGACCTTTATTTTGAAGGGCTTTCACAATTTTCAGTTTATGCTCTGGCGACACCCTGGCAAATACGGACACATCATCAACCACTTCTTCAAGCTCGTCAACAGTCATAGCTGAAAGCGCATTGCCGTCTAGTACCTTACTCTTATTAGTAAGTATCCCAAGCTGGGCTGCTATTGCTTTCGCCGTAATAACATGATCACCGGTAATCATGACTGTTTTAATACCAGCATCTTTACACTCTTTTACAGCATCCTTCACTTCTGGTCTAGGCGGGTCGATCATTCCTTGTACACCAATAAAAGTTAGTTTTGTTTCAGCCTCTTGTTCACTCAAAATAATCGTATTGGATTGGACCGGTTTAAAGGCAATGGCAATCGTTCTAAGGGCCTTTGAAGCTAGTCCGTTTATGGCTTCCTGTACTTTATTTTGGACTTCTTTCCCTAAATATTGTGTCTTACCGTCCCATAGGATTGATTCACTTTTTCCTAAAATAACATCAGGTGCACCTTTGGTCACTATAAAATGTCTGCCATTCTTATCTTTCACATGCATACTCATCATTTTTCTAGCTGAATCGAATGGGAACTCTCTGATAATTGTAAATTCATTTAAAAGATTTGGCCGGTTTAGTCCTGCTTTCATTGCACTTACTAGCAAGGCACCTTCAGTCGGATCACCATCTAGAATATAATCATCATCTTTGACTACTAAATCGGAGTGGTTACAAATCATTCCGAAAACAAGCATTTGCTGTAGTGCCTTTTCTTCCCTCGGATGCACGACCTGGTCATTTCGATAGAAAGAACCAGTTGGCTGGTACCCGACACCTTCAACAGTCCACGTGTTTCCCCCACTCCACAAATGAGTAACAGTCATTTTGTTCTGTGTCATTGTTCCAGTTTTATCAGAACAAATAACCGATGCACAGCCAAGAGTCTCTACTGCTGGCAGTTTCCGTACAATTGCATTTTTCTTAATCATTTTCTGCACACCCAGCGATAAAGCAACGGTCACAATGGCAGGCAGACCTTCAGGAATTGCTGCAACAGCCAGCGACACCCCTGCTAAGAACATGGTGTATAGGTCATGGCCCTGCAAAACCCCTACCACCACCACAAGAACCGTTAAAAGTAAGGCTACCGTTATAAGTATCTTTCCAAGCTGTTCTAATCGACGTTGCAGGGGGGTCTCTTGGGTTTGGGCCTTTTGTAATAAATCGGCAATTTGTCCCATCGTGGTTTTCATACCTGTCGCAATGACTACCCCTACACCGCTGCCTCTTGTGACCATCGTGCCCATAAAGGCAATATTCTCCATATCACCAATACCTGGATTAGCTGTATTTAAACAATCTGTATGTTTAGAAACCGGGACAGATTCACCGGTTAAGGCTGACTCTTCGATTTCCAAACTTCTTGACTCAATCACCCGAACATCGGCACCGATTCGGTCACCATTCATAAACTTAATAATATCCCCAGGAACAATCTCTTTTGAAGGGATTTTAATCCATTGTCCACCTCTCAATACAGATACCTGTGGAGCTGATAGTTCCTTTAATGCCTGTAATGATTTCTCTGCTTTTCTTTCCTGAAAAAAGCCAAGGAAACCATTTATAATAACAATGGCAATGATGGCGATGGCGTCAATATATTCGCCTAATAAACCCGAGATTAATGTTGCTGCAAGCAGTACAAGCACCATAAAATCTTTAAATTGACTAAAAAATAAGAGTAAAGCGGATTGCTTTTCTCCTTCGTCCAATTCATTATAACCATGCTGTTCGATTCGTTTCTTAACCGTTTCTGGTGATAATCCAGACGAAAAGTCGGTATCTAAGACCTTTTCTACTTGTTTTATCTCCATCTCATGGAATTTCATCCGACCATCTCACTTCCCCCTTAAGTGTAAAAGACATACTCTAAAGAAAGCTTATTCAGCCTCGTCCAAAAAAATGCTATGGAAAAGTGAAACAATTAAATGCGACAGAAATCATCACTCTGGGATATACTTAATGATGAATATGATTCAAGTAAAGGATGTTTTTCATGTCATTTGATGGTTTATTTACAAAAGCAATGGTGAATGAGCTTTCGCTCTCTTTAAAAGGCGGAAGGATTAATAAGGTACAACAGCCTTACAAAAATGAAGTCATCTTGACAATCCGTGCAAATGGAGTAAACCAAAAGCTCCTATTATCTGCACATCCTAGTTATGCTCGTGTGCAGCTAACGAAAGAAGCATACGATAACCCGAGCGAACCACCTATGTTCTGTATGCTGCTTAGAAAGCATATGGAAGGATATATTTTAGAGGACATCTATCAGATTAATAATGATCGAATAATCATTCTTGAAATTAAAGGGCGGAATGAGATTGGCGATATCAGTTATAAACAATTGATTATTGAAGTAATGGGCCGCCATAGTAATATTGTTTTAGTCGATAAAACTAGAAATATTATCCTTGATAGCATTAAGCATATTTCTTTTGCTATTAATACCCACAGAGCAATCATGCCGGGACAGCCGTACGTTTTCCCGCCAGAGCAGAATAAATTAAATCCTTTTACCTCTGGAGAAGAAGATGTTCTTAGAGCAATTGATTTTAATGCTGGAAAGCTTGATCGTCAGCTGGTAGAGCAATTTGCAGGGACGTCACCGTTATTTGCAAAAGAAGTTATTTTTAAAAGTGGACTTGCTAATCGGACAACAGTGCCAAAATCATTTATCTCATTGATTAATAAAATTGAAAAAGATGATTTATCACCTTCTATCATGCTGTCAGGTAATAAGGAGTCCTTTTACTTATTTCCTCTGGAACATTTGAATGCGGAACTAAAAAGTTTCTCAAGTTTAAGTGAAATGCTTGATCGGTTTTATTTTGGCAAGGCAGAACGTGACCGGGTTAAACAACAAGGAAATGATATTGAGCGGTTTATCATCAACGAAAAGGAAAAAAATGAAAAGAAAATTGCTAAACTGCAGCTTACTTTGAAGGAAGCCGAGAAGGCTGATCAATATCAGCGCTATGGAGAATTATTAACCGCAAACCTTTATGCAGCCAAAAAAGGTATGAAGGAAATCGAGGTTATAGATTATTATGACGAAGCTGGCGGGTCAGTGGTTATTAATTTAGACCCGCGAAAAACCCCTTCTGAAAATGCACAGAAATACTTTTCTAAGTACCAAAAAGCTAAGAATGCTGCCTCTATTGTTGTCGAGCAAATTGAAAATGCATATGAGGAAATTACTTACTTTGAAAACCTTCTGCAGCAGGTACAGGCTGCATCGCCAAAAGACCTGCAAGAAATTCGTGATGAGTTAGTTGAAGGCGGATATATTCGTGAGCGACAAAAACGGAATGCTAAAAAAACTAATAATCTTAAGCCAGTTCTTGACCATTTTGAATCCTCAGATGGAACAGCAATTATTGTTGGTAAAAATAATAAACAAAATGATTATTTAACAAATAAGCTCGCTGCCAGGGACGAAATTTGGCTTCATACAAAGGATATTCCTGGATCTCATGTTGTTATCCGAAGTAAAGAACCTTCTGATGATACCGTCCGTGAAGCTGCGGCCTTAGCAGCATATTTTAGTAAGGCACGAAATTCGAGTTCGGTTCCTGTAGACTTTACAAAGGTAAGGCATGTTAAAAAACCTAGTGGTGCTAAGCCAGGATTCGTTATCTACGACCATCAGCAGACAGTTTATGTCACTCCTGATGAGGAATTGGTCCTGAAATTAAAGAAAAGTTAAAACTAAAGCCCCGGATGTACCGGGGCTTTTTATGTTCTAACAAGGGGCTACAAATTTTATGGCGATATCAACAAATGGAAGGTCGATATCAACAAATTTCCAGCTGATATCAACAAATTATTAGCCGATATCAACAAACTGTATCCGATTCCCTATAAACCTACAGTCCTACTCAAATCTCTTACTCCATTCCGTTGGGTTCATGCTCCAAGAGAATAAACTCTCTTGGTCATCTACACTAATATCCCCTTTAGAAATAGCTGTCTCCACTAGAGCCGGAAAATCGGTTAAGGAATAACTCTTAATCTCAGCCTGCTGAAGTAATTCTTTCCCCTTCTCAAGCCCGTATGTAAAAATTGAAACCACACCCAGCACTTCACAACCCGCTTCTCTTAAAGCCTGAACTGCGGTAATGACACTGCCTCCTGTAGAAATTAGATCTTCTACCACAACTACTTTTTGTCCCTTTTCCACTTTTCCTTCAATTTGATTCCCTTTCCCATGGCCTTTTGGCTTAGAGCGGACATAACACATTGGTGCATCCATCAGCTCACTTACCCAGGCGGCGTGGGGAATCCCTGCTGTGGCTGTTCCTGCAACCACCTCTACATCAGGAAAATGGTCTAAAATGAGACCTTTCAGACCTGAAGCAATTTCTCTTCGAACTTCAGGATAAGATAAAGTTAAGCGATTGTCACAATAAATCGGGGAACGTAACCCGGATGCCCAAGTAAAAGGTTCGTTAGGCTTTAATGCAACAGCATTGATATTTAATAGTTTCTCTGCAATTGAATATTTCATTGATGGACCCCTTTCCATGCATCTAACCATTGGTGGTAGCTTTTGACTGGGTCAGCAGCTCTTGTGATGGAACGCCCCACCACAATGGCACTAACTCCTTCGTTTCTTGCAAATACAGGAGTAGCAACGCGCTTTTGGTCCCCTATTAGATCGTTTTCCATTCGAATACCTGGTGTAACAGTTAAAAATTCACCTAGTTTATTTTTTATAGAAGCTGCTTCCCATGCAGAGCAAACAACACCATCTAAGCCTGCTTCTTTCGATAAGGAACTATAATGTAAGACAGATTCTTCAAGAGAAACAGGTATCAGTTGTTCACTGTTCATTTGCTCTTTTGATGTACTCGTTAATTGAGTAACAGCGATGCAGTAAGGGCGTTTCATTCCTGCAGGTGTTCCCGCCTCTAAACCTTCTAACGCGGCCTGCATCATTTCTTTGCCACCGGCAGCATGTACATTTACGAGGTCACAATTTAGTTTTGCCAGTCCCTTCATCGCACTCATGACGGTGTTAGGGATATCATGCAGCTTTAAATCTAGAAAAATACGATGACCTGAATCTTTTAACATATGAATAATGGAGGGACCTTCTTGGTAAAACAGTTCCATTCCCACCTTTACAAAAAGCTCTTGTCCCTTAAACGGTTTAAGAAATTGCCCTGCTTCATCAGCAGATGCAAAATCAAGCGCGATGATTAGCGAATTGTTCATGCTCTTTCCAGCCCCTTCCTATGCACTCACTAATATGGTCATAGCCTAATTGATCAAGCAGTATCGGCAATTCATCAATAATTGTCGGGCAGACAAACGGATCAACAAAATTGGCTGTTCCAACAGCGACAGCACTTGCACCTGCATAAAAGAATTCAATGACATCCTCTGCAGACTGAATACCGCCCATTCCAATAATCGGAATAGTAACTGCTTGACTTACTTCATATATCATTCTAATCGCTATAGGTTTAATGGCAGGTCCTGATAACCCGCCTGTACGGTTCGATAAAATAGGCTTCCCTGTTTTTAAATCGAGTCTCATCCCCACAAGTGTATTAATCATTGTCAAACCGTCCGCTCCTCCGGCCTCAACAGCTTTAGCCATTTCAACAATATTGGTAACATTAGGAGATAGTTTTACATATACGGGAACTTCTGATACTTTCTTTACCCTCTTCGTTAATTGCTTCGCTACCTCTGGAATGGTACCAAAGGCAATACCTCCAGTTTTTACATTTGGACAGGAAATATTTAATTCAAGTGCCTGAACATTCGGAGCCTTCGATATTTTTTCTGCCACTTCAACATAGTCCTCTTCCAGCGATCCAGCAACATTTGCAATAATCGGCACATCATACTGTGATAACCACGGTAATTCTTCAGACACTACCTTATCTAATCCAGGATTTTGAAGTCCAATTGCATTTAACATACCCGCCGTTGTTTCAGCAACACGCGGGGTAGGATTACCAAATCTAGGTTCAACTGTTGTTGCCTTAATCATAATCGCCCCAAGCTTACTTAAATCGTAAAACTGGCTGTATTCCTTACCAAATCCGAAGCAGCCTGATGCTGGCATGATTGGGTTTTTTAATGTTAAACCAGGCAACCTAACATTTAAACGACTCATATTAATACCTCCCCGCCGCGAAAAACTGGTCCATCGCTGCAAATCTTGCGGTAGCTTACACCATTTGGATCGGTTGCTGTTTTACAAACACAGGCAAAGCATGCTCCAATTCCACAACCCATTCTTTCTTCTAATGATAAAAACATCTTTTGCTTCGCATATTGTTGTTCGATTGCTCTAAGCATAGGAGTTGGGCCACAGGTATAGATACAATCAAACTGTAAATCTTTCATAATATCTGTAACATAGCCCTTTCTTCCATAGCTCCCATCAACAGTAGCTATATATGTCTCACCATTATGACTAAACTCTTCTTCATAAAAGACTGCTGAATCAGACTGAAAACCGAGCACGTGAAGTACCCTAACTCCTTTTTCCGTCAGCTGCTTTGACAGTTCATATAGCGGAGGAACGCCGATCCCTCCTCCAACAAGTAAGGCTGTTTCACCAGCCTGCATTTCATCAACAGGAAAGCCGTTACCAAGAGGACCTAAAATATCAATTTTCTGTCCAGACTTCATTTCTGCAAGCAAGGAAGTTCCTTGACCTTCCTTACGATAGATCATTGTAAATTCACTGGCTTCCTTGTCAATACAAGAGATGCTGATTGGTCTTCTTAACAGCGGGACAGGTGATTTAGACACCCGGATATGGACAAATTGTCCGGGTGTCACCATTTCATCTACCAACGTACTTTTTACGGTAAGCTCAAAAATGTCTTCAGCGATTTCCCTTTGGGACACAATCCTTGATAGGTCTTTTTTAATCATACAAGTAATGCCTCCTTAGCCTCCGGGACCATTGCTTCTGCTGAAAAATTCATTGACTCAATTACCTTTAGAATGGCATCTGCTGTATCTAATGAAGTTAAACATGGAACACCATTTTCAACTGCCTCACGACGGATACGGAAGCCATCCCTTTCTGGCTGTTTTCCTTTCGTCAGAGTATTTATGATGAACTGTGCTTCTCCCTGATGGATAACATCTAATAATGTTGTACCATCTGAACCGATTTTACCGACTACCTTTACTTTGAGTCCTGCTGCTTCTAGTACGGAAGCTGTTCCGCTTGTAGCCATTAATCGGTACCCATTGGCTGAAAAACGTTTTGCGAGCTTTAGTGCTTCCTGCTTATCTTTATCTGCTACCGTAAACAATACCGTTCCAAACCTTTGAATCTTCATGCCTGAGGCAATTAAGCCTTTATAAAGAGCTTTCTCAAGAGTGTGATCTTTCCCCATCACTTCACCTGTCGATTTCATTTCAGGTCCAAGCGTGATATCAACACTTCTCAATTTCGCGAAAGAAAATACTGGTACTTTAACAAAGACACCCTCTTTTTCAGGCAGTAATCCTGCTTCATATCCTTGACGAGTGAGTGAAATACCTAATAATGCCTTTGTCGCTATTTTTGCCATCGGAACGTTTGTAATTTTGCTTAAAAATGGCACAGTACGGCTTGAACGAGGATTTACTTCTAAAACGAATACTTGATTTTCAGAAACAACATATTGAATATTTAATAAACCGACAATATTTAACCCAATTGCTAATTTCTCTGTATACTCCACAAGTTTTTGCTTTACTTCTTCAGATATGGTTTGTGGCGGATAAACGGCAATTGAATCGCCGGAATGAACTCCTGCCCGTTCAATATGTTCCATTATTCCTGGTATTAAAACATTTTTTCCGTCTGATATTGCATCTACTTCAATTTCTTTTCCCGTCAAGTAACGGTCAATGAGTACCGGGTGATTAGGATTTACTTTTACTGCGTTTTCCATGTAGCGAAGCAATTCTTCTTCATGATAAACAATTTCCATCGCTCTGCCGCCAAGAACATAGGAAGGGCGAATCAGAACAGGATAACCGACTTCTTTCGCAATTAATAGTGCCTCTTCCACTGACAAGGCTGTTTTGCCAAGCGGCATCGGAATGTTAAGCGCCTTAAGAGCGTGCTCAAATTTATCCCTGTCTTCTGCTCGGTCTAAATCTTCTAAACTTGTTCCCAATATCCTTACACCATTTTCAGCTAGTTTTGCTGCCATGTTAATAGCTGTTTGCCCGCCAAACTGAACGACTACACCAATTGGATTTTCTAAGTCAACGATATGCATGACATCCTCAATCGTTAGCGGCTCAAAATAGAGCTTATCAGAAATACTGAAGTCAGTTGAGACAGTCTCTGGATTGTTATTAATAATAATAGCTTCATAGCCTGCTTCTTTAATAGCCGTTACAGAATGAACAGTAGCGTAGTCAAACTCGATTCCTTGCCCGATCCGTATTGGGCCAGAACCTAGGACAATGACACTTTCTTTTGCGCTGACAACAGACTCATTTTCTTCCTCGTATGTTCCATAATAATAAGGTGTTTCAGATTCAAACTCAGCTGCACAAGTATCGACCATTTTATAAACAGGGATAATTCCATGCTCCAACCGAAATTGATACAAATCCTTCTCAATACTATCCCATAGTTCTGCAATCTTTTTATCAGAAAAGCCTTTTTGCTTTGCTTCTTTTAACACTTCAGTCTGAAATGGATGCAGCTTTAGTTTTGCTTCTAAGTCTATAATACCTTCCATTTTCTTTAGGAAAAATAAATCTATTTTACTCCATTTGTGGATGGTTTCCATCGTTACGCCGCGCTTAAACGCTTCAGCAATATAGAAGAGACGCTCATCTCCAGCTTTCCTAATTCGTTTCTCGAGCAGTTCATTATTAATTCCTTCAGCACCTGTTAATTCAAAATGGTGTACATTTGCTTCAAGCGATCTAATTGCCTTTAGTAAGGATTCCTCGAAGGTCCTGCCAATTGCCATTACTTCTCCAGTTGCTTTCATTTGTGTTCCAAGTGAACGATTACCGGATTCAAATTTATCAAATGGCCATCTAGGAATTTTGGTTACAATGTAGTCTAGGGCAGGTTCAAAAGCAGCATATGTTTTTCCTGTCACAGGATTAAGCATCTCATCAAGTGTTAAACCGACGGCAATTTTCGCTGCAAGCTTAGCAATCGGATATCCTGTTGCCTTTGATGCAAGTGCTGACGAACGGCTTACCCGCGGGTTTACCTCGATAATATAATAGTTAAAGCTATCAGGGTCTAATGCTAGTTGAACGTTACAGCCCCCTTCGATTTTCAAAGCTCGAATGATTCTAAGTGAAACATTTCGAAGCAGCTGATATTCCCGATCACTTAGTGTCTGACTAGGTGCCACTACAATTGAATCGCCAGTATGTACGCCTACTGGGTCGATATTTTCCATATTACAAACCACAATGGCATTATCATTGGCATCACGCATAACCTCGTATTCTATTTCTTTAAAACCGGCAATACTTTTCTCAAGTAAGCATTGAGTAACAGGGCTGTTCTTAAGCCCGCTTGTAACGATTTCCTCAAGCTCTACAGCATTCTTACAAATTCCTCCACCGGTACCACCTAGTGTGTATGCAGGACGGACAATAACAGGATATCCAACTCTTTCAACGAAAGTTTGCGCTTCTCTTAAATTATGGATGATTTCACTATCCGGGACTGGTTCACCTAATTCATTCATTAGATTACGGAATAATTCACGATCCTCAGCTTGTTCAATTGCAGAAAGTTTAGTGCCGAGTATTTCAACCCCACATTCAGCAAGTACACCAGAATTCGCTAATTCAACTGCTAAATTTAGGCCCGTTTGTCCGCCTAATGTCGCTAGCAGGGCATCTGGCCGCTCTTTGCGAATGATTCTACTGACAAATTCTAATGTTAATGGCTCAATATAGACCGCATCCGCCATCTCTGTATCCGTCATAATGGTTGCTGGATTTGAATTTACAAGAATGACACGATATCCTTCTTCTCTGAGTGCGATGCAGGCCTGTGTGCCTGCATAGTCAAATTCTGCAGCTTGACCAATTACGATTGGGCCTGAGCCGATCACTAAAATGGAGTTTATATCAGAACGTTTTGGCATGTTGTGGCTACCCCCTGTTTGTGTGTTTCAATCATCTCAAGAAATTGGTTAAATAAGTTGTTTGCGTCTTCCGGTCCTGGTGAAGCCTCAGGGTGATATTGAACGGTGAAGGCCGGGAATTCAAGATGCTTCAATCCCTCAACCGTTCCATCATTTAATGCTGTATGTGTAACTTGTAATCTAGTAGTCTTTATTGATTGTTGATCAACCGTATAGCCATGGTTTTGTGCTGTGATTGAGACCTTTCCTGTTGCTACCTCTTTCACAGGGTGGTTAGAACCGCGATGGCCAAACTTCATTTTAACGGTATCTGCTCCGCAGGCAAGGGCAAACAGCTGATGACCTAAGCAAATCCCAAATAACGGTACAATACCAAGTACATCTTTAATCATTTGAATTCCTTCTGGAACATCCTTTGGATCTCCAGGACCATTTGACAGCATGATACCATCCGGCCGCAATTGAAGAATTTCATCCGCAGTAGTGTGATATGGAACGACCACAACGTCACAGCCGCGGTTATTCAATTCTCGTAAAATACCATGCTTCATCCCAAAATCAACTAGGACAATTCTTTTCCCTCTACCTGGACTTGGATAAGCATTCTTTGTCGATACTCTTCTAACCTGATCGATTGGCAGCTTCGTTTGCCTTAATTTGCTTAATACTTCATTTGCATCATTTTCAATACTGCAAATTGCGCCTTTTAAGGTACCATGCTGGCGAATAATTCTCGTTAATTTTCGAGTATCAATTCCAGCAATTCCTGGGATTTTCTTTATTTTAAAATATTCGTCGATCGTGAATTCACTTCTCCAGTTGGAAGGATAATCACAAACCTCTTTTACAATAAAGCCTTTTACTGCTGGATTAATCGATTCAAAATCATCACGATTGATACCGTAATTTCCGATTAAAGGATATGTCAGCATGACAATTTGTCCACAGTAGGATGGATCTGATAATATTTCCTGATAACCAGTCATACCCGTGTTAAAAACAACCTCGCCAATTGTATCATGATGACTGCCAAAGCCCTCACCAATAAAAATCGTACCATCTTCCAATATTAACTGTGCTTTCATGCTGTAACACTTCCTTTTTCCCAAACTTTTTGTCCGCTAGCAATGGTCAGTACCGGCCATCCTTTACAATTCCATCCTGTGAATGGTGTGTTCTTCCCTTTAGATAAAAATTCTTCGGGATTTATTTCTTTGTCTGCTTTTAAATCGAGTAATACTATATCTGCGCAAGCCCCCTCTTCAATTGTCCCATATGGCAACTTAAAGGCATCTGCTGGTTTTTTTGTTAAGAAACTAATTAGTTGTTCAAGCGAGAAGACATCCTTTAAGACCAAATTTGTGTATAAAAGCGGGAAAGCTGTTTCTAATCCAACAATTCCAAAGGGAGCTAAAAGCATGCCTTCATTTTTTTCTTCTGCCGTGTGAGGTGCATGGTCCGTTGCGATAAAATCTATCGTTCCATCGAGCAGTCCTTCAATTAATGCTTCACGATCCTCGGCATCGCGTAGGGGAGGATTCATTTTAAAATTTGCATCCAAACCTGGGATGTCGTCCTGTGATAATAGCAAGTGATGTGGTGTAACTTCAGCAGTGACTTTAATTCCTGCCCGTTTAGCATCTCGAACGACTCTAACTGATTCCTTCGTACTTATATGGCAAACATGGTAATGACAGTCTGCCGCTTCTGCTAGTAAAACATCTCTGGCAATCTGGACAGATTCACAAACTGAAGCTATTCCATTTAAACCATACTTTTCAGCAAATGCACCTTGATGTACACTGCCCTTATTGATTAAGGAATTATCCTCACAGTGGGCGACAATCGGCATATCGATTTTGCTTGCTTTCTTCATCGCATCAAGCATCATACCAGCAGACTGGACCCCGACACCGTCATCAGTAAATGCGAATGCTCCAGCCTCTTTTAAGCCCTCAAAGTTTGTCAATTCTTGACCTAGCTCTCTAATCGTGATTGAAGCATACGGTAATACACGTACTGCTGCTGTTTCTTGGATCCTCTTTTGCAGCCATTCCATTTGTTCCTTAGAATCTGGGACTGGTCTCGTATTCGGCATGGCTGCAACTGTAGTGAAACCACCCTTAGCAGCAGCGAGTGTTCCTGTCTGAATCGTTTCTTTTTTTTCTCCACCTGGCTCACGAAGATGTACATGGAGGTCGATAAATCCAGGAGCTGTTAGAAGCCCGTCTGCATCAATGATTTCATAATCAGGTTTTACTTCTATATTCTTATCAATTTTCACAATAATATCTTTTTCTATTAAAATATCCGCTTGCACCATTTGGCCATTAGATGCTATGTAGTTTGAGTTCTGAATAAGTATTTTCATTTATATTTCCTCCTTCAAGACTTTGGAGAGCCCGTTTTAATACTGCCATTCTTACATACACTCCATTTTCCATTTGCTTAAAAATTCTCGAACGTTCGCATTCTACTAAACTATCTGCAATTTCAACATTTCGATTAACAGGCGCTGGATGCATGATAATACTACGGGGTTTCATTTGCTTTTCTCGTTCTAATGTAAGGCCAAATTGTTTATGATACTCAGCTGCTGTAAAGCTTCCCTTTTTTTGGTGCCTTTCATGCTGAACCCTTAACAGCATGACCACATCAGCTTGGTTGATTGCCTGGTCTACAGGAATAAATCTTGATGATCTTAAGCTATGTTGGTCAAACCATTCTTCCGGTCCAGAATAAATGACATCAGCCCCGAGCCTCGTTAAGGCATCTGCATTTGAACGTGCAACCCTGCTGTGCCTGATATCACCAATAATGGCGACTCTAAGTCCTGAAAAACGACCAAATTCTTGATAGATTGTTAATAGGTCTAATAATGATTGTGTCGGGTGATGACCACAACCATCGCCTCCATTTATAATCGGGATATTTATTTTTTCTACCAGTTCATCAAAATATCGGTCTTGCTGATGGCGGATTACAATGGCATTAACTCCGAGGGCTTCTAGCGTTTTTACAGTATCGTAAAGTGTCTCTCCTTTTTGAACACTGGAGGTTTGTACTTCAAACGGGATTACACCTAAGCCCAGTTTTCTTTCGGCAACTTCAAAACTGCATTTTGTTCTCGTACTTGCTTCAAAGAATAAGTTTGCAGCGAATAGCTGCCTAGTTGGACGCCAGCTCATCCCATCTGCAAAAGCTTGAGCATCTGCCAGGATTTGATAAATTTCTTCCACCTTTAATTCGTTGGTCGTTAATAAGTGATTTAACATTCATCTTCCCGCCTCTCATTTTCTAATACTTTTCCTATTAGCTAAAAAAAATACCCTGATCAAATTGATCAGGGTGCAGTTCTACAAGACTCCGTCCATAATTCACTTAAGAAAATTTATGGACGCAGCCTTTACACCCTTCTAAGCCTCTCTGGACTTATTTAAAAGGTCTTCATCTTATGCAGTTTTCTTATTAGTGTCAGCATCTGTTTCATCAAACAAACTGTCTTTAACTGGTTCCTTACCTGGCAGCAGAAGGTGTAATAAAATCCCGCAAATGGCAGCCAAGGCCATGCCATGAATTTCGAACTCCTCTGAGAATTTGATAAAGGCACCGCCGATTCCAATTACTAAAATTACGGATGAAATGACAAGATTTCGTTTATCTCCAAAATCAATTTTACTATCGACTAACATTCTCAAACCGGACGATGCGATAATCCCGAACAGTAATATCGATACACCGCCCATTACAGGTGTTGGAATCGTTTGGATTAATGCTGTTATTTTACCGATAAATCCGAAGATGGTTGCTAGTACAGCAGCACCTGCAATTACATATACACTATATACTCGAGTGATTGCTAGTACACCGATATTCTCACCATAGGTGGTCTTTGGAGGTCCACCCATTAACCCAGAAATCATGGTCGCCGTGCCGTCTCCCAAAATCGAACGGTGTAAACCTGGTTTCTTAATATAATCGCGACCCACCACTTTACTCAAAACTAACTGGTGGCCGATATGTTCAGATAAGGTTACTATGGCCACTGGGACCATTAAGGCAATTAAGTCCAATGAAATTTTCACTTCATAGCTGACAAAAGGAATGATGAATTCTGGCATCTGAAACCACTTTGCATCCATTACTGGTTGAAAATCAACCAAACCTACTGCTAATGCATAAATATACCCGACAACAATCCCGGCTAATATCGGGATTATGCTCAGCATTCCCCGTAGATAGATTGAGAAGACTATCGTTGCTGCCAGCGTTACAAGTGCTGCGGAAAAATGAATTAAACTATACTCTCCTGCTGGGTTGTTCATCGCCATATCCACTGCTGTTCCTGATAGTGATAAACCAATTACGATAATGACAGGGCCTACTACAATGGGCGGAAGTAAATTCATAATCCAGCGGTGACCAGCCTTTTTTATTACTAAAGCAACAATCCCGTAAACCACACCTGCAAGAAAGGTGCCGATCATAGCTGCTCCAGGACCTCCTGCTTCGTACGCTAGTTTAACGGGTACGATAAAAGCAAAGGAAGAACCAAGGTATGCTGGAACCTGCCATTTGGTTATCCACAAAAATGCAAGTGTACCAAGACCGCTTGAGATAAGTGCTATGGCAGGGTCTAAACCAATAAGATATGGAACAAGAATAGTTGCACCAAACATGGCAAATAAATGTTGGAGACTAAGTGTCAGCCATTGAGTTGGTTTCGGATAATCTTTTACGTCTAGGATGGGTTCGTTATTCATTCTGTTTTATTCTCCTCCATGTGGTTTCTCTTTTTTATTATGCTTCAAAAATTAAAAACCCCTTCGTCCATTTAGGCACAAAGGGGTAAAGAAATGCCACTGAAAACAAGTAATGGCAATTCCCCTTTGTCAGCCTCTCTGGACTGATATTAAAAGGGTCTATTTACTTTTCAAAAATACTAACTTGATCTATTTTATCGACTTCTGATAATTGAACCACAATTTTCTCTGTACTTGATGTCGGGATATTCTTACCGACGTAATCTGCTCTAATGGGCAGTTCTCGATGTCCTCTATCTACTAGTACAGCCAATTGAATGACAGACGGCCTTCCAATATCCATAAGAGCATCTAATCCTGCTCTTACCGTTCTCCCTGTGTATAGAACATCATCAATAAGCACAACTTTTTTATCAGTAATTTCAGCAGGAATATCCGACCCTCTAACTAGCGGCTCCTGATTATCCGTCTTCTTTGTTAGATCGTCACGATAGAGTGTAATATCAATTTCTCCAACTGAAATGGCCTTGCCTTCTATTTCGGCAATTTTTGCTGCAAGTCTTTCAGCTAAGAAAATTCCCCTTGTCCGGATACCAACCAGGATACAATCTTCGATCCCTTTATTTTTCTCAATAATCTGATGGGCAATTCTAGTCAAAGCCCTGTTTATTGCTTGTGCATCAAGTACTACTGCTTTTTGACTCATTCTTACACCTACCTTAACCAAAATAAAAACCCTCTCACCTTGTGGGTTGAGAGGGTAGTCGTAAAACATTAAGAAAAGGGTATAAGTATCCCAATTCTAACCGATTCCTTCTCAGCCTCACAGGACTGTTTTAAAGGCATATTCAACTGTTGTTATCTTACTTTAGAATTGGGCACCTGTCAAGTGCGTTATTTTCTTAACTGCTCTAGTAACTGAACAAACTCACTTGGAAGCGGTGCTTCAAATTCTAAGTATTCATTTGTACGTGGATGATTAAACCCTAGTACTCCCGCATGCAGTGCCTGTCCATTTATATCTAAAGTTTTCTTAGGTCCATACTTTGGATCACCTGCTAATGGATAGCCTATATACTTCATATGAACACGAATTTGGTGCGTTCTTCCTGTTTCTAATTGACATTCTACATACGTGAAGTCCTTAAACCTTTCAATCACATGAAAATGGGTAACCGCATGCTTTCCCTTATCTACTACAGCCATGCTTTGGCGGTCCTTTGTATCTCTGCCAAGCGGTGCGTCGATTGTTCCAAAATCATGTTGAATAACACCATGAACAATCGCCTGATACTTTCTAGTAACCGTCTTTTCCACTAATTGATTGACTAATTTTTCATGTGCCATATCATTTTTGGCTACCATTAAGAGACCTGACGTGTCCTTATCAATCCTATGCACAATACCAGGTCTTAATACGCCATTGATTCCTGATAAATCCTTACAATGGGCCATTAAACCATTTACAAGCGTTCCTGTTAAATGGCCTGGTGCAGGGTGAACAACCATTCCCCTAGGTTTATTAACAACTAATACATCTTTATCTTCGAAATAAATCTCTAAATTCATTTCTTCCGGAATTACATCAAGTACTTCCGGATCTGGAATATAGATTTCAATATGATCATTCGAACTGCACTTATAATTTGTTTTTATTTTTTGGCCATTCACAAGAATATTGCCTTCTTTTATCCATTGCTGGACCTGTGTTCTTGACCACTCTTCATCTAAAGTTGAAATGACTTTGTCAATTCGATCTCCTTTTTGCTCTTCAAGAATGGTGTGTTCCATTTTCTCCATAAGTTTTCTCCTTCGCTTCTTTCTCATCGCGCAGCATTTGAATCATCAGCAACACTACCCCAATGACTAGAGCTGAATCTGCAATATTAAATACCGGAAAATTATAGTTAAAAATATACGTATGTATAAAATCAACTACTTCTTTGCGAAATAACCGGTCAATAAAATTACCGATTGCCCCTCCAAGCATAAAAGCAAGGGAAACCCCTAACAACCATTTACCTTTCGCTTCTTTTTGAATGTAATAAACGATTGCAACAATAACAATGACGGTAATAACGTAAAATAGCCACATTTGCCCTTGCAGGATACCCCATGCTGCTCCTCGATTGCGATGAGAGGTAATATACAAAATATCATTAATAACTGGAATACTCTCTCCAAGGTGCATTTTAGTTACGATCAGCCATTTCGTAACCTGATCAATCAGAATGATAAAAATTGCAATTAAATAATAAAACACTAAGAAATACCTCCATCTAAACGAAGACTATACTTCTTTAGCATTTTAGCACAAACTTTGAGGAAACGACAATCTTACATACGAAAAAACGACTGTATAGGCTTCCGATAGTAATGATTAACCAACTCAGTATCCTTTGCTGTTTTCATCGTAGGGAGCATTCTTAATAGTTCATCGGGTATCGGCTGGCCAGTTGTTTCACAATGTCCAAAGTTCCCGTTTGCAAATTTTTCTATCGCTAAGTTAATATCCCTCAATTCATCCTCTAAAATAGGCGTCATCCATTCATCTTCTTGTTTATTTTGCAGTGCTGCTAAAAGCTCTAATTGGGTTTGACGGAGTTCCGAAAACAGCTCTTCTTGGATAGCATTCATCGTTATTCCTCCGTTTCTTCTTTTGTTCTATTGTCTCCGTTAAACCATAACTGACACGGTTAAACATTTGACATGAACTACATAAATTTACGGAGGTGGAAAATTTTAAGCCCTGTGCTTGAGGCACAGGGCTTAATTTTATGCGAGATGAGAGTAGTTTTCTTTAACCACTTCTGCACAGCGAGGGCAGAGTGTTGGATGCTCTGAAACCTTTCCTACTTCTGGAGTCACAACCCAACAGCGTTCACACGTTTCACCTTCAGCCTTAGATACTACAATCGCAGCAGTATCTAACTTAATCGCATTTTCAGGAGCCTGGTCGTAGAAACCTGCCACTTCAAATCCTGAAACGATGAATAACTGCATTACATTTTCATCAATCGTATCCAAAAGATTTTTTGTTTTTTCATTTACATACAAAGTTACTTTAGCAGTTAATGACTTCCCAATAATCTTTTCATTACGTGCTTCTTCTAATGCTTTTAGGACATCGTCACGCAGCTTCATAAATGAAGTCCATTTAGTTTCTAGTTCCTCCGCATTTGAAAACTCCTGATAGTCTGGAAGGTCCGTTAATTGAACACTTTCACCTTCAACATTAGGAATAAACTTCCACACTTCATCTGCAGTATGTGAAAGAATTGGAGCCACTAATTTTGTTAAAGCAACCAGTGATTCGTATAGGACAGTTTGGATCGCACGACGGTCACTCTGGTCGGCTGCTTCAATGTACAGAACATCTTTAGCAAAATCAAGATAGAATGCACTTAAGTCTAGTGTACAGAAATTATTAACCGCGTGATAAATACCAGCGAATTCATAATTCTCATATGCATTTTTTACATTTTTAATCAACTTATTCAATTTCACAAGCATAAATTGATCTACTTCACGCAGGTTTTCATAGGATACTTTATTTGTTTCTGGATTGAAATCAGCTAAATTTCCTAACAAGAAACGGAAAGTATTACGGATTTTGCGGTAAACCTCAGCCACCTGCTTTAAAATCGCATCCGAAACACGTACATCTGCTTGATAATCAACGGATGCAACCCATAAGCGTAAAATGTCAGCACCCAATTGCTTCATAACTTTTTCAGGTACGACTACATTACCAATGGACTTACTCATTTTTCGACCTTCACCATCCAGAGCAAAACCATGGCTTAGGACCCCTTTATACGGCGCCTTACCCGTTACGGCAACAGCTGTTGATAAAGATGAGTTAAACCAGCCGCGGTACTGATCAGAGCCTTCTAGGTATAAATCTGCAGGCCGGACTAAATCATCTCTTTCGAGCAGAACTGCCTGATGTGAAGAACCGGAATCAAACCAAACATCCATAATATCGGTTTCTTTAGTAAATAATCCATTTGGACTTCCTGGATGTGTAAAGCCTTCAGGCAGCAAATCTTTGGCTTCCTTTTCAAACCAAATATTTGAACCAAACTGACGGAAGAGATTAGAAACATGCTCGATTGTTTCATCTGTAATAATTTCTTCACCATTTTCGGCATAGAAAACTGGGATAGGTACACCCCAAACACGCTGCCTAGAGATACACCAGTCTCCCCGGTCGCGAACCATATTAAATAGACGTGTTTCACCCCAAGCAGGGACCCATTTAGTTTCCTTTACAGCTTCAAGCAATTCATTCCTAAAATCTTTGATACTTGCAAACCATTGTGCAGTAGCTCGGAAAATAACTGGTTTTTTCGTTCTCCAGTCATGTGGGTATGAATGGGTAATAAAGGAAAGCTTTAATAAAGCACCCGCTTCCTCCAACGCTTGTGAAATTGGTTTGTTTGCTTCATCGTAAAATAACCCTTCAAACCCTGGCGCTTCGCTTGTCATAACCCCTTTATCATCAACAGGATTTAAGACATCTAGACCATATTTCTGTCCAACATGGAAGTCATCTTCCCCGTGCCCTGGCGCAGTATGAACACAACCTGTTCCTGCGTCGGTAGTTACGTGTTCACCCAGCATAACAAGAGAATCACGATCATAAAGCGGATGTGCTGCAAGAATGTATTCAAGCTCACTTCCTTTAACTTTTTTAACAATTGCAGCTTCTTCCCAGCCAATTTCCTGCGTAACGGCTTCTAATAGAGCCTCTGCGACTAAGAACCTTTTGCTGTTCGCTTCAACCACAACATATGATAATTCTGGATGAACGGAGATTCCCAAATTGGCCGGAATGGTCCAAGGTGTCGTCGTCCAGATGACAATTTGTGTATCAGTGTCAAGAACACCCTTACCATCCTTTACCTTGAATCCTACATAGATAGAAGGTGAACGTTTATCTTGGTACTCAATTTCAGCTTCAGCCAGCGCTGATTCACTTGAAGGAGACCAATATACCGGCTTAAGCCCTTTATAAATATAGCCCTTTTTAGCCATATCCCCGAATACTTTAATTTGCTGTGCTTCATATTCAGGATTTAGGGTAATATAAGGGTTTTCCCAATCACCGCGAACCCCAAGGCGTTTAAATTGCTCGCGCTGATTATCGATTTGTTCAAGTGCATACTTTGTACAAAGCTGACGGAACTCAGCAACTGTCATCTCTTTCCGTTTTACACCTTTGTTTGTTAAAGCCTGCTCAATTGGGAGACCATGGGTATCCCAGCCCGGTACATATGGTGCATGGAAGCCGCTCATCGATTTATAGCGGACAATAAAATCTTTTAGAATCTTATTTAAGGCATGCCCCATGTGAATATCACCGTTGGCATATGGAGGTCCATCATGCAAAATAAACATCGGACGACCTTCTGTCCGCTTCTGTACTTTTTGATAAATATCTAGCTCTTCCCACTTTGATTGAATCTCTGGCTCTCGTTGCGGCAGGTTGCCTCGCATAGGAAACTCAGTTTTCGGCATCAATAACGTATCTTTATAATCCATTTTTATTCCTCCTATAAACCTCTATATAGAACAGAATGACCATTATTTGCAATAAAAAAACCCTCTCATCCCTAGATAGGGACGAGAAGGTTTGATTCCCGCGGTACCACCCCGATAGATTGCGTTAAACAGTACAATCCTCTTTGATATTCCGTAACGTGAATAACCCGCCACGACCTACTCACTCCGAGAAGCTTCAGCCTGGGACTCAAGGGTGATTTTCTAATTCTTCTGCTATGCCAGGCTTCCACCATCCCCAGCTCGCTATGCAAGCAATTTGAAAAATTATACTGTCCCTCTCATTGCCGTTCTATAATAGACTATGTTAAAAAATTATATGCGATAGACTACGCTTTCGTCAAGCTAATGAATCCTCTTCTTCATGTACCTTTAGTTCGGTTGCATCTACCTCATACTCTAATAGATGATCCCAATCATCTGTGTTTAGCATATCTAACTGCGCTTCAATCAACATTTTGAATCTTGTACGGAAAACTTTTGACTGCTTCTTTAAATCCTCAATTTCTAGAGCAATCTTTCTAGCCTTAGAAAGTGACTCGTTAACAATACGATCTGCATTTTTCTCCGCTTCCCTAATGATCAGCTTCGCTTCCTTTTGAGCATTCCGTTTTACATCTTCACCCGCTTCTTGGGCAATAACGATAGATTTGTTTAAGGTTTCTTCAATATTAACAAAATGTCCTAAACGCTCCTTCATTTCTGTTAAGCGCTCTTCCAATTCTTTTTTCTCCCGCAATACTAATTCATAATCCTTGATTACTTGGTCAAGGAATTCATTTACTTCATCTTCATCATACCCACGAAAACCCTTATTAAACTCTTTATTATGAATATCTAACGGCGTTAACGGCACGCTGCCACCTCCAAGAATCTCTTTCAGTATGTATAAGCAGGTATTCGACATTTTTCTTGCGATTCCTGCTGTATTTTTAAATTATTTTTGCTTTCCAATGACAATTCGCCATTTATCTTTTTTTGTTCTACCTTCAATTGACAATATTTTTACTCTGCCATACCCTCTAACCGATATAAGGTCACCTTCTGCACAATCAAATGAGGAGTTTTCAATTAAAGTCCAGTTGACCCTTACTAACCCTTGTTGAATAAATAATTGAGATTTTTGACGGGAGAGATTGTGGATTCCTGAAACCATCGTATCTAATCTTAAAGATGAGACAGTAATGGAGTTCTCAATCCAGCTATTATCAGTAAATATTGCTTCCTTTAAAGACATCTCTTTTAATTCAACACTTGCTCTGCCAATTGATTCAAGGTTTGTTTCTATATAAACCCCAACTTCACGAGCACAGAAGAATTGAACTTTTCCATCTTGAACCAAGATATCGCCGAACTTCCCTCTTTTTAACCCTAGTGACATTAATGTTCCAAGCACTTGCGGATGTTCTATCTTTACAAATTTCATCGGATAATTGATTTCATATAGAGATAATTGGTAATCTTCAGGCTCAGGTGTTATATATTCGGGCACAATCAACGCCCTTTGTCTCTCGGAACCGAGTATTCCCCCGAAAAGATGAACGTTCACATTTCCGTTTTCACCAATAATCACCTTAAGTATATGCTGCTCTCTTGGATCAAGAAAATCCGTAAGCTTAGTGGCGTACGTAGATTCTACATAATCCCGCCACTGCATTACTTGGTCAATATATTCGCGCTCTTCCGGGCGGAAATGCTGATAGATGTTCATAAGTATTCTCCTTGGTCACAAAAATTCTTCATCTTACCATTTACAATAGCAGGTCACGAATCACATCCAAGCCTGCAGGGGCAAAGCTTAAAACAAGGAATGCTGCTAATGGTGATAAATCCATCATCCCTAGTGGAGGAATAACTTTTCTAAATGGTTCTAAAAAAGGTTCACAGACTCTAGAAAGTATAATCCCAAATTGTGACTCTTTCATGTTAGGAAACCAGGACATGAAAATGTAAATAATTAACACCCATCTATAAACACTGATTAATGTAATTAAAAAATCAAAAATCATATTCATACTTGCTACCACCTCGACTCTTGGTATTCTGATTCTTGAACTAATTCAGAAATATTACCGGAAATCTCCACATTATCTGGGGTACACAAGAAAATACTGGACCCTACTTTTTGAATATCTCCGCCTAATGCGTAGACAGCACCACTTAAGAAGTCAACAATTTGCCTTCCTTCTTCATGACCAATCCGCTGTAGATTTACGACCACAGCCCGTCTGCTTTTTAAATGATCTGTAATGTCCTGAGCTTCTGCATACACTCTAGGTTCGACTAAAATGACCTTTGCAGACTTTTGGACACTTTGTAAACTAACGACATTTTGTGGCTTTACTTGTTGCTTTTGAGGCTTAGGCGATTCGACCTTTTCGTAAGCATCGATATTAGAATCATCATATTGGTCATCTAAAAAGAAAAATGTTTTTAATTTTGATTTAATTGTCATTTCTGGTTATTCACTCCTAACTATGCTCACCGACAAGTGCGGTGCCGATTCTTACCATTGTTGCACCTTCTTGAATCGCTAATACAAAATCATTGCTCATTCCCATTGACAGCTCATTACATGGTGCAAATTCCAGTTGAAGCGACTGTACTTGATCCCGTAACCCCCTTAACCTCTGAAAACAGGATCGAAGTAGTTCTTGATCTTCTGAAAAGGGTGCCATGGTCATAAGACCAGCTACCTTTATATGTTCAAAACGTCCAAGCTCATTAATAAAGGAGAGCACCTCTTCGGGTTTTATCCCATGTTTGGATTCTTCATTTGATACATTTACTTGAACTAAACATTTTATTTGCTTTGTTGCACGTTTATTAATTTCTTCAGCTAATGACAGCCTGTCTAAAGAATGAATATAGTTAACCTTATCAATAATATTTTTTACTTTCCGTGTCTGAAGAGTTCCAATAAAATGCCATGTGGGCTTGTCCCTTAAAACTTCCCATTTCGCTAAGAGACCATCATCACGGTTTTCTCCAAGGTTTACAATCCCTGCAGCTAGTGCTTCCTGCGCTCTATCTATAGTCACATACTTGGTAACTGCAACTATGGTGACTTCTTCAGGCGAACGATTCACCTCGAAACAAGCATTCCTTATCTGTTGTGTAACTCGTTCAAGATTCTCTGCTACCTTCAATTCAATTCACAGCCTCCTTCCAGCCTATAAAACCTAAAATTCTACCTGTTTTGCCTTGATCCCGCCTATGCGAGAAGAACTCTTTGTTATGACAACTTGTGCACAGTTCTGTTTTGATAATATTTTGATCCGGTACTCCGGCTCTCTTTAGGATTAGTCGATTCATTTCCCGCAGGTCTAATGTGTATTGACCATCATTTATTAAATTATATGGTTTTTCTTCGACATCTTCTAGTGTATTTTCTACGAAGTTGATAACATAATCATTTACAATATAACATTTGTCACAAATAGAAGGACCAATCACGACTAAAATTTCATCTGGATTTATTCCCTCTTTGCCCCACGCCTCAATCATATGCCTCCCTATTTCATTTACAGTACCTTTCCATCCTGCGTGAGCAGTTCCTATCATCCGCTGCTCTGGTGCTATGAAAAAAAGCGGAACACAATCGGCAAAACAAAGCGTCAAAAGAATATTCTCTTCGTTTGTATAAAATCCATCTGTGCCTTTGAAGGCCTGTTCATACGACCTTGCCCCTCGTCCCTTGTCTATATTTGTTACCCTTCTAATGGTAATATCATGAGTTTGTTCTGCACTAACCCAACAATTCAAGGGAAAGTTCAGAGTCTCTGACAGCTGGGTTCTGTTAGAAATGACATCGTTTTGAACATCCCCTACATGAAAACCAAGGTTTAGGTCTTTATAAACTCCTTTAGAAATCCCACCATTTTTTGTAGTTATTCCAGCTACAAGTCCTGGAAATTGATTCACCCATTTTTCAATTGAAAAGTATGACTGCTTTTTTAATTGAAACGGTTCCATTATCTAACCTCATTTGTTTTTTATATAGTTTACCATGAATAGCATGCTGGTCATAGGAAACAGAGATTTATCCTTCTAATTCCTCTGTTTTTCTTTCATCAAATCCTCTATATCTAACTAAAATGACATCCTGGCCTATCTTAATAATGTTTTTCCACGGAATAATAATTTCTTCATCCCTACCGAAGAATCCCAGCACCTTGCCAGCACCGGTAATCACAACGGCTTCAATTTTTCCGGTTGATAGATTAATCTCAATATCACCAATGTTCCCTAGTCTCTTCCCATCCGCTACGTTGACCACATCTTTAATCTGGAAATCTGATATTTTCACCATCTTCTCTCACTCCTGCCTACTATACTATAAATAAATATATGAAAAGATTATCGAGAATATCTTTAAATCCAGAAAAAAGAAAAGCTGCCCTTTTGGACAGCCTTAACTTTGAATATTTTTATTCATCTGTTTAATTGCAGCTTTTTCTAGTCGCGAAACCTGTGCTTGGGATATACCAATTTCATCAGCAACTTCCATTTGTGTTTTTCCTTGGAAGAATCGCTTTCGAAGAATAAGTTTTTCACGTTCATTTAAGCGACGCATACCTTCTTTTAAAGCAATTTCCTCAATCCAGTGTATGTCCTTATTTCGTTCATCACTTAGCTGATCCATTACATAAATTGGGTCGCCCCCATCATTATATATTGGTTCGAATAGTGATACAGGGTCCTGGATTGCATCTAAAGCAAAAACAATTTCTTCATGAGGAACTTCTAATACTTTTGCTATTTCTTCAGCAGTCGGTTCCCTTGAAGTTTCGCTCATCAAACGCTCTCTAACCTGAAGAGCTTTGTATGCAATATCTCTTAAGGATCTTGAGACGCGTATTGGGTTATTGTCACGCAGGTACCGACGGATTTCTCCAATAATCATAGGTACGGCATAAGTGGAAAACTTAACGTTTTGACCTAAATCAAAGTTATCAATCGATTTCATAAGTCCAATACAGCCAACCTGAAACAAGTCATCAACAAACTCGCCTCGGTTATTAAACCGTTGTATTACACTTAGTACGAGTCTTAAATTTCCGTTGACGAGCTTTTCTCGTGCAGTAATATCGCCCTCTTGCATTTGTTTGAAGAGTAATCTCATTTCTTCATTCTTTAATACAGGAAGTTTTGATGTATCAACGCCGCAAATTTCAACTTTATTTCGAGTCAATCCCTTTTCCCTCCTCATAGGAGTTGCTGTACAAAAAACAGTATCTCCTTGAGAAGGAAAAATATGCACGAATGAAATCCGACGGATAGGGTGTGAATTGTCGAAAACTGTTATTGAATCCTTAATTTACAAGTACTTTTAGCAAATTAAATTTTTTTCTTTTTTAAACCATTTTATTAAATTCTTTTCTCAGTCTTTTTATAATTCTTTTTTCAAGACGAGAGATGTACGACTGTGAAATCCCCAGCATATCTGCCACATCTTTTTGTGTTTTCTCTTCTCCGTTAGTCAAACCAAACCTAAGCTCCATGATTTGCTTTTCCCTATCAGATAATTGGTGCAATGCCCTTGTTAATAGCTTTCTATCTACATTCGCTTCTAGGTCCTTGGTGATGATATCATCATCTGTTCCTAAGACATCCGATAATAATAATTCATTACCGTCCCAATCAATATTTAGCGGTTCATCGAATGAAACCTCAGATCTAATTTTGTTGTTCCTTCTTAAGTACATTAAAATTTCATTTTCAATACATCTTGAAGCGTATGTAGCAAGTTTTATTTTTTTCTCAGGATTAAAGGTGTTTACTGCTTTAATCAGACCAATTGTTCCTATACTAATTAGGTCCTCAATGTTTATACCTGTATTCTCAAACTTTCTGGCAATATAGACAACCAGTCTAAGGTTACGCTCAATTAAGATTGACCTGGCTGCCTTATCACCCCCAGGAAGCTTATTTAACAATACTTCTTCCTCATCTTTGCTTAAAGGAGGCGGTAATGCTTCGCTTCCACCAATATAATAAACTTCGTCTGATTTAATACCTAATTTTATTAAGAGCTTATACCAGTAATACGATAAGCGAAGTCTCCATTTTTTCATCCATGTTCCTCCTTCTAAAAAATGTTTTTCCCGAGTATAGTATTATTAGCTTACTTTCACCGAATCTCCGAGTCTAAGACCGGTCATCATTTTTGGATGAACGATGCATTGGAAGGCATCATCTGGTGACAGCTGCTGCATAGTAAAAGACACTAACCCCTTTTCGCATACAACTTGCTCACCATTTAATTCAAAAAGAATAGAATCCGGTTTTACCGCAGCGATTAGCTGATGCTCTTGTCCCACCACCTGATACGGGATGATTTTTAATTTGTTCTGCCACTCGTGAGGAAACTCTTCATCTCCCATTATTAAGGTTTCAGGGTCAACCGCCATCCTTTGAATTGGGGCTGCAATCTTTTCTAAATGGTCTTTTATTGAGACAAACATAACTGGTAGTTTCGATATAGGATCATAAAGCTGATTTCCACTGTCAACTAACCCCTTAAAGATTAACGTTTCATTGTTAATCGTTAGTTTGACGTTAATAATCTGATCAAATTGAATCTTAGTCATTTCCATACTTTCTACATTACGTTTTGAAAAATGCCAAGCTAACGGAAACCCTAGTAATACAAACAGCCAGCTAATCGGGTCTCCATACCCTGTTACACTTGATAATAATACCTTTGTTGACATTTTCGAGTCATACTGAATAAAGTAATGGACCCCAATTAACGCACCACCAATTAGAAAGGTTGTAACATACAGGGTCATTAGAGCCTTGATAAAAAATGATAAGCGTTTATATCCAAACGCCATTAGTACCATTCCTATTGAAAAGAGGAGCTTTGTAATCGGGTGGTTCGAAAAGAATTGTAATGGTGTAAACGACAATAGAATAATTAATGATCCAATAAAACCACCAGCTAATATCCTCCACATTTTTGTTTGTCTTTTTAGAAAAATGGCTGATAAATAAAGGAGAAGGCTATCAAATAATAGGTTAAGAGCCCATATTATATCTAAATATACCGTCAAGCCACTGCCTCCTTTTTTTAAAGCGCCTGAAATGACAGGACAAATGTAACATTACCAATCATTTCTATTATTCTGTTTACGGAAAAGTATAACGTACTTTAAGGGCGGAAGTGTGTCACTTTCTGTAATCAAAAAAACAGAAATTTTCACTATTAACAACGTATTTTGTCTAATTAGTTTTGGAGGATTAATACATGGAAAAAGGCATAGTCCAATGGACTATGCCTTTTCTATTAGTCTGTGTTATAGTGTGGTGTTGATTTTTGCGAAATTTACTCCCTTTCCGCGGGCGGTCCGGGGAGCCTCCCGCAGTAGTCTCGCAAATTTCGCAAAAATCTATTTCCAATGCACTATTAACACAGCCTCTTATATATTACCTGCGTCGGTTGCGGTTGCGTAGGAATGTTGGGATGTCTAGTGTGTCTTCTTGAGAAGCATTTGTTGAGCGAACAGGTTCTTGGGATACTTCTTCGCGCTTTTGTTCTCTTTTCACACTGTTTGCCTGCGGCTTTGCTTGTCCAAAAGTTGGACGATTGACCTTAGGCTGTGCTTCTTCCTCGTTGAAACCAGTAGCAATAACCGTTACGATTATTTCATCTTTTAGCGTCTCATTGATTACAGAACCGAAGATCATATTTACCTCTTGATCAGAAGCGGTTGCAACAATATCAGCAGCTTCTTGAACTTCATAAAGACTTAAGTTCGTGCCGCCAGTAATATTCATTAGAACCCCTTGTGCTCCATCTATAGACTTTTCTAGTAACGGAGAGCTGATTGCCTTTTTAGCAGCCTCAGTGGCACGATTTTCCCCTGAAGCAACACCGATACCCATTAAGGCAGAGCCTTTATTAGACATGATAGTCTTAACATCAGCAAAATCCAAGTTAATAAGTCCTGGAGTTGCAATCAAGTCGGAAATACCTTGAACCCCTTGACGTAGAACATTATCAGCTTCACGAAATGCCTCAAGCATTGGAGTACTTTTATCAACAATTTCTAGAAGGCGGTCATTCGGAATTACAATTAGTGTATCTACTGCTTCCTTCATAGCACCTATTCCACCGGATGCCTGATTTGAACGCTTTCTACCCTCAAATGTAAACGGACGTGTTACAACACCTACTGTTAATGCTCCTAAATCACGAGCAATCTGGGCAATAACAGGGGCTGCACCAGTTCCGGTTCCGCCTCCCATACCAGCCGTAACAAACACCATATCTGCTCCGCGAAGTGCATCTTCTAGCTGCTCTTTACTCTCTTCAGCAGCTTTTTTTCCCACTTCAGGATTGGCACCAGCACCGAGTCCTCTAGTTAATTTCGCGCCAATCTGCATTTTCACTTCTGCTTTTGAAAGGTTTAACGCTTGAGCGTCTGTATTCACTGCAATAAATTCTACACCTTGAACCCCATGTTCAATCATTCGGTTTACTGCGTTGTTTCCACCGCCGCCGACCCCGATTACTTTTATGGTAGCAAGAGAATCTAAATTTGTATCAAACTCTAACATGAACTAATCCTCCTAATTCGTCGATATCTTTTTCGAAAAAGTTATTCGAAAAAGAGACCAAGGAATTTTTTTACTTTAGATGACATCTTATCTTCCGGATGTTTTTCTGGTTTAGCTTTTGGCTGTTGTTGTTTTGGCATTCTCTTTTCGATTGGTTCAGAAACCGACTCAGCCCCGTCGAAGGTTCCTCCTGGTAATCTAGCATTCTTGTAAGCATACTTAATCAAACCAACCGCTGTAGTATATTGAGGTTCTCTTACTCCAATATAATCAGGTACGGCGTTACGGACTCTATTTTGCAAAATTACCTGCGCCAGCTCCAATACACCTTGCATATTAGCAATTCCACCCGTAAGTACAAACCCACCAGGTAAATCACTATAGCCTAATCGTTTCATTTCACTGACGACTAAATCGAATATTTCTTCCAATCTTGCTTCTATAATATCAGAAACTTCAAGTTGATTAAATTGCTGGTGCTGATCACTGCCAATAATCGGTACACTAAATACTTCATCTTCTGAAGCATCATCATAAAAGGCATGTCCATATTTAACTTTAATTTTTTCAGCATCTTCAGTTGAAGTCCGTAATCCAATCGAAAGATCTTTCGTAATATGATCTCCACCGACTGGAATAACACTAGTTGCCGCTAAAAAACCTTGTTCAAAAACGGCAATCGTTGTCGAACCGCCGCCTAGGTCAATAAGTGCAACACCTAGGTTTTTCTCATCCTTGGAAAGTGCGTATTCTCCCGCTGCAAGCGGCTGTAAGACAATGTCTAATATTTCAAGACCAGCTCTTTCAACACAGCGAAGTGTATTAATAATAATTGTTTTAGAACCTGTAATTAAAGTACCGTCCATCTCTAAGCGGACACCAATCATTCCTCTAGGATCATGAATCTCATCTTTTCCGTCAAGGATGTATTGTTTAGCAATGACACCAATAATTTCTCTGTCAGGAGGAATAGAAACTACCTGAGCTGCTTCGATTACACGCGTGACATCTTCATTCGTGATTTCGCGATTTTGGCTGGAAACTGCAACTACACCGCGACATGGCTGAAGCATACAATGGTTACCGGTTATACCTACAATGACTTGGCGGATCTCCATGCCAACCATTCTTTCCGCTTCTTCAATTGCCTTCTTAATAGAATGAACGGTATCATTGATGTCAATGATAGAGCCTTTACGTAACCCTTCAGATTTTACATTTCCTACGCCGATAATATTTAATGAGTCATTGACCATTTCACCAATGATAACTTTTACACTGGATGTACCGATGTCAAGACTTACATATATTTCATTGCTGTTCATTCTCTGGCACCTCCTTTTTGCATTCCTTCAGTCGAACAACAATTATTTTTATAAGAAAAAAATAAACTTTTTTCACTATATCTTATAAAATTATTCGTCACAACTAAATGATTCCCTTTAAAAAAATCAATTTTTTTCTAATTTTTCTTTTGAATTTGACCATTTTGTCAATAAAATTCGTCTAATGACGGCAATATTTTGAAATAAGCGAACACCAAAGGCAAAAACTGCTGCTAAATACAAGTCTACACCAAGATGCACACCTAGAAAAGCTAAACTTGCAGCAAGAATAATATTGAAAAAGAAGCCGGAAACAAACACTTTTTCATCGTAAATATTTTGCAAATGAGCCCTAATTCCACCAAACAATGTATCTAAGGCAGCCAAAACCGCAATCGACAAATAATTGGAATATTCATCGGGAATTCTTATATCTGTCAATAGGCCCAGAATAACACCAACAATTAATCCAAGGAACGGAAGCCACATTATGTATCGCCCCCTTCTGTTGCTTTCACAGACTCCAAATAGCGAATTCGTATCTGATTGTCATAGGCAGGAATGGTAATTTCCGGACTTGGTTCAGAAATTGTTAGTTTAAGGTTATCAATGAAGAACTCTTCAACTGCTCTCGATACTTTCATCCTATTAAACAGCTTTTCTGCTGTAACAAGATTATCTACCCCTACTCTAATTTCAATCGGCAGGTTTGATAAAGGATATCCATCTATTTTCGTTTCGTTATTAATATCTCTAATGACAGTCGTGTTGATCACTCTTCGACCATCTATTGAAATATATTTCGCTTCGTACATGTTTAATTCATTTAATAATCGCTTGAGAAGTTCAGGCGATATTCCACCGGCAGATGGGACACCGATTTGGATTTCCTCAAAAATTGGTTGAATTCTCAGGATGATACCTGGTGACTTTACTTCTGTTAACCCAGCTTCACTTTTTAACTCCTGAAGCGTATCAATTAACACTTGTTCTTTACTTTGCCTTCGCTCAGATTCATAGGCTGAAATTTTTTCGTCAATGGAATGAATTTCACTTAGTAAATTGGATTGCAGTTCTTTTTCTTTTAGCAATGCTTCCCTCAGCTGCCAGATATCTCGTGTATCTCTTGTAATTGGTTCTTTCACTGTTTGAAATTGAATGGCAAGCATAAAACCAATTACAGCAGATATAACTACAAAACTAAGATTTTTCTGTTGCTTGTCCACTTGTTTCACCTAACCTTTTGAAATTATTCCTATCTTACGTGGACAATCCATCATCTACGAACTTCCTAAAATTGGATTAAGTATAATTTCGTTCTTTTTTTCTAGAGTAAAGATTATATTGTCATTAACAAGCTGGTCTTTTACACCGCCAGTTAAATTTAGGGCAGAGGACAATACATCAGGATCACCAATTGCTGTAATGACAAATGGTGCGGGATGTTCAACACCATCAACAGTGATTACAGGTCCTGTACAAAGAATATACGAATGACTTGTTAATCTCTGGCCATTTACGGCTATTGCTGCTGCACCTGAAATGTATAGCTCATTGATTACTTTAAAAACATGGTATTCATGAACAAGATAGTTATTAATATTCTCTTCCTTAGGATCATAAGCACCGTCCGCAAGGGTTACACTGACACCTTTTCCTTTTACCTTAACCTTACCTAGAAACATACGATATTTTTCTGCGTCCTCAGCAAAGGTTAGATATTCCTGTGTCTCCTTAGAGAGATTCTTTTCATTTTCTAAAACCTTGTCTTGTTTTAGATGTAACTCTTCTGCGAGTTTTCTGTTTGTTTCCTTCTGAGCAATTAGTTCATTTCGTAACTTAAGCGTACTTTCATATTGCTTACCTGATAAATTAGATTGTTCTAGTTTTGCTTCCTTTTGAGTAAAATGATAGGAGAATGCCATCATGAACCCAAGGACTAGAGAGACAAGGGATAGAAAGACGTGTTTACCCTTCACCTTGATCATCTTCACCTGACGTTTCCTCCACTTCCGATTCATAAGCCTTAAAGTACGTACCTACCTCCAGATCAATTATTCCTTTTTTATTTGCATCCAATTGGCTTACAATTGAGGGATAATGAATCATTTTCTCTGAAAAACTCCTTAATGTTGCGCTCACTTCAAAGCCATCATTCATAAATAAAGAAATGTGGTATTGATCTGTTTCTTTAGGAGTGTAATGAATTTCAGATATAGAATTTGTAATTTCCTCAGGAAGCTGGTCAAGATTCATGATCATTTCTTCTAGAATCGCACCCTCTTCAAATCTAAATAAAATAGGAGCATTGACCGGTATTTCTGCCATTTCCCTGTTCAAAAGGATTTTTGCATTATCAATGACAGGATAATAGGATTTATCATTTTCTAAATAGGCAATTCTTTTCCGCTCATGCACTTGAATCTTAATAGAGTTTGGTAATACTATTTCAACTTCTGCTCTCTTTATTTCATCTAATTTTTCTAATTCTAAAACAATATCCTTTTTCTTTACACTCCAGATATTGGTTTTGTTTGTAAGATTCGAGATATTAGTAATTTCATCTGAAGAAATGATCTCATTACCTATTATGGTAATCTTTTTAACATGACTTAAAGGTGATTGTACGTATGCAACAATAGCAATCATCGTAAAAAATAACAAAAGCAGAGAAATGAGTCTTCGGTTTGCCTTTTTACGTCTTTGCTCCTTAAGCTTTGGAATCCGATCCTCAAGAGCAACAATCTTACCTTTATCCATACCTATCCCTCCCTAAAACCAGGTACGCATGTCCTAAAAGAAAACCAAAAAGAGTTAACTTCAGAAAATACTCATCTAAAAAGTGAAAACAACGGCACAAAACTTCATGCCGTCAGTCTTTTTCCCACAATTTTTCACCCTATTATAATGTGTAATTATATCACAAAATTTGTAATTTTGTAGGACTATTTCTATTTACACTTTCCCGATTATTTCTACTTCAGTTTCCATTTTAACCCCATATAATTGATCAATTGTAACTTTAACATGTTCAATCAAATCAAGAACATCTTGAGCTGTAGCGTTATTTGCATTTACAATAAAATTACCGTGCATTTCCGAAATTTTTGCCCCGCCGATACTGTATCCCTTTAAACCAGCATCTTCTACTAATCTGCCCGCAAAGTGTGGAAGTGGATTTCGAAAGATACTTCCTGCACATGGGGAGTTCCAAGGCTGGGTCTCTTTGCGGTAATCCTTGTTTTTTTGCATTTGGGCAACGATATTCGACCTGTCACCCTCTGTAAGCTTAAATTTCGCTTCTAAAACAACACCAGGGCGCTTTTTCTGCAACACAGATGTCCGATAAGAAAACTCCATGGCTTCATTCGAGAGCCACTCCATTGTTCCATCTTCGAATAAGATATGTGCTTCTGTTAGAATCCTACTAATGTCCGAGCCATGCGCACCAGCATTCATATAGACCGCACCTCCAACAGAACCAGGGATCCCACTAGCAAATTCAAGTCCTGATAATCCTTTCTTACTAATCATGGTTGATAAACTAACGAGTGAATGACCTGCACCAACTGTGATTTCTGTGCCAGCAATCGTAAGTGTATCAAGCCCTTGGCCTAGCTTAATCACAACACCTTCAATCCCTTTGTCTGAGACCAATAAATTAGACCCTCTGCCAATAGCTACCCATGGAAGACTCTGCTTGTTAATTAGCTCCATGACCTTAGTCAAGTTTTCTATTGATGAGGGTTCTACCAAAAGATCAGCAGGTCCGCCAATTTTCATCGTAGTGTGTCGGGCAAGCGGTTCATTTCTTTTAACAGTTCCTATATTCATTTCTTGTAATTGCGTAATTAAATGTTCCATACGATTCACCTATCTTTCCAAAACTTGCGTTAGTTCAGTTTATGCAAAAACATCCATTGGGCTACCTTTGTTTTTTATTTTATAAGCTGTTTCATTAATTCATAAAGTTTATTAGCTGAGTCAGGAACACCCAATTCTTTTGCTTTTATTTTCATTGCATCTAGTGTTTGTCTGTTTAACAGAATCCTGTCGATATGCTGCACTAGACTTTTACTATTTAATTCCTTTTCTAAGAGTAATGTCGCTGCCCCGTGATTACTTAATGATTTCGCGTTCTTTTCTTGATGGTTATTTGTTACATAAGGACTAGGTACAAGAATACTTGGTATGCCTAAGGAGGTTATTTCAGCTAGTGTAGTTGCACCTGCTCTCGAAACCACTAAGTCTACGCCCGCAAGAACCTCAGGCATATTATGAATAAATGGCTTAATCACTACATTTTTAGGGTTACCCACTAGCTCTACCTCGTTTTTCACGGCCTCAAAATGGACATCACCTGTGATGTAAAGAACTTGGTAAGGCTTTTCTCCCAATTCCGAAAGAGATTTAACGACTGCTTCATTTATTGGTCTAGCACCACGGCTTCCTCCAAAAATTAATACAACGGGCTTTGTTGCACTCAGTCCTGCAGATAATCGGCCGCGAATCCCATCTTGTCCAATTACTTCTGATGCGCGAGGGTTACCTGTAAAGACAATTTTATCAGCCGGGAAATACTCTTTTGCCTCATCAAAGCATACAGCAATTTTGTTAACATAACGGCTCAGGAATTTATTTGTTAATCCTGGTACACTGTTTTGCTCATGAATGATGGTAGGAATGTTTAATTTTGCCGCTGCATAAACAACTGGACCGCAAACATAGCCTCCTGTACCAATGACAATATCGGGCCTGAATTCTTTTAGGATCTTTTTACTGTCTCTAACCCCTTTTAGAAACCGATAAACTGTTTTAATATTTTCAAATGAAAGCTTCCTTTGAAAACCAGTAATATAAATTGATTTAAAGGGTATCTTTTCCCTAGGAACAATTGTACTTTCGAGTCCGTTCAATGTCCCAATGTATAAAAATTCCGTATCTGCTGATTGTTTTTGTATTTCTCTAATAAGGGCAAGTGCCGGATAAATATGTCCACCAGTCCCGCCACCACTTACTACTATCCTCATATATCCACCTCGATAAAAAATGCTAACTGCTAATTTCATACACTATCTTACTATAAATTTGATTGAAAGGATGTAAATGAAAGAAGAATGTTATGTAAATGTAAAGTATCGTGAATTAAATAAAAAGAACCCTGCCTTAAACAGGGTGGTGTTAGTATCGTGCATAGCGGCTTATATTTAAAAGAACTCCTATGGCCATTAGCATCAGTGTTAAAGATGAGCCCCCATAGCTTAGGAATGGGAGGGTAATTCCTGTAACTGGCATCAAGCCTGTTACAACACCTATATTAATCATAACTTGAATCGCGACCATTGAAATGATCCCCACAGCTAGAAAGCTTCCGTATAGGTCCGGAGCACCTAGTGCAATTCGAATACCTCTCCACAATAACAATGCAAACAATAGGATGATAAATGATCCGCCAATAAATCCTAATTCCTCAGATAAAATAGCAAAAATAAAATCCGTTTGAGGTTCAGGCAAATAAAAGAACTTTTGCCGGCTCTCACCTAACCCAAGTCCAAACAATCCACCTGGTCCAATTGCATATAGTGATTGAATAATTTGAAAGCCGCTTCCTAATGGATCTTCCCATGGATCAAGAAAAGATGTAATCCGCTTGATTCGGTAAGGTGCTGAGGCAACCAATGCGATAAAACCAGCTAAACCTAAAAGTCCCAAAAATGCGAAATGGCCAATTCGAGCCCCTGCAATAAATATCATTACTACACAAGTCCCAATCATTACGGTACCTGTTCCTAAATCAGGCTGAAGCATAATAAGTGCAAAGGCAGTAAATACAAGTCCGAGTGATGGAACAAGTCCCTTTTTAAAGGAGGTAATGAGCTTTTGTTTTTCAGATAAAAACTTTGCTAAAAATGCAATCATCGCCAATTTCATAAATTCTGAAGGTTGAATAGAAAATGCTCCAACACCAATCCAGCTTCTTGAACCATTCCGAACATTCCCGATTCCCGGGATTAGAACGAGAATTAATAAAACAAAGCAGACAATCAGAATGACTTTAGACCACTCTCTCCAAGTCCAATAGTTAATATTCATAATAAAAAACATGGCAGCAATTCCAACTCCTGCAAAAAGCGTTTGTCTCTTTGCGAAAAAGAAGGAATCATCAAACTTATATTCGGCCCAAACAGCACTAGCACTATAAACCATAATAAGCCCCACTGCCAATAACGTAAATGTGACAATTAATAAAATAAAGTCAGGAGTCGTTCTTTTTGTCGGCACTACTAAACACCTCAACAGCAAGTTTTGGGCTCTACAGTCTCCGTACGTATTTTACTGTCTAGCTGCAGCGGCTAGGGGCTCGGGTCATAAGCATGTCTAGTTGCGGCTCCTTGGGACTAGAGTCATAAGCCGCCCACTGAAGAAGGCAAAAAGCGCCTTCTGCAGCGTTCGTCTTATGCCTTCGTCCCAAAACAGTCGCCTCCACATTTCTATCAATCCGGCAAGAAGGTTAAAGAGCAACCTTCTCACCGGCTCGTCTTATGCCGGTCACCCCTGGTCAAGCCGCTTCGCTTTTCTGTGGCCAAGCCCTTATTTAAGCTTATGCACCGCATCGATAAAAATGTCTCCCCTGACTTCAAAAGTTTTATATTGATCCCAGCTGGCACATGCTGGAGATAATAATATGACGTCGCCTGGTTCAGAATATCGATATGCTTCTGGTACGGCCTTTTCAACATTATCGACACGCTTAATCAGATTTATTCCCGCTTCAGAAGCAATCCTCTCTATTTTTGCTGCTGTTTGCCCAAAGGTTACAATTGCTTTTACATGAGTTAAATAAGGTTTTAACTCATCAAATTCATTACCTCTGTCGAGTCCGCCCGCTAAAAGAATCGTTGGTTTATTGAAGGCAGTCAATGCCTTAACTGTAGCCAGAATATTCGTCGCTTTTGAGTCGTTATAAAATTTTCGGTCATCGATGTCTGCTACAAACTGAAGGCGATGCTTCACACCAGTAAATGTACGCAATACTGCCTGAACATCCTCGTTACCAACACCCGACAGCTTTACCGCAACCATACTTGAGAGAATATTTTCAAGATTATGTACACCAGGTAAAGCAATTTCATCAATGAGCATTACCTTTTCGCCTTGAAAACAGATCCAGCCATCACGTATATCAGCACCTGTACTAAGTTCTTTAGTTGTTGAAAAAGGGACAATGACTGCATTTGAATTGCTGGCAATCTCCATTACTTTCTTTTGATCCGCATTAACAATTAAATATTCAGTTGCAGTCTGATTTTTAGTAATATTCGCTTTTGCCTTCGTGTATTCTTCCCGCGTTCCATGGTAATCCAAGTGGGCATCATAGAGATTTGTAATGATCGCAATTTTCGGGTTAAATGTAGTAATACCCATTAATTGAAAGGAAGATAATTCAATGACTATTAAGTTATCTTCTGTCGCTTCCTCAGCGACACCTGATGCCACAGTTCCGATATTTCCCGCTATTAAAGGCTGTTTATGACCTTCCTTTAACATTTCGTATATTAATGTTGTTGTGGTGGTTTTACCATTTGTTCCTGTAATGCCGATGAATGGTGCTTCTGAAATTTGATAGGCCAGCTCGACTTCAGTTATAACAGGGATCCCCTTTTTGACAGCACCTTCAACAATTGGATTTTGATAAGGAATCCCAGGATTTTTCACAATAAGTTCGAATCCATCTTCAAGGAGTTCAACAGGATGTTCACCACAAATCACTTTAATTCCCTGTTCTAAAAGCCCCTGGGCTTCTGGATTCTCAGAAAGAGGCTTCTTATCGTTAACAGTGACAAAAGCACCAAGCTTATGTAACAATGCAGCAGCAGTTACCCCACTTTTCGCTAAGCCGAGTACGAGTATTTTTTTATGACGATATGTTTCAATCTTCTTCAATTACAACCACACCTCAATATAGATACCAAGTATCGCGAATATTAATCCAACACTCCAAAACGTTACTACAACTCTCCATTCAGACCAGCCAACAAGCTCATAATGATGATGTAATGGGCTCATTCGAAAAATCCGTTTCCCAGTGGTTTTAAACGAGATTACTTGCAAGATAACCGATAATGTTTCAATAACAAACACTCCACCTATTATGACAAGGAGCAACTCAAGCTTGGTTAGAATTGCGATTGTTGCGATTGCTCCTCCAAGAGCTAGAGAACCAGTATCACCCATAAACACCTTTGCGGGATGGGCGTTAAAAACTAAGAAACCTAAAACAGCCCCAGCAACTGCGACAGAAAAAATTGCAACCTCAATCTGAGATTGGTTCCAAGCTAGAACGGCAAAAGCACCAAATGCAATCGCTGCAGTACCTGAGACAAGCCCGTCTAGTCCATCTGTTAAATTGACTGCATTTGAGAAACCAACAAGCCAAAAAGTGATGAAAAGTACAAAAAACCATCCCAAATCAATGGTATAACCACTAATTGGTACAGTAATAACTGTTGGAAAACCATTTTGTTTATAAATAAGATAAAAAATGACAGAAATAATAATTTGTCCTAAAAGTTTTTGTTTTGAAGTTAAGCCAAGATTACGTTTCATCACTACTTTTATGAAATCATCTAGAAAACCTAAAAGTCCAAATCCTAGCGTCACCAGTAGCATCAAATAGGTTTTCACAGTTGGTTCGGCAAATTTCCCTGTCATGACAAGTGTGGTGAGGATAATGGAAAATAAAATCATTATTCCACCCATTGTAGGTGTCCCTGTTTTCACCTGGTGTGATTTAGGTCCTTCTTCACGAATGCTTTGCCCAAATTTCAATCTTCTTAAGAAGGGGATGAAAATGGGAGAAAGCAAGACCGTGATTAAAAAGCCCATCAAGATTGTGAAAAAAATAACTTGCTCCACCATTTTACTCCCCTCCTTCTTCTTCTTTACTTGAGCGAATCTTTTTCAACATTTCAGCTATATCATATGTTTGTTTATTTTCATTGAGAAGTTCTTTATTAAAAAATACAAAAGTTGTTGTTTTCATTTTATCTATTCGGTCTCCATCTAATTTTTGAATATAGGTTTGCAGCAGTCTGCCTGCTGCTATTATTGGGTCATCTGTAAAGAAAACAGGAAAGTGATTCGGTGTATAATGGGGTAGATCTCTTTGGCGGTCCCAAATCACGGCAATTGCGCCGTTCGCAATTGCCTCTAGTAACCCCCCTGCTTCCTCGTTCAATGGTATAAAAACCCCTCTATGCTGAGAAACATCTGCTCTATCGCAAACTGTATAATACTCATGGTCTGCCTCTTTAATTCCCGTTCTATCAACAAACAATGCAGATAAATCGTTAAAGGCTAAATACATTCCTATCTCCCCTTGATTGCTTTCCGAGCAACCACCCGGTCATCAAAATCAAATACATCATTGCCAATAATTTGATAGGTCTCATGGCCTTTGCCAGCAATTAAGATGACATCTCCTTCTGAAGCACGCTTAACCGCAGCACTTATTGCTTCCTCCCTATCTGGAACAACGATGTAATCCTGTCCTTTTACACCACTCTCCATCTCTTTCAGTATCTCGATTGGATCTTCACTTCTTGGATTATCTGATGTAAAAATAGGGTTCGTTGCATACTTACAAGCAATAGCAGCCATTAAAGGTCGCTTCGTTCGATCACGATCCCCACCGCAGCCGACAACAACAAATATCCTTTTCTCAGCAAATTGCTGAATGGTTTTTAAAACATTTTCTAAGCTGTCAGGAGTATGCGCATAGTCGACTACCACTGTAAAATTTTGACCTGCGTTAACAAGTTCAAATCTTCCCGCTACTCCTTTAATATTCTCTATCGAAGTGATAATTTGATTTATCGGTATTTTAGATACATATGCAGCTGCAATGCTTGCCAATACATTATACACACTAAATTTTCCGATCAATTGCATATGAACGGGAAGATTCAGTCCCTCCATCACTAAATCAAAGGATGTTCCCTTTGATGTCATTTTAATATTCCTTGCTAAGAAATTAGCATCATGATCAATTCCATATGTAACTACATGTGCTGCTGTTGATTTTTGATAATCTACCGAGGAGGGATCATCCGCATTTAAAACTGCAAACTTTGGGTTAGATAGGTTAAAAGTGTTTCCAAGCTGGGCAAACAATAACCCTTTTGCATACTTATATTCTGCCATTGTTTTATGATAGTCAAGATGATCTTGAGAAAGGTTCGTAAACACCGCTACATCGTAGTCACACCCGTGAACTCTCCCGATATGCAAGGCATGTGATGATACTTCCATTACAGCCACATCTACTTCTGATTCTACCATCTCCAGAAAACTCTTTTGCAAAGTTAAACTATCAGGAGTTGTATTCTTCGATTCTATAATACGTTCTGCAATCTTAGTATACATGGTGCCAATTAGACCAGTTCGATGGTTTGCTTCAAGGAAAATACTTTCGATAATATGACTAGTTGTCGTTTTACCATTAGTACCTGTTATTCCGACTAAATGTAGCTTTTTGCTAGGTTGACCATAATAGACATCTGCAATAACAGCTTGAGCCCTAGTAGTATCGTTAACAATTATAACTGGTACCGGAAGAGTAAGCGGGCGCTCGGCAATGATTGCAGCAGCCCCTTTGTTAACCGCAGACTTAGCAAAGTCATGTCCGTCAACTGTATATCCTTTTATACAAATAAATAAGCTGCCCTTCTTAACTTTACGATCATCGTTTTCAATTGAAGTAATCTCAGGATTATCACCGCGGTAAGGAACAAGAAGGTGCAAATGTTCAAGTAGTTCATTAAGCTTCATAGTCTCATATCCCCTCATGACTTTTACTCATACCACCGTATAACAGTATTCACCATAAAAGCCCTCAGTTGAAAGTGTCATCTTATTTTACATGAAAATAATCTATAATGCTATTTTATCTTTCCTTAAAACGCCATCCTGCAAAACAGGCGGCGGAAAATTTTCCGGCCGCCTAAAATCCTACTACTTAACCCTATTCGTTTTTACTAAAATAAAGCCTAATGGTTGAACCCTCTTCCACTTTCGTACCGGGTGCAGGCGATTGACTCACGACTGTATCACCTTCGCCGCTGGCATCAATTTTTAAATTTAATAGCTGTTCAGTAATTTCCTGTTTAGATAGACCTGCTAAATCAGGAAGGGTAATTAACGGAACATCTGGCCATTTCAATTCTTTTTCAATCTGATCTTTCCTAGGTTCTATCCCCATGGCTCTCAAACCATCATTCATAATAGCACCAACAATTGGAGCAGTTACTGTACCCCCAAATGCCAGAGTACCCTTAGGATTGTCAACGGCTACATATACAACAATTTGTGGGTCATCAGCCGGAGCAAATCCCATGAAGGAAACGATAAAGTTATTTTCCAAGTACCTACCACCCTGGGCCTTTTGAGCGGTTCCTGTTTTACCGCCTACACGATACCCGTCAACAAACGCTTTGCCACCTGTGCCTTGTGCCACAACACTTTCTAGAGCACGTCGTATTTCCTTACTGGTCTCTTCCGAAATTACTCTTCTTTTCTCCACAGGTGTATTACGCATAACCACTTCTTTTGTTACAGGATCAATTAATTCCTTAGCAATGAATGGCTTGTAAAGAATTCCACCATTTATTGCCGCAGAGACTGCTGCAACCTGCTGAATAGGTGTAACAGAAACCCCCTGTCCAAAAGCAGTTGTGGCTAATTCAACAGGACCAACACGCTGTAAGTTAAACAGGATTCCCGTTCCTTCACCCGCTAAATCAATTCCAGTCTTTTGTCCAAAACCAAAATCTTTCACATATTTAAATAGCGTATCTTTCCCTAATCTTTGACCTAGCTCTACGAAACCTGGGTTACAGGAGTTTTGAACAACCTCAAGGAATGATTGACTTCCATGCCCGCCTCTTTTCCAGCATTTTAGTCTTGCTCCAGCCACTTCAACGGATCCCTTATCATGAAAATGCTCTTTTTCTAAATCAACTTTTCCTTCTTCCAATGCAGCTGCAAGTGTAATGATTTTAAAGGTAGATCCTGGTTCGTACGTGGACCATACAGGTAAATTTCGATTATACACCTCTTGTGGTACATTTCGAAAGTTTGCAGGATCAAATGTCGGTCTGCTTGACATGGCTAAAATTTCACCATTGTTTGGATTCATTGCAATTGCAATTATTCCGTCAGGATTATAGGTTGCCTGTGCTATATCGAGTTCTCTTTCGACAATGGTCTGGATTTTCGTATCAATGGTTAGTTTTAAATCAAGACCATCAACTGGATGCTCGTAATCATCAGCCATATCATTCATTCGTTCCCCTTTAGCATTGGCATAGAACTTAACAGAACCTCTTTCGCCATTCAATTCCTTGTCATAAAATAGCTCTAATCCCATTAACCCCTGGTTGTCCACTCCAGCAAAACCAAGTACATGAGAAAGATAACTTCCAAATGGATAATGGCGTTTTGAGTCTTCACCAATGTAAATACCTTCAAGTCCTAATGCCCTGATTTCCTTTGCTTTTTCGTGTGATATTTTTCTGCCTTCTTTAATTCGTACGATTGATTGCCCTTGAGTAATCTGTCGATAAGCATTTTCTTTAGACATATTTAAAACGGCAGAGAGTTTATCAGCTGTTCCAGCGGGATCTTTAACCTGTCTCGGAACAACCCAGACTGTCGGGGCACTGACATTTGTCGCTAACGCCACTCCATTACGGTCTACGATTTCACCACGTTCGGGCTCAAAAGGTATATTTCTGCTCCAAGAACCCTTTGCCTGGCCTGTCAGCATGTCCCCAAGAATAAATTGTACATACCCTAGACGAACATCAATAATCAGGAAAATAAGAAATCCTACTAACATCGCCACCATTAACCGTTTTCTAACAGTCACATTTGAAACACGCATACTATGAACGCTTCCTCCCTTAACCCGTTGCATGGGTTTCTCCCCCCACACTGGAGGTTTCACTTATCTTCGTTCATTTATATGCTTGTACTCATTTGATTAGAACGCTTATACAGTTTGATCTCTTAACTAATCACGGACTAGGTCCTCTTGTTCTTGCTCACTATTATTTAATCCTTCTTGTTCAGCTTTTAGTTTTTCTTCGGGTGTTTTTAATTCAACGATTAAGAAATCATTTTTCCTTAATAATGCACCCTCTTCAAAATTTTGTTTCACCACATAACCGCTGCCAGTGGAATTTAACTTTAGTCCAGCCACCTTAGCAATCTTCATTACATCTCTAAGTGACCATCCCTCCATATTCGGAGCTGTTAAATCACCTTTTGTTTGTAAAATCACTTTCTCACCCTCAAGAACCGTTGTACCCTCGGCAGGAACCTGAGCTATTATTTCAGTTCCTGACCCCAGCACAACTGGGACAATTCCCCGTTCAGATAAGAATTGAATGGTTTCTTGAATGGATTTGCCTGTATAATTTTCTAGCTTCGTTGATTTCGCAATCTCTTGTTTGGATGGCTGTATGTTTAAATAGTGGAGGCTATTTTTCATTACAGGATTAAAAATCATCGAAACAGGAATAGAGCCATCACCGTAATAATTTATATCTGGCTGTTGGACTGCTACATAGACAATTAATTCTGGGTCATCCTTAGGAGCCATTCCTAAAAAGGAAAAAATATAATTATTAGCTCCTGTTAGGTATCCCTTAGGTCCAGGTATATTAGCCGTCCCTGTTTTGCCGGCTACGCTATACCCCTCAATCTGATAACGGTTCCCTGTACCTGTTTCGGTATTAGTTACGACAGTTTCAAGGATATCTCTAACTTGCTTTGCAGTTTCAGGCGAAATCGGGGTAGAAACCACCTCCGGCTCTGATTGGTAGATCACTTCATCTGAATCATGACTGACTATTTTATCAACTACCTGCGGTTTCATCATTTTCCCATCATTAGCAATGGCTGTTGCCGCCTGAATTTGCTGAATAGGCGTGATTGCAGTACCATGCCCATATGCAGTTGTTGCCTTTTCAATAGGGTAAGTGAATTGAATCTTCCCTGATGTTTCAAATGGCAGGTCAATGCCTGTGGTCTGATCAAATCCGAATTTAGTTAAATATTCGCGAAATTTTTCAAAACCTAATTTTTCCGCTGCAATTTTCGCAAAAGCAACATTGGAGGACCGTTGTACTCCCTCAAGATACGTAATGGTTCCCCATCCGGTACGGTTATGGTCGTGGATAGGTGTATCTTTAGGAGTTACTTTGTATGAGCCAGATTTAAAAACATCATTTGGGTTAAAAACATTTTCTTCGATCGCAGCAGCAAGCGTAAATACCTTCATCGTTGAGCCTGGTTCAAAGGATGTTTCAATTGCTTCATTATGCCAGCTGTTATTAATCCCCTCTTTTGTTTTTGGGTGAAAAGATGGCCTCTGTCCCATAGCTAGGATTTTACCTGTTTTAGGGTCTGCTACAATTGCGATAATCTTGGCCGGATTATATTCTGTTACTACTTTATTCATCGCATCTTCTAAGAACGTTTGAATTTTCTTATCAATATTTAAATAAACATCATTTCCATTTTGAGCTGGAGTTATTTTTTCTTTTCCATCCGGAAGTAAATAGCCCCATAAATCACTGTCATAGTTTATTTTTCCTTTTATCCCTGTTAACTCATCATTTAACGTCTTCTCAATCCCCATTTTGCCGACATATTGATAAGACCCATCGTCTTCATCAATTCGGTCAGCATAACCAATTAAGTGGGACGCAAATATTCCATTAGGATAGAAACGTTTTGAATCGCGTTTAAACGTTATTCCAGGTAATTTTAGTGCTTCAATTTCTTCTTTTGTTTGATGGGAAATATCTCTGCCAGCTCTGCCAAACTCAACCTGTACTTTGTCCTTTGTTAAGACGCTATAAATCTCTGATTCTTCCATTTCAATATATTTTGCCAGCTCACTCGCTGTTGTCTTAGGGTCTGTGACATGTTTAGGTTTTTTCTCATTAGTTGTCATTTTCTCATCTAATACGGCAATTAATGTATAGGCAGTGGTATCCTCTGCGATTACTTCGCCTTTACGGTCATAGATTACTCCTCTTACAGCTTCAAGGTAACCCTCTCTGCTGTATTTTTGTTGTGCCTTTGCTGCAAGCGGCTGTGACCCTATTTCCCCTGTAAATTGAATGGAATAGTATCTAAAGATTAATATAAAAAAGAGCAGGCCGAATATTACAAATAATATCGCTGCTCCGAGATTCATATTTGGCTGTTTCTTGTTCATTTCTCCTGCACAACCTTGACGTTATTTTCGTTTAAAACAAGTCCCATTTGTTTGGCTTTTTCCCATATCCGCTCATACGTACTTAGTTCGCTTACTTGCACCTCTAAATCACTATTTACCTTTTGCTGCTCCACGACCTGGGATTGTAATGTTTGAATCTCTTTATTCACCTGATAAATTTCTGCTTGATTCGAGATGAGTTGGACAGCGCCAAAGCAAACCATACCTGTAAAAACTAATCCGATTATTTTTTCACCTGGAGTAAGCCAGTACTTTTTAGTTTTTACGATACTTTGTTCTTCAACGGTCCTTTCTACTTGTTGCTGTTGCTGAAATTTCCTGGCAAGATTACTCATTCTTTCCCCTCCAGATTTGATTTATATATAGTATTTAAAGTTTTTCTGCAATTCTAAGTTTCGCAGAACGTGCTCGATTATTTTGTTCTAATTCCTCTTCAGAAGGAAGTATTGGCTTCCTGGTAATCAACTTTAGAATAGGCTTAAACTCGTCAGGAATAATTGGCAAGCCTGGAGGAAGGTTAGGAAGTTCACTAGCCTTCTTAAAAGTTGCCTTACAAATCCGATCCTCTAAGGAGTGAAAAGTGATAACACTAATTCTACCTCCCTGGTCAGTCAGCTCGATTGCTTGCTGTAAGGATTCCTCAAAGACAGCTAGTTCATCATTCACCGCAATCCTTATTGCCTGAAAAATTCGTTTAGCAGGATGACCGCCTTTTCTTCTAGCAGGAGCGGGTATACCCTCTTTTATAAGGTCGACCAATTCAAACGTTGTCTCAATAGGTTTTGTTTCTCTAGCTGCCTCAATTTTTCGTGCAATTTGTTTTGAAAATTTTTCTTCCCCATAGCGGAAAAAAATCCTCAGCAAATCCTCATAAGACCAATGATTTACAACATCATAGGCTGAAAGCTGTGCCTCATTGTCCATTCTCATGTCAAGCGGAGCATCATGATGGTAACTAAATCCTCTTTCCGGTGTATCTAACTGTGGAGACGACACACCAAGGTCATACAAAATTCCATCTACCTTAAAAACACCTATGTTCTCAAGCTCCTCTTTAAGGTGTAAGAAATTACTTTTAATAATGGTTAGTTGACTCCCATATTCCGATAATTTCTCTTTTGCATTCGCAATAGCTACTTCATCTTGATCAAAGGCAAACAACTTACCCTTTTCATTAAGTTTCGAGAGAATGAGGGAACTATGACCTGCGCCACCTAATGTACAATCAACGTATATGCCATCCGGTCTAATATTTAACCCGTCAACGGCCTCTTTTAGTAAAACAGTAGTATGTTCAAACACTTTATCACCTTTTCCAATCAAACGATATATAACAGAATAGAATTATACTAACATAATTTGTCCATTATATATCAAACCCAATCATATTTTCTGCAATTTCAGCGAAAGATTCTTCCGACTGTGAAAAATAGTCCTCCCAAATCTGCTTACTCCAAATTTCAATTCGATTGGAAACGCCCAAAATTACACATTCTTTTTCTAATTTAGCATACTGAAGCAATGGTGCTGGGATGTTGATTCTTCCTTGTTTATCAAGCTCGCTTTCTGTAGCTCCTGAGAAGAAGAATCTAGTAAACGCACGGGCATCTTTTTTTGTCAGTGGCAGGCCTTTTAATTTTTCCTCTATTAGCTCCCACTCAGACATTGGGTAACCAAACAAACATTGATCTAGACCGCGTGTGATAATAAACATTTCGCCTAGTTCATCGCGGAATTTTGAAGGCACAATCATCCTGCCTTTGTTATCAATGCTATGATGGTATTCACCCATGAACATACCCGGTACCCCCACTTTCTATATAGAATGTACCACATTCCCCCACTTTCCTCCACCTATTTTTTACTTATTCGTTCCATTTTCTATAAATCCTTTTAAATATTGAAAATTTTTATCAAAAAAAAACAAACCTCACTTTAAATAGTGAGGTTTGTTATATTCTTATTACCTTATGGCGTCCATCAAACTCGAAAGGAAGCTCCATAATACTTTCAACTAAATCCAGCCCATACAAATTTAAATAATTAAATATATTCCACACCCGCTCTTGCGGGAAGCCGTCTGGGCGGAGTGAGAAGTCTATACGAGTAAACTTATTCAAGATCACATCGTGCTGTAATCTGACCGAATCCTCTATCTTTTTCTCCATAAAGCCAATTTGCTTTAGTAAATAGTTTTCATTCTTTTGAATCAGAGGGAGTAAGCTCCTGTCAATCTGATTTGCCTTCTCCTCAATCATCCCATATTGTTCTAAAAGCTGTGTTCTGACCGCGGAAAATAAACCCACTATTTCCTGATCCTTAATTGAATCTAAAAACGCTTCTTTTTCCTCCAGGGTTCCCCGGCTTAGGATTGCATGTAAATCTAATTGCAATTCGTTAATATCCGTTTCAATTGACCGGTCTAGGAATGTAATATTTAGTCTAGGGACAATTGGCGGCAAGTTTAGTTGAAAATGTTCAAAAACAAGTTTTAATTCTGCCCAATATGATATTTCACCTGGACCAGCGATAAAAGCTAGTGTCGGGAATAACCACTCCTGCATTAATGGCCGTGTTACCACATTATTACTTAGTTTAGCTGGTTCTTGTCGTGCAATATCCACTAACTCACCCTTCGTAAAGGAGATGACTCCTCCTTTCCCCACAAAGCGATTAAGGTTCGGGTCAAAATCAAGTAAAACTCTTTCGTTTAGCCGCTTATCATAATAAAAAAGGTTGGCCGCTTGATTATGCGATTCTATCGTAATCGGGAACCCTGACTCACTAATTTCTGCTTGTTGCTCGAGTAAGAAGCTAGTGATTGAATCATGGTGCTGTATCTGCTGTGTTAAGAATTCCTTTTGCAGCTGACGGAATCCTGATTCTCCAGAATCAACAATGAGCAGCCCATAATCCTTAAATAACTCCATGACAATATTTGCAAAGAATTCTACAAAAGTAGAAGATTTCTTTACTTGTTGCTCTGCAAACGCCAGCAAGTCCTTTGTATACTTTGTTTCACCAAAGTTTTCAATTACATTCTTCACCCATGTTAGACAGGTATCTTGCTTAAGTTCAATATCTGACACCATAATCTTTTGAAAAACCTTTTCTGGGTAGGTCCATTTATCTACCTTTTGGTGATGATTGATGAAAACATGATTTACCTCTTGAAAATCGTGGTCTTCACCCGCAATCCAGAATACTGGTACTACAGGAACACCCAATTGCCTTTCCTTTTGTTCAGCTAATTTAACAATTGAGATAATCTTATGTATTGAATAAAGTGGTCCTGTTAATATCCCTGCCTGCTGACCGCCAATGACAACAACACTATTTGGCTGTTTTAATTTATCAAGAGAATTTTCCACCGCTTTTGACTTTGAAAATCGCTCCATATAACTTTCAATATGGACTGCAACTTCTTCACGGGGAAAATGACGTTTGCTTAATTCAGTTAATCTTTTTTCATCCTCTAAAGTGTCATTATAACGATAGTGAAAAAAGGGCAAGATTTCATGAGACTGATCAAGGTAACAGGATGCAAATCGGTTTGTAGCTGATAAAGAGAGATTTAAAACCTCCATTAAGAACTTCCTTTCTGATAAAACAGTTTCGTTCATTTGAGTATAGCACTAACCTCGAAAATTAAAAAAACCTTTGCTTATGAAAAAAATGTAAAGGTAAATGCACGATGTAGTAATCCGAATACGGTAAGGGTGAAATAGGCTATAAAAAAGAACAGGAAATTAAATCTCCAAAAACCCTTAAAAACCTTATTGAAATCAATTTCACCTTTCACCTTCCAATGGATAATGGCAAAAGCCATTGCAATTATGATCATAAATAATACGATTAACCAGAGAAAGGACTTACCCCAAATAGTGATAATTAAAAAATGAACAGCTAATATAAACAATAATGTCGAATAATCAAAAGCTTTATGCAAGGAGCTGCGAAGATTATTTGTAATCACTCTAGCTAGTATAAAAATCAGGATAAACCCTAACACCGGGATCGTTAAAAAAATGGCTAAAAGCAAGGAAATAACGCTTGTCAATCAGAATCCCCCCTATCCTTTTCTATTCCTTTTATCAAAAAATAATATCCCTCTGCTACGATTGCTTTTTTTCCATTTCTTTTGGCCTCAGCTAAAATAAAGCCTAAGATTGAATCTATCTCAGTTCTATTATTTCTCTCTATGTCTTTTAGCATAGAGGAACGGTTATCAGCGGTGTTTTTACAAATTTTGATTATATTCTTCAAATGCTCATCAGGATTTGTAAGATTAAGGATGGACGAAATCTCAGAAAATAAGGCTGTTAATGCCTTGAAATAAAATGCATTACTGATCAACTCACCATTATTGACTCTAAGTATTGCTGTTAATGGGTTAATCACCGAATTTGCGATTAATTTATTCAATAACATGTCGTAATAATTGTCCTTAATCGTAATAGGGAAATTTAAAGGAGCTAGGCTGACAAATCGACGTAGAAGGGTACCATCTCCTTTATAGACAGCTATATTTATATCGCCTTTGCCATTATGAAAGACTGTATTTTGGTGTTCCTTGACTGCTCCATGCTCTACGGATCCAATCAAAATAGTATTAACTTGTAGAGTACTTAGTATTTCAAGATGTGACATCCCGTTTTGAATAAACAATAGCGCTGTTTCAGGATTTTCAAGTTTATTAATCTTCTGGATGATTGACTCAAGCTGATATCCCTTTACAGCCACAATCGTTAATTCCTCTGTTCCCTGCCATTCAGAGATTGGATACACACTAAGTTCCGTTTTAGTTATTGTTGAAGTCGTTTTCATAAGTAGTCCATTTCGTCTAATTTCTTCTGCTTGACCACTTGTTCTAGTATAAAGTGTTACTGAAAAAGCACTACTTAAGTAAGATGCAAATAATAACCCAAGAGAACCAGCACCAACAATTGCTATATTCATGAACTACCCCTCATTTTACCTCTACTTTTATACTATTTTAGCAGAAGGTGCCAGGAAAATGTAGAACGATCTCAAAAAGAAAAGTCCCGTATCGTGAACGGGACTTTCCTTTTTAGACTGGATAAACCGGATGTTTACGGTCACTAAAGATGACTTCCTTTGTTTCATAATATGAAAATCTTTCAATTAATACATTTCTCAACTCCGAAGCCGCTACAATTTCATCGACAATTAACTCCGAACCTAGTTTATAAATGTCAATATGCTCCTTATATTCCTGCTGTTTCTCCTGGACGAATCTGATTCGCTCCTTAGGATCTAGAATTTCATTAATCTTGTTTGAATAAACTGCATTGACTGCTGCTTCAGGACCCATTACCGCAATTTGAGCTGTTGGTAATGCAATACAGCAGTCAGGTTCGAACGCTGGTCCTGCCATTGCATACAATCCTGCTCCGTAGGCTTTCCTGACAATTACTGAAATTTTTGGAACGGTTGCAGAACTCATCGCAGCAATCAATTTAGCACCATGCCGGATAATCCCAGCTCGCTCTACTTTTGTTCCAATCATAAAACCTGGTACATCTGCCAGGAATAATAACGGAATATGGAAAGCGTCGCAAAGCTGGATGAATTTTGCACCTTTATCAGCAGAATCGACAAAAAGCACCCCGCCCTTTGATTTTGGCTGATTAGCAATAATTCCAATCACTCTACCATCCATTCTAGCAAATCCGGTTATTAACTCTGCTGCGAATAACTTTTTCACCTCATAAAAACTACCCTGATCTATTAGCCGGTCGATCGCCTCATACATATCAAAGGGAGCATTTTGATTTTCAGGAATTATCGCTTCTAAGTCACGTCCAGCCTTAGGTGGACTTGAATCGATTATTTTTGATTTCCCTTTGAAACTTGCAGGGAAATAACTGATATATCTCTTTGCAGATTCAATTGCTTCTTCTTCGCTGTAGGCAAGAACATCCCCACAGCCACTGATTGTGCAGTGCATCCGTGCACCGCCCATTTCTTCGAGCGTTACTTTTTCTCCAATCACTTTCTCAGCCATCCTTGGAGAACCGAGATACATAGAGGCATTCTGGTCAACCATAATGACAATATCACAAAAAGCTGGTATATAAGCCCCGCCTGCTGCTGAAGGTCCAAATAAAATACAAACCTGAGGGATCATTCCAGATAATTTGACTTGGTTATGAAAGATTCGCCCTGCTCCTCTGCGATTTGGAAACATTTCTAATTGGTCTGTTATTCTTGCACCAGCAGAGTCGACAAGATAGAACAAAGGGACCTTTAGCTTTTCTGCTGTCTCCTGAATTCTAATGATTTTCTCAACGGTGCGTGCGCCCCATGAACCTGCTTTAATCGTTGAATCATTTGCCATCACACACACGGTCTGCCCACTGATTTTTCCAATGGCCGTTACAACGCCATCAGCTGGCAAATCACCCGATGTAACATTAGCAAACTTTCCATCTTCTTCATACTTGCCATTATCAAACAATAAATTTAACCGGTCACGAACAAACAGTTTATTTTGTTGTTTTAGTTTTTCGTGATACTTTGGGTGTCCTCCGGCTTCAATTTTATCCCTTGTTTCCTTTAACTTACCGTTTATGGTATTAGCAGCAGCCATATTTATCCTCCCTCCTCAAAACCTTCTATTCTAGTACAATTAGAACGTCTTCTTCGTTGACAAAGTCACCTATATTTACTTTTACCTCCTTAACTACACCTTCCACCGTACTCTCAATCGGAATTTCCATTTTCATTGATTCTAGCATCAAGACTTCCTGTCCTAAGCTGACCTGATTTCCAATTGTCACCGAAACATTTAAAACGGTTCCTGCCATGGATGCATTAATTACTTTCATACATTATCTCTCCTATTTAATTAGTTATTTTAATCCGCGTGCCTCAGTTTTTCTTATACTTTCCTATTTGTTAAAAAGCTTGTAGTATACTCACCAGCACCGAATTCAGGTACTGATATTATATCTAGGAAAAGCGGTACGTTGGTTTTTATACCTTCGATTTTCATTTGTGCGAAAAAATGCTCAGCCCTCGCTAAGACAATCTCCCTTGTTTCTCCATGGAAGATGCACTTTGCAACCATAGGATCGTAAAATGGTGTTACTGTATTTCCCTCCTCATACCCTAAATCAATTCGTACCCCCTCTGTTTGTTCCCATTCTAGCTTGGTTATTTTACCTGGTGAGGGTAAGAAACGTAAGGGGTCCTCAGCATAAAGCCGGAATTCCATAGAATGTCCAAAAGATTGAATTTCCGTCTGAAGTAATGGTAGTTTTTCACCACGGGAAACAAGAATTTGCCATTTTACTAGATCTAATCCTGTTATCATTTCGGTAACAGGATGTTCGACCTGAAGTCTAGTATTCATTTCTAAAAAATAATAATTTTCTTCTTGATCAACAATAAATTCTATCGTTCCTGCATTGATGTAATCAACTGCTTTAGCAGCTTTCAAGGCTGTTTCGTATATTTTCTGTCTTGTTTCATCAGACAAAAATGGAGAAGGTGACTCCTCAATAATTTTTTGATGTCTTCTTTGAATAGAACAATCTCTTTCAAATAAATGCACGATGTTGCCGTGGTTGTCACCAAATATCTGAACTTCAATATGGCGGGCATTATCGATATACTTTTCTAGAAATACTTCATCCGACCCAAAGTAAGTGAGTGCTCTTGTTTTGGTAGAGGCAAAGGACTTAATGAGCGCCTGCTCATTTTCACAGAACACCATCCCAATTCCACCACCTCCAGAACTAGCCTTTAGCATCACAGGATATTGAATTATTTCTGCCAGTTTGCATGCTTCTTCAACTGTCTTCATACCTTGGCTATTCCCGGGTACTACTGGCACACCAGCTTGCTCCATTATGGTTCGTGAGACAATTTTATCCCCCATCTTTTGTATTGTCTCTGGTTTAGGGCCAATAAAGGTAATACCCTCTTTTGTAACTCTTTCAGCAAATCCCGCATTTTCAGATAAGAATCCATATCCTGGATGGACTCCGTCAACCTGCTCACTTTTGGCAATCTCTAAAATTTTTTCGATCTGTAAATAGGATTTATTTACAGGCGGCTCCCCTACAAATACCGCTTTAGTAGCTGCTTTCACATATGGCAGCTCTTTATCAGCACCTGAATAAATTGCTACCGTTTCGATTCCCAAGTCTTTACAGGTTTTTATGATCCGAAGAGCAATTTCTCCCCTATTCGCAACTAGAATTTTTTGCACATGTTTTCCCCTTTCATCATGTTTCTAGCCTCAATCAATTTATTTCTACAAACTTAACAGAATATCCTGCCAATTTTGAAAACGCTTTCCTAAAGATTATATAAAGAATTTTTCGTTTATTTGTTATATAATGAAATAAATTGATTAAATTTTTTTCTAAGATTTAGTCATCTCCATATTTATTCAGTAGTTCATGAATATATACGATTGACGGTTATCATATTTTAAGGAGGCTAGTTTATGGGTTTTAAGGTAGAAAAATTGAGAGTAAATTTCAAAACGCTAGAGGAATTTAAAAAGTTTAAGGAATATGGTATTCAAGAGTTGTCAATGTCAGAGGATTTAGAAGCTAATATGGTAGATAATGATAGTGAATCTCCTTTTTACGGAATATATTTTGGTGATAAATTAGTAGCTCGTATGAGTCTTTATCAAATTGACGCAAAGTTTGACCGTTACTTTTATCCACCACAAAATTACTTGGAATTATGGAAGCTTGAAGTACTACCTGATTATCAAGGTAAGGGCTATGGTCAAAAGCTTGTCGAGTTTGCTAAGAGCTTTGGATTGCCAATAAAGACAAATCCACGTGTAAAATCAAATGGTTTTTGGGAGAAGATGGGCTTCACAAATGTTGATTATGAAATGGACCGGGACCGTGGTGAAAACCCACTTGTTTGGTATCCTGAAGGTGTCGAACCACAACAAAAAAGTTAAAAAAGCGGACTTCTGTCCGCTTTTTCCTATTTTTCAACTCTTTCTAAATTTCCGTTTTTATCCATTTGGAATTTAACCTTTTGTTGACGATCTTCATCCTGGAGGACAACCATTTTTCGTGCCCTTTCCATAATTTCAATTAGTGAGCGGTAGTCTTCTTCAATTGCTCGTAAACTTTTGGTTAGTCTTTCATTTTCAGCTGCAAGTGAATAGACCTTCTTTTCTAGGTCTTTAATTTTTAAATATGACTTTTCTTTTGCCTCTTCATTGCTCGCAGAAACCTCTGCCCTTTTATTTAACTCCTCTAAGAAATGAATAACACCAGAGAAAGTAATAGGATTTCCATTAGCTTTATTATGTGACTGTGTCTCTTCACACGGCAAAAGCTCCTCAGTTTGAACCTTTACTTCGCTGGTAACAGTTTGTTTCTTCAAATCCTTACGCTGTTTCTTTGCTAGCTCAATACCAGATTTATATTGCTTCCTTACAAAAGAATTCCATCGAAAACCACAGGCCGCTGATGTTCTTGAAAGTTGCTTTCCTACTTCTTCAAATGCTTGAAGCTGTGTCCCTCCTTCACGGATATGTCTTAACACAACTTCAGCAAGCAATAAATCTTCATCTTGGGACCATGCATCTTGGCGTGTTGGTGACATCAGTATATCCCTCCTAGTGTTTTTATTCATACATATGCATCTACTAGAAAAGATAGACTGCTAACAGTTTGTCTTTTATTCGTTATTCCGTGTTTTTTTACTAATAAACTTGTTAACTTGTTCAATATGCGTTTCGCTTTCCCATAGAACAGCGCAATTCATTACTTCTTTTTCTATTCTTTCACGAAGTCCTGTTTCTTCCCATTTCCTAATCCACATCATTTTATATGATTCTAAAACAGTTAAATCAATGGATAATATCTTTCTAAGGTAGCGCTCACATTCTAGCACTGAATCTTGACTATACAATTCATTTATAAAGCCAATCTCTCTCAAGTATTCTGCAGTATGAATTTCTGCCTCCATAAGCAGTTTCATGGCAGCTGCAGAAGAGAGTTTTTCTGTTAATATGGAGCCTCCACCCCAGCCGGTTGTGATCGCCTGATTTCCTTGAACAAATCCCGCTTTAATACCTTCTCTAGCTATTCGAAAGTCACAAGCAGCCGCCAGTTCACAACCACCGCCAATCGCAGCACCGTTCAATAGGGCGATCGTCGGTTTTGGGCAAATTAGGAGCGAATAAAGAACTGAAGCCATCTTAGAGAGCATCGCATATGCATCTTCTTTTGTTTTAAGCAAATGGAAAACTGATAAATCTCCTCCGGAACAAAAAGCCTGTTCCCCTTCACCAGTTATAACAAATGCTTTAATATCTGTATGTTTTACCCTGTTGAGTGCAACTAATAACCCATCCATTACATCATAATTAATGGCATTCCTAGTTTCACTTCTTCTAATCGTAAATAATAAATAACCCTTATCACTTATTTCGATTGTATAGCTCAAAGGTCCATCCTCCCTTTAGCTTTTTAAATACATTATGTATAAGAAAAGTCTGCTTGTAAACGACAAAAGCACAAGGGAGATAATCCCTTGTGCTTTCTATCCTAATGGAAATTAGTCGTTTACAACGTCTTTTCCTTTGTATGTTCCGCAAGCTTTACATACGCGGTGAGCAAGTTTCATTTCACCACAGTTTGGGCAACTTACCATACCAGGTACGTTTAATTTGAAATGTGTACGACGTTTTCTTTTTGCAGTTTTAGAAGTCCTTCTAAATGGTACAGCCATTCTTCCCACCTCCTTAAAGATTATAAGAAAGTAATGAAGGCCAGGAATGCTGGTTCTTCACTTTGCTTCTTGTTTTGGCGATTAGATTTACGAAGAAGAATTGTTTTCGTCAAAAAACTTTGCAAGACCTGCGAGTCTTGGATCAATCTTTTCGGAACGATCCTTATCATGAACTACTTCCCAATCCTTTCCGGATTGCGGAGCTGCGTCTTCACGATTAACATCATCACAGAATATCTGCATTGGAACTTCAAGCAAAAGGATTTCTCTAATGACAGGCATTAGGTCCACTACATCACCTTTTACTTGATAAACTTCCTCTTCAGTATCGTATTCTGATCCTTGCAAGAGGAACGTTTCAGTTGTTTCGACATTAATTGGAAGTTTTACATCCACTAAAGTACGAGAACAAGGAAGTATTAAATGACCTTCTATTTTTATATGAAATGTCACTTTTGTTGAATCGATATCCCCCCGACCCGTAATATGCATCGGTGAGATTTCGCGGATAGATGAGTCAGTTTCCTTTATCTCATCAACTCGCACTATTTCATCAATCAAAAAATCCTTGTTTCGATATTTTTGTAACTGACTTAATGTCCATTTCAATTGAATCACCCCAAGGCAACAAAGGTAATTATAGCCTTCGATTATATTTTTGTCAATGTTTTTTCTTTACACCTAAAATTCGATTTTCATTTAATACTTTCTCATCAACAAATCCTTATAATAGTTTACCCATAACCTTTCATTTACAATCCCCTATCAAGCTGTATCACAATAGATTTATCCTTTTATTGGTATATTTGTTATACTTAAAAAAATTCATCTATTTAGAAGCAAAATAAAGGAGATTGTGAATTAATGAAAGCTGTTGGTGTAATTGTTGAATATAATCCATTTCATAATGGACATGACTTTCATCTTCAAGCTGCTCAGGAAGCTGCTAAAGCAGACTTAGTAATTGCCGTTATGAGCGGAAATTTTCTTCAGAGGGGTGAGCCTGCTCTTGTTTCAAAATGGTATCGAACAAAGATGGCTCTTATGAATGGCATTGATATAGTGATTGAACTTCCATACCAATTTGCCACCCAAAAGGCTGAAACCTTTGCAAATGGTGCAGTTTCTATTTTAAGTGCAATTGGTTGCGACTCACTGTGCTTTGGGAGCGAAAGCGGTGATATCACAACGTTTTTACAGACCATTGATTACCTCGAAGAACACCGGACACTATTTGATGAAAAAATCAAAATGAATATCAAAACAGGTGTAAGTTATCCTAAAGCATTATCGTTGTCTTTTCAATCTTTGTCAAGTACCGAGAATTTAGTGAGGTTAGACCAGCCTAATAATATTCTTGGTTACCACTATATAAAAGCTCTTAAACAGCAAAAGAGTTCGATGGTTCCCATCACGGTCAAAAGAAAAAATGCTGACTACCATGATGAGCATTTTGCAACGGAAACGATTGCTAGTGCCACAAGCATCAGAAAGGCATTATTCTCTTCTGAAAAAGATTCAAGTATTATTCAGCAATATGTTCCCGCGGCAACAAATCAGCTGTTAACAGAATACATACATCGGTATGGTACTTTTCATGAATGGGAGAATTATTGGCGTTATTTACAATTTCGGATACTGCAAAGTACCCCAGATGAACTTAAAGAAATTTATGAGGTAGAGGAAGGAATCGAGCATCGTATCATTTCTGCTACCCTCCAGGCTTCAAGCTTTAAGGAATTTATGGAGAAAGTTAAGACAAAGAGATATACATGGACAAGACTTCAAAGAATTTGTGTTCATATATTAACGAATACAAAAAAAGTTGAAATGAAAATGGGTTCTGAAAGGGCCACCTATATAAGACTCTTAGGTATGTCTAGTAAAGGAAAAGAGTATTTAAATAAAAATAAAGCTGAGTTAGATCTGCCGCTCATCTCTAAATTATCATCGTACAAACAGCCAGATATCTCACTAGATATTAGAGCTTCTCGAGTATATTCTCTCGGCTTACCCGGCTTGGCTTCAAAAGGATTATTACAGCAAGAATACACCCAGCCTCCTATCTATATTGTTTAAAAAAAGAAACTCGCTAGGACGAGTTTCTTTTTTATTTCATTGGCAGTTTCTTTAAATAATTTATAGCATCATCAAAATCATCCACTGGAATTATTTTCATTTTAGATTCAATATCCTTAGCAGTCTTTAATGCTGCTTGATAATTACTGTCACTATTCCCGTTCTCATTAGGTGCGAAAAATATATCTGCCCCTGCCTTATCCGCTGCTACTATTTTCTGTTCAATCCCTCCAATGGGACCTACTCTCCCCTCAGAGTCAATCGTTCCAGTTCCTGCAATTCTATAACCATTCGTAAGATCCTCTTTCGTTAATTGATTATAAATTTCTAACGAGAACATTAATCCTGCTGAAGGACCACCGATTTCATCTGTATTAACCGTGATTTCTGGTTTAACAATTATTTCCTTATCATCTACTAAAGAAATACCAATTCCCACTTTATTGGGATTATCTTTAAAGGGCTGTACACTTACATTAACTGTTTTGGTTTTGTTCCTTCTATTAATTGTAAAAGAAAGCTGATCACCAGCTATTTTCCCGCCAACATATTCAATAAATTCTGCAGAGGCAGTAAGTGCCTTTCCATCAACTTTTATTATATGGTCTCCTGGAAGTAATTTTCCTTCTGCTGGCATTCCAGGAATAACCTGAACAACATAGATTCCATTAAATTTATAGTCAACTGGTATTCCTGCTTTTTTATAAGCTACTTCAATGGCATTCAATTTGGAGCCCGACATGGCATGAAGCTGTCGTGCATTATATTCCTCAGGTGTTTCAGTATCATGTAATATTGCTTCTAAAGGATAGATTTCTTCATAATCAAAGAGCAATGCTTCAATATAAGAGTAAATATTTGCCCGCCCCATTCTTACTGTTGTAAGCATAAAACTACCCTTACCATCGTACCCATCTTCAACTTGTATGATCGGCTCTAGTTCTTTGGCCATTCCTGGCTTTGAGACATAATAGGGCAGAGAAAAAAATACCCCGCCAATCATCAGTAATGATAAAAGAATCATAGAGCCTATATATATTTTCTTACGCATTACTGTAACCCCTTCCAGCTCTCAATTGAGCTTTTTATCTCTTCAAGGTGCTTTTTTGCTTCTTCTTCACCAAGCGTTATAATTGCCTCTATATTGGTAAAAGCTCGAGAACTATAGGTTTCTACAGGAGGACGAATCATAATGTCCGATGCAATTGTCCGATTATTGATGATTTCTTTCTGCATAATATCTATGCTTTGCATAATCACATCGTAAATGGAAGTCATCTCAGCATTTCGCTCTACACCAGATACATCTACAGCAATAACCAGATCAGCACCCATTTCCTTTGCAACTGATACAGGAACACGATCTGAAACACCACCATCAATTAAAATTCTGCCGTCATATTTTTCAGGAACAAATATCCCCGGAATCGAAATACTTGCTCTTACTGCTTCTGCTACAGGACCTTGTGTAAAAACAACTTTTTCTCCCGTCAATAAATCAGTCGCTACTATTCCAACTGGAAGATTCAATTCCTCAATTTTTTTACCATGAGTGAAAACTTTAATAAACTCCTTTACCCGCTTGCCGGCTATAAATCCCATCTTAGGAACTGTAAAGTCCAAAAAATATTTGCGCTTGAAGGCCGTAGATAATTTATATAAATGATCGATTTCAATCCCTGCTCCATAAAAACTGCCTACTAGAGCACCCATACTGCTGCCAGCGATTAGATCAATGGGGATCCCTGCTTCCTTAAGTACCTTTATTACCCCTAAATGGGCAAACCCCCGTGCTCCGCCAGAACCTAGCGCAAGCCCGATTTTAGGTTGATCCATCTCACTCACTCCTTTTTTACAGTACATTAAGCCCTCGGTAAGACAATGTTTATTTATAGAAAATCTCGTTCAATCTTATGGTCTAAATTAACTTTCTATGAGTATATTTGTTTTATATGGGGACAAGGTGTAACGAATCAGATTAATAAATATTACTATTTTATCATTCATTTTCCAGATTGCACAATAAATAGGTGCTTAGGCATTATTCAAACCTATTCTGTACAACCTCTTGGAAGGAGGAGCCTTCAAGTGTTTCGTTCAAAGATAAAAACAATTTTTTTATCGATATCGGTTATCATCTTGGCAGCATCGTTAATTTCTTATCCACAGGAGTCTTTTGAAGCCTCCATCCGCGGACTTAATATGTGGTGGGAAGTCGTTTTTCCTTCTTTGCTACCCTTTTTCATTGTTTCCGAAATGTTAATTGGCTTTGGTGTGGTTAAGTTTATTGGAGTAATGTTAGAGCCATTAATGAGACCGCTTTTTAAAGTACCTGGTGTTGGCGGTTTTGTATGGGCAATGGGGATGGCATCCGGTTTCCCTGCAGGAGCAAAATTTACAGCAAGACTGCGTCAAGAAGGCCAGCTAACCCGAATTGAAGCTGAAAGACTAGTTTCTTTCACCAATTCCTCCAACCCTTTATTTATCTTTGGCGCAGTTTCCGTAGGCTTCTTCTATAATCCGCATTTAGGAGTAGTGCTTGCCTTAGCCCACTATTTAGGTAATATATGTGTCGGTCTAATCATGAGATTTCATGGAAATGAGTCTCCTGAAGAGAAAGAGAAGGAAACCACCAAAAGTTCATTTAAGCTTAGGTCTGCCCTTTCAGCCTTGCATCAAACAAGGTTAAAGGACAAGCGCCCGATTGGAAAACTCCTGGGTGATGCTGTTAGCTCATCAATTCAGACACTCTTAATGGTCGGCGGTTTTATCATTCTTTTTTCTGTTATAAATAAGCTTCTTTACCACTTACATATTACGGCAGCCCTTGCAAAAGGATTTGACTTGGTACTCAAATCGTTATCCTTTCCCGAGATGTTAAGTATCCCCTTTATCTCAGGACTTTTTGAGATTACACTCGGAAGCCAGTTAACAAGTCAGGTTCAAGAAGCGACATTATTACAGCAAGCAATGTTAACTAGTTTTATTTTAGCCTTCAGCGGTTTTAGTGTTCAGGCACAGGTTGCCAGTATACTAGCACAAACAGATATTCGCTTTCAGCCATTTTTCTTTGCTAGAATCATTCATGGCTTGTTTGCAAGCCTCTTTGCGTTACTATTATGGAAACCCATCTATGTTCGCTTTTATGGTACAGAGCAGCCCTCTAATGCGATTCCAGTTAGTTTTTTTGAGGAAGGGACTTGGCTACACAGCTATTATCATAAATTAATTGAGGCAGGACCGCTCATTACCATCTTTTCTCTTGCCATTTACGTGATGCTCCTCTACTTAAGAATGAGAAAAAGTATTCACTAAAAAAGCCTATGGATATTATCCAAGGCTTTTTTATTTTATCTATTAAATTTTTTATCAAGTGCTTCTTTTACAACTGGTGGAACCAGTTCTGCAATGTCTCCATTGTATTTTGCAACTTCTTTGACGATGCTTGAGCTTAAAAAGGAATATTGATTATTTGTCATGATAAAAAATGTTTCAATCTCTTCATTCAGGACTCTGTTCATGGAGGTAATTTGCATTTCATATTCGAAATCTGAAACTGCCCTTAATCCACGTATGATGGCGTTCGCATTAACAGCCTTTGCATAATCGACAAGGAGCCCAGAATGCTCATCTACTTTAACATTGGGCAGGTCCTTCGTCACTTCTCTAATCAGATTCATTCGTTCCTCAACACTGAATAGAGGGTTTTTCGCTGAATTGTTCATAACACTCACATAGACCATATCAAAAACCTTCGCACCTCTTCTGATGATATCTAAATGGCCATATGTAATCGGATCAAAACTCCCTGGACAAACGGCTATACTAGCCATTTAATACTCCCCCTTACTCTTCACCTTTATATGAATAAATGGTTATCGCAATAATGCCGTATTTTTCATGTTTAATTTGTGTAAAATTCCCTACCGTTAGTGGTAATTCTACATCAAAACTATGCTCACAAACAATCCTTCCATCCTGTTTTAATTGATTTTGTTCACCGATTTTTTGCATTAAGCTAATCAACTGCTGTTTTTTATATGGTGGATCTAAAAATATGTAATCAAACTGGATTTCTCTTTTCAACAATGCTTTTAATCCACGTTCTGCATCATTGCGATAAACTTCTGCTTGTTCTTCCATCCGGCACATTTTTATATTTTCGTGAATTGTTTGGAATGCTTTTTGGTCACGATCAATAAAAATAACCTTTTCAAGACCCCTGCTTAGCGCCTCGAGTCCAAGACCGCCACTTCCAGCAAATAAGTCTAGTCCAATACCTCCTTCAAAGTAGGGACCTAAAATATTGAACATAGCTTCTTTTACCTTATCTGTTGTGGGTCTAGTTGTATTTCCCGGAACAGCTTTTAATGGTCTGCCTTTACAAATTCCTGAAACCACTCTCAATTAATCATCACCGCATTTTTCTAATATATATTTTTCATCCTATCATAATTGACAGCACCTAGCCAAATTTACTTACACCAATTGTTATAATGAAAAAATAATTAAACAACGTATAAGGTTCATCCTTATGGGGATAATGTTACTAACAACATCAATTCGAGGATGTTGTTGCCAACCGCGGAGAAGACTTACGTTTCCCCATAAGTTCTTCCTCCGGTTTCTCCTCTCCCTTTGCCTTCTATCCTTTATAAGGATGTAGAAGGACCCTGCAGAGCGTATCTGCGGGGTTTTTTTCTTTTTTTAGCAAGATTCCTTGTTATATGGTAAAGTAGTGTTGAATCGTTATAAAAAGGAGAGTTTCTTTTGATACAGCGCTTTATTGAACTAGGAGAAGGATATTCTGATTTATATGAACTTCTCGAACTTGCCAAAGCAAATCAACACCGCCTATTACACATGATGGCATTACATACGGAAGTTAACAATAAGCATGTGACTTCTTTGGTTGTTATTTTACAACCGACAGATCCAGGCAAATTCCAGGCACTTTATATTTGTCGTGAAGGTATTCCTAATCCAACAATTAATCCAAATAAAAGATATGAGCTTTTTTCACAAATGGCTGAGGACCTTGATAAACAAATTATCGAGCTTAGTGTAAAGCCTTCCAACATCTTTCATGAGAAAGAATTATACTACCAGCACTTAATAGGTATTTTAAGGCTAAATCATTATATAAAACCTCTACAATAGGAAAAAGGTGAGGAGTTTTCCTCACCTTTTTCCTTCTAGTTATATGCCCATTTTATAATCGTATTCTTTTGCTTTATCGGGGGCTGCATTTTCAAATTCCATTTTTAAGAAAGGTTTATATGAAGGTTCCACTTTCTTAACAAATGAAAAGGAGTTTAATTTTTCAACAATCCCGTCCAAATCTTCCTGATTACAATATAAAACCACATATTTTAATTTCTTCGAAACATAATGAACATTGCCAAATCGTCTTAGCATTTTTGCTTGTTTTAACGAATAAAGCCAAACTACCAATCCTTGTCTTTGAACGAACATACTATTTTCCCCTTCAATAAACCATCATTTAACTAAGTCTAGCATATAAAAACGATACATTTCAATTCAAACTTAGCTGCTATTGACATAATATACTAAAAACAGGCAGTGGTGATGTAAATGGATCTAGAGCCTATTTGGGAATTCTTTATCAAGCAACTAACCTCACATCAGGACATTCAAACAGCGTTCCAGAAGAATATTACTGGAATTCCATTTTTATATATTATGGTGAAATCCCCCTTCACACAACTTCAGCTTGAACAGGAAATCATGAAGTCTTCCGCAGCAGCCATGAAAGGGAGGAGACTTCATAGCGAGACTGTTTTTGTGAGGCAGGAGCGACTGCAGTACGTATATAGACACCGTTTTCTTGTCCCTCAAGAAAAAATGTTTTGCTGTGGAAATCTTTGTAAAGATTGTACGCGTTTAAGAAAATAAAAAAACGGCCATCAGAGCCGATTTTTTACGCGGAACAACTACAGCTTCCTCCACCGCCGCATCCACTGCTGTGTGAACCCGTCTGGAAAAAGGGATTGCCGGTAGGTACCTTAATATGCGGAGATACAGCGCCGCCCACAAGCAGACTAATTTCATCTAGTAAGGCTTGGAGATCATTTTCCGCTAATTTGAAATCAGCCACCAACGGGTCTAAATCCATAGCCCGTTTATACTCGCGAATTTGCATCATCACCCTTTTATAGTCAGGATGATACTTACCGAAGCGCTGAACTTCTTCATATAATTCCTTAAGTTCAACAAACTGGCGGATTTTTTCCTGTGAATCCTTACTATTTTGAAGCTTATATAGGGAAATTCGATATTGTTCTGCAATATCAGATTCTAAAACCATCTTAGCTAACTGTTCGGCATTTTCTAATAGTTCAATTCTTTCTAATGTAGCAAGCACTTATCGCCCACCTCCACACACATTTTATCATGAATGAGCAATAAAAGTGAAATAATCTAATCTTTAGGTATATTTACCATGAATTCCTTTGTTAGACCAAATGGTTTATCATTTAAATCTACTACATCAAGTGTGACTTTATGTTCTCCTACTGGAAGATTTTTAACAATAAATGCTGCTGCAGTCGCTTCTTGGATCTTTTCACCATCAACCGAAACAATTAACTTTCCAAGTTTTTTTCCAGAGGTTTCTCTGAAGCTAATTCCAGTTAAAATACATTGAACCAGGAGGTCCTTATTCTTTGTTTCATATTGTACAAAAAACGAAGGCTGATGCTCAGCGTACACTTTTGCATTATTGTCTAAAACCGGCAAGTGGATTGCAGCAGTCCACCCGATAAGAAGTATGGTTAGCACGAACACTTTAGATAATCTCACCATTGTTTTTCACTCCTTCGTATACTACTATATTGTTTACTTTCCCTAACTTTTTTACTCTTTTCAGTAAATAAAAAAGATCACAATCGCTTGAATGTGATCATTCGTTATTTTGTTCTTTCATTGACTGAAACATATAATACATCATTGAAGCCATCTGTACATTATTTGAAAATTTTTCTATTTGATGAGGAATTGTTTTTTTATAGTAATGTAGTGATTCAATTTCAAGCTTTTGCAGATCATAAGGATTCCTAGAGAGCTTTCGATACCAGATAGGCTGCTCACGAATAAACTTTTTTAGTTCTTTTTGACGGTTTAAATAATCTAAAACATCTTTTCTCATAAGTTCTTTCCCTTCTGTTAGTCTTTACGAAATAAAAAAGGGTGTCTATGTTCATTTTGAGGCTTTACTTGACCTGTTGTAGGATTATTACTTCCTTGAAACTGTGAAATAACACCTTGAATTGCACCTAAAGCTTGGCTTAAATTACCAATATAGTGCTGGATTTGATTAGGGTCCATATTCTGTAAAGTTCCCATTATTGTACTCATCCAGTCTCCTTTAGCTTTCGGTTCCTCTTCACCATTTGACTGTTCCTTCTTTCCTAGTGATTCCCATCGTGAATCCTCTTCGCCAAGTAAATACCAATCCTCATATAACTCCTGCCAGGTTGCCTTTCCTTCACGAACTTCTTTAATCAAATTTGGATGATTTCTAACAAATTCCTTAAACTTAATTACGGAAGGATGTAAATTTTTTTTTGACATTTCCCTTTCACTCCTACCCATATAAATCGCCTATATTACGATATGTTATAAAAATAAATATGTGAAAATCCTCCTTACTGTAAAAATTAGGTTTTAAATGGTAAGATGACTACAGATATGAAATGAAAGAGGTAATTTCAATGAACCAGCATTTACAACAATTATTAGAGAACTGTATTGAAAAGGGGTCTGAAAAGGATTTAAGTGCCCTTACACATCTATTAGAAGGAATGCAAAAAAAGATAACAAATGGAGCAGGACAATATATTGATAGCTTGCTGCACATGGAGAGAAAAGTTGATATTGAAAGAAAAACATGTGAAATAACCGTTCCTCTTAATGAACTGCTGAATAATAATTTAAATATTGTTCATGGAGGAATTACAGCTACTATTCTTGATACCACAATGGGTACCATCGCGAATGCAATTCTACCCAAAGGGTACGGCGCTGTAACAAATCAATTAAATATTCATTACATCGCTCCTGGTATAGGTGAGAAGCTCTTCTGTAAAGCAGAAATCATCCATCAGGGCAGTAAGACCATTGTGGTAATGGGAGAAATCTACCGAAATGACGGGAAGAAAATCGCTTATTCAACCGGTACTTTTTTTATCATCGAAAAATAAAAATTAAGGAGTCTGAACGAAAATCGTTACCGCCATTGTAGTACCAATTATATGCTTATATTTCTTTTGGTTAACTAGAAAAGAAATGAAGGAACACGAGGCGAAGTGGCTTGCAGCTGGTGAAGTGAAGGCAGAGGCAATTTTATCAGGACAAATTAAGAGTATCGATTCGGAAAAACAACGCTTTTATTACCATCGGTTTTTATTAATACAGGAATTAAAGATACAAACGGATACACAGCTAATAAAGGCAAAAAAAATTTCTCCTCTAAAAAAAGAATCAAAGCCTGATATCTTTGTTAAAGGAGATTTTATTCGCCTATACGGCAGCCGGCAAGGTAAATACTTTTTAATTAGTCATTACGAAAATGTAAATTCAAATGAGTAATGTGTGACCTAATATAAAAAAGGTGACAACCGTCACCTTTTTACTCTTCAGTTTTCTGGATAAAATTTTGTGTATAATATTTTTGGTAAACCCCCACACCAAGATGCGAGTAGTCTGCATTTAGCAGTGCCTCACGATGTCCTTTACTATTTAGCCAGCCTTCAACAGCAGCAGGACCGTCTGTGTAATTTGCAGCAATATTCTCACCAGCGGACTGATATAATACTTCTGCCGCTTTTAATCGGTCGGATAAGTCTCCATGCGTTTTTGAAGTGTGGGAGAAATCATTGTTCTCGGCCATATCTTTACTATGACCAAATGCAACACTTGCAGTTTGTTCATCCCATACAAGTGGCTGTAAATTATGCCTAATTCTCATCACATTTGTAATATCAAATATTTCTTTAGCAGCAGCTTCTTCAATTTTTTGCCAAACAAATTCATCCGGCTCATCAGGCTCGATTAATTCACCTCGATAAATCAATTCGTAAGGACGCTGTTTAATTAAGATTTCCTTATTTAGAAAACGGACACTTGAAAGCTTACCCGTAAATTTATCAATATAGAGCTGAACAAATATATCTCCAAGTAGAACAAGTGGTCTGATATTGAAGTCCATATCATCTAATTCAAACCGATAAGTATTACCATCCAATTCAATATCTAAATTTGTGCTAATGTACTGGGAATTATAAATTTCTTCTACTGGCTGACCTATTTTAAATGGAGAAATATCCAATTCTTCGCCAATTGCATAAACTGTTACAACTTTATTTTCTTTTACCCCAACCTGTACATAACGGGAATAATCTATATTATAGATATACCATTGATAACCATATAATGATTCATCGATTCGCTGTGGTTCTCCTAATTCACTGATTAGACCGGAAATGTCCTGCCCTATTAATAAACCTAATCCTTGTTTGGGCTTTTCAGTTGAGGTGTTACTTTTATTACTCTTATCATGATTCTGATATAATGCCTGATCCTTTTCTGAGGTATGGTCCTCATTAAAAAGAACCTCATTATAGTCTTTTTCATTTAAACTAACATAAAACCCTATCGTGACAAAAACTGCTGATAGGACCAGAATTCTGATGAGAGAACGCAGAGTTCTTCACCCTCTCTATTACTATTTCTATCATTATGTGTAGAGTTATAATAATTATAGCACTTTTTAGTAATAGAGATTATTAAATTTACGATAAATTAAAAAACAAAACAGATCACATATGCATCTGTTTTGCTTAATATATATTTTAGTGTTGGACACCATTATAATTTGGTTCAGAGATTTCAGTGAGTGCCTCTTTAGCCTGGTCATCGGTCTTTTCCCTAATAGCGAAATCTCCAAGAGAAACGATTCCCACTATATTATCGCCTTCAACAACTGGAAGTCTGCGGATTTGATGTTCAGCCATCATTTTTGCTGCTTCCTGTGTTGTCGCATCAGGAGAAATCGTTACAAGCTTACTGCTCATGATGTCTTCTACTTTAGTTGACCCAGGATGTTTTTCAGCAACACCTCTCACTACTATATCACGGTCAGTGATCATGCCCACCAGCTTATTCTCATCAACAATTGGAATAGCCCCAACATTTAATTCTTTCATCTTTACGGCTACCTCATATACATTATCCAACAATGTACAGCTTTCAACGCTTTCAGTCATAATATCACGAATTTTACCCAAAAGGATCGCCTCCAGTAGTTAAATATTTCACTCTCAGTCTTTCTTTAGGATTTCCCTTAAGGTTTGTTTTATTCGAGGAATCTATTCATTGCATGTTTGAAGAATTTGACTTATTATTAAATTGAATTATCTTGATAGTATATGAAACACAAGGGGTATCGTTTTAGGAGGGATTTATTGTGAAATTTGAAAATACGGGATACGACAACATGAAAGCAGACTTAATCCGTTTAGATGAGGTTATGCTTGATTATGGTCTAGTTCGTGAAGGCCAATGGGATTATGAGCGTGTTACATACGATCGTAAGTTTGAACTTAAAGAAGGTGTATTTTACTTACGTGTTCGCGGTTATGCAGTCGAAGGTGATGTAGGTGCACATAAAGCAACTATACAACTAATGACACCACTATTAGGTAAATATTACTACCCATTTGGAGTAGAATACGGCGAAGGTGAAACATTCCCAACTTCACTTGTTAACCAATGCAAGAAAATATTAGACGATGTAAAAGCAGAAGTAGAAAAATTTGCACTATAACAAAAAGGACGCATGAAAAAATCATGCGTCTTTTTTATTATCTATTCTGAAAATCTCTACCTAAAATCCTAGAATAGCTTTAATGACAGAGGTTGTTTCTCCACCGTGATAAAAAACATAGAGTAATAAATAAACTGCTACCCCCGTAATCGCAGTAAAAAACCAAACAATACTCGTTACAGGGCCGAGCTTACGGTGTGTTGATAGCTTATTCTTATATCCAGTGTATAAGCTCACAATACCCAATACCGCTCCCGTAGTAGCTAAGGTGATATGAAAAATTAAGAATAACGTGTAATAAATTTTCAAGCTATCAGGACCGCCAAATGCAGTATTTCCAATAAAAATCGTTCTAGAAGCATAAATAATAAAGAATATGATAGCAAAAATTGCCGCGAGAAACATCGTCTTTTTATGTGCTTCCAATTTCCGTTGTTTAATTTGCCACCATCCTATGGCAACCGTAATAGCACTTAAGATAATAAAGGTTGTACTAATCGTTGGTAAAATTGGTAAGGAGTTCATTAGAAGTGTCCTTTCTTTTTTAATATTATACGATAATTTTAGTTTACTTCTTTATCTTTTTCAATCAAAAGAAAATCTCCCTGTACGGGAGATTATTCTATCAGAGACGGTTTAAAGCTTTGATTCAAATCAGTTTTAGAATCAGCTTTAGATTCTTCCTGGTCTTTCTTAAACCATTCAAAAAACACATGTGCTAGGACAGCCCCATAAACAATTTCTTGAATAATCTTCATAATTACGCCACCAAGCTGTTGATCATGTAATAAGGACATTGAGCTAAATAGCTCTGGCCCACTAATGTTTAGGCCTGAGAAATTCGACGCTCCCACACAAAGACTCATTACCTGGCTCCAAACTTCTGGGTCAGAATAAGTTGCATAGAGTGATCCAGGTGCAAAAATAATTAATGCACAAGCAGGTGTAAGCAGAATGCCATCTGCAAAGATATATCCAACCTTTTTAAGACCGCTTAGTCTTTGATGCTCTGGAACAGGGTTAATTAACGGCCACCACATAAAAATCGCAACGACGAAAAGTAAGATGGAATAACCCGCATGGAGCCAGATATTCTGCATAACGTGATCAAAGATAATCGGTACATGATAGAAAGAAAATAAGCCGTTAAATACAATTAAAGCAATCAATGGCTTAGTGAAGAACATAAATAGTTTATTTATTATCTGTACATTGAATACTTTTCTCCACAGCCAAGCAGGTATACCGAAGATAAAAATAGGTGGTATGACAAGAACTAATAGCGCCATCTGAATCATATGAATATAAAACATCAAGTGTGCCATTACATCTAGTGGAGACCCTTTAATAGCATAGATAAGACCGATTGCTAATAAAAATAATCCCGCTTGCTTTCTAGTTAGTGGCTCACTATTGGAAAACTTAGTTCTGAAAGTAATCGTAATCAAAAAGTAAGCAGCAACCACCACTAGCAAGCTTAGTAGAAAGTACGGGCTCCAAAGCGCTTTAAAACCAAAAATATCTAATGTAAGCACCGCAAATCACCTCAATTTATATTATAAATCCTTGTGGTTAAACAACGCAATCAACTAACAGCAAAGAGATCGAATACCCGATTAAAAAAGAAAATCGGCTAATAGCCGATTTCTTTTTCTGTCTTACACAAAGACTACCACCAAATAATAGTAGTAAAAGCGAGAACTGTCACTAGTCCTACAAGTAAGCCTGAATATAGGAAAAGTGATGGAGCCTCATGGCCTTTATGACTCATGTGCATGAAATAGTACAATTGAAATATTACTTGAACGACAGCTAATAAGAGAATGAAAGGTACAATAAACCAAGCAGAAAATCCCTTAATAGCTACCGCTGCAAAAGCAATAAGCGTTAAAAAGATCATCAACGAGAATGAAACTACCTGTTGTCTCATTTCTTCAGCGCTTTTTCTACGGCGATATTCAATGTCTACTCTTGGGTTACCTGAACTTAATTGTTGATTTGCCATCAGTTTATCCCACCATCCCCATCAAATATACTACAGTAAAAATGAATACCCAAACAACATCAATGAAGTGCCAGTAAAGACTAGCTGTATAAAACTTTGGAGCGTTATAGAGATTTAATCCACGTTTATAATTTCGGACAATTAACGTAAGAATCCAAGCAAGACCAAAAGCAACGTGTGCTCCATGAAATCCAACTAATGTGTAAAAAGCTGAACCAAACGCACTACTTGTAAAGGTATGGCCATATTCATGTACATAATGATTGAATTCGTATACCTCTAGTGCTAAGAAGGCACCACCCAATAGAAGGGTAATAATTAACCATAGGTTCATTTTTTTAGCGTTAAAGTTTTTCATGTGGTACATTGCATAAACACTAGTCAAGGAACTCGTTAATAACAGCATTGTTGCTACAAAGGTTAGCGGCAGATCAAACAAGTCCTTAGCTAAAGTATGTGTTGAGTCTGGAACTTTATCCTTTAGTGCCAAATAGGTAGCGAACAATGAAGCAAATAATACTGTCTCTCCACCAAGGAAAAACCAAAAGCCTAAAAATTTATTCTTTGCTTCAAGGGTTGATCGTTCTGGATCTGCAGGCCATGATTCATAGGTTAATTTTTCATCCGTATGCATTATGCCTTCCCCCCTTTTTCATCATCCATTAAGTCTTCCTTATGAATATGGAAACCATGGTCATCCTTCACAGAACGCATAAACATAGCTCCAAAAGTAATAAGTAAACCGATTACTAATACTGGGAGTGCCCAGGCTTTATCATCTACAAAATACATTGCACCGAAAGCAGCTACAAATAATCCAAAAGACATTACAAACGGCAAAAATGAATTATTTGGCATATGGATATCCCCAAGTGGTTCAGCTGGTGTCATACCCTTTTTACCTTCCATTTTTTCTAACCAGTATGCATCTAATCCACGTACAAGTGGAAGCTGTTTAAAGTTGTAGAACGGTGGTGGTGATGGAAGTGCCCACTCTAGTGTTCTTCCGTCTCCCCAAGGATCGTTGCCAACTTTCACATTCTTAACAGAAGTCATAATAATATTGTAAAGAAGTACAATTGTTGCAAGGGACATAAAGATTGCCCCTACAGAACTGATTGCATTTCCAAATTCCAAGCCTTGCCCTGGCAGGAAAGTGAAAATACGACGAGGCATACCCCATAGGCCTAGGAAATGCTGAATAAAGAATGTTAAATGGAAACCAATGAAGAATAACCAGAAAGTAATTTTCCCTAAAGTTTCGTTCAACATGGTACCAAACATTTTCGGCCAATATAGATGTGTACCTGCTAAAATTGCAAAGACAACACCACCAACAATAACATAGTGGAAATGTGCTACTACAAAATAAGTATCATGATATTGATAGTCAGCTGCTGCAGCCGCTAGCATTACACCTGTTACCCCACCGGCAACGAATGAAGGAATAAATGCAACAGCATAGTGCATTGGAGTTGTAAATTTAACACTACCGCCCCACATCGTTAGTAGCCAGTTGAATATCTTTATACCAGTTGGTACACCGATTGCCATAGTAGCAACTGCAAAAATTGCGTTTGCAACTGGACCCAATCCGGTTGTGAACATATGGTGCGCCCATACCATGAATCCTAAAAATCCAATCAAGACAGTCGCAAAGACCATTGAAGAGTATCCAAATAATCTTTTTCTAGAGAACATCGCAAAGATTTCCGAGAAAATACCGAACGCTGGAAGTACTAAAATATAAACTTCTGGGTGTCCGAAAATCCAAAACAAATGCTCCCAAATTACTGTATTCCCACCCATTGTCGTATCAAAGAAATTAGAACCAAATAAACGGTCAAACATCATCAATACAAGACCAACTGTAAGTGGAGGAAAAGCAAATAATATTAGTGCAGAAGTTACAAAAGTTGACCAAGTAAATAATGGCATTCTCATGTAGGTCATTCCAGGGGCACGCATGTTAATAATGGTAACTAGGAAGTTAATACCTCCAATAAGTGTACCTATACCTGATATCTGCAACCCAAGAACATAGAAATCAACCCCATGACCCTTTGAAGCCATCGCAAGAGATGCATAGGATGTCCAGCCTGCATCTGGAGCTCCATCTAAAAACCAAGATAGATTTAGGAATACTCCTCCAAAGAAGAATAACCAGAATCCTAATGCGTTTACAAATGGGAACGCAACATCACGTGCACCAATTTGTAAAGGCATAATTGCATTCATAAAAGCAAATACAAGCGGCATGGCTGCAAGAAATATCATAGTGGTTCCATGCATGGTTAAAATTTCATTATATAGTCCAGCACTCACAAAATCGTTATTCGGTACTGCAAGTTGAATACGGATGAAAACTGCTTCTAGTCCGCCGACTATGAAGAAAAATCCACCTGCTATAAGATAAAGGATGGCGATCTTTTTATGGTCAACTGTTGTTAAATAGTCCCAAATAGTCGCACCAAACCCCTTTTTTTGAGCGTAGGTACTCACGCTTTTTACCTCCCTTTTAATCATTTCCCCAGTTATTCTTGGACTTTTAATCCCATTAAATATGCTGTTAGAGCATCAATTTGTTCTGGTGTAAGTTCACCATATGTGTCAGTCATTAAGTTGCCTGGCTTGTATTTCTCAGGTTCACTTAACCAATTTTTTAAATCTTGTTCACTATGGTCTAGCACACCTGCAATACGAGAACGCTCACCAAAGTTTGTTAGATTTGGCGCACGTCTTGCTTCAGGAGGTGCTGCATTTGATGGTGTTACAGCATGACAGCCAATACAGCTTTGATTAAAGATTTCTTGACCTTGCTGAGCTAAGTCAGTTTCAGCCTGTTTTGGTTCTTCAACAGCCTGCATATCTGCTACCCATTGATCAAAATCAGCACGATTCATTGTTTTTACTTTAAAGTCCATTAATGCATGTGATGGTCCGCAGAGCTCAGCACATTTACCATAAAATAAATTCCCTGCTTCTTCTGCTTTAGAACTATCGAATTCTAACCAAAATTTATTGACATTATCTGTATTGGTATCAAGCTTTCCGCCGACAGCTGGTATCCAGAAAGAGTGTTTTACATCTGAAGCAATTAAGTTAAAGTATACTTTCTCATCAGTAGGTACAACTAAGTCTTGACCAGTTACAATGCCTTGTCCTGGATATTCAAATTCCCACCAATAAAGGCTTGAACGAACATTAATTACTAGTGCATCAGAGTCCTCTTTATCCATTTCAGATACATCTGCAAGCTTAAATGTAGCAGCTACAGTTGGAACTGCAAGGATAATAAGTAATAAAATCGGAATGACAGTCCAGATGATTTCCAGTTTATGGCTTCCTTCTACTTGTTTCGGTATTTTTTCGTCTTTTCTTCTGAACTTAACCAAAACCAAAACAAATATCACCGTAACAACAAGAATTACTCCAACCATAATTAAAGTGCTTAACTTCATTAAATCGTATTGCATTTGTGCAACTTCACCAGCTGGCCTTAAAGTTGATAGGAAAGGTTGGCCACATCCGGAAAGAATAAGCGTTAAGATTGCGAACATTGAAACCAAACGCCCTTTTGCAAGCCTTTTCATAGCTAAATCAAACCCCTCTTTCGCTAATAAATTTCTTTTTAAAAAATGTGTGATCAAAAATGTATGTAGAATCATTCCTTCTATATTAAAGAAACTCGGCGGCTTTTGTGTGGCCACGAATAAGCCGCCTAATATCCTTTAATTAAAGGCAGTTGGAATCCCCTGTTCGGAAAGAACGTTCCAACAAAGCTAAACCAATGTAACAATTACCATTGCTACAAAGATAATAGTTAAGTATTGCAATGAGTACACAAACATTAGCTTTGCCCACTTAATATCATCTTTGATCTTATATCCATAAATCCCTAATGCCAGCCAACCGATATTTAGTATAGTTGCCAGAATTAGAAATGGGATGCCTAATGAAGTTAGTAATATTGGTGTTGGAAGCAATAATGCTACCCAAAGAACAATATGCTTCTTCGTCGTTTTAAACCCTTTAACTACCGGAAGCATTGGTATTCCTGCAGCCCGATACTCCTCTACGCGTCTCATAGCTAGCGCATAAAAGTGTGGTGGCTGCCAAATAAACATAAGAATAAATAATGACCATGCCATGATATTTAAATTCCCATCTACAGCTGCCCAACCAATTAGAGGTGGTACAGCCCCTGAGATACTGCCGATAATTGTGTTCGATACCAATTGCCTCTTAGACCACATCGTGTAGAGTACAACATAACTAAAAACCCCAAGCAGTCCTATAACCGTTGCAGTCAATGTTGTAAATAATAGAAACATTGTGCCCAGTGCAATAAGTATAATACCTAAGATTAAGACTTTAGCAGGGACTACTTTCCCTGTAACTGTAGGTCTAGCTTTTGTTCTCTCCATTAAATGATCTATGTCACGGTCAATATAATTATTGATGCTACAAGAGCCTGCAATAATTAATGAAGACCCTAAAATCGTAAAAATTACGGTGTCTAAGTTTGACAGAAAACTTTGACCAGAGAAATGTAAGGCCAACCAAAGTCCAGTGAACGTAGTAATCAGATTTGAATTAACAATTCCAATTTTGATAAGTGCTAAGAAGTCTTTCAAAGCTGAATTTTTTCCTATGTTAGGATTGATGCTAGCGGCTCCGTTTTCAATAGTCGCTTCACCAAATGCCTTAGGATTAGACATCTACTCTCCTCCTTTTAGTGGAAACGCATCATCGATTTAATAATTTATATACAAGTTAAGTGGATTCATTCACTCCAATGAATTCAGAGACATGTTTTATACAACACTTTCTCTGTATATTAAATCACACTTTTAGGTGTTTTTGTGAATTTTTTTTGAATAATTTATGACTAATTTTTGTCCGGAAGTATTTATCGTAATTTGAAGAGGAAATTTGTTCTATAATGGGAATTTTTGTTGTTATATCTATAATCACCTAAGCTGAATTTTATGACAAAAGGATGACCTTTCTATTTCTAACAGATTAGCTAGAGAAATTCAATTGTTTTCACTATAATAATAGTGGTAACTAAAAACTATTCAACTTCTTAACGTTTTTTAAAGTTGCGGCATTTTCCAGACAGAAATTCTGTTCTTTTTTGAAGTTATTCTGTATGATTGAGGAGGACAATTCCTCCCCTCGCTTTTTACTATTATACTGTCAACATTATTCTTTGACAAATTATTGAACTTATTATTTAAGTAGGTGATTTTTTGCGACGCTCTTTAAAATGGCTTGCTGTTGCAACGACGATTGGTATGATTTTTGTATTACTAGGTGGTGCACTAGTAACAAAAACAGATTCAGGTATGGGTTGCGGCAGATCATGGCCACTCTGCAATGGTGAATTTGTACCGACAGATATAACTCCTGAATTAGTTATCGAGCTTGCTCATAGACTAGTTTCTGGTGCGGTTGGTATTATGGTGCTCTTATTATCTATTTGGTCTTGGAAATCTATTGGTCATATAAGAGAAACCAAATTTCTGTCGTTGCTCTCATTTTTCTTTTTAGTACTACAAGGATTAATTGGTGCTGCAGCTGTTATATGGGGACAGTCAGACTTTGTACTTGCCCTTCATTTTGGTATATCGTTAATATCTTTTGCTGCTGTATTCCTCTTGACATTATTAATCTTTGAAATTGATAAGAAATTTGAAGCAGATAAACTAATTATTGATAACCGAATGGGCAAACATATCCTCTCTGTCTCGATTTATATTTACGTAGTAATCTATACCGGAGCACTTGTCCGACATACTGAATCAAGCCTAGTTTGTCGTGATTGGCCTTTATGTATTAACGATGCGCCTGCACTTCCGGGTAATCTATATGAGTGGGTGCAAATGGGTCATCGTGCCGCTGCCGGTGTAATATTTATCTGGATTGCCTATATTCTCTACCTTGCAATTAGGCATTATCGACAACAAAAGGTCGTATATTGGGGATGGGTTACAGCATTTATTCTAGTATCATTACAAGTATTATCTGGGGCTCTTGTAATCTTTACTCGACTCAACCTTTTTATTGCACTTATGCATGCACTCTTTATTACTTGTCTATTCGGAGTTCTAAGTTACCTGCTACTATTATTGTCAAGGTCACGAAAAAAGGATAAAAAATAAAAGTTGCCAATATCGGCAACTTTTATTTTTTATCCTTTTTTCAATTCCACTAAAAGATCACCAGTTTGAATTGAATCATCCTTCTTCACGTATAGATCTCCTACTATACCAGAGAATGGCGCTTGAACCGTGGTCTCCATTTTCATTGCCTCGGTAATCATTAAATGGTCACCTCGTTCTACACGTTCGCCCTTTTCCACAAGAACTTTAATGACTGTCCCCGGCATAGTAGCTGATATATGTGTTTCATTTTTAGGATCAGCTTTAATTCTAGTAAGCACAGTGGATTTAATGTTTTCATCTTTAATATTTACTTCTCGTGGTTGACCATTTAATTCAAAATAAACAATTCGTGTACCATCTGCTTGTGGCTGACCAATTGATACTAGTTTCACAATTAAAGTTTTACCAGTTTCAATTTCGACTTCAATTTCCTCTCCAAGCCTTAATCCATAAAGGAATGTTGGAGTATCCAGAACAGAAATATTATCAAAAAGCTCTAAAGTATTTAGATACTCTTGAAAAACCTTAGGATAAAGAGCATACGAAATGACATCTAAGTCGGTTAGCTTCTTCTTCGTTTCTTTCAAAACTTCCGTTTTTAATTCTACAAAATTAATAGGTTCAAGTAATTCGCCAGGTCGAGTTTCTAACGGCATTTTCCCCTTTAATATTATTTTTTGCAGCTCTTTTGGAAACCCTTGATGCGGTTGACCAAGATAACCTTGAAATAACTCTACCACTGAATCTGGGAAGTCTAGGGTTTCTCCCTTGGTCATCACATCTGTTTCTGATAAACCGTTTTGTACCATGAACAAGGCCATATCACCGACTACCTTGGATGAAGGTGTTACCTTAACGATATCTCCAAACATTTGATTTACCTTTGCATACATTTGCTTCACTTCATCCCATTGTTCACCAAGTCCCACACCTTTGGCTTGTTGTTGAAGGTTGCTGTACTGTCCACCAGGCATTTCATGCTTATATACTTCCGAATGAGGTGACATCATGCCGGACTCAAAATCTTGATAATATTTACGGACATCTTCCCAATAATAAGATAGCTGTTCAAGAGCCTCAATATCTACATCTGGCCTTTCTGTTATACCATCTAGAGCGTAATATAGTGAATTCGCACTCGGCTGAGAAGTTAACCCTGCCATCGAGCTTAAAGCAACATCAACTATATCAACCCCCCCTTGAATCGCACGGGCATACGTAAATATTCCATTACCGCTGGTATCATGGGTATGCAAGTGAATAGGAATATTTACACTTTCCTTTAACTCAGAAATGAGTCGATATGCTGCTTCTGGCTTTAATAAGCCAGCCATATCCTTTATCCCTAATATATGGGCACCTTGCATTTCCAATTCTTTTGCCAGCTTTATATAATAATTGGTGTCATACTTTGTTCTCATTGGATCTAAAATATCACCTGTATAGCAAATAGAAGCTTCAGCAATTTTTCCAGTTTCACGCACCGCAGCAATCGTTGTTTCCATCCCTTTTATCCAATTTAAACTGTCAAAGATTCGGAAAACATCAATTCCCTCTTTTGCCGATTTATGAACGAATTCACGAATAAGATTATCCGGATAGTTTTTATAACCTACCGCATTTGACCCTCGGATTAGCATTTGAAACAGTATATTTGGTATTTTTTCCCTAAGCAGTCTTAGACGCTCCCATGGATCTTCCTTTAAGAAACGATAGGTAACATCAAAGGTGGCCCCTCCCCACATTTCAAGCGAAAATAAATTTGGAAGAAGCTTAGCTGTTGGCTCTGCAATATGCAATAAATCGGTTGTCCTAACCCTTGTTGCAAGTAAAGATTGATGGGCATCTCTAAAGGTCGTATCTGTTAACAATACCTTCTTTTGGTTGTTGATCCACTGTATAAGCCCTTCCGAACCACGATTATCTAGGATTTGCTTTGTTCCCTCTCCATACGGGAAGTCATATCGAAGCTTTGGTATACGCGGCTTAGAAAAAACAGGCCTTTTCTTTTTCTCAACCCCTGGAAAACCGTTCACGGTAACATTGCCGATGTATGTTAACATCTTTGTTCCCCGGTCTTTACTAATCGGAAAGACAAACAATTCTGGTGTGGTATCAATAAATGAGGTGTCATACTCACCACGTCTAAATTTTTCATGCTTTACCACATTTTCTAGAAACGGAATATTGGTTTTGATTCCCCGTATTCTAAACTCTTGCAAATTTCGGACCATTTTTGAAGCTGCTTGTTCAAAAGTCAAGGCCCATGTGGAAAGCTTCACAAGTAAGGAATCATAATATGGTGTAATTACAGCTCCTTGAAAACCATTTCCGGCATCAAGTCTTACACCAAAACCGCCTCCAGAGCGGTATGCCATAATTTTCCCCGTATCAGGCATAAAATTATTTAGTGGATCCTCTGTTGTTACTCTCGATTGAATCGCATATCCATTCGTTCGAATTTCCTCTTGTGGAGGTATCCCAATAATTGGACTGTGCAGGTTTTGTCCTTCCGCAACCAATATTTGTGTATGTACAATATCTATTCCCGTGACCATTTCTGTTACAGTATGTTCTACCTGAATACGCGGATTTACTTCTATGAAATAAAAGTCATCACCCGACACTAGAAATTCAACTGTTCCCGCATTTAAGTAATGTACATTTTTCATTAATTTAACTGCCGCTGCGCAAATATCTTCTCGCAATTGTTTCGAAATGGATACGCTAGGGGCAACTTCGACCACTTTTTGGTGGCGACGCTGTACCGAACAATCTCTGTCATATAAATGGACAATATTCCCTTGCTGATCCCCAATTATTTGAACCTCTATATGTTTAGGCTTCTCAATTAACTTTTCTAAATATACCTCATCATTTCCAAAGGCTGATTTCGCTTCTGATTTAGCTCTATCGAATGCTTCTTGTGCTTCCTCTTTCTGTTGGACAATCCTCATTCCCCTTCCACCACCACCAAGGGCCGCTTTAATGATAATGGGGACACCATGCTTTTCGATAAACTGGTGGACATCATAAATATTGTTAACTGGACCATTGCTGCCTGGAATAACAGGGATGGCAGCCATTTCTGCCTGCTCTCTTGCTTTCACTTTGTCTCCAAACATATCTAAATGACTTGAGGTTGGTCCGATAAAGATAATACCCTCCTCTTCACATCTTCTTGCAAAGTCAATATTCTCTGATAGGAATCCATAACCTGGATGAATAGCATTGGCACCACTAGCTTTAGCAATTTCTATGATTCCTTCGATATCTAGGTAGGCATCAATTGGTTTCTTATCTTCTCCGATTAAATAGGCTTCGTCTGCTTTATAACGATGGTAGGAACCCGTATCTTCTTTGGAGTAAATTGCAACAGTACGAATATTTAATTCAGTACAAGCACGGAAAACACGAATCGCAATTTCTCCTCTATTGGCTACAAGTACTTTATTGATTTGTCTCACCACTATCAGCACCTCTGTTTCTATTTTTATAAAAAACGCAAGGAATTAGGGATTCCTTGCGTTATGTACGAAATTGGTATATATTTCTTTCTCGTTGATTTATTTTGTTTTCTTTATCTGGTTGTTTTTGATTATATTTCCTTTCATAGTTAACAAATCTTGATATGTTTACCAATATACCTGCAGCAATGGCCAGTTGAAGGAGGGAAGAACCACCGTAGCTAACAAACGGCAGCGGGACACCTGTGAGGGGAATGACACCTGATACCCCTGCTAAATTAATAAAGGATTGAATCCCAATCATACTGGAAATTCCAATTGCCAATAAGGCTCCAAAAGGTTCCCTGCACTGCAGCCCAAGATAAATCCCCCTCAAGACAATATATCCAAGGCAAATAATAACAAAACTAACACCCCATACACCTAACTCCTCAGCAACAATCGCCATGATGAAATCTGTATGTGCTTCAGGTAAGTAGCCGAGTTTTTGGATACTCTTGCCTAATCCTAAACCATTTACCCCGCCCGACCCTATCGCAATATAGGAGTTTGCCAGATGAAAGCCTGAGTCCAGTTCATCTGCGAACGGATTACTTAAAACGGTGAACCGAGCCAAACGTTTTTCGGAAAATATCTCATCCTGTAAGGCAATAATAAACGGAACAACAATAATCGCTGTAATCAAAACTAATTTCATGATGTTCTTCAAATTCATTCCTGATGAAAGGATAATCATAGTTCCTATTAATGCGATAATAATTGCAGTTCCAAAGTCAGGCTGGAAGGCTATTAACGCACAGACAATGATTAAGTAAGCTAGTGGCGGGAGTACACCTTTGTTAAATTGGTTTATGTATGCCTGCTTTTTTGCGTAAACAGCAGACAAATAAATGATTACAAATAGCTTTACAAACTCAGCAGGCTGTAAACTAAAACCAAAGATTTTAAACCAGCTTTGGGCATTACCCGCAACATGTCCAAATATAAACAAACCTAAAAGCCCTAGAACAGATGAACTAACCATAAAAATTAAGAACTTAGTATTTTTCATAAACTTGTACGGTAGTAAGGCAAAGAATGTAAAAGCAACCGCTGATGCTCCTAGAAATAACTTCTGCTTTTGAAAAAAGTAATCACTTGGTACCTTATACCATTGGACAGCCCAAGCCATACTTGCACTATAAATCATAACTAATCCAAATAGTGACAGCAGGATAATTGCAATAATTAAAGTGAAATCATATGATTTAAGTTTTTTCATTACCATAAATGTATACTTCCTCATTTTAAAATTGATATTAATGCTATTATAATAGAAATTTCTCCAGATTACTTGAGGAAAAGGGTACTATGTAATGATTTTTTGTTATAAAAATTTTCAGAAAACTACGTCAGGTAATAAAAAACTCAAACAGTTTTTTTGTTTGAGTTTTTTCTATTATTTTCTTATGGATGCCTCATGAAGCGCAGATAATTCTCTTTCAAGTTTATCTAAAATCGCTTTTCCATCCTTGACATCGATTAAGCCTAATTTAACCGCAAATTCTATCTCTCTTGATAATCCAAACATTTGCGTGTCCAATACCTCTTCATAAAGAGGGCATTGAGGCATCGTAAGATTATCCATTTGCACTTTAATTAGCTTTAGTATTTTTTCAGCGTCAGCCTGTAATAAGGCATATGCTTTTTCCTGGTGATTTACAACCATTTCAGACGCCAACATTGATCCCCCCATTTCAGAGCGATTAACAACTTATCTTTAAATTTTACCTTTAACAATTGAAAATTGCAAGAAAATAAACATAAATGGATGAATAATGAGGATACTTAATCTATGACATTCTCCTCATAACAGGTTATACTTTTAATGTTACGAACTGGAGGAATGAAGATGGAAAATATCATTATACTATCAGGTAATGTTAAATTTTCAATCACCCTTGATCCTGGCGTTTGGATTTTCGATGATCGAAAAATTGATTTAAATACTTATTTTATCAATAAGCATGAGGAAGTAAATAGTCTAGAGGACTATACAAAAGCAGTATCAAAACATTGGGATCGTGAAATCATAGAAGGCGCAATTTATCCGCCAACTTTAAAAACAGAGAAGAAGTTTGAAAAAGAAAAAATCTTAACCGGAACCTTCGGCATTCCATTTAAACCATTCTTACAAAATGCAGAACCTGCTGAAACAGCAACAAAGCTGATCATAAAAAGTAAAGATGGAGAGCATCAGATCCCCCTAGAAGAAGCTGCAGAGCTGATTTTAGGGTTCTCAAAAGATGGTAAACCCCTATCTGATGGTCCTGTTCATGTCTATTATGGAGATGGGACAAATCATGTAAATCCAATTAAGGAAGTAATTCAGTTTAAAGTTGTATAAGGTAAATAACGGGTGCCCAGAGTGGGACCCGTTTTATTTATTCTAATGAAAAAATCAAAGTATGTCTGCTGCTAATCTTGCTAATCCAGACCTTTCTCCTTTTAGTAATTTTACGTGCCCCGATATTACTTCATTTTTAAATTTTTCAACCACATAGGTTAGGCCATTATTATATGCATCAAGGTAAGGGTGATCAATTTGTTCTGGGTCCCCCATTAAAACTATTTTACTGCCTTCTCCAACACGAGTTAATATTGTTTTCACTTCATGTTTAGTAAGGTTCTGTGCTTCATCAATGATAATAAATTGCTTTGGCAGACTTCTACCACGGATATACGTTAACGCCTCTACCTCAATCGAGCCCATTCCAGCTAAAATCGCGTCAAGTTCACCTGGTTTTTTAGTATTAAATAAATATTCTAGATTATCGTAAATGGGCTGCATCCAAGGCCGGAGCTTTTCCTGTTTCTCCCCTGGCAGGAAGCCAAGATCTTTTCCTACTGGTACAATCGGTCTTGCAACCAACAGCTTTTTATATTCTCTGAAATCCTCCGTTTGCATAAGTCCCGATGCTAAAGCTAGCAGGGTTTTACCCGTACCTGCTTTCCCAATTAAGGTAACAAGTGGTATATCCTTACGCAGCAATAATTCAATTGCCATTGTTTGCTGAACATTTCTGGAGTGAATCCCCCAAACATGATCCTGGTTTATCACAAGTTTTTTTACTTTCTTACCAGTTTTATCAACCATTCCCAAAGCAGATGCAGAACCTCCAAGTACATCTTTCATGATCAAGAATTGATTTGGATAATAAGTACTTTTACCACATTCAGAAATATGAATTTCCCCTTGATTATAAAATCGATCTAACAATTCTACCGTTAAAAACACTTCAAGAAATCCGGTATAAATATGGTCTATTTCCACAACCCGATCACTTAAAAAGTCCTCTGCTGTTAAACCTATTGCATCTGCCTTTACTCTAACTAATGCGTCTTTGCTTACTAGAATAACCGGCTTCCCATTCTCCTTCATTTGCTCTTCCGTATACAAATTCTTAGCAACAGCGAGTATACGGTTATCATTTGTTTTCTCGATAAAGATATCCTGCAGTTCATGAAATGAACGATGATTTAATTCAATTCTAATGGTTCCGCCATTGTCAAGCGGAATTTTCTCATGAAGCTTCCCTGCAGCACGCAGGCCATCAATTAATCTTGAGACATGGCGGGCATTCCTGCCTATTTCATCCATGTACCTTTTCTTTGAGTCCACTTCTTCAAGAACAACAGCTGGAATTACAACTTCATTATCTTCGAATGAGAATATGGAATACGGGTCTTGTAATAAGACGTTTGTATCTAACACGTATATTTTACTCAAAGCAACGCCTCCGCTTTCTCTAGTTTGAGGTCTTTTACCAGTTTTAAGGAACCTTTTACTAGATTGGACTTTGATAAAATATATGTTTGTTCGAATAAAGATAGAAGAATTTCCGCACAATAAATGTATATTAACTATGAAAATTTAGAGATAGTTATCATTTGCTATTCACAAGTCTTATGGAGGTGGGTTTAAATGAAAAAATTTATTACGATAATATTAGTAATGTTTTTCCTAGCAGGATGTAACAACAGTAATAATTCAGCACAAACTAATGACAAGCAATCATCAATAAACGTAAGGAACACTAATATTGAAGAAGTTGATCGAAAAACAGGGCAAGAGATTTCAAAACGATTAGTGGAACTCGCTACTAGTATTCCAAATGTAAATGATGCAACGGCAGTGGTGTTTGGCAGGTATGCTATAGTTGGCATTGATGTAAACGCAAAAATTGAGAGATCACAGGTAGGAACCATTAAATATTCAGTTGCTGAGAGTTTGAAACAAGATCCCTATGGGGCGAGAGCAATTGTAGTAGCTGATGCTGATACTAATGAACGACTAAAAGAAATACAAGGTGATATCCAAAAAGGCAGACCCGTTCAAGGAATCATGGAGGAACTTGCAGATGTTGCTGGTCGGTTAATGCCTGAAGTTCCAGGTAACATGATTGAACCTACACCACAAACAACCGAAAAACAAAAGAGAACGCTTCCAAAGGAGCAACAAGAGGAATTAGATGAAAAGCAAGAGGAGCATTCTAATCACTATAAAGAATAGCTAACAGCAAAAAAGCTTAGCCAGTAGACTAAGCTTTTTTGATTGCTTCCATTACTTGTTTATCAAGTTTAGCTGCAGCATCTTTATCATATGTTTTATCATATTGTGGTTCTGTAACAATTTTTGACCCATAGAACATGACGTCTCTCACTTCATTAATATTGATTTCCACTAAAGCAAGCTTTAATGGAACATCCTTTAACCGTTCTTCTTTAACAGAAGCTGTACCAGTTATTGAATATGTAGACTCATTGGCAATGACATTAATAACCGCAAGATGATTATTTAATACATTTTGGATGATTCGTGAACGATTATCCACTGCAAAGCGAATGGTGTTTTCATCCTTCGCACATACCCATGAAATTGCGCTGACATTCGGACCACCTGTTTCATGATCTATTGTTGCTAAGGTAACGAACCTTTCCTTCTGAAGTTCGCTATACAATGCACCAGTAAGCTTAGGTTCCACTTGATTTGCCATATTTTCAACCCCTTTTCTGTAGACTCTGTGCTGTTAAAACGAAACAGACAATCTCATCTTACTATTATCTGTTTTTCAGAGCAACTCAGGAGCCTAATTGATTCCCCTAGCACCCCTCTATCATGATATACTATAATAAACATTAGCTTATGTGATTTGAGGTGTAAAATGAGAGTAAAATGCGTGATTTGCGATAAAATTGAGGTAATTGAGGATCAGTCATTAATTGCTAAACGCCTTCGGAACCGACCCATTCATACATATATGTGCGACGAATGCAGCACACGAATATCTAACAAAACCAAAGACAGAGTTGACACTGGGAATTTCAGGTTATTCCGTGCACGGTCTGAAAAAGACGAATGGTAATTATGGATAAAAAAAACCCACGTCAAGTGGGTTTTTTTAGTCTTCTATCGGAAAGTTACAATATTTATCCGGTTCTTGATTAATTTGATTAAGCATTACCTCGATTAAATCACGAGGAAATCGTGCCTTCTTACTCTCGCCAGCCTGAACATACGACACATAGTACATTTGTTCATCGGTTGAAATCTCAATATCAAGCAAATGATGTTCGCTAGTTAACATTTCATCAAAGAGGTCTAAAGTCTCTCTTGCTGCCGTATCATCTGGACGAGCATCGCATACAACCTTGATTGTAAGCCAATTATAAAGTGCATCCTGAACGGAATTCATTAAATACCTCCGTTATTTTGCTTCGACCTGTCCCTTTTTAGATTGGTGTAAGCGAATTTTATAAATAATTAAAATTAAGGCTGCAACCACGAGTCCTTCGGCAATAGGTAAAAACACACCTAATGCCGTAAGAACTGTACAGCCAGCGCTTAAGAAAATATAAATCATAATTGATTTTCCGAGCGGCAATTTTTTTGCAAAACCAAGTTTATAAACAAGAATGGATAGAGCTACAATAGTCAAATAAAGAAGCCACATTCCAAGTTCGGGTTGTTCCGTTACGTTGTACAGTGCTGGGAAAAATGAAAGCCGCTCTGCTACATTCACGTGCAAAACCTCCAAATTAACTCATTTCAGCAAGTTTTTTCTTCTTAGCCACTCTTTCGCGTTCATTTTTATCAAGAATCTTTTTACGTAAACGAATGGATTCTGGTGTGACTTCACAATATTCATCTTCGTTCAGATACTCTAAAGACTCCTCTAATGTCATAATCCGCGGCTTTTTGATAACTGAAGTTTGATCTTTATTTGCTGAACGAATATTTGTTGCTTGTTTAACTTTTGTGATATTAACAGTAATATCATTTTCTCGAGTATGCTCACCAACAATCATACCCTCATAAATTTCCGTTCCAGGTTCAACAAAGATTGTTCCACGGTCTTCAACATTCATTATACCATATGTGGAAGCTTTACCGGACTCCATTGATACTAAAACACCCTGGCGGCGTCCTCCCACTTGACCTTGAACCAACGGCTGATAGCTATCAAATGTATGATTAATAATTCCATATCCTCTAGTCATTGTTAAGAACTCAGTTGTATAACCAATTAAGCCTCTTGCAGGTACATTGAATATCAAACGCACTTGACCGGAGCCATTATTAATCATATCAATCATTTCACCTTTTCGAGCACCAATTGATTCCATAACCGCACCTGTATGTTCTTCAGGTACGTCAATTTGTACTCGCTCAACAGGCTCACAACGAACACCATCAATCTCTTTTACAATGACCTCAGGCTTGGAGACTTGAAGTTCATAGCCTTCACGACGCATGTTTTCAATGAGAATAGATAAATGAAGCTCTCCACGGCCAGAAACAATCCAAGCATCTGGTGAATCTGTATTTTCAACACGTAAGCTTACATCGGTTTGCAATTGTGCCAAGAGTCTTTCTTCAATTTTTCTCGAAGTTAAATATTTACCTTCTCTACCTGCAAACGGACTATTGTTTACTACGAAAGTCATTTGTAATGTCGGTTCATCAATCCTTAGTACTGGTAATGCTTCTTGATGTTCGATAGGACAAACTGTTTCACCTACGTTAATATCTTCCATACCAGATACGGCAATTAAGTCCCCTGCTTTTGCTTCGGTAATTTCTTCACGTTTTAACCCAAAGAAACCAAAGATCTTTGTCACACGGAATTGTTTAACAGAACCATCTATTTTCATCAGTGCAACTTGTTGACCAACCTTCATGGTTCCGCGGAAAACACGGCCAATCCCAATTCTGCCCACGTAGTCATTATAATCAAGCAAGGCTACTTGAAACTGTAAAGGCTCTTCACGGTTGTCAACGGGAGCTGGGATATGTTCTACGATGGCATCATATAAGCATTGCATATTTTCATCTTGTTTTTCTGGGTCAGTGCTTGCAGTACCATTTATTGCTGAAGCGAAAATCACTGGAAACTCTAGTTGATCCTCATTGGCATCTAATTCAATAAACAAATCGATTACTTCATCAATTACTTCAACCGGACGGGCAAAATCACGGTCAATTTTATTAACGACCACAATCGGAGTAAGGTTTTGTTCCAAAGCTTTTTTAAGAACAAAACGTGTTTGCGGCATCGTTCCTTCATACGCATCAACAACTAGCAATACACCATCAACCATTTTCATGATTCGTTCAACCTCACCGCCAAAGTCGGCATGCCCAGGAGTATCCAGAATATTGATTTTAGTGTCTTTATATTGGATTGCTGTGTTCTTAGCAAGGATTGTAATACCACGTTCCCTTTCTAAGTCATTTGAATCCATCGCACGTTCTTCGACGTGTTCGTTTGAACGGAACGTTCCGGATTGCTTTAACAACTGATCAACCAAAGTCGTTTTTCCATGGTCAACGTGGGCGATGATCGCTATATTGCGAATATCTTCTCTTAGTTTCAAAAAATTCACTCCTACCTCTATTTAAAAAATTTAAGCTATTTATAGTTTCCCATATACAACTAAAACATTATACCATAATTAAAGTGGAAACCTATACGCATTTTATGTAGAATAATACTATAAAATTGTTCACAGCTGTATAATTGGAGGATTTTTCATAAAAAGGGGTTTTATTTTCATGAACAATATTAAGTGGATTTTTATTTTATATGCCGTTTTAACCGCTATTTTTATTATGGGTATTGGAGTTGCAATCGGGGTTCAAAGTATATTAGGTGTAATGGGTTGTATCATTGCGATCATAGTAGTCATGGGATTAGGTTTTAAGACAAAAGCAAAAATGCGTGCAAACGGAGAATTATAAGAAGCCTTATTCAGGCTTCTTTTATTTTATTTATTTCACCATTCTCCATTCTTTAAATAACCAGAAAGAATAGCCTGATGAAGACCGGGTTTCGCAACGAGCAGAGAATCATTGGTAAGGTAATTTAACTTTTCTCCCCGTAAATTAGTGGCGATACCTCCTAATTCTTCCACTATTATTGAGCCAGCTGCTACATCCCATGGTGATAGCCGCATTGAAATGTAAGCGTCGACCCTACCAGTTGCCACAAATACCATCTCAAGTGCAGCAGTACCATATGATCTAGTACCTCTGACTGCTTTAACTAAAGGGATCATAAGGTTATGGTCAATGCGGTGGTTCTCCATTACCCACGTTGCATTTACAGCAAGGATTGCATCCTGAACGGCCGTTTCTTCTAGTGATGGTATAATCTGTCCATTCATGTAAGCCCCTTTACCTTTGATGGCATGATACATCTCATCATGAGCCACATCAAAGATTATCCCTATTTTTCCAATGCCATTTTCATAAACACCAAGAGATATAGCGAAGTTTCGTTGTTGATGAATAAAATTCATCGTGCCATCTATTGGATCAATAATCCAAACAATTCCATCTAAATCACTTAAATTATCACCTAATCCTTCTTCACCTAAGATTTTATGGGTTGGAAAGGTACCTCTTATCTTTTGAATAAAAAACTGTTCAATATCTTTATCAATATCCGTAACTAAATCGTTCCGATTTGATTTTGTTTCTATATTTAATGTCTTATGGAAGGAAGAGCGGATTCTTTCACCCGCTTCAATCGTCCATTGTTTTGCAAGTAGATCTATGTAATCCCAGTCCATCAAACTCCCCCCGATTTCAATTCGTTATTGTAAGTCCATTATAATATGTGAAAGGCTGAAGGCAAAATAATAAACGAACTCCCTAAATTCTAATCAGAGTTCGTTTTAGATTTTAAGATTAAACATTCTTTTTTGTTCCAACTATGTTACCCCTTTGATGTAAATTAAGGATCAAAGAGCCTTTAAACGCATTAACTCTTGACGAATCTTTTCTAATTTTTGCTTGCATTCTTTTGTTTTCTTCTCATTTTTCTCTTCAATTGCCTCAAATAAAGTGGCAAGTTCATAATCCATTTCTAATCTTAAAACGGCCGTTCTCTCTTTTTCTCCCACTTTTTTTAAGGATGTGTTCATTAATTGCTTCATAGTAAATCCCCCTTTCTAAATTTTATTCACTTACTTTTCTGACTATTTTTACTGATATAATATGAACCACCATGTAAGGTTGCAACAAATTTGTGCGTTAACCTAGTGGAGTAATAATTTTCACCAAAATATGAAAATATGCTACAATTATCGATAAGATTAATCTGTGGAGGTAGTACAATGGAGTTTAATGGCTTTACAAATGAAGACTTTGATGTTTTTCAAATAGATGGATTAGAGGCTAGAATGGATGCACTAAAAGAAACTGTTCGGCCAAAATTGGAAACACTGGGACAATATTTTGCTCCCGTCTTGTCGTCCTTAACGGGAGATGAAATGTTTGTTCATGTTGCCAAACATGCACGGCGGACTATTAATCCACCAAAAGACACATGGGTGGCCTTTGCAAACAATCCAAGAGGTTATAAAATGCTTCCACATTTCCAAATTGGTTTATGGAATACGCATTTGTTTATTTGGTTTGCTGTTATCTATGAAGCTCCTCAAAAACAAGAAATAGCGAATAGATTGATAAAAAATTTAAATAAAGTTTACCGAGATATCCCTAATGACTATGCATGGTCATTAGATCATACAAAAGCAGAGTCATATAAGCATGGTGAGTTGTCTAAAGAGCAGCTGCTTGCTCACTTCGAAAGATTGAAAAATGTCAAGAAAGCAGAAATCCTTTGCGGGTTTGAACTTAATCGTGACGATGTAATCCGGCTTGGTGCTGATGGCCTAATCAATCAAATTGACGAGGTATTTTCTAAACTCGCTCCACTATATAAAATGGCTTTAAATATTAAATAAGAAGAACCCCTGAAACAACAATGTTCAGGGGTTCTTTTGCTACTTCATCATAATTTTTTCTTCCGCCGTAGCTTCTTTTGCTTTTTTTAGCACACGATAGGCAGAATAACCACTGATTTCTTCAAATTCACTGCAAAGTGTTTTCTCTTCTGATTTACTCGGGACGATTTCTTTAAAACGTCGATAGACCAGCATTAAATGCTCACGATCAATTCCTTTTTCATACGCCATTTCTATTGCTTCATAAAATTTAATGACATCAACAATTTCATCAGTTGACCAATGATAATCAATTGGGTATTGATATTCCATTTCTTCACCTTCTTACATAATTCATAGATGTATCATACCTCTATTTTCCCCATTTATCACGAATTAGTAAGGGTAATATTCATGTTTTTTTGGGAAACTAAGGTGAATTGAAAAAAAGGATAGGCCCAAGCGTAAATATATCTTTGCAAGCTAAAACATTAGTGCTATAATTCTTTTGTTTTATGTATGTAGAAGTATTTTTTCATTAAAGAGGTGTGTGTATAAATTGTCTCAAAATCAAACACCGTTATTTAGCGGTTTATTAAAACATGCAAAAAATAATCCAGTTCAATTTCATATCCCTGGTCATAAAAAGGGGGCAGGAATTGATCCTGAATTTCGTAATTTTATTGGTGATAATGCCCTGTCAATTGACTTAATTAATATTGGTCCATTAGATGATCTTCATCAACCGAAAGGAATGATAAAGGAGGCCCAGGATTTAGCTGCTGAAGCTTTTGGGGCAGACCGTACTTTCTTCTCCGTACAAGGAACTAGTGGTGCTATTATTGCTATGATTATGGCAGTCTGCGGACCTGACGATAAAATTATCGTCCCACGAAATGTCCATAAATCCGTTATGTCTGCAATTGTTTTTTCTGGAGCCATTCCAGTATTTATTCATCCTGAAATTGATAAAGAATTAGGGATATCCCACGGTATTACAACCGATTCAGTCGAAAAAGCTTTACAGCAGCATCCAGATGCAAAAGCTGTCCTAGTGATCAATCCTACTTATTTTGGTGTTTCTGCTGATTTAAGAAAGATTGTAGAGATTGCACACGCCCATAAAGTCCCAGTACTAGTGGACGAGGCACATGGGGTCCATATCCATTTCCATGATGACCTTCCGCTCTCAGCGATGCAGGCAGGCGCCGATATGGCTGCCACAAGTGTTCATAAACTAGGCGGGTCGATGACACAAAGTTCAATCTTAAATGTAAAAGAAGGACTAGTATCAGCAAAACATGTTCAATCGATACTAAGTATGCTTACCACCACATCAACGTCTTATTTATTACTTGCTTCACTTGATGTTGCTCGGAAACAATTAGCAACTAAGGGCAGGGATTTAATTGATAAGACCATCAGCCTTGCTCAATCAATTAGACGTCGAATCAATGAAATTGACAATTTGCATTGTATTGGTGAAGAAATCCTTGGCTCAAAAGCAACGTTTGACTACGACCCGACAAAGCTTATTATATCTGTGAAAGATTTAGGGCTGACAGGGTACAAGGTTGAGAATTGGTTAAGAGAAAAGCACAATATTGAAGTAGAGATGTCAGATCTTTATAATATACTTTGTATTATTACATTGGGGGATACTGAAGAAGAAGCAAGTCAATTAGTTACTGCTTTGAAAGAGCTATCTGATGAAATGAAAGATCGGACTGAAAAGGTAGAGCCAATTGAAGTACTACTTCCTGATATACCGCTTCTAGCCTTAACACCTCGTGATGCTTTTTATGCAGATACAGAGGTAATTCCTTTTGCCGAATCAGAGGGTAGAATTATCGCAGAATTTATTATGGTATATCCGCCAGGTATTCCGATATTTATTCCAGGCGAAATCATTACAAAAGAAAACCTGCATTATATTCAGAAGAATCTAGAGGTCGGACTCCCTGTTCAAGGACCAGAAGACGATGAAATCAAGCAGATCCGAGTGATTAAAGAATATAAAGCCATAAGATAACGATAAAAAATAAAGGATTCCTACGATGGAATCCTTTTTGTTATATAGATTTTTAAAATTTATTATACTTCTTCGTCTGAATGATTTCCGTCACAGCAATTACATCTTGAATAGAGAACCGTTACTTTTTCATCTTCGAAATGATCAATTGTTGAATCACATGCTTGACATACAATTGTACCCATCTGTTCAATCCCCTTTTCATTATGATATTCACTAAACTGAAAGCGTTTAAATATCCTTAAACTCATAATAATATATCACATTAAATATTTCAAGCCTAAATTGTATGTCACAATTATTTTTTTTATATAAAAAAAAGGCCTAATCAGGCCACTTTACACATAGATTATTCATATTGGGTAACAAATGGTATTTGAGGAAGTGTCTCGCCAAAAAAATCTGCAAGATCAGCTGCCTGCTGTTTATCAGGAATTCGGAAAATATTTTGAAGGTATTCTATGTCTTCAATATCTTTTGGATCGAGGAGAGTTGAACGGCCGGTCTGCATACAGACTACAAGGGGTTTTCCAAAAAACATATTTGTGTAAATAATTCCAAAATCATATCTAGTATGTTCAGTAGTAAAACCAATAAACCTTACTTTTACATTTTCATGCTCATCATATAACTTATCAAATAGTTCCATATAGATCCTCCTTTTCACTTAATATTTAGAATATTATTATAATTCATTATTCCTAATTTAACAATAACATTTATCACTTAATGTTGTCATAGTGGTTTTTTCAATGCTAGAATAGAATTAATTATAAGGGACTATAGGGGGAATGGTTATGGCTGAAAACGCCTACATTAAGCTTGTACCTGCTGCTGCTAAACAAACAATTACAGTTGATGAAATAAAGGAATTCTTTTTTTACTATAAAGACATCACTGAAAAAACAGGCAGTCAATTAGGTTGGAATTATCAAGAATCAGCGTTTCCATATGAGATAAAAGAAACAGAGGAAGGTAAAGGCACTTGGTTTTACTTACACTCTCAAGATGATCGATATTATGCCATATTAATTGGCATTGATAAAGAATCAATCCGAGATGAACACGGCGAGGAAAGAGAACAGATCTACATACAGATTACTCTTCCAGAACAGTCGACTTTTGGAGATAAAGGCAAGGCAAATGAATTTTGCAAGTTTTTAGCTAAGAAATTACAAGCAGAGCTTCACCTATTTAATGAGAGAATCATGTATTTCTATCCAAGAAAATAATTTTAATACCACTCCCGTATAGGGAGTTTTTTATATTAATAACAAAAGTGAATAGTGTATAGAAGTATAAATGAGTAAACTCGATGTTGTAATAAAAAATGATTTACCAATTGATTGTACTAACTTATTCGCAATTATGAATGCAATGTAAAAAAAGATAAAAAACATTATTACTTTATACATTAGTTGATCATGATTAGACAGCCATTCAATTAATGTAAAACCGCTCCAAATGATAAACTGGAGGATCACTGTTATATATATTCTCATTTTATCACCACTCACACCTTGTCTCAGGTTGTATAGTTCAGTATATGAGTGATATCCGATAGATATATGTATAAATCTGCAAAAAAGAAAGTCCCTTCGCAAACGAAAGGACTCTCTATGTTATAGAATTATTTTATAATGTGGATTGGGCTTCCTAATGCTACTTCAGCGGCTTCCATTGTAATTTCACCAAGAGTTGGATGGGCATGAATAGTGAGCGCTAAGTCTTCTGCTGTCATACCCGCTTCAATTGCAAGACCTAATTCAGCAATCATATCTGAAGCACTAGGACCAGCAATTTGAGCTCCAATCAATACTCCATCTTCTTTACGAGTTACTAGCTTAACAAACCCTTCTGTCTGATTCAGTGCGAGTGCACGACCATTAGCAGCAAATGGGAATTTAGCTGTAACCAGTTCAATACCTTCTTCTTTAGCCTGCGCTTCTGTATATCCTACGGATGCAAGTTCTGGATCTGAGAATACAACTGCTGGAATACCAAGGTAGTCAATTTCAGATGGATGTCCTGCAATCGCTTCTGCAGCAATTTTGCCTTCATATGACGCTTTATGTGCTAAAGGTGGTCCTGGAACGATGTCACCAATGGCATAAATGTTGCTAACATTCGTACGGCATTGTTTATCAATCGTAATAACCCCTCTATCGGTCATTTCCACACCAGCTTGTTCAAGTCCTAATTCGTCGGTGTTCGGTCGGCGTCCAACCATTACAAATACATAATCTGCTTCTACAGTTTTCACTTCACCTTTTACTTCATAGGTCACTGTTACAGCATTTTCAGTTTCTTCTACACCTTTTGCTAAAGCCTTTGTGATAATTTCCGCACCTTTTTTCTTCAGATTACGACTCACAAGTGATGACATTTGCTTCTCGAAACCGTTAAGAATTTCATCTGCTCCTTCAAGGATGGTTACCTTTGTTCCAAAGGTTGCATAGGCGCCGCCAAGCTCTGTACCAATGTACCCTCCGCCAATAACCACTACTCTTTCTGGAATCTCTTTTAATGCTAGAGCACCTGTTGAATCAAGAACACGATTCGTATATTTAAATGCAGGAAGCTCAATTGGACGAGACCCAGTTGCAACAATCGCATTCTTAAAAGTGTATGTTTGGGCAGAGTTTTCACCAATTACCCTTAGAGTATTTGCATCAACAAAATAGGCTTCACCACGTGCTATTGTCACTTTATTCCCTTTTAGCAGACCTTCTACTCCACCAGTAAGTTTTTTTGTGACACTTTCCTTCCATTTTTGAACCTTTGAAAAATCAACTGTTACATTATCAGCCATTATACCGATATCATCAGAATGCTTTGCAGTTTCATATCGATGACCAGCAGCAATTAGCGCCTTGGAAGGGATACAACCAACATTTAGGCAGACACCGCCTAAATTTTCTCTTTCAACGATTGTAACCTTTTGACCAAGCTGAGCTGCCCGGATTGCTGCAACGTAACCACCAGGGCCAGCACCAACTACTATAGTATCTGTTTCAATTGGGAAATCTCCAACTACCATTTCTTACGCCTCCATTAACAATAGTTCTGGATCGTTCAATAATCGCTTAATATGGTTCATTGCATTTTGAGCAGTTGCACCGTCAATCATACGATGGTCAAAGCTTAATGATAATGCAAGTACAGGGGCAGCAACAATCTCACCATCACGAACAATTGGTTTTTCTGCAATTCGCCCAACACCTAATATCGCAACTTCTGGATGATTGATTACTGGTGTAAACCATTGTCCGCCAGCAGAACCAATATTTGAAATTGTGCATGAAGCTCCCTTCATTTCATTCGGAGCTAATTTTCCATCACGGGCCTTACCAGCTAATTCATTAATCTCATTTGAAATTGTAAATACAGATTTACGGTCAGCATCCTTAACAACTGGAACTAAAAGACCTTTCTCAGTGTCAGCAGCGATACCAATATTATAGTAATGTTTATGGATAATTTCATTTGTTGCATCATCAAGAGATGTATTTAACGCAGGGAATTCACGTAATGCACTTGTTAATGCTTTTACAATATAAGGCAAGAACGTAAGTTTAATTCCCTTCGCAGCAGCAACTTCCTTAAACTTCTTACGGTGTGCAACAAGTTTTGTCACATCTACCTCATCCATTAAGGTAACATGTGGAGCTGTTTGCTTAGAGTTCACCATAGCTTTAGCGATGGCTTTGCGAATACCACTCATCTTTTCACGAGTTTCTGGATATTCTCCTTGAGGTATAGCAGCCTTTGGTGCCTCAGTTTTTGCAGCTTCTACCGGAGCTTCAGTTCCTGCTGGTGAAGTTGTTTGTTCTGTTGGCGCCGCTGTTGTACCACCCGCTAAGAAGGTATCAATATCACTCTTCAATATACGCCCATTTTTCCCGCTTCCAGCTACTAGAGAGATTTCTACACCTTTATCCCGTGCATACTTACGAACACTAGGCATAGCAATAATTCGTCGATTTGGATCGACCTCAGCCTGTGGTGGTGTACCTACCCCAGCAGCTGGTGGTGATGGCTGCACTGCAGCAGGAGCCTCTTGCTTAGGCTCAGGAGCTGGTGCTGACACTTCTGGCTGTGGTGTTTCATCACCGTGGTCATCCCCTTTAAATTGTAGATTTTCGTAACCAGGTGCATCAAAGGTCACCAAAACTTGTCCTACAGTTGCAACCGTACCTTCTCCAATCAATACTTCGAGAACCGTTCCTTCTACCGGGGAAGGAATTTCAACCACGGCTTTATCATTTTGTATTTCGCAAAGAACGTCATCTTCTTGAATTTTATCGCCTGGCTTAATAAACCATTTGACAATCTCGCCTTCATGAATTCCCTCACCGATGTCAGGCATTTTAAATTGAAATGACACTGTGACTCATCCTCCTAATTTGCAATTATACTGTCTAATCTAAAGAAATAGCGGGAAACAGGGAGCCCCTGTTTCACAATATCTCTAGAAGCTTAATACTTTTTTCGCTGTTTCTAAAATATCTTTATAGTTAGGCAGCCACACTGACTCTGCTTGTGAGAAAGGATAAATGGTATCGGCAGCAGCCACACGTAAAACTGGTGCTTCAAGGCTAAGAATAGCACGGTCATTAATTTCCGCAACCACGTTAGCTGCAATACCTGCTTGTTTTTGTGCCTCTTGAACCACAATAGCACGTCCTGTTTTTTCTACTGAACCAATAATTGTTTCAATATCTAGAGGTGCAATTGTACGAAGGTCGATAACCTCCACTGAATGTCCCTCTTTAGCAAGCTCCTCTGCAGCTTTTAACGATTCATGAACCATCGCACCATAAGTAATAATGGATAAATCCGTTCCTTCACGTTTCACATCTGCTTTTCCTAGTGGAATGGTATACTCCTCTTCAGGTACGTCCTGGCGGAAAGCACGATATAACTTAAGATGTTCTAAGAAAATAACAGGGTCATTATCACGGATTGCTGAAATCAACAAACCTTTTGCATCATAAGGTGTAGATGGAACAACAACTTTTAATCCTGGAGTTTGTGCCATTAGTCCTTCTAAGCTGTCTGAATGAAGCTCAGGAGTATGTACCCCGCCTCCAAATGGAGATCTTACCGTAATTGGCATATTATATCTGCCGCCTGAACGATAACGCATCCTTGACATTTGTCCAGCAATGCTGTCCATTACTTCAAAAACAAACCCGAAGAATTGAATTTCAGGGATTGGACGATACCCAGTTAAAGCAAGTCCAATTGCTAGACCGCCAATACCAGATTCAGCAAGAGGAGTATCGAAAACACGCTCTTCACCAAATTCTTTTAACAAGCCTTCTGTAGCACGGAAAACACCGCCGTTAACACCAACGTCTTCTCCGAATAATAAAGTTTTAGGGTCATTGCGCAGTTCAGTGCGCAATGCATCCGTAATTGCTTGAATCATTGTCATTTGAGCCATGATTTACTTCGACTCCTTTGCTTTATAAATTTCGAATTGTTCTTTTAAATTATGTGGCATTTCCTCATACATAAACGACATTAGATCCGTTACCTTCTGCTTAGGTGCAGCATCTGCCTGCTTGATAGCTTCTTTAATATCATCTTTTGCTTTTTCGATTACTTCATTTTCTTTCTCCTCGGTCCATAAACCCTTCTTTTCAAGGAATTTACGGAAACGAACTAGTGGATCCTTCTTTTCCCACTCATTATCAAGGTCTGCAGTACGATAGCGAGTAGGATCATCCCCTGCCATTGTATGTGGACCATAACGGTATGTTAATGTTTCAATTAATGTAGGACCTTCACCATTAACTGCTCGCTCACGCGCATCACGTGTTGCCGCATATACAGCTAAAGGATCCATACCATCAACTTGGATTCCTGGAATACCAGCTGCAACAGCCTTTTGGGCAATAGTTTTCCCAGCAGATTGTTTTTCTACAGGGGTAGAGATGGCAAAGCGATTGTTTTGAACGATAAATATAGCTGGAGCCTTAAATGCACCTGCAAAGTTCATTCCCTCATAGAAATCCCCTTGAGACGCTCCACCATCACCCGTATAAGTGATTGCAACAGATTTTGCTCCACTCTTTTTCATACCTAGTGCTACACCAGCAGCCTGAATAATTTGAGCACCGATAATAATTTGTGGTGAGAGAACATTTACTCCCTCAGGAATTTGGTTCCCCTGGAAGTGACCGCGAGAGAACAAGAAAGCTTGATAAAGCGGTAAACCATGCCAAATTAACTGTGGAACATCACGATATCCTGGTAAAATGAAATCTTCTTTTTCTAATGCAAACTGCGAAGCTAATTGAGATGCTTCCTGCCCTGCAGTTGGTGCATAAAATCCTAAACGACCTTGGCGGTTTAATGAGATCGAGCGCTGGTCTAAGATACGTGTATAGACCATGCGGCGCATTAGTTCTTGCAGCTGCTCATCACTTAGGTCTGGCATAGCTGCTTCGTTTATGACTTCACCTTCTTCATTTAATATCTGAAGAGTTTGAAACTGTTCTGATACTGTCTCAAGTACTTTCTTCGCATCAAGCTTAGCGTTCTGAGTTTTAGATGCCATTTTCGTCACATCTTCCTTTCTTATCAATACAGAATGTAAAAAAAGTAATTCCACCTTGTTAGAATACCCAAAAAACATTAAAAGACCGTGTAATTATGTACATAAACTTTTACTTGTTTAATGGCTTAGAACAAGTGGATTGTAAATCCTTAGATTTTCTGGCATAACCTTGTTTTGATTAGCTTTCCACATATGGATAAACCTAAAACATTTATTCTATCGCCATCAGCCATCTACTTCTGTACCATAATTTATAAAAAAAATAGTAGTACAATAAATATTTTCATAATGAGTTTACAACAAGTATTTATCTTCGTCAATTACTTAGTCTTATTATTTTACAACACATATATGATATTAAATAACAATAAACTTCTACTACTGTACTACTTGTTTAAAGTTCACTGTTATACCGATATATTTTTAAAAATAAAAAATAAAAACCGGCTTAAAGTGCCGATTTTTATTTTTCTTCTATTTTAAAGCCAGCTATATTATAGAAGGCGATTTTTTTATCATTATACTCTGTTGTATACTGATTAAATCTTTCATTTAAATTAGAAATCTCCACATATAATTGATTTAAATCTGATATTAATCTTTCAAGCTGTTCATATGATATATCTTCTTCCTTAAACATTAAGTACAATTCCTGATCCATGTCCAAGGCGTCCAAATATATATCAGCCAATTCTGTATGTACTTTGTAGCGCTGCATCATTAAATCGTACAATTCACCAGCAACCTGCTTCTGTTCAGAATTACTAATTTCCTCTTTAATATTAGCTATTTTTTTAAATTCTTCTTCGGCAGATCGCAAACTATCTACTTCTGCTTGCAAGTGTTTGCGACGTTGTTCAACTAAAGTCAGTGCTTCATCTGAGAGCTTAGTGATTTCTGTATGGTTTTTCATCCCTTTAGCCATTATTTGATTATATAAATCCTTTTCTTGCTTTTCTAACAAAACAAGTGGTTCTTGCTGTTTTTCAAATTCTTTTTCCAATTTTACAACATTTTCTAGGACATTATACATTTTCTCAACGGCACTTTGCTGATTAACACATCCTGTTAATACTATTATGGATACGATGCAAAGTAATATAATGCGAAATAAGCCAAATTTCAAATCCGACCAGCCCCCTTACTTTAACACTTCTACTATATCGGTAGTTTAGGTTTTTGACAATATATCCTACTGCAAGCATGTTTTTAAATTTGAGATTCGAATCCAATTTTTTTCTTTACTACATTAACTTTTTTGGTTTAGTCTGTTAGACTATTGAATAGCAATGTCTTAAGATGAAAAACAGGAGTGAATTAAATAGATGTTAATGATGGATGATATCATTCGCGATGGCCACCCGACACTGAGAAAAGTTGCTTCAGAAGTATCCATGCCGCCATCAGAAGAGGATAAAAAAATTCTTAACAGCCTTCTTGAATATGTAATAAATAGCCAAAACCCTGAAATTGCAGCGGAATACGGATTACGACCTGGTATTGGCTTGGCAGCACCACAGATAAATGTATCAAAACGGATGATTGCTGTTCATCTCCATGATAACAAGGATTGCCTATATAGTTATGCCTTGTTTAACCCCAAGATTATTAGTCATTCCGTTGAAAAAGCCTATTTGCAATCTGGAGAAGGGTGCCTCTCAGTAGACGAGAATATTCCTGGATATGTTCCCCGATTTGCCCGGATCACGGTTAAAGGCATTAATATTGAAGGAAAGGAAATAAAACTACGTCTAAGAGGTTTACCCGCCATCTGCTTCCAGCATGAAATTGACCATTTAAACGGAGTAATGTTTTACGATTATATCGATAAACAGGATCCTTTTAAACTAATTGAGGGTGCTATTGAAATTGAACGATAAAAAGAACCGGCTTAAGCCGGTTCTTTTTAAATTAGCTTTAATTTCTTCAATCCATTCCAAATTCCATCTTCTGAAACATCACTTGTTATTAAATTAGCAATTTCTTTTGCTTCTTTCACACCATTCCCCATTGCAACACCTGTCCCGACAGCCTGAAGCATTTCTAAATCATTTAATCCATCACCAAAGGCAAACACATCTTTTAACTCGAACCCTAAACGAGAAATCATCTTTTTAATTCCTTCAGCCTTTGAACCGCCTTTAGGTAAAATATCAACAGAGTACTCATGCCATCTGATAAAGTCAAAATGGTCAAATTTATCTATGTAGTATTTTTCATCCTCACAGAAGAGCAATGTCTGGTAGATTTCTCTTCCGAAGAGAAATGATTCATCTTGAAGCGGAGGGGGCAGGAGCAGGCTCCTGATACTCGTTTCAACAAAAGGATGATTCGCAGTAGTCGCTTTCATCGTTTTATCTGTTAAATATACTAAAGGATGTTTGTTTTCTTTTGCATCTTTCGAAAGGTTTTCTAATTTTTGTGGGTCTAGCGGATTTTTATAGATTACCTCATTCTCAAACACTACAAATTGTCCATTGAAGCTAACAAAAGAATCAATATCTAATTCTTTAATTAAACTTGTAAACATAAAGGGAGCTCGTCCGGTTGCAATTGCAACGAACACTCCATTTTCTTTTAGTAAATGGATTGCTTTTTTCGTGCTAGCCGGGAGATTTTTGTCGAGATCTAAAAGCGTTCCATCTATATCAAAAAAAACAATTTTCTTCAATTTCAATTGCACTCCTTTTTCCAATAACTCTTGTTAAACACTATACCTTTCAATAAATATTGTCAATTTACTTATCTGTCACAGTAATTCCAAGATTATCCATGAGAAATTCAGCAAATATGCCATATAATAATAGTAAAAAATCCCTTATTTTTAAAAAAACTTCATGGCTTGCTTTACATTGGACAAGGATCGTATAAAATAAGAAGTAAGGAGATGATCCACTATGTTAAAGAAGCTAAGAAAGAAGCTTTTAAAACAGTGGAAAGATTTGCTGCGAAAAAAATCCATTGCTTAATCAAACTTTTTGAGCCCTTCAAAACTTGCGAAGGGCTCCTTCATTATTGTAAATTTAATATCAGTGATTTCTTACATATTTTTTCAAACAAATAGTTTCCTCATATGGTGAAAATAGAAATTAAATGAAAAAGATGTAATTATCTTATATAATAGAAAAGTTATGATTATTAAGGAGCGATATTGTTATGGTATTTAAGGTATATTATCAAGAGGCAATCAACCAAGTCCCTGTTAGGGAGAACACTAAATCCTTATACTTAGAGGGAGAATCAGTAGGAGAAGTTCGGAAAAAAATAGCTGACCGGAATTATAACATTGAATTCGTACAAGAAGTAACTGGCGCATATTTAGAATATGAAAAACAAAATAAAGACTTTAAAGTATTGGAGATTTGATAATTTATGAAATTTGTTAAAAATGACCAAACTGCTGTTTTTGCCCTAGGCGGTCTAGGTGAAATTGGCAAAAACACTTACGCAGTTCAGTTTCAGGATGAGATTATATTAATTGATGCCGGTATTAAGTTCCCAGAAGATGAACTTTTAGGTATTGATTATGTTATTCCTGATTATACGTACTTAGTAAAAAACCAAGAAAAAATAAAGGGATTGTTTGTTACCCACGGACATGAAGATCATATTGGTGGAATCCCTTATTTATTACGTGAAATAAACATACCCATTTATGGCGGGAAACTTGCATTAGGCTTAATTAAAAACAAACTAGAAGAGCATGGTTTATTAAGAACAGCAAAACTGATTGAGTTCAAAGAAGATGATATTATTAAGTTCCGCAAGACATCGGTAACCTTCTTCCGAACAACTCACAGTATTCCTGATTCGTATGGAATTGTAGTAAAAACTCCACCTGGGCAAGTTGTCCACACAGGTGATTTCAAATTTGATTTCACACCTGTTGGTGAACCTGCCAACTTAACAAAGATGGCGGAAATTGGTAAAGAAGGTGTATTATGCCTACTATCAGATAGTACTAACAGCGAGATACCTGAATTTACTATGTCAGAACGTCGAGTTGGTGAAAGTATTGATGATATCTTTAGGAAAGTTGACGGACGGATTATCTTTGCAACCTTCGCATCTAATATTCATAGACTTCAACAAGTTGTCGAAGCTGCTGTAACAAATGGAAGAAAAGTAGCTGTTTTCGGACGGAGTATGGAAGCAGCAATCAATATTGGTCAAGAACTAGGCTATATAAGCGCCCCAAAAGAGACATTTATCGAGGCAAATCAGATCAATCGTTTACCGGCAGATAAGGTAACCATTCTATGCACGGGAAGCCAAGGTGAACCTATGGCAGCCTTGTCAAGAATTGCAAATGGAACACATAGGCAAATACAGATCATCCCTGGAGATACGGTTGTATTTTCATCTTCACCAATCCCTGGAAACACCATCAGTGTAAGCCGTACCATTAATATGTTATTTAGAGCTGGTGCAGAAGTCATTCACGGTAAACTAAGTGACATTCATACTTCGGGTCATGGTGGTCAAGAAGAACAAAAGCTAATGCTGCGCTTAATTAAACCTAAGTTCTTTATGCCAATCCATGGTGAATACCGTATGCAGAAAATGCACGCAAAGCTTGCTGTCGATTGCGGAGTGGATGAAGGAAACTGTTTTATTATGGATAATGGTGAGGTTTTAGCACTTTCTGAAAATAGTGCACAGGTTGCAGGTAAGATTCCTTCAGGATCTGTCTATATTGATGGAAGCGGAGTTGGCGACATTGGAAATATCGTCCTTCGTGATCGAAGAATTCTTTCTGAAGAAGGTTTAGTTGTCGTAGTCGTTAGCATAAATATGAAGGAATTTAAGATTGCATCAGGCCCTGACCTAATTTCGAGAGGGTTTGTTTATATGAGAGAATCCGGCGATTTAATCAATGATGCACAAAACCTAATCACAAAGCATTTAAACAAAGTAATGGAACGAAAAACAAGCCAATGGTCAGAGATCAAAAATGAAATCACCGACACTTTAGCACCTTTCCTTTATGAAAAAACAAAACGCAGACCAATGATTCTGCCGATTATTATGGAAGTATAAAAAAAGCGGAGCGCCTAGGCGCTTCCGCTTTTTTGTCGAATGCTTTCACTTTTCTTATCAGCTCATTACTTTTCTTTCGAAACGATCAATATCATCATCAGTACCGATCACGATCAGTACATCGTTAACACGGATTTCTTCATTTGCCTTTGGTGAAACAATTATATCTAGGCCTCTTTTTATGGCAACAATGTTCAAGCCGTATTTCTTACGAATATCTAAGTCAATGATGGTATGACCACTAACTTTTGTATTTGCAACAATTTCGACAATACTATGCTCATCTGATAATTCTAGATAATCTAATACACTGCTAGATGCCATATTATGAGCGATTCTTCTTCCCATATCTCTTTCAGGATGGACCACTTTGTCAGCACCAATTTTAACAAGAACCTTTTCATGGTAATCATTTTGGGCCTTTACTGTAATATGAGGGACTCCAAGTTCTTTTAACATGAGAGTCGTTAAGATACTTGATTGAATATCATCACCAATAGCAACAATAACATGATCGAAATTACGGATTCCCAGGCTCTTTAATACTGCCTCATCTGTCGTATCACCCACTGCAGCGTGTGAGGCGATCATGGCAAAGTTATTTACTCTCTCTTCGTTTTTATCAATTGCTAATACTTCATACCCTTCTTCAGAGAGTGTACGGCATATACTGCCACCAAAGCGGCCGAGGCCTATTACTGCAAAACTTTTCTTCATCAAAACTCCCCCAGATAATATCAGTTAACCCTTATTATATTAGCATATCACAATCATTTTTATATAGACTAATTATTCCTGACTATTTCTCTTGGTAAGTTTTTTTAGATATCGATATAGCAAATAGCCAATGATCGTAAGTATGATTAAAATTGGCAGGTTGCCAATAATAAAAACAACGAAACCAGATAATGCAGCCAATAGAAAGTTTGTACTCTCCATAAACTGTTTTTTTGTTTTCTCCCATGTATTTAGATTATCATCCTCTATTTTTGGAATGATTACTTTATTCTCATAAAGTGAGATGGTAACGGTTGAAAAGGACGTTTGGTTTTCTAGAAACTTCATTCTTCCTTGCACTCTTTCTATTTCTTCTTGTACAACAGCAAGGTCTGCAGAAATCTTTAATAAATCCTCTGTCTTAGTTGCAGATTCCATGAAGGAGATTAACCGCTCTTCAACTACGCGCTTAGACTTTAATCTAGATTCTAGGTCCACATATTCTTCGGTAACATCTGTTCCTGTAATATTACGCTCCAAAACTTCAGCTGCATAACCCTCTGCATCATGGAGAAAAGCTTGAAAATGTTTTTGTGGAATCCTAATGACAATACTACCGCTAACCTGGTCTTCTCCATTTTTTGCAACATTTGATTGAGCAATATACCCGTCATATTTTGCTACCTGTTCTTCTAAGCTTTGTAAAGTTTGTTCAAATTTCTTTACTCGCAGGTGGAGGTCTGCCTGATAAATAACCATTTGATTTGGAACTGCTACCTTTTCTTCCCCTCCTGTTGTAGCTACATTACTCGTGTCTGATTCAACAACAGACTTTTCCTGAACGCCAAATTGCGCAGAATCCATCGCTTCATTACTCTCTGCTTTCATATCACTCATTTTTGTACTATCATTACCACTGTTAGAACTGCAAGCTGTCAGAAAAATCACAATTGAGATTGTGAAGATTGAAAGAAACCACTTTATTCTCTTATCCATACCCGACACCCCTTTTTCTCTTTTACCTATACTGACGATATAAAAAAACATTGGTTACAAAAAAAGAAAAAACAGCCTTTGGCTGTTTTTATCCTGCACTTAGCATATTGAATTGAGCTTTCACTAATTGATAATATTCACCTTTTACTTCCATTAATTCTGTATGATTTCCTCTCTCAATAATTTCTCCATGGTCCAAAACGATGATTTGCTCTGCGTCCCGGATCGTTGAAAGACGATGAGCGATAATAATAGCAGTACGCCCTTTCAATAAGGTCCTAAGTGCTGTTTGGATTTGCACTTCTGTTTCTGTGTCTATACTCGCTGTAGCTTCATCTAAAATTAAGATCCGCGGGTTGGCAAGCAATGCCCTTGCAAAAGACAGTAATTGACGTTCACCTACAGAAAGAATATTTCCTCGCTCTTCCACTTCTGTATAATAGCCATTTACCATTTTACCAATAAACTGATGTGCACCAACTGCCTTCGCTGCTTCCATGACTTCTTCATCTGTTGCATCAGGTCTTCCAAACCGAATATTTTCAATGATCGTCCCAGAAAAGATAAAGGTATCTTGTAATACCACACTAATTTGCTGTCTTAAAGATTTTAACGAAAGATCCCGAAGATCGTGGTTATCAATTAACACACCCCCAGAGGTTGGGTCATAAAACCGGCTGATAAGGTTCGCAATCGTTGTCTTCCCAGAACCTGTATGTCCGACCAAGGCTGCCGTTTGACCTGCCTTAATTTCCAAATTAATATTTTTTAATGCCGTTCTATTTGCATCATAGGAGAATATAACATCTTCAAACTTTATGTTTCCTTCGATCTTTGGAATTTCTATTGCACTGTTACTTTCTGAAACAATCGGTTTTTCGTCTAAAAATTCAAAGATCCGCTCAGAAGAGGCCATTCCCATCAACAGCTGGTTATATACTTGACCTAAGCGAGAAATCGGCTCCCAAAACATTCCTAAATAAAAGGCAAAGGATACAAACACCCCAATGGTAATTGCCTCCTGTTGGATTAAATGCGCTCCATACCAGATTAACACCGCCGTTCCGAGAGCATTTGTTAATTCTACTAGAGGCCGAAACATGGCGTTCTTTTGTGAGGCTTCTCTCCAGCTTTCAAAATTCTCATGATTTATTCCTTCAAAGAATTCAATATTTTCTTTTTCCTGTGTAAACGACTGAGTAACACGTATTCCCTGAATACTTTCATTTAAATGTGAATTTAGCTTTGATTGCTTTAATCTGACTGTTTGCCAAGAACGGCGGATTTTTTTACGTAAACTTGTTGAAATAAAAAACATGATTGGTAATATAACCATTACGGCCAACGTCAATGATGGACTAAGCGAGAATAGAACCGTAAAAATACCAATCAGCAGCAAAGTATCCATTAATGAATTGATAACACCATTAGTAAATAACTCTTGAAGGGAATTAATATCATTCATAATACGGACTAATATTGAGCCAGCTGAGCGTTGGTCAAAGAAACGGTGTGAAAGATTCTGGACATGTGTAAACAGATGCTTTCTAATATCGTATATAACCCCTTGACCTAAGGCATTCATCCACTTGATTCTTAAAATATTCGCCCCATATGAGATACCATATAGCACAGCAATAACCGTAACTAGAAGAACAAGTAATTCTGTATCTTTATTAACAATTGCTTTATCTAAGGTATATACACCAATTAAGATTGGGATAATTAACCTCACTGCCGTCGTCACAATGACCATTAAGATAGCAAGTGGCAGCAGCTTTCTTTTGTAAGGTCTTATATAGCTAAAAAGTCTCACCATCTGCTCCCAATTAAAGGGCTTATCAATGACTTGGTCTGTTGAATAGTGAAATCTCTTTAAGATACTACTAGTTGACTTTTTTCGGTTCACACACTGTTCCCCCTTTAACTAATTTTTGAAGCAAGCACGGTCTTTTGATCTTTAAATTGAATCTCAAATATACGTTGATATGGGCCATTCTTCACAATTAACTCTTCATGCTTTCCTCTTTCTGCTATTCTGCCTTCTTCGAGCACAAGAATTTCATCAGCATGCTTTAATGAGGAAATCCGATGGGCAATAATAAATGTCGTCCTGCCCTTCATTACTTCATGCAAGGCCTTTTGGATATTCATTTCGGTTTCCATATCAACTGCACTTGTGGCATCATCTAGTATTAGGATACTGGGATCAACACAAATCGCTCGAGCTATCGCAATCCTTTGTTTTTGTCCTCCTGATAATCCCATCCCTCTTTCTCCTAAAACAGTGTCATATCCATTAGGAAGTTCCATAATAAACTCATGTGCCTGGGCCCGTTTCGCAGCATCAATAATTTGATCCATTGAAGCTTCTGGGCGTCCGTAAGAAATATTTTCCTTAATAGTCGTTGAAAACAAAAATGATTCCTGCAAGACGAAGCCAACATTTCTTCTTAGTGTGTGAAAATCGTATTGAGCAATAGATTTACCATCGATGAGAATTTCTCCACTGCTAGGTTCATAAAATCTAGTTACCAGCTGGGTTATGCTCGTTTTTCCTGAACCAGTCGCACCAATTAATCCTATGACCTTTCCTTGTTCTGCCTGGAAACTAACATCATATAGTGCATCTTTTGATTCGTTTTCATATCGGAGTGTTACATGTTTAAAAACTACTTCCCCATTCAACCGCTCTGTATTATTAATATTAACCTTTTGATTGATATCACCGTCTGCTTCTAAAACCTCGAGCAGTCTCTCCCCAGAAGCCTTAGATTGTGAAAATAGGTTGATGACAAAGCCAAGGTTTACAATTGGCCATATGATATACCACACAAGACTATAGAATGCTACTAACTCTCCGGGTTGAAGAGACTCATTCATTACTAGATATCCACCATAGCCCAACAGCAGCACAACACTTATATTCCCTAATAGCTCCATTAACGGGAAATACTTTGCCCAAATTGAAGAAGTAGATAAGTATTTATCTTTATAGTCAGTATTCGAATGATTAAATTTCTGTATTTCAAAGCCTTCTCTAGAAAGCGACTTTACCGTATTAATGCCACTAATACTTTCTTGTACCTTTGTGTTCAATTTACCAAATGATTCACGAATCCCTCGGAAGGCAGGGTGAACTGCCCGATCGAATTTGTATACTACGATGGCTAAAAAGGGAAGTGTGATCAGTGTAACGATCGTTAAAGAAATGGAGTAATAAAACATAACTCCGCAGCTAATGACAATTAGCAGCAGGAAACGAATTAGCTCTGCAAAACCAAAGGATAGAAAAAAGCGAAATCCCTCAACATCTGCAGTTAACCGAGACATCAAATCCCCAGTTTTTGCATTATCATAGTATTTAAAAGGCAGGAATTGCAGTTTCTCATATAAAGAGTTTCGAAGCTTATAAACGGAAGTGATACCAAATAAATCCCCTGTGTATTGATGAATATATGTAGCTGCACCTTTCACAATCATGATGAGAATGAATCCTATAGCTAAGTATGGAATCCAATGATAGTTACCTTTTAAAACTACTTCATCAATCGTCAGCTGTAATATAATCGGATATACTACCGTGATGACCGTTAGTAAGAGTAAAAAGATAATTGAGTAAACAAAGTATTTCTTGAATGGCCAGTAGTAAGGTTTTAATTTCCTAAATGTGTCCATTTTTTTCCCCTTTCCTTACTATTATAAATTTTTAGAATTAACACATAATAAATAATATATCGGGTTTCGAAATATTTTTCTACCCTTTTATTAAAAATTTCCAATAAAAAAACTGCTCGTTATTTATCGAGCAGTTTTGATATTATTATTTACTCAGTTTTTTCTAGTTCGTCTAGGACGCGGTTTACTCTTTTTTCGAGCATTTTCATGCCGCTGCCTCCTGCTTGGAAGTGACGAAGCTTTCCTTCACGGTCAAACACGTAATAGGCAGGCACGTATTGGTTTTCAAAGGCATCCGCTAATATATGCTGACTATCAACAAAAATAGGCTGGGTAATTCCATGTTCTGCTGCAACCTCTTTAATCGAGTCAAGATTAAGATCCTCTTCTGATCTTGGCATATGTACGGCAATTACATTCAATTTATCTTGGTATTCATCGCGGAATTGATTTACTTGCGGCATGGCTTGCTTACATAAGTAACAGCTTACTGACCAGAAATGAATAAGTGTTGGTTTCTCGCCAACTAACTCTTCTCTCGTTACTTCACCGTTCAGCCATTCTACAGCACCGGTTAATTCCGGCATTGATTCACGTAGTTTCATTTCAGAATCCTCCTATTAAAAAGACCTAACACTTATCGGTTAGGTCTAGCTTTTTAATTATTAAAGTGTAGCTTGTCCTGGCTTCCAGTTGGCTGGGCAAAGTCCGCCAGTTTGTAATGCTTGAAGCACACGTAATGTTTCATCAACATCACGGCCAATATTGTTATGGTTAACTACAGAGTACATTAATTCACCCTCAGGGCTGATGATGAACAAGCCGCGAAGTGCGATTCCTTCTTCTTCAATTAAAACTCCATAATCGCGAGACACGACGTGATTTGTATCTGCAGCTAGTGGATAATTTAAATTGCCAAGACCGTTGTCCTTGCGATCTGTCTTGATCCAAGCAAGGTGAGTATGGATAGTATCTGTCGACACTCCAATGACTTCTGCATCAAGGTCCTCAAATTCATCATAACGATCAGACAATGCAGTAATTTCTGTTGGACATACAAATGTAAAATCCATTGGATAGAAGAACAATACTGTCCACTTATCATTTTTCATATTTTCTTCAAGACTAACTTTTTTAAATTCTTTGTTTGGCATCACTGCGTCCATTTCAAAGCGTGGAGCTTGTTTACCTACCATACGTTCTGGCATTCTAATCCCTCCATATAGTCATATAAGATATGTATTGCCTTTTCATTAGCTATCTTTTTCACAATAAGTTTACACTTTTTCTTTCCAGAATAAACGACGAATTCTAACATCCTTCGCTAGTTTAGTTTATCATTTTAACTTGAAGGAACAAAATAAAATGACTTTTAACTTAATTTCCTCTATAGGAAAAATAGCTTGTGACAGCTTTAATTGCAACATCAATTGAATCTTCATTTGGATTTAGCTTTGCATGATGGAGACCAAACTCTGAGTCAACACCTAGCCAAAACATTAAACCTGGTATTTCTTTTAGCATATAACCAAAATCTTCTCCAGTCATTGCTTCTCTGCATTCTATAAGGTTAATCTCTGTTTCTCTACTGATATAATCCATAAATTCTCTTGTTAACTGCTCGTTATTATAAACTTGATGATACATAGCACCGTAGTCCACCGTTACTTCACATTCATAACCTGCCTTAATTCCATTAACAAGTGCATCTATCCGCTTTTTAACTTTATCCATTGAGTCAGGTGATAATGTTCTGATTGTCCCTTCGAGCCTAGCAGTTTCAGCTATTATATTTTGGACTGTCCCCCCTGTAATCTTCCCGATTGTAACAACAGCACTATCTAGAGGGTCTACATTCCTTGACACAATGGTTTGCAGTTGATTGACTAATGTACATGCTGCCACAATCATATCGTTTGTTTGGTGAGGATATGCCGCATGTCCACCTTTTCCCTTTAGGTCAATGAATAGTTCTGATGTATTAGCAAAAAGTAAACCCTCTTTTACGGCAATGGTACCGACTGGGTATTCAGGAGCAATATGTAATGCATAAATTTCATCTGGCTTCCACTCGATCATAACATCCGTGTTTAACATAGGTTCGGCTCCCCCAGGACCTTCTTCAGCAGGCTGAAAAATAAACAGGAGGTGATCGTTAATGGGATTTTCGACAAAATGAGTAAGAACACCAAGAGCAATACTCATATGTAAATCATGCCCACAGGCATGCATACGATGTTCATAAGTTGAAACAAACTCTAATCCAGTTTCTTCCTTAATAGGCAGTCCATCTATGTCTGTTCGGTATCCGATTGTTTTACTAGGATTACTGCCAAATACCTTAACAAACAACCCTGTTTTCCATTTTTTAATTGAGAGTCGCTCTTGAGGCAATGATTCAAGGTATGCTAACAGATAGGCTTGGGTCTTGAACTCCTGAAAACCTAATTCAGGAATTTGATGTAAGTCACGACGGATTTTCACAAACTGATTCACTTTAGTGCCCCCTTCTTAAAAAGAAAGCGTGGAAAATTCCCACGCTTTAGACCGTTTCTTATAATTGACGAAGCTCTTGTTTAATCTCTGTTTTTGATTTTGTTTTCTCGTCGATGTCCTTTATCTTTCGAGCCGGTGTTCCTGCAACTACCGTATATGGTGCCACATCATCAATTACAATAGCACCTGCAGCCACTACAGCACCTTTGCCAACGGTAACCCCTTCAAGTACAACAGCGTTCGCACCAATTACAACATCATCTTCAATGACAACTGGTTTTGCTGAAGGCGGCTCAATTACACCTGCTAAAACAGTACCTGCACCAATATGGCAGTTCTTACCTACAGTTGCTCTTCCGCCAAGCACAACATTCATATCAATCATTGTTTTTTCACCAATGACTGCTCCAATATTAATGCTTGCCCCCATCATAATAACAGCATTATCACCGATTTCAACCTGGTCACGAATAATAGCACCCGGCTCGATTCTAGCATTAATATTTTTCGTATTTAGTAATGGTATAGCTGAATTACGACGATCGTTCTCAACAACATAATCTTCAATTTTCGCTTCGTTTGCCTCTAAAGCTGCACTAACTTCTGACCACTCACCGAAAACAACACCTGTATTTCCATTAATAAATACCTTTGCATCGTTACCAAAGTCAATTCCTTCTAAGTCACCTTTAACATATACCTTTACAGGTGTCGATTTTTTACTGTTTTGAATAAAAGAAATAATCTCGTTTGCATCCATCATTTTCATTATTATTACCTCCACTATGTACTAAAAATACTTTAGCAAACAAAAGTGCTGAAAACAAGAAAAAAATTCTCTTAATTTTCTAATTTAATATACTCTTTCACTAAGTCCACGAATGCCTGGACTTGCTTTAACTGAAAGGATGATTCATAACCTAGAAGCCAAGTGTCTCGCTTTAACGCTTCTCCGTTTTCATCGAGCAGTGGAATTTTATAAATTTCTCTTTCTGTATTGTCTAATGTAATTCCAGGCAGAATGGAGTATCCCAAACCATTAAAGGTCATTTGTTTGCATGTTTCTATTTGATCGACCACGATTGTCCGCTTTGGTGATGTCTTAAAGTTACGCATCCACCAGTCTTGAATTTCTTGATAATAATTGGAGTCACTCTTAAATTGAATAAAGGGCCTGTCTGTCTTTAACACAAGTTCTGGCCGGGTAATTTCTCGATCAACTAAAAACAACGGGTCACTAAACAGGTTTATTTTAACCCCTTTCCAATCTGGTGTTCCACGGATAATCCCAATATGTACTTGGTCATCATATAGACTTTTTAAGATATCACTGCTCCACCCGGTAACCAGTGAAATTTTTGCCTGTGGATAGGTGTCAATAAACTTTTTTAAAACTTGAGGCAGCCAATTTTGACCTACTATGGACGCAACTGCAATTTTAAGTGTCCCGGAAACTCCAGCTTGAAGAGAATCGATGGTTTCCCGTACTTTTTCCTCTCTAGCAATAACATCATCCACAAACTGAATCACCAGCTCCCCAGCAGGAGTAAGTGAGAGTCCCTTTTGTGACCGAATAAATAATTTTGTCCCCCACTCTTTTTCAATATTCTGCAGCCTTTGTGACAGAGCGGGCTGAGAAACAAATAGCCGTTCAGAAGCTTTCCGCATATTCATTTCTTGAGCTAAGACAGATAACAACTGAAATTCTGATATTGAGGACATATGTTCATCCCCCTTTTTTCCATTTTATTATGCTGAGCTTTTTTCTTTTTTAGGGATATTAAGTATAAATATCATACTTACAATCGCAAAGGTAAGGACAACATAATATACCCAATGGAGCGAGAACGTTAATCCATCCTGAAGGACTGTACGGACAGTTTCTGGGAGTCTTGAACGTTCACCCTCTTTTAATAGCTGATTCGTGGAATCAATGGTTAATGATACTGAAGTCTTATGTTGATTTTCGGATAAATATATGGCTAGGCGATTATTTAGTATACCGCCTAATAGGGCCGCTCCGATAGTGTTCCCAAGGTTTCGCATAAACATATTAGCTGCTGTTGCAATCCCTCTTTGCTCCCACTTTACGGTACTTTGAATCGAAACAATAAAGGCAGTAGAGGTTAATCCCATACCAATACCGATTATAAAGGAACCTGCTGCAGCCCATATAGGACCTGATGAAGACGACATATTTACAAAAATAATGCTGCCTAAAATCAACGCTCCTCCGCCAAAGAGAGAGGTGATTCGGTACCCAACCGTTAATAACATTTTTCCGGAGAGTGTGGAAGCAATCGGCCATCCTATAGACATAGCGGTTAAAGTAAAGCCGGCTATAATAGGCGGCTGTTCCATCACGCCCTGAACAAAGGTAGGCAGAAAGCTAGAAATACCAATCAACATGATTCCGGTAGTTAACGAAGTAATATTTGCAATAAATATAGATTTTTCCTTCCAGATAGTAAATGGCATCAAAGGTTCCTTCGCTCGTCCTTCTTGAAAAACAAATCCAGTAATTGAGAGAGCAAATATACCAAAGAGGCATAAGACCTGCCAAGATCCCCATGACCATCTTCCACCACCTTCAACTAGCACAAACATCAAAGTGGAAATTGAAATAGTTAAAAGAATAGCTCCGATGTAGTCAATATCATGTTTTTTCTTCTTAACATCTTCATGTAAATACAGCCAAAGTCCAACTAACGACAATAAGCCTAAAGGAATATTGACCCAAAAGACATAATTCCAGCTAACATACTGGACCAGTAACCCTCCTATTGCGGGGCCTGTCACCGCAGATATTCCCCAAACACTAGATAGGTACCCTTGTATTTTTGCCCTTTCCTCAGGAGAATAAATATCTCCCACAATGGTGGTAGCGATAGGTGTAACCGCACCAGCACCGAATCCCTGTATTAATCGAAATATAATAAGCATTTCCATCGATGTAGCAAAACCGCAAAGGATTGAACCAATTAAAAAGACAATGATTCCAAAAAAGAGAATTGGTTTTCTTCCAAATAAATCAGATAACTTGCCATAAATTAAGACAGTAACCGAATTCATTAACAAATATGCTGAAAAAACCCAGCTATAAAGTGTAAATCCCCCTAGATCAGCTACAATGGCAGGCATGGCAGTGGATACAATAGTTGCTTCAATTGCTCCCATAAACATAGCCAGCATGATTGCTGCTAAGACAAACGGCTTTTTCGTTTCTCTCTTTTTTAATCCTCCTGACGGGACACCCACAGCTAACACCCTTTTTCCTCTAAAAATAAGACAGCCCCCTATTGGGAGCCCTCTACCTCACTTTTTTTTATAAAGTCAGTTTACTGCTTTATTTAATTGGTTTAACAATGTACTTCGAGGGAGAATCCCTTCAAAGTAACCGTCATCCGTTTCTACGCAAAGGAAGGGATGATTCACTAACAGCTTTAGACAATCCTTGATAGAGGCTGTCACCTTTACACGTGGAACTGATTTATTCATCACTTCTTCTACACGTTTTTTTTCAAGCTGCTCAAATTCAATCCTTTCTAAACCCAAAATAGAATCCATCATAATAGGTGTACTTATTAGACCATGGAGCTTGTAGGTCGGATCCAAGACTGGGATTGCAGTATATCCACTTTTTGTTAACACTAATAATGCATGTTCTAAGTTATTACCAATTTGAACATGTGCAACACGCTCAGAGGGTATCATTAATTTACGAATATCAATTTCTAAAAATTCCCCGCTGTGAAGATTAATCATCGCCGAAAACTCCTCAATGTTTGTTTTACCACATATTTATTCTATCACAGATTTTAAGAACAGGGATAATTAAAGGAAAGTTACACATGAAATTAAAAAAAAGGAACCATAAAGGTCCCTTATTGAATTAAATCAAAGATTTCGATTGTAATCATATCCACATTATCAAATTGATAACGCTTCGGCTTTTCTTTCTCATTATACACTTCTAATTCGAATGTCTCCGTTTTAGGATGAAAGGTTACCTGACACTTTCTTTCACCATTTACCTCAAAATAACGTTGCGCGGGCTCTCCTCCACTAGACTGTTCTTGAAGGTTTTTTAATCGTGTTAATATACCTTGAAGCTGTGACATATGCTCCGTCTCCTTTCAACAAAAGCAAAAATTCTACTTTTATGTTTCTCTTTTAGCACTTTTCTATCCTTATCGATTATTTCCATAAAGTATCGATTAGTCAATATGCCAATATTAAAAGAATAAAATAATGCTATCCATTTGTCCAAGTAAAAATGAAGAAAATGGGAAACTTTTTTGTATTTCCCTTATTTCACTATAAAAAAGGTCTCAATTACAGAGACCATCAAAGAAAATTAACAGCGAAAAAAACAATAATTAAGAGAACCATGAAAAAGAAAATAACGTATGACAAAAAAATGGGATTCTTAAGATAAATATGTTTCTGAATAGGTTTTTCAATTGCTGAATCTATTTCTCCTTCAACTGTTTTTTTTCTTCTGGCGACTACCAAAGTATAAACAAGCGAAACCGCAAGAATACCAACTACAACAATTGAAAGGGCATTTACAAAAAGGTTCATGAGCTTTTTTCTCCCTTAATATAGTTTATATTAAAATTCCACTCAATGAACTTTTCTATTCAATTTTTATAATAGTCCGTCATGTTCAAACAGGTATTGATATGGGATATCAATAAATAAATAGTCATCTGAATTTAACGGAAAGGAAAATGTGCGAATAGTTTCACCGGTTTCGATATCACTGTATACATCAGACAATATCCCTTTCCGTTCATTTCTCATTTTTATGATATTTTCTAAAAAGTATGGACGCCAGCTCCAGTTTTTTTGGATATACTCTGCTTGACTAACCCATCCGTTATTTCCTTTAATCATATTAGCTGACTTTTGGAAACCATCTTCATCACAAACATACATCCTAAAGGCGATATCATTCATTTCTTTTACAAGTGCAATAAATAGCTCTTCATAATTAGCTTTTTTATTTCTTAGAACAAGTTCTTGCACCTTATTTTGAAAAAAATCTGCAGTTGAGTATATAGCTTCCAGCTTTCTCTTTTCATAGGAAATAAAATCATGAAATTTTTCTTTTAATCGGTTCTTTAAAAGGTGCCTTTCAATAAACTCTTCAGCAGGTGGGTGCAGATAAAAACCTTGATAATATCTCCCGCCATGTTTCCAAGCAAATTGTAATTGATAACTCATTTCAATATTTTCAAACAACAAAAAAGCACCTATTTTTCTTGCTAAAAGGGACAATGAAAAAAGAACGTCTTGGAAATTCGTTCCGGTAGCATTTGATTTAAGAGCTTGTAAATTTATCTTTATAATATCAGGGTTTAGCTGCCCAATTCGCTCAAAATAATTGGTATCACTATCAATACTGGTGATCGCAACCTTTATTCCATAAGTTCGGTAATAATGCAACAAATGATCAAGCTGATCCATATCTCCCTTATAACTTCCTTCAGATATTTCAAGTACTATTCTCTTTAATTCAAGTCCTTTTTTTTCGTAAGCCAATAGTTCATGTAAAAATGTTTCGCCATCCCCATACATAAGTAAGTCAGCATCTCGATTTAAATATATACTAACATCTTCTTCAAGGCATAAAGCTTTCTCAAGAGCTTTTTTAACTAACAGTAAGTCCACTTCAAATTTATATTCCTCTGGTATCTGCTCGTCCTTAAAAAAGGGACCTAAACTTATCATACTTCCCTCTGTCTTATACCTGCCCAATACCTCATATGCAATAACTCTCTGTTCATCGGCACTGAAAATTGGTTGAAAAAAAGGAATGACATTTTCAAGATCTGACAGGATATCCAATGCATCCATTCGTGTACCCTCCAGAAAAGATTTTCCTCATTATACCATAACCTACTATACTGTACGCTTCATGTGCGTTACTTGTTCATTACCAAAAGAATACCATCATACTCTTCATTAAACAATTGCATTATAGTAGTAAGTTCAATCAGAAAATCTGAGTATTTTAATTATGCCTAGGCTCTTTAACATACAAATGATTGGGGGAGAAAGGTTTGAAAAATCTTTGCTTTTTGGCCATGTTCCTTCTTCTGTTTGGATGCAGTAACACAGAATCGGCGTCAGTGACAAAGCCGTCAAACAAATCAGATTATCAAAAAAATGAGCAAGGAAATACGCCTGTAAAGGTTAATACAATAAAACCCAGGGGGCAGGTTACAAATTTACCGCTAAAGCCAATGGCGAATTTAAAAACTAACACTGCTCCAGCAGACAAAAAGGAATCGGTGATGCTAGATGTGGCACTGATTAAGCAAAATCCTGAACTAAGGTATGGGTGTGAAGTAACCAGCCTAGCGATGGTGTTAAATCATGCTGGTGTAAATACCAATAAAATGGAGCTATACCAGACCATTCGTAAGGATCTTGACCCACAAAGAAAGACTAAAACTGGAGATATAGTTAGCTGGGGAAATCCCGCAGAAGGCTTTGTTGGGGATATGACAGGAAGAACAGCTGGCTATGCAGTTTTTGATCAACCAATGGTCGACCTAATTAATCAAAAGCTCCCCGAAAGAGCCGTTAATTTGACGAATCAGCCTTTCGATGCTGTTCTAGATCATGTATCAAAAGGATATCCTGTGGTTGTATGGACAACTGGTGATTACCGCTTGCCGGACCGTTGGGAACAATGGACCCATGGAAAACAAATCATAAAAACACCGCTCGACCTACATGCAGTTGTTTTAGTCGGTTATGACAAGGAAAATGTTTATTTAAATGACCCACTGTCTGGTAAAAAGCAGGTAGCTGTGAACAAGGAAAGATTTATCGCCTCTTGGAAGGCACTAGAAAGCCGTGCCGTTAGTTATAAATAAACTACAAGGATAAAGCAGCCAGTTGGCTGCTTTTATGTATGAATTCTTGTGTGACTGAATAATTAGTAAGGAAGGGATTATTGAAAGTTGCAGTGTATTGCTTGCTTTATGGAGTTTTTTTAAAGAAAATACGAAGTACAGCCTTAATTATAGAAAAATATTGGAGATTGGTTGGTAGATGAGTATGCCAAAATTAACTCGTAGAACTTTCTTGAGACGATTTCTTGGGTCCCTTCTGACCGTTCTAGGTTTAGGTTCAGGAGGCTATTATTACGCTAACCGGATTGAACCGGCGTTACTAGAGATTAATTCATTCATTATGGAGCACCCTCGAATTCCTAAGAGTTTTGAAGAACTGAAAATTGTCCAATTTAGTGATACACATTTAGGTTTTCAGTATGATATTATCCAATTCGAAAAGCTAGTGCAAAAAATAAATAACTTGAAACCAGATATGATATTTTTTACCGGCGATTTACTGGACGAGCCCAATAGATTCGATGCCATGAATCAGGTTGTTCTTTTATTGCAGCAACTTGAGGCTCCACTAGGGAAATATTGTATTTTCGGAAATCATGACCATGGTGGCTATGGTTCTGATATTTATAAAAACATAATGGAAACAGCTGATTTTACCGTCTTATTAAACGAGTCCGTACAGATAGAAAAAGAGGGAAGTTCTATCTCACTGATTGGAATCGATGATCGGATGTTAGGGAGGCCAAACTTTGAATTGGCACAAAAAAGTGTCCCCGAGGATCATTTTAAGATTCTACTCTCACACGCACCTGATGTTGCCGATGAAGCTTCCAACCACCAAATTCACTGGCAATTAAGTGGACATAGTCATGGCGGGCAAGTAAAAATCCCATTTTTAGGTGCATGGGTTATTCCGCCCTTTGCAAAAAAATATCCTGAAGGGTTTTATTCAATTGGGGGGGGGAATCCGTTACATTTGTATGTAAACAGAGGAATTGGCACCACTCGACTTCCATTTCGTTTCTTAGCAAAACCTGAGATTACTGTTTTTACTCTCAAAACAGCTTTAAATAAATAACCAATCCTTATCGATAATTTTGATAAGGATTGTTTATTTTTTTTCATCAAGGTATTTTTTCTCAATTTCACTTGCTGAAATAGGTTTGGAATAATAATACCCCTGTATTTTATGACATTTTTCTTTTGTGAGGAACTCCACTTGTTCTGCTGTTTCAACCCCTTCAGCGATTACTTCCATTCCTAAGCTTTGACCTAAGTGTACGATTGTTGACGTAATAGCTGCTGCTTTTTTATCAGTAAGTATATCTCGTATGAATGACTGATCAATTTTTAATACATCAATAGGAAATTGTTTCAAATAGTTTAGTGAAGAATAACCTGTTCCAAAATCATCAACGGAGATGGTTATGCCTAGCCTTTTTAACTCCGTTAGGATTGGAATGGTTTCCTTCGTGTCATGCATAGCGCCTTCCGTAATTTCAAACTCAAGTGAGGAAGATTTAATCCTATATTTTTCTATCATTAATCGAGTATTTTCTACTAGATGATGCTGTTGGAATTGCTTTGCGGAAATATTGACCGCTATACGAATGTTATCATGACCAAATGCGTTCCACTTACCAATTTGTTCACACGCTTTGTCAATCACCCAATTTCCAATGGGGATTATTAGTCCTGTATCCTCAGCTAACGGGATAAATTCATTCGGAGAAATTTCTCCGAATTCCTCACTTTCCCAACGAATTAAGGCTTCAAAACTTTGTACCTTATGATCTTTAAGGTTTACCTGTGGTTGGAACAGTAATCTAAACTCCTTTCTATCAAGCGCCTTTCTTAGATGAGTTTCTAGCGTAACAACATTATTATACCTAGAAGTCATTTCAGAGCGATAAAATTGATAATGAGCTTTTCCTTTTTCTTTGACCCTGAATAATGCCTCATCTGCATTTTTTATCAGCATCTCAGCATCTTTTCCATCATTCGGGTACATGCTAATTCCAATACTAGGTGTAATATAATACTCGTTCGAATTAAAATAGAATGATTGAACAAATGCTGAAAAGATTCTCTGGACAAACAACACCGTACGCCGGCGGTCAATATTCAATAGCAAAATGGAAAATTCATCTCCGCCTTGACGGTATACGAAACAGTCTTCATTTTCTAGTTGGATAAGGCGCTCGGCTACTCTTTTTAAGATTTCATCACCAGCCAGATGTCCTAAAGAATCATTTATTTGTTTAAAACGGTCAAGATCAATCGAGATTAATGCAAACTCATTAAAGCTATTTGTAGTCATGTTAATTTGTTCTGTTAGATGTTCGAGCAAGGCTCTTCTATTTAAGAGACCTGTCAATTGATCGTGGAAGGCCATAAATCTGATGGTATCCATATTCTTTGTTTGTTCTGAAAGGTCCTTACAAATAACATATACACCGCTGATTTCCTCATGTATGACAATTGGTACTGTTTTAAGATGTACAATAAGTGATTGTCCTTTATTATGTATCAGTTTACAATCAAGCGATTCTAGCGCATAACCAGAACAAGTCTGCTCCAATTGGTGTTTAAACTTTTCTAAATATGGGTCACTAATCAAATCGTATATAGAGCGGTTAACAATTTGTTTTTCACTATACCCAGTCATAAGAGCTGCAGCAGGGTTGGCTTCATGTATTTTCCCTTCCATACTGATTGAAAAAATTGCATCTAAATTATGGTCGACTATTGATCGATATCTCTGTTGACTTTCTATAATTTTATTTTTTTCTAAGAACCATTCTGTGATGTCTCTCGTTACCGCTACAACATAGCTTATTTTCTTATTCTCGTTATATACAGGAGTTAAAATGGTTTCACCGTAAATTTTTCTTCCTTGATTAATATAAACATCATCGAATGTAATGGTATCATTCTTCTTCAGAAGCTTTTCATAGTTCTTTTTTAAATGTAAGGCAAACGGCGGAGGAAGAACTTCCTCCATCAGCTTTCCTATTGCTTCTAGTGGAAGATTTGCTTTTTTTAATCCTGTTTCATTTGCAAAGATATAGCGAAAAGCAGGTCCCTTTTCAACCCTCATTACAAACACCATGTCTTGAATATGTTGAAAAATTATATCAAAAATAATCTTTTGAATTTTACTGTTCACACTTTCAACTTCGATTTTATTAGTTGAAATTTCTTTGGAATGATCCATCCTATCATCCTTTTGGCTTAAAAAGTTTTCATTTATTACAATAATGTTTTTACTTTCTCTTGTTTCTATTTTACAATTAATTTGTTAGGAAGAAATAGAATTTATTGAAAATAATGATATTAATTAAAATATCTACTTAACCCTTTGTATCGAACAATTTGAAAGGAGTTTATAATTTGAAACACGATTCAAAACAACATCCCCTTGCAAATGGAACTACAACAATTGAAAACCTCGCTCAAGCCGTTTTTATTGTAAACCGCCATGCCAAGACAGCACCAAACCCAAAATTCTTATACAAATTAAAGCATGAAGCGCTAAAAAAGTTGATTGAGGAAGGTAAGGCAAAAAAGATTGGCCTTCATTTTTCTAAGAATCCACGAAACAGCCAGCAGCAATCCGATGTTTTAGTAGAGTGCGGTCGATATACATTTCATATACCTCCAATCAAGTCGGATTTTTCCGAACTCCCTCATCTAGGTAAGTTGGATGTTGGTATCAGAAACCCGAAAACCTCTCTTTCACTTAATCAAGCAAAATCAGTATTACAAACCTATACAGGCATTTCAGAAGTTAAGCCTCCTTCTTCTAATCATAAAAAAGGTCAGCTCCCTTACCAAAAACCAGTTTTCAAAAAGTTAGGTGAACGATACACATAAAAGCCGAATACCGGCTTTTTTATTTTCTTCACAACTGTTTGATGATTTTGTGAACGTTATCACAACTATATAGACTCACCATTCCGTCCTGTTTAAAATATGTAGTGAGAGAAAGTTAATTATAAAAAGAGGTGCTTTATCCATGAGAGGGACAGCTATTCTTTTCCAAGAACAAAATATTACTTTTATTGAAGATGTCGATGTTGCCGTTTTTGAAGAACTAAAAGAACAATGCGGCTGTGAAGATTGCAGCTGCAAACTTAACGATAAACTTAAAGTCGGAACTGCTTCACCAGTTTTCTGGCACGCAGACGAAGTCGATTGGGACTATGGATACTAAACATTTACTTATATGCACTATAATCTTCGAAAACAGCCTGACTTTTTTGCAGGCTGTTTTTAGTTTTTCCTATCACTATCTTTGTTATTGTAGAATATTTCTGAAATTCTGTTTATAATCAGTAGTAATCGTTACATTGGAGGATGAACTAGGTGGAACATTTAATCAATCCAGAGGTTAAGGGTATAGAAGTATCAGGAATTCGGAAATTTTACAATATGGTTTCCCATATAGAGGATTTAATCTCGTTAACAATCGGCCAGCCAGATTTCCCTACACCGACTCATGTCAAACAAGCCGCTATTCGAGCTATTGAGAACAACTTTACTTCCTATACACATAATGCAGGTACCATTGAGTTAAGAACAGCTGCTTGTGATTTTGTCAGTAAAAAATATCAGCTGAACTATAAACCAGAAGCAGAAGTCATTGTTACAATGGGTGCCAGCGAGGCTATAGATATAACCTTTCGCACCATTCTTACCCACGGAGCAGAAGTAATCTTACCGGGACCGATTTATCCTGGTTATCAGCCGATCATTGAAATGTGTGGTGCTGTTCCGATTCATGCTGATATTAGAGAAAATGACTTTCGTTTTACTCTTGATATGATCAAACCATACATAACTGATAAGACAAGATGTATTGTATTTCCCTATCCTTCCAATCCCACTGGTGTTAGTCTAAATGAAGCTGAGCTTAAAGAGATTGCAGACTATTTAGCTGACCGGGACATTTTTGTTCTAGCAGATGAAATTTATAGTGAACTCGTGTTTGACAAACCGCATGTATCCATTGCTAGTTTTTTAAAAGATAAAACAATAGTCATAAATGGTCTGTCCAAATCTCACTCGATGACAGGGTGGCGAATAGGCTTTTTGTTTGCGCCAGAAAATATTACAAAACATATTTTAAAGGTTCACCAATACAATGTCTCCTGTGCAAACTCAATCGCACAAAAAGCAGCATTGGAAGCCTTAACAGTTGGGATTAATGATGCAGATATTATGAAAAAAGAGTATGCGATCAGAAGAGAATATGTTTATGACCGATTAACAAAAATGGGATTAAGCACAGTAAAACCTGATGGTGCCTTTTACTTCTTCGTTAAGATCCCTGATAAGATCCATTTGAATAGCTTTGACTTTGCCCTTGATTTAGTTAATAAGGTAAAAGTAGCAGTAGTACCCGGCAGTGCCTTTTCAGAATTTGGAGAAGGGTATTTTCGTTTATCTTTTGCCTGTTCCCTAGAAACACTAGAAAAAGGCCTAAATCGACTTGAACAATATATCCATGATTAATAAAAAAGTAATCCCTTCACTTTCAAGTGAAGGGATTTCGCCTATTTATTGCCCTTTGTACATACCATTATTTTTTGGTGCCTTTTCTTTCTTAGCCTTATCTTTATGGATTTTATTCGTAGCAGCGGCGCCCGTTTCATGAGCAAATTCTTCATTTAATACTGCTGAATCAAATCCCTTTTTATTTTTTTGTTGTGGATCATTCTTTTTAGTACGCTTGGCCATCTTACATTCCTCCCAAGTTCATTTCAGATATAGTTTCTAATATTCGTGGGGAGTTTATGCTTGATTCTTACATCTTCCAATATTTATATAGGGCTTGTGTGCCGCTATTTTCTTCGCCGAGTTCGGCTAATTTGTCATATAAGGACTTAGATAAGGTTAAACCAGGAACCTCAAGCCCCATTTGTTTTGCTTCCGCTATAGCGATTCCCATATCTTTAATAAAGTGCTTTATGTAGAATCCCGGCTCAAAATTCCCATCTAAAATTCTTGGAGCTAAATTACTTAAAGACCAGCTTCCTGCAGCACCAGTTGTGATACTTTTTAAAACTGTTTCTGGATCTAAGCCTGCGTTTTCTGCATAAACCAACGCTTCACATACACCAATCATATTCGATGCTATCGCAATTTGATTACACATCTTAGTATGCTGGCCTGCACCAGCTTTTCCTTGGTAAACAATATTAGTCCCAAGAAGCGTTAATAGTGGATGAACAGCATCAAAGACCTCCTTATCACCCCCGGCCATAATGGATAGCTTGGCTTCCCTTGCTCCAACATCTCCTCCAGACACCGGAGCATCAATTGCATGTAGTCCCTTCTCCTTGGCCGCCGTATAGATTCTGACGGCTATTGACGGAGCAGATGTAGTAAAATCAATCAAATAACTGCCTTTTTGCCCATTTTTAATTAATCCATGTTCACCGAAATAGATTTCCTCTACATCAGCCGGGTACCCAACCATGGTCATGATGACATTTGCATTTTTTGCAACTTCCATTGAGTTATTAGCCCAGATTGCTCCTTTCTTTACAAGCTCTTCCGCCTTTTCCTCAGTTCTCGTATGAACAATTAACGAATATCCGGCTGCCAATAAATGCTCTGCCATACTCTTCCCCATAACACCTATTCCAATAAACCCGACTACTGTACTCTCTCGATGAAGCAAATTAATCATCCTCTCTTAAAGATCTCTACATTATTATTCAACCATATAAAAAAAACGGAACCAAGTATTTAGTCCCGTTTCTAAAGTTCAGAGGAAAAATTAGTTAAATATACTCGTCCAAAAACTTCCTGTTCATTAAAAATTTCTATCGAGACTGCCTGCTCTTTTTCAATTAACCTCTCTAGCTCATGTATATGAAAATCCTTTTGTAAAGCTATTGGATCCATAAATATATATTTCTCATTCCCCTTAACTTCTATATATTCCCCATTTAAAACTTGGTCTTCTCCATATATAATCTCTCGTTTACCAATTGCCGCTGCTAGTTGATCATCATTAATCGAAACCTTTACTTTGTATAATTGATGCTGCTCTAACATTTCATTATTGATACGGAAACGAAATTGAAGCTCGTTATTCTTAGTCAACAATGCGTCAGCATAGCGGTTAACAATTAATTCATTTGAAAACAGAAAGCCACAACCAGTTGCCAAGCTTCCAATTAACATGATGAAGACTAGTACATTAATCCATTTCAATTTTCGCAGCATAATTAACACTCCTTTATGTTTCTACCTTAACCAAATATTTCAGGTAATAAACGTAATAAAGAAAATAGGCCGACTGTTGTTTCAGTCGGCCTCGAAGTTGATTATTTAGTTGCATTTTGAACTGCTTCAATTACTTGGTCAGTTGTTTGCATATTTAGTACTTGTTCAGCAAGAGACTCCATGTCTGCTTTGCTTAAATTCTTTATCTGTGAACGTGCTTTCAGAATGGAAGTGGCACTCATTGAGAATTCATCTAATCCTAGTCCAAGTAGAAGTGGAATAGCAGTTTCATCGCCTGCCATTTCACCGCACATTCCAGCCCATTTTCCTTCAGCATGCGCTGCATCAATAACCATCTTAACTAGTCGTAAAATGGAAGGACTGTATGGCTGGTATAAATAAGATACACGCTCATTCATCCTGTCAGCAGCCATTGTGTATTGGATTAAGTCGTTTGTTCCAATACTAAAGAAATCGACTTCTTTAGCAAACTGATCAGCAAGGATGGCAGTAGATGGAATTTCAACCATAATACCAAGTTCGATGTGCTCCGCAACAGACACGCCTTCAGAGATAAGTTTATCCTTTTCTTCCTCAAGCATTGCTTTGGCAGCGCGGAATTCATCAAGAGTTGCAATCATTGGGAACATAATTTTTAAATTTCCATATGTGCTTGCACGAAGCAAGGCACGAAGCTGTGTACGGAATATTCCTTGTTCCTCTAAGCATAGACGAATAGCACGGAAGCCTAAAAATGGATTTAATTCCTTTGGTAAATGAAGGTACGGAAGCTCTTTATCGCCACCAATATCCAATGTTCGAACGACAACTGGTTTTCCAGCCATTCCTTCTAAAACAGCTTTATAGGCCTCAAACTGTTCTTGCTCAGTTGGAAGCTGATCACGGCCCATATATAGAAACTCAGTTCTGTAAAGACCTACACCCTCTCCGCCATTTTCAATTACTCCTTTTAAATCATTTGGAGTACCGATATTCGCGGCTAGTTCTACATGGTGGTTATCTGTTGATACTGTTTTTTCATTTACTAGTTTTGCCCATTCCGCTTTTTGTACTTCATATTCTTGATGAACTTTTCTATATTCTTCTACTAACTCCGGAGTAGGGTTAATATGTACTTCCCCTTTTAATCCATCAACAATGACTAGGTCACCATTTGTAATATCCTTAGTCGCGGTTTTGGTACCAACAACCGCTGGTATTTCCATTGACCGTGCCATTATAGCAGAGTGTGAAGTCCGACCACCAATATCTGTTGTGAAACCTAATACGAATTGTCGATTTAATTGAGCAGTATCAGACGGTGTTAAATCTTCTGCTACAATAATTACTTCTTCAGCGATCATACTAGGATTTACTAAATGAACACCTAATAGATGAGCAAGTACGCGCTTCGTAACATCACGAATATCTGCTGCACGCTCTTTCATGTATTCGTTGTCCATTTGCTCAAACATCATAACAAACATATCGGCAGTTTCTTTTAGTGCTGCCTCAGCATTTACCTTCTCTGATTTAATCTTATCTTCAATCGGCCCATTTAGCTCTGGGTCACCAAGTACGAGAAGATGAGCTTCAAAAATGGCTGCTTTGTCAGCACCAAGTTCTACGTTTGCTTTATCACGAATTGCTTCTAACTCAACTTTTGATTTCCCGATAGCAGCACGAAAGCGGTCTACTTCTAAATCGGTATCTTCTATCGTTTTGTTTTCAAAGGTTAAATCTGGCTCGACTAATTTATAAGCCTTAGCAATTGCAATTCCATTTGAGGCAGCTATCCCGTTTAAGAATGTCATTACTCAGCCAATCCTTCTTTTTTCAACAAATCCTCTAGGCTGCTTATTGCATCTGCACTGTCACTGCCTTCAGCACTAATTACAATATCTGCCCCTTGGCCAATACCTAAAGACATTACACCCATGATAGATTTTAGATTCACTTTTTTGCCCTTATATTCTAAGTTGATTTCAGAATCAAATTTGCTCGCTGTTTGCACTAATAATGTAGCCGGTCTTGCGTGAATTCCTGTATCTGCAACTACTTTAAATTGTTTTTCTGCCATTTTAATCATACTCCTTCTAATTAGTAAAATTGATAAACTACTTCTCCATTTACTATAGCAACTTGTACTTTTTTTAGTCAAATTACTCATTTAGACTAATGATATTTTCTCCAAAAGAGATATCAAGTATGTAAAGGAGATGTTCGTTTTATCAACTTGTTCAATTATACATTTGCTAGGATACCACTTTTAAACACTACAGACAACTGAAAAAATCCAATGTAAGCGCATTAATAAAAGGTTTAGTAAAATTTCTTTTCAAAATTCACAAATAAGTCAAAAAAAAGCAATCAAACACACTTATTGTTGATTGCTTCTTCTGCTTGAATTGGATTGTAAATGCATATCGTATTTTCCAAATTAAATCAACTTATTTAAAGGCCATTGCTGCTCTAATTGCTTTTTTCCAGCCAGCGTACAGCAATTGGCGGTTTTCTTCTGACATTGTTGGTTCAAATCGATTATCAACAGCCCATTGATTAGCAATTTCTTCTTGGTTATTCCAATACCCCACCGCAAGTCCTGCCAAGTAAGCAGCGCCAATTGCTGTTGCTTCATTATTCATAGGTCTTTCAACAGGAACATTTAACAAATCACTTTGGAATTTCATTAAGAGATTGTTTTTCACAGCTCCACCATCTACACGAAGTGTCTTTAACTGTATTCCTGAATCAGCTTCCATAGCAGATAACACATCTTTCGTTTGATAGGCTAACGACTCAAGTGTTGCTCTAACAAAATGCTCTTTGGTTGTTCCCCTTGTTAAACCAAAGACGGCACCACGGACTTCACTATCCCAATAAGGTGTTCCTAACCCAACAAAAGCCGGTACCACATAAACTCCGTCAGAAGAAGTGACCTGTGCGGCATACTGTTCACTGTCTTTAGCATCGTTTATTATTCTTAGGCCATCTCTTAGCCACTGAATTGCTGAACCTGCTACAAATATGCTCCCTTCAAGAGCATATTCAACTTTTCCATTTAAACCCCAGGCAATAGTTGTTAATAAACCATGCTTAGATATTACCGCCTGCTCCCCTGTATTCATTAACATGAAACAGCCAGTGCCATATGTGTTTTTAGCCATTCCTTTTTCAAAGCAACCCTGACCAAAGAGAGCTGCCTGCTGATCACCTGCTATCCCAGAGATCGGCACTTCTTTCCCAAAAAAGTGATAATCAACTGTTTTCGCATAAATTTCAGATGACGGACGTACAGCTGGAAGCATCGATTTTGGAACCTTTAAGATTTCTAGTAACTGGTCATCCCATGTGAGATCATAGATATTAAACATCAACGTTCTTGAGGCATTTGAGTAATCTGTCACATGTACACGTCCTCCTGACAGCTTCCAAATCAGCCAGGTGTCTATTGTGCCAAATAACAGACTACCTTGTTCTGCCTTTTCTCTTGCACCATGGACATGGTCTAGTATCCACTTTACCTTCGTTCCTGAAAAATAGGCATCAATTAGTAATCCAGTTTTCTGATGAAAAAGTTCATTATAGCCCTTGTTTTTTAATTCTTCACAAATATCGTTCGTTTGCCTTGATTGCCAGACAATTGCATTGTATATAGGCTCACCCGACTGACTATCCCAAACAACTGTTGTTTCGCGCTGATTTGTGACTCCAATTCCTGCAATTTGCTCAGGTTTAACTCCTGATTCCGATAACACCTCGGCAATGACCGAAAGAATAGATCCCCAGATTTCATTAGCATTTTGCTCCACCCAACCTGGATTAGGAAAATGTTGTGAAACCTCTTTCTGTGCAATAAAGACGATTTCACCTTTCTTATTACATAGAACAGCCCTAGAACTCGTTGTTCCTTGGTCTAATGAAAGAATATATGTTTCCAACCACTTGCGCCCCTTCCTCTATTTATCTCTTTCCTTACTTCTCTTTAATATGCTGTTTCAATCGACTAATTTCCAACAAAAAAGATGTTTTTTCCTCTAAGGAATAAGATTGATGCCCATATCGTAACTTTTCATAAGTCTTAATGATTTGCTCCTCATCTGTAAACCCAATTCTACGCATCCATTCTTCTACGGTCTCATATGGCTGTCTTCCGCAGTTGTATTTATAGGCGAATCTCTCCAGTTCAAATACTTCCCTTCTGATAATATCTCCAGGCGGCTTTATTCTTCTTGGTAAGATTGACTTATGTTTAGCACTGAGTTTACCTGTTGAGATATCAATAGCATCGGAAAATTTATTAATTGGCGGAATAAGGTTTATTTTCTTTTTTATAAACAGATACACTAGAAAAACAATCACTAGAAGAACGAGTACTACATACATGATATCTTCTATAGGGATATATGACCTTTCGTTAAATTGAGACGGTAGCTCTTCCTGCCCGGACAGTTCAGCTTCTGACGATTTCCGTTCACAGCCTGTAATTTGAAGAATCTGTATGCCGCTTAAAAGAGGGGTCATGATATAGGCAAACACAAGTACAAAAGTTTTTAATACCTTAAAAAAGATGAATTGAAGAGGTTTCATGAGCAGAGCAACGGAAATGCCAATCAAACAAATGGCTCCTAATAACTTCCCAAAAAAGAGGGCATGGCTTGACTTATCCTCATGAATAGATCCCCATTTCCTTAGGAACTCACCTAACAGCACTAAAAATCCCTGCACTAGTAAGATGATAACAATATGATTAATAAAAGGAGTATTACGTGATGATGCAAAAATTAAACTTATAATTCCAACGGGCAGAGTTATAAGAAGAATTGTAGTTGCAGAATAACCTCCAGTCTCTCTATGCAATAAAATTCCCCGCCAAAAAACTAATACTATAATAAAAACTAATACATACTTGGATACTTCAAACTGACTTCCCAAAATAAATAACAGGGGGACCACTGTTATAAAATAAAGCCATTTCCCGTTCTCGTTGTATTTTATCAATAGAAGCGAAAAAAATATGAGACTGCCTAACGATAATGATAATAAAAGAAAGGCAGGAGGCATACCTACTTTATTTGTATAAAAGAAATATAATATGATTAATCCAAATAATAACTCCAAACTAAAATGGTAGGTGGCAGAAAGCAATTGTCTCACAACATCTTTCTCCTTCCATGTGCCGTGTTTAGCGGGACTAATACAGCATGTTCACCCTCTATCAACAACTCCAGCATTCCAATCCCTCTTGCAGACAGCTTGAAAAGGTGCATTTCGCTTTCATTCAATTTATTTCCACAATGAATTAGTGTAGGCTGCACCGCTAAATGCCTTCTGTAGAAAGAAAGCATTTTATCATAAGGGAAGGTTGAATGATTTGAGTTGATTGAAGCTAGTGTCTCTAACACCCTTTGTAAATGCTCATTTCCTTCTCCTTTTGGAATATAGTAAAAGGGTGTACTGCCGGCAGCTCTAATGTTGATACAAAGTGAATAAGGAATCTGCTGCCTGAATGCAAAATAGGCAATCTCTGTCACACTGCTAAGGATTTGTTCAAGCATAGCGGTCACAGCGTAACCATCGGAAACATTTATTGAGATGTTCAATCCTTTCTCAGAAATCCGTTCGTAAATTTTTGTTTGTAATTCATGTTTACGTGCACTTGCTTTCCAATGAATACGATTAAAGCTATCACTAGGTGAATAATCTCGTGTCCCTAATGGACCAAGCCGATCTTCATACACCGAATATGGAACAGGATTCACTCCTTGAAGGATTGATAGATGTTCTTGAAGACCATGTACTGTATTAGACTTTGGATATATGATGGCTTCTTGCTTAACCCTATCTTTATTTTCTAGCATAACTTCTCCAAAGCCTAGGATACTGGGGATCCTAATCTCAAGTTTACGAATTCTTGCGGTACCACGTGCCATTGCTGTAAATGGAATACTGATATTTTTGGTTTGACCTGTGAAAATTGAAAATGGAACATTGATTTCATACAAGGAGAGGCTGGGGTCTATTTTTAAATCATCCGGAGAAGTGATTTCGTCAAAGCTTATCGTTAATTCTCCCTTTAATATTGGTACCCCGTGGTTAGCAAAGCTTAATGTCCACTTTCCTTTATCATGAATAAAGAACCGCATTTTTTCTATATTATTTGTACATATCAACCGGTCGCCAACCTTTGTTAAATAAAGATGATTTATATAGAAACTGATTAGAAAGAAGATGGCTACAAACAAGACCAGTCTAGATTGCATATAAAGGCTTGCAATGATGAGAATGGCAGCAAATGCTGTGATACCTGGAATCTTTCTATCTTCTACTGAATACTTGCTCCAGTTCATCCATTTGTACCTGCTTCAACAGGAACAGGAATAGAATTGACAATATCAGCAATGATTGTTTCTGCCGTTTTGGTCAGTGATCCTTCTATTGACAAAAATATACGATGTCCTAGAACATAAGGAGCAACCGCTTTAATATCATCTGGCTTAACATATTCCCTGCCATCTAGTAAAGCTTTCCCCTGTGCAGCTTTCATCAAAGCCAGCGTTCCCCTAGGACTGACTCCTAATTCTATATCATTATGTTCTCTCGTTTTTCGAACAAGTGCTAACAGGTAATCTTCCATTTCTTCAGAGATAAAGATCTCATTTACGGCGGTTTTTAGCTGTTCTATTTCCGATAATGGAAAAACTTGATGAATATGATTATGTATTCTTGTACCGCGATGGAGTTGAAGGACCTTCTTCTCATCTTCCAAATCAGGATATCCGACTTTTATCTTAAGAAAAAAGCGGTCCATTTGCGCCACCGGCAACGGAAAGGTACCTTGTTGAGATTCCACTGGGTTTTGTGTAGCAATAACCATAAATGGTTCCGGTAATCTAACTGTTTCTCCATCAATGGTTACTTGTCTTTCTTCCATTACTTCCAGTAAACTTGATTGCGTTCTTGGTGTGGCACGATTGATTTCGTCCGCTAAAACTATATTGGCCATAATTGGTCCAGGACGTAATTCAAATTCCTGAGTTTTGGGATTAAAGAATTGAATACCTGTAACATCACTTGGCAGAACATCAGGGGTAAATTGTATACGTGAAAATTCACCGCCTATCGACTTTGCAAAGCTTTTTGCTAACATTGTTTTACCTGTTCCGGGCACACTCTCAAGCAAAATATGTCCATTAAATAATAAAGAAATCGCCATGAGTTCAACTTCAAGTTCTTTTCCTATGATGACCTTGCTGATTTCGTTCTTTAGTTTGTCAATTTTTTCTGATAATACCATTATTCCATCCCCTTAAACCTAAGTATAAGACCTATATTATTCTACCAAATTTATAGATTTTTCCAAAAGATAATACTACCGTTTAAAAAAGAATTGGATATGACCAATTCTTTTCATTACTTAATATTAACTTCTAGGTTCACTTAAGTATTGATATAAAACATCTCCACCCCGCTGGGCGATACCACGAATATGCTTAAAATCTTCCCTTTTAACAAGAAATTGTCTAAATGTCAGGAAATCCTCATTTTTCACATAGTATTCTGTAAGTTCACCTTTCTTTAATTTATCAAGAATCTCATTTACATAATCCTCATTCACCTTTGGCACCACCTTTATTCATATTGTAATGAAGCTCCAATCTAAGAGTCAATCATCGTGTAAAAAAGCATATTTTCTGGAAAATGGGTATTTTTCATGTAAACGATACCATTTTTTTAAAAATTAACTTAATTGTCACATAAAACCCTTTACGAAATAAAAATATTAGTGCAAACTGTTACTTAAATATATAGAGTGCAAGGTAAAGGAGAGAGACTAAATTGAAAAAAGCAGAAGTAGGAAATATTATAGAATTCCGTGGCGGTTTACTAGGTGTTGTTGAAAAAGTAAATGAAAACTCTGTGATAGTCGACCTAACATACATGGATAATTATCGTGATTTAGAATTAGACCAAAGAACAGTAGTTAACCATAAAAATTATAAAATAGTAAAAGAAAGCGTTTATTAAAACGAAAAAATGAAAAGGCTGCCAAAAGGCTGCCTTTTTATTTTTTCCAAGTTTAAATTACAATAAACTTAGAGAAGATGGTGTAATTAAGAGGGACTATATTATTTGCCCTGTTTAGTCTCATCGGCAATTTGCTTTAATGATTTCACTTTTCCATGGGGATTTTGATCTTGTTTACGGACTGTCCATTCTCGTTCTTCCTGACTTTTAGATTTACTCATTGCTGTTAGTCCTCCTTTCTATTACATTTATATGATTTCACTTTTTTATATTCTTATTTACAATGTCACTATTGTAATCATTTCCTTTTATAGAATCTTTTCTGATAAAATAAATTCAATCATTATGAAAGGAGCTTTAAATGTCAAAAAATCTAATCTTAGACTTACGATTGCTTGTCGGTTTAATAATTGCTCATGGTCTGATGTATTTTACTTTTGACGATAGATCCATTTTCTGGTATATCTTCTCCGGTACCATGCTTGTTTTAATTACATTTGCAATGTTTCAAGAAGAAGTTGATGACGAAGCTTCCTTTTTAAAATATATCTCAATAGGCATTTTGTCAGGCGTACTGTTATATTTTCTCTTTTGGCTAGGCTACCAGTTAATTGAAATGGTTTATCCTCCTATTGATCAAAGTGTTAAAAGACTTTATCGTTGGTTCGGACCATCCATTTTTTGGGAATACCTAGCGTTGATATTAATTGCTGCTCCAGGTGAGGAACTCTTTTGGCGCGGTTTTGTTCAGACAAGATTGCTACGATATTTTGGAGTTTTTGGAAGTATTTTCTGTGGTGCCTTTTTATATTCATTAGTCCACATATACTCTGGAGCATTTTTCCTTGTTCTTGCTGCATTTGTTTCAGGCCTTATTTGGGGTACCCTTTATTTATGGAAAAAAAGCATGCCACTAGTCATTGTTTCACATATTGTGTTTGATATCTTAATGTTCATCCTCTATCCATTAAAATAAGCATCTGTTCAACCTGCGAACAGATGCTTATTTTTTCTCTGTGCATAGTATAGATTTGGCAAAAATCTATCTTATAAAATATTTACTGGCCTGTTTATTTTATTGAATTATTTATGTCAGCTTTAAATGGTTTCATCCATAGCAGTACGAAGAAGGTTAGGCTGATGTAGCCAAATATCGGGTATAAATTTGATAACAGCATGCTATAGTCAATAAGACTTATACAATAGGATATTAAAAATATGACTGAAATAGATATAAAAGTAGGCACAGTAATATATTGTTTTAACTGTCTATCGAGACCAAAAACATTTCCGATGACAGAAGTGAAAATCTCACCATAAATAACCAGGACAAAAATCCAGTAAAAAAATGGAGCAATTTGCTTCATGATTATGGCCATCGGAATCTCATACACTTCTACATTTGGAAGCATAATCAGCGTAAAATGACTCGACAATAAAATCACAGTCAACGCAGCACCGCCCAATATTCCGCCCCACTTTATTGTCCAATCATCTTTGATTTCATTTGCAATCGGAACTAGAACTGCTTGGGCTAAGGCTAGATTTAATGCCGAATAAGAAAACGGAGCTAACACACTTTTCCAGCCATCAACTGCATATGGAATAAATAATAATTTGTCCAAGAAATCTGCCTGTCTAATTGATATTGTCATTAACATCAAACTAAAACAGATCATGATTGGGACAACGAAGCTGTTTACCGCAAATATCCCCTTAGTCCCGACTAGCATGACAATAAAGGATAAAAAAATAGTTAAAAAAACACCTAAACTCTTGGATAAACCTAACTGCTCTTCAAAAACAGCACCTGCTCCCGCGAGCATTACCGCACTAACCCCCAGTAACATAATAAGCATAATTATATTAATTCCCTTGCCTGCAATTTTTCCAAACAAGTGAACATTGAATTCTTGGTATGATACCGCATTAATCTGAGCGGCGATTCTCATTAACTTGGATCCTAGCATGATAAGGAGATAACCACTCATTAAGATACTGATAAATCCAAAGAAACCGAACCGAGAAAAGAACTCTACGATTTCTCTCCCTGTTGCAAATCCCGCTCCTACAACTGTACCAACATAGACTGCGGCGATTTGAAAAGCTGCTGCCCAATTCTTCCTCACATCATCTCCCCCTTATCACTACTATATGACCATAGGGACAAACAAAGACGAGCTTTTTTTGAAGAAAAAGTTTAGGCGGGGAAAAATATTCTAGATGCAATCATCTTGAAAGTATTTGTGCACAAGGTCAATAAAAAAAGCGAAGCCCGCGGGCTTCGCTTCTTTTTATAGTTTCTGGTCTTCTACTGAATTTAACCAAGCTTCAATTTCACCGACTACCGATTCAACACAGCCATTTTCGAATGGAGAAATTAAATTAGCTTCTTTCACAAGATTTGTAAATGACATGCTTCCACCAAGCTTACAGAGCTTTACATAATCAGCCCAAGCCTCTTCTTGATTTTCTCTAGAGCGTTTCCAGAATTGAAAAGCACAAATTTGAGCAAGTGTATAGTCAATGTAATAAAAAGGTGAATTATAAATATGACCTTGACGCTGCCAGAATCCTCCGTTTTCTAGGTATGTCAGCCCATCATAGTCCTTATGCGGCAAATATTTCTTTTCGATTTCATGCCATTGCTGCTTCCGTTCCTCTGGTGTAGCCTCGGGGTTTTCATAAACCCAATGCTGGAATTCATCAACAGAAACTCCATATGGAAGGAATAATAATGCATCACTCAAGTGAGAAAATTTATATTTATCTGTGTCTTCCTTGAAGAATAACTCCATCCATGGCCATGTAAAGAATTCCATACTCATAGAATGAATTTCTGCTGCCTCATATGTTGGCCAGTAGTATTCTGGGATTTCAAAATGCCTGCTGGAATATACCTGAAAGGCGTGCCCAGCTTCATGTGTTAAAACATCAATATCCCCAGAAGTACCGTTAAAATTCGAAAAGATAAATGGTGCTTTATAATCTTCAATGTATGTACAGTATCCGCCACCAGCCTTACCTTTTTTAGCAACAAGGTCCATCAAGTTGTTTTCTTGCATAAACCGGAAAAACTCACCAGTTTCTTTCGAAAGATCTTCATACATTTTTTGACCATTTTCAATAATCCATTCCGGACTACCTTTAGGATTAGCATTACCTGTCTGATACTTAAAGGCTTCATCGTAGTATTTTAGTTGTTCTACACCTATACGCTCCTGCTGGCGAGCCTTTAATTTAGTAGCCAGCGGTACGATATAATCCTTAACCTGAACTCTAAAGTTCGCAACCATTTCGGCATTGTAATCTGTTCTCATCATTCGGTAATATCCGAGTTCAACAAAGTTCTTATAGCCAAGTGTTTTTGCAATCTCAGTTCTTACTTTCACAAGTTCATCGTAGATTCGATCAAGTTCAGCTTCATTCGCTGCAAAAAAGCCAAACTTCGCTTCATTTGCCCGCTTTCTCATTTCCCTATCAATTGATTCAGTAAAAGGATCTAATTGAGCAAGAGTCCTTTCTTCCCCTTCAAAATCAATTTTCGCCGATGCCAGCAGTTTCGTATATTCGGTTGATAACTTATTTTCTTTTTGTAGCAATGGCACAATTTCTGGTTTAAAAGTCTTTAATTGACCTTCTGCAAGTGCAAATAACTGTGTGCCCCACTTTGCTTCTAAGTCGGTGCGGAATCTAGAGTTAACAAGTTCTTGATAGAATTTTGTAACCAATCCCTCCACTTCGGGTTGAATCTCATCCATGTAATCCTGTTCAGCCTTGTAAAACTCATCATTTGTATCTGCTGAGTGTCGGATATAACAAAGATTAAACATGGTACCTAGGTTATTCCTAATATCATTGATTTCATTCATAGCAGTATTTTGTTCTTCAAGAGAAGCTGCATGTTTGAACCGGTCAAGAGCCGCCTCGAAATCAGCAGTTATTTCAGCTAAATTAGGCCGGACATATGTATAATTTTCAAAGTTCATTAAAACATCCCCTAACTATTATTTTTTTCAACTAAATGTAATTCGACATTCTGTCATAATATTCCTTTAAAATAAAAAAATACGGCAAAATAGCCGTATTAGAATTTTCCCGCAGGCAAGCCTAATTTTTTTAATAAACCAATGGCTTCTTGCTTTTCCAAATCATTTAAGCTAGACATTAATTTATGAATTTCTTGGGCATGGTCAGGGAAAATCTCTTGAATGAAATTTTTACCTTCATCTGTAATTTGTGCATAGGTTACTCTTCTGTCTTTTGGACATGCTATCCTTCTCAACATTCCCTTTTGTTCTAGCTTATCTACAACATAGGTAATGCTTCCGGAGGCAAGCAAAATTTTCCCTCCAATTTGCTGCATAGGCTGATCACCTTTATGATACAACAATTCTAGAACAGCAAACTCTGTAGGATTTAAGCCGCTTGCTTGAATTACTTTATTTACATGCTCATTTATGGCCTTATATGCCCTTGAAAGAACTATAAACAGTTTTAGTGATTGAGATATAGAACCATTTTCCATAAAAACGCATCCTTTTTGATTTTTAAAATATCTCGAGTTCAAGATTATTATAAAAAACTTTTCTATTAGTGTCAAATTGACTCCTAATAGTATAATCAAAAAAACTATTTCGAAATTAGAAAGAAATATTTCTATTTTAGTTTGATTTTTTGTAAGATAGATATATTCAAAGTTTGACACAATCTAAAAGGTGATGATCCGACCATGTCCCAACAGGCTGCCATGCCAGTAAAAGCACCAAAAGCATCTGAGTCCACTATGTTCAATATATTATATATCATTGGGATTTGCCATTTACTCAATGATGCAATACAGGCTGTTGTTCCTGCAATGTTTCCAATACTTGAAAAATCAATGGGACTTAGTTTTACTCAACTAGGGATTATTGCCTTTTCATTAAATATGGTTTCTTCTGTGATGCAGCCAATAGTGGGAGTGATAACAGATAAAAAACCAATGCCTTATGCCTTGCCAATCGGCCTCACCTTTACACTAGGGGGAGTACTAGGATTAGCATATGCACCAAGTTTCACCTGGGTTGTCATCTCAGTACTGTTTATTGGTTTAGGCTCAGCTGTATTCCACCCTGAAGGATCCAGAGTAGCCTATATGGCAGCTGGAAGTAGGAGGGGATTAGCACAGTCCATCTATCAAGTTGGAGGGAACACGGGTCAGGCACTTGCACCACTTATTACAGCACTTATTCTCGTTCCGCTTGGGCAAAAAGGTGCTTCCTTCTTTACAATTGCTGCGGCACTAGCAGTACTATTATTAATCTATATTGCAAATTGGTACAATCAAAGATTAGCTGTTACGGTAAGGACTGCAAATAAAAAAACTGTTACTAGTGAAGAATTTGGACTTTCTAAAGGTGTAAAGCAGGCTTTGGGTCTAATTTTACTTCTTATCTTTGCAAGGTCTTGGTATATTTCAGGTATGACTAACTTCTATGCGTTCTTTGCCATTAAAGAATATTCATTCTCTATCAAGGAATCACAGCTTTTCTTATTTGCTTTCTTGGTTGCCGGTGCATTTGGAACTTTTTTTGGAGGCCCGTTAGCTGACCGTTTTGGCAAGAAAACAGTCATTTCGGTTTCCATGCTTGCGACTATTCCTTTTTCTCTGCTCATACCGTTTGTTCCACCTGTTTTCGCCTTTATCTTTTTATCGCTAACAGGCTTTATCTTGATGACAAGCTTTTCTGTGACGGTGGTGTATGCTCAAGAATTGGTTCCTGGGAAAATCGGAACGATGTCAGGCTTAACCGTTGGGCTGGCTTTCGGTATGGGAGCTATTGGTTCAGTTGGACTTGGATATTTAGCAGACCTAATTGGGTTAACAACGATGGTTTCCGCGATTGGTGTGTTACCGTTACTAGGGCTAACGGCTTTCCTCCTTCCTAGTGACCAAAAGGTACAAGAGTGGAATCAAAGCTAACAAAAGGATGGGCAGCGCCCATCCTTTATTTTATTTCTTGTATTTTTTGATATAGTTCTTCTTTTTCTTCATTGGATAGCATTCTTTCTGCCATTGGAAATAAAACATTTTCTTCCTTTGAGAAGTGCTCTGTTAAGATAAAGTACGCGTTTTTTATTAATACGGCTAGGTTTTTCATATTTTCAATGGTTAGTCCGTCCCCAGCTTTTGCAAGAAATTCACCAATATGTGCTTTCGCTTGATCGTGTTCATATTCCATCACCGCAATCGGTCCAGATGTTGTACCAATATAGACACCCATCATTGGAAATAGTATGCCTTCTTCTCTATCTGAATGTGGTTCAAGCTCTGCTTTAAACTCGCCTACCTTTATGATTAAATCAGCAAAATTCGTTTCTATATCAATACCTTGTTCAATTTTCAGGGTCAAATTGTAAAGTCCCTCTAATTGTGCCAATAAAGCTGGATGCTCTTCCTTTAATTGTTTAAGTCCCTTGCTTAGTTCAGCTTGCGGCACACCACCAAAAGCACTCATGCAGCCACTCATCTCATACACCTCTTATTTGTTATTTATGTGTTAAGTATATAAGGCTGGACCGTTTAATGTTGTGACTCGGGTCACATTTAATTAAAAAACCCTATTTTTACCGTTAATAACAAAAGAATTCAGTTTTCGAAAAATTTTAACATTTACACTCAAAAAAAAGTATAAACTTTAATATAATATAGATAGATAAAATAAAGGGAGGACTAAGAATACATGAAAACTCCAAATTATCATGATTTTTATCAAAAAGCATTAATCCCAATCGGTTTAACTGATCAACTAGCGCTAGAGGAAATGAATGACAGTAATTGGACTCATTGGCTGATTGCAGTTGAAGGCGAACAACTTGCACAGCCAAAGATCTACTACAACTGGAAAGTGAGTATCTACCCTGCTGATGGTGAAGGTGACTTCAACTGGAAAAAACCGTATTACTGTTCACCTAGAATGGAAAGTATGGCAGACGCAAATCATTTAGCCAGTTCGTTTGTCAAAACTAGCAAACTAGATAAACTCTTCTCCTTAAACCTACAAGAAAAAATAAGCTAAACCACAAAACCTATCCCTCTGCTTCACCTTCTTTTTACCTTCATTTGTGAATAAACCTACATACAGTGCTATCAGTGCCTACACATAATTCCAAAAAAAATAAACCAGTGAGGACTGGTTTATTTTTGTACTTTATATTTGTTGTTACGCTAGACGGAAGACGATACCGTGGCCGCCTTTTGGGTATTCCCATTTTATGTTCTGGTACGGACAGCCGATTCGGCAGCTACCGCATTCGTGACAGCCTTCATAGCCAACCTGCATTCTTAATCCTTCCCACTTATATACTTCAGCCGGACAGAACACAGTACAAATCTTGTCAGGGCATTTTGTCATACAAATATCATGGTCCATAACCGTTAGGTGTGATTTCGTATCAGCCTTAAAACGAAGAAGATACTGTTTTTCCTCGATATTCTTAGTTGACATTATTTCACCGCCTTCCAAGCGCGATACATATCTTGCAATACTTTGATCGTTCCTCTTTCAGCTGTAACACTCTTCATTATTTCCTTTTGCTTATCACGCTTTGGTGTCCCATCTACTGTAAAGAATTTACTGGCAGCTTTATTCATCATTGGTACGTACTCTTTAAAGTACTGTGGATATTTCTCAAACGTATGTGCAGCGTCCTTATATTTCTCTAAATCTTTCATAATAAAACTTCCATATAATGACTCTCGGTAACTATTTAAACTCGACTCACTAAAGTCATTCCGTTTCTTCGCCTTAATTACAGCCTCCGCAGCCATCTTTCCTGACGCCATTGCCATGTTCGAACCTTCACGATGGATTGCATTAACTAGCTGTGCTGCATCCCCTACAACTACTACCCCATTACCTGCCACCTTCGGAACAGAACGATAGCCGCCTTCTGGAATTAGATGCGCAAGATATTCCGCTGATTCTCCACCAGATATCAACGGTTTTACCATAGGATGTGTCTTTAAATAGTCAAGTAGCTCATACGGCTTCAGCTTAGCTTTAATCATGCTTGAAAGCGTGGTGCCTACTCCAATATTTAAACTATCTTTATTCGTATATAGGAATGCTGTGCCGAGATTACCTTTAGTGGAATCTCCAAAAATCTCAATTGTACAGCCTTGATTATCCTCCAAATTGAAACGGTCATTAATCTTTTCTTTTGGCAGATTAATCACTTCCATAACGGTAAGTGCGACCTCATCTGGACGAAATTCCTTGTGAAAGCCTAATTGTTTTGACAATAGGGAATTTACTCCGTCTGCAAGAACAACAACATCAGCATATACTTCACCATTAGGACGGTCCGTGCGAACTCCTACAACCTTACCATTTTCGACAAGGCATTCTGTTACTACCGTCTCATTAATCAGCAGCGCTCCGGCTTCCACCGCCTTCTTTGCAAACCATTGATCAAACTGTGCTCTTAATACAGTAAAGTTATTATAAGGCTCCTTGGCCCACTCTAGCCCTTTGTATCCGAATTGAAGAACCGACTCTTGGTCCATCATCCAAAACCGCTGTTCAATGACCGGACGCTCTAGAGGGGCTTCTTTCCAAAACTCCGGTATTAGCTCTTCCATCTGTTTACGATATAGAACACCACCCATTACGTTCTTACTGCCAGGATATTCTCCTCTTTCGATAAGCAATACGTTTAATCCATTTTGGGCACAAACAAGTGCACACGCTGTCCCCGCAGGACCTGCTCCAACGACGATAACATCAAATTTCTCCGACATAGCTTATTTCACCGCCCTTTTCACTTCTCAGCTGCTTAAATTGTTCGATTAATTTTGGGATAATGTCCATTGCATCACCAACAATCCCATAAGTAGCTACATCAAATATTGGTGCATTTGGGTCCTTATTAATCGCGATGATTAACTCAGAGTTCTTCATACCAACTACATGCTGAATGGCTCCTGATAAGGCAACAGCAAAATATATTTTTGGTGTTACTGTCTCACCTGTTTGACCAATTTGAAGCTCATGCGGAAGCCAGCCTGCTTCTACCACATCACGAGTTCCTCCCACAGTTGCTCCAATCGTGTCTGCCAGTTCATAAAGGATTTGGAAGTTCTGTACATCCCCCATCCCTTTTCCACCGCATACAATCACGTGAGCATCAGCTAGATTAACCTTTTTTGTTACGTCATTCACAATTTGAAGCACTTTGGTCCGCATATCCTCTTCCTTAAGGTCAATTTCCTCTTCTATAATTTTCCCTAGTCTGCTCTTATCTGGTTCTAAAGCTTTCATTACCTTAGGTCTAACAGTTGCCATTTGCGGGCGGTGCTTTTTGCAAAGGATGGTTGCCATAATGTTGCCACCAAAAGCAGGACGGCTTGCTTCTAACAATCGATTGTCTAAATCAACATCAAGCATTGTGGTATCTGCTGTTAAGCCAGTGACCAAATCTGTTGCAACCGCACTGGCTAAATCTTTGCCATTTGGCGTTGCCCCATAAAGAATAATTTCTGGCTTATATTTTTCAACAACCCGCATAACACCCTTCATATAGGACTCAGTTCTATATTGCTTTAACACAGGATGATCGACTAGGTATACTTCATCAGCACCATAGGCAATTACTTGATTCGCAAGTGACTTAACCCCGCTACCTAGTAAAAAACCTGCAAGTGGTACTTGTAATTTATCAGCAAGCTTCCTCCCTGCCCCAAGGAGTTCTAATGAAACTCCTTCAATCTTACCCTCATTTTGTTCAATGAATATCCAGACTCCACGGTAATCATCAAAATTCATGTATATCCCTCCCCACAACTTAGGCTTGTTATATTATTTAGAATCCTGGTAGACAAAAAGATCCTTTTTTTCCATCAAAATATCCATTAGTTGCTTAACTTGCTCATCAGAAGAACCCTCGATTTTTTTTCCGCCTTCTGGACGTGGAGGAGTGAACATCTTTCCAACAATAGTTGGAGAACCTTTTAATCCAAGTTGAGTACGATCCACATTTTCTAGGTCACTTACCGCCCAAATGACTGGTTCATATCTAGCTGCCTTAATCATATTTGGCATCGGTGAGTACTCAATTTCATTAATTTCCTTTTCAACTGTTAATAAGCAGGGTAATTCTGCTTGGATTAATTCATAGCCGTTAGATAATTTACGTTTAATTAATACTGTTTGTTCCTCCAAATTAACCTCTGGTACCTCTATTACATTTGTAACAGGAGGTATATCCATCCTTCTTGCAATTCCAGGACCAACCTGTCCAGTGTCCCCATCTATGGCATGCTTACCACAAATCACCATATCTACAGGTTCTTCCTTGCTAATCCTTTCAAGTGCCTTGGCCAAAGCATAACTTGTCGCAAGTGTATCTGCACCAGCAAAGGCACGGTCAGAAATCAAATAACCCCTGTCTGCTCCAATTTCAATACTCTTCTTAATAATAGCAGTAGCTTGAGGTGGCCCCATCGATAATACGGATATAGTTCCCCCTGTCTTTTCTCTGATCCTTACTGCCTCCTGTACAGCGTGAGCATCGTATGGATTTAAAATGGCTGGTGCGCTGCGACGGTCTAATGTGTTTGTTTTGGGATTAATCTTGATAATTTTTGTATCTGGTACTTGTTTGACACATACGACAATGTGCATGTAGGATTTTCCCTCCCCCATATTTTCTGTGCGTGTTTGAAAGCGTTTGCTGCATTTGGTTATTAAAAATGCTTTTTATTACGATATATGACTCGTAACACAAGCATAGTACCAAACAAAGATAGTTTTCTGATTTTTAATGATTAAATTTGGTAATGAAGTAAAATCTAGAAGTAATTGTCGATGAAGTTTGATGGATTTTCATGAGGTATGCACTAATTTAACTATAAGAAATATTCAGATATAAACAATGACAATTATCACAGTTTGTCAAAATTTGCTGGAGATAGATTTGTTTTCTACCGTTATGAAAGGGTTGAGGTCTGAATGAATGAAGTATTTATTGGAAGTTTTCTTTCTGCGTTAGCAACTGGAGCTGGAGCATTGATCTTCAGCTGGCGTTAGTTATGCTTCTGGCTCTGGGGATACCGGCAATATCATTGCACTGGCAATTGGATTTCAGAGTGCTCCTGAAGGCCTTCTTTTTGCACTGTTTTTAATCAATCAAAAAATAAGCAAGTTCAAGGCCTTCGTTGTGGACAGGAGCAATTGAGATTGTCATTTCATCAATTGGATTATATTTAACATCATTTGTAAGAGGGCTTGTCCCATATGGGAAATCGATTGCTGCTGGTGCGATGTTATTCCTCATATAAAAGGAATTAATTCCAGAAAGTCATGGTGATGGGAAAGAGCGGGTTTCAACATATGCTTTTATTATTGGTTTGCTACTAATGATTTTCCTTATTGTGCTTTTTAATCGTGACATAACTTTCTAGTTAAACAAAAACTTTTGGCCAAATCATCACCATCTGGTTAAAGGCAAATCTAACTTCTTCCTTCGGCTCTAGAGATTGGCTTGAAACTTTATGGTACTCATTTATTAGTACATCCAGCTCTTGGCTGTATTTTATGGTTTCTTCACTCGTAAAGCCTTTCTTATTTGCGCAAGTAATCATAAGTTCTCTTTTCATCTTTATTGCTTCAAGCATCTCAGAAGAGACAGTCTCGTTCGTGTACACTTTTCTCCACCTACTCCTTACTCTTTTACACTAAATCGTTAAAAATTTTGATTACTTGATGAATTATGACAAGAATTTATCGAAAAGTAAATACTTTCGCAAAAGTAGACAAAACAAGCATTTTCTTATGTTTTTCGACATTTTTCTCTTTAATTTTTAAAGTTTTACGACATTTTCCCCGATGTATAACATAAAAAAAACTGGTTGGGATTAGAATGTCCCCAACCAGTTTTTTTATATCTTTGCTTCTTCTTTTTCGTAAATTGGTACCCAGCCTTCTGTAGTTACAAAAATACGGATTGCGACTACTTTTCGATCTTCCTCAAGTGTAAAATAATGCCTAGTATTTTCTGGTACTGAAATTAAATCGCCAGGTTCTAAATGCACTTCAAAAAACTCTGAGTCTTTTCCTTGTATAACAAATACACCGTGACCACTAACAATAAAACGAACTTCGTCATCAGTATGGTGGTGTTCGTTTTTAAAGTTCGTTAATAGTGTGTCTAGGTTTGGTGTGTTTTCAGATAATGAAATTACATCTTGTGCTTTGTATCCGCGTCTTACTGAAATATCTGCAATTTCTTCACTAAAGGTGTTAAGTATGTCATTTTTTTCTTCATCAGATAATAGATATTTTTCTACTAATGTTTGAGGTAGTTTAGTAATATTCCATTTTTCATAAATTACTTCCTGGCACTCTAAGAAACTTGCTACTTCTACCTGATCTTGAATTTTAGTCTCATTGCTTTGAAATGTAATGTAAGCCACTATAAATCTCTCCCTCTTATCTTTTTTAAACTACTTTAAATAATTGATATGGTTTATGTTCCAATAGACGCAGCTGATATCTAAATAAGAACTCCGAAGCCTCGAGTATTTTCTTGGCTTCAAACGCAGTTCTTCCCCAAACTGTTATCCCATGATTTCTAATTAAAACAGCACCCGAATCGCTTGATATATGCTCTGAAAACTTATTAGCCAATGTAGGAATATGAGCATAGTTCTTAATTATAGGAATTTTTAGTATTGCATCCTCTTCCCACTTATCAAAAGCTTTTATTAATTCTTGTCCTTTAAATGTTACCTCACCTTGGTCACCATAAATTTCTGAAATAACATTGTTATCGATAGTATGGACATGAAGGCTGCAACCCGCATTGGTTTTCCGATAAATTTCTACGTGCAGAAGTGTTTCAGCTGAAGGCTTTAGATGGGTTTCCTCCACTGCGCGCCCCATTTCATCAACAAGGAGAAAATCCTCGTCTGTTCTCTTTCGTTTATCCTTGCCGCTTGCCGTTACTAAAAATTGCAGGGGATTATCACCAACCTTAATGGCAAGATTCCCACTTGTTCCCATAAACCAGTCTCTTTCAGACAATTCATCCTTTACATCAGCTAATTCGAGCCATTTCTCTTTTAACATGACAGCTTCATCACCTCTATCCGTTTTTTTATTGCTTTTATACAGTCAAAAAATGTTGTAAATCCTTGGTAAGGTAAACCCCACTCCTCACATTTTTCTTCTAACATTTCTCTTGCCAGTACAAAGTCAGCCTGCTTAGCTGCCTCTAGGTCTGTTACGGAATCTCCAATGACAATATTTTCATACTCTTGATTCTTTGATAGTTCACGTATGATGGTTGGCTTACAACAGCCACAATCATTGTTACAAGTAGCATCACATGGATACGGCCATAGAATCTTTATATAATCTCCAGAAAAGTCGGCTTGATTACAATAAACCCCATCAAACGGTCCGAATTTTTCAATTATTGGGAATACAAAGAAGTCAATTCCCCCGCTCACAATGTATAGCGGGATCCCTTCATTCCTCAGGTAAGCAACAAACTCCTCGAATCCCTCACGAATTCTCGCGTTGTCTACTGCAAACCTGGTAATTTCCTCTTTCATTTCACTAGGGAGCATAGCAAATAAATTGCCCACACCTTCACTAATTGAAATTTCACGAGATAGAATTTGATCCTTAATAACCTCCCAATTTGGAGGATTAAATTTTTTCATGATTGCAATAATATTATCACTTTCAGTAATTGTACCGTCGAAGTCACAATAGATAACCGGCTTTCTCATCTATGCTTTCACCTCTGGATTTCCCCACAATTGGAGCGCCTTCTTTAATTCAGGGTAGTTTTCTGCTCCATAAGCTAAGCTTTTCCCTTCTAGAGTAACATCAATGGCTTGTCGGAACGCTGAACCTCCACCACGTGCACCAACTGGATGGCCATGGATACCTCCACCTGCATTAATAACTGAATCGATTCCAAAATCTCTGATTAACAATGGCACCATTCCAGGATGAATCCCGGCTGATGGAACTGGAAAGGCACGATTTAGACGTTCTTCGGTTGTTAGTTCATTAGCGATTGAAAGTGTTATTGATTTTTCTAAGGCTACTGTTCCATATGGCGAAGGAAATAGTGACAAATCTGCTCCAGCATAGCGGATAAGCTTTCCTAGTAATAAGGAGTGAGCAATCCCATAATGGTTTGACGAAGTCAAAGCGCCGCTGACCGCTGGATGAGCCATTAACGGTAGAGCTATTTCATCATCCTCACGTAATTCTTGCAGTACATCAAGACCGTAAGCAAATACATTAAATAATAATAAATCTGCTCCAAGCTCCGCTGCTCTCCTTGCCTTATCCCTTAACTGTGAAGTTCTGCCTGTTAAATTAACAGCATATAAAGTGCGATGACCTGTTTGTTCATAAACTTCATGCAAAACCTTTCGACCTTCAATAATTCGCTTCTCAAACGGGGTTAATTCATTTTCAAATAGGATTTCGTCATCTTTTACAAAATCGACTCCCCCGAGTGCCTGCTGCTTTAACTGAGCAGTTAAGAAATTTAGGTCCTTACCTAGAACCCCTTTAAAAATGCTCATTAACAATGGTCGATCATAAACTCCTATCTTTTTCCTAAGCGCATCGATCCCAAAGCGCGGTCCCGGAAATTGGCTTTTTAATGCATCAGCAAACTGGAGGTCAACTAATTTTATTTTTCCATCCAAAGATAGTTTTCCAAAGACAGTTGTTAGGATTGCTGGTAAATCTGCCGAGAAATTAACAGTAGGATAAGCTATGCGAATCAGTGCTTTGCCGTCTTGTTTAGCAGAGTCTCCTTCAACCTGAACTACTCTCCCTTTATGTTTTAGCAATTGACTTTGCTCAAGCTCTGGCAAGTTTGTCCAGGATCCAACCGTCAAACCTAACGCAATTTCTTCAGCTTTTTTCTCTGGATATTTTTCATCATGAATTAGATAGGTTGCAATTATTTCAGTCACAAATTTCATCCTCTCAAGTCAAAACTAAACAAACCTCTCCTAATAATAGAAGAGGTTAGCATCACAAACTAACATCTTCTCATCTTTCAGCGATTAGCTGCAAGATTTAGCACCGTGCTTAACTTAATGGTTAAGTCGGTTGCCGGGCTTCATCGGGCTTTTCCCTCCACCTGCTCTTGATAAGAAAACGATTCGTAGTATTCACTTTTTTTACGTTGTTTAACTTATTTTGGATTATCCCAAGAAAATTATTTTTTGTCAACTTTATTTTTTAAATATTTTCAACTTACTAATTCTTTCAACTGCTTCTAATAATCTGTCCTCAGAGGTTAATAATCCTACCCTCACAAATCCTTCACCATACTCACCGAAACCAATACCTGGAGCCACCATGATGTGAGCCTGCTCCAGAAGAATATTAGCAAATTGTTCAGATGAATATCCTTCTGGAACTTTGAGCCATGCAAAAAAGGAACCATTTGGCGCTGTAACCTTCCAGCCTAGTGATTGCAGTCCTTCGATTAACACATTCCGTCTCCGCTCGTATAGATAATTTAACTCTCTTACACAGTCTTGCGATGATGTTAGAGCAGTCGCTGCGGCCTCTTGAATAGCTCCAAATAAACTAACATACATATGATCTTGTAGTAATTCAATGGCGGAAATAACACTAGGATTACCGACCGCAAAGCCAACACGCCATCCGGCCATGTTGTAGGTCTTAGATAAGGTATATATCTCAATACCTACCGCTTTTGCACCTTCAAGTTGTAAGAAACTTAGTGGTTTCTCTTCATCAAATCCAATGGCTCCATAGGCAAAATCATGAACGACACAAATACCATTCTCCTCAGCAAGCTTTATCGTTTCTTCGAAGAACGCTTTAGTTGCCGTGGCTCCGGTAGGATTGTTTGGATAGTTAAGCACCATTAGTTTAGCCTTACCTACTGTCTCTTTGTCTAGTTCACTATAGTCTGGCAAGAAACCATTTTCTTCTCTTAATGGCATCGTTACCATTTCAGCTTTTGCAAGAGCAACCCCCGACCAATAATCTGGATAACCCGGATCTGGTACAAGCATCAGATCGCCAGGATTCAGGAGACATTGGGGAATTTCTACTAAGCCTGCTTTACCTCCAAATAATATTGCTACTTCCGTTTTGGCATCAATCTTTATACCATACTGTTTGAGATAAAAATCTGCAGCTGCCTCTTTCAAATAGGCGTGTCCTTGGAAAGGGGAGTATTTATGATTAACGGGATTCGAAGCCGCTTCCTGCAGCTTTGTCACAATATGTTCTGGTGTTGGCTGGTCTGGGTTGCCTTGTCCTAGGTTAATCACATCATAGCCTTGTTCAATATATTGTCCTACTTTCTTTACTAGTGAAGCAAAAAATTGTTTCGGGAGACTATTTAATAATTCTGACGGTGCAAATTGTTTCATCATTCTCACCTGCTCTATTTAATTCATATTTTTGTTGAAATTCTAGTCACAAATGATATAACTTTTATAACAGCTTGTAAAGTTAAAATTCAGATATTCCAAAAGAGGTGAAGATTTTGAAATTAAAAATTGCCTGTGTCCAGATGGATATTGCCTTTGGTAAGCCTGACAGGAACTATGAAACAGCAGAGAAACTGATTCAAGCTTCAATCCATGAGCAGCCAGATTTGATTGTTCTTCCTGAACTATGGACAACAGGATATGATTTGACACGCCTAGATGACATCGCCGACCAAGGAGCTAATAAAACGGTAAAATTCTTAAAGCAATTAGCGCTAGAGTATGGTGTCCACCTTGTTGGGGGCTCAGTTGCAAATCAAACAGAAAAAGGTGTAAAAAATACATTGCTGATCATTAACAAAAAAGGAGAACTAATTCATCAATATAGTAAACTACATCTCTTTAAACTAATGGATGAACACCTTTACTTGGAGGCTGGCACTGAAAAAGGATTATTCGAAATCGAAAATCTTCCGTTTGCAGGTATGATTTGTTATGATATCCGCTTTCCAGAGTGGGTCCGTACACACACCGCGGAAGGAGCAAAAGCATTATTTGTTGTTGCAGAATGGCCTATTGCACGCCTATCACATTGGCGGGCATTGCTTATTGCAAGAGCCATCGAAAATCAATGTTATGTAATTGCCTGTAATCGCTCTGGGAAAGACCCGAACAATCAGTTTGCAGGCCATTCCATGATCATTGACCCTTGGGGTGAAGTCATTTCCGAGGCTGGTGAAAATGAGGAAATCCTAACTGGTGTGATTGATTTAGATTTAGTTACAAAAGTTCGTAAGCAAATTCCTATATTCACAGATCGAAAACCAGAATTCTATAAATAATAGCTGTAAATATAATTTTCAAAAAATATTGACAGCATCTTTCCCGCTTGTTATGATACTTTTCGAAATTAAAAAAATACTCTTATCACGAGCTGGCTGAGGGATTGGCCCTTTGAAGCCCAGCAACCGACCAAGAAGCCATTGAAAAATGGGGTGCATACACACCAGGGATTCCTCTTTTAGGCACGGTGCTAATTCCAACAGAAGGAGACCCTTTCTGAGAGATAAGAGGTGTGACAGACTACTTGTCTTCTAGCCTCTTTCAGAAAAGAAAGAGGCTTTTACGTGTCATCATACACTAAAGCCTCCAAAACCAAGGAGGATTACCATGAGTCAATTAAATGCGACAACCTACCAACCATTAACTGAAAATTCTGCCGTCGAACTTTCCTTAATTTTAAACCTATTTGATAACAACAGCAATTTAACCTGCAAAGAAATCGGTGACGGAAATCTTAATCTAGTCTTTCATATAGTCGATGAAGATAATAATAAGGGAATCATTATTAAACAAGCGCTTCCATATGCAAAAGTTGTTGGCGAAAGCTGGCCCCTGACGTTAAAAAGAGCAAAAATTGAAGCAGATGCATTAAAAGTGTTTGGACAAATAGTCCCGGATTACGTCCCAGAAGTATATTACACAGATGATGTGTTGGCTGTCACTGTCATGGAGGACCTTTCCCATCTCAATATTGCCAGAAGCGGCTTTATTAATGGTGAGACTTATCCATTGATTTCAAAGCATATTGGTGAATATTTAGCTAAAACATTATTTTTCACATCAGACTATGCACTTGGGCCTCAATTAAAAAAAGAACAGGTAGCAAAATTTATTAATCCTGAACTTTGCAATATTACGGAAGACCTTATTTTTACTGATCCCTATTGTGATGCAGAAACAAATGATTTTGAGGAAAGTTTACGAAGTGAAGTTGAATCGATTTGGAATGATGATGAATTAAAATATCATGTCTCTGTTTTAAAGAAAAGTTTCTTAACCGAAGCCGAAGTTCTCCTCCATGGTGATTTGCACACAGGCAGCATATTTGCAAACAGCAAGGAAACCAAAGTGATTGATCCTGAATTTGCTTTTTATGGTCCGGCCGGATTTGACATCGGTCAGGTATTTGCAAATCTGCTCTTTCAGGTGATTGCTTCACATGAAAAGAATGATATTTTCATCCAACATATACAAACGGTTTGGAATGTTTTTGAAGAACAGTTTACCGCGCTATGGGAAACTGCAAACAAGGATGATTTATCCAAATCTAGGCTGTTTCTCGCCCACTTAAAGTCCAAATATTTCGAGGATGCCGTAGGATTTGCAGGCTGTGAATTAATCCGCCGAACAATTGGCCTTGCCCATGTGGCCGATTTAGACACAATAGAAGACAATAAGAACCGAATTAACGCAAAACAAAAATCCCTTGAACTAGGTAAAGCCTTAATCAAGCAACGAAAGGAAATTAACCAAATCGAAATATTGATCAACACAATCAAACAAGTGCTTCAATAAATGCTGGAATATTCTACACTATACAATACAAAAGCAATCCAAATGGATTGCTTTTGTTAGTCGATTTCTGCCCACATCTCCTGGGGATTTAACTCATATATTCCATTTTCACGAAACATATAATGATTGATAATAAATTCTCTTCTTATTGTTGCATAATCTTCATGGAACTTTTTAATATACTCATTTACTTCCTTCTCCTGATATTTCTTTCCGACTGTCAGCCCCTGAATCATATGCTCAAACACCATTAACTTCTTTTTTCGCTGTGCCGGGATATTCTTCAGTTTCCCTTCTCTGGTAAAAAAATTCTCAATAATCTTCTGCCTTTCTAGGCTTATCTTAACCATATTCTCCAGCTCCTCCTCTCTTTTATCCAATAACTGTGTTAAAACCTGTGCCTGCTGCTTGATCATCGATTCATTTAAATAAAAATAAATCGTATTCTTGTCCCGCCTTTCATAGACAATAGAAGCCTCACGCAGCTTCTTTAGATGATGAGTAATGGTAGGAGCGGTTAACCCGAGTTTACCTGCAATAGCCTGACCATGAAGGGGACCTTTTGCCAATAGTGTAACGATTCTAACCCTTGTTGGATCTCCCATCGTTTTATAAAAAGAGACTAATCTGTCTAATTGCATCTAATCACCCTCAACCTAATTAGATTAATATCTAATTAGATGGTAATCTAATTAGGTATTCTTGTCAATAAAAAAAGCAAAGTGGGTTACTGCCACTTTGCCTCAACTATCTATAAAAATGGACTTTCGTGTTTCGCTTTTAACCTCTGCCATCTTTTCTCGACTTCTTCACCAAATTCATCTAATAAGTGCTTATTTTCTTCCTTCAGCAGGTGTTTCGTTTTGCCCATATACTTTAACCAATCAGATAGAGGAATTCGCTTATTCTTTGCTTCTGGATCATAGGTTATGGTCGTTACCCCCTGCTCGATCTCATAAAGCGGGAAGAAACATGAATTAACAGCAGCATCTAAAATTGTTGATCCATATCGATCCTCAGACTTCCAGTTTAGCGGACAAGTAATTAAGATTTTCCCATAAACCGTACCTACATTTTGAGCATACCATTGTGCCTTAGCACCTTTTTTAATTAAATCCTGAGGGAATGCTTCTGCACCTGTAAAGACATAAGGAATATTAGTTGCTGCCATGATTTGGGCTGTATCCTTATGGTGGAACGTTTTACCCTTTTGTGTTTTGCCAACACCTGACGTACTTGTCATATGACCTAGAGGAGTAGAGTAAGACATCTGTGATCCAGTATTCATATAACCCTCGTTATCATACTCAAGCATAATTAGTTTGTGACCGCGAAGAGCAGTTCCAATGGCTGACCCCATCCCTATATCCATACCGCCATCACCCGTTATCATAACAAATGTTGCGTCATCAGAGACTTCAATTTCCCCACGTCTTTTTAATTCTAGGAATGCTTCAAGAGTACCCGAAAGAGTCGCCGCACCATTTTGAAACAGGTTATGAATCATCGTTTGTTTATGTGAGCTATGTGGATAAGAAGTAGTCGTTACATACGCACAGCCAGTCTGGAATAATGTAACGATATCCCCTTCAATCCCTTTAAAGAACAGTTCTAAACCAGTAAAAATTCCACATCCTGGACATGCTCCATGGCCTGATGCAATTCGCTTCGGCTTAGTAGTAAGCGCACGGAGCGGCGGGATTTTCACTTTTAATTTATTCGTTTCTTCATTCATCTTGACATCAATCAATCCAGTTTTATAAACATCCCCATGCTGAGGTGTAATAACCGGATTCAAGATGTTTGCTGGATTACCCGGAACATGACCATAATAATCAAAAGGTTTTTCAGCCCTTCCTTTTTCCAAAGCAGCTATCGTCATTTCGAAGAAGTTTGAAGCATCATCTGCATAAAAGTCCTTTCCTCCAAGTCCAAAGACACGACTTAATACGATTGTTTGGTTGTGACGGTCCTCTTGAAGGGCAGATTTAACTTCATGTGTTAAGTTAGGGCCGTTTGCACCATAAGAATCGGCACGCTCACCGACCAATAATGCCTTGACATTTTTAAGTGCCTCACGAATTTCATTAGCTGGGAATGGACGGATGATATTAGGACTTATTACACCAGCCTTGACACCCTTTGCACGAAGTTGATCAACAACATCCTTTGATGACTCTGCAGCCGAATTTAATAAGAATAATGCTACTTCGGCATCCTCCATTTTATACAGGTCCAACACAGGATATTCTCGACCTGAGATTCGTGCATATTCGATTGCAACCTCTCTAAAAACTTCCCCTGCAGCATAAATGGCTTCCGATTGCTGAAAATGATTATTGATCAGGTCATCACCATTCATATGCGCACCAATTGTTACTGGTTTCTTTGGATCCCTGGCAAAATGATAGTCAGTTGGACATTCCCCTACAAACTCTTGCACCACTTTCCGGTTCTTAAAAAATTCTACACGACGCTTTTGATGTGATGTGAAAAATCCATCGTACGCAACGATTACTGGAAGACGTACCTTAGAATGTTCAGCAATTTTCAATGCCATAATATTCATATCGTAAACAGCTTGAGGTGTTCTTGCTGTAAGAATAACCCATCCAGTATTTAATGCATAATAAAGATCCGAGTGATCTCCTCTAATATCAAGCGGCCCACTTACCGACCGAGTTACTAGGTTCATAACCATTGGAAAACGTGTACCCGCTTGAACAGGAAGCTGTTCAATCATGTACAATAAACCGTTTGCACTCGTAGCATTAAAAACTCTTGCACCTGTAGCTGCTGCCCCGTAGCAAATACCCGCAGAACCGTGCTCCCCGTCAGCAGGTATTAAATGGATATCATGTTCACCACGAGCCTTCATTTGATCTAAATACTGAGCCACTTCAGTTGAAGGTGTAATCGGAAAATAACCCATGATATGATAATTGATTTGTGCCGCTGCCATGGCTGCCATTTCATTGCCAGATTCAAAGGTGGATAGCTGCTCTGCAATGTTTTGTCCGGTTAATTTTTCTTCTAAGGTTGCCATTAGAAACTACCTCCTTCTAAATAGGGAAAGTTCTGCTTTACACGGTTAGCATCTGCATAACCAATCATCTCTCTGAGCTCGCTTAGGGCTTCAGTAGGGCAAGCTTCGACGCATTTTAAACATCCTTTACAATACTGGTAATCAATACCGTTAAGGAACATTTGCTTTCTGCCCTTTTTATCTTCTCCCGCTTCCCAAACAAAGCAATAATCAGGACAGGCGTTATCACAAGCAGCACAGTTAATACATTTTTCTTTGTTAAACTGTGGAAGGAAGCCTTGTCTTGAGCCGCTAAGATCTTTTAAGATACTATTGGCCTGTGTGGTCATCACGCCGCCAATTTCTTGAGTCTTATATCCTAGGAGAGGTATAGGACGAATAAAGCCTTTACTTGCTGCATCGTTAGGGACTTCATAGGTTTTAAATTGAACTTCATTGTAGCCTCGATCAAATGTACGGATATTTGGTTCTACAAGGTGCGGATATTTTTTCTCGAATGTTTTTCGAATAATATTTCTCATTGCATCTGGATCTAAGAATTCACAGATTCGGAACATAGCACCCAGCATAGCCGTGTTCACTTTCGTCTTCTCCTCAACAGCAATCGTTAATGCGTCAACAATTGCAAGTGTTCCATATTCAAGATGCAAGTCCTTTTTCACATCATCAAATTCTCTCACTGTATTAACTAATACAATGCCCTCTGCATGCAGTCCGCTGACAACATTAACCGTTTTATATAGCGCTTCATGAAAGACAGCAATAATATGCGGTTGTTCGATTGGACTATGATCTCTAATTTCCACATCAGGATCACAGAAGCGGATAAAACTCTTAACGGGTGATCCCTTTTTTTCAGAGCCATAGGATGAGAAATTCGATCCGTTTAAACCTAGTCCTAACACACCAGCCTCAGCAAGCATCTTCCCTGCAAGATTGGCTCCGAGACCCCCAATAGATTCCAAGCGTATTTCAAAAAAACCAAGATCATTTTTCATTGGTAAAATTGACATTCGTTTCCCTCCCCACTTTCATTCCAAATAATCAAATTGTTACAACTTTAAGAATTATTGTAGGGTAGTTCAACATATTACGCTGTGACAAAAATCAAACATATCGGAAAAATTTTTATAACACATTTAAAATAGCCTAAAAAAGGTTCATTTATAGCCTTTAACCCCTACTTTTTGATATAATACAGATAACAAACTGTAATATAACAGAATTTGTTTTTTATATTTACAGATTTCATTAGTGCTATCGAATTAATATAATTTGGGATATAATATAATATTGTTTTTATTTTTCTAAAGGAGATTTCTTATGAAAGTAATTTGTAGTACTTTAAATGCGAAATATATCCATACTAATCTTGCTATCCGCTATATAAAGGCATATGCGGCTCCAGAATTTAATATCCAACTGCGGGAATACACGATTAAGGACCCGATTATGAATATTGTGACTGACTTGTATCAGCAAAAACCGACTATTATTGGCTTTAGCTGCTATATTTGGAATATTGAAGAGACCATAAAAGTTGTTAATATGATAAAAAAGATTGATCCTTCAATCTTAATTGTTTTAGGTGGCCCCGAAGTAACCTATGATACTACCGAGTGGATGGAAAAAGTTCAAAATGTCGATATCGTTGTCATCGGAGAAGGTGAGCAAACCTTCAAACAGCTGCTATCGGTGATTGAAAGAGGGGATACAAGCTTTCAAAGTGTTCCTGGCATTGCATATCGAGACAATGGCCAGATAAAAGTTACAGCACAAATGAACAAGCTTGATCTAAAAGAATTGGCTTCTCCTTATCGATTTCCAGAGGACCTGAACGCATTAGGCAAGCGTGTTACTTATATCGAAACTAGCCGCGGGTGCCCATTTAGCTGTCAATTCTGTCTCTCTTCCATTGAAGTGGGTGTCCGCTATTTTGACCGTGAGAAAATTAAAGATGATATCCGTTATTTAATGGCTAATGGTGCTAAAACCATTAAATTTGTTGATCGGACTTTTAATATAAGTAGAAGCTATGCAATGGAAATGTTTCAATTTCTTATCGACGAACATCTCCCAGGGACTGTATTTCAATTTGAAATAACGGCGGATATTATGAGACCGGAGGTTATTGAATTCTTAAATAACGAGGCACCACAGGGGTTGTTCCGCTTTGAAATAGGTGTTCAATCAACGAATGATTTTACAAACGAACTTGTCATGCGCAAACAAAACTTTGCTAAACTTACACGAACTGTTACGTTGGTAAAGGACGGTAATAAAATCGACCAGCATCTCGATTTAATTGCAGGATTACCTGAAGAGGATTACAACTCATTTAAAAAGACATTTAATGATGTTTTTGAGCTGCGTCCTGAGGAACTTCAGTTAGGATTTTTAAAAATGCTGAGGGGGACAGGTCTACGTCTGCGTGCAGCCGACCATCAGTATGTATACATGGATCATTCACCATATGAAATATTAGGAAATAACGTACTCTCCTTTGATGATATTGTCCGCATTAAACAAGTTGAAGATGTATTGGAAAAGTATTGGAATGACCATAGAATGGACCATACTGTTGAGTATTTAGTAACTAATGTATTTTCGACACCTTTTGATTTCTTTCAGGAGTTTGGTTCATACTGGGACGAGCAGGGATGGTCTAGAATTGGACATCAGCTTGAAGATTTATATCGGAGGTTATACTCGTTCCTTGAGAAACGGGCTACTGAGCAATTGGGCATAATAGCTGGATTAATGAAATATGACTATCTGAAGGAACATAAATATAAACCTAGAAAGCCTTGGTGGAATGCTAGTTATGAAAAAAAGGACCGTATCCAGGTCTATAAATTAATAGCTGAACAACCTCAACTTTTAGGAGCATCATACACACACTTAAATCTGGACGAAAAGGATCTTTTCAAACACACAATGCTTGAAGAAGTTTCTTTTGATCTGGATGTGTATTTAACAACTGGAGAAATTAGAGTCCAACACACCCATATATTGGCATATTTTAATCCAATGAGTGGCGTGACACAGATTTTTCCATTCAGCCCAATTAAATAGCCGGCTAAACAGCCGGCTTATTTGTCTTTAGATGATTTTTTCTTGTCATCCTTCGCCTGTAGGACCTCATAAAGCTTTACCCCGTTTACATCCCCAAATTCAATGCTAAATTCTACACGAGGAATCTCTTCCTTTTTTTTATCTTTCATTACTGTCTTCCTTTTCTCCCCAATTTTGAATTACGGTTTGCTCCTCTTAATTCGTCTTCTCCATGTGCAAATTCAGCTGAAAATTCAGTTTCCTGAACATTCTTATGGGGTGTCTTTGAATATTTTTCAACAGCATTATACTCCGCTTTACGTTTAGCCATCGTTTGTTCCTCCTATCAATATGTGTTACATATATAGTGTTAAACAAAAGCTAAGAATACATCACTTCCTTATTTTTCATAAATAAAAATGATTTATTGTAAGAAAATAAAAGATAAAAAATAGGAGTGAGTATCTAATGAAGGATAAGAAAAAAATCCACACACCCACAAAGGTAAGTATCGATGAAACGATGCCTCACCAGGTCAATGCTCCAAGCTTTGAAGGCACTGGAATCAAAATGGAGGAACCCTTTGTCAATCAGCATGGTGTAGTAATCGGAGACAGCTTATACTCCTCCCCAAATTCACCTTTAGAAAATTGGTCTGATGAAACGGACCCCGCGATTATGGCAGGCGATGAATGGGTTCACCCAACTAATGATATCGGCTGGAATACACCTGAAAACCGAGAACTACTTGAAAGTAAAAGAAAGCCCCAAGCATACCCATTTATGCACCCAACGAAGGATGCAGGTAAAGGAACAGACTAATCATTATAAACAATTTACTCAGACATCCAAAAACGAAAAAGATTACCACTTATGAAATTCACCATATTAATTAACAATAAGCATACAGAGAATCATCTCTGTAACGAAAACAAGGAGTTGAAACGTATGGCTAACAGCAGTAATAAGTTATTAGTTCCTGGTATCGAGCAGTATCTAGACCAGGTAAAATATGAAATTGCCCAAGAATTCGGTGTTACACTTGGCTCAGATACTGTTTCACGTGCAAATGGTTCTGTTGGCGGAGAAATTACTAAACGATTAGTAAAGCAAGCCCAAGCACAAATGTCTGGCCAGTATTCAGAACAATAACTTCATAACATGGAAAAAGTCCGATCATTATGATCGGACTTTATTTTTATTTTTATTTTGTTGCTGGTATTGTTTATTAGTTGAATTGTTTTTTTCATTAGATTGTTTATTCTTCTGAACATTATTTTGTCTTGATGTTCCAGAGATAATTTCAACGATCTTTTTCTGTTGTCCAGGAGCCAGCTTACTTTCTTCCCTGCCATTCTGAAGGCTATTCTTATCTACATTATTAGAATCATTATCATGCTGACCATTCTCTGTTTGCTTCTTTATTTGACCTGGGGCTATCTCCTTACCTGGTGATGAGTCAGAAGGGATTGTCACATTATTTAAAGGATTCTCTAATTCTGATTGCTTAGGTAGTTCATTTGTTTCCCCATTCTGTACAGACTTGTTTTTATCTTTATAGTACTGACCAATGGGTATGCCTAAATCTCGTGCCTCCTGAACTTCCTCTTCTGTTGCTGTATAAGTTTTTACTTCGACAGATACAGTAGTATTCTTAATTTCTTCCATATTTTCCTGCAGTTTTGCTCCTACTTCCCTATTAAGATCTTCAGTTTTAACTGTAGATAACACAACAGGTTCGTTGTTTAATAAGCCCTTTTCTTTAAGCTTACTAACTATTAACGGAGCCAATTCTGAGACATCGGTTTTTTCCCAGTTAGGGAGTTCAGAGATGAGCTTATTTGTATCTTGATTAAAACCGTTTATTTCAACAACCTGCATTCGCTTGTTTAATCCAAGTTCAATACTAGATTTCGCATCTATCGACATGTAGGCATAGGCTTTATTACTTTGATAAATTGGTATGATGGCACTAACACAAATAAGAAGAGCAATCACTGACACCCAAACTGGCTTTTTAAAAAGGTTACTTCTAAGTGAGAAGGGAATTTTCCCACCCTGATGTCCATTAATAGGAAAAAAATCAATCTCTTCACCGATTCGATAGCTTTTCCCATGGTTATGTGCACGTAAAAACTCACCTTCAGGGGTTAATAAAGTTAAATAAGAATTATCCATATCCATTATAATTCCCTTTTTCATATTTCAAGCACCCCCTTAAGATATTCTTTCATAAACACATAATCACTAGATAGGATTAATGCAATCGCAATAATATATTTCCTATTTCGTTCAATTGTTTTTCTACTTATATTTACCATTTTTTCTAACTCTTTTATGGGCAAACGTTTTTTTTCAAATAATATTTTTTTCAACTCTGTATCTTCCACTAGTTTTCTAGCTACTAGTATGGCATTTTCTCTCGCATCCGCATGTTTTGGAGAATTTTGCACTAGATCGCTAAAACTTAAGTCGTAGGTTTTTAATAATAGCTGGAATTGGGTAATTTCTTCTTTTCGAAGTTCTTCATCGGATTTCTTTTTGTATTCTTCAAGTGAAAGATCATTAATAATGCCTATACCGACAGTATTTTCTTGAAGAGAGGAATAGGTTAAATCCATGCTAATATGATTGTTCCTGGATTGTTTCCTTATATAATCAATAACTCTTCTTTTTATTAATACCTCTGAAAAGCTTAACAGTGATTTTCCCTTCTCAGGAGAGTATTTTTCAATGGCTTCATTAAACGCTATAAGGCCGATGCTAAATTCATCATCTGTTTCGGGTTTATAGGCATCAATAGTTTCATTTAGTAATGACCTGTTTCCCTGCTGTATTAGAATCACTGATTCTTCTAGAGTTCGTTTTTTACTTTTAGTCATAAACAATAAACCTAGCATTGCTTCACCTCTCTATTGACCCAATTATAACATACGAATGTTAATTTGGACTTTTTGGGGGTAATCGCATGCTAAAGAAAAAGCACCAATAATGGGTATCACTTCCTATCAATGTCTGAGAGGTATATTCCACCTTTTTCTATAAAGAATTTCGTATTAACCGTTCCCCTTTTTGGGGGCATATTGAACTTTTTTTACTAAGCAAAAAAGCCTCAAATTAAATAAATTAATTTGAAGCTTTTTTCCGCTGCCTATTTTTCATAATGGTCCTAATGATCAACTGGATAAGAAAACCTACAAGTAAACCTGGTATTAAAAACATCATGGGCAAAAAAACTGGTCCTGGGTGAATTTTGAGAAAATCTACCTTAGGTGAAACCATTAAACCAACAGTCACAAAGTATGCACCAAATACAAAAGGTAAATAGGAATGTTTCTCTTCTGCTGGCATTGCTGACCGATAAGCATCCCACATGGCAAACATGTAGACACATGGATAAAACATAAGCCATTGATAATCAATCACTCTTTCCGCTTTTTCAATCTCCCCCAAGAAACTGTACATAATTGCTGAATTAAATCGGCTGTTTACATTAATAATGAACTCTAAAATGACAAACAAAAGTCCTTTAATATATTGGCGCATTAACAGCTGACTGAACCCAGGAAAAGCAATACTCCATAAAACTGCTTCTAATTTACCTAATTTTTTCATCTTTCAATCCCGCTTCTAGTGGCTTTTTTTATACTGATAAGTTACTCAACTTATTTTTACCAGTATTTTGCCAAAAAAACTAACAAGATTGAAATTTTTTTGAATTACAAAATTCTAACTTGAAAATTTGGATTATCTTTCTGTTTTACATAAAATGCAGTCATTGACTGAATACCTTCCTTGAAATCTGGACAGCGTATTCCTGAGTCCTTTAAATCGTTGGCTGCCTGTGTATTATCAAACTTACCCATCCAAGTAAAATAATCCAATGCCTCTTTTTCAACACCGAGATACCTTCGAATAGGTTTAATAGATAAAAACCATTTTCCAAGAGGGAGAGGAAACGTCCCTACTGGCCGCCTATTTAGTAATTCATTCATCATTAATTCATAAATTTCAGAAGCTTGATACGGATTAGGGTCGGTTAAGTGATACGTCTTACCTGTACCTTCTGGTAAAAAGCTTAAATAGGCAGTCGCTTGAATAATATAATCAATTGGCACAAGATTGACGTAAGCCTTTCCAGAACCGAGCCGTGGTAAGATAGGAAGAAATTTAAGACGATCCAAGAAATTCATCATGAAATACGGGCCGTCAAATTTAATCGTTTCTCCCGATTCTGAATGTCCTTTCACAATTCCCGGACGAATAATGGTAACTGGTTTTTTCCCCTTTAAGTTATCCACTAAAACCTCTGCCTCATACTTGGTTTCTTCATAATGGTTTTTAAAACTTTCAGGGCGGATCAGTTCAGTCTCGTATAATATGCCTTCCCGCGTTCCAACAATATATGCTGTACTAAAATAAACATATCTTTCAAGATTTGGGAGCATCACCACCCAATCATTCACATTGGAAGTTCCTTTTACATTTATCTTAAAAGCAATCTCCCTTTGAACAGCTAAATCATAAATAGCTGCTAGGTGGAATACATGTGTTATCTTCTCGTTTAGACGTTCTTGGTCACTTAATGCTATCGCCAGTGAGGACTCTGTTATATCTCCCTCAATGATTTCAAATGAATCTTCGGTCAATCCTAGGTCGTTAATGATTGCCTGTCGCTCTGCCTTTGCCTTATCCAGCATTCCCTTTAATACTAAGACGTAGATAACACCCTTTAATTGATTCCGTTTTAAAACCTCGCGAATGAGTTGATTACATATAAATCCAGGAAACCCTGTAAAAAAATAACCATTTTCCATCTTTTTCCTCTCCCTCTTCGTAATTGTTCTAATTGTAAGGGGTTTCATAAAATCTCGTCAAGTAATTAGTCTGAATTTTCTGTTAAAAATAAAGAGATGGCGAAAAAATCGCCATCTCAACTTATTAATCCTGATCCATTGGGTTGTATAACTTAACTTGCGGGTTTTTCTCCTGGAACCATCGAAGTGCAAAGTCGTTTTCAAACAAAAATACATAATGATCAAAACGGTCTTTAACAAGCAGACTTCTAGAGCTTGATAAATTCTCATCGACACTATCGCCTTCAATCCATCTTCCAATCTTAGAACCCATACGCTCCATTAATACTTCAGCATTATATTCATTCTTCATTCGGTGTTCGAATACCTCAAACTGTAATTGTCCCACTGCTCCTAACAGATATTCATCTGTTTTTACTGTTTTATAAAGCTGGATAGCACCTTCCTGAACAAGCTGCTGGATCCCTTTATAAAAGGATTTTTGTTTCATAACATTTTTAGCTGATACCCTAACAAAAAGTTCTGGAGTAAATTGCGGTAACCTCTCAAACTGGAAATGATCCTTACCCGTTGTAATGGTATCCCCAATTTGGTACGTACCTGTATCATATAAACCAATGATATCTCCACTTACCGCCTCGTCGACAGTACTGCGCTCTTCTGCCATGAATGAGGTAGACTGTGCCAATTTTAATTGTTTTCCAATCCTAGGGATGTTGACGGTCATCCCTCGTTCAAATTTTCCTGAGCAAATCCGCACAAAAGCAATACGGTCACGGTGGGCAGGATTCATATTAGCCTGAATTTTAAAAACAAAACCTGAGAAATTTTCCCCTAGAGGATTAATTTCGCCAATGGAAGAATTCCTAGCCTTAGGAGGAGGGGCAAATTGTAAATAGGTTTCAAGAAAAGTTTGAACACCAAAAGTGGTTAAAGCACTCCCAAAGAATACAGGTGTTATTTTACCTTCAGCAACTTTTTCTTTGGTGAATTCATTTCCAGCCTCATTAAGCAGCAGAATCTCCTCAAGTGTCTGGTCATAAAGACCAGAAGACTTTAATGGATGGTCTCCCTCAATTTCTCCATCTTCATTCAAGGGAATGAATCGATTTTCCTCACTCACCCGGAATTGTTCTACACGATTATAATAACGGTCGTATATACCAAGGAACTCTTTCCCCATTCCTATCGGCCAATTCATTGGATATGACTCGATTCCAAGTACCTCTTCTAATTCTGCGAGCAATTCAAGCGGTGCTTTTCCTTGGCGGTCAAGCTTATTAATAAAGGTGAAAATAGGAATACCACGCATCCGGCACACTTTAAATAACTTAAGGGTTTGCTCTTCAATCCCTTTTGCCGAATCAATGATCATGACAGCACTATCCACAGCCATCAGCGTTCGGTACGTATCCTCACTAAAATCTTGGTGCCCTGGTGTATCTAATATATTGACACGAAAATCATCATAATCAAATTGCATAACACTGGATGTTACAGAAATTCCACGTTGTTTTTCAATTTCCATCCAGTCACTAGTAGCAAATTTCCCTGTTTTTTTTGCTTTTACCGTTCCTGCATCACGTATAGCACCACCGAATAATAATAATTTTTCGGTAAGCGTTGTTTTACCAGCATCCGGGTGGGAAATAATTGCAAACGTCCGACGTGATAATACTTCTTGTTTAAAATCGTTACCCATTTCAAATTCCTCTCTTTGACAATCATTAATTTTTGCCCATAATTTCAATCTTATCTCTCTAGCGTTAACTTTGCAATTATTTTATTTAAACTGGAAAATTCCTTCCACTCATTCCCACATCCATTTTCATTATTTCCTTTTATAATAGAATAAGACCTTATATAAAAGGAGATGACTCCATTGAATCGTAGTAAAAATACTGTTATCAAAATTACATTGCTGATTACAGCAATTATTATCATTATTTCGGGAGTCATTTGGGGAATTTCTACTGCTCCTTCTAAAGCAGAGATCCCTTTTAACTCGATTGAAAGAATTATTCAAAATCAAAACGGACAAGCGGTTTCCCTGACTGAACACGCGGATGGCCGTCTTCAACTTATAGTGGGGGGACAAGTTTACCTTTCCCACGTTCCTCCGAATAGCCTAATGATCGGAAAGCTTGTTGAAAAATATAATATTCATTATTCCTATTCAACAAGTAGCCGATATGGCAAATGGATTGCAGTTGGTATTCTCCTCTCACTTGTTGCCGCAGGATTATTCTTGCAAAAAAACAAAGGTGGATTTGGGGTCACTAACTCAATGAAGAGCAGTATATCAAAGCCACGTCCTCGTCCAGCCATAAGCCTAAGAGATGTTGGCGGTCTTGGAGAAGAAATGAAAGAAGAAATCCTGCAAACACTGTCGATACTTAAAGAACCCGAAAGAGCCTTAAAGCTTGGTATTAAACCTCCAAAAGGGATATTATTATACGGACCGCCAGGAACAGGTAAAACCTTATTAGCTCAAGCAATAGCCCACGAACTAAATGCATCTTTCTTTTCAGCAAGCGGTTCTGCCTTTAATGAATTATTTATTGGAGTAGGTGCAAGCCGTGTTCGTACTTTATTCCAATCAGCAAGGAAACAAGGATCAGCTGTTATTTTTATTGATGAAGTTGATGCACTAGCAGGAAAAAGAAAACCACATGGTGGCGAAGAAGCAGAGAAGACCTTAACCGAACTCCTGGTCCAATTGGATGGTGGACACTCAAATGATGGTATTCTATTTATTGCAGCAACAAATAGAAAGGATATGTTAGACGAAGCCTTCCTTCGTCCAGGCCGAATTGACTTTTCATTCCAAGTTCCTCTTCCCGATACAAAAGGAAGACGTGAAATTATTGACATCCATGTCAGAGGAAAAGCAATTTCAGAAGAAGTACACCATTCATTAGAAAATTTAGCCGAAAGCACTTCAGGCTTTTCTGGAGCAGAACTACAATCATTGTTTGAAGCAGCGAGTAGACGAGCAGTGAGAAATGGGCTGGATGTATTAAGTAAGAATGATTTAGATTATGCGCTTGACCGTACTATTCTAGGAAGCACATCACGGACTTTACAGGATCCCGAAACAAAGCGTAGAGTAGCGATACATGAAGCTGGTCACGCCATTGTTGCTTCTTTAACCAAACCGGGTTCAGTTCGTAAAGCAACCATTATCCCGCGTGGAGATGCTCTCGGATATGTGGCACCCATTCCAAAGGAACTCCACTTATCTACTTCCAGTGAACTCCTTGATCGCGTGTCAATGGTTTTAGCTGGAGGTGTTGCAGAAAGATTATTTTTAGGAGAACATAGTATTGGAGTAAGTGGTGATGTCCAGCAAGCAAAGCAAATGATTGAGCAGATGGTGGACATCGGTATGCTACAAACTGGATTCACGTTAACCTTCAGCAAACAAGATAAAGAAGCTAAAATGCAAGAGCTATTTGATAAAGGACTCGAAAATGCAGTGAGACTTATAAAAGAAAATGAAACTCAATATCACCTTCTTGTAGAGACTCTACTTAAACAAGAAACACTTGAAGGCTCTGAAGTGGAAAGTATTGTTTCGGGAAGACAGCCAGATAACCTCATCCTCGCATAATATATTAGATGTTCTCATAACAAAAATGATGTGAGGGGTAAAATAAATCAATGATACCTGAGGTAAGCTATTCATAAGAATTTCCCAAAGGAAGTGAATGTTCAGTTGGGCTCTAAACAGTTAGATTTTCAAAAAGAAGAGCATAAATATGTAACTAGTGCAAAAGAGTATCTCAAAAACCCACATAAGACAGAGGGTTTATTGAAAAAAGCATTAAAGAAGGCAATGGTTAATAAAGTAAGTTTGGGAGAAGCCTTTGGAAAATTACAGTTGTTTCTGGAATTAACCAGATCCTATAACAAAGGAGAATACCGAAATGTTTCCACTGGCACTATTCTAGCTGTGCTAGGGGCTGTCATTTATTTCATTTCACCATTAGACGTTGTGCCCGATTTTCTAGTTGGTATGGGCATTCTAGATGATGCAGCCGTTATAGGATTTACTCTAAAGAAAATCTCGGGTGAACTTGATGACTTTAAACTTTGGCAAAAGAATAGATCCACGATGAAAAGCCCTCTGGATTAACCAAGAGGGCTTATTTTACAATATTAGAATCTAAAGCAAGCAGCACCGACAATAATCAATAGAATGAACAGAACAACGATTAACGCGAATCCACCGCCATAACCGCAAGTAGTTGGTGCAGCATAACCACAGCCGTAGCCGTATCCTCCGTATCCATACATAGATATTACCTCCTCATTTTTTTAGTATCCGTAACCCCAAGATGCACCGATAATAATTAACAAAATAAACAAAACTACTAGTAAGGCAAAGCCGCTGCCATACCCGCCATGTGTACCAGACATTTACATTACCTCCTTTTTTGATTTCCATATATCCTATTCACTTCTATAAAAATGTGCGATAGACACATATCCAAATTCTTCATTTTCAAAAAAAAGAATAAGCCCATTAATTTGGGCCTAGAAAAAGTAACCTACCCTTTTGGGTCAATAATCGGAAGCAGACGGTCAACAAGCTTGGGTGATAAAGGCTGTAAGGTACAAAAGCATGTTAAGTCCACGATAATGCAATTGTCTGTTCTTCTAAGTGCAAATAAGTCATCGCAAAGATCAACTGGGAATCCATCGATATCAACAGGCTCGAGAAGGGACAAGGTAGCACAACAATTCCGCTCGTCCAGAGTTTCTAGCCTAAATACAGATGTGGTAAAAAAATCTCCTCGTTTGGTCCAGCCCCAAGCTTCAAACTGGCACTCGCCATTTGAAAGAATAATTGGGATCGTGTCAAAACCAAGCTTCTCACATATAAATCGGAAGCCCTCAAACGATAACTTCTCTTGTTCATCTAACAGTTGCTGCATATCTTTACAAATACAGTGTTTTTCATTCATCTTCTTCATCACCCCTTTAGCTTTCAATTCACAACAATATAAGTTACAACGGAAAATTTTATTATCTAGCACCATCCTCGACAAAATTACCTGTTAGAATAATTTATTCCTAATAAAAAAGTTGGTGTAGGCATGTTCCTTACAGAAAATTAGTAATTTCAACAAGTCCATCTATAGCTTAAAAATAAAAAAGGCAGTTCACCTGTAATTGGTAAACTGCCTTCAAAATTGTTAAATATAAATAAGATAGATAATCAGGGCAAGGATGATTCGATAAATTGCAAAAGGTACTAGCTTTATCTTGTTAATTAATCTCAAGAAGAAGCGAATTGAAATTAAAGCGAAGATAAAAGCACTAATGAATCCCACGATAAAAAATGGCAGTGCATCCATTGTCATATATTCTAGATTCTTTATTAAAGATAAGAAGCTTGCCCCTGCCATTATTGGAACAGCCATTATAAAAGTGAAATCCGCAGCTGCCCTGTGACTCATACCAATTAAAACGCCTCCAGAAATGGTTGATCCTGAGCGTGAAAACCCTGGCCATAAAGAAAAACATTGTATTAATCCAACAGTTAGAGCTTGTTTATAAGTTATTTGATCTACACTATCAATTTTTGGACTTTTCGGTCCAAACTTGTCCGCAATAATCATAAAAATTGCCCCGATCACTAACCCGATTAAAACTGTTTCTGTTGAAAATAAATATTCATCGATATAATCTTCAAATAGAACACCAAACACACCAGCAGGAATAAGACCAACCATTACTTGAGAAAGTTTTAAGCGATTTGTACGTCCAGAGGACAACTTTGTTCGAACCTTGCCAAATCCTAATAAATCAATAAATCTGTCTTTGAAGGTTACAACAACAGCTAGAATGGATCCTAGTTGAATGACTACCTTAAATGTATTAGCCCCATATTTACCTAAAAACTCCTCTGACTGCAGCCACATATCGTCTACAATAATCATATGACCAGTTGACGAAACAGGAGCAAATTCTGTCAGACCTTCCACTAAACCTAAGATTAATGCCTTAATAATCAAAATAAAATCCATGCTGTTAACTTCTCCTAACTATTTTCTAATACGTACTGAACTGAATAAAGGATACTAAATAACTTTATTATTGTACTCAATATTCCTATTCAATAGCAATTGATATTTTTATCCTTAATGACGCTTTAAGATTTATAAAGTTTCATTTTTCTCTAAATCAGAAGGAACAAAGTAGAATTTCGGTGATTATGAAATTGTTCATTCATTAACATAAAAAACCAGACCTATTTTAATTTGGTCTGGTTTAAGTACTATTTTAGTTTTCCACTTAGCCTTTTACTAACACTTTAAGGCTGTTTTTCCCACGTTCAACAATCTCACTATGCGTATTTCTAGCCATTTTAACATATTCATTTGTTACTTGCTGCCACGCATTTCTGCGTTCACGGGCATAAGCAATATTTGATTCTGTACTCTTCTCGAAATTATCCTCTAGCTGGTCGATTATACCGAAGATTGATTTAACAGGAGTTAATGCAAGATTTTCTAATTGCTTTGTGACTTCCTTCAATTGGTTTTTAAGTTCTTCACGCTCGGTCACCAATTCTGCTTCCATCTTTTCTTCTGCCTTTATTAATTCATCTTTGCGTGCATTCAGTTGCTGAACCAACCCTGTTATAACTTCCTTGTTAGTCTTTCTAGTTTGATCATAGAGTCCGGCAAGAGATTTTCTGTATTGTTTATTGAACTTAATAATTTCTTTTAAAGCATTCATATAAGCATCTTCACGTGCTTCACGCAGTTTTCGGGTTCTTTCAAGTGACTGCTCATATTGATTCCAAAGTGTATCAATAAATAAACCTTCAGTCTTATGCTCTTCCGATACAGGAAGCATTTTTTCTTCAGCCGGTATTGCTTCACTCTTCTTCTGTGCCATGATCTTTCCTCCTCGTACTATTATTTACTTTCTCTATGGAATCCTTCTTTTGGAACGAAGGGATATAGAGCTCAAGGAAACTAGAATACATTTTGAAAAATTGATCCAGCATGGACTGATATGATTCAAGTTGATTGGCATAGCCTTTTAAGTATGTAATTCCAGCCTTCGTTATAGAGTATCGTCTTTTAGCAGGACCACTTCCATTGGTATCCCATTCTGAAGAAACTAATTCGTCTTTTTCTAATTGTCTTAGCAATCTGTACAGATTCCCCTGATCAATCGATTTAAAACCGAATGCCTGTAATTTCTGACTTAGCTCATAACCGTGAAGAGACATTCTGCTAAGCAGCAATAAAATAAATGGCAACACAAAATTTTTTGATGGATTGACAGATTGATTGTCTTGATTTACCATTTTTATATCACCTCACCTATATGTATTTTACACCTATAGGTAATATTTTGTCAAGTTGGCAAATACATGTTACTATATGATGTAACATCACGTTTAAAATATCCATATGTTGGAAAGTCTATTTTATAAAACGAATAAGGTGGTGTAAAATGAAAAAATCGAAAGTAAGTAAATTGGGGACTCCCTATTTACATTTCGGTAGTGGAGAACCATTAGTTCTGATTCATGGGTTAGGTGAAGTAAAGGAGGGGTGGCATAGTCAATTTGAATTTGCAGATCAATATGAGTTAATCATCCCGGATCTTAGAGGGCATGGTGAGTGTACCAAAACGGAGGGAATTTCAATTCAACATTTCGCATCGGATGTTATTACCCTATTAAAGGAGTTAGAAATTGAAAGCGCTCACATACTTGGCTTATCAATGGGCGGCGCTGTTGCCCAAGAAATTTACCGTCAATCACCAAACCTCTGCCGATCACTCATCCTAGTTAGCACCTTCCACTATATCCCAAAGAATTTAGGAAAAGTAGCGTTTAATCATATGGCTTCAAAATTTAAAAAACTTGCAGATGAAGGAAGATTTGAAGAAAGGGCAGGTAAAATGGCTCTGTACAGCTGGAAAGAAGATCTTGTCGATCAATTCAAGCTATTTTTTCAGCCTAAAGGGGAAATTTTTAAACAATCATTGAAATCTTGTTTAGAGGTTAATAATGTATCTTTACTTCCAAAGATAAAAATACCTACGTTAATCATCAGCTGTCAATATGACTCTGTGCTTCCTTTTTGGCTTCAATTGTGTATGCATAAAAGTATTCCAAATTCGGAGTTTATCATCATGAGAAACACGGGCCATTTAGCTAAACTAGAAGCAACAGACCGGTTTAATCTTCTGCTAAGAAAGTTCTTAAACCGGAATATGGCTGCTGCTTAAAAACTATAATCGGGAAGGATGGGGGTCCTTCCTGATTATTTCCTACTTCACATTAGCTATGAGCTAATTCTAAAGCATCCGACCTTGAAGAGATCCATTTATCTACGAAAACAGCAAATTGGCCAGTTAATGCGAGTGAAACATGTCCTGCATCGAATACTTCATACGTCTTGTCTTCACTCGAAACCAGATCTAAAACAGGCAGGGTTTGCTGCTCTAATACAAGTGTATCCCTAGATGTTGAAAATACAAATAGTGAACAATTAATATTCTTTAAGTCTACCTTCTTCCCGCCAATTATCAATTCTCCGTACATAAGTTTATTATCTTTATATAAATCATTAAACATTTGCTTAAATGCAGCGCCAGAGAAAGATGCTGTATCTTTTGTCCACTTGTCCATGCGGCGCCATTTTGTAACGTATTCATAATCATGTGCACGTGTCACCAAATTTATCATCGGACTTCCGTAGATCGGTGACAGCATCCTAAACATCAAGTATAAAAACTCTGAAGGCAGCGTTCCATAGGCATCTGCAAAACGATCAAAAGAGAGCTCACCATTTTGTAGACTATCCAGCCACTTTTGTGGGACGATGCCGATACTAAAATCAATCGGTACTGCAGCAATCACTAGATTTTTAATTGGCAGATCCGTAATTGATGTAAAGATAGCAGCTAGTGTACCACCTAGGCAATATCCGACCATTGATATTTCTTTTGCACCAGAGTGTCTAAGTGCACGCTTCACAGCGCTTTCTAAATAATCAATAATATAATTATCTAATGTTATTTCCGAATCCTCTAAGCCTGGTGAACCCCAATCTAGCAGATATACATCATAGCCGCGCTCAGTCAATCCTCCTACTACACTGCTCCCCTTGCCAACATCCAAAATATAGGATTTATTTAGCAGCGAATAAACTAGGAAGATAGGAGTTTTGTATTTTTTTTCTTCAGCAGGATGATACCAGAGTGTAGTCTTATTTTTTTTCCAGACACATTCTCTTGGTGTCGATTCAATTTCTGGTTTTGGTTCCGTATACACTTTATATACTTGATTCCATCTATATATTTCCTTACCAATATCTACACCAGGTATGATGCTTTTTCCTAATAACTGTTCCAACATTATTAACGCCCCCTCTCATCTTTATTTAGCAGTTACCAATTCCTTTTCCTTCTCTTTCCCCTTACCCTTTGATACATCTTTATTCATTAATCCTTTTAAGGCTGTAATTTCATTCTTAATGTCTGTTAATTGACCCATTCCCGTTTTTACTTCAAGTAAATCGTTTTGAATTACCTTTGTTTCGGAATAATTATTCATAGCCTTAATTTCCTCTAGATCCTTCTGAACTTCCTGGAGATTTACCTGAAGAATCTTAATATCAACTAGACCCTTTCTTAATTCTTGAAGCTCTTCCCTAACTTTTTTGATTTCAGCAGCCTCCTGAGCGGTTTGCTGAAAGTCTACCCTTAATTGTTTTACAATATTTACCACCTCTTGAAACAATTCAAGGTTTTCTTTATTAATTGTCCCTAAACGGTCTTGCAGATTCCAGATTTGTTCTTCTAGAATATCAATCTTTGCTTCTGCTTGAATGGACAGTTTTGCCACATTGGCAACATCCTTTTTAGTTGGAATATTCATCAATCCTGCCATTAGCTCTTGGTTTTTTCTAAGAAGTTCCATATAACGGGAATGACTATCTAATCCAGTCTTAGCCAGCCGTACAAACTCTTTATTATCTGTCATCATATATAACATACCATTTAGTTGTTTTTCCCACATATCACTGATTTGTTTGAAAGCTTCAAATGGTTCGTACCCTTTTTCACTGGACATCTTTTATCACCCTTTTTATTATTTAGTAAGCTCTTCGGTTTTTTCCATATACTTATTGAATGGAAGAATCAGTGATTTGAGTTGATTGGTAAATAAATCAACAAAACCTTTCTGACTCTCATAGATAAGACCTGCAGCTTGTTTGATTGTCTTAATATATTGTCTCCTGCTAGCTTTTCTCAATGAAATATACTTTTCTACCATTGTTAAATATTGATCCATCAACTGATTATTTTCAATTACCTGACAAGGAGCTCTTAAAATAGACATCGCTTTATTTTGTACCTGATCAATTTGTTGATTTATTTCTTCGTAGGATATTTTCGGTAAAAGGTGCTGCAGGGTGGTAGTTGACATTAATATTTCTTCTCTTGCGTTTCTTTCCCATTCTGCAAGCTCTTTAGTAAATTGCTCTGTCACAACAGTAATATTCTCTTGGTTTCTTTTAATACGCTCTGCAAAAAATGCTGCTTCTTTCAAAAAAACGTCATCGCGGAAATTGGCATGTTTTACCCATTCGTCCAGCTCTCGAAATGCTTGATTCCAAAGAATATCTAAACTTGTTTGTCCTACCGTATTTTCCCCTACTAGTTTTTCGGCTTCCGAAACTTGTCCTTCATTGGTTGAACTTAGTCTCTCATCCTGCTCCTCATATTCCATTTTTTCTTTGTCAGCCATTCTATTCACTCCCTTTTTGGTTAATTGAACACAAGTTCATTTTTCTTGTTATTGATACTTAAATTATTGTTTTATTAACTAGTTTTGTAAATGTCCCCGGTTCGACACAGAAATGTATTTTTCTGCTTTATTGAAACATTTACAACTTATACTTTGATACAAACTAGCAATCCATTGGATCGTTATAAACAATATGTCGAAATATTCAGTAGTGTTCACAAAACTTTCGATTTTTCATATAGCTTTCTAATGATCTAAACCTTTATATGCCTTCATATAAATTTCTGCAAGTTCTGTAATGAGCGGCTGCTTTGGATTGGCAATTGTATCCTGGTCATCAAAGGCATTCTCTGCTAAACTGTTAATCTTACTTTCAAATTCACTCTTACTAACTCCCACAGCCTCAATACTTAAAGGCATATCTAACTCCCCGGCAAGCTTAATGACAGCTTGGATCAGGCTTTCAACTCCCTGCTCTACTGTTGCAGCTGGCAGTCCGAGCATTTTAGCAATCTCAGCATATCGTTGGTCCGCGATAAACTTCTCGTATTTAGGGTACGTCATGAATTTAGTAGGTTTAGCTGCATTGTAACGTATCACATGAGGCAGCATGATTGCATTTGCCCTGCCATGGGCAATATTAAATTCTGCACCAAGTGCATGTGCCAGACTATGATTAATTCCTAGGAAGGCATTTCCAAATGCCATACCCGCTATCGATGAAGCATTATGCATTTTTTCTCGAGCAAGCTCATTACTGCCATCTCGGTACGCTTTTGGTAAGTATTCAAATACTAATTGTATTGCCTTTAAAGCCAATCCATCTGTAAAGTCATTTGCAAGCACAGAGACATAGGCTTCTATTGCATGTGTTAAAACATCCATACCCGTATCTGCAGTCACCTGTTTCGGAACTGTCATAACCAAATCTGGGTCCACAATTGCAATGTCTGGGGTAAGCTGGAGGTCAGCCAGCGGATATTTAATATTCTCCTGATTATCAGAAATAACAGAAAAGGATGTTACTTCTGAGCCAGTACCAGAAGTAGTCGGGATTGCAACAAAAATAGCTTTACTTCTCAGAGATGGAAATTTCACCACTCTCTTACTAGGATCGAAGAATTTAAGCTTTAAACTATTGAAATCAGCATCGGGATGTTCATAGAAAAGCCACATCGCCTTTGCTGCATCCATTACAGACCCACCACCTAGTGCAATCAAACAATCAGGCTGAAACCTTCTCATTCTGTCTGCGCCATTCATGACAGTATCAATACTTGGTTCAGGCTCAATTTCTGATAAAACTTCATATCGGATATTGCCTGGATGTTTTTTCAATTGATATAGCACACGGTCGACAGACCCATTTTTAAGTTGACTCTGACTTGTTACAATCATTACTTTTGAGATATTGGGTATAGAAGCTATAACTTGAATAGAGTTTCTCTCAAAAAAGACCTGCGATGGCACCTTAAACCATTGTGTCATGTTTCTTCTTTTGGCTACCTTCTTAATATTAATTAAATTAGCTGCTCCAACATTTTGTGACACTGAGTTCCCTCCGTATGTTCCACATCCAATCGTTAATGACGGTAATGATGTGTTATATATATCGCCAATCGCTCCATGTGTTGATGGGGTATTCACCATAATTCTTCCTGCCTTCATACGAAGGGCAAAGGTGTCGATTACATTTTGATCAGCCGTATGAATGGCAGCAGAGTGTCCTAAACCGCCATATTCAAGAGTCTCTTCTGCGATAAGTAAACCTTCAGCAAAGCTATCCACCTTATAACATGCAAGAATCGGACTGAGTTTTTCACAGGAAAGCGGGAACTTAGGTCCAACCCCATTTAATTCAGCAATGAGAATTTTCGTATTTACTGGGACATTCACACCAGCCATTTTTGCGATGACAAAGGCTGGAAGTCCGACTATTAATGGGTTAAGAGAAGCACTCTTTTCATCAATAACGGCACGTTCAATCATTTCCTTTTCTTCATTATTTAGGAAATAACAATTATTTCCGAGCAATTCTTCCTTAACCTCTTTGTAAATCTCTTTATCAATAATTAAAGCCTGCTCTGAAGCACAAATCATCCCATTATCGAATGTTTTAGATAAGATGATATCGTTGACTGCTCTCTTAATATCAGCGGTCTTTTCGATATAACAAGGTACATTCCCAGCCCCTACCCCAAGTGCTGGTTTACCTGAACTGTAAGCAGCTTTTACTAGGTTTGGTCCCCCTGTGGCAAGAATGAGGGAAATTTTTGGATGCTTCATCAGAGTCTGAAAAGCTTCATGGGAAGGAGTTTCTATCCATTGAATACAATTCTCAGGTGCTCCCGCTTTTATGGCTGCTTCTTTGAGCAGGATTGCGGCTGAAGTACAGCATTTTTGAGCATATTTAGGAAACGCAAAGATAATTGGATTTCTGGTCTTAAGTGATATAAGTGACTTGAAAATAACCGTTGATGTTGGATTGGTAATCGGAATTACACCAGCAATGACACCCACTGGCTCAGCCATCTCTACCATTCCTTCATGCTCGTTTTCACTAATAACACCCACCGTTTTTAAATCTCTTATATTATTGTAAATAAACTCTGTAGCGAACATATTTTTAAAGACCTTATCCTCATACACACCTCTCCTTGTTTCCTCCACAGCAAGCTTTGCAAGGTCTTTATGATGACTAAGAGCAGTGTGAGCCATCCGCTTAACGATTTCATCCACCATTTCTTGGTTATAACAGCGAAATTTTGCGAGTGCGACAGCGGCATTCTTTGCTAAAACATCAATCGCTGATGCAATGTCTTTCTTTTCCTGAATAATTCTTTCTTCTACAGCCACTTTAATTCCCTCCAAACACTTTAATTCTAAAATGTGATTATCATGCTAGAGATCTTGATGTTATGAATCTGGCTAAAATATATCATGTTAAGCGATGCGAATTTTGTCGATTTTTGCGGGAAAACGAATGAATCCTCATTCATTTTTAAAAAATTCACAGAAATTTCAAATATGATATTTAAAACACTGCAAATATTAAAAAGCCACAAACTCATTTGTATAGAGTTTGTGGCTTCTTTTGTTCAATAAATCAACCTGTATTTCTTAACCCTGCAGAGATTCCACTAATGGTTAGTAATACCTCGGTTAATAACTCCTCATCAGGCTCTTCCTGACTACGAAGTTCCTTAATCAGCTCTACCTGTAAGAAATTCAAAGGATCAACATAAGGGTTTCTTCGATATACAGAGTCTTTAATGTTAGGAGTATGGTCAAGCAATTCTTGATCTTGAGTAATTTTAAGCAAAACTGCTTTTGTCCGGTTATACTCATCCAGAATATTATTAAAGATTCTTTCTGCAATCTCTTGATCTTCAACTAGTAATAGATATTCTTTTGCTGTTGTGATATCAGCTTTCATCAAGGCCATTTGTAGATTATTAATGGTTGATTGGAAGAATGGCCATTTATTATACATTTGCTGCAGCAGTTGTAAATTTTGTTCACTTTTTGAAGCAAAGCTTTCTAGGCCCGTACCAGCAGCATACCATGCAGGCAGTAATTGCCTGCTTTGTGTCCAAGCAAATACCCAAGGAATTGCCCTGAGGTCTTCAAACCTTCCGCGATTTTTTCTACTCATTGGTCTTGAACCGATATTTAAGTCTCCTAACTCTCTTAAAGGTGTAGCTTCATTAAAATAAGTTAAAAAATCTGCATCGCCAAATACAAGTGATTGATATTTGGTTAATGCGACAGCTGAGATTTCTTCAATAACCGTTTCCCAAACTTGATCACGTAAATGTCCTTCCTCAGACTCTTTTGAAACATGTGCTGCAGCCTGAAGTAAGGTTGAGGTAGCCTGTTCTAAACTGCGATACGCGATATCTTCAAGAAGGTACCGAGAACTCAATACCTCACCCTGTTCTGTGATTTTCACTCCATCACCAATTGTTTCAGCAGGTTGCGAGAGCAGACTCTTATTTAAAGGACCGCCTCCCCGGCCAAGGGAACCGCCACGACCATGGAAGAACTTTAAGCTAATTTGATACCTTTTGGCCATCTCATGAATTTCAAGCTGCGCTTTATACAATTTCCAGTTAGCCGTTAATGTTCCTCCGTCTTTACTTCCATCAGAATAACCAAGCATAATCTCCTGTTGATTGTTCATTTTGTTCAAATGGTTGATATAGACTGGCATATTAAATAAAGTTTCCATTATTTTAGGTCCTGCCGTTAAGTCATCAATTGTTTCCAATAAAGGAGCAACATTCAAATGACTTTCTACTGTACCATCGGCATGAAGACGATAGATTCCAGCTTCTTTTGCTAATACTAGAACTTCAAGTAAATCACTTGGAGACTTTGTCATACTGACAAGATAGACTGAAATGGATCGTTTTCCAAATTCTTTGTGTGCATTTCTGATCATATGGAAAGTTTGAATCATTTGTTGTGTTTCTTTTGAGTAATCTTCATTCAATAATAACAAGGGTCTTGGATCCATTAAAATATTCTGCAGAATATTGATTTTTTCTTCTTCAGAAAGTTCGGCATAATTTTCAGAGATGCGAACTTTGCGTAGGATTTCGGTAATTGCTGCTTCATGTTCTCCGCTGTGATTCCGAATATCTAATGTAGCCAAATGGAATCCAAACAATTGAACTTGTCTTATTAGCTTTTGGATCGTTTTTAGTTCATGCGCAGCCGGGTGATGTTTTTTTACACTTCTTTTCACTACGTACAAGTCTTCTAATAATTCTTCTGCAGATTTATAACCTGACTCAGATTTACCAACCTGTTTGACTCGCTCAAGGATTACCGCAAATTTTCGACGGTATACTTCATTTTGGACAGGCCATTTTTTCTCCGCTGTTAAGTACTTGTCCTCTTCAAATTCTAGTGATTGAACTAGTTCTTCACTAAATTCTACCCTAGTAGATGAATGACTATAGCGTTTCATTAGCTCTACTAAAACCGATTGGTATTTTTTTAATACGAGCTTCCGCTGTAAATGTAAAGTGTCCCAAGTGACTTCCGGTGTTACATTCGGGTTTCCATCGCGGTCTCCACCAATCCATGAACCAAAACGAAGGAAATTTGGCACAGACCAATTGGTAGTAGAGTAATTTTTCTCAAGGCAGTATTCTACCTCACGATGAATCTCTGGTAAAACCTCGAATAGCGTTTGATCAAAATAAAACAAACCATTTCTAACTTCATCTAGAACAGTTGGCTTGGTTTGGCGCAATTCATCAGTCTGCCATAGGATGGTAATCTCATTGAATAAACTATTTTCTAAATTTCTTCGCTCTCTTGTCGTTAGCAGTGGATGATCTAGATTTTTTAGTATTCCAGCAATCCGCTGTTGGATTTCAAGAATAGAACGTTTTGTTGCTTCGGTAGGATGCGCTGTTATCACTAGTTCTAATGACAGCGTGTTTAAGACATTTTGAATAGTTTCTTCATTAATATCATGTTCCTTCAATGAAAGGATTGCGCTCTCAATTGAATCGGGTTGAACAATGGTATCATCTTCAAGGTGGTATTGTCTCCTCCTGCGAATTCGGTGATTTTGCTCAGCTACATTAATTAGATGAAAATACATTGAAAATGCTCGAATAACTTGCTTTCTCATTGGCGAACTCAAACTGCTAATCTCGTTTTTCAACTCCGCATAAACCTCTTTATCAAACTGTGTCCGAAGTGACTTGCACATTATTCTAATTTTTTCAACTTTGTCTAATAACTCAGTTCCACCATGATTAACCAGGATCTCGCCAAGTATTTGACCTAGTAACTTAACATCACGCCGCAGTGGAAGACTGCTGTCATTTACTCTAAGCTCTGTTTTCATGCTCTCACCTTCCCCTTTTTCAGTTAATTCAATAAATTTTATATATAAATATAACATAAAATGATGGAACTTGTCATAGATTAACCAACTTTTTTATAATTTAGCAAAGTAAAGCACTATAAAAAGCCGCTAAACATTTGAATAGAGTCAGCGGCTATGGCTATTATTTTCTTTTAAATTCTTGCAGCTTGGTAGAAATGGCTGCAGCAACTTCTCCAGTAGATTTAGGAATAGCTGTTTTGAAAAGTGAATTTGCTAAAGACCCCATCGGTCCTTTTGCATTAATATCAAGAAACGCAATAACACGTGTTTTCTCCTTATTTAGTGCCTGTGCTTCAACATATCCCCCACCCAGATACTTTTCATTCGAAGCTCGTATTAGTTCGAAATCCACTCTGGTTGGCTCATTCCACTCTGTAATTTTGATTAATAAACTAACTTTTTTCTTCATAATACCTAAATCACTTTTGAACACCCAGGTAATCAATTGGGAAGTTAGCTGCTCGTGCTGAATATATCCCGGTACAAGTGGTGCCCAATTATCCGCATCCCTTATAAAGTCCCAAATCACATCAATGGGGATCGCTAACTCTACTTGTTGTAACTCACTCGGCATGTGTATCCCTCTTTCTTCTCGATGTAAAAGACCTTCATGATTTGAAGGTCTTTTACAATTTATATGTTTAAAATTCCACTTATAGAAGATGTTCTACACATGATTGCCCTATCCGCATTACTCATCCCTAAATAAAAAAACGTGTATAAAAAATACACGTCACTTCAAGCTTATGCTATATAACTTCCGTATTTAACTCTCGATAAAATTTCGGGTGTGAGATCTCATTCATATGCTCTGGGTTCGCTTCTAAAAAGTATGAAGATAGCTTTCCTTCGTAGACCAATTCTAAGGATGAAGATTTCTTAATATCATCAGGTGTAACAAGTGACAAAGGCTTCCTTTTATTGATTTCTACACCGCATTCTTCAAGAAGAGCTGCAACAAAATGGGAACAAAAGAACGCATTTTTTCGGTCGAACTCCCTATTGAACATTACAGCAAAAAGACCTAGGAGATTATACCTGTAATCACTTTTATTCGCCTCAATTTCACGAATTTTTTGACAAATAGTTTCATATTGCTGTTCAGAAATCGTACAGCAGTATATAGCACAGTCTGCTTTCCTAAATATTCCACCACGAATGTTTTCACGTACAAAACCTGCCAAAAAAGGATTGCTTGGCCTTTTACGTCCAAAACTATAGACATTCCATAATTGATCGTCAAGAGCAATCGAAGCATGATTGTGCGGCTTCTTTGTATATAATTTTATAATCTTCGTCAGAACGGTTCCAGTATCAGTAAGAAGTACGTAAACCTTCCTCATTATTTACTCCCCCTACATCTTGTCTACAGGAAGGGATTATTTATCTCTGATCCCTATTTATTTTCTACAAGTCTATATAACTAGACAGTTTCACTATTCATCTCTAATTATAACTTAATAAAAATAACAAAAAACTTGCTAGAGGATTATTTTTATCTACGACTAAAGACTTATGCAAGAAACACAAAATTCATAACCTGAAATATTCATATAATCTAATGTACTATATTTTAGTCCCCAAAGGAACACATTTTTCCTGTTTTTTTTATAAAATTTTCCCATCTATTGTAAAAGCTGCATAAAATATTACATTCATGAAGGATAGGAGTGAAGAAGACTAAATGGGATTATACATCAACAATAACCAGCATCCAGATGTATTTAAGGTTCGAAAAGAAATTAAAGAGCCAAATCAAACCGTTATGATAAAGAACTATCTTACAGAAATTATAGACGAACAACATCAGGCAAATGTTTCACTTAGCAAAACTTTAGAGGAATTAAAGCAAAGAACCATTGAATATGAGAATGTACAAGCAATTCAATGGGATGATGTCAGTGAAAAGCTTAATGAGCTTAGTACACATACTATGAAGAATGCTGAGTATGAAAGCCTAGTTATTCAATGGTTAGCAACATTAGATGAGAGGATGGAAAAATATGAAGCAGCTAACCAACAAATTCACACACAAATAAATGACCAGTATATGCTGCAAAAACAAATGTCCGAAAAACTTTCAGGACAAGAGGATTTCCAAAGCGAGGTAATCAGTAGATTAGACAAACAAGAAGCACTAACGGAAAAGATTTCACGGCAAATAAACCATATAAGATCCATTCTTTTTGAAAGAACCAATTACTTGGCAGAAAAAATTGATGAAGGGTACAAAATAACCTCATCCTATGTATATAATTTAATGACTGGATCAGATCAGCCATTTTCATTTTACATGCTTAATAAGAATAAGAAGGAAGAAAAACACAATTAAATTTTTGTTTTCAGCTGAATAAAACGCCTGTATAACTTTAATGTATACAGGCGTTTTACTTATAAATACTTTGCCGCTCTTAATAAGTCTTTCCAATTGTGCAGAGTAGTCTGCTTTGTTCCCGAGTAGATTGGATTTGCAAAGCTAAGTAGAGTGCCGTCTTCTGATCTCACCTCAAACCTCAGCCAAGCGTTTTCCTTTTTATTCCAGTTAAACTGTTTTTTATACTCTTGACCATTAATTAATATCTCTTTACTTATGATTTGTCCCTCACTAATCCAGTAAAGCTGTGCATCTTTCTCAAGTTTTGCAGGGTTAATTTGGTAGTGAATAACCACTTCATCCTCTGAAGCAAAACATTGAGATAAATCATCGCCTGGAAGGTATGACTTTCCATTGGCAGTAATCTTTATAGCGTATTCTGGACCTCTTGAGACATAAGCATGACCTTTCAATACACCCTTTAATAAAGAATTTGCTGAGAGACCTTCACAGTAAATATAGGTTGCAGGATCACCGATGACAGAAGGTGCACCACCTTCCTGATAGGATTCTGTTGGCAATAAATGCGAATCAGAGCCGCCAATCCCAAAGATTCGATGACCGTCATTCCATAATACATTCCATAGATGAAGTGCCTGTTCAGTAGCTATAGGATTATCTTTATAAGTAGGATCATTCCAAATCTCAATTACATCAATTTCAGCTAGCTTTGTTTCGTGGAATTGCCATTCCCAAGGTTTTAACATCGGATGGTTTATACTAACAACAGCCCCTACTTCCTTTACTTCACGTATAACCCGATTCATACCTACCTCAGTCTCCATGCCACCATCTCGGGTAGTTGGTCGCCAATTGACCCATTTTGTAAGACCAAGAGCATTAAAATGGCCTTTTGAAGAGGTAATTTCTATACCCGGGATAACCATTACCTGCTCACTAATCCATTTTGTTGGAATGATATTATGGTCTGTTGCCACAAAAAAATCTAACTCCATAGTTTTTGCCTGACTCATCCCTGCGGCAGGTGTCATTTTTCCGTCTGATTCTGTTGTATGTGTATGAAAATCGCCTTTATACCACCGTGATTCACTGTTATAGATCTTATCATTAGAAAATAGTGATAACTCAAGAATATCCCCCGAACCACTTCGGGACCAGCCATTAACAGATACCTCTTCAGCTATATTGTCTAGATTATTTTCACCCATAATTTGAATCGTGTAGGTATGATTCTCAGAATAAGCAGGTGATTCAATTTCAATTTTCCAATCACCTTGAGGGATTATCCCTGGTGTGGACGAAAAGCTAGCATGGTTTATACAGGTTGAAATAACGATTGTCTTTGGCTCTTGAATGAAAAGAGCTTGAGCCCGGAGTTCACTTTTGGAATCGAAAACGAAAAGCGAATACCAGCCCTTTTGTGAAAATCCCACTGAAATCTCTAACCGTTCATAATCTTGTTCAACTTTAAAGGGTATTGAGGTAGATGGCGCGTTTACTGCGCCATTTACCGTTGTGTTATCCGTCGTTGTCAAAACAAAGGCCCCCTGATTATTTTAATATTTTATCGAGTTCACTTTGTGCTTCCTTTTGCGCTTCCTTTAATGCTGTTTCAGCAGAAACGCCTTCTATTTCTACTTTATCTGCAGCTTTTGAAAGTGCATCAAAGATTTTGCCCCCTGTTGGATCGATAAATGGCGGGGTCGCTATTTGTGCCTGTTGTAAAGGTACTTTACTCTGAGGATTCTTATCTGAATACTCTTTAAATGCCTGTACCTCTTGTGCAGATTTTCTTACAGGAATATAACCGGAATTTATCGACCAATCTGCTGTATTTTCAGCATTTGTAAAGAATGTAAACCATTTGAACGCAGCTTTTTGCTGCTCTTCAGAAGCAAGTGCTGGAATTGAACCCATCTGTGCACCTGCATGTGGTGCTGCCGCATGGCCTTCCCAGCCCGGCTGTGGATATGCTGCAATAATTGAGAAGTCAAGATCACCCTGATCACCACTTGAACCTGTATATCCTGCTCCGCGTCCTTGCATCACATCATCTATTGTCTTATACCAGTACTCCCAGCCTTGGCCTCCGTGATGAATTCTCATTGTTTGATCTTCATGAATTGCTTTTCTGAAAAACTCCCATGCTTCTACCCATTCTGGAGAATCAATCAACACTGTTTTGCCATCTTCACTTAAATATTCTGCGCCATTACTAAGTGCAGCATCAATTAGGTTTGGACTCCCCCACATTGGTTCCCACCCATATACCCCTGTTTCATCCTTAATCTTTTTTGCAGCCTCTGCCAATGACTCCCATGTATCTAACTGTTCAGTAGTTACTCCAGCTTTTTCGAACAAATCCTTTCGGTAATAGAGCAATTGTGTTGTTCCATATAAAGGAAGTGCATATTGCTCACCTTCTATCGTTCCTTGCTGGTAAAAAGCCTCTACGAAATCTTCTGGATTGAAATCTTCATCTTCCTCGATGAATTTAGTTAACGGTGCAAGTGTACCTTTTTTTGCTAACGCATTAGTTGGATCATTTTCAAGCAAAACAGCTGCAGGAACTTTTTTTGCTGCAATACCCGCTTGAAGCTTTTGCATCGTTTCATCATAAGAACCTTGTGCAACACCAATTACCTTTATTTCATTCTGGCTTTCGTTAAATGCAGCAATTTTCTTTTCTACCTCTTCTCCAAGCTTGCCGCCAAGTCCATACCAAAATTCAATTTCCACCTTACCTGATGGTGATGAAGTATCCTTACTTCCACCGAGTGAACAGCCCGAAATCAATGAAACTAGTAATAATAAAACAATCCCATATAAACTAATCTTTTTATTAAACATTTTTGTCTCCCCTTTATCCTTTTAATCCTTGATCACTAATACCAGAAACCAGCCATTTTTGTGCAGCCACAAATAATAGTAATAATGGAAGTACAGCAAACGTACTTGCTGCCATTATCAGCGGCCATTGTATTCCATAGGCCCCCTCTTGAATAAAAAATTGTCTCAAGCCTGTAGTAATTAACATTTTGCTTTCACTAGTTGTTATTAATGAAGGCCACAGATAGTTATTATAATTTTGAACAAAACTTATGAGAGCAAAGGTAATAAATGAAGCCTTTGTGGCGGGAAAAATAATTCTCCATAAAATTGACCAATGTCTTGCACCATCAACCCTTGCTGCCTCAACTAATTCTTTTGGAACCTGCATAAAAGCCTGCCTGAATAGGAAGATTCCAAATACGCTTACCGCATTAGAGATGATTAATCCCCGATACGTGTCTAACAAGTTAAAATCAGCCAATATTACATAACTTGGAACATATGTAGCAGCTGAAGGGAGCATATAGGTAACGAGAATGATCCCAAAAAGCAGGTTTCTTCCCTTAAATCTTAATTGTGTAAAGGCATAAGCAATCATTGCAGAATTTAAAACCTGTATCATAACAATTACTGTTGCAGTAAAAATACTGTTGAAGATGTATTGGTCAAAAGGTGCCATCAGCCATGCCTCGGCAAAATGATTCCACATCGGTTTCTCAGGCCAAAATGTCGGTGGAAATTGAAAGATTTCATCCTTCGTTTTAAGGGCACTAGAAAACATCCACAAGAAAGGAAAAATCATCATGATACTGAAAGAAATAAGCAATAGATGTTTTAATAGCCAAACTGGACTCATTTTCATTTTTCCTTTTCCTCTCCTTCTATTGATAATGAACCCAGCGCTTAGAAAATATAAATTGCAATAGTGATAGCATTGCTGTAATGACTACCAGCAGTGTTGCAACTGCTGTTGCTTTTCCCATATTAAATTGTTCAAACGCTGTTTGATAATAGAAATATAATAATGTCCTTGTACTTCCTGCAGGTCCCCCCTGTGTCAATACCTGTATTTGGTCATAGGCTTGAAGTGCATCAATTGAGGTAATGACCACCAAGAACAATGTTGTTGGTGAAATTAAAGGTAATGTTATATGTAACAACTTTCTCCAATTTGTTGCCCCATCTAATCCAGCTGCTTCGTAAAGACTTACAGGTACTTTTTTCAAGGCATTTAAATAGAATATCATTGCCCAGCCTACCCCCTTCCAGATACTTACTATAATGACTGCTGGCATTGCCCAAACAGAGCTGCTAGTCCATTCTAGTGAAGGAAGCTGAAGCATATTCAAAATCCAATTAGCAAAGCCGACATTAGGCTCATAAATCCACGACCAAACGATAGAAATAGCGACAGTCGGTGTAACCCAAGGCGAGAATAATAATGTGCGGTATATTCCCATTCCCTTCTCTTTCTCGCTTACTAGTAATGCAAGGAATAGCCCTCCCATTACGGAAGGAATAACGACGCCTAAAGAAAAGGCCAATGTATTCATTAGAACAGCATAGAAGCCAGGATCACTTAATAATTCCGTATAATTTTCAAGAGCAACATAGTCATAATCTGGGCTCATATAATCCCAATTTGTAAAGCTAATCAGCAAAGAATAAAACATTGGGTATACCCAAAATATTCCTAGTGGAATGATGGCCGGAAGTATAAATAGTAACGGAGTGAGCGAGAATCTTCTTTTCATTCCCAGACCTGCTAGTAAATTTCTCTCTGTCCTTACTCTCTCGGTAGATGTATTCAAATTACGCCCTCCTTTCAATATATGAATATATTTATTTTTTATTAATTCAATTATTGAATACTTTTTTTTATCTTACCAGTGGATTCCTTTACTGTAAACCACTTATTATAAATTTTTTAAATTATTAAACATAAAAGAAGCCCTATTCCTAAGAACAGGGCTTCAAGTTTTTCTACTAACTTTTCAGTATTATTTACTTATGATATTTTCTTTAACTCCTCTGTTAACTGGAGAAAGGCTTCTTTATTTCTATCTGCTAATGATCGGTCGATTTCCTTACGGAGTAGTTCCTTTTGAAATTCAAGCAGGGCGTTGTTTAATAACATTTCAGCAATGACAGAATCGTTGTTTGCATCAGCTTGTTGTGGTGAATTTAATAATCTCTTTTCCATGGAAATCAACTCCTTGAGCTTTTTTTTATTATACTGTTAGTTTTCTAAAAATTCAAACATTTTATTTTGCTTTTTCAAAAATATTTTGTCTGTAAAAGATATTCTTGAAGATTTCCTATACCATCAACTTATTACTGACAACCAATCTTCTATAACCCAGATAAGATTTAAGAAAAATTTAATATTTACTTTAGATGTGGTTTATATCTGGGGATTAGACTGTGAATGTATTATAAATATTGAATGGAGGAACAAGTGATGAATAAGAAAATCTTAGCTGTTATTGGGGTAAGCGGTACGCTAATGTTAGGCAGTGTTTATTCAATTTCAGCAAATACATCAGGGTATGAGCTTTATAAATCAGCTTTGAAACAAACGCACACAGCAAATAGCGCAACTATGGAGGTTAAGCTTTCGATTACGGACAATCAAACGGCCATCTTTACAGCAGATTCTACTTTTAAATCAGATTCAGTAAACCAAGTGAATGCCCTTACAACTACCTTAGCAAATGAAGCTGAAACTAGTACAATGAACATGTATAAGCAGGATGGAAATTGGTTTGTGATGAAAAATGGGTTTGACTCTATCTATAAAATGGAAATCTCAAGAACTCCCCATCATAAAAATACTGCTGAGCTAAAAGATGACCTAGAAAACTTAATTGATGTTATGACAAAAAATCTCCAACAAAAAATTACAGTTGAAGAAACACAAAATGGCAAGCATTCCATTGAACTAGATTTAACAGGCAAGGAAATCCCACTAACTGCAAATGCTCTAAGCACCTTGATGATTAAGCATGCTGTGATGATTCAAGATAACAATGAACAGGACGGTTCTGACTTCCACATCCAAGCAACAATGCCAGAACTTGATCATGATATCTCAGTTAAGCAAGTAAAACTTACAGCACAGGTTAACAACGAAAACTATATCGAAAAACAAGGAATCAAGGTAGTAGTAACAGGAAAAGACCAAAAAGGGATAAGCCATGAACTTGTCTTATCCATTGATCTGAATGTAACTGATTATAATCAAACTTCGGTAACTCCAATCGAGATTCCCGCTGAAAAGGTTATTCCTTTTGAACATGGAAAAAGCGGCAAGTAAATTTTATAGAGGGTGACTATTTTGGAAAATGCAGTGGTTATATCCGGAATGACAAAACAGTATTCAAACGGAAGAGGTATTAAGGATATTCATTTATCCATTAAACAAGGAGAGATAGTTGGCATCCTTGGACCGAATGGAGCCGGTAAGACTACTTTATTAAAATGCATGACTGGACTTGTGTTACCTGATAGCGGTCATGTCGAGATCTTTGGATATCATTTACAACACCAATATAAGGATGCCATTAGGTCTGTCGGAGCTTTAATTGGCCCAGCTGTCGCATATGAAAATATGACTCCTTACCAAAATCTCAAAATGATATCACGATTCTATTCTGCCGTTTCAAACTCGAGAATTGAAGAAGTTTTAGAGTTAACAGGATTAAGCAGCTTTAGAAATGAAAAAATTTCATCTTTTTCAATGGGTATGAAGCAGCGGTTTGGGATCGCTAGTGCCCTAGTTTCTGAACCTAGGTTAATCATTTTAGATGAACCGACGAATGGCCTTGATATTGATGGCCTCCTTCTGCTTAGAAAAACCATTCAGGAAATTGCAAGCAAGTCCGGTGTAACCTTTGTTATTTCCAGTCACCATATTTCTGAACTAGAGAAGATTTGTAACCGTTTCTGTTTTCTTATTAATGGGAAAGCATCTGTTTATGAACCGAGCAGCCAAACATTAGAAGAGATATACATCCAAAAAATAAGGGAGAAGAGCTTATGAACATAATCCTTGCAAATAGTATGAATGAAATACAAAAGCTATTGGCTAAAAGGGTGACAAAGCTTTTTCTTGCCGCATCGGTTCTCTTTCCTATTTTAACAAAAATCCTAGTTAATAAGTTCTTTCTGACTAATTGGATGACCCTTCCTGCTGAAAATATTAATTATTTACTCTTGGATTTATTTAATACTTTTTTACTCCCTTTATTCATCTTTATTGCTGCAACTGACCTTTTTACCAGTGAAGGAGAAAGAGGAACCTTATTTCAAGTGCGGCCGATACTTCGTATCGAAATCTTCTTTTCCAAAGCAGCTTCCATTGGAATTTTCACCCTCCTTCACCTCTTGGTACTCTGGTGCTTCACGGTGATTAGCAGTATTCTATTTGACAAAAGTTTTGATTTCTCTGTATTACTAGTTAGTTTCAAAGCCTATGCTATTTCATGGTTTCCGTTAATGGTCCTTTGTGCCTTCGCTGTTATGGTGGCTCTTATAGTAAATTCAAGTGTACTCGCTATTTCCAGTATGATTGTTCTTTATCTAATCATGCAGTTTATGCCTTATGTACTGCCAGGAACATATTATATCCTGCCTGCCAGTTATCTTGACTGGTACATGCATTGGATAGAGGATGTGTCTATTCGATGGATACTTCAAACTGTCACGTATTTGTGCTCAGCCTTCGCATTGTTTTTGACGACGGGATACTATATGTTTAATAGAAAAGAAGCATAACTAAAAGGGTGTATGTACTATGTCAATCAAACTCCGGCTGGTATTATCAAATATTGCGATGATTACCGTTCCTATTATCTTATTTTTCATTGCTTCGCTCTTATTAACAATTGTATTCCTGGGTGATATTAGAGAAATGGCTAGTTTCCTCCCAGAAAGTCATAACTATCACAAATCCAAGCAGCAAGATACATTGTTGTTTTTAGAGTTGAAAGAAAAATCTGTCGTAAAACCGGATGAATTATTGAGCATAGAATACCTAGAATCCTTGGATGAAAGATTAATGGAATTAGACAGCGGCTTATTAATTCGGATTGATGATAACATCTATTATTCGACCGCTGATCTTAAAACAGTTACTACTCAGGACCTTCCAATGTTTGGGACAGAGAAAAACTTCCGAAGTTTAGAGGAAGTTGGCAAAAAGACCTATGCAATCAAGCAACATGATTTTTTCCTTTCCGATGGTAGTGAAACCTCCCTGTTTTTAATGCGAGATGCTAGTCCATGGAACCAATTTGTTAAAACCTTTTTCCCGATTCTCTTTGGGTTATGCCTCCTCATTTTAATTGTAACGAATGGGTTATTAACCTACTTTGTTTCAAAAAGTATTATTGGACCCATCAACCGCTTAAAAAAGGCGGCCAAGCAAATTGAAAGTGGAGATTTGGAACATTCAATCAGCCTGACTCGAAATGATGAAATCGGGCAACTAACTAAGGCCTTTGAGGAAATGCGCTTACAACTAAAAGCATCTCAAATGGTCCAAAAACAATACGAAGAAAATCGTAAAGAATTAATTGCTCATATCTCCCATGATTTAAAAACACCGATTACCTCAATAAAAGGATATGTTGAGGGAATTAGAGATGGTATAGCCACTACTCCTGAAAAAAGAGATCGATATCTAAAAACCATCTATACCAAAGCAGTTGACCTTGACCATTTAATTGATGAATTATTTCTATTTTCTAAGCTTGATTTGGGGAAGGTACCGTTTGATTTCGAAAAGGTAAATATGAAGGATTATTTAGCAGACTATTTTGAGGAATTAAGCTTCTTACTTGAAAACCATACTGCATCTGCATCTCTAAACTTTTCATTTAAACAGCAAGGCAAATATGAAGCATTTATCGACAGAGATAAATTTAAACGTGTACTTGGAAACATTATTGATAATAGCTTGAAGTATATGGATAAGGAGAAGAAGGAATTAACTTTCTCACTCGTTAGCACTTCAGATGATATTAAAATTGTTATTGCTGATAATGGTCCCGGAATTCCTGAAGAAGATATACCTCACATTTTCAATCAATTTTATCGTGCAGAAAAGTCCAGGAATAAATTAACTGGCGGGAGCGGTCTCGGCCTCTCTATTGCCAGAATGATTGTTGATGAACACAAAGGTACAATAACTGTTGAAAGTAAACCTAAAATTGGGACAAAAATAACCATCTCTTTACCACACATTATCGCTAGCGGGGTGAAAACAGGATGAAAAAAATTTTAATCATTGAAGATGAAAAAAGCATCGCAGAGTTAGAGCAAGATTATTTAGAAATCAATGGTTTTCATGCCGATATTGTGTTATCAGGAGATGTTGGGCTTCAAAAAGCTTTAACGGGACAATACGACCTAATTTTACTTGATGTAATGCTTCCGCATATTGATGGTTTTGAAATCTGTAGAAAAGTTAGAAGCTGTATTGAAATTCCGATTATTATGGTTACCGCCAAAAAGGAAGAAATTGATAAAATTAGAGGATTAGGTTTGGGAGCAGATGATTATTTGGTCAAGCCCTTTAGCCCAAATGAAATGGTTGCAAGAGTTAAGGCGCATCTTTCGAGATATGAACGCTTATCGGTAAAACAACACCCAGAAGTTCAAGAAATTTATACCCGTGGTCTTTATATCGACCGTTCATCTAGACGTGTTTTTGTAAACAATCATGAAGTAACCTTTACTACAAAAGAATTTGATGTACTAACCTTCTTAGCAATGAACCCAAACCAGGTTTTTAGTAAAGACCATTTATTCGAGCGAATATGGGGCTATGACAGTGCAGGTGATATTTCAACCGTTACGGTCCATATACGCAAAATAAGAGAAAAGATCGAGCATGACCCATCAAACCCAGAATACATCGAAACTATTTGGGGTGCAGGCTATCGGTTTCGCTAGGAAAAACCACTACTTCTAAAAAACTAGGTGTCATGCTGAGCATGACACCTAGTTTTTAGTGAATTTGGCTTTGAAAGAGAGTGTTTCTCTGATTAAATTTCGCAACTAATTTTAGCAAGAAAACATTTGCGATCAATAGAACTAGGCCAATCAGAAATAATAGTATAGGGCTAAGAAAAAATAGTCCGCTCGCTTGACTTATGACAATGCCTACAATAGGCAGTACCAAGATTCCCCCGAATTGTTGGGCTTCTTGAAACGATTTAACCTTAGCGGAAATTAAAACATTTAAAATAATATTAAACAGAACTAAGGTTGGAATTACCCAGAACATTAAGGTTAACCAGGTAGAATTAATAAATAATATCTCCTCAAAATAGGGATAGGTGATGAGATTAACAATAATAAGATTAATAAGAAAAGCAATAAAAGATATTGATAGGGCAGGGACAAGTGATGCAAGGACTTTTCCGATAAACAAGTCCCTTATTGAAATTGGTGCAAATAACAAAGTTTCTAAGGTGTTCCTCTCTTTTTCACCTACAAAACTATTTGAGGAGGTGACCATTGAATTTATGATAGCAACCATTAGAAAAAAGGGAATCATCATAAAGTTCAAGAAAAAGTAAGTAAACTTATAGCCCAAGGTTGGCAATGCAGCAAGAGTATTTTTCATTTCATCAACAGGAAACTTTTGAATAAATGCATTGATTGGTTTCTCAATATCCTCACCTGATTTTCCTATTATATCAAAATGCAAACCAAAATAGGCAAAGCCTGATGGTACCATCACACATAAAATGACCGCAACGATTATCATTGGGACCCATATCTTTTTCGAAGAAAATGTCGCCTTCATATCCTTCCTTGCAATGGTTAAAATGGTAGCTTTATTCACCATTGTTCCCTCCTCTTATTTTAAAATAAAGTGCCTCTAGACTTCTATTAACAATCTCACAGTTATGTACCCATGTTTCACTAAGGATCGTTTTCAATAATGGTGTAATCTCTTCTTTTGATTTCAGAGTAAACTCTAATCGGTCGGACGCCCTTCGCATATATGTATATCCCTTATAATGTTTTCCTTCGATCGGTTTAAGACCCGTCTCTATTAATAATTTTATCTCAGATAAATACTTATCTTCTAACTCCCCTTTACTGCCCTTTTCAATAATTCTTCCATTATTTAAAAATAAGTAGGAATCACAAACGGTCTCTAACTGATGAAGCACATGGGAGCAAATAAGAATTGTTACCTTTTCCTCTTGGTTTACCTTCTTAAGGTAATGCATTACATCATTAATCCCTTCTGGATCCAAGCCGTTTGTCGGTTCGTCCAGAAATAACAAACGAGGCTTATGCAGCAAAGCCTTTGCCAAAGAGATTCTTTTCTTCATCCCGGTTGAGAAGCTGCCGACATGCTTATCCTTGTGCTCAAGCATGTCAAATTGCTCAAGTAAGTAATGTATCCGGGTAGAATCATAGGCATTATATATTTTTGCAAAAAAAGCGAGATTTTCCCAAGCAGTCATATCATGATAAAGGCTTGCACTCTCCGTAACAATCCCCGATTTCTTCCTTATTTCATCTCCTTGTTTAGTTGGATTAAAACCCAACACAGTCATGCTGCCGCTCGTTGCATCGATTACCCCATTTAAAAGACGAATAATTGTTGTTTTTCCCACTCCATTCGGTCCAAGCAAACCATTAATACTTCCCTCTTTTATCTCAAATGATACATCTTTTAATATTTCACGGTTGCTAAATTGCTTACTCACCTGATTTACTTCAATAATATTAGACATATTGCTCCCCCCAAAATGCATTCATCTCTCATTTAACGACTATGTTAACCAAATCGTTCATTTTTTTTGAAATTAATGTAAATAATCAAATCCTTCCAAAAAGCAGGATTATGCAACAGGGGTGTGGAAAAAGGATATTGTTATTTGTATGACAATATAATAGGAGGTTCTTCATGGAAAAAGGATCGATTTTGATCGTGGAGGATGAAGAAAAAATTGCAAGAGTCTTAGAACTGGAACTGGAATATGAAGGTTATATGGTAACTAAAGTTCTTGATGGTATAAAAGCTCTTGAAGCGTATCGAGCAAGAAACTGGGATTTAATATTATTGGACGTCATGCTGTCTGGATTTAGCGGGATAGAGATACTTCGACGGATTCGAGCAAGTGACCTTCAAACTCCCATCATTCTTTTAACCGCTAAAAGCTCCGTTGAAGATAAAGTTTCAGGACTTGACCTCGGTGCTAATGATTATATAACCAAACCATTCCAAATTGAGGAGCTTTTGGCGAGAATTCGTGCTGCATTAAGATTAAAGCATAACTCCAGTTGGTCTAATGAACATGATCTTCTGATATTCTCTGATTTAACAATTAATCTAAAATCAAGGGAAGTTAAAAGGGCTGAAAATACAATCGAATTAACCCCAAGAGAATATGATTTACTCGTCTATCTTATGACAAACAAAGGACAGGTTTTAAGCAGAGAGCAAATCGTAGAAGCCGTTTGGGGTTATGACTTTTTCGGAGATACTAATGTGGTTGATGTTTATATTCGGTATGTAAGAAAGAAGATTAACCTGCCTCATTTACCAGCATTAATCCATACTATCCGAGGTGTTGGGTATGTATTGAAGGATACACAATGAAACTGAAAAACAAAATAAACCTCTATACAGCTTTTTTGTTTGCAATCTTATTAATAGTCATGAACCTGTCCATATATTATTCATTTAGTAAATTAATCCTCAATAGCGAGTTAAATACTGCAAAAAAAGAAATGATCCAAATCACGAAGGATATTGGAAAATCATTAGGAGCAGTACCCGATGCCGTACTTCTAAGGGCTTATGTTCCCCTTAACGGTATGATTCAAATTGTTACTGAGGATAACACAAGCCTCTCTACCGTCACAAGTCCTGATGAGCAGCAACTAATTAAGAAGAAAACGGTCTTTTATGTTAAGGACCTAAGCCAAACTATTTCTTATAACCAAAGATTATATACATTTATTTCAGCTCCCATCATTATCCAAGATGGTTTCGTCGCCAATCTTCAGATAACAAAAAGTTTGGAGCCTGCACGGGATATATTAATTACCCTCCGGTGGGTACTAATAATAGTCACACTTATTACTCTTATTCCTGTATTAATCTCAAGTAAGGTACTTAGTAAACTAATAACAAAGCCAGTCTCAACTATGATTAAAACAATGACAGATATAAGACAAAGCGGTCAATTTAAACGTTTAGAACTAGATGGCAATTCAAAGGACGAGCTTTTTCAAATGGGTGAAACGTTTAATCATATGATGGAGTTAATAGAAGTAAATTTTGAAAAACAAAAGCAGTTCGTTTCCAATGCTTCCCACGAGCTAAGAACACCTCTGACAATAATTGAAAGCTACTCTAGTTTGTTAAAAAGAAGAGGCTTAAAGGAGCCTGAACTCTTTGCCGAGTCCATTGATGCCATACATTCAGAGGCAATTAGGATGCAGGAATTGACAGAACAACTGTTATTACTGGCTCAAAATCATGAACAGTGGAATATTGAGATTAGCAAATTAAATCTTACCGATTGGTTAATACAAATCGTAACTACCTTCGAAACTGCCTATAATCGCAGGGTTGAACTGGTGCAAGATCTCACAAAACCAATGTTTATTAGAACTGACGAAAAAAAATTGAGGCAGCTGTTATTTATTTTCCTAGATAACGCAAGGAAATATAGTCAAAGTTCCATAACAATTTCAACTGGTTTGACGAATGATAGCACTTTTATAAAGATTATGGACAATGGAATAGGAATTCGTGAAGAAGAGTTACCCAAGGTGTTTGACCGCTTCTATCGGGTAGATAAGGCCAGGAGCAGAAAGCTGGGAGGCACTGGTCTTGGTTTGTCAATCGCAAAGGAGATTGCCGCGGCCATGGGAATCAATCTGCAATTGGAGAGTCAAGAAGGTATTGGAACCACTGCCACTCTTTATATTAAAAATTAGAAAATAAAGTTGATTCTCATCAATTTCTAATCTTCGTGTTAGAAAATAGTAAATATAAAGGTGGGATGTAAACATGAAAAAACTTCCTTGGTTCTGGATTATCATTTGTGCTTTGGCTGTCATGGTTGTCATTGTCGGCTGGAAGCAATTTACTGATTTGAATCCCACTTCCAAGACAATAACAGAACAGCAAGCAAGACTGCTTGTACAAGAAAGGTTTCAAGGAGAAGTTACAAATTTTAAAAAGAATGATACGCAATATTTAATCGAATTAAAAAAACAGAATTACCTTTATCACATTAAGATGAGCACAAAAAGTGGGGAGGTGTTATCCATCTCAGCAAAACAACTCTCGAATGAAAAAGACCCTGAACAATCCAATAATGAACAACCAGTTGAAGAGATTAAGCCCCCGAGCAATGAACAGCAGCCTAAGTCACTTTCTAATGAGGAAGCTATACAAATTGCCTTGAACCAAGTTCAAGGTGAGATTGATTCTATTGTGTTAGAAACGAAGGACGGGCAAACTTACTATCTCGTAGAAGTTGAAACTCCTGATAATCAAGAAGCTGTCGTACAGGTACATGCCATTACGGGTGAAGTGTTGTCGGTAACATGGGATGACCATGATGATGATTAAGTAGCCTGCATGATGTATAGTCAAAAAAACATATTTCTCATGAATTTCTAATGATTCTATTCCTTTCTTCTCATTTTCACTGGTTATACTGAAGATGTGAAATGAATCTTTATCGAAACGGAGGAAGGGTAAATGAAAAATAAGTTAGTAGTAGTGGCTATATCGATTGCATTAGTATTGGGTGGCGCAGCGGCAGTAGGTGCATCAAAAAATTATTCATCACATAATGATTTCAATGGAAACAAAGGAGCAACTAGCACTGAACCAACTTTCTCTTTAACAGAGGGACAAAAAGTTGAACTAGAGAATGAGCACGGTCAGACCTTTTATAAAGTTGAATCGGATCATGATGATTTTGTACTTAATGCTGGTGCAGTTGACTTAACCATTCTGACACTAGAAGAAGCATCAAAGATCGCAACAAACACTGTAAGCGGTTCAATCACCGAAGTCGAAAGAGAAATGGAGCACGGGAGACTTGAATATAAATTTGAAATTGAGTCAAAAAACGGCCAGATGGAAGTTAGAATTGATGCTCAAACTGGTGAAGTAACGAGAATTGAGTATGATGATAATACCGATGACAGTGATGATTAAATAAACAAAAAAGAGACAATCGCCCAAGATTGTCTCTTTTTTGTTTATAAACCTCTTTTACCTAAAACTCTTACACTTTCCTCATAACGCGCAACTACGTTTTTTTGATTATTTCTGGCAGCTTGTATAAAACCAGTGGTTACATTTTTCCAAACGTTACGACGTTCCCTTGCAGCACGAATCATATTTTCATTTACCGCTTCAATCCCCTGATCGATACGGTCTAAGTAATTGACTGTTAACCTGATAGGAGCTTCTGTAATCTGATCAATCCGATTGGATGCTTCACGAATTTGTTCTTTAATGACTGGACTAACAGTCTGTGATTCTTCAACTTTGCTTTTTAGATTTTCAGAAACGCCCTTCACAATAGATGTATTGCTCTGTTTAGTAGTTTGATAAAGATTCATCAATGTATCTCTGACATTCCTATTGAAAGCTATAGTTTGTCTAACTGTTTGAAGGTAGACATCCTCTTGCCTTTCACGAAATTTCTCAGCACGATCTACTGTTAACTCAAATTGATTCCAAAATGTGTCTACAACTTGATTCGTTGTACTAGTTTCTAAAGGTCTCTTCGTCATTATTTGAACTCCTCCTCAGTATTCGGTTAAACATTTATGTAGTAGCTCTCTGCTCGTCTATATATGTAATTTACATCTACCTGTAATAATTTGTCAACTTATTTATATAATGGTAATAATCAGCACATTACGTAGGTATATACCATACAAATATTGGAAACAAAAGTTATAAAACCATGGAGGGATGAAACTTGGAAAAAGTATTCACTGTCTCTGGAATTCCTTATTTACGTCTTGGTGCAGGTGAACCGCTAGTTTTTATTCACGGACTTGGGGAAGTGAAGGAAGGCTGGTCTAATCAATTTGAATTTGCTAATCAATACGATTTAATTATTCCAGATTTAAGGGGTCATGGAGACTATCTGTCACCAGGTGAGATCTCAATTAAAAACTTTGCCTTTGATGTGATTCATTTATTGAAAGAACTAAAAATTGAAAGCGCACACATTTGTGGTTTATCAATGGGCGGAATGGTGGCACAGGAAATTTATCGTCAAGCACCTGAAATGTGCCGGACTTTAATGTTAGTAAGTACCTATCACTATGCACCCAAAAGACTGGGAAAATGGTTTTTAAAGTATCGCCAAGCAAAGGCAGACATAAAATCACAAGAAGAACTGCGTGAAACGGCAGCAAAAGTATGTCTTTACTCTTGGTCCAAAGAAAACTTTGATAAATTTTTTCAATTCTATAAGCCAAATAGAGAATATTACTTCAAATCAATGGAAGCATGTCTAAAGGTAAATAATCTTTGTTTACTCCCACAGATTAAAGCCCCAACTCTAATTATAGGCGGGCAATATGACTCTTTAACACCGGCATGGATCCAGTTGTTGATGCATAAGCAAATCAAAAACTCGGAGTTTGTTATTTTCAGAAATACAGGACATATTGCAAAACTCGAAGCAAAGGATGCCTTTAATACCGTTCTTCGTAACTTCTTAAATAAACACAAAATGGCAAGTTAGAGGGAAGGGAAACCTCCCCTCTAACTTATTTCCCATACTATTAATATGTTCTTGTACCGTCAAATATAACTATTAGATTGGGTTAGAACGGCTCGATGCCCACTGGTCGACAATACCCGCAAAAATGCCCGTTAAAGCAAGACTAACATGTCCTCCCTCAACAGAGATGTATGTTTTGTCTTCACTTGAAACTAGATCCATAATCGGTTTGCTTTGATCTTCCAAAATCAAATTATCTCTAGAACCCGAAACTACAAACAAATTTGCCTTAATGTTTTTTAAATCAACTGGTTTATTTCCAATTACTAGCTTGCCTTTTATTAGTTTATTGTCTTTAAAGAGGTCATTACTTAATTGTCGATATGCTTCACCAGCAAAAGGAACTTGATCGAGAGTCCATTTGTCCATTCGACGCCACTTCTCTACATAGCGCTGGTCATATGCTCTGCTTAATAACATAGTATAATTAGTAAAATAGATAGGCGCTCCAATAGATCGGAACATCGCTGTTACATACTCTGGCGGAATCACACCATAAACATCGACAAAACGGTCAATATTTAGAAAACCCTCTCTTATACCCTCAGCCCATTTGTCAGGACCGACGAAAGGCTCAAAATCAATTGGTACTGTAGCAACTACCAGATTCTTAATTGGCTCTTCGGCAACCGCTGCATACATGGAAGCAATTGTACCCCCTAAGCAATATCCAACTAGAGTAATTTCTTCAGCACCCGAGTGACGGATAGCCCTTTTTACAGCGGTTTTTAAATATTTGTCGATATAAGTGTCTATTCCTATTCTTCGATCTTCATAACCCGGGGACCCCCAGTCAAGTAAATACACTTCATATCCCATATTTGTTAAATTCTCAATCACACTCGATTTTGGCGCAATATCTAAAATATATGGTTTATTGAAGAGTGAATACACGAAGAATAAAGGAATTTCGTATTTTCTTTGTTTAGCTGGATAATGCCATAAAACAGATTTATTTTTTCTCCAAACTTCATTTCTAGGAGTTATTCCTACCTTTGGCTCAGGATCATTGAGTACTTTTAGCACTTGGGTCCATCTTGCCTTTTCTTTCTCATAATCAAACGTTGGAATGAAATCTTTAAAAGGTGCCTCTCCTGCCACTGCTACCCCCCCTATCCTTGTTATTTAGATGTACTTGATCCCGCTGCAGCCAATAGTACCTCTTCCCGATCTTTTTCTACGAAGTTCTTAAGAATATCAAACTCTTCTTTAAAACTATTTAATTTAGCTAATTCATATTTCATTTCTTGAAGCTCTATATGCAAATCATTTGAATCTGCAAGTTCCTTTTTTGTTTTCACTAGCTCTGTTTTAAGCTGCTTAGTTAATTTAATTATTTCCTTTGAGACCTCAACAACAGTTTCAATCTCCTTACTCTGTGTTTTCATAGAATCTTGCAGCTGCCAAATTTGTTCCTCTAGAGCATCCATTTTTTCTTCTGCTTGAATAGTCAAAGCTGCAACGTTTTCTACATCCGTTTTGGTCGGTATATTTAAAAGACTGGCAAATGCTTCTTGGTTCTTCTTAAATCTTTCTAGATTCCGGGAATGAACTTGCGCACCAATATTAGACATTTTGAGAAATTCATTGTTATTTGTCCAAAGAAAGAAAAAGTCATTCAATTGCTTCTCCCATAATAAACTATACTTATGCAGAGATTCGTATGGATCGTAATTTTTATTATCTGACATTTCACTCACTCCATTATGATTTTGTGGCTTCTGAAGGATTTTTCATATACTTTTGAAATGGGTAAATAGCTGATTTCATCTGAGTGGCAAATAGATTAACAAATATTTTTTGATTTTCATAGAGTACACTGCTCGTTTTCTTTACGCTATCGACATATTTGGCTCTTCCGTTCTTCCTAAATGCAACATATTGTTCTACCATATCTAAATATTTATCCAATCCTTGCCCGTTTGTTAATGTACGAATTGGGGTGGCTAATAGGGCCATCGTTTTCTTTTGAATATCATCAACTACCTCATTGATCTCTTCATAAGATTTAATAGGGAAAAAATGTTGTAGAGTAGTCGTTGACATTAATAATTCTTCTCTAGCCCCTTTCTCCCAGGCTCTAAGTTCCTTACTGAATTGCTCAGAAATCGCTATAACATTACCTTGGTTTCTTTTAACGGTCTCAACATAGTGCCTGGTTGCATTTAAAAACACCTCATCACGGTCATTTAAGCGCTTTACCCAAGCATCTAATTCATCAAACCCAGCCTTCCAAATCAGCTCAAAACTTGAGAGGGATTCATTTTGGCTGTTAAGTGTTTCTTGATTGTTTTGTTCAACATTTTTTTCAGTCATATGAATGGCTCCTTTAGATTTTTATTATTGGCCAGGATAAAAACAATTCATTAAGATACAAATTCATGGCCTATTTATAAACAAATGTTTCAGCTCTTCTAGTTCTATTTCAAGTGTTTGAATCTTACGTTGATGGAGGCAGCTTGTTTCTTTGTTTAATTCTTGTATTAAATCTTCCATAACTAATTTGATTTTACTAAATTGAAAAGAGTTCTTTTTTTGGTTTTGGTTCATCTCATAAATGGTCTCTTCAAGGTTATCTAGTTTTTCTTCACAATCTACTAACCTATTAGCGATAACAGAAATCTCTTCTTTGCTTGGAGCATTGATTAAATTGAGGTGTTTATTTATGATTTCTCTATAAATCAAAACACGGTTTAAATGGTGCTCCAATTCATTACCGACAGCTTTGGTAAACGTTAGACAATTGGTACTGGCATGAATCTTTCTATTGATGTCATTTTCTAAATTTTTGTAAAAGATATTTGTGTCAAAGCTGTAAGTCTTCATGCAATTAACCTCTTATCTAACCGGTTGGTATGTTGATTTAAGGATAAAGAATAATACGTTATTAGTCAATTCAGAATTGACTAATAACCTTATTTTGTCACTTTTTACATGAACACTTATTGAACACTTGCACTGGTTCCGCCATCTACAACTAAAATGTGCCCAAAGACATAATCAGAAGCATTTGAAGCTAAGAAAAGTGCTGGGCCCTTCATATCATCATCTGATCCAAAACGACCGGCAGGGGTCCCTGCAAGTATTTTCTCACCCGAGTATTTCAAGATTGGGCTCGCCATTTTTGTCGGGAAAAATCCTGGCGCAATGGCATTCACATGAACATTATAAGGTGCTAGTTTCACAGCCAAATCCTTTGTAAAAGCAATAACTGCTCCCTTGCTTGTAGAATAGCCAATTGCGTCCATAACCTTGGGGTCCTGGCCCCCAAGTCCTGCAATCGAAGCAATATTAATAATTTTCCCAGCACGTTGCTCTACCATAATTTTGCCAACTGCCTGAGAAAATAGGAACACTGCTTTAAGATTAATATTCATCACTTTATCCCATTTATCAACGGGCATTTCTAATGCCGGAGCCCCCCAGCTAACTCCGCTATTATTAACTAATATGTCAATGCGGCCAAATTCTTTAAGGGTAATATCGACAACATTTTGAATATCCTCAGGATTAGAAACATCACATTTAATTGCTAGTGACCTTATACCTTTTTCAACTAAAGATGCACTTATTTGCTGACAAGCCTCAAGATTTCTTGAGCAGACCACTACATTTGCTCCAGCCTCTGCGTAGGCTACTGCAATTTGTTCTCCTAAGCCTCTTCCGCCTCCAGTGACAATAGCTGTTTTCCCTTGTAAACTAAATAAATCCTTCGTATTCATTCGTTACTCCTCCTAGTATATTAGATTATTACTTTTGATCTCTTTTGATCTCTCTTGGTCTCTCAAGACTCTTCTTAGTAGTTTTCCAACTGAGGATTTGGGAAGTTCATCAAGGATTTCTACTTCCTTTGGAGCCTTGTATGCTGCGAGGTGCTCGGCACCATACCGCTTTATTTCCTCTTCAGTGATTCTATATCCTTCTTTTAGCTTTACAAATGCTTTCACTGTTTCACCGCGATACGTATCTGGAACTCCAATAACTAGTGCTTCTTCCACTGCTTCTATTTGATAAAGGACTTCCTCAATTTCACTCGGATAAACATTGTATCCGCTTGCAATTATCATATCCTTTTTCCGATCAACAATATAAAAATACCCATCTTCATCCATTTTTGCGATATCTCCTGTAAACAACCAGCCATCCCTTAGAACATCTGCAGTTTCCTTTGGACGGTTCCAATACCCTTTCATTACCTGAGGACCTTTAATGACTAATTCTCCTGTTTCCCCAACAGGTACATCCTTATATCCATCACTCGTTTCATGAACGATTCTAGCAATCGTGCTTTGAACTGGGATACCGATACTTCCATATTTTCTTGGTACGAAAGGCGGGCTAAAGATGGCTGTTGGTGATGACTCAGAAAGACCGTAGCCATCAAGCAGCATTGCTCCTGTTCTTCTTTCAAACAATTTCGCTGCTTCTACAGGCAGAGGTGCGCCACCGCAGCTAATGTAATAAAGTTGGTCAAACCCGCTTTCTTCAAGCTCTTGCTGACTGTTTAATGCAAAAAACATTGTCGGTACTCCCGACATTTGGAAAGGTTTTTCCCGTTTAACCGTCTCCATAACTTCCTTAGGGTCAAAGCGCGGCAGTATGATTTGATTTGCCCCTTCTCTAATTCCACACAATGCTACACTAGAGAGTCCGTAAACATGGAACATTGGCAGTACAGTAATCATTTTTAAGTTATCAGGTTTGTTTTCACAGGCTTTATAAGCAAAATCACAAACTTGATTAAAATTAGCCAGCAGGTTGTGATGTGTCAGCATAACACCTTTCGAAACACCTGTTGTCCCCCCGGTATACTGCAATAATGCAACATCTTCATGGTGGTCAATTTCCACCTGTGGAAGATTAACCTCAGCCTGAAGATATTCATCAAAATAGTGATCTCCTTCAGCTAAATCTTCTCTTGTCCCGCTAAAACTGACAACAAGCACTTTCTTTAATGAGGTATACGGTTGTACTTTTTTTACCTTTTGATAAAGTGCATCGAGAACAACTATGTATTCAGATTCAGAATCTTTCAGAACATGTTCAATTTCTCTCTCCACATACATTGGATTAATTTGGACAGCAATTCCACCTAATCGAAAAGTGCCAAATAAAGTGAAAAGGTAATGAGGAGAATTAGGAAGCATAATGGACAAACGGTCCCCTTTTTTGAAACCTTGTCTATGTAAGGATGTCGCAAACCTGTCGGTTACTGCCTTTGTTTCTTTATAGCTCCAAGTCCTTCCTAAAAAGGATATAGCAGTTTTTTCACTATAACGAGCTACTGAATCATCGAAAAAATCATAAAGCGAAGTGTGTTCAATATTTACATGTTCTTCAATCCTAGGATCATAAACTTTTAACCACGGTTTTTCCAAATAAATCATAAAACACGATACCTCCTTAAGATTTTTAAAAAATTAATAGGTTTACAACGGGTTGGCCAGCTTCGGCAACCATCTCGCAAAAAAATATTAATATAATTCTGATTATTATAATAAAAATTAAGTTTGTAAACCTTCCATTTTCGACAAAATATTCCAAATAAACCGTTTACATTTACTTTTTTATCCAATCGCAATTATGAATCATTTAAATAAAGATACTTCTCCACATTTTGACTACCTGTAAAAATTAGAAAAAAGCAGAAATATGTCGAAACTTCCTTGTGTCATTTTTCCGAATTTTCCCCCCGCTAATTAATGTTTATAGAATATAACAATGGGTAATTAATATTTTCATATAAGACTTCATGAGGATACTAGGTCATAGAATTGAGAGTAAGAATTCAATGTTCTTTACAAGTGCAAATTCTCATATAATTTACAATATATAGTAAAAAGGAGATGTTTCGTTTGCCAAAAACCAATGCAAATGGTATTGATTTGTATTACGAAGTCTATGGAGAAGGTGACCCTTTACTTTTAATTATGGGATTATCGCTTACCTCTAAATCTTGGTTTCGGACGATCCCTGCCTTAAGTGAGCAATATAAAGTGATAGTTTTTGATAATCGCGGTGTTGGTCAGAGCGGGAAACCAAATACTCCATATTCAATTGCTCTTATGGCAGAAGATGCTCGTGCGGTCTTAGATGCAGCAGAGGTTGAATCTGCTCATGTGTATGGTATTTCTATGGGAGGTATGATTGCCCAAAGATTAGCTTTAAAGTATCCAGAACGTGTTAAGTCTCTTATTCTAGGCTGTACCACTTCAGGCGGACAGAATCATGTACAGCCAGAAGCTGATGTTTCGATGCTCATGCTATCACGGGCCTCTTCAACTGCTACTCCAGAAGAAATGGCATGGGCAACAGCCCCCATTCTGTACAGCCATTCATTTCTAGAAAAGAACAGGGCGATTGTTGCCGAGGACATCCAAGCGAGAATTGAGACCCCTATTTTGCCTTATGCATATATGCTGCAGCTTCAAGCATGCTTAGCACATGATACTTATAATGAGATTAGTCAAATTAAAGTACCAACTCTAGTCATACACGGTGATGAAGATAGGCTAGTTCCTTATGAAAATGGGGTAACTTTAGCTGATAGGATTCCTGGGGCAGAATTTGTTAGTATATCAGGCGCTGGACACATCTACGTAACTGAGGCCAATGATTTTATAAATTCTAAAGTTCTAGAGTTTCTAAACAAACAGTAATCATGTAAAAAAATGCCTGTCTGCTTGACAGGCATTACATTTTTATTATAGGAATTATCGTTTTAAAACTCTTGGAAATCGTACTTCACTTTGGTTAAATCCTCTGAGACTTCCCAAAGTTTTTTCATTGTCTCCCTATTATAGACACCTGCAGCCGGAATCTCGATGGCCGGATACCCCTTCCGATTACCGCTTCCATCAGGTCCAATATATTCCCCACCTGTTAAACTCTCGTTCGTAGCCGCATAAACAGTAGGCAAAGCACCCATCTCAGCAGTCTGAAAAAATAGGGTCGATAACTTCCTAAGGAAATTAGGTGCATCCTTTCCTCCTAGTTTAAATAAGTTTGTCGCTGAAATACCAGGGTGGCAGGCTAGACTTATCACATCTAATCCATGTTCCTTTAGCCTGTTATCCAATTCCTTGGCGAATAATAATGTTGCCAGCTTACTCTGCCGATAAAACGCCATTGGTTTATAGCCATTAGAACCATCGAGGTTATCGAAAAAGATGGATGCTCCCCTATGTGCAATACTGCTAAGGGAAACTACCCGAGAGTTAGGGGTCTTTTTAAGTAAGGTCAGCAGTAATCCTGTTAAGGCAAAATGCCCTAAATGGTTGCTTCCGAACTGTAACTCAAAACCATCCTTTGTATATTGATGAGGCGGTACCATAACACCTGCATTGTTAATTAATATATCCAAAGTTTCATAGCGATGACTAACCTGAGCAGAAAAATCCCTAACGCTTTCTAAATCGGAAAGATCAAGATGCATCACCTCTATACTAGCTGACTCATGATCCTTCAAGATGTTTTGTTTGGCCCCTATACCCTTTTCTACATTTCGCACCGCCAAAATAACTTCTGCTCCTCGCATGGCAAGCAGCTTTGCGGCTTCAAATCCTATGCCGCTATTTGCCCCGGTTATAATAACTCTTTTTCCTCTAAGATCATGATTTAACAATATATATTTCACTTCCAATCTTCTTTTTTAAAATAAGGTCATTAACCTAGAATCTCCCTGATTTAAAGATGGAAAAGATTAGCCAGACAAACATTGTAGTAGCAATCCCGAAGCCAATCTCTACAGCAGGGATACTAGAAAGTAAAATAGATGGCTGACCTGATAGTGAAGCACCAACAATGATTCCTACCATAATAATACTAAATGATAGTAAAACAATACTAAAGGATAACCTATTGCTAATTTGATTTAGCTTTTTTGTAAAAGAGTCAAGTTCCTTCGTCTCAATTTCGATTTGCATTTTTCCTTTTTTCATTACCGAAGTGAACTCTTTCAACGTTCTTGGAAATTCATTTAGTATATTTCCATATTCAGTAAAGTTGCTCCACGCCTTCCCCACCATATTCTTGGGATTAAGACGTTCTAATAATAATTGTCTTCCAAATGGTTCCGCAACTGCTATAATACTAATCTCTTGATTAAGCTTTTCTACTGTGCCCTCGAGAGTCAATAACGTCTTCCCCAATATCGTTAAGTCTGTCGGCATTTGGATATTGTGCCGGTAAGCAACTGAAAAAAGCTCATTAACTGCTGTCCCGACGCTCATTTGACTAAAAGGGATATTTAGATACTTTTCCCTAAGCAGATCAACATCTGCTCTTAGCTTCGAAAGGTCAACATCCTCTGGCACCAATCCCATGTTAGAAATCGCTTTAACCACCTCAATTGTATTTTGCCGCATTAACGCGATCACAAAGGAAGCAATGTGATTTTTCATTTCAGGAGTTAAACGCCCCACCATTCCAAAGTCCATGAAAACGATGGTTTCTTCTGGTAAAGCTAAAATATTACCTGGATGAGGGTCACCATGGAAAAAACCTGCTATCAGGATTTGTTGAAAAATAGAATTTACGACCCTCTCAGCAATAATTTTACTATCATATCCTTGTTCCGTCAGCTTGTCTATTTCATTCAATTTAATTCCCTCAAAATACTCTGTTGTCAAAACTTTAGGGGTAGTAAATTCCCAGTAAACCCTTGGAATTAGGATTTTGGGGTCATCTTTAAACTGAGAAGCTATCTTTTCCGAGTTACGAGCTTCTGTTTCATAATCGAGTTCCTCTCGGAGCGACTTGGCTAATTCTTCGACAACATCACGGATATGATATCTCGCTCCCCAATCAAGCCGGGATTCAGCTAATCTAGCTAAATCCTGTAGAATTTCTAAGTCCGTTTCAATTAATTTTCTGATATTTGGACGTTGAATTTTAACGGCGACTCTTTCCCCTGATTTAAGAACGGCATAATGGACTTGTCCAATCGATGCGGCAGCAAGTGGAACTTCAGAGAATTCTGCAAAAGAGTGCTCCATTGATTCTGCAAATTCATCTTCTATGATGTTTTTTACCTCTTCAAAGGAAAACAGTGGTACCCGATCTTGAAGTTTTTCTAGTTCGTGTATGATTTCTGCAGGAATTACATCGGGACGAGTACTTGCAATTTGTCCTATTTTGACAAACGTAGGCCCTAGATCTTCTAAAAACATTCGAATCCGTTCACCTGTCGATCTACTTTGAAGTGATTGATGCCCGTCGATAAACTCCTTTTTAGGAAGGTCTAATAATCCCAATTCTTTCATTATAAATCCAAATCCATAGCGGCTAAAAGCATAGACAATATCTCGATATCGCTGGATATGACGAATTCTTCTCTTTATCATTTCCTGATTGCTCCCATATGATGGATTTTTAATATATTCTTCACCTTCTCATTTTTTTTCGATATTTTCAAGCTTGTTCAATCAATGTTCAAAATAAAAAAGACGTGTCGATGTCGACTCGTCTTTTTGACATTATTCTTTTAACATCTTAAATACTTGTTCAACATCTTTATCTCCACGGCCCGATAGGTTAACAATAATGATTTCATCTTGAGGTAATTCTTTTGCCAGTTTGACAGCATACGCTACTGCATGTGAACTTTCCAGTGCAGGGATTATACCTTCTGTTTTACTTAATAGCTGAAATGCTTTTAGTGCTTCTTCACCAGTAACAGTCACATAATCCGCTCTTCCACTGGTCTTTAAATAGCTGTGTTCCGGTCCTACACCAGGATAATCCAATCCTGCAGCAATCGAGTAAGTTGGCTTCGGTTCACCATTCTCATCTAGTAAGGTTAAACATTTGAAACCATGTATGACAGCCGGTACTCCCTCTGTAAGTGTAGGTGCTTCTTTTGGTTCCACTCCAATTAATTGTACACTTGGTTCATCAATATAATGAGCAAAAGCACCAATAGCATTGCTTCCGCCTCCTGCACATGCGACAACAACTGATGGAAGTCTGCCCTCTTTTTCAAGCACTTGGCGTTTAGACTCCTCACTGATAATCGCCTGGAAGTGCTTGACCATTGTTGGATATGGATGCGGCCCAACCGCTGAACCTAATAAATAAAAGGTATTTTGATAGTTTTGAACTAAGTCGCCTAATGCTTCATCCACTGCATCCTTTAGGCGGCCCTGCCCTTTTTCAACTGGAACGACTTTTGCACCTAATAGTTCCATTCTAAACACATTTAATGCTTGCCGCTCTGTATCAAGCTTTCCCATATAAATGATGCATTCCATCCCAAACATCGCGCAGGCAGTAGCTGTTGCCACACCATGCTGTCCAGCTCCAGTCTCGGCAATAATCCTTTTAGCTCCCATTCTTTTTGCTAACAAAATCTGGCCGATTGCATTATTAATTTTGTGAGCCCCTGTATGGTTTAAATCTTCTCGTTTCAAGTAAATTTTAGCGCCGCCAATTTTCTTTGTTAAATTCTCAGCTAGCGTTAAAGGATTCTCACGCCCTACGTATTCCTTAAGGTAAAATTTGAATTCATCAATAAACTCAGGGTCATCCTTGTAACGTATGAATTGAGCTTCTAATTCATTCATTACTAATTGTAGTTCTTCCGGTATGTAGCTTCCACCAAACTCACCAAAATAACCCTTGCTCTCTACGCTCACTTTTTCCATACTCTGCTCGACTCCTTCTATACTATGATTATTTGACTCAGCTCTTTGAGTTGACATCATTATAGACTAGGTTAACAGAATATTCAAACATTAAGTGTGGGATTATGCCTGAGCAGTAATGGGATGTTTAAACTCTATTGATTGACAAGTTTATTGTCGAATACTTCTCATACTATTTTACTATTATGGGACTTATACTAATCTTAGGGAATACAAGATTTGAGAATGACTAAGGAGGAATACTAGTGGCAAAACTAATCGTTATGTATAATCAACCGAGTGATCAAGCAGGATTTGAAGACTATTATCACAATGTACATATTCCATTGGTACAAAAATTACCTCATCTAACAGGTGCTGAGGTTCATCGAGTCTTACAAGCGCTGAACACTAGTGAAAGTTTATTTCTCATTGCAGAGCTGCATTTTGAGAGTCCGGAAACTTTAAATCTAGCTTTAGCTTCCCCAGAAGGCATGGAAGTGCAGGGGGATGTTAAAAATCTCATGGCATACCTAACAAAACCGCCGGTTATTGCGATTGTTGATTAAAAAATAGTCGAGGAGGTAGATCTCCTCGACCCTTTACATTTTAAGGTACCATGTTCCCTGCCGCTTTGTATATTTTGTACCATTCTTCTCTTGTTAGTTTGATATCACTGCCTTTGCATGCATCTTTTAGACGCTCTCTGTTTGTAGTTCCTAACACTACTTGAATATTGGCTGGATGCCTTGTAATCCATGCTGTAGCAATGGCCGTGTTTGTTACCTCGTACTTCGCGGCAATCTCATCAATCACCTGATTTAATTCAGGAAAACTTTTTGAATCCCCAAGAAATGTCCCCTCAAAGAAGCCATGCTGATATGGTGACCAAGCCTGCATCGTTATATCATGAAGGCGGCAATATTCCAACGTACTGCTGTCACGGTTAATGGCTTGATCGACCTTCATGTTTAATGTAATCCCTGAATCAATTAACGGCGTGTGCGCCACACTTAGCTGAAGCTGATTGACTACTAGTTTAAAGGGTATGTACTTCTGCAATAGTTCTATTTGCATTGGATTATGATTCGAGACGCCAAAATACTTTACCTTCCCGCTTTTATATAGCTCATCGAATGCCTCTGCAACTTCTGCTGGTTCCATTAACGGGTCTGGGCGATGGAGTAATAAGATATCAAGGTACTCCGTTTTTAACCGCTTCAAGATTCCATCCACTGAGGAAAGAATATGCTCTTTTGAAAAATCAAAATAGCCTTCCGGTGTGCGGATTCCACATTTGCTTTGGAGGATCATATTGTCGCGGATGCTTGGCGTCATTGAAATTGCCTCCGAGAAAATTTCCTCACTTTTTCCTTTACCATAGATATCTGCATGATCGAAAAAGTTAATTCCCTCATCCATCGCTGTACGGATTAACTGTTCAGCTTCTTGTATTGAAAGCTGCGGCAAGCGCATGTTGCCCATAATCAAATTCGAAACTTTTAACTCAGTGTTAGCAATGCTAATGTACTTCAAAATTTTCCCCTCCTAAATGGTTAGTCAATTTATTATAGCACTGTCATCAATAACAAAAAAAACACCAACCCTAATAAATTAACAGGTTCCGTTGATGGGGAGAAACATTATAATTAGCATATAAATTAGATGACCAATTAGCATAGCTATTTGGTCTCTTTTTTTGCTTTTAAACATTGATTTATTAATATTTATCTTTCAAATTAGCACTAGGTTTAGCACACCTATTTTTTGGTGCATAATAATTATTAGTCAGTGTCCAATTTGTATGCTAAAATTCCTACTGAAATAAATGTTAATTTATAACCCAAATGAAGGAGCCTGATATTTAAGATGAGGAAATGGAGCTATATAAAGCCGAAAAATCGTAACTTAGATAATGTGGATTGGGTTATTTCCGAACATACAAGAAGCGTTGTAGCTGCCTTTGCGGAATATAGCGAGTACACGGAAAGTGAGGTTGTTGACGAGTTCCTTAAGAACCTGTTAACGGATGAAGATTTTATTGAATGGATAAAGAATAAGCGGAATAATAAACGATTGTTAAAACAGCTTGAATTGGAAGAACTGGAGGCATAGCGTTTGGCTAAATTAAAAAGACTGTCTACCAAAGATGAAGATACAGTTGTTATTCAAATGCCATTAACATCCTCCGAAATTGAAGACCGTATAAGCCATTACAATGTTCTCAATCCGAGTAAGTTTTCCAAACGGTATAATGATTTAATATATCGTCCTGTCGTCTTCAATTGGAATGGTAATGAACACCGAATCCAATTTAATTTTTGTGGGAATCCTTATTGCAAATGGCACGGGTTCCCTCAAGAAAGATTTGTTAGTGTGAAATCAAAACCAAGCCGTTATAGACTCAGCGGTAGAGGAAATGAAAGAAATCAAACTATATTGTGCAACAATGACCCTGTTGGTACTATCAGCGGTATGACCTGGAATTGCACAACCACGCCATATTCAAATTGGTCAATTGCAGAAGAAATAAAAAGATTGACTCGAATTGGGACTATTAAGGATGTGGAACCAGAATACGATTTTCATAAAGAGGATTGCATCCACGTTGGGACAACCCCATTTGAACAGCCTGAGCTCTTTTACAAACAAGGTAAAAGTAGTACAGGAACCCAAAGATGGCAATGCAAGACTTGTAAAAAGAAAACCAGTTTGATGCCAACAAGGAAGCAATCAACTACTTACAATCAAAAGAGGAATGAGATTCTTCCTTCGTTTATGATGGATGTACTTAATAAAACACCGGTTACAAGAACGTGTGAAAAACTAGGAATCGGTGTTAGTACCTATTATCATAAATTAGAATGGGTATACCGAAGGTGTTTGGAATTTCTAGAACGACACGAAACACCCGCATTTGCCAAGATGAAATTCCCCGTTATGTGGCTCAATACCGATAAAATGGTATATCACCTGAACAATGTTCGAAAAAAAGGGCAAGGCGGGAATGAATATGATGATGTAGAAGAATCACAGTTCCCAACCCAAATCGTTGTCACTTCAGATGTACATTCGCTTTATACATTTAGGGCAGATATTGCTTATGATTGGGATATATCGCTGGATGAAATTAAGCTCGATACAGTTTTATTAAAGGAAGACCATATCAACGAATTTTGTAGAAAACACGGACGATTTAAAGACTATTCCTTTTGCCCACAGCTGCCAACAGAAAACGATACTCAAACAGAGTGGGAATATAGGAAAGATATGAAGAAGTTTGAACGAAGAGACCGTTATATTGATGGTCTCCACACTAATTCAACCTATACAACTTTCGCACATTTATGGCTAATTAAGCAAATGATAAAGGCATCTGAATGGCGTTTTGTGACCGATAAAGACAATGCGTTGATGACTGCTTATTCTCGCGTATTTGCAAAAGAAATCCGATTAGCCGATGCTCATCAATTTATTTGTCTAACCGATAAAACCAAATCCCTTAAGCAATGTAATCGCGAATACAAAGAAGGTCGGATTGATTTATTACGATGGGGCTCTTCAATGATGCACGATACCCGGTCATATTGGAAATTAGGCTATTTGTACTTGTGTGAAGTGTTTCAAAACAAAACATTCCACGAGGAAGTTATAATTAATTCCTACCCATATCGTAAGTGGGCAGAAGACCCAGTAGAACATCCTATACCAACAAGAGATAAAGGGTTTTATAAGGTAGATTGTAAAACTGACCTTTCTTCATTGGAACCAGAGGAAATTGCAGATTCAGTCCTTAATGTGAGTGATTATTCAACGAATGTGTTCATTCAACAAATTCGAAGAAGATTATCATTCTTGGAGAGACCGTTGGTTACAGCAAGAGGCGACGGCAAGAGCTATATCTACGCCAATTTCAACCCAAAATATGCCCAATATGCTTTGACCATTTTAAGGACTTATTATAATTTCTGTGAAACATCCAAAGGACTTGATGGTGAAGAATTAACCCCTGCTCAACGATTAGGGATATCACATAAAAAATTTGATATAAAAGATATTCTTTATCTGCAATAAAAAGCTCGGAAAGACTATCCTTCCGAGCTTTTCTTATCTTTATTTAAACAATCTTCGCAATCAAATTCGGTCCAGGAGTATAATAACCTCTTGCCGCAAATATCACAATTCCTATCATCGGAATACCAATAGCCAGTTTTATGAAACAATTCAATGCTTTTTTCCCAATGCATATAATCTTCGTGTGAATCCGGCAGCACACTAAATTCTTCATCCACGGGCGGAGATGGCTCGTTTCCAGATAAGTAACCTTTAATCCAGTATTCAGTCGTTATCGGCATAGTATCTATTTCTTCAAATGAAATATTAAAGAATACATTCTTTTTTGGACAATAAGCTGAAATTCTCCCAGTAAAAGTATGCGGGTTCCCGATAATATAATGTTTCCCATCGCAATCAAAACCGCAATTCCCTTTTTTAAATGTAAACCAAAGTTCCTTGTCGTATACCATTTCTTCTCCCAATCAACCGTCACCTCTATTGTTAATTTCATATTTAATTACAGAACAAAAATCCCACTCCTTTATTATACAAGAAATGGGATTTTTCCTAGATATTTATTTGTTAAAATACGTGTTAAATCGAACCTTATTTACTTAACTAATTAAGTGTTTATTTTAGTTGTGAAATCCAATTTTCTCCCTCTGAACGGAACCCGTTACTAATAAATTGGTGTTTTTACTGTTTATTTATTTAATTCCATCCATTGGTTTTCAAAATTAGAAAATGGATCTGATTCATTTTTGACGACTGCATGTTTTTTGTTATTCCAATTTTTATACACAAGATAAAGGACGTATGCTGCGACGACACCAATTATGGCCGGTGCATTTGAAATGGACGCCATTAAGACAATAAATCCGAAAATCCCTAATGCAATTTTCCCGCCAGTTGTGTTTGTTTTTTGGAACTGCTTATAAATGTAATAAAGAATCAATAAGCTTATCGCAAGCCCTACCATCGGAACGATTGAAGACAAAAGAATTATGGCAGCAATCCCACCTGCTAGAAGTAAACCAAATTTTTTCATATTATTTTCCTCCCTCGTTATCATGATTTCATTTTACCTGTTTTCCTTCATTCTCATAATTGCGCTTCAGCTTGATTTTCAACTAGGTCCGAAGTCGTAGAGAGATTCAAATAAATTGGAAAAACTCGGCATTCCCCAAATCCTTAAGGCGAATGCATTAGTTTATCTATGCGTTAGGAAAAAAAAATCCTAACATCACTTGATGTTAGGATTCATTATGACCTGTGAGGGGTTCGAACCCCCGACCTCAACCCTGTCAAAGTAGCGTTTCGGTTTCTTAAGTAATATCATGTAACCTTGGAAAGCCTTGTGTTTTCCCTGTTTCAGGCATATTTTAATGTCCCAATTTCCCACCTAAACTCATCACTTTATGGCTTTTTATATCTTTTCCCCCTCCATAATCCCACCGAATTTTTATGAGTACAACTTCTGAATCCTATTAATTATGCAAAACAATAAATTCATAAAATTTTTCAAGATTAATGGGGAGAACTTCAGTATTATAAATATGCATTGCGTAAATATGATGTACCTCTTTTTCAAGTTCATTAAATTCGAAAGGAAATGGCTCAATTCTCGACTGCCTAGATAATCCACTATTTGAATTATGTAACGTTACCCATTCACCATATAAATCATCTTTATTTTCTAATAATAAGATATTAAAGCCTGTATTATCTGAGCACTTAAGATAGCCCCAAGCCAGTATCTTTTTATCTCTTAATGCTGGTCTTACAATTTGTTTATATTTACGTGAACGATCAAATTGGGAGGGTACTTCCCGTACAAAATCATCATCAAACAACGCTTTAAGGTGAATGGTCAAAGTTTTACCAGAGACTAGATGAATTTTCGAATGGATATCATTTGATCCTACCTGCCCAAGTGAGGTCATTTTAATTTGACCACTAGTATATTTCTTATTAAATTCAGATATAAATTCATTTATTGGAAGATAAATTTCGTTTTCATATTGAAAATGTATTGTATTTATATAATGGTCTTTCTCTTGCCTTTCTTGTTCTTTCTTCAATTCTTCCTCCCGAATTGAAGAGTCTCTCTGTAACCGTATATTGACCATATTTTCAACAATGGATGAATTTTTTGTCAATGGCTCATTATCTATAAGAAGGTCGTTCCTGATTTCTTCCCATGTTTTATACCTTTTTAGCGTACTCTTTTCAATCATTTTCATAATTACTTGTGCCATTGTATTTGTCAAAGCCGGATTTATCGTCTGTGGAGACGGCGGGTTCTTAAATGAATGGGCATTTATCCAATCCTGTACCTCTGCATGAGCAGGAAGGTTAAATGGGTGTTGTAGAGTAGCCATTTCATAAAAGGTAATTCCCATTGAGTAAATATCCATTTGTATTGTATTTTTTTCTCTTTTCCATCCTTCAGGGGCCATATACCTAATATGCCCGAACCCCTTAAATGTCAATTGTCTAGTTCCGTCATGAACTATTTTTGATAATCCGAAATCAGATATCTTAATGGTCCCATTATTTAAAAGAATATTGTCAGGTTTAATATCTCTATGTATTAGGACACTATTGATGTGTTCCATCCCACTAATTAATTGGTGAAAATAATCATTTAGATTTTCATTAGATAAAAATATATTTTTTTCAATTGCTTTCCTAATAATATTGAGAATCGTTGCCCCGTTAGCATAATCCATAATAATATACGGTGGTAATTGAGGATAATCATTCCCGTCATGGACAAAAATATAATTTACTGCATTTTCATGCGATACCTTTACGGCCATTATGCTTTCATTTTGAAAACTTTGAAGTTGCTCACTACTTGGAAAATTTGATGGCAAAGTTTTTAATGCCCAAATACTTTTATCAGTTTCCTTTTCAATATTGTAAACATAACCGAAACTTCCATTTCCA
>JBFNER010000002.1:0-261568 GCA_040797665.1 Neobacillus sp. | reverse complement strand
GCCGACTTTGGCTTAAGATGACCGATCTTGCGACAAACTCTTTGCACCCAACGCCGACTTTGGCTTAAGATAACCAATCTTGCGACAAACTCTTTGCACCCAGCTCCGACTTTGGCTTAAGATAACCGATCTTGCGACAAACGCGTTACATCCAACACGGACCTTGGCTTAAGATAACCATTCTTTGCGACAAACTCACTTAACCCAGAACCGACTTTGACTTAATATGCTCTTCCCTCTGGAGTAAGTGTCTTCTGCTCCAGACACTTGCTTCAGATTTCATTCAAAAGCAACAATTTTTACGAAAACAGCCAAAATATAATAGACTCTTCCATATTGGAAGAGTCTATATAAATGATTTTAGTACGCTTTTGCCCAATAAACCATTTTATCCGCTTCTTTTCCACAGCAAACACATGTAGCAGCTACTTGTTCTTGCTCGAAAGGAATACATCTTGAAGTGGCTGTAGTTTCTTCTTTGATTTTCTCCTCACAAGCTAGCTCTCCGCACCACATGGCTTTTATGAATCCTGGTTTTGCTTCAAGTGAAGCCTTTAGTTCATCAAGAGTCACGGCAACAGTGGTTCTTTCTTCACGGTGAGTTAATGCCTTGTTGTATAGATTAGCTTGAATTTCATCCAGTAATTCCACTAGGCGCGTTTCTAGCTGATCCATTGGAACGATCTCTTTTGTACCTGTATCACGTCTTGCTAGAACTACTTGCTTGTTTTCGATATCTTTAGGACCTACTTCTAACCGAACTGGAATTCCCTTCATTTCATACTCATTGAATTTCCAGCCTGGCTTTTTGTCGCTAGCATCGATTCCCACACGCGCAACATTTGAAAGTGAATCTTTTAATTCGTAAGCAAAATCAAGTACGCCTTCCTTATGCTGTGCAATTGGAACAATCATTACTTGTGTTGGTGCAGCTTTTGGAGGAATAACCAATCCGCGGTCGTCTCCATGTACCATGATTAATGCTCCGATAATTCTTGTTGTAAATCCCCATGATGTTTGGTGTACATATTGAAGCTTTCCTTCTTTATCCGTGTATTGAATGCCGAATGCTTCAGCGAAGCCTGTACCAAAGTGGTGAGAAGTTCCTGATTGTAATGCTTTTCCGTCATGCATTAAGCTTTCGATTGTAAAAGTAGCTTTAGCTCCTGCAAATTTTTCTTTCTCTGTTTTTTGCCCTTTTACAACAGGGATAGCCAGCATTTCTTCACAAACTGCTGCATATACATTCAACATTTTAATCGTTTCTTCCATTGCCTCTTCATCCGTCGCGTGAGCAGTGTGACCTTCCTGCCATAAAAACTCTAATGTACGCAAGAATGGACGAGTTGTTTTTTCCCAACGCACCACATTCGCCCATTGATTATAAAGCTTTGGAAGATCTCTGTAGGAATGAATGATATTTTTATAATGCTCACAGAAAAGAACCTCTGAAGTAGGACGAACCACTAATCTTTCCGCTAACTCTTCAGAACCGCCATGCGTCACCCATGCTACTTCTGGTGCAAAGCCTTCTACATGGTCTTTTTCTTTTTGCAGTAAGCTTTCTGGAATAAATAAAGGCATATAGACATTTTCATGTCCTGTTTCTTTAATGCGTCTGTCGAGTTCATTTTTCACATTATCCCAAAGGGCGTACCCATAAGGGCGGATGATCATTGAACCACGAACGCTGGAGTAATCAATTAAGTCAGCTTTTGTTACTACATCTGTATACCATTGGGCGAAATCCTCGTCCATACTTGTTACATCTTTTACAAATTCTTTTGGCATTTTGACACCTCATCATTTTTTATGAATATAAAATTGAATATAAAAAGGCCTTGATCCTAAAAAAGGGACCAAGGCCTGGCGGTACCACCCTAAATTCATAAAGCATAAGCTTTATACTCTCAACATGATAACGGATTTTATCCGCATGTATCTTCAAAATGGATCCGATACAGAACTCCGAGGCAGGTTCAACTGACTGTCTTAAGAAACCTTCCACCATTGGTTTCCTCTCTTTATAAGACCGCTTCAATTTACTAATCCTCATCAACGTTTTAATATTATTTTCGTGAAAATTATATATTTCCCAAACATAAAAGTCAATTTTTTTCTTAAACAAGTCGAGAACTGGTTTATGAAGCCATGTAGTCCACCTTTCGAAGGCATTGATATTAGGTTAAAATGAAGTAATTAGAAACAGACTGGAGTGAAAACCTATGAAGGAAGAGGAAAAGGACCAGCTTGAAGAGGAAGAAGAGGAGAAGAAGTTCTTACTCGATTATATTAGGATGCAGAATGAGGCCTTAAAGCGGATTTATAAAAACACGATTGATAAGGATAAAAAGGATTGATTTTAAACTTCTGAGGCGTTTGACGTCTTTTTTTATTTGTTCATAAAAATGACTCAAAATCTGAAAATCAAATGGAATAATCCAATTATAATATTGATATGTTGTTAATTACATTTGAGGAGACATTGCATGGAAATCTTTGTGTATATCGCGGCTGCTGTTGTAGCCATCATGACTAGCATTTCTACTTACCTAATTTATCGGAAACAGAAGAACCTTCCCCTCCTTTCAGGAATAATCATTAGTTCTACAATTGCGATAATGGCCGGACTTCTCTCTGGCTTATTGACTGGTGTCCTTGCAAATAATTTGTTTCTACCGGTTGGGATTGGCATATTAATAGGTTTTTTTACTGGATTTCTTGCGGGACAGCCATTTGGAATCTTAGCTATTCTTAGCGGAGCAGTATCAGGACTCATGAGCGGAATTGTCGGGGCACTTCTTGGGGCTATTATACATTTTGATAACCCTGCAATCATGCTTGGAATGATCCTAGGACTGTATGCGATCATTATGGGTTTGGTTATCTTATATTTACAGATAGAATCTAGTGCGAAATTCTCGATTAATACAAATGAGATTTCCCCGTTTACGATATTCTCGGCTGGGATTTTGCTTATTTCTTTATTCTTATTTTTATACAGCAGTGATTTGGTTAAAACACCTGGCACCCAATCGGAGACTCCCAGTTCAGAAAATGTAGAAATCGATGTTACAAGTGAAACGGCCCCGGTGGTAAAGATGATGATTACACCGACAGGCTACAGCCCAAATGTGATACGAGTAAAAAAAGGGGTACCAGTCGAACTTGAAATTACAAATCCAACTGATAATAGCTGCTTTTCTGAGTTTATGATGCCTGACTTTAGTTTAAATAATGTTCCAATAAAGACAGGAACAACAAAGCTAACTTTTACACCTGATAAAATTGGTGAGTTTACCTTTCACTGTGGAATGAATATGTATAGAGGAACAGTGATTGTCGAATAAGTTGCAATGGCACCTTTTTTTAAAAAAAATGGATTATATTAAACAGAAAGCACGCTGTTCACTTGGACAGCGTGCTTTCTGATTACATATCAAATGAACGATCTACCACTGTGTCTGTATTTTTTCTAAATGGCCACCAGTTGGCTTCGCCGAATGTCTTTACCATAACAGGTACAAACAATGGAAGCATTACAAGCGCATATAGAAGAAGACCGATTAATAGGATGGTGGCAATTTGAAGCAGTGATAGGACACCAGATGGCATCATCGCTGCAAATGTCCCGCCTAAGATAACTGCTGCTGAGATAATAACCGTACCCATCTTTTTCATAGAGATGAGAATGGCCTGCTCAACCGGCAGATGCTTAAATTCGTTGAAGCGATCCATCAAGAAAATACTGTAGTCAATCCCGAGAGCAATTAAGATTACAAATGCAAAGAACGGTACTGCCCAGCTAATTCCCGTATAACCCAACCAATTCACAAAGATGACTTCAGAAATTGCCATCGATGTATAGTAGGTTAAGATTAAAGAGCCGATTAAATAAATTGGCATAATAATAGAGCGTAGTAAAATGATTAAGATAATAAAAATCCCCGCTAGCATTAATACTACAGTTCTAGAATAATCACCTTTAGAAATGGCATCAAGGTCTTTGTGCATACTCGAAACGCCACCAAGTGCTACCTGAGCATTTTCAAGCTTTGTATCCTTTACAACGCGTTTTACAGTATCCTCTAACTCTGAAACACGGCTAATGGCATCATTCGAATATGGGTTTTTACCAAATACAACATCGATTGTCATCACTTTACGGTCGTTTGACATATATGCATCTAACGCCTGTTCGAAATCCTTGCTATCAAGAACGTCCTGCGGAATATAAAAACCGTTTTGTTTCTGTTCTGATACGTCTGCTAAATACTCTTGTGCGGAATTCAGTCCGTTAGAAACTTCAGTCAATCCACCCGCACTTTGTGTTAACCCATCAGCAAGTTGTGAGATCTGATCGCCCATTACTTTGAATCCAGATAAGATGTCGGTCTGTCCTTCGTTTAACTTTGACAAGCCACTTGTAAATTTAGGGATGTTTGCTACCGCTTCTCCTTGCCCTGCTTCCAATGCATATAAGCCTTTTTCTAAATCAGACAAGCCTGTAGCAATTTCCCCCAAACCACTCACTAATGCAACTTGTCCAGCAATTAATTCACTATATGCATTATTAGCCTGATTAATCCCGTCAATACCGCCTCTAAGTCCCATATTTAACTGGTCAAGGGTCCCCGCTAATTGTGCAGTTACAATTTGTAAGCCTGGAGTTCCCTCCATACCTTGTATCAGTGTTTTAATTGCCTGATAGTTTTGGTTTTGTTGGATATTACTATAGTCGCTTTCAAGATTTGTAAAGTATTGATTTGAAGCCACAAGGTTTTGATTCATCGTATAAACACCGGTGGCAACCGATTCATAATTTTCAGCTAAGCTAGTTAATCCACCAGCAGCTAATTTATAACCATCAAGTAATTGTTTACTACCCGCAATCACCTTATCTGTTTCGGCCTTTATTGTTTGTAAGCCTATTCGAGCTTGGGTTAAGCCGATAGAACCGTCAGCAAGATGTCGCTCAATTTCAGAAAGTCCAGTTTGCAACCTTCCTAATCCCGTCTTAACTTCATCCGTTCCACCAATGACTTGTTCTAAACCATTTGCTGCTGCATCAAGCTGAGGCTGATTTTCCACGAGCTGGCTGCCAGCCTCAGAAAGTCCATCTCTGATTTGCTTAATCCCATCATTTCCTTGACCAAGTCCGTCCTCTAGGGCACCGACCTGCCCAGAAATATATAAATCATCTATCGGTTCACCTGTAGGACGTGTCACAGAACGAACGGACGCAACGTCCTCGACATTCGAAAGCTCCTGACTTAATTTTTCGATGATCGCCATATATTCAGTCGTATTCATTTCATCATCATTTTTGATTACAATTTGTGTCGGCATCGATTCACCAGGACCAAATGAATCTGCAATAATATTAAATCCCTTAATCGAATCAAAGTCATCACTGATTTCTTCAAGAGAGTTAAAGGATAAATCTCCCTTATAAGTAAACAAGAACGGCACAGAAATAAGGCCGACAAGTATAAAAGCAATTAAGGGACGTGCTAATGCAAACTTACCTGCAAAGCCCCAGAACTTACTTTCACCATGTTCAAGCTTCCCTCTTGACGGCCAAAATAATTTCTTGCCAAGTACCGCCATGAAAAATGGCACAACCGTTACGAGTGCTAGGAGAAGAATCGCTACCCCAATCGCAACAGCGGCAGCAGATTGATAAAGTTTGAATGTAGAAAAACCGATCGCTGCAAAACCAATCATAACAGCGACGCCACTAAAGAAAACGGTTTTTCCTGCTGTACGATACGTTTCAACTATGGCTTCCACTACGTTATCATCCTTAGCCATTTCTTCTTTAAAACGGCTTAGCAGTAAAATACAATAGTCCGTTCCTATCCCGAATAATACGGCTACTAAGAAAATCTGTGTGAAAGTAGAAAGCGGAAAATTCACCTTATCTACTAATATAGCAACAACAGATTGGGCAGCAAGGTAACTAAACCCAACAGTCACTAACGGAATAACTGGTGCGACAGCTGATCGAAATACTAGTAATAGGACAATTAAAATAAAAACAACTGTAATTCCTTCTGTCTTCTTTAAACCTTCCTGGGAATTCGTCACTAAATCCTCGGAAATGACCCAGTTTCCTGTATAATAATGTTCAAGCTCAACTTTTTCTAAAGCCTGATATAAATCTTTTGAAATTTCTTTTCCTTCACGACCACCTGCAGTTACATTAAGGGAAACAAGGATTGTTTTCCCATCCTCTGAGACAAGCTGATCCTTTAATTCCTCTTGATTAAAGTGTGTTAGAATCGATGAGATTCCCAGTTCTTCCTTATTTTTTTCAAGCTCACCTACAGCTGTTTCTGCCTGAGAAAAATCTTCCTCCGTTAATCCATTCTCATTGTAGAAGACTAACGCGGTTTGCAGGTCATTTCCTTTGTTTTCTTCAGATTGTACGTCACTAAGTATTTTATTAGCAATCGTCGATGAATAGCCCTCAGGTACAGTAATTTGACCTTTTTCCCGTACGAGGTTCTCCATATTCGGTGCTGTAACGAACAATCCTGCGATGACAGCAACCCATACAACGAGGATGATCCACTTTCCTTTTAAAATGGCTCTCACACATTATTCCCCCAGTTCTTCCTTCTTCATGTTGTCTAAAATCAGGGCTAATTTCTCATATGTTTCGATAAAACGATTAATTTCAGCCTCTTCAAATTGAGTAATAATTGACTCAACCAAATGGTGGACCTTTTCTTGAGATTTCTTGTGAAGCTCCAAACCTTCTTTTGTCAAAGTTAAAAATACAACCCTGCGATCATTCTCATCTCTTCTTCTTTGTATAAGTTCTCGATCTGCCATCCGATTGATGATGGCTGTGATGGCACTTTTATTTACATCAAAAGCCTCGGCCAACTCCGAGGAAGTACACTCTCCGTTCTGATGTATATACTTTAAGATGTATAGCTGATCATTGGTCAATTCATCTCCAAGTTGGTCCTTAATAAGAGCCCCAGCTTTTTTATTTACCTGAAAGGAAACTGAAACATAGCGTTCAATTAATTCATCTATGTTATCCATTTACTCATCACCATACCTTTTTAAATATAGTTCAACTGTTAAACTATTCACCTGATTAACTATATGACATTCCACTATAACAGTCAACAAAAAAAGGCTAGCGTAAGCTAACCTTCTTATAGAAAGTATGTGAATGGATAAAATAAATAATAGTCATCGATATTTCGAACAGTAACATACCATATCCCGATCGAAGCGACAGTGACGAATAGATAACTCAATTTATTTTTAAAAAGATCAAAAGATTTTCCGAGACCTAATAGGGTAAACACTATCACTCCAAAAAACACGTATAAGCCAATCGAGAATCCAGAAATAAAGCTAAAGATATATAGCAGCAAAGCAACTAAATAAAATCCCCACGGTTTCAACGAATCCCCTCCTTATTCCATTTTAAAGGAAAACAATACAAATAACACCAATTCAACAAAAAAAAAAAACTCGCCCAATAGAGCGAGTCAATGAAATTCATTTTGGATAAAGAATTTCATCAATTATCCCATATTCCTTTGCTTCTTCAGCACTCATGAAGTAATCGCGGTCAGTATCCTTTGCTACTTTTTCAACCGGCTGCCCTGTTCGATCTGATATGATTTGGTTGATATGCTCCCTTAGCTTTAATATTCGCCGAGCAGATATCTCAATCTCTGTTGCCTGACCTCTTGCTCCACCTAATGGTTGATGGATCATAATTTCACTATTTGGGAGAGCATACCGTTTCCCTTTTGTTCCTGCTAATAGTAACATCGCCCCAAAGGATGCTGCCATTCCAGTACAAATGGTACGAACATCCGGTTTAATGTATTGCATCGTGTCAAAGATGGCAAAGCCTGCAGAGGTTGACCCGCCAGGACTATTGATATATAGCGAGATTTCTTTGTCCGGGGCATCTGCAGCTAAAAATAATAACTGTGCCACAACACTGTTCGCCACATGGTCATTAATTTCATCACCTATGATAATAATTCGGTCTTTTAACAGGCGAGAGTATATATCATAGGAACGTTCACCGCGATTGGATTGTTCAATTACATATGGAATTGTACTCACTAAACTTCCTCCTTTAAAGCGAATAATTGGCTACGCAGCCATTAAGAGAGTGCTCGAAGGAGTGTGAGTTGAAGGTTGTGGTAATCTAGACATCATAGATGGTACGTCATCACGTACCAAAGCAGGAACGGCTTCAATTAAAACGCTGGGATCCTGCGTCTGTAAAGATTCATGAAACAGGTCTGAAAGCTGCTCCCGTTCTTTTACATCCCAAAAGGAGTCGATCATAAAATCATCTTCCTCAAGATTTGCTTTTTCCAGACGTTTCTTTGCTCGATGCAGCGAAGCTTTAACCGCCATATCGGTTGTACATAGAATGTCTGCAATTTCTTTCGTCTTGTACTGAAAAGCTTCCTTTAGTAAAAAAATAATCGCTTGCTTTGGAGTGAAGTGCTTTAGCAGCAGGTCAACAGTGTTTACCGTTTCATCCAGGGGGGCATAAATTGGATTGCCTGCACTCTCCAAGTCAAGCAACTCAAATTTTCGCTTTCTTACGGTATCGATCCAATGATGGTAAGCGATTTTATTCAATAGAGAACCACTCATATTGTGAGATGGGGAGTAATGCTTTAAGGCTTTCAGAAAAGCCTCCTGTGCCATATCATCACCATCCCACTTGTTTTGAGTAAGAAAATGGCAATATTGCTGGAGTTGTGGATAATAGTCTATCCAAAATTCTTCCTCTGAATGTGTACCCTTTCCGCTCTCTGATGATTGTTGGCGGCTAAGCTTATTAGACATCTTGCTCACTCCTTCTAGAACACTCTCTACCCTATAAACGTTTGAAGAAGGTTAAAAAGATACGGGGTAAATAAATTTTCTTTAGTTTATTTAAAATAATGATCTCAGTGCTATTAGGTACTCCAATTTTACCACAAATAGGAAACAAAAATGACCCATGGGTGCTGGGTCAATTAAGGAGAATTAAATCATTGGTTTTCCTGCATCTGGTGAAAGATTAGGATCTCCGCCACCAGTAAGTAAAAGGCTTTCACGATCTTCTATTTCATTAGAATTAGTTGGATTTATTGTCTTTTCTTCACCTTGTAAATGAATTTCCTCAGGTATTAGGAATTTGTCTCTTTCCATCTAAACACCACCTTTTGAATGGTAGTGTATACTCACAAGATTCTATTTATGCTTTATCATGTTAGAAAAACGTCTTTACAATTTCCTCATGGCTATTACATTCCTTACAAATATATTCAATTTCTAAGGCATCTTCCCTTGCCATATGCTTGGTTTCTTTACCACATGTTTCACAATATCTTTGCACTTGTTTCGTCTTCACTTGAGCCACCTCATTAAATGTATTTAAGCTTGTTCTTTCCAAATAAAGAAAATCTATTCAACTTCACTTTCTCTAAATTATCTGACTCCGCTCTCAAGCATTAAACTTTTATCAGCGGTATTCAAGGTTGTTTGAACTCCAAAAGGAACAGCAACGTGCGGGTTACAATGACCCATCATAAATCCCTTTATAGATGGCTTATCAGCTTCTTTTAAATAATGCTCAAGAACTTCCTCTAAAGACAGTGACTTGCTGCTTTGAGGGGTACAATCACAAAAATCACCGACAATCACCCCATTTAGTTCTTTTAGTTTTCCAGCCATTTTTAGTTGGTTTAACATGCGATCAACTACACGGGGTTCTTCATTTATCTCTTCGATTAACAACATTTTCCCTCTTGTATCGATTTCAAATCGAGTGCCAAGTGTGCTTACTATAAGCGACAAGTTGCCACCTACTAATTCACCGCTTGCTCTTCCTGCTACTACTGTTTCTAAACTGGAAAGATGCTCCGTATACACAATGGTAGTGGGGTGGAACAATTGCTGAAATCCTTGTTTAGACAATGGATTCGTCTCTCTTTTTCCAATATCTGACCCTAGCATCGGTCCATGAAACGTAATCAATCCTGTTTCTTGGCGAATGGAAGTATGTAAAAAAGTAATATCACTGTATCCCCAAAAAATCTTAGGATTGTTTTTAATGATCTCATAATTTATTTCTGAAGCGATTCTCCCTGTTCCATATCCACCGCAGGCACAAATAATGGCTTTCACTCCAGGATCGAGAAACATTTCATGGATATCCGCCAATCTTTCCTGATCACTCCCTGCTAAATACCCTAAAGATTGATTAACACTCTTACCGACCTTGACCTTAAGCCCCAGCTCCTTTAAAAAATCAATCCCTCTCTCTAGACTTTCTATGTTAGGCGGGCTCGCGGGAGCAATCACTCCAACAGTATCTCCTCGTTTTAAACGATTGGGTTTCATCACCGTACCCCTTCCTGTATTTTTACTAGTCTATGTGAGGCTTACATTGAGAATGTTTAATTATAAATGTGAAAAAATGAAACTTTAGGTAAGAAACATTCGTATTGAATGATTAGTTTAGGCAATTGTATTGAAAGTAAGTTCTAACCCCTTCATAATTAGACTTATAATAAAAGAACTAGTAAATTGGATTAGGAGTGAAAATATTGGGTGTAACACTTAGTAAAGGTCAAAAAGTTGACTTAACCAAAGCTCATCCTGGATTACAAAATGTAGTAGTAGGCTTAGGCTGGGATATTAATCAGCAAGGCTCGAATTTTGATTTGGATGCTTCTAGTTTCTTATTAGGACAATCGGGGAAGGTTCAAAGTGACCAGGATTTTATTTTTTATAATAATCCTTCTGGCGGAAATGGCTCGATCGTTTACACAGGTGATAATCGGACAGGTGCCGGCCATCAAGATGATGAACAAATCAGAATCGATTTAAAGCGAGTTCCTGAACACATCCATCGAATTGCTTTTACCATTACGATTCATGATGCATATGCAAAAGGTCAAAACTTCGGACAAATTTCTAATTCATATGTACGAATCTTTAATGAACAAACAAATGAAGAGCTTTTGCGCTTCAACCTTGGACGAGACTTTACAGTTGAAACAGCGATTGTAGCTGCAGAGCTTTACCGTCATAACGGTGAGTGGAAGTTTAATGCGATTGCAAGCGGTTTCCAAGGAGGACTAGCTGCCTTATGCCGTAACTTCGGTGTAACCGTAGACGATGCCCCAGCACCTTCAACACCGCCACCCGTTCAGCAGCCGTCTTACCAGCAGAACCAAATGAATCAACAGCAATCACACAGTAATCAGAACCAATATAATAACAATTCATATAACAATAACCCATATCAGCAAAATCAAAATAACCCTTACCAGCAAAACCAAGCGCCAGATCGTATTCATCTTCAGCCAGAATCGTCCTATACACCGCCTGCCTATGGGTACCCAACACAAACCTACCCATCTTCTGCCAACACACAGAATTCGTATGGCTCAGGTGATATGTTCTGTCCCCGCTGTCATTCTACCAATATTCGTACTGGGCAAAAGGGCTTTGGTCTCGGGAAGGCTGCCATCGGTGGTTTGATTCTAGGTCCAGTTGGTTTGCTTGGCGGTTTCATTGGTAAAAATCAATTAAAATTCACATGTAACAGCTGTGGTAATGCTTGGTCCCCTAACCAAACCGATTATGCAGAATGGGCAAACCAACAAAAGCGAAAAGCTCAAGAGTTGTTTAACCGCTATAAGAGCCAGGATGTATTAGAAGCTGTTGTCGCAGCCTGCGCATTGGTTTCGATGGCAGATGGCTACATAGATGCATCAGAACGTCAAAAAATGATTGAATTTGTTCATTCGAGTGAAGAATTAAGAGTTTTTGACAGCAATAAGGTCATTCAGCGTTTTAACTACTTCGTTTCAAGGATTGAAATGGACCGGATGATCGGCCGTGCCGAAGCATTCCGAGCTCTTGGAAAAATAAGGTCAAAGCCGGAAATCGCTCGATTAGTGGCACGTTATTGTATTGCAATTGGCTATGCTGATGGCAACTTTGACCATAGTGAGATGCAAATGGTTAGTGATATTTGCCGCGAACTCGGCTTAAATCCTGGAGAATTTTTATCGTAACAAAACTGAACCCACTGGACCTCCAAATGTCCAGTGGGTTGTTTTTTATGTAGGTAGAACTACTGAAAAACCACTCGCCTTTATCACTGCCAAACACGCTTATTCTCAACTCTCTTGGTGAGCTTTAATGTATCTAATTTTTCTAAGAATGGAATCATGTATTTACGTGAGAGATCGAGGATTTCTTTTGCATCTCCAACCTCAAATTCTGCACCCGTGCCGTTTCGAAGCTTTTCAACGGCCCCCTTAAACACATCACCATGATAAGCAAATTGATCATCCAAATGAACCACCAGCCACTGATCTTCAAGGAAGCGCCTTAGATCAGCTTCTAAACTGTCAGGAATACCGGAACCAGCAAAATAATCCTTGTAATACTTGACCTTCATGCCATCCTTTTTTAATTCCTCCAGCATATTATCTGCCCGTTTCTGCCAGCTTTTAGGGACATGTGGTTGAAAGTCTGCTAGGTAAACAAACTGTTCCTTTCGATTAAAGGCCCTATTGGCTATCCCATTTTCAACAACAAAGTCAAGCAGTGACTTTGGAAATCTTTTTACCATTGATTGCAGAAGCTCCGCTTTATTAAGGCCGATTTTCATAGAATTCAATTGATGATATTCTTGTAAACGGTCATAGATATCCTCTTCAACGCTGTCAATTAATGTTTGCAGTGTATACTCTTTTCCGTTGTATAAAACAAAGTCCTCATCATCCAAAAATTTAGTCAGTGTAGCTTCGTCTAAAGCAGTCCGCTTTATTAACTCGTTAAGCGGCATACTTTTCGCCTCAAATAAAGCAGCAATCATTCTTTCTTTTGGTGAGCCTTCCTTCTTTTTCTCCAGCTCTTCAATCGTTTCATTTCCAAAGCGATATTTATTGCCGCGGGGGTCAATTACCCACCCACCGCCAATCGTCTCTTGCGGACTTGGACGACGCAAAATAAACCGGTCTCCTCTTTTTGTCAAAATCTCTTCCTCAAGCCGGAGCTGACAAAGAATCTCCCCGTTTTCTTCCTTCAGCTCATTACGGTCAAAGAAAACAATTCGGCCCATGACCTCTGCCGTTCCGATATGCAGCTTAATCGGCATCCGCTGTTTGACCATATGTTCAAGTTCTTCGACCACTCGAATCGCCACATCCAAAGTCTTCGTCACGATAAAATGCTCAGATGAGACGAGAACATCTCCCCGCTCCAGATCTTCCTTAGAAACTCCAGAAAGATTAATCGCTGTCCGTTGTCCAGCATACGCTTTCTGAGCAGGATGGTGGTGAACTTGTATTTGCCGGGCTCGTACTTCCAAACCTTTTGGCATAATCTTTAATGCTTGTCCCTCTTCCACCGTTCCTTCGTATACAGTTCCACGAACCACCGTCCCTTGACCTTTTACGGTAAATACCTGGTCAATTGGCAGGCGGAATGCTCCTTTAGCGTCACGCATTTCTCGTTCTTTTAATGTCTTAATAATTAAGTCCTTAATATCTTCTATCCCTTTTTTAGAGAGACTGTCAACCAAAACAAATGGGACGTCTTCAAAAACAGTGTCAGTGAGTTCTGCTAGAATATCATCCCTCACCAATTCAATGAACTCTTCATCTACACGGTCAATTTTTGTTATTGCTATGATTCCATTTTTCACTCCCAAAAACTTAAGGATCTCCAAATGTTCTCTTGTTTGCGGCATGACACCTTCATCAGCAGCCACAACCAGCACCACCAAATCAATTCCGGCAACACCTGCAATCATTTGCCGAATAAAGCGTTCATGTCCAGGGACATCAATTACAGAGATTTGAATTTCTTTGTCTTCATATAATGGTGCAAATCCCAATTCAATCGAGATTTGACGTTCTTTTTCTTCCTTTAAGCGGTCAGTATCGACATTAGTTAGTGCCTTCGTTAACGAAGTTTTTCCATGGTCAATATGACCGGCCATGCCTATTGTAAAATAACGTTTCTCCAAGAATGCCACCTACTTTATGATCTTCCCTTCTACTTTAGCGTTATTGCCCGCACAGTTCAAGAGAACATTTTTAGTCAGAACGGAAAGCACCCATTGCCCCACAATATTCTCCATTAGCTAAAAACTCAACGGATAAACCAACCATATTAAGATAAAAGCGCAATCCTTTCTTTAAAGCAGGATTACCTGTCAGCGTACTGCCAATCATTACAATATCTTTAATTAAATGAAGACTGGCAGTTTGTAAGGTAAGTAAGGTAATCGTTTCCGCAATCATGTTAGAAAGCGAAGCCATCCGGTCGGCCTCTGATTGTTCCACCTTTTTACCTTTTGCAAAATTGGCTGCTGTTAGCTCTCCATTAATTGGGGTATCGGAAGATTCATAGATATCATTGACAAGCAAGTCTACATTCCCTTTATCACCCTTTTCCGCAAGCTCTGTCAGCTTAAAATAATCGGATGTGGTGGTTAATAAAGACCCTAGTCCTGTAAATGTACCACCGCCAATCCCGCTCCCTAATAACCGTTCATAGTGTTTACCCTTGATGACATGCCATGATGTTCCTGTCCCAATATTAACGAGGAGAAAAGGATTTTCCCTTTTCACTTTTAGAAAAAACAAGGCTCCCTCACAAGTTGCTTGAAATTCTGGAACAACAACAGCATAAGGAAAATACTGTTGCTTAATGTATTCCGCTTTTCCACCCGTTAAGGCGATCTGGTCTGGTGAAATCATTTTTAACCATGACATAACCTGATCCAACTCATTGATCTGATATTTTTTGTAATGCATCCTCTCCTGCTCTTCGTAAACAACTTTGATTAACGAACCACCTGCATCAATTCCAGCCTTTTTCATCTACAAATTCTCCTCATCCTGTACCTTGTGTTATAAAGTATTAGACAATCTGACTAAATATCCTGCTAGACAATTCATGAATACTTCAAATTCGAACCGGTCGTAAGCTGTTTTATTATGCTATCGTGAAGAAGGAGAATAAAAGACAAAGGACGAAAGCACATGAAAAAAATTATTTTCACGATTATCGTTGGACTTACTCTACTAAGCGGCTGTCAGAATAGTGAGCCAAAGGCGGCTGAAAAAGAGAAACCTGCAGAAGAACAACAGCAGCAGAACGTTGACTCAGCCAACGATACACCTTTCCCTTATCAAAGCTTATTATCAGAGGATGAGCAATCCTTTACCTTGCTTGTTGTTGGGGAGATCGATGAGCAAAATCCGATTGAAAAAAACGAGAAAATAATGGAGGCGGTAAGCAATATTCTAAGTCTTCCAACACTAGAAATGGCACAAAAGGCTTACCCTGAACTTAACCTTGAAGATGAACAAGCCTACCTACTTTTTGACAACCAAGGGATTGTTTTTCAAGGGACTGAACTAAAAGAACTTACAACATTTTTAGAAAAATAGCAAAAAGCCGAAATCTAAATTCGGCTTTTTGCTTTAGATCACTCCCACAACTTCCTCTCCCTTTTCATCTAACTGCTCTGTATGCTCTTCAAATAACTCCCTTGCATGATGCCGGATCAGTTCAGAACTTACTTGTTTCCAATCTCTCAGGCTTGGTGACTCATTATCACTTAAAAGACATTCCGATAACCTTTTCATAATACAAAATGAAGAATACGGGTGTGGTAAACGCGGATCATTTTTCTGCTCATAAAAGAACTTTTTAATCAATCTATGCGACTTTAACTCATAGATTAATTCAATGAGTTTTGCCCGATATTCTAAGTCCTTTGATGTTAAATTTGGATATCTTGAATAATCACTTAAATGCTGTGCCTCATGCTTCAAATAACTCACTTGGAACTCGGGGCTATACAGGTTCATTGACTTTTTCTTCGTTCGTTCTGCAACATAATATAAACCGTCGGATTTTGCCCAGCCTCCCGCGTATTTCTCACCATATGTAGCAAAATGGAGCCAGCCAAGCATTAGAAAGTCTGACAAAAAGTAAACCGTTACAGGCTGTATATGATGTGGCAGTTCGACAGTAAATTCTTTCTTTTCAGTTGTTTTCCAAATATACGGTCCTCTAAAAGGCGGGGTCACTCCTCCTTGAAATTCGTAGCCTTTTTCCTCGAAAAGCCCTTCCAGCATATCTTCAATTACATCTAGATTATCCGTTTGGATTGGTATGACTGTTTTCAGTCCGGTGATCAATTGCTTCTCAGCCTCTTCGAAGTCCCTTCCTGTCAGTACGAAAGTAAAGTATTGATAATAGTTTAATAGAACTTTTCTAATCCATGAATCTTCAGATTTAAACCGGTATACTGGTTTATCGGTCTTAAAAAAACGCCGTTCATATTTTGTTTCCAACAGTTGATATTTTTTATTTTTATCAGGCACCGAACGCAGGTATTCATATGCTGATGTGACATCCCCTTGAAGACAGTAGGCATAAAATTTGGATTCATCCATTTATCCTTCCCCCTCAGCAAAAACACTATATACTATGATGATATTAGATAAATTTCTACAAAAACCCTCTATTTTTTCAATTTTTTTAAAGGAGTTTTCAGAATGCGTGTCAAAAGTTATTTAATGAAAACTTTTTTGGAGGCTGCAAATGATAAAACTTGTAAAAGCAGGTAAAGAGGAAGAACAAATTTTACATAACTTAATGCAATTCTACATTTACGAATTCAGCCAATACTTGCCGGTGATTACGTTAGAAAGTAACGGTACTTATAAACCATTTGATTTAGCTCCCTATTGGAGTAAGTCAAACTATCATCCATTTTTTATTAAACGGGAAAACGAACTGATTGGTTTTGCACTTGTTGAAAGTGCTTCAGAAACAGAACCAAACAGCATTCTCGAATTTTTTGTCATTAGGAAATATAATGGTAAAGGATACGGTAAAATCGTTGCTACTGAATTATTCAGGATGTTCCCTGGAAAATGGCATATAACCCAAATTGAAAAGAATGAACCTGCACAAGCATTTTGGAGGAGCACCATTTCTTCCTTTACAAGGGGAAAATACATTGAGAAATTTGTGAACGGAAAATTCATTCAGGAATTTAATACAAATGAATTAGAATACAAATAAGGAGGATTTCCACTCGGAATCCTCCTCTTCATTAAATCTATTATACTTTTTTTACTTCCAAATAATGAATTTGGTGTCCGTCCTTTTCTTGCACCTTGAAGCAATATCCTTGGGCTTCTAACTCTGAAGAGGGCTCGGCATCAATGTTATTTGTTAAGAACCAACCGCCTATCGTGTCAACTTCTTCGTGATATAGATCAGTCCCTAGTAATTTGTTCACATCTTCAATAAGCAATTTAGACTCTATTACAAAGTGATTTTCGTTTAACTTTCGAATGACTGGTACTTCATCTTCATCAAATTCGTCTCTTATTTCACCAACAATTTCTTCGATAATATCCTCAACGGTTACTAAACCTGAAGTACCTCCGTATTCATCCATAAGAATCGCAATATGAGATCGCTCTTTCTGCATTTTCACTAACAGGTCATGAATTGGAATGGTTTCAATTACACGTATAATTGGATTAATGAATTGCTCTATTTTAAAGCCTTCATTATTGTTTAGAACATGTAGAGCTGTTAGAAATTCTTTTACGTTGATAAACCCGCGTATATGATCTTTGTCACCATCAACAACTGGATATCTTGTATAGTGTTCTGTTTTAATCGTATTTAGAATATCTACAAATGTGTCGTCAAGTGAAACGGTGACAATTTCAGTTCGAGGTACCATAATTTCTTTGGCAATTCGCTCATCAAATTCAAATATATTGTTCATATATTTTAGCTCATTCTTGTTAATTTCCCCACTCTTAAAACTTTCTGACAATAATATTCTCAGCTCTTCCTCAGAGTGTGCCACCTCGTGTTCTGAAGCAGGCTTTAAACCGAACAGTCCAACAAGAATACGCGCGGATCCATTCAAGAACCAAATGAAAGGGTACATTAATCTATAAAACCAGATAATTGGTACGGCAAACAATAGGGTAACTGCCTCGGCCTTTTGAATAGCAACAGTTTTTGGTGCAAGCTCACCTACAACCACATGTAAAAACGTGACTAAAGCAAAAGCGATACCAAAGGATAAAATATGGGTTAATGACTCACTTATTTCAAAATGCTCAAATAACGGATGCAATAATTTTTCTACAGTAGGTTCACCTAGCCAGCCTAAACCTAAGGCAGTGATTGTAATACCTAGTTGACATGCTGATAAGTATTCATCTAAATGTGTGACGACCTTTTTAGCAGAAATAGCACCTTTTCTTCCCTCTGCAATAAGCTGGTCAATTCTTGAAACACGTACTTTTACAATGGCAAATTCTGTCGCTACGAAAAATGCGGTTAATGCAATTAATAATGCAATTACAAGTAAGTTAATAGTTGTCAATCAGTAGTCTTACCGAAGTAAGACTTACACCTCCTGGTATGGTAAATAAATTTATTCTTTATAAGTCATGACAATAAAACTAGTAACGTCTGGATTAATGACAAACTTTCATGAGAAACATTTTTTTTGAGATATTCAAGATTCTTCCCATCATTTTTATCTAGATTTTCTAGAATTGTAGATACCTCTTTTTCTAAATCCTTTATTTTCAATCTCAGGTCAAGAACGTCAATCGATTCGGCATATTTGAGTAGTACTTCTTTTTTTATTTCATCTAATGACAAGCCATCCCTCTTCCGCTGTTCAATAAAGTTAAGACGCTCTATTGAAGAATGGTCATAATAGCGATAATTAGAAGTAGAACGTTCCACTTTAAGTAAGCCAAGGTTTGTATAATGATCAATAGTTCTTTTAGTAACATTAGCTATTCCAGCTAATTCTCCAATCTTTAACTTCTCAGCCCCAAAGGAAACACCCCAAACTATAACGTGATGGTTATGAAAATATTATACAGTCAAAAAAAACTGTTATCAACTAGTACGTACTGGAAATAATGAAAGTTTCATATTTTAAAAAAGTTTTTATAAGGCAATACTTGTTAATCCTATCTCAGCAATTCTATGGTATAATTTTTTCTTGTTAGTGTTTTTTTGAATAATTACTTGTCTATATTAAAAACGGGAAATTTATTATTTTGGAGGTATATTGTGGAAGCTCTCATTATGCAAATGATTGAAGCTTTTAAAGAGCTATCATATTTTGGTATTACACTTGCATTAACCTTTGAATTTGTTCCAGCCGAGCTTGTGTTACCACTGGCAGGTTATTGGGTGTATCAAGGTGATATGAATCTATTTGGAGCCATCCTTGCAGGCTCGATTGGCGGAGTCCTCGGTCCACTGACCTTATACGCATTGGGACGCTATGGCGGCAGGGTTGCGATTTTAAAATTCGGAAAATATTTTTTTATAAAAGAAGAACATATGGACAAATCAGATCAATTTTTTGAGAAGTATGGTGGAGCTGTGGCATTTTTAGGCAGATTTATTCCTGGAGTTAGAACAGCTATCTCCATTCCATGCGGTATTGCCAAGATGAGTGTGTGGAAATTTATCGTCTACACGTATATTGCCATGCTTCCCGTTACCGCGATTTACGTCTATTTAGGCTATGTTCTAGGACCTCAGTGGGAAAGAGCCGGCGAAATCTTCGGCCAATACGCAAACTATTTGTTAATACCGATTACTCTATTAATTATCTGGATGATTGTTAAACGAAGAAAACTAAACGTACAGCGCTAAATTGATTGAGTAAAGAGGCTGATTCTAGTTGTTAAATAACAACTTTCCGAATCAGCCTCTTTTTTCAATATAGTCTTTCTTTTTTAAAACTGCTTATATAAAACCCTGGTGCTACTTCGATCTCTTTTTCTAATTGGTAGCCATTTTTCTGATAGAGTTTTTTTGCAGGAAAGTTATCCCTTCCGGTCGATACTCTAATGATTGGTATTGCTGACTCTAGTTCCTCTACTGATTTCAACAACTTTTGCCCGATTCCTTTTCGGAAATGATTAGGATGAACCACCATTCGGCAAATGGTTAACTCCTCCCCTTTCTTCGTAAAAGAAACGGCACCTGCCAGTTCATCATCCTCAAAGTATCCTAAGAAGGTTTCCCCACATTCTAATAGCTCCTCGATACTCTCTTTTAATGGTGGAATGTCATAAAAATCGATTAATTTTGCCTCGATTAAATAAGCAATCCTTTGCAGCGAGAATAACTCCTGTACAAGCGTTTGATTCTCTAAGTCAATTTTTCTAATCATTTCTTTGATCCTTTCTAGAAAAATTCAATGTTCTATAAATTCGACAAAATCAGCTTAAAACCTTTATTTTTTGCAATCATAAAAGTCCATCAGCTCAACCGCGATGGACTTTAGTGTAGGTTTGATGTACCCAGAATGGTAGATATAGTAGCCAGAACGTAGCAAGAGTAATAAGCTCTAGTGGAATTAGATAGTATGGCCATGGGCCCAGATAATCTAATAATGAAGGGTTAACGGGCTTTTCCGAGATGTACATATAATTTCCCTCTAGCGAAAAGTTCAGTAAAAATACGATACAGGTGTATAGATTTAAATAAAAAAATGCCTTCCATACACTTTTGCTCGTTGGTTTAAATCCTTCCACAAATACGATAAACAAATTCGCTACCACTATACCGCCATGTGAAATAAAAAAGTGGACATAACGAAAATGCGGAAATGTATAGGCGCTTATATCAGGTGTAATCATTGCCTGAAGTGCACTCCCAACACCGGCAAAAAAGGTGAACTCAAACAACCGATAACCTTTTGTTACTAGCAAAACTGCAGATAATAATAAAGAAATGCTGCTGAGATGCAGTGGCAATGAATGTTGAATCTCCCAAGCATCAATCCGCCATAGCCACCAATGAAGACTAATCTCAGATAGAATTAAAATGACCGCTAACCCAATCCTAAAAGTGCGGTTAATCCATGGTATTCTTAACTGCATACGAAATAGAAAAATTAAAACTACCATTATTATTAAGGTAGCTAATGTTAATAGATGTGTGAACGAAAACAATATAAAAGCATCATTCCCGTTCTCTTGAAAGTACCGGTCCATTTCATCACCGCTGTTTTTCCTATAATATTCCATAACACAGGAAAAAGGATACTACTGTTCGCAACTAATTCCCCACGAAAAAAAAGAGTGCACAACCGGCACTCTTCTTCGAGTTAATTCGTAAACATAAATTCTGTTTTACTTCCTGTCTGCCCGGAAGTGACTTCGAGTCTGACATCAATTCGTTCCTTTAACTCCGGCACGTGTGAGATAATTCCAACCAAACGTCCGCTGCTTTGGATATCGATTAATGTTTCAATTGCCTGTTCCAGCGATTCAGGGTCTAGTGTTCCAAAGCCTTCATCAATGAACATCGTCTCTAGTGAAACACCACCGGCATAGTTTTGCACAACATCTGCAAGACCAAGGGCAAGCGAAAGAGCCGCTTTAAAGCTCTCACCACCAGATAGTGTTTTGACATGGCGCTCCTGACCTGTGTATTGGTCATAGACGAGCAATTCTAAACCACTTTGTGCATTTCCCTTGGCTTTGTCTGTTTTTCTCAGCAACTGAAATCTGCCCGCCGTCATTTTCCGTAAACGTCCATTTGCTTCTCGTAGTATATCATCCAAGAAGGAAGCTAGTACAAATCGTTCAAATGTAACTCGTAGATTGTTTTGGCCTCTCGCAATATCATGAAGGTGACCAATCAGTTTATAGCGCTTCTCCATAACCTTCATTTGTTCATTTAATTGCGCCACTCGTGCATAGATTTCCTCGTTGTCGCGTTTTTTCACAAACAGGTCTGTTCGCTGCTGATTGATCAACTCTCTTTCAGAATGGACCTTCTCAACAGATACTTTCAAACCTTCCACATCTGGTGTTTTAACATCCTTGAGAAGCTCGGTTAGCTCCTGTAAACGATCAGTAACTGAGCGTAAATCCTCACGAAACTTGCGTATTTGATGCTCAAGCTCCTGTACTTCCTTATCACTTTTTTTCGCAGAATGATAAACACCATAATTTTCAAAGCCCTGGTCTGTTAGCATGTTTTTAAAACTTTCACGCTCGGTTGTAAGCTCTTCTGTTTTTGTGTTAAAGTGCTTCTCGGCATCCTGGAGTCTAGCATTCTCTGTGGCAAGTCTTTCCTTAACTGATTGAAAACGTTCCTTAGCTTCATCAAGCTGCTTGATTAATTGTTCATACAGCTTCCTAGTCTCTGATAAGGTCTTTTCATATGCTGCTTCTGAGCGAAGGTTTTCAGGAATCACCGTCATCATTCTTGTTAAGTTCGTTTTCTTCTCAGTATATTGAACTGTTAAATCGGTCACTTCAAGTGACAGCTGCTGGATACTGTTATGAATCCTTTGTTTTTCAGTTTCGCGCTTCTCTATTTCTAATTTTACTTGCTCTAACTGTTTGATTTGTTCTGAGAGTTTTCTTTGCGTTTCAACCAGATTAGCCTTTACATGAGCAACCTCTGATTTAATAAAGCCTAATCGACTTCCTTCAAAATCAGTACGATGAATACGAATTTCCTGTAACACTTCATCCAATGCGGCTCTCTGACTTTGTTCCACTGATTGACTTTGATAATAACTAGATTCTAAAGCAGACTTTTCTTTTTCTAAGGCAGCAACCTGCATTTTTGCAGCCTTTAAATCTTCTTCATTTGGCATATCATCTTGATGTTCAAATGCTGGGGCTGGATGATGCTCAGACCCGCAAACCGGACACGCTTCACCCGTTTGTAGCCTTGCTGCTAATAGCGAAGCCTGGCCGTGCATCCACTTATTCTCTAATTCTTCTACAAGTGCCTTGCTGTCGTTAAATCGAGCTAGACAATTTTCATAGCGGCCCGTTTTATCCTTGAGTTCGATTACAGCCTTATGATGACGAGATAGATAAACTTCGTATTTCTCAAAACGATCAAGCTCAGCTTGAAGCCGTTCTAATTGTCGCTCATTTTCCAAGTAGGTTAACTGACCTTGTTCAATTTCCACTTTTTGCTTTTGCAGAAAGGTTAATCGCTCTTCTAGTAACTGAAGATTTTGCTCTGCTTGGATCTGCTTTGCCTTTGAAGTTTTCAGTGATGCCTCCACTGCTGCAGCTTCTTTCCCTAAGGCAGCAAACGAATAAACATCCTCTTTCATGCCTATTAAACGGTTCATTTCATCTAGACAGGCTTGGCGCTCTGGGTCACGAGCAAGCTCTGTTTGCAATTGCTCTTCGAACTGCTTTCCTTGGTCCTTTAATCGATTCAACTCAGTTTTTATCGCTGTAACATTGGTCATCACCTGATCGACTTCACGCTTAAGACGATGACAGAGATCTTCCTGCTTTGCCAATAGAGCCGCTTTTTGTGCCAGTTGAACCTGTTTCTCTTTTTCCACGAAAACTTCCCGCTGTTCTTCTAATTGAGCTTTCTGGAGTTTCAGTGTTTCTTTTGTTTGCAGTTGTTTTAGGATTGTCTCAGCCTCAAAAAGCTGTGCTTTAAGACGGTCCTGTTCTCTTTCCTTTTCCTTAAGCAATGTATTTAACTGTTCAAGCAATTCGGTCATACCGCTTATTTCTTCCTGCAATAATGGCATAATAATCGTATCATTTACGCTTTCCGCAGCTACATATTCTCTTAACGGTTCATTTGTTACGGCTTGAATCCGCCGCATCGCTTCGTTTCGTGACTGTACTTGGTCCTCAACTGATTTCTTCAAATCAGATGCCTCTGTCTTTAGTTGATCCTCTACCATTTTGTAGATTTGCGTATGAAACAACCGCTGCAAAATAACTTCCTTATCTTTACTATCTGAAGTAAGAAGCTTGCGAAACTCCCCTTGAGGTATCATTAAGATTTGCCGGAATTGATTACTATCAATCAGCATGATTTCTTTAATTTTCTCTTCAACGTCATTAATTTTCGAAGCGATTAATTTCTTCTCTCCGTTTGCATCCCATATGGAGAGCTCTGCTTTTGCAGAAATCGTTGTATAACCGTCACCTTTATCCTTCTTCTTTAACTGCTGCGGCAAGCGTGTAATTGAATATACTTTGCTTCGTAGGGAGAAATCTAACGAAACCTGAGTCAGCAGATCCTCTTTGGCAAATTGACTTCGTAGGTCTGGTCCGTTACGGTCTTCACCGCTCGCTTTACCATAGATGGCATAGCTGATTGCATCAAAGATGGTCGTTTTTCCCGAGCCGGTTTTGCCAGAAATAACAAACATCGTCCGGTTGCCTAGCTCTGTAAAGTCAATCGTTTCTACTTCTGCATAAGGACCGAAGGCTTGCATTGTTAGTTTTAACGGTTTCACTTACCCATCTCCTCTCGTAACACATTTTCAATCACTTCTGCCATTGCGTCCTTTTTATCAGTAGTAAATTCAGAGGTAGTCATCTCTGTATAAAATTGCTCAAACAACTCAAGCTCCGACTTCTTCTCACCTTGAATAGCACTGAACGATTGCTTCTTTTTCATGTCAGTAATATCAATTTTGCGTTCTAGATGGAGAACATTTGGATACACCTGGCGCAATTTATTAATAGGATCGATTAATGCTCCTTCATCATGCAAGGTAATTTTTAAGTAATCATGCAGTTTTTCTTTTTCATAAAACTGAGGATCCAACAATTCTTCCAAATAACCTTCTAGTTCCCGTAAGTCATGGGTCGGTGTAAGCGAACGGTATCGATGTGAAAATTGACCCTTTTCATCCATTTCAATAATCGAAATCGACTTATTATGCTTTGCCTCTGAAAATGAGTATTTTAATAGTGAGCCAGAATATTTAACCGTTGCGTGCTTGATTGCTTCAGGACTATGCAAATGGCCTAGCGCTGTATAGGAAAACGGACTAAATAATTCGGCACCGACACATCCTGATGCCCCTACTGATAATACTCGTTCTGAATCAGATACCTGTCCTCCTAAAACAAAGGCATGTCCAACCAATACATTCGGTTCATTTGGATTGATTGTCTCTTCCATCCTGCCAATAAGAGCCTTCATTGCCTCTTGATGGGAGTGGATAGAATCGTCCTGCAAAAGCTGTCTGACAACACCCGGTTCAGCATATGGTACTAAATAAAAGTTTACCCCGTTGATTTGAACTGGCTTAAAGCTATTTGTGATTTTACCGGAGAGATAGAATTGACTGTGCTGATACCATGAGCTGCCAAATGATAGACGCTCTGCACTATCATGGTTTCCGGCAATTGCTACGACAGGAGTTTTTAACTCAACATTTATTTTAAAAAGAATTTCATCTAGGAGATCGACTGCGTCTGTTGGAGGAACGGACCGGTCATAAAGGTCGCCGGCAATGACAACTGCATCGGGCTTTTCTTCAGCGACAATGCTGACAAACTGCTCAAGTACCTCGCGTTGGTTTTCTGTCATATAAACACCATGCACCAACTTACCTAAATGCCAATCGGCGGTATGGATAAATTTCATCTTCTCACCCCATCTTATTAAACTCGATAGATACTATTATAGCAAAATACCAACTGCTTTGATGTTTGGAAAGATTAGAAATTACAGGAACTTCGAGGATACTATAGAGATACTAAAAAATGAAGGCACGAAAAAACAGCCTACACTTTGGCAGGCTGTTAAATGGTTGTTTCATAGATTACTTCTTAGTTACGTTTGCAGCTTGTGGTCCACGAGCTCCTTCTACTACTTCGAAAGATACTTCTTGACCTTCTTCTAAAGTTTTGAAACCTTCTGTTTGGATAGCAGAATAGTGAACGAATACGTCGTTTCCATCTTCAGCCTCGATGAATCCGAAACCTTTTTCAGAGTTGAACCATTTTACTTTACCGTTTTTCATGTAAAAAAATCCTCCTATTGGCTAGACAATAGCCATGTGTAAAATTCACCATATTACAACGTGATAGCTTTAATTCACTTCCTCATCCAAACTTCGATTAAAACTTTGAATAAGCTTCGAAACATAAATCTAATCTCGTGCAACGGCTGACTAAAATTTAACATTTTTTAGCTTATTTGTCAATGGAAAAACCGCCGCAAAGCCTAATATTTCTAGGTTTTTGCCTTGATTTGTCCTTACGGATCCCGAAGAAAAAATGCTTATTTATGCCCTGCAGAAGAACTCGTTACCATCACTTTATTTCTGTCAATTTTCCCGAACTTACACTTAATATCTTTTATTACATCTTTAATCAATAACTCTAGCCCGATAAAAGCTAAAGAAGGAATATTGGCATATAATTTCTTAACTTCCCATTTTAATTCATTCTCTCCGCAAATACTGTGTCGGTTGATCTTGTCCACTTCTTCCTTAATCATAGCAAGCTCCTTATTCTGTTCCTCCGTGGGAAGGAGTGCCAATTCATCCAATCGTTTTAGGAATTCAACTGATTTTTCAATCTTAATCTCCACTTCATCATGTACATCTTTTGTGATGATATTATACTTCCATTTGAATTGGTTAAGCCTTAAGGCGGAATCATAGGTGGCTGCAACAATTTCCTCACGTGTCATGCTATTTGTTTCATAACTAAGCATATTTTTCCATGATGGCTGCTTCATGGCCTCGCGGAAATCTTCAAGTTTGTGACAGAATTTCTTATATCCATATTTCTCAGGATGTTCAAAGGCAGGACTTCCTGGGTCAAGAAATGGTGATAAAGGGGCAACAAAATAAGATATCCGTGTACTTCCATTGCATTCTTTGTGAATAATTTCACAAAAATCTACATTCCTCATTGCACTCTCATAGGTTTGATTAGGTATTCCAGTCATGAAAAATAAATCAATCTTTGCGCAGCCATGCTTTAAAGCAAATTGAAGCATTTCAATTACTTTGGCATTTGTACAAGGCAGTTTCCCATTATATTTACGGATCTCTTCATCTGCCGATTCAAGTGTCAGCTCAATACTATATTTAGGGATTGCTTTATTTAGACGAGCAAAGAATTTCTCATCGGCATAATTAAAAAGTTCAAAAACTATCTCATTCTTCAACTTCATCTTTGATAATCCATCAAGAAATTCATCCACGTACTTTTTTCCGCCCTGCCTGATATCATTTAACAGGAAGATGGGAGCACGGGTAAATCGCTGGATTAGAGCAATGTCTTCTAGCATTTTTTTAGGTGACCTCATAACTAGCTTTTTTCGATTACAGTTCATTTCATAGGCGTCCTTTGATCCGCCGCAGATTAAGCAATTATAGCTGCAACCCTTTGAGGTTAAAATCGCTGTGTTTGGATATTGAATCCAGCCTTTATATGGAAGTGGGTCTAGTAAGTTAAAATACTTAAAGACTGAGCCAATAATATAGCGATAGCCAGGCAGGTTAAATTCATCAAGACTATCTGGGACATAGGTAATCTCATTGTAGAAATATTGATGATCCCGTTTCCAGGTAAGATTGGGAATATCAGCAAACCCTGAACCGTCCCCTTTTTCCAGTTTATTAAGTAGCATCAGTATAAGCTTTTCAGTGGTATCACCGCGCATAACAAAATCAATCCAAGGATATTCAATTAATTCCTTATGAAAATAGGTCGAAGATAATCCACCAAACATAACGGGAGTATCTGGGTGATATTTTTTTACGATTTTCGCTAATTCCACACTGCCATGTGCATGTGGTAGCCAATGAAGGTCGATGCCAAAGGCCTTGGCTTTTATATTTCGAATTTTCTTCTCTACATCAAATTTAGGGTCTAGTAACATGCGGTTCGCAATATTAATGATTTTTACCTTCAAGCCATACCGTTCAAGATAGTCACCAATGCTGGTCAACCCGATTGGATACATTTCAAAAACAGGAGAGGATGGAACGACATCACTGATTGGACCGGTAAAAAGCATTTCTTTTCTGAAATCATAGACTGTTGGTGGATGCAGCAGTACCAAGTCGTAAATCATTTGATCACTTCCTATATTTTCTATATTGGTTACAATATAATAGTAAACCAAAAAATATGGGAAATGGTGGCTAAAATATTACAATTAATTGATTTTTTAGAAAACGCTATTTACATCATTATTACCTTTTTCCCCTTCATCATTGTAAAAAGCCAAAGAATTTATTTCTTCGGCCCCATGGTTACTTCCTCTTCTTCATCTTTGAACTTATCTAATATGGTTATCGTATCTACAAGGTGGTTATTAAAAATTTGGCGGGCAACAGCTAAGAGTTCAATAATCATCGGATCTTTTAAGGTGTAAATCACTTTGTTCCCCTCTTTTGTACCTGTAACAATATTTTTGGCTCTTAAGATGGTCAATTGCTGCGAGACAGCTGAGCCTTCACTGCCCACCAGTGTTTGAATTTCATTTACATTTTTATCACCCTCGGCAAGCAACTCTAAAATGCGAATTCTCAAAGGATGTGCAAGGGCTTTAAAAAACTCGGCCTTGAATTGTTGCATTTCAAGATTCAAAACATCAACTCCCATTTTCATTTCTAAAAAGTTGCGGATAAATTCGGCTGACCTTCTGAAGTACCTGTTATTGATAATTTTCCACATTCTCTAAACGCAAAGTGTTTGCAGCCAAGACATTTGCTGTGGTCTAGTTGTTCAAGTGCGAACTGAATCGCATCTCCAGTATGTTCAAAAAAGTGATTTTCGCCTATTTTATCAAATAGACCTGTCTTCTTTAATACACTTTTTGGTTGTTCGTTTAATCCCGATATCAACACTATACCATGTATTGAAAAATGAGTGACAATACTTGCTAAGTTAGCTTCCCCGGTCGTATCCATTAATGGAACTCTGCTCATCCGCAGCAAAAGAATTTTGGGCCGGTAATTGATCGTACTCATAATTGTTTTTTCGAAGGTTTGAGCAGCGCCGAAAAATAACGGTCCTTCTACATTATAAATACTGATTTGTGGACAATCATGTGTATCGGAAACAGTATGGGTTTCAATTTTTGCGTGTTTATGTTGAAGATTTGGCAGAGCCTTGGCAGTTGTCATCACATCGCTCATCCTTTTGGTAAACAAAATCGCCGCTAAGACCAAACCAACTTCCACAGCAGTGGTTAAATTAACAAAAACGGTTAGAAGAAAGGTCACTACTAATACTAGGCTGTCCGTTGTTTTCGTTTTGAAGATATGGGCAAACACCTTTCGTTCACTCATATTCCAGGCAACAATCATTATGATTGGTGCCATACTCGCAAGTGGAATATAGGATGCATATGGTGCAAAGAACAGCAAGACCAATAGGACCACGACACCGTGGATGATACCGGAAAATGGTGAGACTGCGCCATTTTTAATATTTGTCGCTGTACGGGCGATCGCCCCTGTTGCCGGAATTCCTCCAAAGAGCGGTGTGACCATATTGGCAATTCCCTGTCCAATAAGTTCTTTGTTACTGTTATGACGGCTATTGGTCATCCCATCTGCGACGACAGCTGAGAGGAGTGATTCAATTCCGCCCAGCATCGCGATAATAAATGCGGGCTTTAACAACATAACGATCACTTCGAAATTCATTTCTGGAATCTGAAGCTGTGGCAACGTGTTAGGAATTTGTCCGTAGGCACTTCCGATCGTCGCCACTTCATTAGGATAAAAGATAACGGCGATAAGTGTTGAAAACACTAGCCCTATAAGAGGACCCGGGACTTTAGGTGTAATCTTTGGTGTTAAGATGACCGTCAAGAAACAAACAATTGTTGTTAAAATGCTTAATAGACTAATAGAATCCAAATGTACAAAGATTTCTTGAAGGTTTTTTAAGAATTCTTCGTGCTTCTCAATACCTGTTAAACCCAAAAAGCTAGCGACTTGCCCTGTAAATATGGTTACAGCGATTCCAGTTGTAAAGCCAATCGTGACCGGGCGCGGAATAAATTTAATTAACGACCCTAATTTAAAGATCCCCATCAACAGCAGCATGACACCCGCCATAAAACCAGCTATGAGCAAATTTTCATAGCCATAGGTCATCACAATTCCAAGCAGAATGGGAATAAATGCTCCAGTGGGTCCGCCAATTTGATATTTAGAGCCTCCAAACAATGAAATTAGAATCCCTGCAACGATGGTTGTATAGATTCCATATTCCGGCTTCACCCCTGAAGCAATCGCGAATGCCATCCCCAGCGGAATGGCAATGACCCCGACAATCAATCCTGATAGGGCATCTTTTGGTACACTCTTTAAGGAATATCCATGGAATCTTTGATCTCTAAACATTTTAACCCTTCTCACTTTTTTATTTTATATATCTGATTATTTGAATATAGAATAATTCAAAGTAATAAGCAAGAGATTTGACTACAACATTTCCAAAATAAACTAGTTGTTACAAGAGAATAACTATGTTATATTAATTAAGCGATGAGCTGAGTTGTGTAAGTCGAGGAACATTCCTTATGGAGCGCACTATGTGGAGTGTGGTTTCTCGCCTCAATACGCAAAAGACGTCTGTTAATTCAGACGTCTTTTTTATTTGATCTTTTTTATGAAATTCATGTCTAATAAATCAAAAGAAAATGGCACTTTTTTCCTAAATCTTATAAAATAGGTTTGTAAGGATTTGTTAATAAGGGAGAGAGAGCCAATGAATAACCATGAAATCGATTATAAGATTTATGGGGATGATATGCAGTTTGTAGAGGTTGAGCTTGACCCACATGAAACGGTAATAGCTGAGGCTGGAAGTTTCATGATGATGGAAGATGACATACATATGGAAACGATATTTGGCGATGGCTCTAGCAACGGAGGCAGCGGTCTAATGGGGAAATTATTTAGTGCCGGCAAGCGTGTCATTACTGGAGAAAGCTTATTTATGACCGCATTTACTAACCAGGGGCATGGCAAAAAGCATGTTTCATTTGCCTCACCCTATCCAGGTAAAATAATCCCAATGGACTTAAGTGAGCTTGGAGGAAAAATTATCTGTCAAAAAGATGCCTTTCTAGCGGCAGCTAAAGGAGTTTCTGTGGGCATAGAATTCCAGCGGAAAATTGGAGCAGGCTTCTTCGGCGGTGAAGGCTTTATTATGCAGAAGCTTGATGGAGATGGTCTTGCCTTTGTTCACGCTGGTGGTACGATTACAAAAAAAGAACTGCTACCGGGGCAAACCTTACGAGTGGATACAGGATGTTTAGTGGCAATGACAAGTGGAGTCGACTATAACATTGAATTTGTAAAAGGTGTAAAAACTGCCCTTTTCGGGGGAGAAGGTTTGTTCTTTGCAACCTTAAGAGGACCTGGAAGCGTATGGATTCAATCACTGCCATTCAGCAGGCTGGCAAGCAGAGTCTTTGCAGCCGCACCACACCGCGGTGGCTCTAAGGGTGAAGGCAGTGTTGCAAAAGGAATATTTGAAATGTTCGGTGGAGATTGATCCTCCCATTACATGTAGCAAAAAGCAGGATCCACGTGTGATCCTGCTTTTTGAATTCATCTTCTAACTTACTCCCTGTTCCTTGCTCCATGAGCCCTGCATCTTTCGGATCGTAACGATTTGTCCAATATGATAGGCATTATGAAGAGTAATACTGGTTAAAGTCTCCAGCCAAGTTCCAGGAGATTCTTCACTAACTTGTTGATCAAATTTTTCATCTTCAGATTCTTTCACGGTTTGAACCCAATCTGTCATGACCAAATTAAATTTCTCCACCACTTCTTCCCAGGTTACTCCATTCAATGATGAAAAGGTTGTATCATTATTACCCTCCATTGCTGGGTTCTGAATTCCTTTAAAGCGGTTTAAATAACGCTCATTCCAAAAAACTAAATGGCTGATGATGTCCCAGATGGAATTTTCCGCATCACGGTTTTTCCACTTGGCTTGTTCCACGGTAAGTCCAGCGATAGCTTTTTGAAAAGAAACAAACCAGTAACTCTTATTATGGGTTAATTGTAACTGCTCTATTATGACTTCTTTCCTGTTCATGGCCAACTCTCCTCGCGCTATATTATTTATGAACAAATTCAAATTGATTCTGTTTTGTTTCAACTGCTGCTCTACTCTTAACAGTCTTTGTTTTCTTCTTTTTCTTCTTGACCAAATACCCTTCAGAAAGGTTTGTCTCTATTTCGTTTTTGATCATATTTACAATGAAAATCACAAAGAAAAAGCCTATTACCGGCCCAAAAACAGACCATGGAACACGAACAAAGTCAGCAAAATTTTGCCCAATCAATCCTGCCCATTCGTTTGATAAGGTAGCAGGTTTCTCTGGTTTGTCGTATCCCAAAACCCCTTCTCTATTAAGTCCTCCAAGGAAAAAGCCAAATAATCCAAGCTGCATGATGATATGTAAGGTACTTAATAATTGCTGCACTGTAAATAAAAGTCCGTAAGAGCGGAGGTAAGGCATTAACTGCTTGCGGAGAACATGAAATTTATTTGCTCCCATTAAGAATGAGCTCTTTACAAAGGTTGTATTTAATAATTCGTCAATTAAATCGGCGGTAAATAAAACAACAGATGGAAAACCGATAAATACTAGAATAATAATTTGATATGTGACAATTGATGATATAGCAACATCGTTGAAAAAACCGGCAACAGGCATCATTAAAATAATTCCAATTAAAATTGGGGGTATATAACGGAAGGCTAAGAAAAAGTCACTAAAATATTTTTTTAGAAATGGTGCCCATAGGGCTATAAAGATCCCAAACAAGCCTCCAGCCAAAACCCTTAGCAGCGCTACACCAAAGGTTGTTATCAATGTAAATTTAGCACCATACAGCAGCAGCAACAGCACATCTTTTCCATTACGGTCAGTCCCTACCCAATATTCTTTTGAAGGTGGGAAAGGTGCCTTTCCCGTTACATTCCCTTGTTCATCCATAATTAACGTTTTCTTGTTAAAGTCTTCGGGACCATATGCAGGATAGAACAAGCTTGCTAATAAAAGGACTAGGAGAATGACTGAACCGATGATTGTTTTTTTATAGTTTCTCATATACTCACCGCTTCTTTTCCACCTATTCTTTTCGTTGTGATCAACCCAACCGTTTCAATGATTATGAGAGGAATGGTTAAAAACAGTAAACAAATAATAAGGGAAACAATATCCCCGCCTAAGAAAAGAATTTTTTCAAAAAATCTAGTGAAACCAGGTAAATTAAACATAAATTCTACAAGATAGATGTTTGATAGAATTACCCAAATGATTGTCCTTAACTGTAAAATCATAAGAGGGAAAATGTTCCTAAGGATATGTACAAGTAAGATTCTTAGACTACTCATTCCCTTTGCAGTGCCATACAAGGCATAAAGTTTTGTTCTCTCCTCTGCGATAATTTTGATAAAAAACTGCGTAAATAAGAATAGTGGCAAAAAGGAAATTGTTACGATTGGGACAAAGTAAGGCTTCGCTCCAAAAACGCCGTATAATTGCAAAAATTTTAATCCTGTTGTTTTATAAAGGGTAATAACAAAAAATTGAATAAAGAAAATGACCATTAAATCTGGCACAGCCTCAAAAAAATCGATTATTCTTTTTAATCCACTACTGAAAGTGTTGGGGGTTAAAAGCACTGAAATTGCAATAAGTAAAGAAAGGGAAATTACCACCAAAAGACTGGCTACAAAGAGCGACATCGTGTAACCATAACTTTCTAAAAAGTTCAGTTGAATTAAAAAGTCTGTAAACTTCATATCTGTTGCCTGTATAATGAGCTTCGTATCTGACTTAACCATTTTCCAAAAGTTCCCGAAGCGAAAGACAATAGACTCTTTTCCAATCCCCATAAAAAATGGGAGATTAAAAATAAATAAAAAACCTGTTATAACTAAGAAAAACCTCAAGGGTAAATCTATAAATCTTTTCAATTTCTCTACCTCACTTATTCCATCCCATTTTTTTAATATTCATAATTCAGTTAGACGTAAATTCCCCGAAATTAGTTTCAATTTTTCAAAAAAAGTATGCAATCAATTTATTGCACACTTTTTTCCGATTATTCGATAGTCAAATTTTTTAGCCGTTCATTTACAAGCTCTCTTTTAAGATTATACGATTGCCATGAATCATTCTCGTAAAATGACTCCTGCTTTTTTTCACGTAGCAAGTCTTTTAGCCCTGGAATTTCTTTGTTTTTATCATAAAGTTCAATTAAACCAAGCGTACCCGTATAAGAAAGACTGTTGAAATAATGAAGGTCTATTTTCCCACTTGTTTCATAACGCTCAATATTCTTTGTAACGATAATCTGTTCAATATCAATCATATTAATAGAAGTGTAATAGAGTAATGAACTTATGAAATAAAAGTGGAATAATGACAGTTTCTCGACCCAAATTTTTATCAGTGTATAAGCAAAGATAACGACAAGAAAGAGCATAAACGAGTGCGCCATTACTCTTATGAATGAAAAGCCATAAGCCTCTTCGTACATGCTAAGGCGAAGGAAAGCCGAACTCAGCATAACAGCACTTGATAAAACAAGGATGGTCAACAGAGATTGGATGAGCCTTTTAATGGTATAAGCCACATTCTCAATAAATGATAATACAAAAATAATAATAGAAAGGTTAATCAGTGTAACGAACAATAATTCAAAAAACCCTTTACGTGCATACTCCGCATAGGTAAAATCACCATGCAAACTGCTGCTAAAGAAATACTTAAACTGTACAACTGTAAACAAAATATAAACAGCATTAATTAATACTAAAACTGTGATCGTAATAATTGCATCGATTTTAAAGGATGACTGATTGTTTGTTTCCTGTTGTACGGCATTAATATGTTTTTTGAACAGCACCTGCATTAAACCAAAGAAAGCAAAAGTACAAAACACAACTGCCAGCACTCTAATAACTGCTTCAGCATCAACCATCTGAAACCACTGTGGAATTTCACCCATCAGCCTTTCAAATTGGGTGTCAGCAGACATTAATAACTGAAGGACGACAAACAATACCGGGATACTTATTAACACCCCTGTAAGTACCTTTTTCCACACCTCATACCTACTTTCATCCATCCCCTTTTTAAGAAAATTCACAATCGAACCCAAGAACGAAAAGTTATATTTGATTGATTCAATCAAACGCCTGAAGATGTAATATACAAATACAGGTTTATTCCATCGCAAACTTTTCTGACTTGTAATCAAAACGAGGTGGAATATGACCAATACTGGTATTGCCAAGATGTTTAATGCATAAAAGAAGAAATTCATATGAATAAAATAACTTGCTGATAATAACCAAATACAAATAAGCACTAAATAACCAAGCCTCTGGTGTGTAAAGGAAAAGCCGCGAAAGCGCCAATAAAAGATACTATAAAAGACGGCTATAAAAACGAAATAAGAAATACCTATTTGCCCTCGAAAGAAGGTTTCTTCGGCTACAATCCCTAGAAACAGGCAGAGCAAGAAAAAGATAAAATCAGTCTTTCCAATTTTTATTTCCATTCAAAAAACCCCTCTTATACTTAGTAGTTTTTCTATATACATAGATTTTCTATGTAATAAGGTAAAAAAAATGCTTATATCGATGCTTTTTTCCCCCACCGATAACCGAGCAGGCTAATAGGATACAGGGTCATAGTAAAGAAGATACAAGCAATAATAAATGTTTTGGTTAACAACGGTGCAAACCAAGAATGTGGTATGATCTTAAAAACAGTAAGGAACATCAGCACTAGGTTTGGAATTAACGACAATAAGAAAGTTTTCCTTAATAAAACTTTGCCTCCATGCCCAAAACCTTTGCCGATTTCATATCCAAGCAATGCCCAAAAAAATAGATATAAAATAGCAATCAGTGTTGGAATAGCAGTTAAATGACTCCAAACGACAGAAAGCCAGTTCCACTCGTACAAGTTATGGGCCAATGTTAACAAACTGCCCCCGCCGAAGAAAAGGATATTCAGAAATATAAACAACCATTTCATATTACTCGGGGTAACTGAGAGCTCTTGTTTCCACATTTCTGCAATCTCTGCAGGACTTCCTAGACGTGTGTTAATTCTCTCAAATAAGGCATTTTCATCTTGGCAATCATAAGCCTCCACAAGAATTTCATCAATATGAGTTTCGTATTCAAGCAGAATTTCCTCTTTATCCTGATGACTTCCAAGCAACTGACCCAGCTCTTTTAGAAACCTATTCTTCGGCCGTTCCATGTTTCGATCTCCCTATAACCTTGTTCATCACCTTCACAAAATCCTGCCATTCACGGGTTTTCTCATTCAAAACCTCTTTACCGGCCTCAGTAATCCGATAATACTTTCGTGCCGGACCTTTTTCTTGTTCCTGCCAATAGCAGTCAATATACTCTTGCTTCTCAAGCTTATGAAGAGCAGGATATAAAGTACCTTCTTTAACACTCAAGCCTTGGTCACTTCGCTGCTCTAATTCCTTAACGAGCTCATAGCCGTACATATCTCTTTCATTAAGTAGTTGAAGAAGGAGTAAAGAGGTACTGCCTTTTACTAATTCACGATTAAACATTTTCTCACCTACCTAGAATTATTAGGTACATAGAAATTCTACAATGTAATGATTGATTTGTAAAGTATATTGAAAAGAATGACTTGTTTTTTGTTTTGGACATTTACTTGTGGTTTTGAACATTTTTCTTGTGGTTTTGGATGTTTTTCTCGAGGTTTTGAATATTTTCTCATAGGCTTTGTCCAGATTCCGAGACCTTTTGCTATTTATACAGTTTTTACCATTAAACCTCAAAAAAAACGCAGCCCTCCTTAATGATTGGTCTGCGCTTTCGAAATTAAGCGTCATTTCGTTTTGGATTGTTCGTTTGTCGCTGGATGAATTCATCTCTTTCGCCGCCATCAGATAATTCTTCTGAAAACTCATCGTCTGCTTTGCTACCTAAAAGCATTTCTGATGTACGAATCGTATTGGGCGGTAAGTTATTATTGGCTGATCCCTGTTCATTCCATTTTCCCATCTTCTTCACCTCTTAGGTAGTATCAAAAACTCTCCAGTAAAACATACATAATAAAACAATGCATAATTATTCCATTTATGAATCATACTTTAAAAAAACACAGAGGTGAGAAAATGGGATTACTCAATGCATATAATCAATGGAGAGAAACGAGATATCAAAATCATCTTTCTAATATGAGAGACCAAGACAAGTGTCCGGATTGCCACGGCAGAGGCTTTACAGTTTATCCCTATAATGAGTATGCCTATTATAATTCATTTGATTGTCCAAGCTGTCAGGGAAGCGGTTCCTATGATGCTTGGGAAAATCTTAGATAAAATAAATCCCTTGAAGGGATTTTTTTATTTTAGTCCAAAAGAGCCATTATCCCTTGATAGCCAAAATAGGCACCGAAGGCAATTAAAGAAATTCCTGACAGGATTGAAATTGCAATAAGACTTTTCACATTTAACAGCCTGCGAAAACCGGTTGTCAGTCCTGCTACAAAGAGGTCCCAAAATGTTAGACCAAGGAATATCATACTGCTGTAGATTAATAGCTGCTCCGTCCCATTTGTTTGGGCTGTCTTTGCCAGAACGGAACCATAAATACCTAACCAAAAAAGTATAGATAAAGGACTGGTAATCGACATAATAAATCCGGTCATAAAACATTTAAACAAAGAGTCTTTTTCACGACGGTAGTTTAGATTTATTGAATTTGCACCTTTAATACTTTCAACACCCGAATAAATTAAAATAAATCCTCCAAAAAGCCACAAAAAGATTTGAACAATCGGAATCCCCAAAAATTGAACCATTCCTAAGTAAACCATCAGCATAAAGATGGCATCAGCAATCATTGAGCCGACACCCACCACCCAGGCATGCCAAAAGCCGTTTTTAATTCCCATATCGAGCCTAGCAGAATTCACAGGACCAATCGGAGCTGCCAGTGTAAATCCAAGGATAATATAACTAGCTAAAATAGGTATACTCAAGACACCACCCCCTACTCCCTCAAATTTAGCAACTTGTACATTTTATGAAAAAAACTTGGAGACATGTCCAAAAGTTGAGGATTCGGTGATTTTTTCAGCCTTGGCCCAACCAGAACACTATAAAGATAGGCATCTGCTGAGGGCAACCTTTATTATTTGTTCATAAAGTAACCGTAGGTTAAATAACTATTCATTATTCATTTACAAACATCACTTGGAGGGATTAAAGAAATATGCCCAAATCACAAATAATACCAAAGGTTTATCAACCCTTACTCACTTTAATACAAACTGAAAAAGCGATAAAACAAGTTAAAGACCACTTTGAAAATCATCTTTCGAGAATGTTGAACTTGTTAAGAGTTTCTGCTCCCATCTTGTTAACCTCGGGGAATGGGCTCAATGATAACTTAAATGGAATTGAACGGATCGTTTCCTTTGATGCTTTTGATATAAAAAATACAAACATTGAAATTGTTCAATCTTTAGCAAAGTGGAAACGGATGGCTCTTGCTCGTTATGGTTTTTCGACCGGAGAAGGACTTTATACAGATATGAATGCCATTAGGCGAGATGAGGTTTTAGATAATTTACATTCCCTATATGTGGATCAGTGGGATTGGGAAAAGGTCATAACAAATGAGCAACGTAACGAAGAAACGTTAAAAACTGAAGTTCAAAAAATTTACCAGACATTTAGAAGTACAGAAAAATTCCTTCACCAGCTTTATCCAGCGTTAAATCCAATACTGCCAGAGAAAATTCATTTTATAACTACGCAAGAGCTTGAGTCACTGTATCCTACTTTATCCCCTAAGGAACGAGAAGATCAGATTGCTAAAAAACACGGTGCGGTCTTTGTCATGCAAATTGGCGGCAAGCTCTTGTCAGGAAACAAACATGATGGACGATCACCTGATTATGATGATTGGACTTTGAACGGGGACATTATCTTTTGGTATCCCGTCCTAGAAAGGTCATTTGAAGTATCGTCCATGGGTATACGAGTAGATAAAAAGGCGCTAATAAGGCAATTAAAAGCGTCAAAGAACGAAGACCGAAAAGTATTAGAATACCACCAGGCCATCCTTAACGAGGAACTCCCCTTTACAATTGGCGGCGGAATTGGCCAATCAAGACTATGTATGTTTTTGCTTAGAAAAGCACATATCGGTGAGGTTCAAGCCTCTGTATGGAATAAGGAAATCATCGAAGAATGTAAAAAGGGAAATATCACACTTCTTTAAAGCAGAAAATGCCTGACCACAGTGGATCAGGCATTTTTTGTTTCTGCTTTTTTCCAAACTCTTGTCATAATAAAAGTAACCACACCAATGATCGCAACAAGTAGCAAACTTACAAAAAAGCCAAAGCGGATACTTTTCTCAAATATGGTTCCAGTTACAGCCGCAAGTAGTAGAACTAGCCCGAAAAAAGAAAGAAATTTATCACCCATTTTTATTTCAAGAATTTTTAAAGCAGAAATAATGATAAAAGCCCAATTGTACATCTGTAAAATTCCTGCTGCAGTGGTAATATAGCCATAAATTTTTCCAGGCAGCAGCAATGCTGTTATGACAGATGCAAGTAAGCCAATCGCTGCAAGACCTAAGGAGGGAAGAGGTAGGTCCTTAAATTTCTTCATTTTCTTGGCAAACAGTGAGGGTGCGTCTCCGTCATCGGCCAGAGTAACAAGTAAGTTTGTAACCGCAAAGAGTGACGCTGTCATGGTTGAAAAACCCGCTAAAATAATCGCCCCATTAAACACATGAGGGAAAAAGGCTAAATCGTATGAAGATAAAGCTGTAACAAAGGGACTTTCCTTTTCATTAATTGCTTTATAAGATACCATGCTAATGGCAAGAATGATCGAAATAACATAGATAACAGTCAAAACAATCAGCATAACTTTTCCTGATTTTGGAGCATCTTCTTTATTTTTCAATTGCATGGACAATAAGCCAATGGTTTCAATCCCGCCATATGCATAAAATGCATAAATAAGCGACGACCAAAAGGCCTGATAGCCCTCCGGAAAAATCTCTCTCATTGAAGTTGGAATTCCAGGTTGGTCATTCCCTCCGCCATGCAACCAGCCAAAAATACCGGCAGCTGCAAGGATAATAAACATTATAATCGCTGCGGTTTTCGTTACAGCTAAAATGTTCTCAATTCGATCAAAACCCTTTGTTCCTAATAGAACTACTATAATCGATAATACTGCATACCCTGCTGCAAATAGCCATAATGGTACTTTCGGAAACCAAAAGCGTGACAAGATGGATAAAGCTGTTAACTGGCTGCCCATTATGAGGATTTTAGAACTCCAATAATTCCAGCCGCAGCTGAAACCAGCCCACCGACCATATGCCTTTCCCGCATAATAACAGAATGACCCTTCCTGAGGGTCAGCTGTAGTCATCTTTGCTAGGAAATGAAAAACAATATAAGTACCAATTGCTGCAAAGAGAAACGAAAAGACCATCGATGGTCCTGTAATTTTGATTCCAATACCAGAGCCTAAGAAATACCCTGTTCCGATGGTACAGCCAATTCCAATTAAAGATAGCTGCCACCAGGCTAAGTCCCCTTTATCCCCGCCTTTTGAAGATTTTCCTATACCTGAACTACATGTGAAATAATCCATAACAACTCTCCTTCTAGAATTATTATGGTTCAATCAAAATGTAATAATGTGTGGCTTAAAATAGCATTAATTAACTTCTTAAAATTCAGGCTTATAGAATAAATAACTGAGACGCGGAAATGATAAAGATACACTTGTGAATTATTGTTTGGGGGTACGAAAATGTCTGTTTACGTATATCAGACCTTTATTATTAAACAAGAAAAATTTCAGGAAGCGATTGACAACTTAAGAGAAATAAAAAAATTTAGAAATGAAAACTATAACCATCATGTTGAAATATTAACGCCCATTTCCGGCGAAGACCATACATATGGAATGCTTTCAACTTATGATGGATTAGCAGAGATGGAAATACAGAGTAAAAGAATGTTTGACGATGAAGAGTATTTAGAGTTAATTGGTCCATTCTTCTTAGAAAACATTGTCGAAGGAAGTATGTATACCCAAATGTACCGTGCTTTAAGTGATAAGAAAAGTAATGATAAAAAGAACGAGAAAAAAGAGTAAAATAGCCTGTCCTCTAGAACATACAGATTTTTGTATGTTCTATTTTTTTGCGGTAATGACAACTATGGATGGTACAGACACCTAAAGAACCTTGTTTAATATCATAGCTTTGAAACAATTATTCTGATGAGGTGATTTTAAGTGTTCTTTCATATAAAAGAACTGCAATACCACGCAAAACCAGAGAGACCTGATGCATTGTTTGCTAAACAATTACAAGAAGTACTGGGCGGACAGTTTGGAGAAATCTCCGTTGCCCTGCAATACCTTTTCCAAGGGTGGAATGTTAGAGGAAATGGAAAATATAAAGACTTACTCATGGATACAGGAGCTGAGGAATTAGCCCATATTGAAATGTTAGCGACGATGATTGCACGCCTATTAGACGGTGCACCGGTTGGTGATCAAATGGTCGCTGCCCAAGACCCAGTGATTGGTGCCATTCTAGGTGGTATGAACCCACAGCATGCCATCGTCTCTGGACTGGGTGCAATGCCAGCCGACAGTGTTGGAAACCGTTGGACAGCAAGCTACATCATCGCCAGTGGCAACTTACTAGCAGATTTCAGAGCAAATCTAAATGCAGAATCTCAAGGTCGTCTACAAGTTGTGAGATTATACGAATCCACTACTGACCGCGGCGTTAAGGATATGCTTTCTTGGCTGATTGCACGTGATACAATGCACCAGAACCAATGGATAGCAGCGATAAAGGAGCTAGAAGCAAAAGAAAATGTGGTTGTCCCTAGCACATTCCCACGCGAACTAGAGAAAAGAGAAGTATCACATGTCCTCTATAACTTGTCTAGGGGTGAGGAAAGTGCAACCGGACGTTGGGCTAGTGGCCCAAGTATGGATGGCGAGGGTGTGTTCCAATACGTTTCAAACCCACAGCCGTTAGCCAAGAAACCAAAATTAAATCCTGCCCCTCCATACATCCATGACACCCTTCCATCTGTCATTAAAGACGGAGTAGGACCCCTTCCACCAAATATGTGTTAAATTAGATTAATATAATGACCGTGGCTGACTTAAAAGGGTACCCTTAAAGAGTCAGCCATTTTTGATTTTCGTGAAATTTCTAAAGTTAACTCATGTTTCAAATTCTTTTGTAGTTTCTCTATACAAATATAATAAAGTGTGATATTTTAATATTTGTATTTTAATACTCTACCAATTTACCAGACTAAAGTGTTATCGAGGGGAGCACATCAAATGAATGCAGTAGTTGTTGCTGTAATTGTTATGTTAATTTTAAGCTTATTGCGTGTAAATGTTGTACTAGCTTTAATTATAGGAGCGATTGTCGGGGGCTTAACGGGTGGTCTGACAATTGATCAAACCATTGAAGTTTTTACAAATGGATTAGGTGGAAGTGCAGAAGTCGCACTGAGCTATGCGTTACTCGGAGGTTTTGCAGTTGCTATATCAACAACCGGGTTACCGAATTTACTAGTTGATTGGGTTTTGGGGATCGTCAAAAAAGATGGCGATTCTAATGGAAAAGCATTATCAAAGGCACTTATCGTCTTTTCCATTCTTTTAATGGCCTGCTTTTCACAAAATCTAATTCCGATTCATATTGCCTTCATTCCAATCTTAATTCCACCTTTATTAATGCTTCTTAGCGAATTAAAGATTGATAGACGTTTAATTGCATCAGTTTTAACGTTTGGACTTACAGCACCATATATTTTACTTCCTGTTGGTTTTGGAAAAATCTTTCACGAAATTCTAGCTACAAATATGGGAAATAGCGGATTAACAGTGGATATGAATGACATCCCGGTTGCCATGCTGATTCCAACAGCAGGACTTGTGGTTGGTTTACTCATTGCTATTTTCTTTTCATATCGGAAACAACGCGAATATAAGACAAAGGAAATTGTTGCGGTTGAGAAAGTAGGTTACTCCAAGGTTGGAATTGTCTTTTCTGTGCTATCAATCATTGGTGCACTTGCCGCCCAAATCATTCTAGATTCAATGGTAATTGGGGCATTGACAGGTATCATTATTCTATATATTAGCGGAGCGGTTAAGTGGAAGGATGCAGATGAGCTTTTAACAAACGGAATGAAAATGATGGCCTTTATCGGATTTGTCATGCTAGCTGCCTTTGGATTTGCAGATGTTTTAAAGGAAACCGGTGATGTTGACTCACTTGTAACACAATCTGCTTCATTAATTGGTGGCAGTAAAGCACTTGGTGCATTGTTAATGCTGATTGTTGGATTACTGGTGACAATGGGAATAGGTTCTTCCTTCTCAACCATTCCTATTATAGCAACGATTTTCGTTCCACTCGCACTTGAATTAGGTTTTAGTCCTATGGCTGCGATTGTATTAGTAGGTACGGCTGCAGCATTAGGGGATGCTGGTTCCCCAGCTTCAGACAGTACTCTCGGACCTACTGCTGGATTAAATGCAGACGGACAGCACAATCACATTTGGGATACTTGTGTACCGACATTTATCCATTATAATATCCCGTTGATTATCTTTGGCTGGATTGCAGCCATGATTTTGTAGAAGAAAAGGTGTCCTTTAAGGACACCTTTTTTGTTGGGGTAGACCAATAATCCCCACCCTAGTTATTCTGTCAAAATAACTTCACCCCTTCTGAAGACTGTATAACAATGTTAGATACTGATACATTTCAACTGGACAACAAAAATCCAGACAAAAATTTTTAGCATATTTAACGGCTTTTCCTATGGTTTCAAGAGATTTTTGCGAAATATGTAGAAAAATGTCTTAATTTTTCACTCATAAATACCTTATATAAAAATAGTATTAATGGTATAATCTAGAAAAATATTATTTTAATATTATAAATTTTCTCAAAACGAAAGGAAGGATTACAGATTGTTATGATAAGTCACGCTAATGCTTCGTCTACTGCTATCCCACAACCTAAAACGTATGGACCTCTTGGGAACCTTCCACAACTAGACTTAGAACAACCTACACAATCCATTGTTAAGCTTGCATATGAGTACGGTCCGATTTTCAAAATGAAATTCCCTGCTGGAACGGGTATATTTATCTCTTCTGCTGAATTGGCTGCGGATGTGTCTGATGAGTCTCGCTTTGACAAATTAGTCAATGCCCCATTACAGAAGGTGCGCGCCTTTTCTGGTGACGGACTATTTACAAGTTGGACAAAAGAAGAAAACTGGAAAAAAGCACATAACATCCTCCTTCCCAGCTTCAGTCAGAGTGCCATGAAGGGTTATCACTCGATGATGGTCGATATTGCTGTTCAGCTAATCCAAAAGTGGGCTCGTCTTAATTCTGATGAAATGATTGATGTTCCGGAAGACATGACTCGCCTTACCTTAGATACCATTGGCTTATGTGGTTTCAACTATCGATTTAATAGTTTTTATCGTGAGACATCTCATCCCTTCATTACAAGCATGGGTCGTGCTTTAAATGAAGCGATGAATCAGAGTAATCGTCTTGGTATACAGGATAAACTGATGATAAAACTAAAACGTCAGTTCAGTGAGGACATCCATACGATGGTTTCACTTGTTGACCGTATTATTGATGAACGAAAAAATGGCGACAACCATGATGAAGACGACTTATTGTCACGCATGCTCAATAGTGAAGATCCCCAGACTGGAGAAAAGCTCAGTGATGAAAATATTCGTTATCAAATTATTACATTCTTGATTGCTGGACATGAAACAACTAGTGGTTTACTTTCCTTTGCATTATATTTCTTAATGAAGCACCCAGAAAAGCTAGCAAAAGCATATAAAGAAGTTGACCAGGTTATGAATGGCTCTATACCTACTTACCAACAGGTTCGAGATTTAAAATATATTCGGATGATTTTGAATGAGAGCTTAAGGCTGTGGCCAACTGCCCCGCTCTTCTCCCTTTATGCAAAAGAGGATACCCTGCTTGCAGGCAAGTATCCAATTAAAAAAAGAGAGGTTGTTAACGTCCTTCTGCCTAAGCTGCACCGGGATGTTGCTGCATGGGGAGATGATGTCGATGAGTTTAGACCTGAACGATTTGCTGATCCAAAGAACATACCACACCATGCATTTAAGCCTTTTGGAAATGGACAAAGAGCCTGCATTGGTCAGCAGTTTGCATTACACGAAGCAACTCTTGTGCTGGGCATGATTCTTAAGCATTTTAATCTGATTGATCATGCAAACTATCAGTTGAAAGTAAAAGAAACTTTGACACTTAAACCTGATGGCTTAACAATGAAAGTTAGTCCCCGACATGAATTTGATTCTTTTGCCCTTATGCATACCGAGACGAGTGCTGCTGTACAACTGGATATGGGTCATTTAGAGCGGTTTAATGCTCATCAAACACCGCTTCTTGTATTATACGGTTCAAATCTAGGTACCGCAGAGGGGATTGCTCGGATTCTAGCCGAAACTGCTCGATTTAAAGGATTTCAAAGTGAAATGGCCACCCTTGATGAATATGCAGGAAAACTTCCTAAAGAAGGTGTTGTACTCATTGTTACTGCATCCTATAATGGAAACCCACCTAAAAACGCACGTAAGTTTGTGAAGTGGTTAAAAGAAAATGATACTGAATCTCTGAACGGTGTCCAATATGCTGTTTTCGGCTGTGGTGACCTTAATTGGGCAAGCACCTACCAAAATATCCCGAATTTTATTGATGAAATGCTTGCTGAAAAAGGTGCAAAACGTTTATATCATAAAGGTCAAGGTGATGCCAGCAGTGATTTTGAAAGACAGTTTGAGGAATGGCATATGTCATTGTGGCCAATTGTATTAGATTCTTTAGCAATTACAGTTGAAGAAAAAAATCAGTCGGATCAAAGAGGTTTAACCGTACAATTTATTAACAGTGAAGGTCATATTCCACAACCTAGTGGTTCAGCAATTCCATTTAACACACAAAACTCTTCTGATCAGGTTGAACGAGTGCTTAAAAGATACACAATTGATAAAAACAGCTATATTTTGATCAATAGTAATGAAAAAAGCTTTACACATTTTCCTTCAGGCTTTCCAATACGAGTCTATGATTTGTTAACCTTTAGTGTAAATTTGCAGGAACCAGTAACTCCAAACCAACTTCGTGAACTTGCAGAATCTACTGTCTGTCCTCCACATAAGAAGGAATTGGAGGCGCTTTTACAGGCTCATTGTCATAAGTTAGAGATCACCATGCTTGATTTACTAGAAAAATACCCAGCATGTGAACTTCCGTTTGAAAGGTTCCTAGAGCTTTCAAATCCAATGAATGGATAAATAAAGTACCCCGCCTATGTCAAAATGAGCGGGGTCTTGTTGTGTTATTATGCCACTATATTTCTATCGTTTGAGAAGTTTTCATACTCTTTATGATTCATGATTTTCTTCAGTACTTGGACAACCCTCCATATCTCTTCATAGGTGGAATAAAGTGCAATGGGAGCAAGTCTAATGATGTTAGGTGGACGAAAATCAGGGATTACACCATTCGCTTTTAAAGCTTTACAAATCCTTGCCGCTTCATGATGTTCTAAGCTCACATGACCTCCTCGACGGTGGCCTTCTTTAGGGTTCCCTATTACAAAATCCCACTGTGATAACTCTATTTCAATTAATTGCATGAAATAAGTGGTTAGGCCCAGTGATTTCTCACGAATATTTTTAATTCCTGCCTCTGCAAAAATTTCTAATGACCCTAATAACGGCGCCATACTTAAAATATGCGGTGTACCAATTTGGTATGCTCCTGCGGAGAAGGCAGGTATAAGAGTGTGCTCCATGTCAAATTGTTTATCCTTATGAGATCCGAACCAGCCTGCAAGACCTGGAAGCGTCCCGAAGTGTTTACGATTCACATACAAACCGCCTACAGCACCAGGTCCGCCGTTAAGATATTTATAATTGCACCAAAACGCAAAGTCAACATCACATTTACTAAATGTATGAGGAATGGAACCTACTGAATGACATGCGTCAAATCCGATGACTATTCCTTTTTTATGGGCTTCATCCGTTAAGCGCTGAATGTCCAATAGTTGACCACTGCGATATAATACTGTCGGCAGCACAATTAGCGCCACCTCTTCCCCCATTGCTTCAATAATATCTTCTTCATCTAAAGTTCGGCCATCTGAGCTTTGGACACGGATAAGAAATTCTTCTGGGTTATACCCGTAATGAAGGAGCTGGCTTTGAAGAGCATAAATATCAGAAGGAAAAGTTAATTCATCGGCAAGTATTTTCGTTCGTATCCCGTTTGGCTTATAGAAGGTACTGACTAGCTGGTGCAGGTTAACCGTAGTCGAACCTGTTATAATTACTTCCTCAGGTGCAGCACCAATTATTGGTGCTATATTTTCGCCTAGTGTTTCAGCCATATAAAACCAAGGAGACTCTCCATCAGTCCAGCCATCAATCCCGTGTTCTTTCCAATCGTTTAAACTTGATAGAAGTGTTCGTTCCGCTCGTTTGGACAACAGCCCTAATGAGTTTCCATCCATATAGATTGAACCTGGCTTCACATAAAACTCCTCACGAAACCGAGCTAAGTGGTCTTTTTCATCGAGTTTTATAGCATATGCTAATGTATTCTGAAAAGTATCGAAAGGCAAGTATCCCACTCCTTTTTGTCTTGAAATTACAAGTATCTTATCTTACAAACTATTGTATGTCTTAATATTACTATTTCTATGAAAAAATCCAAGGCATTCTGACCTTGGACTTTTACTAATGTATATTTCTTTTCTTAAATCTTCCACCCCGGACTTCAGCGATATCAGCTATTGCTAAAAAGGCAGAACTATCGATATGATCTACAATGGTTGTCAGCTTCGATTCTTCAAGTCTTGTAATGATACAAAAAATGACTTTCTTTTCATCCCCAGTGTAGGCTCCCTCACCTCTTAGATAAGTTACACCGCGACCCAAACGAGCATTAATGGTTTCACCGATTTCTTCTGCTGCATCACTTATAATCCAAACTGATTTGGATTCTTCAAGTCCTTCTACCACGGTATCAATTGCCTTTGCAGCAATAACATACGCTAAAAGCGAGTACATTGCACGGTCCCAAGTGAAAACAAACCCTGCAGCACCCAGGATAAATATATTGATAAACATTATGATTTGGCCTACTGAAAATGGAACCTTCTTGGTAATTACGAGGGAGAGAATTTCTGTTCCATCTAAAGCCCCGCCGTTTCTAATTACAATACCTACTCCAATACCGAGAATCATACCGCCAAAAATAGTAGCTAAAAGAATATCATCAGTAAAGGCTGGAACATGATGTAAAAGTGTAGTAAATATAGATAAAATAATAATTCCGTAAACAGTAGAAATCGCAAAGGTTTTCCCCATTTGTTTATAACCTATATATACAAATGGAAGGTTTAATAAGAACAGAAAGATCCCCAAACGGAATCCAGTTAAATGTGAAAGCATAATTGAAATACCTGTAACACCGCCGTCGACAACCTGGTTAGGAACTAAAAAGATTTCTAATCCTACAGCCATGAGTATAGCACCAATGGTAATGGCTACTGCACGCATGATGATTTTACTTAGTGGAAGCTTTTGGTGTTGAACCTGTGTTTGAAGCATTTCCATCTCCGTCATTTTATCACGCCTTTATATATATTAGATTAGATATTAATGTTATTAGAGTTTTCATCTGCCTGAACTATTGTTACCATAATTGGTTCAATAAATAATTGCCGATTGGAACTTTTGATTTTTGTACTTTATTCACAGTTAATACCTTACTATTATTATATCATTAATATAATAATTAATGAACTAGAGTTCAACTTCACTCTATCCTACCCTTTTTCGTTTAATTATTCACCAAAAAAACCTCTGGTTAGAGGTTTTCCTTATTACACAAATCAACCAACTTCCCGCTTTCTTTTCTGCTTGATTTTATAACGAAATAAAAGGACAAAGGCTAAAAGTACTAGAGTAATGATGATAAGGATTAAATCATTCGTTTTACCTGACATTAATCCTGCTGGAATAAGGGATAGGAGAAAAAAGAATATAAAATTTCCAGTAATCGTACCTATAATAAAGTCTTTAAATTTTATCGAACTTACTCCCCCAAGTATATTAATTAAACTTGTTGGAACAAATGGAAAAATTCGTGCTTGAAAAACAAATAATAATCCGTTATCCTCCATTTTTGCAAGCAATTTAGGATCCGTTTTCTTAACAACCCAATTTTGAAAATAGTAGCGGCTTCCCACGAACATGATTGCTGCAGCTATTATGCTGGTAACCCAGCTCCAAATAAAACCATTAACAAATCCAAACAAGGTATAGTTGAGAGTAATGACGAGTATGAGGGGAATAAGAGTAAATGAGTTTTGAATAACCATAATAATAAGTGAAAAAGTAAGCTGATTTACAATATTACCCTTAAAGGAAGCTATAATGGTTTCTATATCACCACTTTTGAGCAAAGGGTACAACTCAGTATTAAAAACTGTAAATAGGATAACCCCCACTATAGCTATTAGAGATACTGTTTTTTTCCAAATCCTAATCACCTACTCCCACTCTGCATATCATATCTTAATACAAAAAAAGGTAAATTCTATAATGTTATCATATCATGGAAAAATTCCAGTGTGTTTAAATATTGAAGAATTTTACCGAGATAGATAACTAGATAAATTCGAGCAAAAACACTTAGTTCTCTAAAACTAAGTGTTTTGCTCTTACCGTCATTACTTTAGTTGTGAAAACTCTTTTACTAGTTCATTGAACTTGTTCAAAGCATTTTCAATCGGTATTGGCGTTGTTAAATCAACACCTGTCTTCTTTAAAAGTTCAAGGGGATAATCGGAGCTGCCGCTTTTTAAAAAGTCTAAGTAGGATACTAACGTCTTTTGGTCGCCTTCTAGAATTTTGGTGGCCAAATGAATCGCTGAAGCAAAACCAGTGGCATATTTATAAACATAAAATGGCCGATAAAAATGTGGGATTCTAGACCATCCAAACTTTACCTCTACATCAAAAACTACTTCTGGTCCATAATACTCCCTGAACAAGCTTTCATAAGTTTGATTAAATACTTCCACATTTAATGGTATTCCTTTTTCGGCTAACTCATGTGTTTTCTTTTCAAATTCAGCAAACATCACCTGTGTAAAAAAAGTTCCTTTGAATTGGTCAATAAAATGGTTTAATAAATGCTTGCGAACTTCTGGCTTCTTTTCATTTTCCAATAAATAATTTATCAATAATACTTCATTAACAGTTGAAGCAACTTCTGCAACAAAAATACTATACCTGGCTGAGATTTGCGGCTGGTGCTGTGAACTGAGTTTACTATGAACACCATGACCGCATTCATGCGCCAGGGTAAATAAACTATCTAAATCGTCTCGATGATTCAATAAAATAAAGGGATGTACTCCGTAAATTCCAAGATTATAAGCACCAGACCGTTTCCCAGGGGTTTCACGTACATCAATATATCTAGACTCCTTAAATTCCTTTAAGGTCGTAATATATTCTTCCCCTAACGGCGCCAAACCTTTAAGCATTATTTCATAGGCTTCTTCATATGGGATTTCCTGCTTAACCCCCTTAACCAATGGCACATTCATATCATATTGACGAAGTTCGTCTAATTGGAGTTTTTCCTTGCGGATTTTAGAGTACAAGTGAAGCGGTGCGATATTCTTCTTTGTTGCTTCTATTAGGTTTTCGTATACTTCCTTCGGTACTCGGTCACCAAATAAGGATTTTTCAAGGGCCGATGGGTATTTACGAACCTTTGATATGGTTACATTATTTTTAATTGCTGCCGATAATGTTGATGCAATGCTGTTCTTTAATTGAACATAAGGCTGATAATACGCCTTATAAGCTTCCCGCCTTTTCTCACGGTCTTCATCTTCCATTAATTTTGAATACATCCCTCTTGTAAGTTCAACCTTTTCACCATTTTCCTTTGTAACCATTCCAAATTTTATATCTGCATTGTTCATCATCCCATAGGTTGTTCCTGGAGCGGATAATGCTTCACCTAGCTGCGAAAGCAATTCCTCCTGCTCCTTATTAAGGACATGTGCTTTATATCTAAAGGACTCGAATAAGTCTTCTTCAAAATATTTTAACCCTTCTGCTTCGGCTATGTATTCCTTTAAAGTAGTTTCTTTTAGACTTAGTAAAAATGGCATAAAAAAGGATGTCGATGCACTTACCTTGACACTTACCCCTTTAACACGATCTAATAAAGCTTGTGAAGTAGTATCACGTGTATCTTCATCTACCTTCAACATCGCATAAGCAAAAACATGATTTAGCTTGTAGGATAAACTCTCCTGAAGCGTTAGAAAAGCATGCAAACTCTTTCCATTGTTAATGCTACCATCATATTCCTTAAGTTGAGCTCCCAGCTTTTCAATTTGTTCAAGGTCCGCTTCCCACTTACTGAGTTCAGAATATATATCACTAATATTCCATTTTTCACGTTCTGGCACTTCTTGCCTAGATGTATAAGTCGTCATCAACCTCACTCCTCTTTCTACAAAATAGCAGACATTTACAACATTATACAGTAAATATTCATAAAACATACCAACTATGCCTTAACCAAGGACATTCTGCTTACGTCTACCTACCAAATTAATGCACACGAGGTGACAGGCACCTTTTCCCTAATTATTTCCCAAATAAAAAAGGGTGACGCTTGGTATGTTGCGGCACCCTTAGGTTATGATGGTTTTATTTGTAGTTTAACAGCAGTTGCTTTCGTTTCCTGTCAAGACTAGGCCATTGTTTTGTTGGTCGAAGTCGAGTGTTAGTTCTTGTGTGTAGGCTTCGATATTTGGATCAAAGGCTACTTGAATTTGATTGATGGTTACGACATTATCTTCTGCTTCTGGCTCATCCAGAGCCAGTCCAATTTGTGGCTGTCCTCAGCCAAAGCCCGCAAAGTAAACGCGAATTCCACTTACATTTTTGTCTTCTAGCACTTGAACTAATAAGTCACGTGCTGCATCTGTAATGTTCATATTTTCCCCTACTTCTCTAATAAATGTTTAATTTGATTCATACCCTGCTGTTCTGTTTCTAACCAAGGAATAACAGCCATTTGTTCAGACAGTTCATTCCCTACCTTTTCAAACCAGTATTTCTCGGACCTTGCTCTGCCACTTAAAATGGGGTCTAATGTATTTGCAGCATATAGACTTTGATTGATCACCCACCAATGAGGTACAATTCCTGCACGCTTCAAGTCTTTTTGAAGTCTTTCTGCTTCTAATACTGGTGTTGCTTCCGGCAGGGTTGTGATGACAATTTCTGTTTCATCTTGGTTGCGAAGCCTAGGTAATAATTCTTTCACATTCTCCGGAATTTCGCCAGTAGAACGCTCTAATTCTTTATGATAAGAATTGGCTGCATCCAATAACAGCAAAGTGTGACCAGTTGGAGCAGTATCGATGACAACAATTTCTTTCTTTGACCTAGCGACGACTTCGGCAAAGGCTTGAAAAATGGCTATTTCTTCTGTACATGGGGATTCCAAATCCTCTTTAATATACGCAATAGCATCCTCATCAAGGTCACTGGATACTTTACTCAATACACTATTTCTATATTTATCCACTTCTACTCTCGGATCGATCCGGCTGATCGTCAGGTTGGAATACTTTTGGTCCTCCCCGAAATAAGAAGTTAAATGTGCAGCCGGGTCAGTCGTCGTCAAATGAACCTGGTGTCCCCTTTCACTTAAAGCAACAGCAATAGCAGAAGCAATGGTTGTTTTACCAACTCCGCCCTTGCCCATTGTAAAAACAACTTTAATATTTCTCTGTTCTAAGTCATCGATTAGATCATTGAAAGCTGGAAGAGAGACCGGTTCATTATTATTATCTGCTGGTAAAACAGCCTCCTGCTTAGTAAATAACTTACTTAAGGATTCAATTCCGGTTAATGAAAAATGCATAAGTGCAATTTCATATATAGGTAAATCCACTAATCCGGCAGGCATTTGCAAAAGAGCTTGTTTTTGCTTTTGGTAAAAAGCCTCTGATAACCTGTCACCCTGTGTAAAGCTTTGAAGGACACCGTTAACTATTAATATTTGATGCAACATGCCAACTTCAAATAGCTCATGGGCTGCTCGTTCTGCTTCTAATAAAGAATTCGTATCAGGTCTTGCGACTAAGACCAATGTGGTTTTATCTTTATCTGATAGAGCATCAACAGTTGCCGCGTATAGCTCCTTCTTTTCGCTTAAACCTGATAGTGGTCCTAAACAGCTCGCGCCATGAGAACTTTCATTTAAAAAGTCAGTCCATGCGGAAGGCAGCTGCAAAAGCCGTAACGTATGACCAGTTGGGGCTGTGTCAAAAATAATATGGTCGTACTTATCTTTTACCATGGGATTAGCAAGCAGATTGGTAAATTCATCAAAAGCGGCAATCTCCACCGTACATGCTCCTGAAAGTTGTTCTTCCATTGACATAATAACACTTTCAGGAAGCTTCCCTTTAAATGGACCAACTATTTTATCACGATACGTTCTTGCCGCTTCTTCCGGGTCCAAATTACATGCAAATAATCCCTCAACATTAGGAATGGATTGAATATCATTTGTTAAGTCTGTTTCAAATACATCCTGCAGGTTGGAAGCAGGGTCCGTTGAGACAATAAGTACCTGTTTTCCTTGATTAGCAAGGTATATGGCCAAAGCACTTGCAGAGGAGGTTTTTCCAACTCCACCCTTACCTGTAAAAAAAATGAAGGGAGTTAACTGAAGTTCTTCAGGTTTAAATAATAGATACACCTTAAACACCTCTATTTTTAAAGTAGTTGGTTAGAAGACTTTTTTGGTTCTAACTCCTTTGTATCAATTTCAAACCATGACGCTAATTCTTGATTAGACGGGTATGAACCTTCTTTTACAACCTTTCCATCAAAAAGAACCAACGGTAACACATCGGTACCCCGTTCATTCAAAAGCTGATTGACTTTACCATTCTCAATAAAAGCTTGTGGCTCAGTTCCTAAATTATACCGAGTAACAGATAAACCTTTACCATTAAGTAGAAATAAAGCAGAGGCTACTCTGGTTAATTCTGGGTCAACCGTTGGGCCGCAAACTCCGGTGGGACAACACATAGCAGGATCATAAATTTCTAATTTCATACTTCCATCTCCATTTCAATACAATCTAACATCCACATCTCTGTGTAGGATTGCTCTTGTCTATTTGAGCAATTTTATCTGCAACATCTGGTGTAAAGCTCAACACATTTTCAATCAATGGATAAGATTCACTTTCTTTATTTAAAGAATAATAAATCCATTGTCCCTTTCTTGTTTCTTTCACTAATCCTGCATCTTTTAGTTTTCTTAAATGCTGGCTAATCGAGGGTTGACTCACATCAAATACTTCAAGCAGTTCACACACACATAATTCCCTCTTCATTAAAAGTGCTGAAATAGTAAGTCTCGTTTTATCTCCCATTAACTTAAGGACCTGTGAAAGTTGGTCCATATCTGTTGGTACTTTTTGCATTGTTCCACCTCCGAGAAAAATATTTGACGGATTCTTCTACAATAAATATATAACTATTCACTTATATATACAACTGATAAAAGGAGATTCTACTTATTATTAACCATTACTAATAAATAAAAAGGCTCCGAAAGCAATTTCGGGCCTTTTTATCATTAGTTCACGCTAATGATACATCATTCTCCAGTATCTGCATAACGTTTGATCCTGTCACCTATTTCATCACGGACACGCTGGAAGAATGCCCATTTCTCTTCTTCTGTACCTTCTGCCTTAGCAGGATCATCAAAACCCCAATGTACACGTTTAATATGCGGAGGAGTTACAGGGCAATGGTCAGCCGCATGTCCACACAAGGTTACAACTAAATCAGCATTATTTAAAATATTTGGATCAATCACATCAGAAGTTTGGTTAGAAATATCAATACCTGCCTCTTTCATTGCTTTTACTGCATTTGGATTAAGACCGTGGGCTTCTAGACCAGCGCTTCTTACCTCCCACTCATTTCCTAAATGTTGCTTTGCCCATCCTTCAGCCATTTGACTGCGGCACGAATTTCCTGTACATAGAAAGTAAATTGATTTTTTAGACATGATGATTCTCCCTTTTTGTTTTAAATAATTAACAACCATATATACAAACCAACTAATGTAATAAACAAAGTCGGAATGGTTAAAATAATACCTGTTTTAAAGTAGGTACCCCAAGAGATCTTGACACCTTTTAGGGAAAGAACATGAAGCCAAAGCAAAGTGGCCAATGAACCAATTGGTGTGATTTTTGGTCCCAAATCTGATCCAATTACATTTGCGTAAATGAGGGCTTCTCTAATTACACCACTTGTATTCGTATCTGCAATTGCTAGAGCGTCAATCATCACGGTTGGCATATTGTTCATAACGGAAGAAAGGATCGCAGCAATGAATCCCATTCCCATTGTCGCAGCAAAAAGGCCTTGGTCCGCTGTTAACTGGATGAGATCACTTAATACATTTGTTAAGCCCACATTTCTTAAACCATAGACAACAACATACATTCCAATTGAAAAGAATACAATTGCCCATGGTGCACCCTTTATAACAGTACGGGTGTCTACAGCGGAACTTTTTCTAGCCATAATGAGGAAGAATATCGCTACTATTCCAGCAATAATTGAAACAGGCACTCCAATGAATTCACTTGCAAAGTATCCAATAAGTAATATACCCAGTACACCCCATGATAGACGGAACATCTTCTCATCACGAATGGCTTCAGCTGGTTTTTTCAGATGTGATAGCTCATATTTTCTTGGAATACTTTTACGGAAATATAAGAATAAAACCAAAATACTAGCCCCTAAAGAGAAGAAGTTAGGAATAATCATTCGCGATGCAAATTCAACAAATCCTATGCCAAAAAAATCAGCAGAAACGATATTGACTAAATTACTAACCACTAAAGGCAGTGATGTGGTATCTGCGATAAATCCACTCGCGATAATAAATGGAAAGACCATTTTCTCTTCAAATTTAAGATTTCGAACCATTGCCAAAACAATTGGTGTCAATATTAGGGCAGCACCATCGTTTGCAAAAAAGGCGGCAACTAATGCTCCTAGTATGGAAACATACACAAACATTAACACGCCATTGCCTTTTGCAGCACGTGCCATATGAAGGGCAGACCACTCAAAGAAACCAATTTCATCAAGAATCAGAGAGATGATAATGATAGCAATAAACGCTAAGGTTGCATTCCAAACAATCGAAGTCACATCTACTACATCATTGAAGTCAACAACTCCAACCAGGAGAGCAAGAATGGCACCGCCACAGGCTGACCAGCCAATCGATAACCCTCTAGGCTGCCAAATAACTAAAATCAATGTTAATAAAAAAATTGCTGTTGCTAATATGGTTGATAGCAAAACAGTACCTCCCCGTTCATGTTTCAAGAATCACACATAGTCATAATATATTAATATATAACTATTTGCTAATATAATAAAATAGTTGTTGTAATAAATCAAGTAATTGTTTGTAAAGTTAGTGTAAACAAATAGCTGCTTATCATAATAAGCAGCTTCGTTCTCCACTGACAATAACTAGGATAAAAAGATGAAATAGGGACCAATCCCAATAAACAATGTACAAGCCATTATAACGATGGAAGCACTTTTTTGTTTTTCTTTCCAAAGGGTGACAGAAAATGCACCTCCATATAAAAACATGGTAATCACAATAACCCAAAGAACAATATTCATATTAATCCCTCAATTTTTCTAAGTCTGGTACTTTAGATTGTTTACCAAATTCACCAAAGGTAATTTTAAATGCAATTTCTACCTCAGCATCGGGATATGTCTTCATCCAGTCATATTCTTTATATTCTTGTACAGTTGCAAACTTTTTTCTAGCATATAAAGACCACATAAAAGCCTCACCTTTAAATTCTTTTTTCATTTTCTCAACAAATGTTCGAGTTATATCTGACAGATAGTCTTCGAGATGCTTTTTTAAAATCTTTTTCATTTCTTCATTATCTCCATAGCTCATCATACTAGGATCAGATAAAATCTCTATTAGTAATGGAATAGTAACAGATATTTTTGGAGGACCATTAATTATATCAAGTTTTACCTCTGTATCTTTATTCTTAATTAGACGAGCTGCAATTCGAAACTTATCGCTAAATGGGTCTGGGTAAGTGGTTAAAACATCATCGATTCTTGTAGTATTATCCAATAATTCAGATATCCTCGTTTCCTGACCATTTATTTTACCGATCATCCTGCCTTCCTTAAAAACAGCTGATCCGATAAACTGGGTTTGATTCACCGTCCCCTTTGTATCTAACTCTCCTGCTAAATATTCATCTTCATGACCAGACTTTTTCTTATCTAACTCAGTTGTGGCATAGATCACCAGAGCTAATTCAGCGTCATTCTCGGTTATTCTAAAAAACCTATGTAAGTCCGAATCCGGGATGACTCCAGTATCAATTCCTCTTTCTATCATAAACTGAAAATATTTGTGAGGTCTTGTTTCCAATTTAGGTTTATTATTCTTAAAAAAATCTTTAGCATCTTCCTTTGATACAATTAAATAGGAATCTCTCCTTATTTCACGGTCTTTTGTTGCATCATAGATGTACCGGATAAAATCCTCATCTCTTGCCAACTCCTCTGATACAACGAATACTTTTAATAAATCATAGGTTAATTCCCTGGATATAACGGAATTAGCAGTATTACGCGCAGTTATAAAGTCATTAGCCGAAATGGTTAAAATCGCTTGGGAAGGCTCTTTTGATCCTCCGCCTCCTTGCTGGCTGCCTACTTCAGGATTAGCAATTAAAAAGGTTATATTCAGTTTGTTTGAGTCTGTATTTTTATCAAGTCCCAAACCAATTACATATGCTCTTTCCTCTAGTTCCTTTTTATCCCAACAACCTGATAACAATATGACAATAATAAGGAATAAACTATATTTAAACACGTTCTTTAGTCGTTTCACTTTTGATGTCACCTCTTACTTTTGCAATAATCCACATTAGAATTGGAAAGGCAATAAACACAGGAGAAAAAATGTGGTACATAGGATCCCTAAGTTGAAAGATAGTGAAAGAAGGTGTTTCAGGTATCATTCCTACTATCAAATAAACACTAGCAAAAATTGGAATGGAATACTTATACTCATTAACCTTGAATATATAGCCAAAGAGTAATGCATTGAGATATAAATAAACAGAAAATCTCACTATACTTGCTACAACCCAAAAAGGAAAAAATAAGGTATCGATATTTGATAGAAATGTACCGATACCAATATATCTGGTTAATTCATGAAACGGAAAACTAAGCATACTTACAGAAATATAATCAAACATTAAGATAAAAAATAGAAATGATATGGAAATCTCCACTGTTAAAATACCTAATGCAATCCAAGTACCTTTTGTAAATACCTTATGAGATGCTAGGACAGGGAAGATAAGGCCCATATAGAAAATATCACCATACAATGAACTTTTAAAGACACTTTCCGTAATGATTTCTCTGATACCCGGACCCCACAGGGGAAAAATTGCATAGATATTAGCCTCTTTAATCGATAATAATAGAGCAAATATTAATATAACCTTGACGTAGGCAAGAACAAGCCAAGAAAGGGAGCCTAAGATTTGTATTCCCTTCATCGCAGTGTATGCACAAGCTGCCATCAATAAAATGAAAATGCTGATTGTCGGCGTCTTCACAAAGTACAGAGTTGCAATAATATCCACGTAGCTCCTAGTATCAACAGCTATTACAGCCGAACCGTATAACCAGAATATAAAGGAGATCGCTATCCCAAGAAATTTTCCAAAAAGATGAACCGTCACATCATGTAGGTGCATGTCCTCATAAAGTGTCATCACCTTTATGAGAAAATAAACAGGAATGATGGCAGTAATCCCTCCGATTAAAGGTCCCATCCAACTGGCACTCAGCAAGCTGTCAAAATATAAGGCAGGAGTGCTATCTGCCAGCTTCACTCCAATGATTAATAAGAGCAGCGCAATATATTCTCTTATTCCTACTGTAGCACTAGGAGGCCTCCTCATATTTCTAATCACCCTTTTTCTGCAAATCCTTTGGCTTTAAATAACCTGGTCTAAACCTTTCATTTTTCAGAAGTCTTCTAAAAATTGTATCTTGGGAAGATTTATACTTAGGAGTCATAGGGGCTAAGTATGGAACTCCAAAGCTTTTGATTGACAGCATATAGGTTAGCCCCATTACGAATAAAAGGCTCATTCCATATATTCCAAACACCGATGCAGCAAGAATAAAGGCAAAACGACTGACACGTATAGCAAAATTAAAGCTAATATCACTTATGGAAAATGAAGATAGTCCACCAAGAGCCACGATAATGATTACAATAGGGCTGATAATATTTGCCTCTACAGCAGCTTGACCTAAGATAAGTGCACCAACAATCCCAATCGTTGGGCCCATAGGATTAGGAACCCGTAAACCTGCTTCACGGATTAACTCAAATGCAATTTCCATTAGAAGTATTTCAAATACGATTGGGAAAGGTACTCTTTCCCTTGTCGAGGAAATTGCAAGCTGTAAGTCAGGTGGAATCATTTGTGCATGATAGTTTGTAATGGCAACATAAATGGCCGAGGTAAATAGGGTAATAAAAAAAGCCATCATTCTAAGAATTCTAGTAAAGTTTCCAAAAATATATTTAAGGTAATGCTCCTCAGGAGTATGAAAAAAAGCCCAAAAGGTTGCTGGTAATACCAAACTGGCAGGAGAGCTTTGCATGATTAGAACAATGTGGCCATCTTGGATAAAAGAAACGGCACGATCAGGTCTTTCTGTATACAAAGTTGTTGGGAATATAGACTTTTCCTTGTCTTCAATTAACTGCTCTAATATTCCTAAGTTCTGGACAGAGTCTATATTTATTGAGTTTAACCTTTCTTTTACAGTATCCAATAGCTCTTTATTTACAACATCATCTAGATATAGAATAAATACTTCATCTTCTGTTCTCTTACCAACTGTAATTGCCTCATTAACCAGACTTTCTGTTCTAAAGTACTTTCTAATTAATGCTAGGTTATCTGAGGCATTTTCATTAAAAGCTTCCTTTGGCCCTTTTAAAGTGACTTCATATTCTGCTTTATCAATATTCCGTGCTTTTATTTCCACTGTGTCCATTGAGTAAGCAATTTTACTATCGTCTGTAAATAAAACGGTGCTTCCCTTATTGATCTCTTGGAGGACCTCTTTGAAAGAATATAACCTTTTGATAGCTTGATTTATGATAATATCTTCAATTTCTTTACTAATACTTTTATTTGATAATAAAGGCTTAATAATGGATTTTTCAATCACTGAAGTGTTCACAATAGGTGCAAGGAAGACGATACTTGCCCTTATCTCGCTCCCACCAATATAAAGTTCTCTTGTTTTAAAGTCCCTATTTCTGGGTAACTTATAAATTTTACTGATTGCTTCCAAGTTTTTGTCAAGACTGTAAAAGATTTCGCTTTGTTTTAACTGTATAAGCTCATCCGAGCTACCCTCTTTGTATACTTCTTGTTGGCTTGTTTTTTTAAGTATTTTTCTCAATAAGTGTAAAAACATTTAAACAACCCCAAAGCATTTTTTATCATTTTAGTCATAAACGACGAGGTTAAACCGTCTTATATAAAAGAAGGGTGATAAAAAGAAAAAGGGCTGTCCAGAGATAAACTCGGACAGCCCTTTAATCTTATTCATCGTTAGATTCATCATCTTTAGAAAGATTGTATTTGTATAGCGCTCGATCAACTGGTGTAAAACCTTCTGGTGTATAGAATCGTAATAAATCTCCATTTACAACCTTATCTGAAAGAGCTAATTTATTCTCAACAATTTCTTGATATTTCTTTGCTTCTTCAAGTCTATCCTCTTCTATTTCTACGCCTGTAAAAGAGTCAAAGAATTTGCCGTCATTGTAGAAGAATTCTGGACTTACAAATTCACCATTACGGAATGGGACAATTTCATCATGCTCTTCAGATAGTAAATCAGTACCGAAATGAACATAATCATTTGATTCAATTCCTAGTAGGTGAAGCAAAGTTGGAAGAAGATCAATTTGGCCGCCAAATTCATGATTTACTCCACCTTCCATTCCCGGTACACGAATAAATAGTGGAACACGCTGCAAGCCTGCTGTTTCAAAACTACCGATTTCTTTTTCTAACACTTGTGTCATAGCTTTATTGTGGTTTTCAGAAATACCATAATGGTCACCATACATAATAATGACGGAATTATCGTATAAACCTGATTCCTTCAAATAACTAAAGAATTGTTCGAGTGCTTCATCTGCATACCTTGCTGTCTGGAAGTAATTATCTACAGACTTGTCACCTGTGGTATGTGGTGCAATGGTTGCTTCTTCTTGATTCATTGAGTATGGGTAATGATGAGTTACCGTAATGAATTTTGAATAGAACGGCTGCGGCAGCGTTTCTAGTAAGGCTGCCGACTGCTCATAAAACGGCTTATCCATCAGTCCATATTCAGCTAAATCTTCAGGGTTCATTTCATATGAGTTTTCATCAAAGAAATGATTATAGCCAAAGGATTTATAAATTTCATTTCTGTTCCAGAAGCTGCCTGAATTACCATGGAATACGGCTGATGTGTAACCTGCCTGACCAAGGATGGCTGGGGCAGCATGATACGTATTCATACCTTTTGTTGTAAAGGCAGAACCCTGTGGTAATCCGTAGAATGAATTTTCAAGGATAAATTCAGCATCTGCTGTTTTTCCCTGTGCCGTTTGATGGAAGAAGTTATCAAAGTAAAGTGTACTCTCTTCTTTTGTTAAAGAATTTAAGAAAGGAGTCACTTCTTCTCCATGCAACTTGTAGTCAATCAGAAAACTCTGAATTGATTCTAGATGCACATAAATAACATTCATACCTTTACCAGCACCAAAATAAGCAGGATTTGGCTCAGCATAGTTAGATTTTGTATAGTTGATCACTTCTGTCATATCATCACTATTCGCCATAACCCTTTGTGCGGATGCTTTCGTACTCTTAACAGCATCATAAATAGTGTAATTGTACATACCTAGATATTTCACAATATAATTTCGGTCAAATCCTCTCGTTAACAGCTGAGGGCGATCAGTTTCAGCTAAAGAAAGATTTCCGAAAGAGATCGCAAGTGAAAGTGAAAATAATGCCGCCACTTTTCGACGATCCATATCTTTTAATTCAATTTTTACAAAACGAGTTGCAAGAAGAGTAATTAATAGAATGATGTCTAGGAAGAATAGAAGATCAAATGGTCTTAATAAAGACACTACTCTTCCGCTTACATGTGCTAAATTCTGGGTTTGGGATAAAGTTGGTAAGGTAATAAAATCATTAAAAAATCGGTAATATAAAATATTCGCGTACAACAGAAATGATAATAAAAAATCAATGACTAGAAGCACGGTATATTTTTTCCGGCCTTTAAAAAGGAATGCTAGTCCTAAAAATAACAAGGATGATCCCAAAGGATTTATAAACAGTAGAAATTGTTGCAGTGTATTTTCAATACCTAAGTCAAATTGTGTAAGTTGTGCTGTATATGTTTTTAGCCAAAGCAGTAATACTGCCAAAAGGAAAAAACCAATGAACTTATTAATAGTTTTATCTTTTTGAAATACGTTATTCATTTTTCTTACACCTACCTTCAAGCAATTATTATTGCACATTTTTATTTATATTTAAATATGATTTTAGAACCAATTAAACTATCAATTATATTAAGGTATAATTATTAAAAATCTGTGAACAAACTAAGAAATAATCAAAGTATATCTATCACAAGTATATAATTATAACTCGATTATTAATAAAGTCAAGGTTCCTATAGACTTTCTTCCAAAAAAAGGCGGATCGATTCAACATTAGATCTTTAAAGAGTTGGTAATACTATGTCTGTGCTTCAGGAAAGGTGGCACTGTACATGAATAATATTTCCTACTCACTAAGGAGGTTTACGATGGGTATTTTAAGCGGAAACCCTAAAGAAGAGCCTTTACATTACGGAGAAGTTTTTGATATTTGGGCGTCTGATTTAGCTGGAAACAGCATGATTGCTGGTTATCAGGTTTTATTAAACCATGCGGGGGATGAAGACCTGCAAAAGCTACTAGTCGAGGCAATTGAACTTGGCCAACAGCAAAAGAAACAAATTGAAGAGCTGTTAAAGGAAAATGGAATTGGACTTCCTCCAGCCAGTCCAGAACCGCCAGAAGCTTGTCTCGAAGACATTCCTGTAGGTGCAAGAGTACAGGACCCTGCTATTGCTGCTACACTTTCTGCTGATTGTGCGGCAGGTTTAGTACTCTGTAGTCAAATAATGGGGAAATCCATTAGAGAAGATGTTGCCATGATGTATGGTCAATTCCATACACAAAAAGCAGCACTAGCAGCCAAAGTACTCCGCTTAAATAAAGAAAAAGGATGGCTAATCCCTCCCCCGCTTCACTTAAATAAACATGGTGATTGCTAGAATTTTTCATGAAAATTAAAAACAAGGACCCAAGAAGTTATGTAGCTTCTTGGGTCCTTGTTTTTAATCTAGATCCTTTAACACACTTAAATCAACCATACCTTTAATATCACTGCTTGGAATATATCCAGCTTCTTCGCTGATTTCAGCCATTTCTTGAATAACTTGTTCGTTTACTTCTGTGGTAACTAACAAACGAGAAAATGCCGCTGCTACCTCGTCTGCATTTAATTCTTTACCAGTAAGATCCTTAAGATGTTTAACAACTATTTCTTTACTTTCATCAGGATTATTCTGAATAAACTCAACAGCCTTCTTATGAGCACTTAAGTACGCTTTAACAAGATCTTTCTTTTTTAGAAAATCTTGTCGAGCGGCTACTACAGTATTTGTGGATTCCTTGCCCCAAGCGAACTGATCCCAGTCTAATAAGAGTTTACCGTTTGCTTGGTTTTCTAATACGTATCCCCATGGCTCTTGAGTCGCAGCTGCATCAACTGAGTTCTGAATAAATAGTGACGCTGTATCTGCTGGAGCTGCAGCATATAAGTCAACCGTACCGCCATTTGTTTTTGCTTTTAGATTCACTTCTTTTAACGCTTTTCTTAACATTACATCTTGAGTACTACCAATGACCGGAATTGCAACCTTTTTCCCATCTAGGTCAGTTAATTCCTTTACGCCGCTATTTTCATTTGCGACAAGAACCGCTCCGCCATTAACTGCTCCAGAAATAATATGGTATTCTTTGTTTTTTACATAAAAGTTTAGTAATGGACCAGGACCTACAGTTCCTACATCAATTGCTTTTGTAGCCATTGCCTCCATAAAGAGTCCACCATTGTTGACCGTTTTTGTTTCGATTTTCACATTTTCTCCAAAAGCTTCTTCAAAATAGCCATTCTCAAGAGCGACTATTGTGGCAATATGTGTTAAGTTTGGGAAATAACCAATTTTCACGGTTTGTGTATCCGTTCCACCAGTTTCTTCTTTATTATCAGCTTGGCCACAGCCGCTAAGTAGGCCTAAAAATAATACAAATATCGACAAAAACAACAAAGATTTCTTTAACATTCTTTTATCTCCTTTAATATAAATTAAATTTATCTTCCTCGTAAACCCCATTTTATCTCAACACTGCGTTCCAATCTTGAAAACACAACATTATCAACAATGGTCCCAATAATTGCAATAATGATCATGACCGAAATAACGAGATCCATTTGTCCAAGCGAACGTCCCATTTCAAGAAGCTGACCTAGACCTCCACCCCCGCCAAGCAGTTCTCCCGCCATTAGGGCACGCCATGAGAACGCCCATGCAATTCTGAGACCAGAAATAATCTGAGGTACAGATGCTGGCAAGATAACCGTTCGAAGGAAATGGAACCCGGTTGATCCATAGGTTTTTGCAACTCTTTGATAAAGCTGTGGAACATTCTTGAATCCGCTTGTTGCATTAACCGTCATGGTCCAGGTTGCCCCAATCGTTACGATAAACAAAATAGAAAAATCATTAAGTCCAAACCAGATAATGGCTAATGGAAACCAAACAATACTTGGAATCGATTGGAGTGCTGTCACAATAAATCCGAGTGTATCCTCAACCAATTTATAACGCCAAATAAAATAACCTAATATTAAGCCAACAATAATCGCAATGGTAAAACCAAGCAGGATCCGGCCCATACTTTTACCGATAGCAGCTGTAATTTGCCCGCTAATCAACCCATTTATAAGTGTTTCAAATACTTGGGTCAGACTTGGGAACATAAAATCCGGAAGGCTGGAAAATCTAGATGTGACTTCCCATATCACCGCTATCATCGCGATGAAGATGATTCGTCTTAAAGCTGTAGTCATCACCCATTTCCTCCTTCAAAACTTTCTCAATTTCTTCTTGTAAAATCGACAAGATCTTTTGTTCCGTCGATAATGTCACACTGTCAGGCATTACCCCGTCCTTCATCGTTGGTACGGAAATAATTTCTTTAATTTTGCCTGGACGAGTTGCAAAAACGACGACCTGTTCTGATAGAAGCACCGCTTCCCTGATATTGTGGGTAATAAAAAAGATGGTAACCTTCGTTTTACGCCAAATTTCGAGCAATTCCTTATGCAGGACCATTCGTGTTTGTTCATCCAATGCCGAGAAAGGCTCATCCATTAATAAAATATCTGGTTCCATTACCAACGCCCTTGCAATTGAAACGCGTTGTTTCATGCCTCCAGAAAGTTCATGAGGATAAGCATCAATATACCGGCTAAGGTGAACCATTTTCAACACTTCAAGTGCTTTCTTCTTTGCCTGATCTTTAGTCATTTTTTTCAAAAGAAGACCGTATGTTACATTTTCCAATACGGTTAACCATGGAAATAAGCCTGCTTCTTGAAAAACAACAACCCTTTCAGGACCTGGTTTTTTCACTAAATCTCCTGCTACACGGATCTCACCTTTATCCGCTTTATCGAGTCCAGCGATCAAATATAGTAAGGTCGATTTACCACAGCCTGATGGGCCGACAATGGATACGAAACTTCCTTTTTTAACATTTAGGTTTATATTATCCAAAACTTTTATTGGTTCTTTTTTATCATTCGTAAAGCTTTTCTCAATACCATCTATTGTCAAATACATTTTGTCACCTCGTTTAATCCCAAGTAAACTCATTGGTTTTATTTATATATAATGCTTTACGACAATGGTTCTTGTCAACACAATTATTCATCAATAATAAATATTTTATATTTAAAGAAGCATGATAGGAATTGATGTTTTGAAATTTGTGTCCGCTTTGCTAAAATATATTAAATAGCGTTCTCAGTACTAATTGGAATTATTTATATAGAAGTAATACTTACGGAGGTTTTGTAATGAGGGTTGTAAATAATATCACAGAATTAATTGGAGATACACCGATTGTCCGCTTAAACCGGGTGGTTCCAGAAAAGGCAGCAGAAGTCTATGTGAAACTTGAAATGTTTAATCCTTCTAAAAGTGTAAAAGACCGCGCCGCTTTTAATATGATTAAAACTGCTGAGGAGAAGGGACTAATTAAGCCAGGAGATACGATTATCGAGCCAACTAGTGGGAACACCGGTATTGGTCTGGCAATGAATGCCGCAGCAAAAGGCTACAAAGCCATTTTAATCATGCCTGATAATATGACAAAAGAACGTATCAATATACTTAAAGCTTATGGGGCAGAAGTGGTGTTAACACCGAGCGCTAAGAAAATGCCAGGTGCCATTGAAAAGGCACTTGAATTACAGAAAACGATTCCCGGCAGCTTTATTCCACAACAATTTGAAAACCTTTCAAACCCTGATATTCACCGTACTACAACCGCGATTGAGATTTTTGACCAAATGGAAGGACGTCTCGATGCTTTTGTTGCTACTGCAGGTACTGGAGGTACGATTACGGGTACCGGAGAAAAGTTAAAGGAACTACTGCCAGAAATCTATGTTGCCGTCGTTGAACCTAAAGGTTCTCCTGTTTTATCTGGAGGTCAGCCAGGTCCACATAAATTGGTTGGTACTAGCCCTGGATTTGTACCTTCCATTTTAAATACAAATGTATATGATGAGATTTTCCAAATTGCAGATGAGATTGCCGTAGATATGTTTAAACGATTGGCTTCCGAGGAAGGAATATTTGTTGGTCCATCTGCAGCTGCTGCCGTTTATGCTTCTATAGAAGTAGCAAAGCGGTTAGGTGCTGGTAAAAAGGTTGTTTGTATCGCACCAGATACAGGTGAACGTTATTTAAGTATGGAATTATAAAAAAACCGGATGAGATTCTCTCATCCGGTTTTTTCATTGAATGGGCTAAAGGTCTTTTCCGTTTGAAGCAATGACCTTTTTGTACCAGTAGAAGCTACTCTTTTTGCTATGCTTCAAAGTACCTTTTCCTTCATTGTCTTAATCCACATAATATCCGTACCGTTTCTTCATTTCACCTGTTGAAGCACTAACAAACTTATAAATGACCTCCTTGCTTTAGTTTAGTTCTCCAGTATTATACAGCGATAGAAGTTTTGAAATTGACGTGGGTCCTGAGGAATTCGGGTAATATGTAAGGGATCCAAAGACAATCTTTGGATCCCTTCTCTACCACTTATTTCATTAAGGTTTCAGCAAGCTGATATAAAACTTGCACTTGTGCTTCAGTAAAGTCCTTACCGCTTTTTGCTTTTATTTCATTCATATATGCAGTTAGCTGGGCATTCGCTGCATTTATATTACCTTTTCCATCCGATGCTTTGGCTGATTCAAGTTTGGAAGTGAGAGAATTCAAAATCTTGCTGTCTCCCCCATTATCCATTAAGAACAACCCAGTGAGTTTGCCAAGGCTATCAAAATCAGCAACAACGTAAATGGTTAATGATTTGCTCGCTTTATTACCAGCATGATCTTCTGCTTCAACCTCAAACGAATGAGTTCCTAAACCTAGCTCATATGCAGGTATAGAAATTTCCTCACATGTTGAGGTGGCAATGCCTGATAGGCCGTCTGTTGCTTGGCAAGCGATATGAATATATTCATCGACGCCAAAATCCTTTTCATCGTCCACTGAGAAAGTAATTTCTGGAGCAGTCTGGTCAATGTTTATATTCACCTGCTTCCTCGATTCGACATTACCTGCGTGATCTACACTCCAATATTCTACGACATGCTTTCCATCCTCTTTCAATTCAACGCTATTTCCTAGTTGCTGTTCTGAACTATTTAAAGAGTAGTAGGTTGCCTTAACACCAGATTGATAGTCGTCAGCAGTGAAGTTTACTGTAACTGGCCCGTTGTACCAGCCACCTTTTTCAACCCCGATCACCTCATGCTCAGTTTCAGGAGCAATCACATCTGCTCTTTCTATAACATCTATGCTTGGTAAAGAAGGCTTCGCCATTCCTGCTCCTAGGAAGAAGCTTGTGTGAGGCGGCTGATTATACCCTACGTTCTGCCAAGCAATGGATAATCGATACTGTGGGTCATGCATCAAGGTGTATACTCTATGATTTGTTTCCTCTGTCGTCATAAATACTCTTAGTGCACTGCTATCATCCATTCTCCAGATTACCTCTTCTCGCCAGTCACCAAACAAATCAGCCTGCAGAACTGGCGTCCCTTTTGTCCCGTTATTTGATAGTGTTCCATCGGCAGTTAGTAAATTTACTAGTTTACTATTTTCATAATCCCATTTATCAATTGTTCCGACACCTGTTCCTTTTGCGTCATCCCATTTGTGGTCGACTAGCTCACGAAGTAGGTCTCCATCCCACCAAATCGCAAAGTTACTGGAAGGAATATTATCGGAGATTTTTTCACCCTTTGCAGAATGAATACCACCTACCTGGCTGTTCCAGGCTCCGGAAATTGCCCATGCCTCTGCCCCTTCGTATCTCGGGTCAACGTCTGCAGATACTCCCCGACCTGTATCTTGCCCAGTTTTGACACCCCAAAGGATTTCTCCTGTTTCGGCATCGCGCATATCATAGCCATACGGTCCATCCTTATGTTCTTGAACAGCAAAGACCTCAAGACCTGGTCTTGATGGATCGAGATCACTCACATGAAGAGCATCACCATGACCTAAGCCTGTTGTATACAAACCTTTTCCGTCATCATCAATTACCGCTTGACCATATACAACTTCGTCCTTACCATCTTTATCGACATCAGCAATACTTAAAGAATGGTAGCCTTGACCGGCATAGTCTCTTTGACCTTCGTCATTAGAATCAAATACCCACTGCTTGGTTAATTGTCCATCTTTAAAGTTGTATGCTGCAAGAACCGTTCTCGTATAGTAGCCACGGGCCATAATGATGCTTGGTGTTTCACCATTTAAGTATGCTACGCCAGCAAGGAAACGGTCAACACGGTTACCGTAAGTGTCACCCCATGCTCCAACGTCTCCGCGTGGCGGCTCATATTCAGTCGTTGCTAATGCTTTTCCTGTTTCACCCTCAAATACCGTTAAATACTCTGCACCTTGCAGGACATAACCGGAACTGTAACGGTGGTCAGCATCAGCTCTGCCTATCACTGTTCCCTGGCCATCGATTGTTCCATCAGCTGTTTTAAATACAACTTCTGATTTGCCATCACCATCAAAATCATATACTAGGAATTGAGTGTAGTGAGCGCCTGCACGAATGTTTTTACCCAAATCAATCCGCCACTTTAATGTTCCATCCATTTCGTATGCATCAATATAAACATTACCCGTATAGCCTGATTGGGAATTATCCTTAGAATTTGTTGGATCCCATTTCAATACCAGTTCATATTTCCCGTCACCGTCTAAGTCACCAACACTCGCATCATTGGCACGATAAGAATACGGATCACCAAGTGGTGTTACTCCATCCGCTGGTTTTTGAAGTGGAATGTCTAGAAAATTTTGATTTAATACAGCAGCAGTCTCTTGTGTTTTCCTTTCTTTCCCGTCAATTACCGCACGAACCTCATAAACAGATTCTGCTTTTCCTTCTTTATCCAGATAATTCGTGCTTGTTGTAATCGGATTGGAATTAATTTTCTCACCATCACGATATAAATTAAAGCTAATGCTATCTGGATCAGTTCCAAGCATTCTCCAGCTTACAAAAACGCCTTCATCGGTTTTCATCGCAACTAGTGCACGGTCAATATCTTCCATCTGACGCTTTAATACGGTGACAGCAGGGGTCTTGAAAATCTCTGAAAGTTCAGATAGTCCACCAGCATTTACTGCCGCAACCTTATAAAAATAAGGAATCGTTGTTAAGACTGTTTCATCTTTGTAAGATGTAGTTTTTGTTTTACCGATATATTCATAAGTACCATTCTGCTTTTTCGAACGATAAACATTGTAAGTAATGGCTCCATCTACCTGATTCCAGCTTACTGTTAAATCATTCTTATTCACTTCATCAGCCTTTAAATTAACTGGTGCTTCAGGTACTGGCTGTAATGGGTCAACCATTACTACCTTAAGAGGTATGGATGGTACTGTTTCTATATTTGCATTGTCAACCGTTGTTACTACATATTCATACTCCATCCCAACATCACTTGTCTCATCCTTAAATGATGGAGTAGTTGAGCTGCCCACTAATGTATAGTCATCGGCACCAGCCACTTTACGATAAACATTGTACTTAGCTGCTTCCTCAACTGCTTTCCAGGAAATAGCTGCAAATGGCTGTACAGCATCCAATGAAAGCTCATCCACTTTCAAATTGGATGGCGCAATAAGAATCGGTGTGATTTCTAAACCATTTACAATCCCTGTTGAACCATTGAAATAAAAGTTCATCTGACCATCTTTAACCGAAACTTCTGGAATTACTCTGGTTGTATAGTTCCGGCTAGGTGCATTGATACTACCGAAATCTTGACCTTCAAAAGTCATATTGGTTCTTGCACTACCTAAAAAGTCGCCAACATAAACTTTCAATGCGTAAAGTCCATTCGGTACATCAACATTAAATCTCCAGCCGATGTTAAAATAACCAAGCCAGTCGCGTAATAGATCTCCGCCAGTACCACGGTCACGGCCGATCATTCCTGTTGCATCAACAATTCCGTATCCTCTTTCAGGAGTATAAAGTGTCGAGAGGTTAACACCTGTATAACCCTCAGCAATAGGGTTGCCAGCTAAACCAAAATCGTACTTTAATGTTGCCTTTTTTGTTGTAAATTGTTTTACATCGGATAATTCTGAATCACCCTTGCCATTGACAGCAGAAACGGCCACTTCATAGGTTTTCCCTTCTTCCATTCCTGTCACATTGAGTCTAGCAAGGGTGGAAGTACCTACGAGTTTAAATTCAGTGTCGGTTGATAGTTTACGGTAAACCCTGTAAATATCAGCACCTTCTACTTCGTCCCATGTTAATAGAGCCCCAGCATTACTAATGCTGCTCACTACCACATTGGTTGGTTTTCCAGGAACGTTTGCAGGAGGTTCGATGCCTGTTACATAACTTGATAAATCAATGTTCAGATTTTTTATTTCATCTGATACCATTCGTGCAAGCTGTATAGCTCCATACTCCTGGAAATGAGTATTATCCTGTGAGCCATTTGGAAATGCGGTATAAATGCCTGGATCTGTATGTAAAAACACAGAAAGTGTTCCCTCAGGTCCAATCGAGTCGTAATATGCGACACTTCGTGCACTTAAGTCAACCACAGCAACCTCTAATTCTGCCGCTACTTCCTTCATTCCTTGAACATACTCTGGAAAGCTGACATTAAATTTACCCGTTTCTAGATTAAAGTCCCGTCTTCCAACCGGAGTAACGAGAATCGGAGTTGCACCACGCTGCCTTGCACCGTTAATATATGTTTTCAAGTAGTTTTTATAGTCTGGAACCGACGCATAACGTTCAGGTATACTAACCGTTGCATCATTATGACCGAATTGTACGAGGAAAAAGTCATTTGGTTTAATCTCTCTTAAGATTGTATCCAAACGTCCTTCGTTAATAAATGACTTCGTACTTCTACCGCCGATGGCATGGTTTTTAAACTCTACATCAGAGCTGAAAAAACGAGAAATCATCTGTCCCCATCCCGCTTCTGGGCGCCAATATTCATCATAGGTTTGAACAGTTGAGTCACCTGCAATATAAACGGTGGGAAGTTCACCTGCTATTCTTTCAGGTAGTTTTTCAAGGATTAAACCATTCAACTTGGGGTTTGTTCCTGTTAATTGAAGATTTAATTGACCATCTACTAAGGCAAGGTCAAATGTTCTTTCAATATACGAACCTACTAGTACGGAGGTATCTTGTACTTTTTGAATATTCTCTGCCTTAATTCCTACATTTGTTGCTTCCATCTCATCTCCTGAGATGACGGTAACGGAATAATCACCATTCGGAAGGTCTACGTTAAAGCTTGTCTCGGTTGTTGAAATAAAGTCTGTTTTCAAGTGGTCTGATGTTGCTCGATCTGTTGAGGTTACCTTGGAGGAATCAGCAAAACCGTATCCTGTTTCTGCCGAATAAGCTGTGTCTGAAGAAACTTTTGTAAAGCCCGCTTCAACGGAACTTGTTGCTGTACCGAAATCATATTTTTTCATTACGGATTGTTCCTCTGCCAGCACTTGCATAGGTACGGCAGGAACGGAGGTTAATAGCAGTATAAAGCTAAGTATAACGGCAAAAAACTTTTTTCTATTTCTACTTTTCTTACTCAATCTTTTTCTCCCCTTTTTTCTCAATTTCACTAGATTTCATCTCTTAATAATAAATAAACACCTCCATGATTTAGTAGGTTTGACAGCGTTTACAATTGTAAATAATAGCCCGATTGTTCTATTTTTAATAGCAAGAAAACAGTCTATATCGTTTAAAAAACAGATATTTTAAATATTCAGTAAATTATACCCGGCGATTAATGGGTAATTACGACTATATTAGGTTACGTACTCTATGTGTAACACTTATAAAAAATAAAAACTGTTCCAAAAACTTTGGAACAGTCCTTCTCCACATCATTTAGATTAAATTGATTTGCTTTCCAGGAGCAACTTCAACATGGTGACCATCTACATTTAAACAAACTGTGGTAGCTGTTGGATTATAAACGAAACGACTATCTGCTGCAAATTTTAATGCACGGAAGGCTCTCATATAATCTACAATTTCCAAATTTGTTGCATACCAAATGTCATCTCTTCTTCCGATGTATTGGCAAAAGTTTTCGATGACATTCCAATTTTGATCATGATCAAACTCATAGCTATGCCCCCACACATACATCATATACAAATATTGTTTTTTATGGAGTTGAACAAAATCTTCTGCTAGCTCTGGTAAGTTGCGATTATGATGGCAGGTTGGGTTCCACTCTAATAAATCATCTGGAATCGAGAAATGACCTGTACTATGAACGGTTCTCGCGTATTCAATCCCAAGGTAAGGAAGCATCTCTTTTATTAATTGATTATACGAACCATTTGGATAGGATAACCCTCTTACTGTATACCCAACAATGCTCTCAAGGCCTTTCCGATCTTCCATTATTTCCTCGATAATTTGCTCCTTAGGAGACCGTGCAATCGTTGGATGTGTAACAGTATGTGCTGAAACCTCATGTCCTTCATAAAGCGATGCCACTTCTTCCTGTGGAATTCGATCACCTTCTCCAAGCAGACCAGAGTTAATGTGAAAAGTACCTTTAATACCATATCGATTAAAAATCTTTACTAACTTTCGGTCAGCTGCCCGGCCATCGTCATAACTCATTGTTAACACCTTGTGTTTGCCTTCTGGGAAAGCCATTACTACTTTTGGTATTTTGATCATCTCCTGACACTTCATTTTCTTATCTCTTACGATAAAAGAAGAACTAGTTTTATACAATGAGACTTTTTTAATTATTAAAATAGTAGTATTTTGCCAGTTTTGACTTTTTTGCCATGTAAAGCAATCTGACAGAATGCACAATTTGTCGAGAAAAACCTTCTATTTCCGAAATATTTCGCCAAAAATAGTTATAATATTTTGTTATGTTATTTTAGTAGTGATTAATACATAGAAAGGAAGATTATTATGAAGAAACATTTCACAGGATGGCTAGCATTCCTAATGATGCTATCCATATTTACTCAAACCGCCTTTCCCGCTCTAGCAAATGAAGCAGCAGAGTACGATGTGATGGAACTTGAGGTTAGCCGAACGCTCTTTTCACTAACCGAAGCTAGAACTGTTGAGGTACAAGCAGATTTGGGAGAGAACGTTGATTTAAATCAACTAGAGTTCCTTTTTAACGGGAAGAACATTTCTGAATTTAAAAAATGGTCTGGAGGTACGAACTATAACGGAGCTCCATTTATTACAGTGGTAGAACAACCATACGTTGAGGATGGGAAAATTAAGGCGACTTTAGAGTTTGGACTTTTGTATAACACTACTAATCTATCCTCTAGAACAATCAGAACACAATATCAAAAGTTTATCGGAAATTATGAATTAGCAATGGTCAGTCCTTCAAATGGGACAAAGGCTGCAGCGACTGTAAAACTCAATGTATATGATGAGTTTTTATTTTATGATGAAATCAAGCCAGCAATTGACCAAGTATTTGAAAAAGCGGATGCTGATCCAGACAATGACCGATACCTCGAGTATCAAAGCCTTGGCAAGTCTGTAGAAGGCCGTGATTTACACTTTGTTATTTTAGCGAGGGATAAGTCAGCTGTTGATAAATACTTAAATGAAACATTACCTGCAGCGTTAGATGATCCTGAAAGTGTTATTGAATCAATCCAGAACGGTGCAATCGGCGATTACCAAGTTCCAATTTGGTTGAACAATATCCATCCAGACGAGGTGGAAGGTGTGGATGCATCAGTTGACTTGTTGAAGAAATTGGCCCTTGAAGAAGAAATAACATTTAATACATCAGAAAAAGGAAGCAACGCTGTAGAACAAGTTACATTGAATGTTGATGAAGTTCTTGATAATGTGATTTTCCTTTACATGTTTACTAACAACCCTGATGGCAGAGTCGCCAATACTCGAGCGAATGCTAATGGATTTGATTTAAATCGTGACAACCATTATCAAACACAAGTTGAGACACAAGCTGTTACACAAGTAATTGCAAAATGGACACCGCTATCTTTCATTGATATGCATGGCTATGTAAATGGCTTTTTAATTGAGCCAACTACACCGCCGCATAATCCAAACTATGAGTATGACCTGCTTTATCCCAATATGATTGCTGAAGCAAATGCAATGGGACAAGCTGGTATCGGCAGCTCTAATCTAGATTCATACTTCATTCCAGCAGAAGATTGGGGCGATGGCTGGGATGATATGACGCCTGCTTATACAGCTACCTTTGCTATGCTTCATGGGTCAATGGGACACACAGTTGAAGTTCCTGCTTTAGGCCAGGATTCCTACCGGGCGATGGTAGGTACAGGGTTAGGTGCTACTTCGTTTGTTATAGAGAATAAAGATGAATTGTATAAAAATCAGTTAGAAATTTTCAAACGCGGTGTAAACGGCGAGGATAACCGAGCAGTAGACCAGTATTATATTAATGCTGCAGGGGAAGCAATTGGGCGTATAAGAGGTGAAAATGAAAACTTCTTCCCTCATTACTATGTAATCCCGACAAATGATAAGGACCAAAAGAATAATCTAGAAGCACATAAAATGGTAGATTATTTACTTCGTAATGGTGTGAAGGTCGAACAAACTACAAAAAACACAAATGTAAATGGAACAATGTATCCAAGAGGAACGTTTGTCGTTCCTATGAATCAAGCAAAACGCGGTCTAGCAAACGCCATGCTTTATAAAGGTGACAATGTTTCTGACTGGGGAGCTATGTATGATCCGGTAGTTGTAAACTTCCCCGCATTAAGAGGATTTGATGTCAAAGATATCCGTGTTTCTGGTGCATTTGACAATATTACTACTGATGTTAAAACGGTAACTCTTCCAACTGGTGAAATTGTTGGAAAAACACCTAAACAAGTTTTAGCAAACTCTAATAACGACACTGTTAAACTAGTAAATGAACTCCTCAAAAACGGAGCAGTTGTCGAAAAAGCAACTGAAACAAAAGCTGGGGTTACTAAGGGAGATTTTATTGTCAGTACAAAGGACCTACAGCTTTTTGGTCAAAACTATTATTTCGAAGCGGAGCCACTTGGTACCTCAAATAATGTAAAAACTGAACAATTAAAGCTTCCTAAGGTGGCTGTAACTGGTTCAGCGCAACTAGCATTTTCACTGAGGGACCTAGGATTTGAACTAGTTTCTCAAACAGAGGCAGATGTAATAGTGAGTGATGGTGGCAGCTTTAGTCCAAGTAATGTTTCAGGAAAATCATTTATTGGAATTGGTGTTTCTGCTATGAATGCAGTGAAAATCAGCAAAGCCCTTCCTGGATTTGATTTTAACCGCACTCAGAATGGTCATGAAGGACTTTTCAAAGCAGTAGTCAATAATCATCTGCTGACATCTGGGTATCAATCAGAGGAACTTCTTTACTCCACTACGGGTGCATGGATTACTTCTGTTCCTGAAGATGCAGAGGTTTTGGCAACTTTCAGTAATACTGATGACTTCTATGTTGCCGGCTGGTGGCCTGGCCACGAGGGTGCAAAAGGCCAAACACTTGCCTTTACTCAAAGCTTTGAGGACAGCACGATTACCCTGTTTGCTAACGATCTTGCCTTTAGAGCTCACACTCAATACAGCTACCGTCTGTTAGCAAATAGCATCTTTGCTTCTGTTGGTACCGAGGTTCAAAAGAAGGGCAAAGGAAAACTCAAAGGTAAAGAAGTAAAAGTTCAGGATAACAAAATGGAAAAATCCTTACTCGAAATCGGCAGAGACCGAGATTAAGATAGGATTTGATAAGGAGGTTCTCGGTTCTTGTGACGAGAACCTCTGTTTTTGGCATAAAAAAAGCACCTCTAAAAGAGGCACCTTTGATAACAAGCTATTTTGACACAGGGGCAAGAGAAACTTCCGGTGAAGTAACCTTGTCATAAAAATTAACGAAGTTATCACGATCTGCACTATCACGGTAAGCCATAGCGACACGTGGATGTTCATTTAGGACACCTGAAATCATGTAAGGAATGATATATCCCCACTCCCACTTTTGACGCATATCGAGCATATGCTTTTCAATAACTCCAAGTACAGGTTTTAGCTCATAGCTAGATTTTTGAATATAGCTGACCAAAAGCTCTGTATTACAGTTACCTGCAGCTCGTCCCATTCCATAAACGGAAGAATCCAAGAAAGTGACACCATTTCGAATGGCTGTTATCGTATTGGCAAATGCCAGCTGCATATTATTATGCGTATGAATTCCCAGCTGTTTATTGGGAATCATGGCTTGGAACTTTTTAATCAGATGTTCAATGTCTGTAGGGTCTAGGCTGCCAAAGGAATCAACAATATAGACAACGTCTACAGGACTTTCCTTCACCATTTCAAATGCTTTAATAAGCTGCTGCTCAGGTACGCTTGATAAAGCCATGATGTTAAGAGAAGTCTCATACCCCAGATCATGGAACATCTGAACAAGTTCTAGTCCCTTATCAACTTCGCGAATATAGCATGCTACACGAATCATATCTAAAACACTTTGCTCACGTGGTAAAATGTCATTCGGATCCACACGACCGATATCTACTAAGGCAGACAGTTTCGTGAACTTTTTTACTGGAATAATTTCTTTCAGGAAGTTATCGTCAAGAAATCTCCATGGATTAGGCTCAGTGGCATTCAATAGCTTAGGGGAGTTTTTATAGCCAATCTCCATATATTCAACACCAGCCGCACTAAGACCATCGTACAAATCTTGTACGAACTCTACGCTGAAGTCCCAATTGTTAACTAAACCTCCATCACGAATGGTGCAGTCGAGAATTTTACTACTTTGTCCCATGATTGTTAATTCCCCCTAATTTTTTATAAAAAATTTAACACTTTTATGTAATAAACTTTCCTATTGTGTTTGTTTATATCATGTTTTATTCGAATGTGTCAATTTTTTTCGATAATTCAATATACTAAAATATATAATTACAATTTTATGCATTCTAAGCGAAAAATCTAATATAAATTCCAAGGACAATAAGTGATACGATGATAATGACCGCATAAATTAAAGTTAAATTAATCGTATTTCTTTTAGTTGCACTTCTATAATTACCGTCACCTTTTCCTGTAATCAATAATGTGGAAATAATAGATATTACTATAATAATGATTACTAAAGCATACATAATCTCCATAGCTTCACCTCAAAGACTTCTGAATATTGTGTAATTATACCACAAAAACAAGAAAGAATTGATTCAAAGACTTGCTTGTATTACCTTAAAAATATATTCAATAAATAAAAGGAAGCTCCTTAGAGTTTCCTTTTTTCATTCCAACACCAAAAAGTACTGTATATGACTTGGGGGAATTGGAGTTACAGCATGGATGCGATACCCAATACTTAATAACTGCGATAACGTTTCTGCACAATTTTGTCTCGGAGGTTCAATCGGTGCGTGGAAACTTTTATATATGTGGTGAAACTGATTATCTACCGTACAGTGAAGTAACACCACATGTCTCCCGGTCCATGCTTGGCCAATCATCGATTGTTGTGGTTGATTTTGGCGACTATTTATCATGTTAATACACCCTTATTCATTGATACAATAGTCTATGAAAGAGGCTAGTCAAGTGCCACGGCCATAATTAACCCCTGCTAATCGCTAAATAAGGAGCTGAGGTTTTTTAGCGTATGGATTCTCGCTGTAATAAGAAATAAATCGTCATAATTATTTGTGACGTATTCATCAATAATGCTAAACCCTTCTCGAAATTGATTAACTAAATAATAGGTATATTTTTCGTCCCAATCGTACTGATTTATTCTCAATAGTTCATCGGCAATGATATGGAACTTAAAATCCTCTGTAATCAGCTTAACTTTATATAATTTATCTGTATTGATTCGAAAGCTATACTTATTTTCATAACTGCTTTGGACAAATTGGATAAACCCCTTAATGCTTTCAGCCAGCAGAACCGCTTTTTGCATCTGGAAATTCATAATCTCATCTCCTCAATATAAAACTAAAACATCATTAAGAAGATAATATGTGAATTGAAGTCGTTCTAAAACCAAGAAAACTTATCTATTCAGCTAAACCGTCCCTATGCTTACCTATGCTTAAAATCCATCCAGGCCTTGTCTTTGCAATTCTTCTGCTACAATTCGAGCGAGTTCGGTAGCTCCTGCACGGTTAGGATGTAATGTATCTCCATGTAAATAAAGGCTAAGGGTAGCTTCCGGCCCAATGGAAGTGAAGTACGCTGAACTCAACACATTGAGATCAACTAATGGTACATTTTCTTCTTGAGCTAATGCGACAATTGAATGTCTATACCAGCGATTTTCTGAATTGTGTACTCCCTCAGGATTGAAGTCTGATGCCCGGCCCTGTGGAGTAGATAATACCACCGTTGCGCCTGTAGCTTTAACTTGTTGGACCATATCCCTCATATATTCTTTAAACTGCTCTTCAGTCGTCGTATTTTTTGGATTGGTGTCATTAATTCCAAGCTGTAAGATGAAATAGTCGCCTGGTTTGATATATTTTAAAATCGCTTCTAACTGTCCATCATCCTTGAACCCTCTCGCTATTTGTCCTCCGGATGCCATATTTCTTACCTGAAAAATCTCCTCATCAACAAACTCAGAAAATAACTGACCCCAGCCTGCCTGTATGCTGTTCTCCAATGGATAGTAATTAGCTACCGTTGAATCTCCACCAATATAAATCGTTCGGTTTGTCTCGGGATGTCGAGATAATTTTCTAATCTCTAGAGCACTTAACGTAAAGTTAGCACCGACTCTTCCCTCTGTAATAAGAAGGTTTAATTGGCCATCCGTAATCGGAATTTGGAACGTATCTGTTGCATTATTTCCTGTCATATTTATAACTTGGAAAACCCCTTCTGCCGCGACACTTGATCTGAAAGTGTCCCCTAAGGTGACCTTAACCTCATAGAGACCATTTGGCAAATCTACATTAAACGTATTCGTACTTTTTGTACCAAACTCTATAAATTGGACTGCATCACTTGATGCTCCTGTTCCAGATGCAGAAACATTGACCATATTTTCTGGCGTATTAAATCCGTATCTCTTTTTTTCGTCATATTGATCTTTGGCATTAACACCAATAAAGCCCTTTTCTACCTTTCCGCTCCCGAAGTCAAATTTATATTTACTAGGGGCGGCCTCCGCCGATGAAGGTATAGTACTACATATGATAGCAACCATCATCATCAAAATAGTAAAAATTTTTCCTATCGCTTCTTTCTGCATTTTAAAGCCTCCTTAAATGTATTGTAATGCATTGCAAACTCCAAGTAAAAACTCCTTTCCCCCTCTGACATTAGTATGTAGGATTTGTACACGCCCCAAATTGAAAGCGATTTTACACATCCTATCTTGAAAAATTATACTTCCTGAAAAATTTTCCAGCACTACGACATTTTTATTACTCAAGCTCTAGCTAAATTGAATTTATTTGCAAAAATAGTAAGTTGTTGGGTTTAGGTATTTCTTACCTGTTCATTTATAACTTTGTGATATTAGTTGGATTTTTCCTTAGCACTTCTAAGGAAAAGTCGCTAAACGAAAAAAGGTCATGGAGAAATACTCTCCATGACTTTTTTCGTTCTCTAAACACTATTAAACTATTCATCATCCCTTACATACACTCGATGGTCTGTAAAAAATTCTCCTAAATCACGATTACTTGTTTCTTCCATAATCCTAATAAAATCAGCTGTAGAAGAGACAGCAAATTTCATTTCATTAAAGTAGGCTTGCATCGATGTATAGAATTGCTCTTCCCCGAGTTCCTGACGAAGGTCATCAAGCACTGTGGCTCCGTACCTATAGACCATCATATAATAATTACGTGTGCTTTTTTTGGCATTTTCAGTAAAGATATCTATAGAGGAAGATAAGTGACTGTCAGCTAATACTGTCGTATCAACACTTTCTAATTGCCCATCGAACAAAGCAGCCGCAAAACTAGCAAAGGACTCATCCAACCACGGTTCGTCATATTGATTATTCCCTATAATTCCATAAAACCATTGGTGCCCGATTTCATGGGCAGTCACAAAGTCCACATTTGAAGTTTGATTATCAGGCATAATAGAAATCATCACCAACTGTGGATATTCCATCCCTCCAAACCATCCCTCCATTGCACACACATCCAACTCTGGCCATGGATACTGCCCAAACTTTTCACTAAATAAAGTCAAACTTTTGATACTAGCGTTAAGCATGGTATCAACATAACCGGCATGTTCCTCTTTATAATACACATTGATTGGAATTTCCCCAGCCATTGCTTGTTTGATTTTATAGTTAGGATCTAGCTCCATAGCAAAGTCACGGACATTCTTGGCTGTATAATGATGTGTGGCTAATCCTCCATTTATTTCCGGCTCTCCTATTTCAGTACCCGTAGTGGCAATCACCTGCTCTTTTTCCGTGGTTAAGGTTACATCGAATTCTCCCGATAAGGAATAGAAAGAATCACCGCCAGGGTAGTATGGGTCTACGTCCCAGCCGTCTTCATCATACACCGCAAGGATTGGAAACCAATTACCTAAGGAGGTAGTGGTTTTATTCCAGCCAAAGCGATCCTGCGTTTCTGGCACGAATACAGAAAACCCCATTTCTACTTTAGCACTCTCAGTCTTTTTAATATCAACTTGAGCGATATGGAGTGCACTTCCCTCGAGGGAGTATTCAACAATCTTCCCATTTACTTTTACATCTTCAATTGTTACATTTTTCTCTTTTTTGGATATAGCTAGATAGGTGTTGGCATTTCCCCAAACATTGAAATACAAATTTGACAAATCTACATCTAAATTATTTATAAACTCTACACTCATAGTTCCTTCAATAATATGATTAGTAGAATCATAAGTAACATCCATTATATATTTTGGATTTGCCGGTCCTTGGACCGTACTTCCTCGTCCATTAATAACTTCAATACGCTTCTCTTCCACTATTTGTGGTGTTTCCTCTTCTTTTGGTTCTTCTTCTTTTGACTCTTCGGGTTGAGGCTGAACCGTCGGCTTTTCCTCTTTGGTAACGGTTACATTTGTTTCGGGACCATTTTGAAAAAAGAAAAAAGCTCCGAAGCATAAGACTAGTAATAAAGCTATTCCGCCAATCATCGGATAAGGAATTCCCGATTTCTTTTTTGAAACTAAAAAGGCCCATCCAATAAAGACAAACAAACCCACAAACGATAAAATGACATAAATAAATTCCATTCTCATCCCCCTTTAAAGCTAGTAATTCCATTATAGCTAAAATAATTTCTAATAATTTACAAATACGTTACAAAATTCATAGCTTTGTCTGAAAATAAACAAAAAGAAAGCATCTGTTAAAATGCTTTCCTTCGAAACTAGTTATACGGCCAATTAAACTGACACATTTTCTTCCTTCGGATCAATAATTTTATTTGGTGATACTTTTATTGGAGCCGTTTCCTTAATACCAAAGGTTAATAGGAAGAAAACAACGGCTGCTCCACTTGCCAGCCACAATGGTGTATATAGACTATACTTATCCGCTAGTATCCCTGCTACTACCGGTCCTAGAGTCCCCCCAATAATTTCCCCAGTTAGGATAATAACCGCAATCGATGTTGCGGCAAACATTTTTGGTACAGACTCGGATGGAATAATCGCAAGATAAAGCGGCTGACCGCCAAAACCAATTGCCAGCAAAAAGATCGAAACGGCTAACAATGCAAAATTTGTATGGAACATAGCAATCGCTAGCGGTAGAAAGATGGCGATAAAAGTTACTGGTGTGATTACGGCTTTTCGTCCTACCTTATCAGATAAATAAGGGATCACTAACTGCCAGAAAAACATAGAGATGCCAAATATGCCTAAAATAATTCCATATTGTGCTTCACTGTAGCCTGACACGCCTGATAAAAAAAGGGGCATGAAACTAGTGAATACTAAAAGATACATCATGTAAAAAACAGAAATTAACATACTCACCCAGACGTTTCGAGTTTTAAATACACGCTTATATTCATTAAAGGTCGGTTTTGCCTCTTTCCCCCCGGTATTAGAAACCGTTTTTAAAACAGGCTCTTTCATATAAAACATTAAAATAACGGCAAGAACTACTCCAGGGATGGCCAAGGCAAAAAAGGAATAACGCCAATTTGTTGCTGCGGCGATCGCTACGACTAATACAGGTGCAATTGCATTACCTAATAATGGACCAGAGCTTTGAATAAACCCTAAATTGAACCCTCTACGCTTTGGTGTTGATTCAGCCATCATTGATGATTGAATTAATGGAATAACAGGTCCTTCCGATGCTCCCATCAATAATCTCACTAGAATGAGGGAGCCTAGTCCGCCAACTAGACCTGATGTAAAGGTCGCTGCAGAAAAAACGAGGATGAAGATAATTAGTGTTTTTTTCTTCCTGCCAATAAAATCTGATAGACTTGCAAAGATTAACGTGGATAATCCCCATGCTATGGATGTAGCCCCCACAATCATTCCCATTTGTGTGTTATTAAGACCTAACTCGCTGGAGACAAATGGAAATAAGTAGATAATACTTAGGCGATCCATAAAGACTAGTCCAAAAACCAAAAATAAGACAATTAAAATACCATTTTCATAGCGAAAAAATGATTGTTTCGGTTGACCCACACCAAATACACCCCTTTAATAATTTGAACCGCCCTTCTCTAGCCTGCACTATTTTTTTAACGACTCAACAATGTAAGCGGTTTCTTACATCTATTATAAAGAGGTGTTTAGTTAAAAACGTTCACATTTTTGTCAAAATCAATATTGATTTTTATACTTTTCATATAAAAAATCTTGCAGGAAAGCTAGAGCATCTTTCTCTTTATATTGATAGCCTTCAATCCCTTTTTTCTCATTTTGTCGAATGGTGTAAGTTTGCTTTTGATGTTTTTTGCGATACTGATAAGGAGTTGTATGAAAAGTTTCTTTAAACATTTTATGGAATGTATTTAAGTTTGAAAAACCAGACTCAATCGCAATCTGAATAATAGCCCAATCGGTTTCCATTAAATATTTCACGGCATGCTCCAGCCGCACTGCGTTCAAATACTTAATAAAAGGCTGTCCCATATGCTGCTGAAAATATCTAGATAAATAAGGGACACTCAGTTGTTCATTTTCAGCAACCTCATTCAGTGTAATCGGGTGCATATAGTTTTGTTGAATAAAATTGGTTATTCGAGTCAGTCGCTCAATATCTTTACCACTGTTCCGGCTAATTAATTTTTTGTTTTCCACTCTGAAGTTGGAAATGAGCTGATAGACGATATCCAGTAGTAATGAATGGATTTTAATATCAAACGCTGCCTCTTTTTTTCTTTGTGTTAACATTAACTGAATAATCAAAGAGCGGATGTCATTGAACTTTTCATGTTCTTCATTAAATAGGGATTGGCAATGAAAGACTTCGTTTTCAATGTTCTCATAATATTTCTTAATAAATGAAATAGGAATTTGGAGCACTAATATGACGTTATCTTCGCTAGATTCAACACCATGAACTTCATTGCTATTAATTAACAGTAAATCATTTGTTTTTAAGGTGTACTCTTCTTTCCCGACAAAGACTTGGATTTGGCCCCTTAATACAAATACAAACTCAATCCGATCATGCCAATGCATGGTTACGTATTTTACACTTGTCATTAACATGAACATTGGGATATCTTCTTTTATCACAACACTTTCGTATGGGTATTTCATAGGCACCTCCGGGTTATACTTTTTGATAATGTTAAAAAAGGAAGGGATTCATTCCTTCCTTTGGTTTACTTAGCGATGGATTGATAGTTGGTGGAGGGGAAGTGTAACGGTAAGCCAACATAGTTCTCTGCTAAGTTTGCTGCTGCATTTCTTGATGATGTGACATTCTCGAGTTCTGTCAACTGAATTCCATATTCAAATGGACTGTGTTTTTCATTACGATGCAGCATTGTTGTCATCCACCATGAAAACCTTTGTGCTTTCCAAACCCTCTTCAAGCAAATGGCTGAGTAGTTTTCTAGTGTAGCTTGTTGTCCTGAATCATAAAACTCTCGGATACCCTGACTTAAAACTTGAATATCGGCTACTGCTAAGTTCAGTCCCTTTGCACCTGTTGGTGGTACGATATGTGCAGCATCCCCAGCTAGAAAGAGCCGTCCATATTGCATTGTTTCACAAACAAAGCTCCTCATGGACACAATATTCTTTTGAAAAATAGGGCCTTCCTTTAGAACCCATCCATCCATATCAACTCTAGCATGAAGTTCTGACCAGATTCGTTCATCTGACCAATTTGCTATATCATCATGCGGATCAACTTGAAGATAGTGTCTTTGGATACTTGGGGTTCGTGTACTTAATAAGGCAAACCCTCTTTCATGATGGGCATAGATCAACTCTGGGTTAACCTGTGGTGTCTCGGCAAGAATACCAAGCCAGCCAAATGGATAGATTTGTTGTTTTTCGATTCTTTTATTTTTTGGGATTGCCTGGCGGCTTGGTCCGTGGAAACCATCACAGCCAGCAATAAAGTCACAGTCAATCAACTGAACTTCACCCAATTCATTTTTAAACTTAATTTTTGGATGAGTCGTTTCAATTTCTAAAAGTTCCACATCAGAAACGTTAAAGTAAATGGAAGCATTCTCTTTCAGACGTGCGGCAACTAAATCTTTGATAACTTCATGCTGAGGATAAACCATAATTCGTTTTCCTCCGGTCAATTCCGGAAAATCAATCCGGTGTCTGCTGCCATTGAATTGCAGTTCAACACCTTCGTGTACATGGCCTTCTCGCATCATTCGCTCCCCGACACCAGACGCATTTAAGATATCGACAGTCCCTTGCTCTAATACTCCTGCCCGAATCGTCCCCTCAATGTCATGCCGAGAACGAGATTCTAGAATAATAGAGTCGATCCCTTGCAAATGTAAAAGGTGTGACAGCATCAGACCTGCAGGGCCTGCTCCGATAATTCCTACTTGAGTGCGCACCTAGATACCACCTCCTTTCCTACGGTTTACTTAACATACTCACTTTTCACATTAGCTTTTACATGAGTTACCTTGCTTTTCGCAAACGTAATAAGGGCATTCCAGCTTCCTGAAGACTGGCCCTCTGCCAGATAAGTTGGTTCACTGCCTTCTTCAATCATTGTAAATAACATAGCGAGATGACGGCCGCCTGATTCAACTCTTGCCATTCTTGCATATTCAGGCAGCATGGCGTACGCAGATTTATAGTCTTTTGCCATAACAAATTCGATAAATTGCTTATCCAAGGCATGCTCCGATACGGTTGGCTTATTATGTCTGCCGCGCACTAGATTATGAGATAGGGCACCGCTCGAGATAAAGACTACCTTTTTATCACTTTCTCGCAATACCTTACTAATTTCTTGCCCCCATCTATACGTTTCTTCTAAACTAGCCGCCAATGTGACCGATAAGTTAATAACAGGAATATTTTCATTCGGTACAAGATAGCGTAAAGGTACAACCGTGCCATAATCCCAGATATAATAGGGATCATTTACTCCCTGCACTTGGAGATTTGCGTCTTCTCCAGCTCTCACCAGCTGATTTGCCAATTCTTCGTCCCCAGGATAATGATAAGGAACATCCTTAATTAAATCAGGTGCTTCAAACGCCGTAAGTATCCCCTTATGTTCTGCTGTACAATCTACATAATGGAAGAAAGTAGACGGCCAATGACAGGATACTAAGACAATCACATCTGGTTTTAACTCTTTTATTTGCTTTGCAATTTTTTTCATTTCAGCTGCCATGTCCTGTTGGAATTCAGGCACTTGATCCTCGTGGCAAAGACTTGGGACGTGAGGAACTAACATAGATAATTCAATTGTCATATGATTCCTCCTTAACTTCTCTTTAGTAATCGCTTACATCTATCTTATTAGATTCGGACGATTGAAACGACCTATGTGACCGCCATCGGCCACATAGATATAACCGACATTACCGCTTCGAAACAGGTACCCCCGCAATCCCCCAATGTGACTTCGGAACCTCTGTCACTATGACTCTAATATTCTCTTTTGGAGCATCTAGGGTTTCTGAAACAGTGTTAGTAATATTATAGATTACTTCTTCTACTTTTTCCTTTGGTCTTCCTTCTAAAATTTGTACATTTATAATTGGCATCTTAAAATGCTCCTTTTTAAGTGTGTTAATCGGTTACGGTAAAAGTTACTTCCCCTAACCCGTCAAACTTGCCACTTACGATATCACCATATTTTAACTGAACGGCACTCGTGATCCCACCAGTTAAAATCACATCGCCTTTACGTACCTTTTCTCCCTTTCTAGCAAGCATATTGGCAAGCATGGCGATAGAATGGGCAGGATGGCCAAGGACGGCCGCTCCAGCACCTAACTCTTTCATTTCTCCATTAATCGAAAGCGTCGCCCCCACTAAATCAAGCTCAAATTGATCAGGCTTTTTTAGCGTTGTTCCAAATACTACTCTTGAGGTGCTCGCATTATCTGCAATTACGTCAGGCAATGTAAACTGGAAGTTCTCATAACGACTATCAATAATTTCTAATGCAGGTAAAACATACTCCGTTTTTGCTAACACTTGTGCACCTGTTACACCAGGACCTTCTATATCTTCCCCGATCACAAAAGCAACTTCCGCTTCCACTTTGGGATGAATTAATTCATGTAATGGAACCTTCCCGCCATTTTCAATCACCATATAATCAAACACATAGCCATAAATAGGTTCTTCGATCCCCATTTGTTTCATTTTTGCCTGACTGGTTAATCCCATTTTTGGTCCGACAATTCTTCTTCCTTCCTTTAACTTCTGGTTAACAATTTCCTGTTGAACTAAGTAGGCCTCTTCAACCGTTAAATCTGGCTTTAAGTCCACTGTTACCTTTGGAATCTCGCGTTTCTCTACTTCTGCTCTGACTAAATAATTGGCGATTTCTTTATATTGACTCAATTCCCTTACCTCCTTAGGCCCGAACACTTTGCTTTATTTTAGAAAGTTCAGCCGCAACATCAAAAATCATATCCTCTTGCCCACCGACAATCTTTTGTCTGCCAAGCTCAATTAAAATTTCCCGTGAATCGATTCCGAATTGTGCTGCCGCTCTTCTGGCATGCAATAAAAAGCTAGAGTAAACTCCTGCATAACCTAAGACAAGACCGTCTCTGGTAATTTCCTGTGGTTTTTCTAAAATGGGAGCAACTAGTTCTTCCGCGATATCCATCATCTTAAATACATCAATTCCCGTTTTAATTCCTAGCTTTTCTAAAACAGCGACTAATACCTCTGTTTGCGTATTTCCAGCACCGGCCCCTAGACAGCGAATACTTCCGTCAATTCTCGTTGCCCCTTCTTCAATTGCAGCTAAACTGTTCGCCATTGCTAACGAAAGATTATTATGGGCGTGAAAACCAACATTTACACCAAGGCTATTCTTTAATGCATGTATTCTTTCTCTTACTTGATGCGGTAACAGTGCCCCGGCTGAATCGACCCCATACACAGTATCTGCCCCGTAGCTTTCCATCAGCTTTGCCTGCTCCACCAATTTGGCCGTTGGTGCCATATGGGACATCATTAAAAATCCGACTGTTTCAAGACCAAGCTCTTTAGCCATCGCAATATGCTGTGGTGCCACATCCGCTTCCGTTACATGTGTGGCAATACGAGCCATTTTAGCCCCTAGATTGGCAGCCTGCTTTAAGTCATGAACAGTCCCGATGCCAGGTATCAGCAAAACAGCAATTTTAGCATTTTTGACAGCAGATGCAGCTGCTTCTATCAATTTCATTTCATCTGTTAATGATAATCCATATTGTAAAGAAGAACCGCCTAGTCCATCTCCATGGGAAACTTCAATTACAGGAACATTCGCTTCGTCTAATGCCCTGGCAACATTCGTTACTTGTTCGACCTTAAATTGATGTCCAATTGCATGGCTGCCATCACGCAATGCAACTTCGGTTATAAAAATGTCTCTTTCATTACTCACCTGCACTCAACTCCTTACCTCAACGGAGATTTTATGTTTCGCCCATTCTTCCGCTACTTTTACCGATGCAGCTGTCATGATATCCAAGTTTCCGGAATACTTAGGCAGATAATCGCCTGCACCTTCTACTTCAATAAACACCGTTACCCGATTGCCATCGAAAATCGGTTCTTGTCTTAACCGGTAGCCTGGAACATACGATTGAACCTGTTTCTCCATTTCTTGAACAGAGGCCTTAATTTCTTCTGCCTTAACCTCTTCTCCTTGAACAAGAACATGGATCGTATCTCGCATCATAATGGGCGGCTCTGCTGGATTTAGAATAATAATCGCTTTTCCTTTTTTGGCACCGCCAATTTTTTCAATTCCACGTGCAGTCGTTTGTGTGAACTCATCAATATTTGCTCTTGTCCCTGGTCCTGCACTTTTGCTAGAAACGGTGGCGACAATTTCCGCATATTCGACCGGCTGAACCCGATGAATCGCATGAACGATTGGGATCGTTGCCTGGCCGCCACAGGTGATTAAATTGATATTTTCCGCATCTACATGTTCCTCAATATTTACCGGCGGGACGACTAAAGGTCCGACTGCTGCAGGTGTTAAATCAAGCACCTGTTTTCCGGCTTCTTTTAACAGTTTTGCGTGTCTAATATGTGCTTTTGCGCTTGTGGCATCAAAAACAATATCTGCAAGCTCTGGTCTCTCTAAAAAACCTTGTATTCCAGTATCAATGGTTTCATAACCTAGCTCTCTAGCTTTCTGTAAACCTTCTGAAGCTGGATCTATGCCAATAATCGTCGTTAATTCTAGAAGCTCCGATTTGCCTAGTTTTAACATGAGATCTGTACCAATGTTTCCCGAACCCAATATCGCTACCTTTACTTTCGTCAAAAAGTATCCCTCTCTTCCTGGATAAAATTAAAACCGTACACTAACTTGACCGATATGTGCGAATCTTGCGGTAAACGTATCCCCTTTGTTGGCTGCTTCTGCTGCAGACAAAGCTCCTGAGAGAATGACTTCTCCAGCTTTCAGTGAAATATCAAATTCCGCTAGCTTATTGGCTAACCAGGCAACGCAATTGGCCGGATTTCCTAGTGCCGCAGCCCCTACTCCCGTATTGACTAGTTCACCATTTTTCGTTAACACCATACCTACTAATTCAAGGTCAATATCCTCAATCTTTGTCGGCTTGCCGCCAAGAACGTAAAATCCTGATGAGGCATTGTCTGCTACCGTATCTGCCAAAGTAATCTTCCAATCTTTCACTCTGCTATCTACGATTTCAAGTGCAGGTACTATATAGTCTGTTGCTTGAAGGACATCAAGAGCCGTTACATTAGGACCTCGTAATTCTTTTTTTAAAATAAAGGCAATTTCTGCTTCTACTTTTGGTTGAAGGACGTGCTCGATCGAGATATGCCCTCCGTTTTCGACCACCATTCCATCTAGCAAATGTCCATAGTCAGGCTCATTCACACCAAGTAATCTCTGCATTGCTAGTGAAGTTAAACCAATCTTTTTCCCTACAATGGTTTGACCTTCTGCTACTTTTCGCTGGATATTTTCAAGCTGAATAGAATATGCTTCTTTTATCGTTAATTCTGGATCAACAGATGAGAGAGGAGAAATGCCAATCCGAGTTGACTCTGCTTCAGCCAATTGTTCTGCAAACTGTTTTATTTTATTGGTCATCGGTATACTCCTTTATAGTTTAATGGTGATATTGGATAATTCAGAGTAGAAATCAATGCTATGCATTCCGCCTGTTCTGCCAATTCCACTATTTTTCATTCCACCGAACGGTGTACGAAGATCGCGTAAGAACCAAGTGTTTACCCAGATAATTCCAGCTTCAATTTGGTGGGCAACTCGGTGGGCACGTCTTAAATCATTTGTCCAAATCGTCGCACTTAATCCATAATGTGTATCGTTCGCTTGCATAATTACTTCTTCTTCCATATCAAATGGCATAACCGTTACAACCGGTCCAAATATTTCTTCCCGGACACAGCGAGAATTACGATCCACTCCAGTAATAATGGTAGGTTCTAAATAGTAACCCTTATCCATTCCCTCAGGGCGTTTTCCACCTGTCAGAATGACTGCACCATCATTTCTTGCGATTTCTATATAGCTGTTTACACGGTCGTAATGTTCCTTGCTGATTAATGCACCAACCTTTGTATCCTCATTTTCTGGTTTCCCTACCTTTAACGTCTTTACCTTCTCTACAAATTTATTTAAGAACTCCTCATATGCAGGACGCTCGACATAGATCCGTGAGCCGCAAAGACATACTTCGCCTTGATTAATAAAACTAGATTTGATGGTTGTTTCCACCACCTCATCCAGATCTGAATCAGCAAAGATTATGTTCGGATTTTTACCGCCCAATTCAAAAGACAGTTTTTTTAACGAACTTGATGCCGCTTTCATAATCGCAGAGCCTGTTCCCGGTTCACCGATAAAGGAAATCGCATCAATATCTGGATGTTCTGAAATCGCACCACCTGCTGAATTTGGGCCGAAACCATGAACTAGATTCACCACACCATCCGGTACGCCAGCTTCCTTACAAATTTCCATTAAAACGGTTGCTGTCATCGGTGTCCATTCCGCAGGCTTGATAACCGCTGTATTCCCCATCGCTAAGCAAGGAGCTAATTTCCAGGTAAGTAATAGTAATGGTAGATTCCAAGGTTTAATAATCCCGACAACACCAACTGGCCGGCGATAGGAGTAATGGATAGCCTGATCATCCTGCTGGTTTGCATCAGTATTAACTGAAATCATATAATCTGCGAAAAAGTGGAAGTTATAAGCAGCCCTTGGGATATCAATACTATTAGCTAACCAAAACGGTTTCCCGGTATCCAACGATTCCAAACGAGCTAATTCTTCTTGTCTCTCAAGGATTAAATCACCTATGCGACGAAGTACTTTTGAACGTTCTGTTGTCGTCATCTTTTTCCATTTACCGTTTAACGCTCTGCGTGCTGCTCGAACTGCATAGTCAACTTCTTCCTTACCACCCTCCGCTACCGTCCCTAACACATCTTCAGTCGCTGGGTTAATATTCTCAAATGTTTTTTTGTTCTGTGATTCAACAAATTGGCCATTAATGAAATGCAAGCAATTGATTGCCTTTACTCTAGTTTCCACAGTCATCATCTTGTTCCTCCTAAAAGTTCTTTAATTAGAAGATATCCCCTTTTGATTGCGTATACAACACCATTGTTTCACATAGTGAAACAATTATAAATAATTTAAATTTTTTAAAAATTTCTTTCTATTTCTTTTTTCATCTGTTATATTGACCACTATAGAGCAACATTGTTTTCAATAATGAAACTACACAGCAAAGGAGGCATGAAAATTTGGAAACTAAAAAACAAGAAGAACATTATCTTTCATCGTTAAAAAATGCTCTTCGAATATTAAATAGTTTTTCGATGGATGAACCTGAAAAAAAAATTAGTGAAATTTCTTCATCACTCGGACTCAATAAAAGTACTGTCAGCAGAACGATGGCAACACTTGCAAGTGAAGGCTTTGTTTATAAAGATCCAGAAACGAAGAAATACCGCTTAGGTCTTTCCATCCTTACTCTTAGCGGCGTCGTCAATAGTTCAATGGATATTCACCGAGAATCACAACCGATCTTAAACAGGCTGGTTGAGACTCTCGGTGAAACCGCTCACATTTCTGTACTGGATCATTTAGATGTAATCTACCTTCATAAAGTAGAATGCAATCATCCAGTACGATTTCTAACGCATGTTGGCAGAAGAAATCCAGCCTATTGCACAAGTTCAGGTAAAGTATTACTTGCTTACTCAAATGATGATGTTCTTGATAGGGTGATTGAAAAAGGGCTTAACAAATACTGCAAAAATACCATTACAAACCCAAAACTCCTTCGTGCCCATTTACTTGAAGTGAAGAAAAATGGCTACGCTTCTAGCGTTGAGGAAATTTTAGACGGAGTAACGTCCATCGCTGCACCGATTTTTGATTTTCGAGGTAATGTGATTGCAGCCTTATCTGTTGTCGGACCAAAACAAAGATTACAATCTCATAAGATTCAAAGCATTGCTAAAAAAGTGATCAGTGCCGCTTTAGAAGTTTCTGCTAGATTGGGCTACAGAAGAAGGTAGAGTTAATTTTAATAGGAGAGATGTTAGATGCATGATTTTCATACACATTTTATCCCGCCCGATGTTTTAACCTGGCTAAAAGATCATCAGAGCCTCTTAAATGCCAAATGGGTCAAAAAAGAGGACGGGAAAGGTCCATTTTTAGTTATTAATGAAAAATGGGGATTTGACCTAAAAAAATCCTTCGTTGACGGTGATTTTTACCTCGCTGAACAAGAAAAAGCCGGTGTGGGCCACTCGGTTATCTCACCCATTCCTCAACTTTTCCTTTATGATTTTCATGAAGAAGTTACAGCAGAATTGTCTACTGTATACAACCGTTCGTTAGCAGAGTGGACCAAACAAACACCTCAGAAACTATCCGCATTAGGGACCGTCCCTCTTACCAATCCAGAAAAAGCTGCACAAGTTTTACATGAAGCAATGAACTTAGGATTAAAAGGGGTCATTATAGGTCCAGGCCTCCCCGATCACATGTTATCTGATGAATTCTTCACACCATTTTTCGAAGAAGCCAATCGCCTAAAGGCCATAGTTTTTATTCACCCATTATTATGTGAAGACCCGCGGTTGAAACGGAGAATGATGCCTAATTTAATCGGTGTCCCCTGGGAAACGACTGTTTGTGCGACGGATATAGTATTGAGTGGAATGGTTGATCAATTTCCAGAAGTAAAAATATTATTTGCGCATGGCGGAGGCTTTCTTCCCTATCAGATTGGCAGACTTGATAAAGGGTATGAGCAGTGGGGGCTTGTTTCTTCAAAACTGAAAGGAAAACCCTCAGAATACCTTAAACGATTTTGGTATGATAATGTCTTGTGGAGCACCGAAAGTATTCAGTTTCTCACAAAAATGGTAGGAGAAGACAGAGTAGTCCCAGGCTCAGATTATCCTTTTGACCTTTCGGTATGGCCGCCAGAAGATACTCATGCAAAAGGTGCAGCCTCTTTACTAGGTTAGTTTTAGAGACTACCAGGGCTTTATAAAAATTACAAAAGCAGCTTCCCGTTATTGGAAAGCTGCTTATTTTTTATAATAATTAGTTTTCACTTATTCAACAACAGGCCAAAATAAATAAGCCCAAACAGGGCTCTTCCAAAGGTTAAAAGTGAGCTTTTTGTGATAGCAGTCTTAGTTTCTGGTTTCTAGTTAATTTTCTCCATATTTTTACCTTAAATACCATAATAATGCCCTCCTAAAGAGCTGCGCGATTGGAGCACCACTAATAAAGTACTATTTGGAAGACCACGATGTTACAAACTTTTCTCCCTTTCGCTAGTTCCTTTTAAATTTTTTAAAAAGATTGGTTTTTTTTCATTGTATCAAACATAGAAAATATAGAAAACAGTAACAAAACGACACAATCATTCCCGAATCTACATAATTCATTGAAAAACTCAACCATAAATGAAAGCGTATACATAATTAGACCAGAATGTGCTCATTTAATGTCGAAATATCCAAATAAAAAATTTGAAAAATCATGTCATAATTGTGAACATCCAATATATTTTCATAATATTATTTCATTTAATATTGAGATATTTCATAAAAAAGGAACATTCAAGATATCCCGAATGTCCCTTTTCTTACTCATCAGTTATGATTGATTATGTCTTCTCTCTTCTAACTCTTTGACAATTTGCGGATATTTTTCATCTAAATCATACTTACGAAGAAGTAAATAAGTGACAATAAATAATGCAAGTGGCATGTATACCGTCAATACCAAAATACTAGTGATGGCAGAGTCTGATTGTGTTGCCAATGTCCCATCATAGTTACCAAACGCCAGGATCCAGCCAATCATGGCTGCAGCTAAACCGCTTCCGATTTTTACACCAAAGCTGCTTGCGCTGTTCACCATTCCTACTAATCTCTTACCTGACTTCCACTCACCATATTCCACCGTATTATTTACTAATACTCCTCCTACTGCCATCATTGGAATCGTAGCAAATGTTGCAACTCCTCCTAAGATTAATGCAGCCATAAAGTTGTAAGGCATAAAGCAGCGGATAAGGGTTGCGATAATCCCTAGTACTAACCCTATTCGGGCTGTTTTCGTAAGTCCGAATTTTTTAATCATTGGCCCTACTAATGCAAATCCAAGAAACACAGGAATGAGACCAACAGCACCCATAATTGCTACTAGATTTTCATTACCAAGAATATACTTTGTATAATAAACGCCTGTCGAGCCTGAGAGTACATACATCATATTAATAAATAATTGCGCAAATAGCATGATAACCCAGTACTTGTTCTTAAATAATAATTTAATACTTTCCATAAATGGGACATTTTCTTCTTGGTCCTGTTTAACTCCTACATTGTTCTTTTCTTTTGAAGCAAGGAAAGTCAAAAACAAAGAAATACTTGAAAACACCCCCAAAACAACTGCTACTTTAATCCATGCCGATTGATCCCCGCCTAACATGTTTGTTACAGGAATCAAAACAATCGCAATGATCATTCCAATGATGTAGCCAAAGACAGAACGAGTAATACCCATTTTACCGCGTTCTTCTGAGCTTTTCGTTCGCATGGCCATCAAACTTCCATATGGAATCGCTATAGCGGTATACATGATAGCGGTTGCAAAGGTCACAGTAATTAATGCATAAATGGTTTTTGTAGTAGCTGAAGCATCTGATGGTACTGTAAAAAGTAGAATAATAGCAAGTAATGTAGGAATTGCAGTCCACAACATCCATGGACGGGCTTTACCGTATTTTGATTTTGTCGAATCAACCACTTTTCCCATCGCGAGGTCTGTAACTGCATCAAGTACTCTTGATACAAGCATAATCGTACCGACTGTTGCAGCTGCGACGCCTACCTTATCTGTGTAGAAATAGGTTAGCATCCCGATAAGACCGTTAATAGAGTTTAAGGCAACCTGCCCTGCCCCGTCACCAAGGTAATGATGGAACCGCATTGTTTTTTGAATACCTTGCGAATCAAGACCTAGTTCTTTTTTCTTTTTCCCAGGAGATTTCATTGGGTTGTTACTTAGTATTTCCTGTTCTGCTTTCATTGCTTCTCCTCCTTATATTTTTCATTTTTGGAATCGCTTACTATCTTTATTGTAATTAGATACATCAGACTAATATGGTATTATATTTCTTTTTTTAGTAACTTCATTTTATACCATTAGAAATATTTAAAATATTTAATGAACAGTTATAAAGATAAAGGGAAGTTCAATCAATTTTAAAAAAACTTCCCGTTTTACTTTGTATTATTTTCTATTGTGTTCTCCTTCGTTCTGCAAGTTCTTTCGTAATTTGGTTCTGCTTTTCCTCAGTAAGATCAAACCATATTACACATGCTGTAAGAGAAATAATGACAGCTGGAAGAATCCCCATTAACACTTTAAGACCAAAGATCGTTTCATTACTCTGCTCTACCCCTGGTACGTAACCTACAATAACCAATGCCCCTGCTGCAATCGCTCCTGCTAAAGCAGTCGACGATGTTTGTAGTAACCCTAAGAAAGAACCCATGAAGGCATTGACATTGATGCCTGATTTCCACTCTGTATAGTCCATTGCGGCAGGCATCATAGCACTTTGTGCTGGACTTGCAAAACCAGTAAACAAGCTTCCAATAATAGAGATGACGATGAGAATGATGACACCAGAAGTTGAGTTTGGTATTGCGATAATAGAGGCCATTGTTATAACATTGATAATCGTTGCTGTAAGAACATTAGCCTTTAGTCCTATTCGTTTTGTTATAATTGGACTAAGGATAGCACCTATAATCATCGGGAGCAGACTGGCAGCCCCGACAGTGACCATTAAAGCTTCATTATGAAAATAATATTTAAAGTAATGGATCATGACCGCAGACCGAATTGCATTAGCTAGATTTGAAGCAAATACATAGACATATACGATAATAGCTGCCTTATTGGTGAATACAGCAATTATCATCTCTTTCAACTTTGGTCTCATTACATCCTTGTTATGTTTTACAACATATTTTTCCTTAATGTTTATAAATTGGAATATTGAGATTGCACTACAAAAAACTGCAAATCCTGCCATTAGTAAGGTAAATCCAAGAGCCTCATTCCCTCCACCTAAAGTTTTATAGAGGGGCTGGACTCCTATAGCAACAAACATGGCTCCTGCTAGCACAAAAATATAGCTAAAGGTTCCGATTGACAAACGTTCATCCAATCTCTTCGTCATGGCAGGTGTCAAAGCCGCTCCTGGTGCTTGGGCAATAGCAATCAACATGCTATAAATAAGATAGGTAAATGTAGCATAAACTAACTCTAAATGATGACTTAAATGAAAGTCCGTGAAGGTTAACCATCCAAAAAGAGCTGTAGGTATCCCTAATATAATAGTATAGGGTTTGTATTTCCCCCATGGAGTTGATATTTTATCTACAAAGATACCGAAGACAGGTGCTACTATTACGTTAAGAACCTGCGACAAAAGGAATAAGCCTGCCACATATGCGGCACTAATTTTCATTACATCCGTATAAAAAAAAAGCAAAAACATCGAGAGCATTTGAAAATGAGCAGTTCCTGATATTCCCCCAACAGAAAGGGCGATTTTTTCGTGAATCTTAAGTTTACTATCTTCTTCTGGCTGCATTGAACCAGTTTTAACTTGTATCTCTCCACTAATATTCATTATTTCTACTCCCGATGGCATTTTTATTACTATAAAAAAGAGGTTGGAAGAATAAATACATTCTTTCCAACCTAGATGTATATTCTCTCTATACTTACATTCGTTTAAACTGTGATTTCCGTTTTGTTTAATGTATCGATGACCATTTTAAACAGTGTTTCTGTTTCCCCAGGGGCGGAAGCCAATACTTCACTGATCGATAAGTGGTAGGCAAACTCAATCATGGGATGATTCATCATATCCGGTGCGTACTGATTAAGGATTTGGACAGCCATTGGTTCATCCAAGATTTCCTTCAAAGTTGAATCCATGGAAAATCTATCTCTTTCCAAATTTGTTTTAGTTCCATATTCATAATGGTAGGCCCCTGAACCAACCTCAATTGGCTCCTCCTGCTCTGGTAAATACAATACTGCTGTTGTATTTGGAGGAATGACAACATCAACTATAATCTTCTGATCCATACAACTCCAGGCACTCTTTATCTCACCGTATACAGATTGGAAGGTTGATTCCACCACAGTAACCCCTTTAATAAACTGAGGCTTTATTAAAATCTTCTTGTACCCGGGTTCCAACTGGTTGATGCCTGCCAGTTTTCTGTACATCCAATCTCCAATAGATCCGTATGCATAGTGGTTAAGCGAGTTCATCCCTGAAGTATCAAAATCTCCGTTTGGTAAAATGGAATTCCAGCGCTCCCAGATGGTTGTAGCACCTTTCTTTACTGCGTAAAGCCATGAAGGGTAATCCTCTTTCAAAAATAGCGTTCCAGCCAAGTCATGGTGGTTATTTTCGGATAAGGCATGGCATAAATACGGCGTACCTACAAACCCTGTTGTTAAATGATTTTTATGATTTGCAATATTCTTTTCAAGAGTTTTAACAATTCTTTCCCTATGTTGTTCCTCAGCCAAATTGAAATAAACAGCCAAAATACATCCTGTTTGTGTTTCGCTCACAAGTCTTCCTGTTAACGTGATGTATTCTTCATTAAAAGACTTCTTAATTTTGCGATAAAGTGTCTCGTATTGATTGGCATCTTCCTCTTTTCCAAGAACACTTGCCGTCTTTCTCACTATATTTGTAGAATACGCATAATAAGCATTTGCTACAAGGTATTTGTCGGTTGCACCAGTCCTGTCTAGACTTCCTTCTTCCTTATCTAACCCCAGCCAGTCACCATACTGGAAACCTGATTGCCAGAGTCCATTGCTGCCGCACCGTGCTGTAATATAATCCACCCAGCCCTTCATACTCTCGTATTGTTCTTCTAATATTCGGACATCACCATAGGTCTCATAAACTACCCAAGGGACAATAACGGCTGCATCACTCCAGGCAGCTGCTCCTTCCTGATTTCCTAGGATATTAGGGACAACATGTGGGACACCGTATTCCTCGGTTTGTTCTGATGCTAAATCGTGCAGCCATTTGGAAAAGAACAAAGCAACATTGTGATTATAGGCTGCCGTTCCTGCAAAGACCTGGGCATCACCTGTCCAACCTAGACGCTCATCTCTTTGTGGGCAATCTGTCGGGATATCCAAGAAATTTCCTCTTTGACTCCATTGGATATTGCTTTGCAGCTTGTTTACAAGAGGATTAGATGTTGTGAATGTACCAGTTTCCTCCATTTGAGTATGCAAAACACAGGCTGTAAAGTTTTCAAGTTGGAGCTCCTCAAGTCCTTCAACTGCAATATACCGGAAACCATGGAAGGTAAAATGCGGTCTAAAGGTTTGATCATCGCCGTTACAAATAAAATGATCAATCGATATCGCCTGACGCAAAGTTTCTGAATAAAAATTGCCATCTTTATCTAGTGTTTCCGCATGACGAATGGTCACTTTCTTCCCAGGTTGTCCTTTTAGCTTTATTTCTACAAATCCAGTTAAGTTTTGGCCAAAATCTAAAACCTTTTCACCCTTCGGAGTAGTAAAGGATTCTAAAGCAGGTAGCCTCTTTGTAATCCGGACTGGCTCACTTTCCTGTCCCACAATCTTTTCCTTATCGAATGAAAATAGGACTGCATCAGAGATCTTGTCTTCCAGAAAGCATGTATCAATAGTTTCCCCCATGTAGATCTCACTACTGCGAATACTACCTGTAGTAACCTTCCAGCTATCATCCGTTTTAATGATTTGTGTGGTTCCATCTGAATACGTGATATGGATTTCCGCGAGAGCTGCCACTTGATCGCCGTAATGGTTAGGCGTACAGGTGAAGCCAAAAATACCTTTATACCAGCCGTTTCCTACAGTTATTTCTACTTTATTTTCCTCTTGAAGCATACCATCTGCCTGGTAGGTTTGGTATTGCAAGCGCTTGTGATAATTTGTCCAGCCTGGAGCAAAAAAGGTATCCCCGACTTTTTCCCCGTTAATTTTAATTTCGTAAACTCCTAGAGCGGTAGCATAGATTCGTACTCTCTCAATACCTTTAGCAGCCTTAAACTCTTTCACAAAAACAGGACAAGCTGTTTCCTCTTCCGGAAATCCATGTGAAATCCACTCAGCACTAAAGTTGGTGCCCTTTAGCAGCCCTGTTTCAAATCTGCCTTCAACGGATGCCTGACTTCCTTTGTTATCCCAGACCTCAACATGAACATCATACTTAGTTAGTCCTTCTAGCTCTGAACCACTGTATTCTATTAACACTGAGGAACTGCTTTCTTTCCTACCAGTATTCCAGACCTCTTTCTCCCCTTTTAAAACGATTACTTGATAGGCTATTTGGAGAACGTCCTGTTCATCAGATTTAAGTTTCCAAGAGAACCTTGGCTTTTTAACATCAAGGCCTACTGGATATTCTTGATATTCAATTCGTAAATCATATAATTTCATAGCATTAGATCCTTTCAGTTAATTTTCGCAATACGCTAACATAGATTTTGTTATCGCTTTCTAAATTTATTTTAATAGCTTTCTATGTTTTGATATGGTAATCTCTTTTTGTTTTTAGTAGTTTTATTTTATAGAACGAATTATTTTCAAATAGCTGTTAAGGATTCCTCAATAATCTTTATTAATAAACTTTTTACCAAATTAACCTTTGATTTCCTTTAGTATACTTTCACCATAATAATTTGCCTCATTCTTTTCATGAAGCGGATACCAAACCTGTGCAAAAAAAGGATTTCTTTCTGCTTCCTCATCATAATTCCAAGGAGCAGGCAAACATTCAGGACACCAATGTCCTCCTAAAAGTACAAGTGTTGGACTTGCCTCAAATTTATGCCCAAAGGCACAGCACCATTGAAGCTTGGTAGATAAATCTCCATTTTGCATCGTTTCTGATACGCATTCTCCCCCCCTAAACTTTGCTGCTTGCCTCATATCCTCAATGTCCAGCTCTGACCTTTTTTTGGTTTCATCATAACCATGATCAAGCCGGACTGGTTTTTCAGAAGGTTTAACTACTTCGTACTCATGCCAACTTGGTATTTCCTTCCACTTTTCCATTGAACCAAAGAAAGAAGTAATCCGGTCTTTTATATCATTTTTTATCCAATACATCGTACCAAGTTCTTTATTCGCAACAGGTTCCATGACCCATTTCTTTATAAAAAGTGCGGGAACGTATTTAGCCATTTTCATTTTAAAGGGGGCATTTTCTTTCAATTCTGCGATAAACTCATCAGCACTTCCACTCCTGAAGTGCAAATAATCCTCAAGAATATCTGAATCTTCATACCATTGCCCATGAAAATTCCTTGTTGTAAACCAGTTTAGATCGGTCACTTTTTTAACATCCATACCCAAAGCCGCAAAGCTTTTTTCCATAAATTCATAATTGGTTGTCCGATATTTCTCCCCACCGCCAATGTTATAAATCCTTCTCCAAAATTCATCAGGAATATCCTTATTACAAATATTTGCCAATAGTTTTCCCGAATCACGAGCCGTAACCCATTCAAATACACCGTTTATTGGTTCGTGGAACATGATTGGATCCAGTTTATTTAGCATCCCGCTATATAGAACCCCTGTCTGCCTTAAAGAAACCCAGTATTTAAGTCCAGATTCAATTACTTCTCTTTCGGCGATGGTCTTTGAAATTGCATAATTGTCATATATACTGATTTTTATCGGGTCACCGGTCCTTCCCCAATGTATTGGAGGGTTACGATCACCTGTTTCTGCAACCGTCCCGATATAGACCAATTTTATTTCGTCGGGATTTGGCTGATCTTTTATCGCTTTAATAATATTTTTAACTGCTCCCACATTTACCTGAGTCGTCAATTCAGGAAGATAGTCAGCAGCGGGCGAAACCATTCCACCCACATGAAGGACATAATCAGCACCTTGAACACCTTTTAAAACATCATGATAATTCGTTAAATCTCCCCAAATGATTTTCACACCCGGCTCTTTTTCAAATGGTGCCATTACCAGCTTATCTTTTTCCGTTGGCAATACTAACACTACGATATTATAATGCCTTCTTTTCTTAAGTAATTGCTTAAATCCTTCAATCCCCATGTTTCCAGTTGCACCCGTTAAAAAGATCGTTTTTTTAATATTCATACCATCACTTCTTTCTATATTCCTTTTCACAAAATTATGATAAGGTAATACATAAAATAGATATGGTATTTTGATTTTTAATTTGGTACTTTTATTAACATATATATTTGAAAGGTTGGACTTTTATATGCCAAATCATATCGACAATTTAAAAGATCTATGTAGATTAGTCTCTGAGACCTTTGATTTATCTATTTTTTTCGTAAAGCCAACTGGAGAGATTTTGTTCGAAATCATTGATAATCGCGTGTTAAATCCCTTATACAAAAATGAAAAGCAAAATCTATTTATTTCATTAAACTTTGAACCTGAAAAACAATATAGCTTTCCCGTCATAAGAAAAACCTATTTTTATGAGAACTATATTTTAATTAGCGTCATGCACCATGACGACTTTGAAGGAACTGTGATCATCGGACCGTCTCTTCCCTATAATCTATTTGAACAGAAAATTAATGGATTGATTAATGATTTTCATGTTTTTGCCCAGCGGGAACAGGTAGTTCATTACTATCAGTCTACCCCTGTTATTACAAATGAGAAGCTTTTATCTGTAAGTAAAATCGCTTACTATTTTATCAATCAAACGCTGCTCCCAGCTGGTGTTATCACATCGGAAAATCTTAAACTTGGACATATAGGGAAAACCGAGGATAAAAAAAATCTCACTAAGACTCAAAGAGAGCAACCTGAAGCTGTCCATCATGATCCGCTGCTTGAAAAGAAGCTTTTAACGATTATTAGAGAAGGCCGAGTGGATGAGTTAAAAAGTTTTACCCAAATGGAAGAAGAAAGCACCGGTGTTCTATCAAAGTCAAGCTATATTCGGTCAAAGAAAAATATTACGATCGCTGGAATAACCTTGGCTACTAGAGCTTCAATAGAAGGCGGCCTTCACCCAGAAATCGCCTTTTCCTTAAGCGATGTTTACATTCAGCGTCTAGAGGATTTAAAAACGATTAAGGAAATTGACCAACTATCAGTTGAAGCAATTTTTTCCTTGACAGAAAAAGTGCTTCAGGTTAAAGAAGAACGTTTTTCTAAAACCGTAACTAATTGTAAAAACTTTATATACAACAATCGATATGAAAAAATTACCCACGACGATGTTGCTAGTCAAGTAGACTTAAGTCATAGCTACTTATCCATTCTGTTTAAAAAGGAAGTGGGCATTTCTGTTAGCGACTATATACAACAAGTGAAAATAGATGAGGCTAAAAATCTGATTGAATTTACAGAAACCCCTCTCTCGGAAATAGGTTCGTTGTTAAACTTTTCCGATCAGAGCTACTTTACAAAGGTTTTCAAAAAGCATTCAGGACTTACTCCTAAACAATACAAAGAAAAGTATCACTTAATAGAAAAATAACCCGACAGATATCGGGTTATTCTTCTTAAACTTAATTTGAGTTATTTACAGCTTGCAGAATTCCCTGCAGCATTTCTTCCGTAAATAGTCCATTGCTCATGACGGATGCGTTATGAAGCGTGGTGCCCAATATCATTTCCTGCATACCAGCTCCGAGACTGCTTTCTTCGTCGAATTGTTGTGCTTGCCCCATTGCTCTCATGATTTCGGCTCCAATAGGATGTTCCATCAAATCACCGAAAGTAGAATTTCTAGTCAATACTTTTTTAATAACAACAGTAGATTCTACTTCAACAGTCTCTTTAAGAAGAATATCTCTTGAAGATTTACCAACGAGTATTTCAAAGGCACCAGTTTCTACATGCCAATCCTTTAGCTTTACATTGTAATAGGCAAATGCACGTTTATCCAATTCAAATGTAACAATCTTTTCTTCACCGGGGTGAAGAGAAACTTTCGCAAATGCTTTCAGTTCCTTTTCTGGCCGCGGTAATGTGCTTTCAACATCTTTAACATATAGCTGCACAACTTCTTTTCCTAGCATACTGCCAGTATTCTTAATCCTAACTGTTACCGAAAGGGTTTCATCGTCTTTGAAATTTTTCATATCAACATTTAAATCACTATATTCGAAGCTAGTATAGCTCAACCCAAAGCCAAACGGGAATAACGGCTCTACATCTCTTGTATCATAGTGTCGATATCCGACAAAAATACCTTCCCTGTATTCAACGGTTTCTCCATCGCCTGGGAAATTTAAATAAGAAGGATTGTGAATCAGCTTTTTCGGGAATGTCTCCGCAAGCTTGCCGCTTGGGCTAGCAAGTCCAAACAATAAATCAGCAATTGCTCCGCCTAATGCCTGGCCTCCGAGATAACCCTCTAGTACAGCTTTTATCTTATCCAACCATGGCATTTCTATTGGAGCCCCATTACTTAATACCACAATTACATTACTTTGTACTTCTGCTACTTTTTCAATTAATAATCTATGACTTTCAGGAATATTTAGATGCTTGCGGTCAAACCCTTCAGATTCATAACGCTCAGGCAGTCCCGTAAATATGACGGCCACATTTGCCTGCTTTGCAGCCTCAACGGCTTCTTCTAGTAAACTTTCATTTACCTTATCATTTTCAAGGACATAGCCATCAGAATAAGTGAGCATTGTCTCATCACCCGCCACTTTTGCCATTTCCTCATATATATTATCTACCTTAGTAGGGTTGATATGAGAGCTTCCGCCGCCTTGATACCTCGGTTTTTTCGCAAAAGCACCAATAACAGCAACAGAGTCTACTTTTCTAATCGGTAATATATTATCTTCATTTTTAAGCAGGACCATGCTCTCTCTGGCTGCTTCCCTTGCCAAAGCATGATGCTCCTCTTTACTATAAACAGCATCCGCCTGATTATTTTCTACTGCCTTGTACACTATATTTAAAATTCTTTCAACAGCAGCGTCGAGGACCTGTTCAGAGAGTTTGCCGGATGTGACCGCTTCAATAATCTTATTATCTCCAATGCCTCCGGTTGAAGGCATTTCAAGTTCAAGTCCTGCTACAAGTCCCAAGTCTCTCTCATTGACGGCACCCCAGTCAGATACAACTAAACCTTCAAATCCCCATTCTTCCTTTAAAACTTCTGTTAGTAATTTTTTATTCTCAGAGCAGTAATCTCCATTAACCTTGTTATAGGCTGCCATTACGGTCCAGGGCTTCCCATCTTTAACTGCCTCTTCAAAACTAGCTAAATAGATTTCTCTTAACGTCCGTTCATCCACTAAAGCATCAATGGACATCCTTTTATACTCCTGATTGTTGACAGCAAAATGTTTCAAGGATGTGCCGACACCTTGGCTTTGAACTCCCTTAATAAAATTTGCTGATAGTTTACTTGAAAGAAATGGATCTTCTGAAAAGTATTCGAAATTCCTTCCGCATAACGGGGATCTTTTAATATTGGTCCCTGGTCCTAAAACAATTGCCACATTTTCTGCCTGGCACTCTTCACCAATAGCCGCACCAACTTTGTTTACCATTTCGTTATCCCATGAACAGGCTAGTCCTGCTGCTGAAGGAAAGCAAGTTGAAGGTACACTTTTATTGATTCCTAGATGGTCGGAATCTCCTTCTTGTTTTCTTAGTCCATGAGGCCCGTCCGTCATCATAATCGATGGAATACCCAACCTTTCGACTGCCTTGGTATTCCAAAAATCAAAACCAGAACAAAGACCAGCCTTTTCTTCTAAGGTCATTTCATTAATAAGTCCTTTAATATTTCTACTCAATTCTTTTCCTCCTTCAAAATGAGACCGCTTTCTATCTTTATAGTAAGATAGTTGATTGTTTTTTTATGGTAATATCATTTTATTTTTTGTTATTTGATTTTTTATAACTAAAATATTCCCTCTACCATCATCATCTTGGAGGACAAGCATAAAATTGAGTAAAATCTTTTTTTCCGAGAGGATCCTATTCATGACTTTATATAAATCTAAGGTAACTGCTTCCATGTATGCATTAATATCTATTACGTTCTGGGGAGTTTCTTTTGTGTCAGCCAAGGCTGTCTTAGGAAAACTTGATCCCTATTCACTGCTCGTTTTTCGTTTTGGGATTGGGGTCCTATTTTTGCTGTTACTGATCCTCATGCAGCGTCATCGGCTATTTATCTCCTTTAGATTTTTCCCCCATTTACTCATTCTTGGTACACTTGGAATATTTGTTCATCAGGTATTACAGGCTACTGCTCTATTAACGATTAATGCATCTTCTGCCGGCTGGCTTATCTCGTTATCTCCTGTCTTTACAGTTATCTTATCGATTCTTTTCCTGCATGAAAAGATGAGCTTAACAAGGGCTATCGGCATGTCGCTGGCGATTGTCGGGGTGTTGTTAGTCACTTCAACAAGAAGTGGACAATCATTACACTTTGCCTTGAATTTAGGTTTTCTTTTAATGCTCTTGAGCACCTTAAATTGGGCTGTTTACTCAGTCCTTTTAAAGAGTTTAAAAATCCCATATTCCCCTATTGTGGTGACGTTCTATATGAGTTTAATCGGTTTAATTCTCACCATCCCTTTTATTATTCGAAACAGAGGCTGGGAAAGACTTTCCCTTTTGAACGAGACAGAGTGGGCCCACTTGATCTTCCTCGGGGTCTTTGTTTCAGGTATTGCCTACTGGTATTGGGGAAAAGCGTTAGAAGTTTTAGAAGCTTCGAAGGTTTCTATGTTCTTATACCTTGAACCAATCGCAACATTAGTTGCTGCAGTTTTACTTTTACATGAGAAAATTTTACTCATAAGTGTTGCCGGAGGAATCATAATTATAATAGGAGTAATAATTGTTAACGGTCAGCTTGTACCTATGTTGTTCAGCAACTTTAAGAATAAACGACTGTAGGAGTGAAGCACTATGACTTTGACGAGTAAGATAAATCATTTTTTAGGTTCTTTAAAAAATCCATCGAAATCTGAATTAAGGGATGCTCTATTGCAACTAAATCTAACCGCCGAGGATCTTGCCGATTTGCCAGAACCAAGTAAAGGGAAGCCCTATAATCGAAAGTTGCTTTATAAAAATGAAGAAGTGGAAATGCTCGTAATGAATTGGTCGGATTTGGAGTGTGCTCCACATGATCATGGCAATTCCCACGGCTGGATACAGGTTCTCTCCGGAACCTCGAGGAACTCGGTCTATGAGGTAAACGAAAATGGATTGCCAATTGAATTGTTTCATCAATACCATCATCAAGGAAAAACCTTTTATGCCCCTAAGAAAGCAGTCCATAAAATGAAAGCTTTCAACGACATCGACATGGTTACTCTTCATCTATACTCCCCACCCATTACGGGCATGATTGTCTATGACTTAGAAAAATGTGCAGCCTGTGTCGTATCAGATGATTGCGGTGCATGGTGGCCGGATGAGCAGTATCAAAAGGTAAAAGAGATACAGTTAAAGAGGAATGATCATAATCATTAACACACATTGACGGATGTGTGTTTTTTTCTGGTTTGAAAACTATATTTTTTCCCCATAATGGTAACATGCAGGATAAATTCTTCAAGGTTCTCATACATAAATACTTAATCAAGAGGTGATTGTATGTCATTACAACGAACGTTTATTATGGTCAAGCCAGATGGAGTGAAACGAGGATTAGTTGGCGAGATTGTCAGACGGTTTGAGCAAAAAGGTTTTACTTTGTTACATGCACAGTTGATGACCATCGACCGCACGAAAGCAGAATATCACTACATGGAACATAAAGAAAAGCCATTTTTCGGTGAATTAGTGGATTTCATCACATCTGCTCCTTCTTTTGCAATGGTCTGGGAAGGAGAAAATATCATTGAGGTTTCTCGTCTGATGATTGGAAAGACAAGTCCATCGGAAGCATTACCTGGAACCATCCGTGGTGATTTTGCTTTTTCAAAAGAAGAAAATGTCATCCATGGTTCGGACTCTCTTTTGAGTGCAGAACGGGAAATAGAGAACTTCTTTGGTCTATTAAGAAGACGTAACCTAGAAGATGAGTTACCATTTGAGGATCGCAAATCTGTTTAATCTTTTCGTCACATAGAATTGTTAAAGACAAAATCTAAGGGCACTGTTCTCACTGAACTGTGCCCTTAGCAGTATTGTATGGTTTTAGGAAATAGCTGCTAGGCATCAAAGTTTATAATTTTAGCATTCGCTTTATTCCTATAGTCAGTTATGAGTGATTCATCAATACCTCGTTTGCTTAATTCTTTTAATAATAAGGTTATAAATGCATCCTTAAGATTGTATTCAATCGCTTTTTGATATGCTTCTAATAATGATTTCGTGCTAAGATTATTCAATTTGTTTCACTCCACTTACTTAGTATGCCAATGTTTTTACGTCTCCGGACAAAAATTCTTCTAAGACTGCGATTGCCTTTAGTTCATCGATTCCGTCGGCAATAATCATTATTTCTTCTCCCTTTCTTATTGCCAAGGACATAACTCCCATAATACTTTTGGCAGCAACCATTTTCCCGTCTTTAAGTATGTTGATGTCACTAGTAAAAAGTGATGCTATTTTCACAAACTCAGTAGCAACTTTGGCCTGCAGTCCCTTGTTAAGCAGGACCTTAACCTTTCGTTCCATTTCGTTATCCCCTTTATCTTATTTAAAACAACTGTGATAAAATATGAAATCTATTATAGTTCTTAGCAGAAATAAATTATGGTAATTTGATTAGAAAATTTGTATTATCTACACATATTTAAAAAAACTGACTTATTAATGGCATAGAATGGGGAAGACAAATAACTTTTTTCCAATAAGAATACCCGATAGGCTAATTCTGTCAGGTATATTTTAAATTATTTGTTCCATTGCATTTTGTTCAATTGTTAAGCTTAAATCTGTTATTTCAAAGAATTTCTTAATAGCTAAAGCACATGCACCCATTACACACGCATTTGATCCAAGTTCAGATATCATTAACTGTTTAAAATCACTAACTGAGGATTTTAGATTTGCTATAATTTTATCCTCTGTTTCTGGAAACAGTTTTAATAGTTCACTATTTAACACTACTGTGTCCGGATTTAGCAAGTTAATGATGTTATTTAGACCGATACTGATAACATGAATATACTCATCCATCTGCGTCAAAACGATTGAGTCTTTTGCAGTAATTAGATGTTTTATATCTTTATAGGTCAATTTAGAAAGGTTTAGCTTTTCAGCTAATTGTTTAAAGAAGCTGACTTCAGATGCATAAAGCTCCCAGCATCCAGTATTTCCTTAGACATCGGATTATAACTGAAAACAACAATATAGAAGAAATAAACTTAGTTGTTTCTCAGCATTTACAATCCAATGCCTTTCATCCTGATCTACCTCTAGCAAGGTCCATAAAACGACGGATGAATTCTGGAACTTTATGTAGGTTCATCAGCTGAAGATATAAGACTTAAAGATTCATTTAAGATTATTGGGGAAGAAAGAGAGGCAGAGATTATCTCTTCCATTCATTCGAAAAAAGCTCAAATTGTATGTTTCAAAATATCTTCATAAATTTCTTCTGGTCTCTCTTCTGTGATTAAATGCCCTGTTTGGTCGTATGTTTTTAATTTTGCGTTGGGCAAATCCTTAACTAATCTATGTCCCACTCCAATTGGTACAACTCTGTCTTCCTTTCCCCATACTAATAAGGTAGGAATATTAATCTCTTTAAGTTGTTGCGGGAGCAAATCTCCCTCGCGATGACGAAGCAACCGGATGAGCGATTTATAAAATTCTTTCTCAGCCAAGGGTCTCCCGAATTCTGTAACTAATTCATCATCGATTAAGTCTTGATTGAAAAATACGTTGCTCAACTGCTCTCTAACATCCTTTCGCCCGACATAATAGCGAACAAACCGTTCAAATAATGGTAAATAGGAACTGTATATTAGCGGCCTTTTTGCCCGGCTTATGTATCCTGAACTGCATAGTAACACTAACCTATTTATTTTTTCAGGTGCAATTCTCGCCATATTAAGCGCAATTTGTCCACCCATTGAATGAGCCGCAATATTTATAGATGGAAATCCAAACTGTTTGATGCAATTAAGCATTAAGACCGCATAATTTTCTAAAGTGTAAACAAACGAAGTTGATTTTTCACTTTTTCCAAAACCAGGAAGGTCAACAGCGATGATAGAGAAATGCTGTTGTAATAAAGGAATAATTCTCCGAAAGGTATAGGTTGACGATACAAAGCCGTGTATGAGGAGAATCGGCGGCTTGTCATTTAATAAGTATTCGCAAAACAAGTTAATACCTGACACTTTAATGTAGGCTCGAGTCAATCCACATACTGACAAAATGTCCACTCCTCGATAATAAATATTTTATAAGTATTATTTACCAAGGAGTTTAGAATAACCGAATAAAAACAAGCTTGGAATAATCCTCCAAGCTTCACCTGAACTTATATATATTTACTCTCCTGAAGCCATTGCTCTAACAGTTTCATGGTTAAATCCTTTTTGCTCATTTCTTTTATATATTCAATATCTAAACGTTCATGATGAAGGAGATACATTCTTTTTCCCCATTCACAATCAGAGGTTGATTTCAAATGAATGCAAGCTCTTAAGCGGTCTAATATAATGTCCTCGATCCCAATAACGAATATTTTTAATTCATCGGTAATTTGTATTTCTGTAACTTTGCTATCATCGGCATCTTCTAACATATCATTTGGAATTTCAATACTAACCAGTAATCTTTCATGATACCAGTGTCTTCCTTCTATAGTAAAACCTAATTCTTTTAGGATTTCTCCAGCAAGTTCTCGGTCGCTGACAATCATATCAATATCAACTGTGGTGTAATCACTTCGAGTATATATTTCAACTGCCAAACCACCAACAATTACTGGACGAATATGCTTCTTTTCCAATAGTTTTGTTAGAATTGCTGCTACTTGTACCATTTTTTCAAAGGTGCTTTTAGATTCTAGTTCAGTCAATCTTTGTTTTGCTTCATTAATCGAATTCATAATACCACACCCGCTTGCTTAGATATTTTATCTTCCCTTCCTCCTCAGCCTTTTTCCACCGTTTTATACATAATTCGTCTAATATTTTTGCCTCATCATTATCTCGTGTTCTTGTTCTAACCATTCTCTCAAGGGGTTTATTCCGTAACATGGACCGTTCAACTTCACTTTTCTTCTCATAAATTTGTTTATTTAGCTCGGAGAATTCCATTTTCCGCATGTTAGCAACCCCTTCCCGTTATCTTATATCGAGTATATCACGTTATTTATAACAGTTGTATCCAAGTATTTACATTAATAAAAGCTTCAACTGACTATTATCTATTAGTAAATAATGCAGCAGTGCAATATTTTCTGGTAAGTGTTTTATAATATGCTGAAAAAACGGACAAGGACGCCGTCAATAATATACTTGATACCATATTTTTTTGTTCTCTACTCAATTCTTCAAAAGTTTCTACCAGGTTCAAAGCTTCCTTTTGGATGAATTGGTCCATATTCTGATGCATATTTTCCTCTGCTAGATTCTGATGATAGGCTTTTTCAAAGATGGTTGCATAAGCGTGATAGAAGCGAAGTGGATCAATCACATCATCTTCACGGTCCTCCGGATTATTGAACAAAAGGGCTAGAATTTTCCCTATTGATTCAAAGTCAAGTGAGGCTTTCAAATCCTCTACAATTAAGAGGGTCGCTGCCTGTTCAACTGTATACTTCTTCCCTAACCGAGGACTGCCAATCAACTGTTTTACTTCTCTTTTGACCCAATTTTGTACAGCGGTTGGTGTTAAATGTGTAAACTCAATCTGGTTCCCCAACTCAACAATCTGATTAATGGAAAAACCAATGATTGGTGAAGTTGTTTTAAGTAGTTTCTCAAAAATGGGCGGCATGTCTGTTCCTGAAACTTTCAATGCTCCTGCCTTTACCACTTTTACATTGATTGAAGTTCTTGATTCCTCAAGGACTTCTTTTGGCGATTTTTTCCCTGTACCATTTAGTGAAAACAGAAATTCAGCCATGCTTTTTCTCGAAAGCTGGAATAATTCCAAGGTAATCAGCCCCGTTTTCTTCTATATATATTGTCTTTATCCTAAATCTTTCCTATCCCTCAGTCAATGGCTGCTCCACACAATCGCTCCATTAAAACTATCGAAATAGTATTTATTTATTGCATTTTTTTGTGAAACATTTTAAAATAGGTATAAATCAAGTTCATATGACCTTGAAATTTTCGTAAAGGGTGAGATAATGGGTAAACGGATCTTTTACTTCCTATTAACGAACGTACTGGTTTTACTAACAATTAGTATTATTTTTTCTCTTATTGGTGGAGGAAATTATATTAATGCACAAGGTGGAATTGACTTTGGAGCACTGTTAATCTTTAGTGCTGTCATCGGGTTTTCCGGTGCATTTATATCTCTAGCGATGTCCCGTTGGATGGCAAAGAAAATGATGAATGTTCAAGTGTTAAAACCAGAGGGACATTTATCAGCTATGGAAAAAGATATCGTGGAAAAAGTACATCGCCTTTCAAGAGCAGCTGGCTTAACTCATATGCCTGAGGTGGGAATCTATCATTCTCCTGAAGTAAATGCTTTTGCCACTGGTCCGTCTAAGAAACGTTCTTTAGTAGCTGTATCTTCCGGAATGCTTCAAGAATTGGACGATGATGCGATTGAAGGGATTATTGCCCATGAGGTTGCTCATATTGCAAATGGAGATATGGTAACCATGACTCTTCTGCAAGGGGTAGTCAACACGTTTGTTGTATTCCTTGCACGTATCGCAGCCTGGATTGCTTCTCGATTCGTTAGAGAAGAAATGGCACCGATTGTACATTTCATTGCCGTCATCGTGTTCCAAATTGCATTTTCCATCCTAGGAAGCTTAGTTGTCTTCGCTTATTCTAGGCATCGAGAATTCCATGCAGACCGTGGCGGGGCTGACCTTGCTGGGAAAGATAAGATGACCCATGCACTAAAAATGCTAAAAGCATACACGAATCGTATAAATGGCGGGGAACAAACATCCATTTCTACTTTGAAGATTAATAATCAAAGAAAATCATCATTATTCTCAACACATCCGGACCTTGATGAACGGATACAGCGTTTGAGCATGAAGTAATTATAAAACCCTTGCGATGCAAGGGTTTTTGGTTTTCATTATTTCAGTTTTATCAAGCATTCACCAAGCACAGAATTTCCCCAAAGTAATGATAAATGATCGTTGTCCGATATTGGCCCGACCCCTTCAGGTGTGCCTGTAAAGATCAGGTCTCCTTCTCCTAACCCAAAGTTTTCGGCAGTAAATTCGATGATAGTTTGTAAATCAAAAATCATATTTCTGATATTCCCTTGCTGCACCTTATCACAATTTTTCAGAAGCGAAAAGTCATGTTTATTCAATTCTTCTGTTCCTGGGAATGGAATGAATTGACTCAACAGTGCTGAATTAGGAAACCCTTTTGCTAAAAGCCAAGGGTGTCCTTTTTTCTTTAATTCACTTTGGACATCCCTTAGGGTGAAATCAATACCGATTGCCATACTTTCTACCATATCATCCGCCGTAAATCCTTTTTCATATGCTTTACCCATTCTGATGACCAACTCAGTTTCAAAATGAATGGATCCCCGATTGCTTGGCAGGATTACTTCCTGACCGCTAGCTTCTACTATGGCATGAGTAGGTTTGGAAAAAAGCATAGGTGAAGCCGGCACTTCATTTTGCAATTCCTTTGCATGAGCTGCGTAGTTACGACCAACACAATAGATATTATTAACTATAATCAAGACCATCCCTCATTGAAAGTTTTTATAGTAAAATCTTATCCTTCCTTTTTCTATTGTGCAACCATTGAGTATTACCAAAAGGAAATAAGGACAAAACTGGTATAGGATAGTGTAAAAGATCAGCAATGTTTGAACGAGTTGAGCGGGGAGAATATGTTACGGGGGAAACTCAATGACTAAGAAACAAGTATTGAAACTATTAATACTAATTGAATCTGTCTATACGAACTGTACGTTCAAAGATGAGACCGTTCAGCAGTGGTTCTCATTTTGTTCAGAAATGGATTATGAAAAGGTAATTGAAAAACTGAAAAATCACATTAGAAAAAGCCCTTTTCCACCGGCGATTGCTGATATTGCTGTATCCTCTTCTGAAGAAGATCATTTTCAAGATAGGCTACAGGAATGGATTCAGGAAGGACGTGAGCGAATGGAATGGCAACGCAACAATACGAATCGAATACCTAACTGGCTCATCGAATATTCAACAAGAAAATCAATTTGATGCAGAAGCTATCCTTTTATAGCTGGTCTTCTCGCTCTTGAACTAATTCAATGTCTTTTTGCTAATCCCCTTTTCAGGCATCTCTTTATTCGAGAATATCTTTCCCTTCTATTAAAGAGGATAGCCAATTACTGGCCATCCTCTTTACATTCATTCTATTTATTAAACAATGTTTTTAATTGACGGGCAATTTCTTCTTTGTCCGCCTCAATAACTTCCAGATATTGCGGTTTATTAAACAAATCCTGTATTTGTTCAGGGAATGTCTGTTCAATATCACAACGCTCAATCGATTCATTAAACTTTGCTGGGTGGGCTGTTGCAAGTGTTACACAAACCTCACTCGTGCCATTACATACTTCATAGGCAGCAACCCCGCAAGCGGTATGTGGATCTAATAAGTAACTAGTTTCAGTATAATACTTGCTGATTGTTCGCAAGCATTCCTCCCCTACCACTCCATGTGCAGCAAAATCTGCCTTCACTTGACGTAGCTGCTCCTCATTCACGACAATTTTGCCTTCCCTCTTAAAGTTGTCCATTAAGGAAGATACTTCACTTGGATTTTCACTAACCAAATAATACAAATAACGCTCAAAATTGCTTGCAACTTGGATATCCATTGAAGGACTATACGTACTGCGGAACTCACCAGGCTTGTATATGCCATCACGAATAAAGTCTTCTAAAATATTGTTCTCGTTTGTGGCTACGATCAGCTTACCAACCGGCAGTCCCATTCTTTTAGCTAGATAACCAGCAAAGATATCTCCAAAATTCCCTGTCGGCACACTAAAGTTAACAGTCACTAAATCCTGCTCTTTTTTCACTTGGAAATAGGCATAAAAATAGTAAACAGTTTGCGCCAAAATTCGAACAAAGTTAATCGAATTGATCGCTCGAAGGTGATACTTGTTTTTGAAATCAACATCTGCGAATAATTCCTTGATGATTCTTTGACCATCGTCAAAGGTTCCTTCGATTGCTAAATTCAAAACACTTTCATCATGAACAGTGGTCATTTGCAATTCTTGAACCTTACTTACTTTCCCATGAGGATGCAAAATACAAATGCGAATTCCTTCTTTTCCTCTTACACCCTCAATCGCTGAAGCACCCGTATCCCCTGAAGTCGCACCAAGAATATTGATTGATTCTCCTGTCTTCTTGGCTACATAGGAATATAAATTTCCTAAGAATTGCAGAGCAACATCTTTAAATGCAAAGGTCGGGCCATGGAAAAGCTCTAATACATACATTTGATCTTTAACTTTCTTAACAGGTGTTACCTCTGGGTGGCGAAAAGTTGCATAGCTCTTTTCAATTAATTCTTTTAGCTCATGGTCTGGAATTTCACCATTAACATAATAGGAAAAAATTTCGAATGCTAACTCCTGGTAAGTTAACTCAGACATTGCTTTTAACTTTTCTGCAGGAATTTGCGGGATTTTCTCAGGCACTAATAGCCCTCCATCATTTGCAAGACCCATCATGACTGTATCAATAAAACCAATTTTATCTACATTTCCACGTGTACTAACAAAGTTCATAGCAGCCTCCAAGTACTTTCCAATTATTTTGCCATATCTCTAACAAACAATGTCAAAATAAATAGGATTGAATGATTAATTATATAAAAATATTTAAGTTTCATTTTATATAAATATAAACAACTAGTCGATACTTTTTTGAATATTTTTTATTATTTTAACATTTAGCTTGAATATACCGAATCATAGTTCTCTGTTCCCACATTTTTCAAAAATTTTATTGAAATCTCGTTAAAGATTTCTGGCTGATCAATATTACAAACATGTCCGCTGTCCTTGATTACTGTTAAAATAGTTTTATTGCATTTTCTTACGATTTCTTTCACAGGAGTTAGGAACATATAATCTTCCTCGCCCATGATATACAGTGTTGGTATATTTACTCGTTTTTTATTAAAGCGGGTTAATAGAGAATTAATATGCTTAGTTAATGAAAACCACTTGATAAATTCCTTTTGACATAGTTTCTTTGCCTGCTCCACAAATACCAGCCTCGAAGTTTTATGCCTTTTCTTCGGCATTAGGCACCAAGCAAATAATTTATATAACCACATATATGGAAGTACCTTTTTACCTAAATTCCCTAGAGTAATTAAGGTTTTGACTCGGTTATTTAATCCAGTAACCGCACCTCCGAGTACCATAGATTTGATTCTTCTTGGTTCTAGTTCTGCCAAGTTACGGATAATGACTGTACCCAAAGATATGCCAATAAAATGGGCAGACCTAATTTTCAAATGATTTAATACCTCTATGATATCCTTAGTGAGATCGTCAAAAGAATAATGCTGCTGTAACTTCTTAACATCCTTAGACCTTCCATGTCCTCGCAAATCTACTAATAATACATTAAAATTTTTTTTAAATTCTTTAATTTGTTTAAACCATATAGCAGAACTTCCGCCTGCGCCATGTATCAAAACAGTCCACTCATGTGTATTGTCATTTTTATATGTTTTATAGTAAAGCATAGTTACCCCCTAATGATCATTCAAAAAAAGACTTTTACCGAATTGGTAAAAGCCCATTAAAATAGACCTTTACCAATTAGACAATTGATAAAGGTCTGGCTAACAACTAAAGCTGCCAACAAAGCCGAGAGCCTTAGGCTCCGTAATGACGACTATGCTGTAAAAGCTACTCCCCTTTAGAAAACATCAAAATTATAAAATATTTCAGATAAAGTATATTAAAAGTATTTTAACAAAGTTATAGGTTTTTTTCAAATGATAGTCTTTCCATTATTCCTCATTAATAACCTCTTAAAAGACTAATAGAATTTAGTAACCAAAAACCATTATTTCCTTACATTCCATCTGGAATAACTGCATTTCTTAACTCAATTTCCAGTTCCTCTTTAATTAAAGCTGTTTGTGCCTTAGTCCACGCCAATTTTGTCTCCATGAAAGCAATAACATCATCCTTCCAGGTTCGGACTAAATCGATATTGAAAAAAAGAGCCCCTGTGCGGCGAATAAAGAAGTCTGCGGGAGTAATGGTCATTTCATGTTCAATTGAGTACATTAATTGAGCATAAATAATTCTGGATAACTTTTTATTTTCGTCTGCTTCATATGAATTGCCGTATTGGAATACTTCATTCACATTTGAGCCGTACATTTTAGCCAAACATCTTCCTTCTTCTTTTGAAAAACCATATTCAACTGCTTCCAATTCTTTTAAGCGAATGTATGCTTCAAATCCTTCAGAGCCTCCAACGTCTCCTCCGGAAATTGGATATGTTTTAGTTTGAGATTCTTTATAGATTTGACCTTTTTCTTCAAGACGTTTTACTATCAGTTCCACAACCGATTCTGCCATCTTCCGATAGCCGGTTAACTTCCCTCCCGCAATCGTGATCAGACCGCTTTCTGCTTCCCATATTTCATCTTTACGGGATATCTCTGACGGGTCCCTGCCTTCTTCATATATTAGTGGACGAACCCCTGCCCAGCTGGATTCTACATCTTTTTTAATAATCTTTATCTCCGGAAACATGTAATGAATAGCATTTAATAGATATTCACGGTCTTCCACCAGCATTTTAGGACGAGCTGGGTCTCCTTCATAAAATGTATCAGTTGTGCCAACATAGGTTTTCCCATCACGAGGAATCGCGAACACCATACGCCCATCTGGAGTGTCAAAATATACGGCTTGACGCAGTGGAAAAACAGACTGGTCAATCACAAGATGCACACCCTTCGTTAAACGCAGCTGCTTATTATTCCTTGAGTAGTCTTTTTTACGAATATCATCAACCCATGGCCCAGCGGCGTTTACCACTTTGTTTGCCCGTATATTTAATTCCTCATTTGTCAGTATATCCTTCGCCTTGGTCCCCATGATTACATTATTTTGATAGATAAACTCCTCAGCTTTAACATAGTTTAAGATATTTGCTCCATTTTCAACTGCGGCTTTTATGACTTCAATCGTTAAGCGTGCATCATCAGTGCGGTACTCCACATAGAACCCTCCACCCTTGAGTCCTTCTCTTCTGATTAAAGGTTCCTTTGATATCGTTTCATCCCTAGTTAGCATTTTGCGACGTTCAGACTTTTTTACCCTTGCTAAAAAATCATATACCCGTAAACCGATAGATGTACTAAAGGGGCCGAATGTGCCACCTTTATGAAGCGGAAGAAGCATCCATTCTGGAGTGGTTACATGGGGGCCGTTCTCAAAAACGATTGCCCGCTCTTTACCAACTTCGGCAACCAATCCAACTTGAAACTGCTTTAGATACCTTAATCCACCATGTACGAGCTTAGTAGACCGGCTAGAGGTCCCAGCCGCAAAATCCTGCATGTCGATTAATGCCACTTTCATCCCTCTTAGGGCAGCATCCAAAGCGATTCCAGCCCCGGTGATCCCTCCTCCGATCACAAGGAGGTCATATTGTTCTTCCGAAATGCACTTAAGCTGTTGTTCTCGATATAAAGCCGAAAATATCATACGTATTCCTCCTAGGAGAATCATTCACAAGTTGTAAAAAAGAGACCAAAACAGTGTTATAGCAAGGGGCTATAGCATCGTTTTGGTCTCATTAGGATCTCGAACTGTTAAATATTAGCATACATTCATTATAACGAAACATCTGTTAAGAATAAAGATAAAATACTCATTAGAAACGAATCTAAAGTGTTGGCAAATTTCTGGACTGCTGATATTGACAGCAGTCTCTCCGGCCTAGTTCTCTACGATCATCACCCCATACGCCTCTAATGAATTGGTTCCGTTCAACTCCTTGCCAGTTAATAGGTCTATTCCTCCACCAATTCTACAGTTGATGCATTGTGGTTCATGACAAATAAATAAGAGCGGCCATCTTTCCTTCTCTCCGTCACTTCCACTCCTTTTGGAACATTAAGTACCGGTTTTATTTCCTTTTCCTCGCAAACAGTCTTCACAAAGTCTGTTAGAAACTCTGTGTCAGGGCTTGTTCCTACGTAATACGCTTTGCCTTTTCCAAAAGAATTACATGTTATAACAGGCGTGCCTGCATAAAAATCAGAACCATCCTTGCAAGTAGGCTTTCGCTCAACCAGCCACTTTGTAGCTACTTTTAGGAAAATGGTTGGTGTTCCACCTGAGAAATATTGTCATTTAAACGGAGTATAAAGGTTCAAACGAAAAAAACACACTCGATATATTCTTATAATTAAAGGCTGTTTTCGTAAAAATTGTTGCTTTGTATGAAATCTGAAGCAAGTGTCTGGAGCAGAAGGCACTTACTCCAGAGGGAAGAACATATTAAGTCAAAGTCGGTGCTGGGTTAAGTGAGTTTGGCGCAAGAATGGTTATCTTAAGCCAAAGTTCGTGATGGTTGCAACCAGTTTGGCGCAAGATCGGTTGTCTTACGCCAAAGTCAGCGTTGGGGGCAACGAGTTTGGCGCAAGATCGGTTATCTTAAGACAACGTCAGCGTTGGGGGCAACGAGTTTGGCGTAAGATCGGTTATCTTAAGACAACGTCAGCGTTGGTTGCAGTGAGTTTGGCGCAAGATCGGTTGTCTTACGCCAAAGTCAGTGTTGGTTGCAGTGAGTTTGGCGTAAGATCGGTTATCTTAAGCCAAAGTCAGCGTTGGTTGCAGTGAGTTTGGCGCAAGAATCGGTTGTCTTACGTCAAAGTCGAGACCGCTCAGGCGAAGCCAAGGAGGCTCGACTTCCTCCTCGCAAAAAGCAAGTGTCTAGAGCTTAATAGAACGGATTTGTCACGTTTAACTTCACTAAAGAAACAACATAGTTTGCGAAAACAGCGTAATTAAAAAGGAACTCTCCATTTAAATAAGAGTTCCTTCTATGATACCATCAAAATACACAATCAGACTTTTGATGTCTCGAAACATATTTATTATTCGTAATCCAGAAACGCCATGGGTAGTCACGGGCCTCACCTGAATTGTCAATCCCAATCCTCTTACCAGCAGATCTGCTTTCCGGACAAAAACCTTTGGCAATATATAAAGGAGGTATGGTAAGGAGGCGGCCATAATCCTCCATTGTAATGCCCAATGATCTTGTCAAATTCCCCGGGCCATTGGTCAATTTCGTAGATTCCTCAATGCCTCTCCTGACTTTCATAAGTTCAATTCCGTACAGTGGTTCTAAAGCCCGGATCAACACGGCTTCAGGTTTATCTACACTGCCGCTAACCACATTGAAAAGACAGTGTGTATGCATTAAATAAGTATAGGCTAGGCCGGATTGTTGAAACATGACCTCCGTTCTTGCCGTACGCTTATTATTATAGCTGTGTGCAGCCTTATCGCCTGGCCCCACATATGCTTCTGTTTCTACAATATAACCTGCCGCTATCCCTTCATCCGCTTCTTTTACAAGGAGGCAACCCAACAAATTTTTGGCCAGATCAAGAGTAGGCTGATCATAAAAATCCTTTGATAATGGTACGACTGAAAATTCCCCCACGTCTTATAGCCTCCCTGTTCTTTTTAAAAAAGATTGTCGAGAACATATCTCAACAATCTTTGCTTGAACTATTTTTTTATAATTTGCTTTAACTCTGTCCATTCTACTATCCTCGGGAACTTTAAGTTACGATTATAAGATTGGTCCCTCAAAAACACTTTCGTATTTGGTTCATTTAAAAGGGTGTTTAGTATTTCCGGTTTATCGTCAAAATAGTAATCCAGTTTAAGTTTTTTTATAATATGGACTTTTTCATGATCCTGCATACCATAAAAAAAACGTTCATCGATTACTGGAAACCCCTGACTTTTCATCCATTCCTTTGTTCGTTCACCATGTTCCTTCGGTCTAGCTGTAATATAGAAAATTTCATGACCATTCTGAGCTAATCCCTGCAATGTCTCTAACGCATTGGGAAAGGGCGGACAGGAAGTGTAATAAACCTCCTCCATTGAAGAATTCCACATTTCTTTTCCTTCCTCTTCTGTTAAACCAAATGGTTCATGTATTTCTACTCTAGTGAGTTCATGAAATACTTCAACAGGCACATTTTTGCCCAGTTTTTTATTATAAATATGAAAGGCATGCTGTCTTAAATCGATCAGAGTATCATCAATGTCGAATCCTAATCTCATTTCTAAACTTCCTCATGGTTGTATATCGGATAGCCAATGAATTTAAAATCTTTCCCGATTTTTATAATCTCAGTATCCGATAATTCAACTGCATCTTTCATTTTATTGATCCCTAGTCCTTCCATAAAGGTAGGTGCCTCTTTCCCGCCAATTAATTTTGGAGCAAAATACAAGACGACCTTATCAATTAATTGATTTTCTAAAAAAGAGGCATTAATGGTGCCTCCACCTTCTATTAGCACCGACGAAATTTGGTTTTCACCCAATATTTCTACTACTTCTTTCACATCTACGTGTTTTGTCTCCTTTGTGCGATAGACTCTTATTCCTCTAGATAAGAGTGTGTCCTCTTTGTCATGGTCAACATTCTGGCTTGTAAAAATCCACGTGTCAGCTTGTTGGTCGGTAATGACCTTAGAGTCTAGTGGTATTCTCAAATTGGAATCCAATATTAATCGAATGGGGTTACGTCCATTTGGAACTCTAGTTGTTAGCTCTGGATTATCTTTTATTACAGTATTAACTCCAACAAGAATAGCCATGTTTTCATTTCTTAGTTGATGTACATCCAGTCTGGACCCTTCAGATGTAATCCATTTACTGTCAGAAGAGTGAGTGGCAATTTTCCCGTCTAATGTTACGCCTGATTTTAATGTAACAAATGGCTTTTGTTGGACAATAAATTTATTAAAAACCTCATTCAATCGCATTGATTCTTCTTGGCGAATGCCAATCACCACTTCAACTCCTGCATCTTCAAGTATTTTAACACCATTACCTGAAACAACCGGATTAGGGTCGAGGGTTGCAATCACCACTTTTTTAATTCCAGCTTCCTTAATTGCAACAGCGCAGGGACCTGTTCTTCCATGGTGGGAGCATGGTTCAAGTGTGACATAAATCGTTCCGCCTCTTGCTTTTTCACCAGCCATTCGAAGTGCATGAATTTCTGCATGAGGTTCTCCTGCCTTTAAATGTGTACCGACCCCTACTATTCGGTTCTCATTTACAATAACAGAGCCAACTAACGGATTGGGATCTGTCTGCCCCTTCATTGCCTTTGCATTTTGTAAGGCTAAATCCATATAGAATTCATGGCTAGTCATTACAACAGTTCACCTCATCGCTGCTGATGTGCCCGGAACGATTTATTTTTGTCTCGAGGTATTTTTCATTATACTCTGATACATCGCCCCATAAAGATTCTCTTCCCGATACAGGCAACCCAGAGTTTTTAAGGGCCTCGAATTTTTTAGGATTGTTGGTAATGAGAGTAACCGGTTTACTTCTCAAGGCTTTTAACACCTGAATCGCATCACTGTAATTTCTAGAATCATCAACAAAGCCGAGTGCTTGATTTGCTTCAACCGTATCGTAGTTATTTTCCTGAAGGATGTAAGCCAACGCTTTACTAAATAAGCCAATTCCTCGACCTTCATGGTTCGCTAAATAAAATAAGGCACCAGTCCCGTGCTCTACAATCATTTTCATAGACTGTTTTAATTGGAATCCACAGTCACAACGCTTACTGCCAAAGATATCTCCAGTATGGCAAATAGAATGCATACGAATAATGGCTTCGTCACCGTATTCAAAGTCTCCGTATGTGAGAACACTTGACTGTTGAAGTTCAGCTAAATTGACGGATGACAACTTATCAATAATTCTTTCAAAATCCTCTGTTACTTCATTACAATTTAGCCAGCAATACCAGTTAAATTCGACCGTTTCTCCGTATAAATTTACAGGAAGCTTTATCGGGCCGACTAAATAAATCGCCCCTTGTTCCGTTTTAATCAGTTGAATTTTATCTTCTAAAATCGCGAGAACTTTAGAATCAAACTTAATCTCTGCCATCGTCATTCCCCCTTGGTTTTATTTTTTCGTATAAGTACAAATGCCATTCTTAGGCAGCTTGTTTTAAACAGATTTGAGTTCTTTTATACAATAGCAAAATCAAAGATGATGCGTCAATTAAAATATTCGTTGATATGAAATTAAGTTCACTATTAGAAAACAACTAAAACCGTTTTAAAAAAGCCCGTTTCTTTTCTAAGAAATCAGGCGCTAGTTAAATTTCTTTGATATTTTATCATGTGTAACCTCGATTTTACCTGGCAGGACAAAAAGGTATTCAATCATACTTTCGAGCAAATCCATTAATAGTGAGGTTGTCTCATAGTCCATTTCAGATTCTAATTCAAGCATTCGGTGTAAGGTTCCTTCTATTGCTAGTAAATGACTCAAAGAATGAATAGGCTTTGCCAAATCCACATGATTCGGGAGAATTTCAAGCTGCTGAGATAATGGCTGCCCCTTACTCTTTTCCTTAAGAAAATGTTTTAGGATACTTTCAATTACACGTTTTGACATAACTGCTGTAGCTGAATTTTCTCTCGCTTGATGCACGTTTATCGCTGAGCGGTAGGCCCGAATCAAATCCTTTGGGATATTAGGAAGACTTTCAATTTGATTGACAGCATGTTTCGCTGCTTGAATATCATATATATACGTATCCGCGTGTTCCCCTTGTTCATCATGAGCATCCTTCGTCATGATGACAAACACAGACGATTTCTTACAAGTGGGACAACTGGATTCGGTTAACACTCCATTCTTGCTGCTTTGGAAATTTGCATTAATCTTAAATTCCGTTATGTTATGACAAACTGGGCACTCACTTTGGATACTCTTTGGGATTTTAAGATTCCCATACCTTATGTAAGAATTGACGGAACCGTGATTGATCCTTCTCATTCGTAAGCCTCCCAATTATTCCATAGACTATTTGTTCTTTGGAAAAGTATCTAAATAAGTATCGATATATCTTAGTTATCCCCTAAAACAATAAAATAACGTATATAACTTTTATGATTTTTGCGATAAAAAACCGCCAGAACAAATGTCTCCTGACGGTTTTTTTAAGCAGTATGATATGGAATAGCTCTACTGATAGTTACTTTTCATTTTGTTACTTTACCTGAGCAGTTTCCTCTCCCTGGTAGATTCGAAATGCTGGGACAATTGTGTCTGAAACAATTTCTTTTCCCTTTTCACGAATGAAGTCCAATTTATAATAGGCATCAAATCTTTGGCTGATTTCCGTTTTCACCAATTCGGGTGGAGTGACAACGATGAATTGGAACTTTAGCTTCTCAGCAACTGCGAAGATTGGGTCAAGCACATGTGCCGATGCAGCTTGTCCAAACGGATTATCACAGACTAACGGAACCCAGCTTTGATCGGTTTCGCTTTTAACAGACAATAACATCATCATCATAACCATTCGAGCTGATAATTTTTGTCCCCCACTACCATCAGATTTCGTTTTAGAACCTTGGTTAATGGTCTGCCAAGTAGAATAATGATCTCGTTGCGGTTTCCCGTACATGAAGGCATTATCTGTCCTCATATTATAAACAAGTAACTCAGGATATCGATTTCGGAGGGAGACAAATAAAATTTGCTCATCACTAATTAGTTGCTTGATCTCTAGGTCTAATAATCGATTTTGATCATCAATCATCTCAAATTGATTCGTAATTTTATTAATAGCTGTTACGAAATGCTGCTTCAGCAGTGGTTCAATATCTTCAGCCTTTTTAGGTAAAATATCTTCTTTTAGCTGAACAAGCGGGAAGGACCCTCGTTCGTTTTTGAGCTTCATTTTGGCAATCATTGAACGAATAGCCTCTGAAATACTCATCACTTTCATACTCGCACGGCTTGCCCAGAAGGTTTGAGCCTTTTCTGCTCTTTCTTTGTCACGTTCCAATTGTTCCAATCCACTCTGTGAAAAACGCTTCATATTTTTAACGATGCTTTGAATATGGGTGTAATACCTTGTATCCATATGGTCAAGTGTGGTAAGTACTTCGTTTTTAAACCGAATCTCCCAATCCTTGCCTTCAATCGTAAGCTTTAAATTACGTAAGGATTGATCAATTTTCGCGTGTTTTTCTTGACCTTCTTCCTGAATCGCTTGATGTTCTTCACACCAGGATAAGATACAAGCTTTGCCTTGACTCTTAATCTTTTCTATATCTTGCTCTGTAAATGCCGCCGCTTCTTCCTTTAGGATAACAGACAGAGTTAACAGATCGCCTTCATACCCCGTAATGTTTGTTTCTGTATCTTTTTGAAGTTTCTCCGTCTGCTTTACTTCTTCTTTTGTTAACTTCGTTTGGTCTTTGATTTCTACGTCTTTAACATCTAGGTCAAGGTCTTCCCATTTCTCAGGCGGTTTTCCATGCTTGTCTAGCTTTTTGCCTGACTTGTCTCGCTGTTCAGTCGCAAGCTGTAAAGATGTTTCTGCTACTGTTACAGCTGTTCCTTGTTCACGTTCATCTTTTTCCGCTGCTTTTGCTTCCTTGTTTGCGGTTTGAAGCATATTTTCTAAGATACTCATCGGTTCATCTGGTTCTGGAACACTGTTCCACTCGTTATGAAGCGTACTGAGTTTTTTCTCTAATTTTGTTTGCTGCTTTTGTTCAGTTTCTTTCTTCGCTTGGATAATGAGTAATTCTCTTGCTTGTTCTTCCTTTGACTTTTGCAGCTGTTTTAATTCGTCGATACTTCCTTTGATTTCTTCTAATAAATGCGATGAAAGGCGTGGGACCTCTTCACACAGATCCGCTTTTTCATCAGCAGGAAAGACTGCTTCTTCAATAAAGTAGGCAACTTCCTTTATCGTTTGTTCCGTGGTCAGCTTCCATTCAAAATAAGTTTGACTCCACTTATTTTGCAGTTCAACGATCAGTTGATGCTCTTTAGCTATTTCTTGCTGCTGGAGAACTAAAGTGTCCTTTCGTTTCTCTTTTTCCAGTTTCACACGTTCATTTTCTTTATTCAGCGTTTTTTCTTGAGTGTAACCCTCTAATTTTTCTATGTCTCTTTTAAGTTTTTTTATTTTCTGCTTTGCCTTCTCCAACTGCTCTTTTAGCTGAAGTTGTAAATCTTTTTCTTTATCCTGCTGTGTTGTAATTTCCTGTAAACTCGTTTTCTTAGCGAGAAGAGTATTCTGTTCCTGATTGATCGCCTTCTCAATTTCGCTAGAAAGCTCGCTTGATAAAAGCCGATCAATTTTTTTTAGTATACGACGTAAAGAGGTCTCAGTTTTTTCAATTTCTAACAGCGTATCTTTCTTCTCTTCTATTTGTTTAGCAATCTTAATTTTCCAATTGGTGAAGGTATTTTTATCTGTTAATAGCTCTTGCTCAGTTCCGTTAATCATCACAAATGACGTCTGCATGGTTTCGCTGGTCATTTCCTCACGTAAGAAAATTGGAACAGGACTTTTAAACATTCTCCCCGAAAGGACCTGTTGATTGATTTTCTGCCATTGGTGTTTGCTAACAACCAGACCATATGGAAGGAGAGGCTCCTTTATAATCGCCTTTGCCAATTCCTCTGGACTTAAGGATTGGAGGAATTGGGATCCAAAAAACACATCAATTCCTGTTTTCTCATCGATCCATTCCTTTAATTCTTTCACATCTTTATTTGCAATCCAGAAATGTTCATCATTTAGGGAATGATCGATTTGTGTTTCCCAAAGTTCTTTTTTTAGTTTTTCCCCTTGTTGTTGGTTATTGCCAAGGATTTCTTCTATCTGTAAGCTATACTTCGATAACAGAGATTGAGTAAACGGCACCGTGACTTCGTCTAATAAACCATGAAGCTCATTAGCTAGCTTTGCTTCTCTTTGCTTTTGCTCTTCATTTGCACGCTTTAATTCTTCACATTTTTCCTTTGAAAACTGAATAGCTTGGATAAGCGTCCCATGTGAGGTAGCCAGTTGATTTTGCCGTTCATTAGAATCCATTTCTTTAGCGGATAATTCATCTTGTTTTGCTTTTTTGTCTTCTATCTGCTTCGACAGACTCTCCGTTAAGCCGTTTAAATCATAGGTTACTCGGTCGCCAAATTCTTTGATGTGTGTCGCTTCCTTCGACTCAAAATGATGAATTTGTGTATATAAAAAATCAATTTCTGTAGTAACCTGAGCAATCTCCCTCGTCTTTTGTTTATCCTGCTGCGAAAGCTCCGCTCCCTTTTTCTTTAAGAACTTTTGGTAAGCTATATACTGCTTAACAACCTCTTGTAGTGCTTGATAAGATTGCTCCCAGTACATTTTAGCTTCTTTTTTGATTTCATTCATTCTTAGGTTCACTTGCTCTAAGCCGCTATTTTGTTCCAATTTTTCTATTTGTTGCGAAAGAGAGCGAATCGCCTGTTCGTTTTCACTCCACTCTTTCAATAAAAGCTGAAAGGCTAACTGTTCCTTTCGTTCCTGTTTTTCCTGTAAATTTTCTAGTAATGAAGTATGCTTACCCTTTTCTTCTACTAATTTCTTTTCCCAATCCATAACCTCTCTATGTGCTTTGGCAAAATCTAAATTATCCTTTTGAAAGCGTAGTTCTGCTTGCCTGCCAGTTAATCTCTCCATGTCTTTTTTTAAAGTTAGCAGTGTTTCCTCTTCCGTTTGTTTCAAATGGTCTAATGCACCAAGAAGCTGTCTTCCTACCTTGATACTTGCCTGAACAATTTCCTTATGTTCCACACCTTTTGCCAGATGCTCTTCAAATGGGACGATGTCCTCTAAGAACTCTTTATGGGCCTGCTCTCTTTTTAAGAGAACAGGAAGGTCCTTCGCGATACTTGCCTGACTTTTGAAAATCTCGACAAGATCATTCTTCTGATGTTCCGTCCGGTGCAATACTTGACTTACAGTTGGAATAATTCTCTTTTGGAACAGGGAATGATCATCCTCCGCTCCCTCAAAGTATTTGCCAACGCCGCCTTCATCCTTGTTAATATCCTTCATTATATCCCAGTCTTTACGGTTAATTCCGTATGTATCAAGGATGCGATAGTGTTTCTTCGTATCTCGGTAAACGTCATATCCGTTCCATTTTAAATAGTCCTTCAAGCTGTCAATGTCCGCAACCTCATCATTTTCATAGAGCGGGATATGTTCAAGTGCTGCCTCTTCTTTCCTTTCAAATTCTCTTGTATAAAAAGTAATGTTAGGGAGGATATTTGCTTCCTGTTCCAAAGTTCTGTTTTCATTGCCACTTTCTTCACTCAGCGAAATCCGCTGTTCAGCTGAAAACATGCCTCCAGTAATCAGATGTCTGCGGTCCGCACCGTCTAATTCCCATTGAATGAGAACATGAAAAGTATATGGAATAAATTGCTCCTTATTATTAAAGAAGAACTGCTGATAATAACGATTGTTTTGTTTTCCCCATGAAGTCCCAGGTTTGAGAATTTGGAAGATGGTTTGAAGGAACACACCTTTCCCACCCCCATTCATCATCGCAATCAGGCCATTTGTTGATGTATCATCATTATGGAAATTAAAGGTGGTATCTTTATATTGCTTTTGCATGCCATCATACTTATGGTTAACAATTCTAATTCGATTGATTTTCGGCATGCTCCTTATCCTCCTCTGATGTCATTAATTTTTTTAATAATTCGTAACGGTCATAATCGTGGTATAGGTATTCAATTCGCTCAAAAAGCTCTTGTTTTGGAATGGCCTTAGCTATATCATCCCGATCGAGGATGACGATCAGCCCCTCCGTCTCTAATAAGCGCATTGCACCGGCAATTAACCCGATTCTGGTTCTTCTATTCCCTTTTTTCACACCGTAATCATCTGTGTCAACCTCCATATACTTCCAAGTGGTCACCACTTCCCTCATATCGATTCGTTCCGCTTCTCCGAAGGTAGGTTTTGACTTTAGGATGTTGTCCCAACTCATGATGAGGTCATTTACCTGCCGTTCTAAAGCGTGTAAGCTGATCCCTTCCCGCTTCGTGCGGATTTTCGCAGCCTGATTACGGTCTATACTAGCTAAAAATGCCATAATGACCATGCTCATAAGATGAAAATGTTTTTTCGTTTCGACCTGCTTATGTTTTTCTTTCATATGTGTAAAATTCGTTGCAAAGACGGAACCGGTCGGCTGGACCACTAATTGAATACGTTTAGGTGATTCAATAATATATGTACCTGATTCGTCTGCTAATAAAAGAACGGTCTGTCTCACATCCGGATCAAAGTAAGTCTGAAAGTGTTCACTATTTTCATCGATTACTTTATCTTTTATTAATGAAAAATAGACAGCAGATGCTCTTTTAATCGTTTCTGCATTCATCATTTCTCCCCCTGTACACATATTTTAAATGGTGTTATCTTCATTCTGTACCAGGTGAAAGGCTCTGCTCGGTGATCAAACATCGTAAAGATCTTCAAACCTTCAAACACCTGAAATTGCGGATATTCCCTCATTAATTTATAAAGAAGAATTTCCCTCTCATCGCTTAATGTTTCTTCTTTTCGATGGAGGACTTGAACCTTTAACGGTTTTTTATCAAACATCATCCATAAATCAATTGTTTCGGATTCTTCAAACCATAAATCCTGTACTTCTAATGGCAGCTCAACTAAATCTGCTAATGAAAACTCTCCATATGTTTGTAAATATTGAAAAACATAACTCCATGCCTTAATAACTGAATCCCAGTTCGTTACTCGCTGTCGGGTAATGCCTTCTTCTACCTCATCTTCCACTAATGTCTCGGTCATTTGGTTTTCATCATATTCCTGTTCGCCCCAAATCCAATCAAGAGGCAAAATAAACTCATTCTTGGGAGAGAATAAAGGTGAAAGGACACTTTCTACCACTTTAAAACTTTGAATGCCTTCCTTCATTAACCAATTTTCATAAAAATGCTCGCGAAAGGAGACAAGGCTGTTTTCCCAAAATAGGGAAGGGTTTTCTGCTTTTAATTTCATCTCATATGAAATATTTTGAATGACCAGCTTTGCAAACCGATCATGCAACTGCCTTGTATGGCCAACTTTTTCTTGGAGAACAATTAATTCCTTCTGAATATAATCATCTTCTTCGTTCCTGCGTTTTGTTTTTTCGATCATACTAGTGATCGTTCGGAAGTGGCTTTTTTCTTCCTCAAATTGCTTTTCAATTTCCACACGATTATCTGCCCTTTGCATTTCTTCTTCCATTAATAATATTTTGGGATTGTTGATCATTTCCTTTTGAAAGGTGAATTCATTTGCCATTAAGCGGTTTACGCGTGAAATGAGGTGATCGAGGTTTCGAGTAGCTTTTCGAAAATTACCGTTCTTAATCAGCTGAATACTATAGAGCTGCTCTATCGTGATGGAGAATTCCTCCGCCATCTCCCTGCTCATGAAAATCATTTCCTGAGCGATATCGGTTAGTTTATACACAATAGATCCGCCCATTTCTAAATTCGTATACAATTCATCCATTGTGACATATCGAAAGACCTGTGTTTCCCAGGATTGTCTTATTTCATCGTAATACAAGGCCTCAAATGGTTTACTATACTCTTCTTTCCCCTGATACAGGAGCCCGCTTGTAATTCTTTCAATTTGCTTATCATCTGCTAAGAGCTTCATTTGTTTGATAGAGTCACCCACCATATACTTGATATCGGCCTTGCGCCTTTGATCATCGTCATTTAACTCTCTATAAAAAATGGTGAGGAGCACTTGCATAAGAATGGTTTGGATATAGGGTTTCAGCTCTCCTACTTCCATTCCCCTCCCAAGCTCAAACAGTGGATTTAATCTTTGCATTCTTTGGGCGAAGCCTTCCCATGATTCGTTCACATCCATCTCCTCCATGTTTCTATTGTTAAAACTTCCTGTGGAATCCGTTTATTTTCCTGCCATAAATGTTGTAATAGCACTTGCTCCTCTTCTTCAAACCATTGAAAAAAGGAATCACGGTATTGAACGCTCCCAGTCTGACCTTGTTTTTGGTCATTTTTCTGTTCTAGGCATTCAAGCATTTTGCGATAGATTTTTAAGGCAGGCTGAATACAGCAATCCGGGTATTTTTCGATTAGCCGGCAAAGAATTCCATAGCCTGCGGCATCAAGATCTCCAGCATAATAGAAAAGGTAGGATTTATCTGGAAACATACGGAAGAAATAGGAGAAGCTTCGTTCAATTTTTGTCCCTTCCCCATAAATAATTAGTTCAGGGTCATAATCAAGTTGATTTGCTTCCAATAATTTAATGGAGGTATGAAAGAATGATAGATTTTCCACGATCAAGACTCGCTTAATCTCTTTTATTTCTTTTCCTTGCTTTATCCAAAATACAAAAGGCTCCCCGTTGTTGACCATTTTGAGTTGGTCTTCTGCTATTCCAATTCTAGTTAAAAATCCTTTTCCTTCAGGAAAACTCTCAGCATCTATTAAGAACTTTTCATGGCCAAAGAGCTCCAGGCTTCTTTCTTCTACTGATACATTTTCCCGTTCCTGGCTGGTCTTTAGAAAAGTTTATACCTTCAGTACCCGATCCCATTCATCCTCCGTCTGCCACTCAGGATGCCGTTCATAAAAAGAAAAATCAAACTGATCGCCTAATTTCATCATCTCGAGTCGATCCCATTTGACTAGATTCACTTTGATATTAACCCAGTAAAAGAGTGGCAGTGCCGGTACTCTTCCATTATATTGGTTATTTTGAATAGCGGTTAGTTGACCTTCCGCTTGCAACGTTTCAATTGCACCGTAAAACAAAGAATACCCGTCCATTTCAAAATAATCATCGGTAAGCCTTCGCAATTGAAGTTCTAAATCATTAATATTTATCCTCTTTTTTTGCTTAGGGTGCTGAATATCTTCAACAAACCCCCTCACCCTTGTTTCAATAACGTTAATCCTACTCACCTACCTAAATCAATTGGAGATTCATATATTATAAACTAATTAAGTGAAACATGGGGACGGTTCTCCTGAACTTTTTTCTGTTACGCTGTTACAAACAAGCCAGATGAAATCAGTAGAACCGTCCCCATGCATGCCCATGCATGCATAAAAAAACGCACGGGTGAAAAAAGGCACCGTGCGGTAAATAGTTATCTCTACTATTAGGGTAATTTTAATTAGATTGTAAAGGTTGGTTCAAACTCTTGCTAATCATTTTAATCATGTCCTCGACTAGGATCGGGACCTCTTCAAAAGCACTTTTCATATGAAGTCGCTCTGTTCTTTTATGGGCATCCTTTCCAAAGGGCCCTACATTTAATACAGGTGCTTGAAGTTGTTTCATTGCATCAAAAGGAATGGTGTAACTGCTCCCCCAAACCGGAGTATTCGCTTTAAAGGCCGTCCACCCTTCTTCTTCATCCTGATAGTTAACATAGCTTAAATCGCTAATTCCATTAAAATAGTGAACCTGTTTTACCGGTAAATTGTATTTCTCCATCCCTTTTTCCTTAATATATTGTACACATTTTTTTATTAGTTCATCGTCTGACGAATTGACTGCTGGATAATAAGGAGGTGCAAAAAGTAAGACAATGGCAGGTCCAAGCTCCTGACATTCAATCATCAGACTGTCCGAAATCCGCAATGATTTTTCACGATCATCCCAGTTAGTATTTTCCTGGACTTCCGCCTTAATTTCCTCTACATACGTCTCTCCAAATTTTCGGATGGCATATGTTTGTAAATCATCATATCGTAATACACGAACCTCACCTACAGGATTAGCAGATTGTTTTAAACAGACCTCTTTGTATGCCTGATTGCAGGCCCTTGCTGCATCAAGGGCGACTCTTTCAAAGATCTCGATAATTTCTTCCGCATTTCGTTTCATTAAAAACACATTATACAGGGCCGAGGAACGATAAGGCGTTTGGACAGAGTATTCCACTTTCAAATCTTTCTGCTGTAACGTAACAGGAAGCGGTGTAGCTTCCCCCATTTCTTTTTCCTGTAGACTTACATTCCACTCCATCCTTTGCGTCAAAAACGAAGCAATATATGGGGCTGTTATCCCGCTTAGCGGTTCGCCTACATGGGTTTCCTTTCCATAGAAAAGGGCCGACGGCATAATTTTGCCTATTGAACCAGAATAAATATAAAAACTTCGATCACCGGGTTCCTGAGTAAATACCGGCTCTCCATTAAGGAAAAGTTTATAGCTGAGATCATACATTTCCTTTAATTCCAGTAGTTTACTTACGGCCGCACGCATCCCTGAAGAATTCACTTCTTCATCAGGAACTGTCAGCAAAAGGAGATTAATCGGCCAGTTCTCAACTGTTGCTTTTTCTAATAGACTCATGTGCATTGCAAGTCCCATTTTCATATCCATTGTGCCCCGCCCAAATAAATATTCACCAGACTTGAGATCAGTTTGTGCATCCCCATTCAGCTCATCAATTCGTTGTAGAAGGTATTTCGTCAACTCTTCCGGGTGATAGGCATATTCTTCAAGATCTCCATATTCTTCTGTATTTACCGTATCAAAATGACTTAGTAAAACAATCGTTTCCTTCGCTTCACTCTTATATAATCCTGTCAAGAATTGCCGACCTAAATCAGCTTTATGAAGTCCCAAATAGTCGGGATTCTTCTGAAAGTACGACAGTTCCTGAAGTTTAGTCTGAACTTTTCCGGGAAACGTCCGCTCACCATCCGTTAAAGTCATACTTCGCCAACTCACCAGTTCACACAATAACCTCCGCAGTTGATCCGGCGTTCCCCACTTAAGATGTTCCATTATTTCAATACTCCTTTACCTTTGCATATATATATAGCAATAGTGTCCGCCTGGGGTGGACACTGTCCACGAGCGGTGCCTGTCACCAATTGTTTGTTACAAAAAAACCGAAAGTGTCATCCACCCAAATCTTCCCGATTTTATCCTTTTATATTCGTTCCAGCGTTTGCTTTTGTTTGTTTGTTTTTAATGTAATAGAAGATGTAGCATGCTGCGAGGAATCCTAGTCCGATGAGGAGTCCGATCAACTGGGTGGGATCGAATGCCAGGAAGATTAGGATCGATACGCAGAATACAATACATACTAGTGGGATTAAGGGATAGAAAGGTACCTTATATTGAAGGTCCTCTACTTTTCCACCGCCCTGCAGAAATTTTCTTCTAAACATGAATTGGGAGAGAGCTATTCCAATCCAGGATATAGTCACAGAAATTCCAGCAACGGACATCAAGAGAACAAATACTGTATCTGCTGCAATCACACTTGTAAGTAATGATAATAGCGAGAAAACCATAGTAAACACAAGAGCTGCAAATGGAACTTTCCGCTTTGAAAGCTTAGCAAACCGTTTTGGCGCCATTCCTTCATGAGACATCGCCCAAAGAAGGCGGGTTGATGCATAAATACAAGAGTTCCCTACTGACAATATCGCCGTTAGAATGACAAAATTCATAATATCAGGTGCAAATGGAATGCCAGCCAAATCCATTAACGTAACAAATGGGCTTTCCAGTAAACCGAGTTCTTCGGTTGGAAATATTGCCGATAAGATAATAATTGAGGCAAGATAAAAGACTATGATTCTAAACAATACATTTCGAATCGCACGCGGGATATTCTTAGACGGCTCTTCACTCTCACCGGCTGCAATTCCAATTAATTCTGATCCTTGATAGGAAAAAATAACATTCATCATCGTCACAAAAAGAATGGCAATTCCGGCAGGGAATAAACCAGAAGGAGCCAGGTTATCTAGTAATGGAGCCGGTCTGTCCTCAAGAGGGATCATTCCAAAAATAGCTCCCGCACCGATAATAATAAAGAAGATTACTGCTACTACCTTAATACCAGCAAACCAATATTCCGCTTCAGCGAACCCTCTTGTCGTTAAGGCATTGAGTCCAAATAACAGCAGGATAAAAACTGCACACCAGATCCAGACAGAGATATCAGGGAACCATCTCTGCATTAAGATACCTGCAGCCGTAAATTCCACTCCTGCTGTAGTGGCTGACCCGATAAAATACATCCATCCTAAAGAGAATCCTGCAGATGGACTTATGAATTTACTAGCATATGTTTGAAAGGAACCTGTTACAGGCATGTAGACGGCAAGTTCTCCTAAACAGACCATGACGAGGTACAATATGAGCCCGCCAAACATATATCCTATTAAGGCACCGCCCGCCCCCGACTGATTGATCGTATAACCCGCATTTAAAAACAAGCCCGTACCAATGACTCCCCCTAATGAAAGCATAAATAAATGACGACGTTTCATCGATCGATTTAACTGATTTTGCTGCCCCTCTTGATTAACTGTTTCCATAGCTCCCCCACCCCTCTTAAAGTAGCGTTACCCCTGAATCAATTTAAAACCGCAGTGATAAGCAACTTAAACCACCATCTTGCTTACGGAATTCTGACATTTCTAGTTCAATCGTCTGATAGCCTGCCTCGTGCATTTTTTGTTTCGTTACAGGATAACCAGCCGGGATGATGACATAATCGTTTATACGAATACAATTTGCTGCATACTCCTCTTCCGGTGGTACTACAATTTTTTGGTAACCAGTAAACTCGGGGTGATCAATAAATTCTCCTGCTACTACAACCGTTTGGTTTCCGAGATAGCTGATGCCTGTTTTTAAATGAAAGAATTTCTCAAGCGGGATGATGGTACCTTTATAACCCTCCGATTCTAAAATTTCCTTTAACTGCTTTGCACCATCAAGGTTGGTTCTTGCCGAAATCCCAATATAAAAATGGTCCTCAATCTGCAGAATATCTCCCCCGTCAAGTGTTCCTGGAGATTGGATAGTATAAATAGTTTCATAGAATGACTTAATCACTGGTTCTATTTCATGAATTTCACCGTTACGCGAAAGTGCTCCTGGATTCGAGATGACAGCAAACCTCGGAGTCAGCACCGCTGTATCTTCTACAAAAGTAGAATCAGGATATTGCATATTACTAGAAAGGATTTTTACTTCAGTCCCACATTTTTTTAACGCCTCGATATATGCCTGGTGTTGTTCCACTGCTTTTTCAAAAATAGGTACTCCTAAATCTGACGTAGTTAAGCCATTGACATAACTTTCACTGGGTATTTTTACAATCGTGTTTTTAAACATAATTCCTTCCTCCTTCTTTATCCTCTCACTACTGGACATGTAAGACATGTCGGTCCCCCCGTTCCTAAATAAGAGATTTCATTTCCTTCATACTCATAAACAGTTGCCCCTGCTATTAGTAATTGTTCCTTTGTGGACGAATTGCCCGAAACCATTACGCAAACTCTTGGTGCTAAAGCAAGAACATTACAGCCAAGCTGGTGATACTCTTCATCAGGTACCTCTATCAATTCAAAACCACGTTTGATGAGGTACTGCCGCAGGAATACAGGCATCAGTCTAGAATGAACAACTGCTAGATTTTCATCGACGATGCTTATGAAAGACATGAGATGCAGACACTCCTCTTCCCCCCGGTCATGCGGTAACGGGACAACAATAAACTCTTCTACCACATCCTTTGTCATTTCCTTAATTTGACGAATGGCTTCATCATTTGTCCGATAGCCTCGTCCAACCAAAAGCGTATGATCATCAAGCCAGACAAGGTCTCCACCATCTGCCACCGCCTCTCCTGTAAGTTCTCCTATAATCGGAATGTTCTTTTCTTTTAAAAATTGCTTATATTCATCTGCTTCCGGCTGACGCAATTTCTTCCCCGATTTTAAGATAATGGCCCCTTTCCTTGTAAACTTAACAGGGTCATGGGCATAGAGCGAATCTAAACCAACCGTTTCTGATAAAGGTAAAAATTCAATTTCAGCCACATGCTCTTTTATAATCGTAAGAAATTGTTCATATTCTGCTTGTGCTTTTATGTAATCTGGTTCGTTGATGTAATTGAATCTTTCATAATTTTTTCGTAGGTGCTCCTGACTAATAAAGGCATCCCTTGGATGTTTCAAAATCACCTTGTGAAGTGTTTGATACATGGATGATAACAACTCCCTAATCCCTCCTTTTTCCGCATAGTGGAAATCATTTTCTTATGTTGGAAACTTTATAATATGATATTATAAGAGGTAGAAATGCATGTCAATATATTTTGAATTTACTGAATAATTTATTGCCCATTTTAATAAAACCAAAGATGATTGGGGTTGTATAAAATGCAAACGATTGATCGGGCCATGCAAGTCATTAAAGTTCTAGCTGAAAGCGATGCAAAAAAGTGGTTCTCGATTACTGATTTATCAAAGGAATGTGACCTGCCTGTTAGTACCATGCATCGTCTTTTACAATCGATGATCAAGCACGGGTTAATTCAGCAGGATCCAAATCTAAAACTCTATTCAATGGGATATAGCTGGGTAGAATATGGCTTGAAGATGTACGATACCTTTGATTTTGTTGGGCTGGTTCGTCCTGAAATGGAGAAATTAATGCATGAGGTGGAAGAAAGTGTTTATTTCAGTAAACCTATAGGCTCAGGGTTTGAAGCAATCATTATAGAAAGAATTGATTGTCCTCATAACCCAATACGGATTTATGATCAGTTAGGAATCCGGATTCCAATGAATATAGGAGCGGCAAATAAGGTTATGCTTGCAAATATGCATAAGGACGAAGCTTCAAGAATCGTAAGAGCCTTAGTACCAAAAGACGAGATTGAATCATTCCTGCAGTTGCTAAATACGATTCGTCTTAAAGGCTATGGGGAAAGCCATGGGGAAAAAACCGAAGGCACCTCCTCTGTAGCAGCACCGATCTTTAATCACTCCAACGAACTAATAGGAGCAGTAAGCATCGGTTATGTAACCTTCAACCGAACAGAGGAAAAAGAGCGGATCTTAATTGAAAAAGTCATCCAGACAAGCCTGCGTATATCTTCAAAACTAGGAAGTAAATTATAACATGGCACAAAAAATGGTCTTCATCAGGGTTATGAAGACCTAAACTAGGCTGCACAGTACGAAAAATGGTCATCATCCGGGTTATGAAGACCTAGAATTTCATATTTATTCACATTTATAGTCATAATATATTTACCCCGTAAGGTATAATAGTAGCAACCAAACTATGTGAGGAGTATCTATATATGAACCGTCCCATACAATTTCTAATCGTATTAATAGTTGTCATTCTTTCTGCATGCGGGGCTATTAGCGAAGGATATCGGAATGTATCTACAGAAGAGGCTAAGCAGCAAATTGACGACGATGAAGTAGTGGTGTTAGACGTAAGAACAGCTGAAGAATTTCAGCAAGGACATATACCTAATGCCATATTGCTCCCATTAGACGAATTAGAAACTAGATTGGATGAATTGGATAAAGAAGAGACTTATTTAGTGGTCTGCCGCAGCGGAAATCGTTCTGCTCAAGCAAGTGAAATTTTAACAAGTAATAGCTTCACAAATATTTACAACATGACAGGCGGAATGAATAACTGGTCGTATGAAATTGAAAATTAGATTACCGTATACAAAAGAACCCAGCACACGGTGTTGGGTTCTTTCTCTAGGTACTCTATTCGATAATCGCAACAGCACGGGTCCACCCGCCGCTTCCACCCTTAATTTTCACTGGGAAAACACTTAATTTAAAACCATAAGGTGGTAATTGGTCCAAGTTTGCTAGTTTTTCAATCTGACAATATTCCCTTTCTCTACCGGCATAATGGGCGGCCCAAAGTACACCCGGACGTGGGTTTTCTTTATAATCTGCAGCTTGTATCGCTAGTGGTGTATCCCATCCCCATCCGTCAGTCCCCATCACTTTTATGCCTTGATCAATCAGCCAAATAGTGGCTTCTGCTGAAACCCCTACATGAATCTCACTATAACGAGGCTCATATCTTTTTTTATCTGCATCACAGCGAATCATCACGATATCAAACGGCTTTAACTGGTAATCTATTTCTTCTAATTTTTCCTTCATGTCTGAAATAGTGATGGCATATCCTGCAGGCTTATCGGTAAAATCAAGAACAACCCCATCATTAAAAAACCATTCAAGAGGCAGTTCATCAATTGTCCTTGCAGGTTTCCCTTCTGAAGTTGGCCAATAATGCCAAGGTGCATCGACATGCGTACCAGCATGACTGGTCAAGGTCAGAAACTCCCCGGCAAGTCCCTTCCTTTCTGGGAAATCATCCGGTGTTACACCAACAAGCTTCGCACCAAACTCGGCACCTTCTTCATGCGTTTCATAGCGGATGGAAAATGGAAGTGGATCTTTTAACTCTTCTTCTATGGAAACACTTAAATCGATTATTTTAGACATATCTACCCTCCTGCTTCTAGACAATTTTATTTTTTAAAACTCCCAATCCAGTAATCTCCAATTCTATTTCATCTCCCGGCTCCAGCCAGCGGTACTCTTCTGTTCCCAATTCTAAAATACAGCCAAACCCGACCGTGCCAGAGCCGATTATATCGCCGGGATACAGTGTGACATCTTCTGAAGCCCGCTCAATCATTTGTCCAAATGAATAGTAAATATCTTTAAAATTCCCATGAGACCATACTTCTCCATTCACCTTTGCTGTCATTTCCAAGTCGAATTTGTCGTCGATTTTGTATTTTTCCACTTCATCTTTCGTGACAATCCAAGGACCAATCGAAGTGGAAAAATCTTTTCCCTTGGCCGGTCCGAGAAGCACCTTCATTTCTTGCGCCTGCAAGTCACGTGCTGACCAATCATTTAAAATCGTATACCCGAAGATATACTCTTCAGCTTCACTTGCTTTAATGTTTTTTCCTTTTTTGCCAATGATACAAGCCATTTCTAATTCATAATCCAGTTTGATACACTTTGTGGGCCGTGCTACCTCTTCACCAGGTCCCCTTATGCTATTTGGATTGGAGAAATAGAAAATCGGCATTTCATACCATTCTGGTGCAACCGTGTTTCCGTGTGTCGCAGCTGCGTTTTTTACATGTGTTTCAAATGCAACAAAGTCGCGAAATGTACAAGGGTTGGGCAGCGGAGCCAGCAGTTCAATTTCATCCGTCGAATAGGTTCGCTGAACCTCTTTATCGATTGAATGGATTACCGGCATAAATTCTTCTTGACGCTCCAATAATTCGCGAATGCTAACCGGTAATTCCCCTTGACCGACAATCTCCATATCCACAACTCCATCGCCTTTCAGCCAGCCGCCGCGTTGTTGCCCGTCCGGATTTAGAAATGTAATAAATTTCATTGTCTGATCTCCCCTATTCTATTAAACTAACAAAGGACATCTGACTAGACGTCCTTTTTTACTTTTAAAAATTATGCTTTTTCTCTAATACTATCGAACTGCTTGGATTCAAAAATATTTACTTCATCCCAGGCATCGTTCGGATTCTCCTCAACCTTCCACATCTTTGGACCATAATCCGGGGCGAAGTATAATGGTGAACCGCCATAAATTTCAATTCGATTCCCGCCTGGTTCAATCGCATAAGTCGTAAACGCCTCACCAACTGCATGTTTAAATGGCTTCATCTCCAACCTGTAGCCGTTGTCAACAACATAGTCAGCTGTCTCAAGCACTTGATCACGATTTTCTACCGCAAAGCATAAATGATTCAGCGGTCCATGTTCCTTCTTAAAGTCCGCAAACAAGGCAATTTCATGTGATAAGCTTGAAACAGCAAGGATCGAGCCGACCTCTGTACCGTTTGGAATGACAATTCCTTCATTATATTTAAAGCCTAACTCTTGATAGAATTTCCGGTGACGGGTAACATCACTGGTCCACAATGTTACATGGTCTAATCGTCTTACCGACGCACCGCGGCTTGGATTTTTCTGCGGGCGTGATCTCCATTTACTTTTCAAGTGGTCAGGAATCTCAGCGAGTTCAACCTCCCAGAAAATCTCCTCTAAATGGCCATCAGGAGAGTAGTATTGATAGGCTTTTCCATGTCCCAAATCTCCTTCAATCCAACCTTTTCCACAGCCCATGTTCTCAATATATTGAACAGCATCCAGTAGATCCTCATCACTTTCCGCACGCCAGCTTATATGGCCTACGCCATTCGTTTTTGCCTCAGTTATTTTTAAACTATGGTGAAAAAACTCACCCCATGCACGCATATATACAGATTGTCCGATTCTTCCGGATTCCTCCATGCCCAAAACTTCCTTAAAGAATTTAACCGACTCTTCAGGCTTTGGACTTAAAAGTTCCACATGGGCTAACTGTGAAATAAAATGGTTTCTTTTTGGCATAATATTTTCCTCCCTAAAATCCTCGTTATATGTTGTAAACGCTATCAATTAAGCTAGCAATCTTTTATCCCATTAATTGTTCATCAAATCTACTAGATTGCCTCAGTCATTTTAATTAGACTTTGTGCGACAATGGCGTTCGGGTTATTTTCCTTAGGCAGTCTGCCTTCTAATTGCAAGAGTTCCCACTGAACGAGTGTGTTGGAATGATCAACAACAAACTTACAGCGTTCAAAACGTCTTTCCATGAATTTATTTAAAATATCTGATACAGGTTTATCTTGTTGAAGCAATTCGGCTAACACAAGTGCATCTTCAATCGCCATAGCAGCACCCTGGGCTAAATGTGGAACGGTCGCGTGTGCAGAATCCCCGATTAATAATACCCTGTCCCGAAACCAAGGTTTCTCGACAATTAGGGTCTCAAGCGGACGATACACCACTTCTTTTGGATCAGTAATTTGTTCACTAAGCTCTGCAATCAAACCACCAAATTCCCCAAAGGCCTCCTTCATCAGAACATGAAGCTGGTCCTCTTGCTTCCATGGATTCCCTGGTTCTGCCGTAACAATAAAGACATAGGCACTATCCTTGGTCATTGGAACAATACCTGCTTTAGCATTTTTGCCATAAAACATGGTAATGTTTTCAAGATTCTCTGGCCGCTTTAGGGTGTAACGCCAAACAGCCTGCCCGACAAATGTTGGTTCAATTTCACCAAACACCAGGCTGCGAACCTTTGACCTGACTCCATCTGCACCGATGACAAGGTCATATGTCCCTGAGGTGCCGTCGGTATATTTCACATAAACAAAGCTGTCTCCATTTTCTATAAGCTCAACAGTAGTACCCATGGTAATCTTTGTTCCATGTTTAATCGCTGCACCTAGTAAAATTTCGTGCAAATCTCTTCGTGGTATACCTCCCGTCTTATTGAAGTCCCCGGAAGGATGAATAGGAGCATCAAAAATCATATTTCCCTGGGAGTCTCGAATGTGTAAGGCAGAGTGGGTTGTTCCTACAGACATAAATTCCTCAGTGATACCAAGTGCATCTATTGCTCTAAGGGCATTGGATTGAAGGATGATTCCAACCCCATAAACATTCCATTCGGTTTGCTTTTCAACAATCTCTGTTTGAATTCCAGCTTTTTGCAAAGCAATAGCCGTCGCCAGCCCTCCGATGCCTCCTCCAACGATTAGAACCTTTTTAACATTTGACATTGATACCCCTCCTTTTGAATTTTACAAATTACCAACCTTAACCAACTCCAAAAGATTAGACCCAATTGTAAATCGAGCATCTGTCTTTTCTCTTACTTCGTTGACAGAAACCCCATCCATTGTTTCAATCAGAATCATACCGTTTTCTGTAAAATCAAAGACTGCCAATTCGGTAATTAATCGATGTACGACACCTTTTCCTGTTAACGGGAGTGTACAATGGGATTTGATTTTTGATTCACCAAATTTGTTCACATGTTCCATGATGACGATGACACGTTTTGCCCCATTAACAAGATCCATTGCCCCGCCCATTCCTTTTACCATTTTCCCTGGAATCATCCAGTTTGCTAAGTCGCCTTGTTCAGAAACCTCCATACCGCCAAGAATAGCTAGGTCGATATGACCACCTCGAATCATCGCAAACGATTCAGCACTATCAAAGAATGATGCTCCGAAAACGGTTGTAATTGTTTCTTTACCTGCATTAATTAAATCTGGATCTTCCTCTCCATCTATCGGGTAGGGACCAATACCGAGAAGACCGTTTTCGGATTGCAATAGCACATTCATATTTGCCGGAATTTCATTAGCAATCAGAGTTGGCATCCCTATACCAAGGTTGACATTCATACCATCCTCGATTTCTAGAACAGCCCGTTTGATTATTCTTAATCGTGAATCGAACATAAGCTATCGCTCCTTTTACACTGTTACCACCGTACGGCGTTCAATTCGCTTCTGGTAGCCCGTTCCTAAAAGTAACCGCTGAACGTATATACCAGGGGTATGAATTTCATCTGGATCCAGCTGTCCTGGTTCGACGATTTCCTCCACTTCTACTATGGTTATTTTTCCTGCCATCGCAGCCAGTGGATTGAAGTTTCTTGATGTTTTTCTGTATACAAGGTTTCCAAGAGTGTCTGCCTTCCATGCTTTTACAAGTGCATAATCACCGACAATCCCTTCCTCAAGCAGGTATTCTTTACCGTTAAATATCTTGGTTTCTTTGTTTGCTGCAATTGGGGTACCAACACCTGTTGCCGTATAAAATCCCGGGATCCCGGCACCGCCGGCTCTCATACGTTCAGCAAGAGTACCTTGGGGGATGAGTTCTACCTCCAGCTCCCCGCTTAGATACTGCTGTTCAAAAATTTTATTTTCACCAACATAGGAAGCTACCATTTTTTTGATTTGTTTATTGGTTAAAAGGAGGCCAAGTCCCCAATCATCCACTCCGCAGTTATTGCTATAAACGGTAAGTTCCTTAGTTCCTTGTTTACAAAGTGCCTCAATTAGATTCTCTGGAATACCACATAACCCAAACCCGCCAACAATAAGAGAGGCATTGTCTTTAATATCAGCAATTGCTTCGGAAAAAGAACTCATTAATTTCCCCATTAAACACACCTCCCCTACCATTTTTTTCGCTGATATCTATTATTCTATTAACTCATTAGTTGATCTTTCAGCCAGTCATACATCTCATATGTTTCTGTCACATTGTCCACTTGGCAATGGGAAGAACCTGGACTACTTATTGGGATAATCTTTAACCATCGCGGGCAGGTTAAATCGTTATAGACGTTATAGGCATTGTCGACATTATTTTGGCGGTCATCTTCACCATGGACAATGTAGGTTGGCATTTGAATCTTTTCAGCAACTCCGCGCAAGTTATAATGCTGCAGTTTTTCCCTAGCTGCCGGCATATCTTCTACCCCGAAAATATGCTGCAAAATTTTTGCAAGCGGGTGGTGATCCGGCCGCTTGGACCAAACATCATTGTAATCATAAACCGCTCCCCAAATCGCACAAGCTTTAAACCTTGGTTCGAAGGCTGCACATCTTGCTGCCATGTAACCTCCCATCGAAACTGCCATTACCCCAATCCGTTCAGGATCAACATCGAGATTTTCCACGGCCCATTCATATGCCGAGGTCCCAGCCGTATTATAATCATGACGTGAATGAATATGATGAAGTCGCAATGCGCCACCTTGACCTGGACCGTCTAATGCTAAAAGGGAGATACCCCGTTCATTTAAAAGCTGAGCAGGTCCATAGTACAATTCTTCAGCAGTGGAGTCTAAACCACCAAACATCACCATTAAAGGTCCCTTTTTTTGTCCTGGTGCTTCAAAGTAATAGCCTGGTAAGCTGGCATGTTCAAAGGGAATGTTGACAGCCTTAGGTGGATTGGCTAATAGCTCCCCTCCCTTTCTGAAGGATTCTACTCCTTTTAAATAGGTTGGAACTTTTCTTGGATCATCCGGCTGGAGAAAAAACTCGGCTGTACGGAAATAATTTGCTGCTCGTAAATAGCCCGCACGAGCCGTTTCTTTATAGCCCTTATCCATCGCATCATTTGCAGTGGATAACGATTTATTACCAAGTCTCATCCATTCGTGATGGAAACTCTCGTAATCTCCTACTTTCATATTGCTGGCAGCACCTAAAATCTCATTGACTTCACCGCCGCCAAAATAGGACTGACTTATCATTCTTACAATCTGATAAGACCACATATAATTATCTGGAAAGAAATGCCACATATTTAAATCAACACATCCTTTAATTTTTTTTACTTTGTTAGTAGTTTGTTGATATTCTCTCTATTTAGCTAATTAAAAAGTATGGATTTTTGTACTTTACCGCCCTAACAAAAGATTAAACCGAGCTCTATGTGGTTTATAATCTCTATTATATAGAGGTTATCACTTGAAAACGTTTACTTTTTTGTCATAATTAATATCAATTTTTATCTTTTTCTGAATAATACAAATCTAGAAGAGTTCAAAAGTATTCTTTAGTTATGATTGCATAAAAAATAGAAGGTACTTTTTACAGTAACCTTCATTTATAGAGCAAAGATATCACATGTCGCTATTCTTTTATTATTTCTATGTAATACGAATCTCTACTTTAGCTTTCTTCTCTTTTCCTTTCATCAAAGCAAAAATCTCATCGTCTGTCATGTGGTTTCGTAAGTTTGTCAACAGCATAATTCTGCGATCTTCCTCTGAATAGGAAAGTTCTCTTTGCCAGTCAAAAAATCTCGGACCTTCACCCATTACCCGTATATAACTCATTAGATTTTTTAATACAAATCCCGTGAACTTACAATTGCTCAAACAATCATTTTCATAATAACCGTCCCAATTGCCATATTCACAATTTTTCATTTCGGTATCGGCTTGCAGAAACTTTTCAGATGCTGTACCCGCCTTGTAAAAAGCACTCATATATTCTTCAGCAACAAAATCCTCATACGCCTCACAAAAAGCGATCACGCCCTGAATACAGTACAAGTGGATTTTTACCTGTAAAAAGATCGTAGAATCAAACAATAATTTTTGATTCCCAGTTAAGGTGTTGCTGATCCCTTTGCATTTCTCGTACAGAATAGTAAATGGCTCAAACCCTTTGCTGCAAGTGTCCTTGAGATATTCCATTTGCCTGTCCAGTGATACGTTTCCAGCTGCCCATACATATTGCGGCGAATGATGTTTGTGATCTTTCATCCATTGCGAAGCTAGTATTCTCACTCCATAATTATAAAACTGTTCACCAGCATGATCGTCTTCATGATTACCGTACTTTACTGTACATTTGGCATAGTCTGTAAAACATTCTGCAATTGCTTCTGCCCCGTCAAAATACTCGACCGCAAATTCTTGTGCATGTGCTTCACTCCCGATGTCCCTGCCTTCCCATATCTTTCGAACAGCGTCCAAATAGAACACATGAGGACGGATATTAGAGCAATTAACAATCAAGAAATCGCTCACTCCTTTTGAAAAGGCGTGATGCAGTTCATGATTAACCATGTCCACTGAATTAGGAAGCATCGTCATATGATTGGCCGCCTGTAAATCATAAAACGAAACATGATAATAAATACCGTGATGTCCTTTGCTGCTTGGCAAAGCAGGGACTCTCATATTATTACTTCCCTGTCTTCTAGAAACCATTTTCCCATATCCATTATCAGCCCAGATTTTTATGATATCCGGATTTAATTGAATATGGCCCTCATTATACAACTCCATAATTTCGCCATATAAATTGGTGCAGCAAATAGGATCTTTTACATACTTTCTAACGATGTCATATTGCATATTAATTAGTTCGCTGATTAGTGTGCCTCTTTTTTCAGGTGTGTCATATTCAGGATCATCATTCCAAAACGGATAATCCCCCTGGCCTCGAAACCCTAAATTATAGATCGTTTTATTGTCTTTTTGTACGAGGATTCCCTTTTCCCACAAGCGGTGAAATAAGTCAGGATACTTCATGTAAGATGGTTCTAATTTCGGGTATTCTCTGGTAAATAATTCTGCCCCCAAAGGTTCAGCATGATGATGTGTGATCCAAAGACCTGTTTCAGCTGCCTTATCACGATATTTTCTTGAATTCTGATCTGTACCAGGAATAACCATATTCGCTCCGCATCTAAGTAATGCTTCAAAAGCCATATCCCATAATTCATCACTTTGATTTTTCTCACACATGTAATCGATTAACACTTCATCGTTAATAAACCAGCCTCTATATTTTACAGCCTTTTTTGCAGATTCATAGGATTGCAGCGGAACACCGAGTTTACCCACTTGCTCAATTTCTTGATCCATCCAAAACCAAAACGGCTTGATCTTTAAGAATTCTTCACTTATATAGAACAAAGCATATATAAATCCTAAATCATCTGATGCTTTAATTTCCATCAGGTTAGCTGATAAAACTTCTATTCTATATTCCTCTTGATCAAGTGTATGGTCTGTTAGCAATTTTATTTGATTGTCTATTATCTCAGTCTGATCACTTCTTTTTTCTATGTCACGCTGTAAGATTCTTATCGCGTTTAAAATCGGTTTAGAAGTAAAATCAGAAACGATTAATGTTCCTCTATTTATATAAAAACAACTGTCCATTTGTAACCTTCCTTTCGAATCTAAATCCTTATACCCCAGAGTATGCCATGAACCCACCATCCACTGGAACGGTGATACCCGTAACAAATCCGCTGGCATTTTCATCTATCAGCCATAGCAACGTCCCTAAAAGTTCTTCTGGTTTTCCAAGTCTTCTCATCGGAGTATGGGCAAGGATTTTCTCGGTTCTTTCTGTTAAACTTCCGTCTTCATTTGTAAGAAGTTTTCGGTTTTGTTCAGTAAGGAAAAATCCTGGTGCAATAGCATTGACACGAATGCCAGACTCCGCCAGATGCACAGCCAGCCATTGTGTGAAATTATTAATCGCTGCCTTTGCTGCACTATATGCAGGAACTTTTGTCATCGGGCTTGGAGCACTCATCGATGAGATGTTAATGACGATCCCCGAATTTCCTACCATCTTTTTCGTGAAAATTTGAGTGGGGATCAATGTGCCAATAAAATTCAGATTCATGACAGACCCAAATCCCTCTACTGTGAGATCAAAAAAGGTTTGTACCTCGTTGTTCTCTAAATCTTCTAAACTAAAAATCTCTTTAGACGTAATCCCTTGAGGATGATTGCCTCCTGCTCCGTTGATTAGGATATCGCATCTTCCATATATCTCGGAGACAACTTCTTCTGCTCTTTTGACGCTATCAACATTAACAACATCACATTGAACTGCTGTAGCTTCTCCACCAAATTCTTGTATCCTCTCAACTACATTAACAGCCTTTTCATATGTTCTGTTTAATACCGCAACCTTCATTCCCTGCCTGGCAAGTTCTACTGCCATTTCCCCGCATAAAATCCCGCCTCCGCCTGTTACAACTGCCACTTTATTCTTTAATGCAGGAATTTTCGTTAACATCTGTATCTTTCCTCCAATTACTGTTTTTGAATTTTTCCGCCATTTCCCAACTGCCATGTAGATACATAATCCCCATTGCTCGATCATAAAGACCATACCCTGGTCGGCAATCTTCCCCTTCTCCAAAAACATGGCGGCCATGGTCAGGTCTTATATAGCCTTGGTAATTACGTTCATTGTGAATTTTCATTATTTCCGTAACGTCAACACTTCCATCGCTGCTTCGATGAGAAACCTCAGCAAAATCCCCATTGTCATAAACCTTTACGTTTCGTACATGGCTGAAATAGATGCGTTCATGAAAAAGACGAAGCATTTGAACTAAATTATTGGTAGGATCAGCTCCCAACGAACCGGTACAATATGTCAATCCGTGACTTGGACTATTTACCAGTGCTAATACTTTCTCAATATTTTCTTCATTATTTACAAGCCGCGGCAAATTAAAGATGGAAAAGGGAGGATCGTCTGGATGGATCGCCATTTTAATGCCCACTTCTTCACAAGTCGGGATAATGGCCTCCAGGAAGTACTTTAAATTACTTCTAAGATCCTCCTCAGTAATATTCTCATAGACTTTGAACATTTCCTTTATTTTACGAATTCTTTCAGGTTCCCACCCAGGTAATGTTAAGTTACTCGATTTCTCTTCAAACATTTTTATCAAATCATAAGGATTAAGGTTCTCTAATTTACTTTTTTCAAAAAATAGTGAGGTGGATCCATCAGGTAAGGGATGAAATAAATCCGTTCGAGTCCAGTCAAAGATTGGCATAAAGTTATAGCAAATTACCTTTACTCCAACACTACCCAGATTTTTAATTGTATTTATGTAATGTTTGATGTATTTGTCTCTCGATGGTCCACCTGTTTTAATCTCTTCGTGAACATTCACACTTTCTACAACATCACCATTAAAACCAAAGCTTTTAATATAATTGATTTCATCGTTTATTTCATCTAACTCCCACTCTTCACCAGCAGTCTTATGATGTAAAGCCCACACGATATTGCTAACTCCAGGAATTTGCTTTACATACTCTAACGGGATAGGATCATTCCCTCTTCCATACCATCTAAATGACATCTTCATTAGGCATTATCCTTTACAATATTTTATTTCGAACTTTCAAAACTAACATATTAGTATTCTACTACCTTTATTTTTATTATGCAAACCCTTTCAAAAATAGCGCATGAATATCCCCTTCGCCTACAACTAGGATACTTGTATGTTAGTTTATTCGTATGTATAATGTTTATGAGAATTAGCAGACGTTTGGTTATATGAAAAGAGGATACTTCTATGGCGGCAAATACGATAAATTTCCAAAATCAAGCCTACGATACCATTAAGGAAATGATTTTAAAAACAGAGTTAATCCCCGGAGAAAAAATATCTGAAAAGGAATTAGAAGAGAAACTGACGATCGGACGATCGCCTGTCAGGGTAGCTATTATTAGACTCCAAAAAGAAGGATTGTTTCATGTTATTCCCCAAAGTGGAACCTATGTGTCAAAAATTAACCTACAACAAGTTAATGAAGCAAAGTTTGTAAGAGAGACTATTGAGAAACTTATCTTTGTTGAAGCGAGTGAGCTTATTAATGAAAAAGATCTTGCTGAATTAGATAAAATCATTAAATTACAAAAAGTTTATGCAGAAGCAGAGGACCACTCAAATTTTTTAGTATATGATGAAGCATTTCATGAATTCTTTTATACCATTGCTAATAAAAGGAATGTTTGGGACTGGATGCAGCTCCTAAATTTACAGTTAAATCGGTTTAGGATGCTTAGTTTGGATGTAAACTGGGGCAAAATCATTCGCCAACATGAGGAAATAGTCCAAGCAGTTAAGGTTAAAGACAAACAGCAAATTGAAGCATTAATCTCAAAACATCTCCATCTAGTCGATGAAAATACAGAACGGTTACTCAAAGCTTATCCTAATTACTTTCTATGATAGGTATTTATTAATTAAATGAAATGAAATAATGCAGCCAATTTATTTTGGCTGCATTTTTCATATGTTAAAGATTTTTCACCAGCTTTATTTCCTCATTCTTAGGAATAAATTCGCTGATATTTTCAATTTTCCACTCTTTGTCTTGACTCCCGATCTCATCATACTTCATATAAGAACATTGAAAGAGTTTACGGGCTACTCTCCCTTTTTCACCAACTAAGTTAAACCAACCTTGCCCAACATAAAAAGGGTTCAATAAGATCCGATCAATAATAAAAGATATACGATCATTTTCTTCCTTTGTTTCAAATTTAATTTTAGAGGAAAGAGCCAAGACAAAATAGTTTTTAGAGTGGTCTAATTCAAGTAACTTAAGGTGGTATTTTTCGAATTGCTTTAAATTAAATTCCTGCAGAACAGTTTTGATACTTTTTTCAACATCTATTTCATATTTACTAACTTCTTTCCAGGATGTTATACGCGAATCAAATATAGACAGTGTCAGAATATAATGTGAAGCGTAATTTTTCGGATCAAATACTTCTTTACCATTTTTCTTTTCATCGACAGGTGTAACAATAAACTTTTTATAGTCAGCAAAAAAATTTCCGTCCATACCGCATACCTCTTTTCGGAAGAATAAACTGATTACTATCCCTTTAAGAATCAATTGACCGAACTGAAAATCCATTTGTTATAATTATTCAATTTTCAACATCAAAATCCTGCTTTTTTTACAATTTTCACGCTTTTTAATCAAAAAGTCCCGTTTTTCATTCCTATGTAAAATCCGACTTATCTCATTTGTTCAAAATTAATCCAGTCCAATGGCTTAAATGCAGTGTGAATCAATAGTTAGATATTCCTGAATTTTTTTAATGAACCCTACAAAAATCGCCAAATTTTACCATTAACCTTTAGTAGAATGTTAGTAAAGATTCATTATTCGATGGTGCCGACATGTGGGGGGAGCAAATTTGAGTAGTAATTTAGAACAGACCGTTGTGTATTACCCGGATAAAAATCCAATAAAGTGGTATAAAAACTGGAAGGTTATAACAGCCATTATCGTTATAATCATCGCTGTTATATTGGGAGCAATCGGCTATTACCAGGCAACCCATTTTAATGCTAATGTAAAAATGAATGGTGTGGAAGTTAGTGGCCTATCTGCTAACGGAGCACTAAAAAAACTGCAAACAGCTGATTTAAAAAATGATGTATATATTGGAAATGAATTAATAATAGATGGAAAAAATACGAAGATGCAGTTTACAGAAAAAGACCTGCCAGAGATAAAGGAATTGCTTAAAAATCAGTGGACCTTCTTCCCATCTTTCAAGACAATCAGTTATTCTATTAAGCCAAGCGGGCAGGATCAATATCGAAGTGATGTTCTTAAACCTGAATTGGAACAAAAATTGATTTCAATGAATCAAAATTTATCCGACCCCATACATGCACATGCCTCCTTAGTCGAAGGGGAAATTGTGGTCTCAGAAGGAATCGATGGCACAAAATATGATGTCGCAGCAGTGTTAAAGGAATATGAAGAACATGATTATACCAGTGAGATCCGATTGGATCACGTCCACATTAGTGCAGTAAATGAAGATAGTGAAATCGTGCAAAACGAAAAGCAAAAGCTGCAAGATTTCCTTCAGCAAACAGTTGAATATAAAGTACAAGATAAGGTATATGCGTTAAAAGCTGGAGATTTTATAAAAAATGCTACTTTGTCTGAAGATTTGACTGTAACTGTAGACGAGGCGTATATCGAAAATATTAGAAATAAAATTGCTGAAATTAACGAATCTCAGTCCACCTTAGGTAAAGACTTTACCTTTACTACCCATTCAGGGAAAGTTATTTCAGTAAAAGGCCAAGGATACGGCTGGGCACTTGATGTTGACAAAGAAACAGAGCAGGTTTTTATGGCCTTTGAAAATGGCGAAACATCCGTTACTGCTTCCAATATATATGGAAACGGCTGGAGCAATGAAGGCTATGGCTACGATACAACAGCTAACAATGGCATTGGTAATACCTATGCGGAGGTTTCCATTGCAGAGCAGCGCATTTGGATCTACAGAGATGGAGAATTAGTTCTAGAAACGAATGTGGTAACCGGAAAAACGACTACAGGAGAAGATACATCTCCAGGAGTATGGTATATCCTCTTTAAACGAACAAACTATACACTTACTGGCAATGCGGTTGGAAAAGGTCCTTATGCCGTTGAAGTTGATTATTGGGCGCCTTTCACCAACAGCGGCCAAGGTTTTCACGATGCCAGCTGGCGTACAAATTGGCAAAATAATGCTTATATTGCAGATGGTTCAAGTGGGTGTGTTAACGTAACTCCTAATATGATGAAAGCTGTATATGATCATCTTACTGTTTATCAGCCAGTGATTGTCTATTAGCAAAAAGTCGTTATATTTATAAAACTTAAAAAGGAGCCTAATACCAAATATTAGGCTCTATAATTAATACTTTAGTATTTCCTTCAATTACTTATGTGTATATCTAACAACTAGAATTAACTTTCGCTTGCAAGAATAGCCTCAATTTCTTCCTGAATCTCTCTGCTAACCAAAGAAACACGTTTTTTTCTCGCTTCTAGGCTCGTTTCTTTGTCAATAAAATGATTGGTATGCTCGTCAAAACACTGGAAACAAATAGAGTAGAAATCTTTTTTCTCTTTTTTTAGAAAATCAAATTCCCATGTTTCAAGTTCTAAATGACTTACCTTATCTTTTGTTTCTTTTTTACATAGCTCGCAAGTTGGTTTCATATTGAAAAATCCTTTCATTCCAGAAGCTTTTATTTTTTTGCCAGCTGGCGATCTCTTATTCTCTTCAACCGCCCATGATAGGTTAATATATTTGCTTGCGATTGTTTGGCTTCATCGCTAGTAGGCTGTAAATTAGCAATATCCCAATAAGTTACAATGACATCTAATACTTGGTCAAAGTATTGGAGCGGGCCATAATTCGCATCTATTGCAATAGTTTTCATTCTATCATTAAAGTCTGGCATAACTGCACCTGGCATAGAGAAATTAATAATCACATTTTCGAAAAAAACAATGAAATTCGGATCTAGTTCAAGATGTGCTTTCACTGTGTCGCGGTAGAATGCATAATGAAGGGCCTCGTCTTTCGCTAATCTACGCAGTAGGGTTGCTAAATCTTTGTCGTGCGGACTAGCAATTTTAGCTACATTATTATAAAACACAAGTGTGGCTAACTCTTGTAATGAAGTATAGGCCATTGTCGCCAGCGGATTCGTGAAGTCTGGAAACCAGCCGTTTTCCACTACTCTTCTTCTTAATTCATGTAATCTAACAGGATTGACGTTTCGGGTTACCAATAAATATGTTTCTAGTAAGTTTGAATGCTGGTCTTCTTCAGCGGTCCAAGTACGAACGAAATCATTTATGACTTCCATTGAATTCTTAAAGGTATAATCCAAATGTGAGGTGTACCAAGGTAAATTTACTTCTGTCAGTAACGCTGTTTCTATTGCTGTTACTACACCGGCTGGAAGAGTTACTTGACTCTCGTCCCATGGCACTCGTTTAAAGGACATGGCCTTGTCCCATGGAATAAATTCATGATAGCTCCAGTCAATATTAGCAGAACGTTCCTTATGTAATCGATACAATTCTTTGATCTTTGGTTCTAGGCGTATATCCAAATCAGAATTTAACATTAACTAATCTCCTTCAGTTTTTCGCTTTTTAACTTTCAATCATTAAAGTTAAATAAAACAGATTGCGATTTCTATTACATGGACCCTATTTATCATACCATTCATTAGTCTTATTTTCAAAATACTTAGATTTTCAGAATAATTTAATAACTAGACCTGATATCTAATAAAAAGAGAATCCTTCCAAACAAAGGATTCTCTTTTCGGTTGTTATTCAGTTATCAAGGTAAAAAATTGAGTGATATTATCCAAGTTTTTTGTATTTCTAGGCACACAAATGACCATATTATCCTTTAATTGAAGCGGTGATAGCAACTCAATATCGGAGGCGTCCATTCCATAAACATTTTCACCTGATTTAAATACTGTTTTAGCTTCTAAATTAAGACCTAATTCATTCAAGTCTAGCAAGCCTTCCTGGAAGGAAAGCTTCTCAAAAAATTCTTGTTGAACTATCATGACATCAATATCACCGCTAGATAACACTGCTGTAAACTTTTGTATTCCTACCTGTGAAGCCGGGTCCATGCTTGATTGGCCGTAAATAATAGATTGGACAAAGACCTCTTCTTGGTCTTTGTCTGTTACAAGTTTGTTGGTTAAATCTTCTTGAATTTGAACGATATTTTCTGTATTAAGCCCTTCTCCCATGATCGTCAGGTTAAGGTAAGTCTCTTTTTTCTCACCCACATTGCCTATTAGATAGATTACCAGAATGATTGCAGCAATGGTCCCCATGATATGAAACCGAAAATAGTCCCAAATATAAGAAATTTTTTGCTTAGGACTCATCGGTGCTAGAATGGTTTTGATGTTCGCCTTCAAATGTAGTACTCCCCTTCCATGGTAAAAAGTGCATGATACATTTATTTTAGTATACAGTAGTTTAAAATGCTATTAACTATAAATGGTTTATCCTGCTTAGTATTGTTTGTGCTTGAAATGAAGTTGAATATCACAAAAAAAGAAACTTGCAAAAATCCTCGCAAGCTTCTTCTTTTAAAAGTGAAAACTACTAAACTTAAAAGAAATCAAAAAATGCTGAATTCATCGATGGAACCATTCGTTCAAAAAGTTGAACCTCAGTCTCTGATCCCTTCAGGTAGCCCATTTCAAAAAGTTCCATTGGTCGTTTGTAACCAAATAGAATCGCTGAAAGGGAATTGATGTTTAACTGAATCCCTTTTTTAGGAGGATGAGCACATTGGCCCCCTACCTTTTCTTTGAAAACCTTGAAATCTCCGTTCCCGAGTAAATAGCTTCCATTATTCCAAGGAGCATGTGAATCCTCCAAATGCAGAAAAAGAGGATCAGTTTCTTGTATAAATGGATATCTTCTTAAACATTCTTCAGCATCGACAATCCTTGCCATAAAATAAGGAGTGATCTCTGTTTTGACTTTCGGCTGAGAGAGAAAATATGGGAAAGGATCATGACTAGCAAGTTTCATCTTCACTGTTTCAACCATGGAGTCATGCTGGCAAATACAATTCCATAGCCCCAGTCGCGCCTCATGGTCAAGAGCCACTAGCTCCTCAACCTCCATTTTTCTATCCTTCACACTGTACAGCATATAACCCTTCGCTTCGTTCTTATTATGGTAATACACAGCAAGCTGTGAATGATCGTCATAAATGTTATTTTGCCACCAATTTGTCTCACGTTTTAACATTCCTGTATGTCGAATGGAATAATCGTGATAAAGCTTTTCTATCTCCTCGTTATGGGTTTCTTTCGTAAATCTTTTTATAACTCCTTGCGGCATTTCGAGGAATTTCAAATTACCTTTTTCAATTGTTATATTTTTTTGGTCATTTAATATTTCCCAGCCAAATTTTCGGTAGAAAGCTATTTCAAAGGGATGTAAAAGCGATACAATTTGTTGATTGTTCCGCATTTGCTCTAAAGAATTCATTATAAGTGCCTTCACATACCCGTTTCTTCTGTATTCTGGATATGTAGCAACCCCGGCAATTCCGCCCATTTTCCATTCAACATCCTTCATTAAAATGGTTAGTGGAATAATATGTAGTTTAGCTGCTAGAAGAGTATCATCCCAAATTCCTAAGACTTTATGATTTTTTATCAATTCTTTTCTAGCCGGAATATCGGCTTCCGGTATTTTATATTGAAACGCATACATGGATAGTTTCACTGATTCTAAGAATTCATTCTCTGTGATCTCCCTGACCTTCATTTAGAGCTTCTCCCCCTTTGTTATAAGTAAAACTTACTTTACCAATTCTTATTGTATCTTAGATTCTATCAATAGAACCACTTTTTGATTATAGGAGGTAGCAATTTTTTATAGTTTTCCTGTAGCCAAATGTTCGAAAGAAGCCTCAAAAAATCACTTTAAACACTTGAATAACTTAATTAACTTATTGATATTATATATTGCTCACTATTTCACAAAATGTTCACGCTTTTCTGAGAAAGGCGTGATTCGCATCACTAGGATAACTTTCCCAAATTATATAATGAAAGCGTATTCAATAATTACAAAGGGGTAGAATAAAAATGGGGAAAATCGTTAAATTCGTACCGATTATAGTCTCAACCGTTTTAGTTTTAAGTGCCTGCGTTACAAGCAATGAGTCTGATAAAAATAACGTGGCAAATGCTAAAACCAATGTTTCCACCCAAGTGATTGAACCGCATAAATCCTTAAATCAAGAACCCATTCCTGTGAAAATAGAACGTGTGGGGGAACACGAAGTAAATGTTGAAATGACAGCACAAATTACCGATATTGAAATCACCAAGGGCAATAATTACAAAGCATGGACGTTCAACGGCGAAGCACCAGGACCGGTCGTGGTAGTCAATGAAGGTGACACCATTAACTTCACGTTAAAAAACATGGACCCTGCCATCCCCCACAGCATGGACTTTCATGCTGTCCATGCAGCTCCATCAGTAGATTTTGCAGATGTTATGCCGGATGAATCTGGCAGTTTCACCTATCCAGCAAATAATCCCGGCGTCTTCATGTACCACTGCGGAACAAAACCAGTTTTATCCCATATAGCTAACGGTATGCACGGAACCATTATCGTCAAACCTAAAAATGGCTATCCAACGGATTCGGAAGTGGACCGTGAATTTGTGATCATTCAGAATGAATGGTATAAATACAATGATCTTGATGATTTCACCAATGGGATACCAAGTAATGTCGTCTTTTCTGCCAAAGCTCTAAAAGATGGCGATTTGAATACAAACGGTACAGTTGGTGCCTTAGTCGACACACCTTTACTTGCAAAGGTGGGCGAAAAAGTAAGGATTTATATCAATAATGTTGGACCAAATGAAGTAAGCAGCTTCCACGTGGTCGGCACTGTCTTCGATACTGTTTATATTGATGGAAATCCGTACAATCTAATGAAAGGTTTACAAACGGTTATGCTCCCGGCCAGTGGAGGAGCAGTGGTTGAATTCACCGTCACCAAAGAAGGTAGTTACCCTATCGTCACCCACCAATTCAACCATGCAACCAAGGGGGCTGTTGCGATCATAAAAGTTACAAAAGACGGCCACGATGATGGCAGTGAAACCATGTCACACTAAAGAATAAAACTAAAAGCATCGAAGGAGATTTTTTCCTCGATGCTTTTTTTTGTCCACATTGCACCACACAATTACTCACCCAGACTATCTCGTTTAACGCAGGGTTTTCTCCAAAAAAACTTGGACAGTTGTCCTGTCCCTATGTCCTAATTGGGTTCAATTCATATAGCGATATTCTCTCAGACTATTCAAAATAGAGATTTCCTGTAATAATTTCTCTCCAACAATCGTTTCTCTAACCTTTTTTCTTTTTAACTCTTCATTTACCACTCTTTTAATTGATAAAATGTCTGTCCCGTTAAGTAAAACATCTTCTTTTGAATTAAAATGCTTATGGGCGACCAGTTGCCCATTCATAATATGACGGTGATCCCCTACAACATGTAGATGATCTACAACCAATCTTTGTGTGGTATAGGCAAGCCTTGTAATGAGTTTATCAGCCTGACCCAAAGAGATAATCTGCTCGACAATTTCTTTTTAATATTGCTCCTTATTATCAGATTGATTGGTTTTGTATAGCAGCTCTTCTATAATAAACACAAATTGACTCGGTAATGCTTTTTAATTTCGATGATTCTCTTTTTTACATTCCCTGAACCATTTCTTGACTAGAGGCTTAAACAAAAAAAGTCGGCCAGAGAATTGGCCGATTTCTTTGTTATTTTAGAAAATAAACTCTTGACTCATATGGTTTTAATGAAACGTTTGGCAATCCACTGTTGCCTTCGTTGGTATAGTTACAAATCAATAATTGACTGGATTCATAGTTTAGATTTTCTGGTAAGACAAATTCTGCGCTTTCACCTGTAAAGTTACACATTACAATTAACTTCTCATTACCAAGTGTACGTGTATAAGCATAGATTTGTTCATGATCTTCTAGAATTAAATCATATTTTCCATATACAATGATGTCATGTTCTTTTCTTAGCTTAATCAGTTTCTGATAGTAATAAAAGACTGAATTTTTATCTTCAAGCGCCTGTTTTGCATTGATCCCTTTGTAGCTAGGATTCAATTTTAACCATGGTGTACCGGTTGTGAACCCTGCATTTTCTGAATTATCCCATTGCATAGGAGTTCTTGCATTGTCACGGCCTTTAACGTAAATGGACTCCATCACTTTTTGATGATTCTCGTTACCCTCGATCACTTTTTCACGGTACATATTTTTAATTTCAATATCATTATAATCTTCAATTGAATCAAACTTTACGTTAATCATCCCAAGCTCTTCTCCTTGGTAGATATACGGAGTTCCTTGCATCATATGAAGAAAAGTCCCAAGCATTTTCGCTGATTCTACACGATATTCTTTATCATTACCAAAACGCGATACCATTCTTGGCTGGTCGTGGTTGTTTAAATAAAGACTATTCCAGCCCCTGCCTTCTAACTCCTTTTGCCATTTTGTCATTACCTCTTTTATTGCAGATAATTTCCATGGTACAACATCCCACTTACCTCCGGGGCCGGAATCAACATCCATATGCTCAAATGTAAAGATCATATTTAATTCAGTGCCTTCATTATTCGCATACTTTGATGCATCGTCAGGCGAGGCACCTGGTGCTTCTCCAACAGTGATGATATCGTATTTAGAAAGCACTTCTTTATTCATTTCTTGTAGATAGTCATGTACACGCGGCCCATTCATAAAAAATTCACCGCCCCACTCATATCTTTGTCCACCTGGAGCACTTGGAAGCCCGTCTGCTTTTGAAATGAGATTAATAACATCCATTCGGAAACCATCAATTCCTTTATCCAGCCACCATGTCATCATGTCATAAATTTCTTTTCTCAACTTTGGATTTTCCCAATTCAAGTCTGGTTGTTTTTTACTAAAAAGATGAAGAAAGTACTCGTCTGTTGTTTCATCATTTTCCCAGGCTGAGCCACTAAAAAATGATGTCCAATTGTTAGGTTCTTGTCCATCCTTACCCGGACGCCATATATAATAATCACGGTATGGGTTATCCTTTGATTTTCGTGACTCTAAAAACCATTTATGTTCATCTGAAGAGTGGTTTACAACTAGGTCCATCATTAACTTCATTCCGCGGGAATGTAATCCCTCTAATAGTTCATCCCAATCTTGCATCGTACCAAACTCATCCATAATGTCTTGGTAGTCACTGATATCATATCCATTATCATCATTTGGTGATTTATAAACAGGAGATAACCAAAGAACATCAATTCCCAATTCCTTTAAATAATCAAGTTTAGATGTAATTCCCTTTAAATCCCCAATTCCATCTCCATTACTATCCATAAAACTTCTTGGGTAAATTTGATATACGACACTTTCTTTCCACCATTTTCTCTCCATTTTTAACTCCCTTTCTTTTTTCCAAGTAGTAAATCTATTTCAGCAGCTGCTTTTGACAGACCTTCCTCAACAGATATTCTTTCAGTAAAGATTTGTCTTAAATTGCGGTTAAATACCTCCTCGACCTTTCCCCACTCTGGAACGGATGGTCTCAAAAAAGTTTGGTCGAGGCTATCTATATAGTCTTTATAGTAAGGAAACTCTTTTAAAAAGATATCCATTTTCACATTTTTATTAGTTGGAAGCAGACCGGTTTTCAACAGCATTTCTTGTGGTACTTCAGATGTCATCCATTTCAAGAATTCCCATGATGCTTCTAACTGTTTTGTACCTTTTGAAATAACTAAATGTTCTCCTCCAAGGACAGAGCCTGTTCCATTATGTGTAGGAAATGGGGCTGAAACAGTTTCAGCATTGATCTTAGAAATTTCATTTTTTGAATTAACACTATAGAACCAAGGACCTTCATCAATCATAAAGTATTCACCCGTTCGAATACCTTCCCATAAATTCGGGTGTCCACTCAATAAGTTTGGGTTTATATTCCCGTTTTTGTACAGTTCAACCAGCTTGGAAACTGCTCTAATACTCTCCACACTATCTAAATACCCAATTGCCTTTGTAAAGTGTTGGTTGGTGATCTTACCGCCTAAGCCGTAAAAATAAGGTAAAATATACCACGCATCTACCCCAGTCAAACCCAAGGTTAAGTCCTGATTATTTTCAACTATATTAATTAATTCTTCCATCGTTTCAGGTGGCTTAGTGATCCCAAATTTATTTAGCTGGTCTCTATTGTAAATGGAGATTTTTGTATTAGTATTCAATGGTAAGCCATAGTAATCTTCCTGATATTTTGTTGCATTTAATGGTTCTTCATAAAAACGATTCTTCAATTTATCAAAATCCTCAAATTTGTTTACTGGATATAACAGTTCAAGGTCTGCGAATTTACCGATCCAAGCAATGTCCATTCTGACAATATCAGGAGGCTTATTAGCCGAGGCTCTAGATACAATCGCAGACATCAATTGCTCATTATAAGATTGCCTTACTGGAATTACATCAATGTTAGGCTTTTCTTTTTCAAATAAAGGAATGATTTCATTTTCAAAGATTTTTGTTTCTTGTTCACTGTACGTATGCCAAACCTCAATTTTAATTTTTTCACTTCCAACGGAGTCCTGAACCGGTTCACCTGGTTTGATAATAGATTGGTTGTCACAACTAGTCGTAACGAATAAAAGGATGAAAATAAAAGCGATTCTGGGTATAAACATATTCCTCATCCTCCCGTTTAGTTTTGTTGGTGAATTCGGAAATCTCCGGGTGAGATTCCTGTAATTTTTTTGAATAGCTTGCTAAAATATTTTACATCGTTAAAACCCGACTCTGCGGCAACCTCATATACCCTTAATGAAGAATGACTTAATAACGCTTTTGCCTTTTTTATCCTTAGTTCAATCACATAGTCAATGAAATTTTTGCTAACTAACCTTTTAAACAAAATACTAAAGTAATTGCGGCTTATATGAATGTGGTCTGCAACCTCCTGCAATGTTAGCTCTTGAGTATAATTATCATGGATATATAGCAGGGCTTTTTCCACCAATTTATTGTCCGTAAATGACATGTCTATTTGATTTTTAATATACTGATCACATTCCTTGATTTCTGCTATGAGCATGGAAGATAACTCCTCCAGAGAATCGGTTAACTTCAAAGCCGTACATTTTTCAATTAAGATTGAAATCTCCATTTTATTCATAAATAAATTGGTTAAAATATCGCAAGCCTCTTTTTTAATACTATCAGGAGATAACTGCCCGGTAGCCCACTCTGCTTGTCTGTTTTCTAGGAAACTTTTAACTCTTTGGTCATCATATGGCAGTAGAAATTCTTTTATTTTACTGGCTTTAAGTTTTGGGATTGATTTTGTTTCAGTTTTCTCAAAACTAAAAATATCCTCTTGGTTATTAAAAAAGTGTCTCTGACATGCAAGTAGGCTATTCTGAAAGGCTGCCTCTATCCCCGTTAATTCTGATGTGATATCAAAACCGGAGTAAAAACGAAATTTTGTATTTGTTTCTATTTGTTGCTTAAGCCTAAGAATATAGTTATTCGGGTCGGCGGGTTTCTTATTAAAGTGGATCATCCCAGTCTCGCCAATTGGAAAGATCGTCCCCTCCTTATTTACTCTATAAAATTGTTCTTGGATTTCCTCAAAAATGAGGCTTTTATATAGGTAACCAAATTCTTCCACAACTTTGTCCATGTTTTTCATCTTCATAAAGACAACAATAAAAGGGCCCTGTATATCCGCGAAGCTTAGCTCATTAGCCTTTACTTCTTTTTCACTAAGAAGGAACCGCTTTATTTCTTGCTCAACTACTTTTCTTTCTTTTATGGAACTAGTTTGCTCAGCTAAATTTATTTTTTGTTCATATGCCTTCTCTACGTCAATTTTTTCTACACAGCTTTTTATGGTTTGAAGAAAGGCCTCGGGTTCTAGGGTTGCCTTTAACACGTAATCAACAGCCCCATGCTTGAGGCCTTCACGAACAAAATCAAAATCATTATAACTGCTTACTAAAATTATTTTTAATTTTGGAAAAAGGTTTAAAGCCTTCTTCATTAAAGTAATCCCATCCATTACCGGCATCTTAATATCTGTAATGAGAATATCTACTTGTACTTCATTTTCCATCGCCTTCAAAGCTTGCTCACCATTTGAATAATCACCTAATAAGCAAAGTCCTTCATTTGCCCAGTCAATAGAAGATTTCAAGCCAAATCGAATAATGGGTTCGTCATCTACAATTATGACATTATACATGTTGTTCACCTATATCCTTTGCTATCAATTTCAGTTCTACGGTAGTACCTTCCGGGCTGCTTGTAAAATCTATCGTAGAGGTAGGGTGAAAATATAACCTTACAGAGTCAAAAACATGTGACAACCCAATTCCTAAAGAGGAACTTTGGGAATCTTTTGAATCCTGAAGTTGATCTAGAACAGACTGTTCAAAACCCTTGCCATCATCTAGGACTTTGATTTCTACCCCACCAACAATATCTCTTATCTTAATCTCGATTGTTCCTTCACGCCCTGTTGGGACTATTCCATGGAAAATAGCATTTTCAACTACTGGCTGCAGCAGCATTCTCGGTATTAAAAATTCATTCGCACTTTTATCCATTTCAACTTTTAGATGAAATACTTGCTCATAACGTATTTGTAAGATTAACATGAATTTTTCTATTATATCTAGCTCTTCTTTAATTTGCACAAAAGTTCCACCTTTTCCCATATACGCTTCAAGCAGCTTAGATAATGCTGAAAGTGCTGAATTTGCACGATCTGTTTGGTTAAATTGTACTAACCACCGAATTGTACTTAACGTATTAAACAAAAAATGTGGATTGATCCTGTGTTTGATAGCACGTAGTTCTGCTTCTTTCTTTTGAGTCTGCTCCTCTTTTATTTGAACAAGGAGATTTTCAATCTGGTTAATCATTTGATTAAACTGTTGACTCATTAACCCAATTTCGTCATTTGAATTTACTTCAGTCCTTACAGAAAAATTACCTTTCCCAACCAATTTCATTTGATTGGTTAACACCTTTATGGGGCGGGTTACCCTTCTTGAGATTAATAACCCAATAATGACAGCAACCAATCCAAATAACATCGAAGTTAAGATGGTAATCTTTTGGATGTTTCCTAATTCACCTGTTATTTCATTGACCGGCACAATACCGACTATCGACCAGCCATTCCCTATAGGGTGCTTTACACCATAGTAATTTACTTGATTGTCAGTAAATTGAAACTCGGATGAACCTTGTAATATACGTTGATATAATTCAGAATTGGATACGTTCTTGTTTATATTTTTTATCTCTGTGTCAATCATAATTTTTCCTTTAGAATCTACAACGAAAAAGACACCTGTTTTCCCTAGCTTAACCTGATTAATTTTCTGTAGGATTTCTCTGCCGTCCAAAGAAACTTGAATAAATGCAATGTTATTCATGGTATCAAAATCTTTCATTACGCGATTGATCGTTAGAACCAACTCTGTATTTTCCCCAGCTCCACTGAGCCTATCATATTGCAGGCCCTCCCAAACAACCTCACCATCCATCTTGATAGAATCTTGGACCCATTTGAGATCTTCCAGCTTTATTCTAGATAGTTTATAGGGAGAAAATGTACCACTTCCCCAGCTTGTCCCATTGTCCTTTAAGATGTAAATAATTCTGACAAAAGAGCTAGAATAGATAATTGAATTTAGATATGAAGATAGATATCCGCTAATTTCAGACTTTTCCAAGTCTGTTAACTCTCCAATTGCATCTCTCATTACCATCTCTTGAATTTGTTCATTACTGTATATATAATCTGACATATCACTGCCCGTTGATAAAATAAATGAAAGAGAGTCTGCTGCTTGCTTGGCAATTTGACGGGAGGAATCCCTCACATTTTCCTTAACAATATTAGTTGATGTAAAATAATAAAATGTACTAATAAAAATAGTAGGAATTAAAGTGACAATAACGATCGTAAGAATGAACTTCGAAGCAACCTTGCTTTTAAAATGCACCATAAAAACCTCTTCTACTCTGAATTACAATGTTAAAAAGCAATATAACAAATTAGCGATTACAATACCACAAAAAATATTTTTACTGGGTATAAACGATTTTATCCCTCTTACCTCTTCACTATTATTGTATACCGTGATGAAAATGATTCATATACACACTATGAAATCGCTTAATATAAAACACTTATTGAAGTATATATAACACTACAAGTCTTTAAAGTTTTCAAGATATTATAGGGTAAAAGAAAAAGCATCCAATACAATAACGGTATTGAATGCTTTTTCTTATACTTAGTCATAAAAATGAATTAATTCTGGAAAGACCTTCTTCTATTTGTAGAAGTAACAACAAGTCCACCCAATGCTAGAACAGCTAACAAGCCATATTGTAATATGCCTGCGTCACCTGTTTTCGGGTTCTTCGCTGGGTTCTTTGTACCTATTGCGCTTTCATCAAAAGGAAGTAGTTTAATATAGTCTAATTGAACATAACCTTCACCTTTAACGAATTTTAGGGTGTTTTCACCTTCCTGTAACTCAACAGAAGTTGTTGTTACTCCGAAGATACCCCAGTCTGCTGTAGGAGGTGTGGTAATAACATTTTTACTGCCGTTAATATAAACGACAACATTAGCTGCTTCCATTGGAGTAGCGTAAGCCAATTCTAGATTATATTTTCCTGCTTTAGGTACGTTTACTACAAACTCTACCCAATCCGTATCAGGATTATCATATCCGTTCACATACTTACCACCTGAAGCACTGTCACTAAGCTCAACCTTTGCAGCCCCAACTAAAGTTGCATCTTCTGCTTCTAACTTTGTTGGTTTAAATTCTGGGTTTTCCTTAGGAGTTTCTACTACTGGCGGTTGCACTGTACCAAGCGGTAAAACTTTGATTGCGTCAAGGTGTGTATAGAAGTCCTTTTCGCTAACAGCATATTTTAATACATTGTCTCCTGCTTGAAGCTCAATCGATGCAATAACAACGGCACCTGTAAAATATGACCAGCCATTCTTCGGAACTGAAATGGTCTGAGTTTTTCCATTTACAGTGATATTGTTAGTAATTCCGTCCATATCAGTAGTTGCGTATATTTCAATAGAATATGTTCCAGCTTCAGGGACATTAATAGTGAATTCAACAAAATCTGATGCCGGATCATTAAAATCTGAAACATACTTTCCGGAAGAAGCAGTTCCGCTCTCACTAATTTTAGCAGCGCCTTTTAATGTTGCATCTTCTGCTTCGTATACAGTACCGTCAGCAACTGGCTCTTCTACAGGTGACTCAGTTACTGGTGGCTCTTCTGCCGGTGGTTCTGTTACTGGCGGTTCTTCTGCTGGTGGTTCTGTTACCGGTGGTTCTTCAGCTAGAGGCAATACTTTAATAGCATCAAGGTGCGTATATAAGTTCTCTTCACTTACAGCATATTTTAAGACATTCTCTCCTGCTTGTAGCTCAACTGAAGCATTTACAACTGCACCTGTAAAATTAGCCCAACCATTATTCGGAACCGAAATAGTCTGAGTTTTTCCATTTACAGTAATATCATTTTTAATACCATCCATACCGGAAGTAGCATAGACTTCAATATTATAAGTTCCGGCTGCTGGCACATTCACCTTAAATTCAACATAGTCTGTAGCTGGGTTATTAAAATCTGATACATACTTGCCAGAAGAAGCTGATCCGCTCTCTGATATTTTTGAAGCACCTACTAATGTAGCATCTTCTGCTTCATAGATTTTTCCTTCTGTGATCGCAAAGGCATTAGCTGGAATTAACGATAATACTAAAATAGCACTAAATAAAATCGATAAAAATTTCTTTTTCAATTAAATCCCCCCTAAATTAATCTAAGCTTTTGTTGGGTTTTGTTTCTTTAGACTTTGCTAATAAATTTGGCAATCACCTCCAATAATCAATTTCATATAACGTATTTTGATTATGTTATTAATGATTACTATCCAGTTCTTCACTTGTCGAATCATCTATGAGCTTGGCATGTACAACCAATCGATTATCATCAACTCTAAAATCACATGTAGATAAGGTTAATATTTTATCCTTTCTAGTAATTTCCATTTCCATAGGAAAAAGGGATTTTTCATTTACGGTTTGTAAAAATTCATTAAATTTCTCGTCTGAAAAATTGGGTTCAATATAATTAAAATCCGTATCGGTAACATATACCGCAAAAATCTCCCATCTCATTTCCTCATATAATGAATCGAAATATATAATCCTGTTTTCTTTCAAAAATTGCTTATCTCTATACTTATTTAGGTTAGAGAACATGGTTCCATTTTTCATCTGATGGCCGTAAATAATTGTGTTCTGGTCTAAAGACTTCGCCGAATTTCGAAAATCCATAAATATTGAGCCACCCATATTCTGCTTTCTATCAAAAGTGTAGTAAAGATAGTATTGATTATCACTAGCTTGAACTACAGGATAGTCAATTACTGTATTTGCAACTCGAAGCCAACCCACTGTATCTTGATTGATCGATAGCAAATTTTGAAACTTAGGCAATATTTCTTTCTCCTTTTGTCTAGCGACAGTCTCTGGTGTGACCTTGTCCGCTTTATCTTCAGAATCTTGATAAAATGTTTCTTGTAGCGAGGCATATGTTTTTTTATTTTCTACACTGTCCAACCAATACCTAAACATCATGAAGCCTGAAAAAAGGAAAACAACCGCAAACAATACTGTTGTTATACGAGAATTAACAGCTTTTTTACAAAATGATTTAATGGATTTAAAATTAACTAACATGATTGTTTTAAACCCCTCCTATCTAAAATTCAAAACACTTAGAAAGCGCTTACTCAAACCCCAAAAAAATATATGAATTTAAAACCATTCTATTAAATTAAAGAATATCTACATTTTATAGTTTTTTTAAAATATACTCACCCTTTAATATTATTATTGAGGTGGACTATATAACTTTAATTTTGATAACTTAGAAATATATACATATTAACCCATGAGATAGTGTCTTATATTAATATCAATAGTAAATAAGACACTTGCGAATAAAATAAAAGTGAAGGAAGTATCCAACTTCCTTCACTAAAAATGGTTATTCTCCTGTAATACCTGACTTATCAATACTCTCTACAAACCACCGTTGAATAAATAGATAGAACAAAGCTAAAGGTAGAATCGATAAAAGTGTGCCAGCAAAGACTTTACCTTCTGTAAAATTCATATTTGGATTTTTATCAAAATCTCCGCCACCGCTAGATTGTGCCACTTGACTGAATGTATTTTGCAAGTCCCCTAACAGAATTGGAACAGTTTGAACTTTTCCATCTAAATAAAAGGACGTTAGGAATGTCTCATTCCAATAGAGCGCAAATGCATACACACCAACAATGATAAAAGCTGGGCCTGCCATCGGAAGAACGATTGTAATAAACGTTCTGATCGGACCGGCACCATCTAGAAACGCTGCTTCTTCAAGGGCTTTAGGGATCATTTTAAAGAACTGATAGAAAATCAATATAAATAGTGCTGCCTGCTCTCCTTGTCCAGTCAAAGCCGGTACAGCCAATGCCCCAATATTGCCTTTTAGGCCTAGCTCCATAAATATTTGGAACCTTGGAATAAAGAACAGTGTTTTCGGAACGATGTACGTAAATAACAATAAAACTAATACTAAATTTTTACCCCAAAAGTCAAATCTGGCCAAGCCATATCCTACTAAAGAGGAAGATATTATGACACAAAGTGTCGATACCCCAGCCAATAAAGCAGTATCGATAAATGCCCCCGGCAGATTTAAGGCTTTCCACGTCATTTCATAATTAAAGGTATATAGACTGCTAGGTATCCACTCTACACTATTATCAACTAAATCAAGGTTAGACATTAAACTTATCGAAAACATGTAAATCAATGGATAGAGAAACACAAAACCAAAAATAATTAGAATGAAATAAGTGGTGGACTTATATAACAGCCCATCATTTAATTGCATCCCAAACAAAAGCTTTTTAATGGATGGCCGCTGTCTGTTCATTTGGTAAGTGAAACGGCTAAATGTTTCTTGTAAGTTGCTTTTCATTCATTCTCACCTCAATTTTGGCTTTCTGCTTTTTGTCATATAGTACAGTACGGAAATGAGCACAACTTGTACAATCGTATATAGGAGGGAAATTGCAGAAGCATATCCATCACGTCTTGATCCGTCATATTTTGACTCTAATATAATTCCGTTGATTGGATTCGCTTCAAAGTTCGCTAAAAATACTACGACAAAAACAACACATATACTAACTAGCGGGTAAATGGTAGGCAGTGTTATCTTCCAAAATGACACCCAGGCTGAAGCACCATCAATCGAAGCAGCCTCATACATGTCCTTTCCAATTTTCTGTAATCCTGCCAGAAAAATCAATACAGGGACAGCACTGTACCATAATAACTGTACGATTAACTCGAAAATAGAAACAATCAGCATGACCACGCTTTGTGAGGGGATGATCATTAAAATTGCATCCAGTATCATTTGATTCGTACTGAAGGACATTCCGCCTAGTGATGTCATATTTTCCATTAATTCGCCGTTTAAAATGATGATGGGCAGAAAGAACAATAAGCGAAAGAATGATTTTCCCTTTACATTTTGATTTAACAGCATCGAAATAATAATTGATAGTGCAATGATGACAGGGACATATATGATAGTACTAACAAAGAAATTTTGCGCAGCAACGATAAAATCGATATCCTCGAGTAGTATTCTCTTATAGTTTTCAAGTCCGACCCATTTATATTGCCATCCTGTTTTATTTCCATACATTACATTATGGAAGCTCATGTATATCGTCCTGTATAGTGGATATGCAACAAAAGCGAGAAAACCGATAATCCAAGGACTGATGAAGAGAATACCAGTAAATGCTTTTTTTTGCTTCATACTTAGCTTCATAAAATCTCAAACCCTTTTGCTTTAATTTGCACATCATTGTACAGATAATCTGAGTTGTTATAATTCAACAGAATTACTTTCCCATTGCTATAGGTGACCTTGATCACGCCTTTATCAATGATTGTATGATCAACCATCTCACTGCCAATCACTTGCTTTAGGGCTTGATTAATAGTCTGATAGTACGTATCAACGCGATTTTCCAAATACTTAAGTTCTGAGACATAAATATCATTTGATGCCGTTCCCTTTAACTTATAAGTAGATTCCCCTGTTAATAAGAAAGAAGGAAATACTCCATACTCTATTAATCTTAAAATCTCTTCTTCATCATTAGCTGAAAAGTTCATATAAGGGGAATACATTTCCTTATAACCGCTCAATACAAGCGGTACTAACGGAATCGTTGCATCAATGAACATCAATTCAGATGAATAGATAGGAGTGTCATAGACATTATCCAAGTGTTTGAACATATAAGCATCCGGAGCATATGCGCTTGTCTGGACTCCCTGATTATTCAGGTTCTCCATCAATTGTTTAATATACTCCATCCCTTCCGTACTGCTGCCGATTGTCCCATTATCATAATGAGTAAATACTTTATTTGCGAAACCGGCTAGCGCCACAGACTGGATATTATTGTCTTTTAAATCTTGTATATTCTCTTTCCCGATGGTCCAGAAATATTTGGGGTTATTCATATAATTGAATAAATTCTTATTAACGTTATATACACTAAAATCCTGTCTGTTCAATTTGCTAGCTGTATATTCCGTTTTTTCAAAATAAGACTGGGCATAATCAACATAATGGTTAAACGTGACATCATTTGCATTAAAAAACTCAATTGTATTCTGCAATTCTTCTTTGCCACCAAGACTTCTCATCACATCAAATGTATAAGCCAAGTCCTTTTGAATAAAAGTTTTAAATGTAACATCTACATTTTCATACCCTTTTTCAAGCAAGCTATTAATAATCTCTTTTGCTTGAGGGTAAGTAGTTGTCGTTACATCCTCCATACCTAATGTACCCATTTTGACTTCACTGTTAATAAAATCAATTTTCAATGGAATTTTTTCAATATCAGAAGCTGCGCCTTTTTCTAACCCATCCTTTTTCTCAAGGAAATTCCGATAATTCTTGGCAATCCCTACATAGTTTGCATCGTCATTATTTAAGAACACATAGCGTTGAACTAAATCAAAGGAATTAGGCTCCTTCTGAAAACCTAAAATATGCTGTTCTTCATTTACACGACTTTGAAACTGAGCATAAGTCGTTCGGTAATTATACGTGAAGAAGGATTGGTAGTAATTTGTCGTTGAATCCTTCGGTCGATAATTATAGGTAGCATAACTGTTTCCGCTTTCTGAAATGACTAGTAAACCCGTTTCATTCTCCTTATGAATGACTCCATAGATTGGTAGTGACACCTTTTCTAAAGGCTTTACAGCCAATCCCATTTTATTAGCAGTAGTGTTGCTTTCATATCCCATATCTTTACCATAGACTGGGGCTGTATAGCCGGCAGTATATTTGGGCTTTTCAGCCAAGTTTACAATCGCACCAGAGCCATCTGGTATGACGATATATCCATCCTCTTTATAGCTTGTACTACCTAAAAATGGATAAACAATAATTTCATTTAAAGAAATATCTTTATTCCCTGGCTTCCAAAGTTTAGGATTGTATTCGTCAATGCTCTCTTTCGGAATAGAAACAATTAAATCTCCTCCCTTTAGTGATACATGGAGGTCAAACTTGATTTGCAGGTTTTTAAAATCAATTGCCGCTTCAAAGCCGTTTTTCTTGATTTCATAGCTTTTATCAACATTTTGATCAAGAACCGTTTTTCGACCAGGTGTGAATTTATCATAAGTCATCATTGAAATACCCGACTTAAAATAATTGATCATTTCTTGACTGTATTTTTCTTTTTGCAAGTCAAGATGAACGTCATACGAATACCAAGTATAGCCGCTGCATTTTTCCTTTACAGCTATCGCAACTGATTCCTCTTCTAGAAAAAGCTCAAGCCGCTCATTTTCTGCAACTTTCTTAAATTGCGCTGGTATTTCTTCTCCTAAGGACTTTTGCGTACAATTGGCTACCTTATCATTTACGATTATAGAATGGTAGTCGTCCTGTGCTACTGCAATTCCATATTTGACATTATTCATATTTCCAAACATATAGATAAAGATAACTATGGCTATGATTAGTGGTATGACTCCATATTTCAGTCCTTTTTTTACCATCTTTTCCCCACCTCCGTAACCACATCAAGCATAAAGCTAATTAGCTGACTTCCAACTGAGTAAAGAACAAACAGGAACAATCCAATAATCAGCATGGTAAATAACGTTTTAGAAACGACACTAAGTGTTTCCCCAACACTGTAGTTTTGCATATCCTTAATCATGAAAAACATTAAAAATAATATCCATAAAAACATCACTTGGATAGGAAGATGATAGAAAACGGATTGCTCTAATGTTAAGCCATTACTAAAAATAACGAGCAAAGGTATAATCACCAAGATCGGGCTTATGGCATATGCTGTACCCTTATATACATGAGTGAAAGTCCCTTCTCCATCTGTAATAGAAGATACCAGATAATTCGAGATTAGCCATAAGACAAAAAGAAAGATCATAATCGATAACTTATATAGGAAGTATTCATTTTCCTCCATAAATAATGAACTAGTAAACTGATGTTGGAAAATGAAAACGCCGATAATTAACATATAGATAACGGTGGAAGATTTCTTTGCCACCCGATTCTCTCTTTGTATATCATATAATCCATCGAGAGGTTTCTTTAAAAATGTAAAGATATACATTAAATCGCTTATCACTTTTATCTTCGAGACTATACTCATCCGTTTAGAAAGAATTGCATTTATGCTATATCTTCTATTTAAAAATTTATATGTGTAAACCAATACCATTAACAAAATGAGTAAAGTAAATACATTACTTAAGTTATTTTTCAACCAACCTTGTCTAATTTCCCAAAAGGCTTCTGAGACACCTTTGTTATATTTAGTCTCAACATATTCCTCATAGGCTCTATTGTGGTCTCCTTCACGAAGGAACGAATCTCCTAAACCAATATGGGCGTTATCAAAAATCGAATTATACTTTAATGTATACTCCCATAAATCTTTACTTTTATTGTATTCACCCGCTTGATAGGCCCCCATTGCTTGATGGACGGTATCTGCAAACTTAGTAGATTGATAGGTTTGAATTGTATTTTGTCCCTGATCAATCACAATGAGTTCATCCTTTGAATTCGATGCAATACTGATCGGACGGTTGAGTAGACCAAATCGACTTGAACTGAAATCCTTCCCGCCGAATAAGAATAATAAATCCCCTTTTGAGTCATATTCGAAGATCCATCCATCTGAACTTACAGCATACACATTATTATGCTGCCCGACCCAAACGCTTTCCATTGTAAAGGTTCCAACCATTTCATCCGGAAAGTAATTGGTGCCAGATACATTAAACTTTTTTACAGGATTTGTTTCAATTGAGGATGTAACCGTATAGATAAAGCCCTTCTCATCGATGGCAATATTACTTGGTACATCCGGGAAAATTTTTTCCATTTTCTTTTCTTGCTCTTTTGTCAAAAATACAGAGCGAATTTGATCCAAAAATGGTACTTTTAGAGGATTAGCTCCGAAAAAGGTGATAAATTCCCCATCCCTATTCAACATAATTAACCCATTAATGGAACCATTACTTCTTACATACATATTCCCTCTGATATCAACCGCGATGTTAGTTGGGCTGAATGTATAGCCCTCGTTAAAAACAGGTGACTCTGGCTGGGCAATTTCTCTAATAAACTGAAGCGTTTGTTTATCAAAGATAAAGATTTTCGCTTCCATGCTATCAACAACATAGATGTGCTCATCCGTAACAAACGTACTCTTTACACTTGAAAACTTATCGCTTACCAGCTCATTTTTATACGTAAGATTTGAATCTAAGATAAATACTTTATTATGTGCACTGTCAGAAATATAAATATCATCCTGATCATCTACAAATACGTGCTCGAGCATCTGCAGTTTTTCACCATTTATAACACTTAATTGATTCATCGGTGTGTACGCAGACTGTGTTCTAATGATTTCTCCTTCACTATCACTTGTATACGTATAGTAAGGAGCCTCAGCAAATACTGGACTATTTGCTGTAAAAAATACTAGTATAATCGCTAAAATGAATGTGAACCGGGTATATTTGTTCATATTACTTAATCCCCGTATGCGCCATGGAGTTCATGACCTTATTTTGTAAAATGATAAATAAAATGATATTCGGTACAAACATAATCAACCCAGCGACAGCTGACAGTCCAGCACCAGCTACAATATTTCCTGACTGAGAAACTAATGTATTTAAGTAAAATGGAAGTGTTTTGATTGACTCTTTATCCATATAGATAGAAGAGCTTTCTGTATTTGCCCATACAGCTTGGAACGTTAGAATGGCTACCGTCACAAGAGCCGGCTTAACTAACGGCATCATAATGCTCCAATAAATTCTAAAATTTCCTGCTCCATCAATCTTTGCTGCTTCTAACAATTCATTGGGTACTTGATCCATAAACTGCTTCAATAGGAAGATCCCAATTGGCATGGCCAAGAGCGGGATAATATGTGCCCAATACGTATTGAAAACTCCTAAGTTAACCATAATCAGAAATCTAGGAATCGCTACAGCTAACGGTACAAACATAAGCGCAAGTGTATTGATTTTATTTAATGTCTCTTTTCCTTTGAAATCTAATTTTGATAATGCAAAGGAAGCTAACGAACTTATCAAAACCGTAAGAATAATGACAGCAATTGTTACAAATAAACTGTTAAACACATACCTCGATAAAGGTATACCTGATTCTGAGGAGAAGTTCATTAGTAATCTAAAATTCTCTAAAGTTGGTTCTCTTACAAAGAATCTAGGTGGATACGCAAATAATTCCGTAAATGGTTTAAATGCATGATTAATAATGAATATAATCGGAAGTGCCATAAAGATGGACAAGGTACCCAATGCAATATGGAACTTAATCTGATCCTTATGAAACTTCTTCGGGTTAATTTTCATTGAACTAGCCAATGTATTCACCTCACTTAATATAAACCCAAAAACCTATTTTTCTCCGAATAGCTTATAGCTGATTTTGTTGAAAAAGACAACAACTAGTAATAAAACAACCGTTACGGCTGATGCGTAACCCATTTCGTAGCGTATAAATCCAAAGTCGTTGGCATGGTCGACAATCAACCAGCCGGCATATTGAGGAGGCGGCGTTCCTCCACTTAAGATGGCTGCTATACCTGAAGCATTAAACGTACCAATAATGGCCATTACAGCACCGAACAGCATTTGCGGCTTCATTGACGGTATGGTGATATAAAAAATTTCTTGCCAGCGGTTTCGAATCCCATCGATATAAGCTGCTTCGTACAAGCTTTTATCTATATTTAACAACCCTGCCAGCATCGCTAGAAAACCTACACCCATACTGCCCCAAAGCCCAATAAATATCATGATTGGCACCAATAGGTCGGGCGATTGCAAAAATTGCAGCGGCTCCTTAATAATATTCCATTCCATTAACCAGTAATTAATATAGCCAGTCTGATCTCCACTAAATAAAACTCTCCAAACAACTGCCATCATAATTGGACCTGTAATGGAAGGAGAATAAATAATGACCGTATAAATGGTTCGAATTTTATGCGGCACCTGAGAGAGCATCCAGGCTAAAAAGAATGCCAGCATATACCCCACTGGGCCAACAATGACCGAATACAATAATGTATTTGAAATGGCATGCTGCAGGAAAACCGTATCACCCGTGAATAAATCAATATAGTTTTTAAAACCTGTAAACTCCGGTAGCTGTACAGTATTAAAATAAGTAAAAGATAAGAGAACTGCGACAAGTACCGGCAATATAATGAGTAGTGTAAATATAGCAGCGTATGGAAAAATGAATAAATATGGTGAATCCTTCACATTATTGAAAAGCTCTCGTTTTTTTGACGTTTTCGCATTAATCAAATTACTCTGCAGATTTATTTGCGTGTTCTTTTCCATCTATTCTCACCCACTCCTCTACATTTTCAATGGTCGGAACATTGTAGGGCTTGATTAGCTGATTATCTTTCATATAACCAAATTCCATTAGCTTTCGTTCCAATTCTCTATTAATTACTTTTACAGCATGATCAATTGCAATTCTTGGATTTTCCCGTTCAAACACAACTTTATTCCAAGCGTTGCTAATTTCACGTTCCACCATATAGTCACCAGGTACTTTTCCTGTTGTTTGAATCCAAGTCCATTGTTCCAGGATTTCATTTTTCGAGTCAGACGGCCAGGCACTCTTTTTAAACCCATCGATATTGGCCGTTAAATAAAGGAATTCATTTCCGAGAGTTGATTGTATATCATAGGAAAAGTTGCTTTGTGTATCAGCATTTGTCCACCATCTCAAAAATTCCCATGCTTGTTCTTTTTTACTGCTGCTCGAAAAGATAATCCCGCTGCTCCCATATGTCGGGTCCCAGCGTTCGATAACACCCTCTTCATTTTCTACTCCAGGAATTGGCATAATGCCCCATTGACCCGCTAGTTCAGGCGCGGCATGTTTTAGCTGTATATACGTATTGGCATCACCAATGCCAACAGGTGATTTTCCGTTTCTGAAGTTCTGGTAGAACTCGGCAGTTGTGATTGGCATATTGTAAACAGTGAAAAGACTTGTCATAAAATCAAATGCTTGATAAGCACCATCTTTATTAATCACTGAAGTACTCCCAGTCTCATCAAACAAGCGTCCTCCAAACTGGTAGATGAATGGAGTGGTAGTATCAAACCCCTTAAAAGCATTTTGTGAGCCAAGAGGTGTGTAAAAGTTCATGTCATACCTTTGCAGCATTGGTACTAAACTCACAACGTCCTCCCATGTCTGCGGAGGCTCTTCTCCAAGGAACTCCAATATATCTTTTCGATAGAATAATAGTTTTACATCTTGCGTTTCAGGGATTGCGTATACTCCCTTATCATAAATAAACGGAACAAATGTATTTGGATTAAATTGTTCTGTCAAATCGTAAAAACCATCGTATCCTCTTAAATCCTCAATAATTCCACGCAGAGCTAACTCAAACGGTCTTCCATGACTTATGCCAAGTGCAGCATCAGGAGTACTGTTTGCTGAATTAGACAAAATAATTTTATTCTCATCTGGTAATAGAGATAGATTTACTTTAATACCTGTCCTAGGTGTGAACTCTTCATCAATCATTCGCTGCATAATTTCAACATATAATCTGGACTGATTTACCCATATCTCAATGGTCTTATCATTGATGTCTTCTTCTTGATTGTACTTAGGGTTAAAGAATGAGTAACCAAATGCTTTTATATTCTCTACTAAGCTAGTAATAATACCTGCTTTTGGTTTTGGCAATTCTGCTTCAGCATGTACATAGATTTTATCTAAATGCATTGGATTATATATCATCATTGGCAGTATTGATTTTATCCGTGCGTATGCAGAAGATTCTCCCTCGTTGAACTTCGTCATAAAATTAGGCAATTCTTCAGGTTCTCTTGCAAATTCAGTAATAATTTCTTTAGCAATCTCCAGTTCGGAAATTACTGGTAGATCACTTAATGCCGGATTCTGTATAAGGGCAAGCCTTTGTTCCTCAATTCTTCCTGCTATGCCGAATAAATAATTTGAGATTTCAGGAATATATCGTTCAATTCTCCACTCTCTTTTTCGGTCAACAAGTCCACCTGTTAACTGCTTGATCTCCATAGCAAGCGAATCCATCGCCTCAAGTGTTGTTAGCAACTCATGATAAATATCTCTCATGTTTGCACTATTTACAGATAATGTTAAGGTGTGTTCACCTTTTTCTAAATAAACCTCAAATTGATTTCCATCAGTATCCTGTAACGTTTCATTCCTCCAACTACTCGAGTATTCGAACATATATAGTTCCAGTTCTTTGAACGGGACTTCCCCATCAATTTCAATTCTTCGATATGTTGGCATTCCACTGTTTGTATCTTGCGAATATTTCATGGTAAGGTTATAAAACCCGCTCTCTTCAACGGTAAAATCATATCGAACCATATCCCCGCTATCTCCAAATGAATATCCGTCAAGTACATTTAGTTTTCTATTTTTATAGTCATATGGTGTAATCTGCGGGTCTCTTACATATTTAGAGCGGATACTTTGTCTATTTTTAACGGCAACATCTTCCGCTTCAATTGTAATGACCTTTTCTGTATTACTTTTCACATCATCTTGCCATGTAGAACTGTATTCAGCATAAGTGGGAATTGAAACCACTATATTTTCGATCGCAATTTTTCCAACTAACATTTTTCCTTCTTTAACTGAGAATTTTACTTTGTTCTTCCCTTTGTTGAATTTAAACTTCAAGGGTTCATTAAAGAAATAGTTAGGGTCCTTTAATCCTTCCGTTTTCCACTCTAACACTCTTTCAGATCTTGGGTTTAACTCGTCACCATAACGGTCATACTTAAGTTTTTCATCAAGCTCTATTGTCTTCCAATCTACCGATAGGTTTACCGCATTCATTTCATTAAAATAAACTTGATCGTTTACTTCTATGGATAATTCAGGAGTAAGTATCGTTTCAGTTAACAAATAATAATCAAGCCATATCTCATAAAGCCCTTCATTTTGAACATCAACTTCAAAAGATATTTCATCACTTGGTTCTAAATAAATGACTTCACTTCCATACCCTTCACTGTTGACAGGTTCAACTTCTTTACCCCCAATAATCTCAGCTTTGGATATCGTGTATTTCTCATTAGGAGTAGATAACTGACTAGCCCATTGTTTATTAATAGAATAGTAATTGCTCTCAGATTGAAAGCCGCTAATATAAGACTCAATAGCAGCGATACTTTTATCATAGTCCTTTTTTTCCATTTCCTTATCCAGGCTTTTATTCAACTGACCCCTACCGATTATTAGGATTACCGCAAACGCAATGATGAGAAGAACCGAGATAGAATAAATAATCTTCTTTTTTGTCGTCATTTAATCCCAACCTAACAAATCAAATTTTCGCTAAAAAATAGGGAAGTCCCAGAAATGCCAGTATCAAAGCACGCCCAATATCTTGTAGATCCAAAATCTAAAAAACTAGATATTGCAGCTGGCATCTGGTACATTTCAGGGACACCCTAGTAAATTACTTTTTTTATTGCTTGTTATACTGTCTTAAATATTCATCGAGATATTCATTCATCATCTCATCCCATTCAGCAGCAATATCAGTGTAACGAACACCTTCATCCTTAATTTTGTTTTTCAAATCCCATGTATTTAAGTTATTAAACGCATTTGCAACAGCTGGCATATGTCTAGGGAACGGCACAGGATTTGCAAGTTGCTGTTGGAACTCAGTATTCTTGAAAGCTTCAAAATTAAAGATTGCTAATTCACTATCTGCCGGGAATCCTTTTACTAACGGGTGATTCGCTAATACTTCAGGATTTGTTGTAACAGGCCATCCTTGAATGAAATCCATTAGACGATCTTCTGCTCTGATTGGTGCATCAACAGGTAAATTCATATACTCATCAATTAAGGCCCACTTTGAGTTCAATCCATCTTCACCATAAGTAAGCCACTTTAGTAGTTGGTACGCTGCTTCAGCTTTAACCGGGTCCTCAGAAAGGGAGCTGGATAAACTTAATGTGTCATAATAAGCACGGATGCTTGTTGTACCACCCTCAGGTGCTTTAGGCATTGGATAAATATCAATTTCCATTTCACGAGTTTTTACTAATTCATTAACATCTGTGCTTAGTGCAAACATCCAGACGTTTCCAATTGCTTCTAAGCCATCACCCCAAGCCCAGCCTAGGTTACCGACTTTATTCACTCTATCTTCTTCTGACAGATCGTAGAAATGTAAACCCTGTTTGCCTTCCTTAGCGATCATTTCAAACCACTGACCAAATTTTACGCTACTTGTAAAGTCCCATCTTTCTGTTTCGCTATTAAATCCTTTCCATCCATTTGGAACGCCATCAAAGTAATGCGGTCCATGCTCAGAGAAATCAATAATTCCTGAGAAAATTGGATTTGTAGGAGTAAGCTTGCCAATAGTTGAGCGTAAATCCTCATACTCTTCATAAGTCCAGTCATAGGAAGGAATTTCAATGTTGTTTTCACGAAGCAGTCTTAAATTAACTGCAGGAAATTGACCAACGGACATCCAAGGAATCCCATAAATTTCCTCACCATCATAGCTTTCCATCACTTTTCTTGCATTTTCAGAAATCCATTTAGATTCAGGGTCAGACTCTAAATAAGGTGTTAAATCTAATGTCAATTCACGATCGTATGCTTCAGCAGCTAATGGAGAATAAAAGACATCAGGTAATGTTCCTTCAGTAGAACGCGCTGTTAGCATTTCCATTTCTGCAAAATCGTCGTTTTCACCAGTAAATTGACGATCACGAACCACATTAATATTCGGATATTTTTCCATGAATTTTTTTATGTTGAATACCAATGGATTGGCTTCGTCATTTTCACCATAAAATCGGTTCGCATAGACAAGTTCAATTTCAACTTCTTGCCAATCTGCAACTCCATTACCATCTTCATCAATTCCTACATATTCTGAATAATCCTTCTTATCATTGTTTTTGCCTTCATCACCTGAAGCACCTGTTGTTTCTTTACCGGAACAACCAGCGATAATTGATATTACCAGTAAAAGAGACATAAATAGTAGAACAGTCTTTTTCATAATAACCTCCGTTATGATTGTTTTTTTCTCATCTAAACTTTTAATCTTACTATTTAACTGAACCTAACAAAATTTGGCCATTCGCATTCTTAGAAAGAAGCTGCTGCTTTTGAAATTCCCCCTTCGCTTTGCCTCGGCATACACTTATTTTCTAATACAGTTGATGTTTATGTAACCGTTAACAATAAGAAAAGAGTGTCTTATTTTTTCATTTTTCAACACCAAGACCATGAGGTAATTTGGAAAATTAGTGTTTTATTACACCTCGATAGATAAATAAAACACTATTAATGAGTTTCAAGCTTTTCTTATTATTGAATCTAGCTAAAGGAACCTTAATAGAAGGAAGACTGAGGTTCAGGCAGGCTGGAGCTACAAGGGGGTGCATTATATATCTAAAAGATTAATATAATTCACCTTCCCCAAAAAATCCCTTGATTCTGTTATTAAATCAAGAAACAAAAGACACCCATTCGCTTAATGATAGCGGTTACAACCTCATGTGTTTTATCGGAAAATGAATAGAGTAAGTTCCTAGCTATCATTTGAGAGTCTAGAAGGATATTACTTACGCTATACCAACCAAAATTTCTTTAATGTAAAACGATTTAAGCATGAACTGGCACTAGCGTATTGTTTTACATTTAAAAGAGGGGGGATTCGCTTTTAGAGAGATTTAGAACTGCTTAGTATTACAAGAATTTAAAAAGCTATAATAAAACGGAGGAATTTTATAATGAAAAAGAAATTATTTTCAGTTGTTATGACACTAGCACTTGCGTTCTCATTTACGTCCGGAGCATTTGCTTCAACAGCTTATCAAGCAGAGACTGCAAAATTACTTGGAGCTTCCAAACTTAGTGACGATGGAGCATTTGTTATTGGTTGGGATAATCCTGGAGACGGTATGGAATTTACGGTGAAAGCCCCTTCTGCTAATAAGTATAAAGTTGAGGTTGGTTATGCTACTCCAATGGAAGGTTCTTCGTTTCTTGTCTCTGTAAATGGCGGCGCAGATACTGAAGTAGCTATTACAAAAACATCTGATTGGGCAGTAACTACAACTTTAATTACAGAGCTTGACCTTAAAGAAGGCGATAACACTGTAAAGATCACAAAGGGCAAGGAATATGTTCAGCTTGATTATATTAAAGTATATGGAGAAGGCGAAGCTGTTCCAAATCCCGCTACTGGTGACAACGGAATCATGCTATATGCGGTTTTAGCAGTTCTTGCTGGAAGTGTAATCGTATTAACTAATAGAAAAAGAATGTTTAATTAAGACACAAAATGGAGCTAGCCCTTTTTAAGGACTAGCTCCATTTTTGTTACTCTATTATTTTTTGTTCTTTTCAGTGCTCATATAGATCATATTCCAGTACTCTAAGGAGGGTACCTGGATCATAATGTACTTACCGTCTTTATCTTCTTCTTTCGTAAACTCCAATTCTTGTGAACGCCCATCGTATTTATCTGGCGAAGCCACCCATACAGATTTAATTTCATCCGTATAATAATATTTAACTTGGAAGTCTTTAATTTGTTTCGGAGTTTCTTTAACGCCCTCATTTGCTCTCCAGTCTTTGTTTTTAACACCTAATAAGTTAATCATCTGGATAATCTCATGATTCTTATCTTTTTTCGTAAAAGTCCAGATCGTATTCGGAACTCCAAGACCGCTGTTCATGTGGTCGACAACTTTAATTCGATTCTTTGTTTCTTCTTGACCATCTCGAAGCAAGTTCTCATAAGCGACTATAAAGTCATAAAGTGTATTAATTTTACTTTTTAAAATAGGATCCATGTGAAGGTTTTGTGCCGGGAAATACTCATTGCTTAACATATTTCCATCATCACCAAGCTCCATACGAGAACCGCCCGCTGCATAAACAGTAGAAGAAGTTAACATAACCGCTGCAGTGTTAAATGGTTTACCAGGGTTTTTCTCACCATAGTCATAGCTCATATAAGCTGGAACAACTAAGGATTTCCCTCCGCTTTGTTCTCTTGAACTATCAATTACTTTCTTTAATGAATAATAAGAGTCATATAATCCGCCAAACTCGTCCTTATCCCATGGCCATATTTCTGCATACAGCACATCAACATCACTTTTATTTACATTCTTTATTCCTTGGGCTCCTACTGGATTGAATACCAGATATTTTTCCCCAATTGCTTTTTTGGCATTATTTAAAAATTCAGTATAGGTGTCTTTCACAAACAGTTTCTTGCCATCAGCGGTCTTCATTTCTCCCCATTCGCCAACTGTATCCGAATGCCAGCCATCAAAATCTTCGAAAGCATCAAATATTTTATTTGTAGCATTAAAGATATATTTTTGCCATTCTTTATTACTCATATCAAAGAAAAATAAATGGGTAATACCAGTTGGAGTTGAATCTGCCATTTTAAATGTAAAATGGCTTCCACTATCAGCATGATATAAGGCCCAGTCTTGTTTTACTCCATCCTGTTGATATCCTGATACAGCAGCATATGCCATATTATACGCCATGTTAACCATATTTACGTCATGGGCTTTAGAAAGATAACCTCGAACGGAGTCTCCATAAATTTGTCTACCGCTCCAGTCATCCCATACATTCAAATTATCAGAAACAGGTTTATGATGGCGATACTTCCAATCATAGTATTGCAATGCATTAATATGATGATCCTTTAATTTGTTGATTCTTTGCTCGTAATTAACACCTTTCTTAAAGTCCCATACATATCCATAACGTGGGAACTTAGTCCAAGTAGACGAAACGTCAACACCAACAGTAGCAGCATCTGCAAGGTTACTATCAGAATCTCTAAGATCAACTTCAATTAAATAACCCGTAAAATCAGTCGTAGGCGGTTCCCAGCTTGTTTCAATGCGTTGAATTTTTTTATCTTCGAGTATAACTACTTTTTCAATGGTTTCGCCTACATTATTTTGAAGATGCTTAAAGTTAATAAGCAATTTCCCGTTAAAAGCTTCTTTTGATCTATTCTTCAAATCTATTTGAATCTCTACTTTTTCCCCTGGGCTGTACATAGACTTATCAGTCGTTACATCGTAGACAATGGCATCCTCCGTTGCTGCTTCAATATCATTTACATTACTGTTTTTACCTTGACTTGTTTTGTTGCTTGCCGAGCATGCTGTGGTGAAGATCATCGCACCCGCCATAACTAGCAAACCAACACTTCTAAGAAGTTTCAATATTGCCACCCTTTCATGTTTAGTTAATCTTTAATCATTTATTCAATGAATCAGATACTATATTCTTTGTTAGTTTGTGCTCACGTTTATTTTCCTTACTCCTTTCAACATTTATATAAGACTATTTTCTACTAGATGTCATATATATGTAACCGTTAACAATATCGAAAAGGTGTCATATATTATGTTTTTGAACAAGTACTAATAATTTTTATCTATTACAGATGGTGCCAAACTATAAAAAGTCGCTTTCGAAACCGAAAGCGACTTAAAAAATCAAAGACTTTTATTTGCTCATGTAAATCATATTCCAATATTCTAAAGAAGGAACTAGGATCTTAACATAATTCCCATGTTCATCGTTCCCTTTTGAATATGATAATTCTGTTGAGCGACCATCTTTACAATCTGGGGAAGCTAACCATACAGAATTCACATCATTCGTATAATAATATTTAAGTTCAAAATCTGTAATCAATTGTGGTGTTTCTTTTACTCCTTCATTAGCTCGCCAGTCATTTGTTCTTACTCCCAATAAGTTAATCATTTGGATAATTTCATAACGATTATCTGCCTTACTATATGTCCATACCGTGTTTGGTTCACCATGTTCGTTATTTTCATATTTTTCTACATCAATTCGATTTGAAGTATTTAATTGTCCATCTCTAAGAAGGTTTTGGTAGGCTACGATAAAGTCATATAGTTTAGCGATACGTACCTTTAATTCCTCATCCATGTATAAATTTTGAGCAGGGAAGTATTCATTGCTTAGCATATTCCCATCATCACCCAGCTCAATTCTCGCCCCGCCCGCAGCATATACTGCAGCAGCTGTTAACAATACTGCAGCTGTATTAAATGCATTTCCTGGATTTTGCTCGCCATAGTCATAACTCATATATGCGGGTATCACTAACGATTTGCCTCCGCTTTCCTCTCTAGCTCTATCAATGGCCTTTTTCAGAGAATAATAGGAGTTGTATAATTCACCATCTCTATCCCGATCCCAAGGCCACATTTCTGTGTAAAGGACATCAACATCACTATTATTTACATTTTCAATCCCTTGTGCTCCAACTGGATTAAATACTAGATACTTTTCACCCATTGCCTTTTTAGCAGAGTTAAGAAACTCTGTGTAAGTATCTTTTACAAAAAGTGTGTTGCCTACTGACGTTTTCATTTCTCCCCATTCACCAACCGTGTCAGAGTGCCACCCGTCAAAATCAAAAGCAGTAAAAATTTTATTGATTTCTGCGAATAGATATTTTTGCCACTCCTTATTACTCATATCGAAGAAGTATAAATGAGTAATACCGGTTGGAGTTGAATCAGACATCTTGAATTTAAAGTGACCTTCTCCACTACTGTTATTGTCGGAATAGTAGAGAGCCCAATCCTGCTTAACACCGTCATCTTCATACCCTGACACAGCAGCATAAGCCATATTATATGCCATATTAACCATGTTTACTTGATGGGATTTTGCGAGATAGCTTCGAAGCGTGTCCCCACTAATTAGCCTTCCACTCCAATCGTCCCACATGTCCAAGTTTTCTGAAACTGGAATATGATGACGATATTTCCAGTCGTAATATTGAATTGCATTGATATGATGATCTTTTAAATAATTTATCCGTTTTTCTACATTAACACCCTCTGTAAAATTCCACATATATCCATAGCGAGGGAATTTCGTCCACGATGACGATACATCAACACCTGTAGTTGCCCAATTGATAAGATTTTTTGAAGAATCCATTACATCTACCTCAAATAAATACCCCTTATAATCTATTTGAGGTGAGTGCCATTCAAATGTTAGTTGTTTTGATTTATTCTTTTCAATAAAAACTTCTTTCAGTACTGCAGGGCCAATCTTTGTATTCAAGTGTTTTACATTAAGTTCAACAAGTCCTTTAAAATCACTTGTAGATGTATTTTGGAGATGAACTTGAATCTCCACGCTTTCACCTGGTTGATACATCGCTTTATTCGTTGTTATAGGATTAATCACCACTTCTTGTATCATTGTTGACGCAGTTTCATTTGAATTTTCCCTGTTTTTCATCATCTTGCACACCTTTCCTTATTCACACGACTCAGTGCAGCTTTTTCTATATGACTATTTTCCTTTAGTTAAGATTCATTTGTAACCGCTAACAATACAAAAAAGGTGTCTTTTGTTATGCTTTTTGAAAAAAATAATCAAAGTTCATGAAATTAACTACACAGCATCCTCTAGATACATCCGAATGGTAAAAGAAGAAATACTACATCAAAAATGCCTTCAATCATAACAAAGTTCACTTCTTTCAGTTCCTCCACCCATTTCGGTTTTATTAACCGATGAAACCAATTTACTTTCTAGTTGAATAGCATGTTCACTGCCCTTAAGAATTTGAAAGGATATAAAAAACACGCCTCATTTAAAGGCGTGTTAATTGGTGTTATGTAGGTTGGCGGGACTGTGTGGGAATCGAACCCACCAGACCTGGCACGCAGGTCTCAAGCAGTTTTGAAGACTGTGGAGGACACCAGTACCCCATTCAGCCCCGTAAGTAGTTAATAAATGAGGAATCTGTACTCTCTCATTTGTAACCATAATACAATTTAATATAGTAATAATCAAGTCAATTGTCGAATTTGTCACTTTTTCGACAACGATTTTACCGGTAGAAACGCCAGAAATTAGCATTTCTCCTCTTCTAGTTAGTGAATACTTGTCATTGACTCCCAAAAAAGAATATAATAAGAGGATGAAAATAGTATGTTGTAGGTGAGTAGAATGCAGCTAACAGGATGGTTTCTATGGTTTATGATGTTTTGGATCGTGATTATGGTCACGTTTTTTGCAATTGGCGGCTATTTTATGTTCCGAAAGTTCTTAAAGAAGCTTCCAAAGGAAGATGGGAAGTCTGTTATGGACTGGGAAGAATATTATGTAAGTAAGACACGCCATTTATGGGGAGACCAAGAGAAACTCCTTCTCGAGGATTTAGTCAGCCCGGTTCCTGAGCTGTTCCGCGATGTGGCACGGCACAAAATTGCAGGAAAAATAGGTGAACTTGCCATAAGAGAAAATGTTACTACTATTACGGAAGAACTCGTTATTCGTGGCTATATACAAGCTACTCCAAAAAGAGACCATAAATTTTTACGTAAGAAACTCTTTGAAAACAGAATTGATGTTACTCCATATGAGCACTTGTTTTAACCGTCCTAGTCAGGGCGGTTTTTATTTTACAGAAAAAAAACACTGCCTAATATACAGACAGTGTTGCCAAAGAGCCTAAATTGGTTTTACATGGGTAAGCTGCTTATAAAGATTTTTATAATCTCGGTACATTGCAATCCGCCAAGGCACAATCATACTAAAAGCAAGGAGGAAAAACATCCCGCTAAGCTCACCGAAATCGATGGTCGAACTCAGAACTGTTTTTAATCCTAATCTAACAATAAGCAACCCTATTAAAATTACGGCGAAGGCCTTTGATCTTTTTAGATATATTTCATTTTCTCGGATTTCAAATTTAGAGGTCTTGATCAATAAAATCGAAAATAACATCCCTACCGTAACTACCTCGACTATTTCTAAGGGAGTTAATCTAAAATCTGGCACGATATACATGAGTGCACCACTAGACATGAAAACCGGCGGCATAATAATTTTCATCGCATTTGTAGGTTTCTTGGCTGCTTTCATTCTGACAAATAGTGCAAAAAAACCCATAAAGATGGCGCCTATTGATGATAATACGACAAAGTTCATTTGGAATTCCAACTCCTATTAGGAGAATTCTTTACTTAGGGTCATTTCACATAACAATTCATATCTATTTATTATACTGTTCTGCAAAGAACGTGCAAGAATTAAAACCCTGTAAATCCGCCAAACATACCGCTAAAGATAATAATAATTTTCGTCATCCAGTCAAAGAAAAGGACAACCCCCATGGCAATCATAATCCAACCGCCGATTTTTACAATCTTACCACTGTTTTTGCGAATCCATTTCATTCGACCAACGAAGAAAGAAAGAATCAGGAATGGAATAGCGAAACCAAGTGAATAAGCGGTCATATATAATACACCCGAACCAGGGTTTGAGGCAGCAAGTAAGATAACTGAAGTTAGGATTGGACCTGTACATGGTGTCCAGCCAGCAGCAAATGCCATCCCGATCAATACCGAACCAATATAACCAGAAGGTCTGTGCTTGAATTCAATTCGACGATCTTTCATTAGGAATTCAGGTTTGAAAACACCAACAATCATTAATCCGAAAATGATGATGAAGATGGCACCTAATTGACGAATTAGGTCTTTGTATTCTAAGAAAAACCGTCCAACAAACGAAGTACCAAAGCCAATTGCAATAAAGATGGCTGAGAACCCAATTAAGAAAAATATTGTATGTAGTAGACTTCTTCTTTGGAGAAGAGCATTCTCAGTTTTTAACTCACCAACAGACATTCCCGTGATATAGGATAAAAAAGCTGGGTAGAGCGGTAGACAGCATGGTGAAATAAAACTCAAAAATCCAGCACCTAAAGCCAAGATAATATTTACATCAGACATATTAACACTCCCACTATAGTCGATACTCCTTTATTTTAACAAAACAATAGACTAAATGATAATGGTTAACATGAATATTTTGTGACTCTAGAAATTACGTTTATTTCATCCAATATAAACCAAACACTTATTTGGTTATTTTTTTACAAATTTCTTTGAATTTATTCCCAACATAGGTTATACTAGTAAAACATTGTCATTTTATTGCCTATTTTTTTACTAAAATATTATGGGAGTTTCTCCGGAAAGGATCTCGGCCGTGATCAAACAAGAGCTAATCTCAATGATAGAAAACAAGCGTGCTGAACTCATTAATGTAGCGAAGACGAACGGCTTGACTTCATCCGTTGCCATCCGCTATAGCCAGGAGTTAGACCATCTTTTAAATGAATATAATCGTAGGTTTATACAAAAGGTTACGAACGCGAGTTAAAATTAATAGATATTTTCATAGCAAAAGCCTGACATCTCTGTCAGGCTTTTTTATATGACGTTAAGATTTTCGCGAAATCCGCTCTTTTTGCGGGGTCTCACCAGTCTCGTTGTCCTATAGGAGACTCGCAGATTTCGCGAAAATCAATTGACCTAACGTCAATGTTTTTTAATTTACAGCATCCTCCAAACGTTCCACTGCTCCGTTTTGTAAGAGGAACATTTTATGGTAGAGCCCCCCTAAGGCTAATAGCTCTTGATGGGTTCCTCTTTCTACTATTTCCCCTTGGTGAAGTACTAGAATTAGGTCTGCGTCCTGGATAGTGGATAATCGGTGGGCAATTGCGATCGTCGTCCGGCCTTTGCGCATTTTAGCAAGGGCTGTTTGAATTGCTTCTTCTGTTTCCGTATCAATATTGGCGGTTGCCTCATCAAGAACAAGTATTTTTGGATTGGCTGCAATCGTTCGGGCAAAGGCAATTAACTGCCGCTGGCCACTAGAAAAGGTCGAGCCCCTCTCAACAACCCTATGCTCATAAGCGTCTTCTAATTTCTCAATAAAGGTATGTGCTTGAACAAACTGGGCGGCTTCCTCCACTTGTTCGTCCGTCAAGTTCGTATTATGAAGACGAATATTGTCTTTTACTGACCCATAAAACAAGAACGGATCCTGTAAAACAAGGCCCATCTTCTCTCTTAACTCTTGCTTGGAGAAATTACGAATCGAGACACCATCAATCAGAATGTCGCCATGCTCATACTCGTAAAAACGCATTAACAGATTAATAATCGAGCTTTTGCCACTCCCTGTATGACCCACTAGTGCAACGGTTTCTCCCGGATTGGCAGTGAATGAAATATCCTTTAACACATCCCGTTTTCCATCATATGAAAATGTTAAATTCTTAAACTCGATTTTTCCTTTTGCAATTGGAAGTGATTCTTCTTCCTTTTGAGCTGGTGCCAGCTCTTCCTGATCCAGTAATCCAAATACTCGAGAACCCGCCACAATAGCTTGTTGATATAAAGACAACCTCATCATCATGTTGTTAACTGGTTCGAAAAACCGATCTAGATAGTTAACAAATGCATATAGCACCCCAATTTCGACTGAGGTTTCAAAGGATGCTAGGCCAAAATAATTAATCACGATGATTAAACCTAAGATAGAGATCAAATCAACAGCGGGACGTAGTAGTAATCCATCGATCTTAATATTTCTCATTCCAGCATTATAGTGTTTCTCGTTAATCTCTTCGAACTCTTTACGAAGTCTTTTTTCCTGGCGAAAAACCTGGATAATGCTCATGCCCTGCAAAGATTCACTTAACTTTGCATTCAGCTGGCTTAATCTTTCACGCATATCTAGATAAAATCGGGCACTCAACTTTCGATATAGACTCATAACAAAAACAATAAGCGGAATAAAAATCAGACAGAAAAAGGCTAGTTTGACGTCTAAAATAAACATCGTAATAAATATACCACCAAGTAAGAACCCGCTTTGGATAAACGTAGCAAGCACAGTGACAAACATATCCTTTATTGCTTCAGTATCATTGGTAACCCTTGAAACAATGCTTCCTGCTGGTGTTTGGTCAAAGTATTTTAACCCTAGTGACTGGACCTTAGAGAATACATCAATTCGAAGCTCCTGGATAATTTTCAATGCAATTTCCTGAAATTTGACCAACTGAAAGAATAATAATACAGCTTTTACAATTTGAATCGCCAGGTAGCTTGCTCCAAGAATGAAAAGTGGTTGAAAAGCTAAATTTCCTGCTGTTAAGTAATCATCAATGAAAATTTTTACTAGAATGGGACCAATTAATTCTCCTAATGTGGTCAGCAAAAGGAGCGCAAATGCTAGTGTGATTGTTTTTTTGTGTGGTTTTGTGTAAGAAAGCAGACGAAAAAGAACTTTTCTTTGCTCTTTTTCGGTTAGCTGTACAGATTTTTCCATCCTACTGTCCTCCATGTTCAACCAGTTCTTCTAGCTGCTGGCGTAAATACATTTCTTTGTACCAACCGCCACATTCCATTAGTTCGTCATGTGTCCCTCTTTCAGTGATCTTTCCATCGTCAAGAACTAGAATCAAATTGGCATGTTGAATGGCACTTAAGCGGTGTGAAGTAATAATCGTCGTTTTTCCTTCACGGTTTTCTCTTAAAGAACTGAGGATCGCTTCCTCTGTCTTTGCATCGACAGCGGATAAGGAATCGTCTAGGATTAACACCTCAGGATTCATCATAAGCGCTCGGGCAATTGAGATTCGTTGTTTCTGCCCTCCAGATAGGGAAACTCCACGTTCCCCAACAACCGTTTGGTAGCCATCCGTAAACTGAAGAATATCTTCATGGATACTTGCCAATTTAGCAGCCTCATGAATCTCCTCTAACGATGCATATGGATTGGTAAATGCAATATTTTCAGCCACTGTAGCAGAAAACAAGAAATGATCTTGTGGAACATATCCAATTGCTTCTCTTAATTTTTCCAATTTATAATTTTTGATCTTCTTGCCGCCAAAAAGGATTTCACCTTGATAATCTTCAAACTCCCGAATAAGTAGTTTTAAAAAGGTGGTTTTACCTGCACCTGTTTTACCGACAATCCCCAACGTTTCTCCTCTATTCAATAGAAATGAAATATCCTTTAACATTGGTTCTTTTTCTCCTGGATAAGTAAACTCTGATATTTCGTATTGTATATCACCGCTAGGAATCATATCTAATGATTCAATGTGATCTGTTACCTCAACAGGTTCCCTTAGTAATGATGCAACACGGTCATAGGAAGCACGGCCGCGTTCAACAATATTAAACAACCACCCGAAAGCAAGCATCGGCCAAATTAATAGACCCAAATAAGTTGTGAAGGCAATTAACTCTCCTATTGTTAATTCTCCCGCTAAAACAAATTTAGACCCAAATGCGATCGCCAGGAAAAATGAAATACCAACTATGATGGAAATCGTGGGGTCATATAGAGAATCGATTTTTGCCACGACAATATTTTTTTGAACCACATCTTCTGACTGTTTGCGAAAATCTTCAATATCTTCCTTTTCCTGTCCAAAGGTTTTAATAACTTTTATGCCGGTAATGCTTTCCTGTGTCTTATCATTTAATGAAGAAAATGCTTCTTGAGCTTTATGAAAGGTGCGATGTAGCATCGTACCAAACCAACTGGTTAACAGTGCCATAAATGGCATTGGAATTAAGCAAATGAGAGTTAGCTTCCAGCTAATCGTAAACGCCATTGTCAGGATAACGAACCCGCCCGTCGAAAGTGAATCAACTAAGGTTAAAACCCCTGCTCCTGCGGTTTGCTGGATCGCCTGCAGGTCATTCGTCGCATGGGCCATTAAATCCCCTACGCGGCGTTTTTGATAAAAAGCTGGGGACATGTTGGTGAAATGATGATATAAGCGATTTCTCAAAAGCTTACTAAGTTTTACTGATGATCCAAAAATTTTAATTCTCCAATAATATCTGAGGATATACATCCCGATTCCAGATAAGGCAAGAATACCGATCCATTCGAACAAAATCGTTTTTGTTAATGTCTTGTCATTGATATGATCCGCGATGATTCCTATCACCTTAGGCGGAACAAGCTGCAGCAATGCTACGAACATTAATATGATAATTCCGGATATGTACGCTTTCTTTTCTTGCTTAAAAAACCAGCCCAAATCTAAAAATACTTTCATGATAACTCCCCCGACGTGCCGTTCTGTTTATAAATGATTATTATTTTAGAAAATCATTTCGACTTACTAATGATTTATTTTAACAAAAATTCTCAAAATAATAAAGATTATAAATATATGTAAGAACAAGAAAAAAGCACCCATTGGTATGAGTGCTTGTCCGTTATTATTTGCCTTGCTGTTTATTCATTGCTGACATCATTTGGTTGATCTTCTTTTGCGAAGGCTTCATACCCATTTGCATCATCATCATTTTTAGCATTTGTTCATTAATTGGCGGATTTTTCTTTAAGTAGCTCATCATGTATCTGCGAGCAATGAAAAATCCTAGAGCTACACCAGCTACTAACGCTAGTACAACAACTAGAATCCATAAACCTGTACTCATTAAACTTCCTCCTTCATGTTGTCTACCATACAGTGTACTAAATAAAACGAGAATATACAATATTACTTTCGCTGTCTACACATATTTTCTTTCTTTTATCGGCTTTAACCACCCAAAACGTTGATGGTCCATATCCAGCGCTAAAAAGGAAGATTCACATTTTCTTAATACTTCAAAAAAGACAGTTTCCGCTTCATAGCTGCCAGTCGCTTCTACTGTAATTAAATCTTGGAAAACTTGTAAGTTTGCTCTGCTTAGTTTTCCACTTAATTCAAATGAGTATGTACCTCGTTCTGCACGAAACTCCTTTTTCTTCCCAAGTTGCTTTTGAATTAGTTGATGTATTTTCAAAACCTCAACTGTTTTCGTTATATATGAAATTTGTTTCTTTGTAATAAATTTAAGTTCGCCGTCTGCTTTGTCATGTTCCTGAAAAAGATGAAAAAACATCCGTTCTCTTCCGAAGTAATGAGAGGCAAATTCATCTTCTATTAAATAAAGTTGATATTTTCGCACCACAATCTCTCCTTCGTTGATAACCCTTTTACTCATTATAAGGAAACGCTATCAAAACTTTTGTCTTACGGCGGCAAAAACTTTCACTATTATTGTCGAATTCATAAGATTCTTACAAATTTTATTATATCTTACAAATTTATGCATTGTAACCGTGCTTTTAAATGTTTCATTGAAAATTCAAATTCGTTTATGTAATTAAGGATAAAACAAAAAAAGAGAACGACTTGAGCCGTTCTCTCAATAAATTATTTATTTTTGCAATAATGCTTTTACACGCGCAACCACGTTGTTTACACTAAAGCCGTATTCTTCCATGATTTTTTCACCAGGGGCAGATGCTCCGAATGTATCAATCGCTAATACATCGCCTTCATCGCCTGTATACTTGTGCCAGCCTAATGAAGAACCAACTTCAAGACCTAGACGCTTTTTCACACTCTTTGGCAATACAGAATCTTTGTATTCTTGTGATTGCTGCTCAAAGCGGTCCCAAGAAGGCATGCTTACAACTGAGGCATGAATGCCATCTCCTGCTAATGCTTTTTGTGCTTCGACCGCAAGACCTACTTCTGAGCCAGTTGCCAGTAAAAGTGCATCTGGAGTTTCTTTGTCAGCAGGTGAAATCACATAAGCACCTTTTGAAACACCTTCATAGGCATTTTTATCGGTATCTTTAATAGTAGGTAGGTCCTGACGAGTTAACACTAACGCTGTTGGCTTGTTCGTTGACTCAATAGCAAGCTTCCAAGCAGCTGAAGTTTCATTACCATCTGCAGGGCGAATAATGGAAAGTCCCGGCATAGCGCGCAGGGCAGCAAGCTGTTCAACCGGCTCATGTGTCGGTCCGTCTTCTCCAACCGCAATACTATCATGTGTAAATACGTATGTGACAGGTAATCCCATCAATGCTGCAAGACGAATCGCCGGACGAAGGTAATCAGAGAATACAAAGAATGTACCGCCAAACACTTTTACGCCTCCGTGTAAAGCAATACCGTTCATCGCTGCGCCCATGGCAAACTCACGGACACCAAACCAGATATTACGGCCTTCATAAGAACCTGGCATGTAGTCAGCAGAGCCTTTGATCATGGTTTTGTTTGAGCCGGCTAAGTCAGCAGAACCACCAATTAGAATTGGAAGATTCTTAGCAATTCCATTTAATGCCTCACCAGAGGAAGCACGGCTCGCAAGACTCTTACCTTCACTGTATACAGGGATATCTCTATCCCAGCCTTCTGGAAGCTTATTGTTCAGGGCATCCTCTAGCTGAGAAGCAAGCTCTGGATATTCTTTCTTATATTGAGCGAAGGTGTCATTCCATTCCTTCTCTTTTTTCTCACCATTTTCAACAATGAGTTTTTGGAAGTGTTCATATACTTCTTGAGGTACATGGAAGTCTTCTTCAAAAGTCCATTTATAGGCTTCTTTTGTAAGTTTTAATTCATCTGCTCCAAGTGGTGAACCGTGTACACCGGAAGTTCCAGCACGGTTAGGAGAACCATAGCCAATTACAGTTCTTACTTCAATCATAGTCGGGTGGTCAAGGTCACCTCTTGCTTCTTCCAAGGCATTTGCAACTTCCTCAAGATTGTTGCCATCTTCAACACGGATATACTGCCAGCCATATGATTGGAAACGTTCCTTTACACTTTCAGAGAATGATTTATCTAAATCACCATCAAGCGAAATATCATTTGAATCATATAAAACAACTAAGCGGCCTAATTTCAAATGACCTGCCAATGATGCTGCCTCAGCAGATACACCTTCCATTAAATCACCATCACCACATATACTGTATGTAAAATGGTTCACAAGTTCATAGTTATCTTTATTGTAAACACTTGCTACATGGCGCTCTGCCATTGCCATCCCCACTGCCATCGCAATACCTTGTCCAAGTGGTCCAGTTGTTGCTTCAACGCCTTCTGTATGACCATACTCAGGATGTCCTGGAGTTTTACTTCCCCATTGGCGGAATTGCTTTAAATCATCCATCGTTAAGTTATAGCCAGATAAGTGCAGCATGCTATATAAAAGCGCTGAACCATGTCCTGCCGATAGAACAAAACGGTCACGGTTGAACCAATGTGGATTTTTAGGGTTATGGTTCATGTAACGAGTCCATAATGTATAAGTCATTGGTGCTGCGCCCATTGGCATCCCAGGATGGCCAGAATTGGCTTTTTCAATTGCATCAATGGAAAGTGTACGTATAGACGTGACTGCCAATGCATCAATAGTATCAAACATGTACAAAATCACTCCCAATTCATTTGGATAATAACAAATTTAATAATATAGTTCTCTTGGTGGTAATTCAACAAATAACACAAAAATAGGGGATAAAACTCATTTTGTTCTTTATTTTGCCACAGATATGAGGGTTTATGTAAAATTATTAGGTTGAGATTTTTTTGAAATGCACTCACTTTTCCGCGGGGTCTCACATGGCTCATTCTCCTGCTGGAGTCTCCCAAAAATACGAAAAAACCTTTAAATCCTACATTTTATTCTTGTATAAACCAATAAAAAAAGGAAAACAAATGAGTTTTCCTTAGTGTAGGGTATTTTTCTTTCTTTCTTTGATTTTGGCAGGTGTTACGTCGTTGCCTTCTGGATCGATAATTTTTGTATTGGTTAATGTATCTAGCATCGCACTGCGGAAGGTAGCTAAGTATTCACTTCTTAAGCTTGATTGTTCTTTTGCTTCGGTTTTAGTTAATCCAGACGTCTTTGCTTTTCTCGCTAATTCATTGATTCTTGCCATTTTTTCATGTGAGAGCATAATATTGAAAGCTCCTTTCAGGTAATAACATTCTAATAAGGAATGATTCTACTAAAAAAAAGACCATCTGACAAGGCAAATGGTCTACTGCTTTTCTGAATCTACATATTCCTGATATCTTCTATGGACGGTTGCTTTGGAGATATTATATCCAAAACCTCTTAGCGTAGCAGCAATTTCTGAAAATGTTAATTCATTCTTACGTAGTCTAACAATTTCCTCTAGCGGAACATCAATTTTCTCCCTGCCAGAATGATCACCTTGATTTTTAAGGTTTTTCTCTGGTTTATATCCTTGTTTAACCGCACGTTTCATTCCGCGTTTAATTTTAATATTATGTAATTTCCGCTGGTATTCTTCAACCATCCCAACAATTTTCATGACCATCGCATCGGATTCTGACAACTGCAACTCGCCATTATTAGAGATACTATATAGTTTGGCATTTTCTTTATAAATGCAATGAAGCAAGGCGATTTTTGCATTCCCCCTACCTAACCTAGTCTCATCTTGAATTAATACAGCCTGTGCCTGTTTTTCTTTTACTAAATCTAATAACTCAAGAATCCCGTCTCTTTCAAGGTCATAACCACTAGCTTGTTCTTTAATGACCGTTAATACGTCAAATTGATATTGTTTTGCGAGGTTAAGTAATTCCTCTTCCTGACGCTTTAAAGAGGTTTCTTGAGTTTCTTTATTTGTACTTACTCTGCAGTATATGATCGCTTTCATTACTTCCTCTTTCTATTCCCCTGCTGCACTTGCAAACTCATTTGAAGAAAAAACTTCATGGTTTACTGGAATCATAATGACTTCACCCGGCTTAATGATATCACCGTCAATATTATTATGTTTTTCCACCCAGCTGACAAATTCTTTGTTTGATAATGAGTGCTGTTCAGCATATTCACTAGCGATCTTCCAAAGAGAGTCCCCTTCAGATATGGTAACCGAAAGATATTTGTTGTCTTCAACAGGATTACCTCGTAAAGATAAAAGAAAAGCTAGAGAACAGCTTAAGATTATAAGAAATATAGCATAAGAGTATTGATTTAAAATGTTTTTCATTAGTAACACCCCTTCACCAGAATACATGTTCGCATTATTTATTCTTATTATAATTCGAACACTTGTTTGTTGTCAACCGTTTTTCTCGAACTTATGTTTGTATATCTTAAAAAGGCGTGATATAATGAAGACAATACATAACTAGGGCGAGGTGTATCTATATGACAAAGATATCAAAGCGGCAGCAGGATATTCTCGACTTCATTAAAGGAGAAGTTAAGAAAAAAGGATATCCGCCATCTGTTAGGGAAATTGGTGAAGCAGTTGGACTAGCATCCAGCTCTACTGTGCACGGACATTTAGCTAGATTAGAGAGCAAAGGACTAATTAGAAGAGATCCAACCAAACCAAGAGCGATTGAAATTCTAGAAATGGATGAGCGCATGCACATTCCTCGAAACAATGTTATCAATGTGCCTGTTGTTGGTAAGGTAACAGCTGGAATACCTATAACCGCTTTCGAAAATGTTGAGGAATATTTTCCACTTCCTGAAAGATTAGCACCCGCTGATGAACAAGTGTTTATGCTAGAAATCATGGGTGAGAGTATGATAGAGGCGGGTATACTTGACGGGGATTACGTGATTGTGAAACAGCAGCAAACTGCTAATAATGGCGATATTGTTGTCGCCATGACCGAAGAAGATGAAGCAACCTGTAAGAGATTTTTCAAAGAAAAAGACTATATTCGACTACAGCCTGAAAATTCCACTATGGAACCGATCATTTTAAAAAATGTTTCAATTTTAGGAAAAGTTATCGGTGTATATCGTCATATCCATTAATCCAAAAAACTAGCACTTGGGTGCTAGTTTTTTTCGTATGCAGGTATTCCTATCCCCGTTCAGATTTAATTACCAAATCATTTTTACTTTCGTACCTATTTCCACTTTAACTCCATATACTGAGTATAAGGAGAGGAAACTTATGAAAATTGAAGCTTTTGATATCGAGACGCTGAAACTGATTAGAAATAAACTTGATACGATTTCCTTTGTTGCCAAGAGCCATTATCAAGATCAACCAGAATTAATGGATACCATTGAAAGTTTATCTAAAGTGGCAAACATGTTTGCAAATTTAAAACTCCAAGAATTAAATGGGCAAGTAAAAACCAACAGTTCTCAAGGAGCAGTTGTGGCTGCCATAGGTAATTCTTACTCTAGAATGACTGAATATCAAAAACAAAAGGAAGAACAGTTTCCGAATTGGAAACTATAAAAAAAGTCCTTGCCGCGTTTCGCGACAAGGATCTTTTTTTTAATTAATACATGCTCATGTATTGCTCTCTCTCCCATGGATGTACGACGGTACGGAACATATCCCATTCGATCTCTTTTGCTTCAACAAAGTGTTCGAAGATGTGTTCGCCAAGTCCTGCCACAATTACTTCGTTTGACTTTAATTCGTCTAATGCCTGAGCAAGTGTTGCTGGAAGGTCAATAATGCCTTCTTCAATTCTTTCTTCTTTGCTCATCACATAGATATTGCGGTCAACTGGAGCTGGAGGAGTTAATTTATTCTTAATTCCGTCTAAGCCGGCTTTTAGAAGAACAGCCATTGCTAAGTACGGGTTAGCTGCCGGGTCAACGCTACGAACTTCAACACGTGTACTTAAACCGCGGGAAGCCGGAATACGAATCAGTGGTGAACGGTTTCTAGCAGACCATGCAACATAACAAGGTGCTTCATAGCCAGGTACTAAACGCTTATATGAGTTTACAGTTGGGTTGGTTACTGCTGTGAAACCAGTAGCGTTCTTCAAAATACCTGCAATAAACTGACGTGCTGTATCGCTCATTTGAAGGTCACCCGTCGGTTCGAAGAATGCATTTTGACCATTTTTAAATAATGAAAGGTTCATGTGCATTCCAGAGCCGTTTACACCGTATAAAGGTTTTGGCATGAACGTTGCGTGTAAGCCGTGCTTACGGGCAATTGTTTTAACAACAAGCTTGAACGTTTGGATTTGGTCACAAGCCGTTAGGGCATCTGCATACTTAAAATCAATCTCATGCTGACCTGGAGCCACTTCATGGTGAGATGCTTCAATTTCAAAGCCCATCTCTTCTAATTCTAGTACGATATCACGACGGCAGTTTTCACCTAGGTCTGTTGGTGCAAAGTCGAAGTAACCGCCTTGGTCGTTTAATTCTAGAGTTGGCTCACCTTTTTCATCTAATTTAAATAAGAAGAATTCAGGCTCAGGCCCTAGGTTGAAATCAGTAAAGCCTAGTTCTTCCATTTCCTTCAAAACTCTCTTTAAGTTGTTACGAGGATCGCCGTCAAATGGAGCTCCTTCTGCTGTATAGATATCACAGATCAAACGAGCTACTTTACCTTTCTCAGCTGTCCAAGGGAATACTACCCAAGTATTAAGATCTGGATACAGGTACATATCAGACTCTTCAATTCTTACAAACCCTTCGATAGAAGAACCATCAAACATCATTTTGTTATCGAGTGCTTTTTCTAATTGGCTGATAGGAATTTCAACATTTTTAATGGTCCCAAGGATATCAGTAAATTGTAAACGAATAAACTTAACATTTTCCTCTTGAGCTAACCGTTTAATATCTTCTCTAGTAAACTTTGCCATTATTATTCCCCCTAAGGTTATTTAAAAATAGTATTAATGGAAAAAACGTGACATATCGCCTTGTCTCAGTGACGAACGATTAAATCTTCCTGCCTGCTGTAATTCTTGGCGAAGTAGATTTCGTAGCTGGTCATCGGTAAGTACTTGCTTTCCCTTTGCCGCTTGTTGTTCTATTAAGTTGGACTGCTGTTCTTTGACTACCAGAAGCTGTTTAATACCCGCCATGTTAACACCTTGGTCAATTAAATCTTTAATTTCTAATAGTTTATCAATATCTATTAAACTATATAAGCGTCTGTTTCCTTCTGTTCTAGCTGGAGAAATCAACTGGTGCTCTTCGTAATAACGGATTTGCCTTGCGGTTAAATCTGTTAACTGCATGACTGTTCCGATTGGAAACAATGGCATCGAGCGGCGTATTTCTTTTCCACTCACTTAAATTTCTCCTCTCCTTTTGCTAATTTATATTGCTATTATATTTCGTGTAAGAAAAGATGTCAATGATATGTAAGGTTTTCTCACATGGTTTTTTCCTAAAAAAATTGAATTATAAGAAATAGGGCAACTTCTGCTATTTAGGTTACCCATATTCCTTATCACTAATCCAAAGCGATTAATTGTTTATCAACGAGTCTGTCGACCGCTAAACAAACAGCCATTTTCACGTGGGCATAGGTAAGCCCGCCTTGTACATAGGCGACATATGGCGGTCTTATCGGACCGTCTGCTGTCAGCTCAATACTTGCTCCTTGAATAAAGGTTCCCGCAGCCATAATCACATCATCCTCATAACCCGGCATGTAGGCAGGGTATGCTGTCACATGTGAATTAATCGGTGATGCAAACTGAATGGCTTGACAGAACGCCACCATTTTATCTTTGTCATCAAATTGTACCGATTGAATTAAATCTGTTCTTTCGGCATCCCATTTAGGCGATGAATTCATTCCAAGTTTCTCAAGAAGTGCTGCAGTAAAAACAGCTCCTTTTAATGCTTGACCAACAACATGAGGAGCTAGGAAAAAGCCCTGATACATCTCCTGAAGACTGTATAGTGAAGCCCCTGCTTCTGCTCCAATTCCGGGAGATGTCATCCGGTACGAACACGCCTCTACCCACTCACTTTTACCAACAATATAGCCTCCTGTTTTCGCGATCCCGCCGCCAGGGTTTTTTATTAACGATCCAGCCATTAGGTCTGCACCAACATGGCATGGTTCAAGTTCTTCAACAAACTCTCCATAACAGTTATCTACAAAGACCACTACATCTTCTTTTATTTCTTTTACAAAAGAGATCATTTCTTTTAACTGAGCAATTGTAAAGGATGGACGATTGGCATATCCCTTCGAACGCTGAATCCCAATCATTTTTGTATTTGGTTTTATTTTGTCTGCGACTGTCACATAGTCAATTGCCCCTTCAGCTGTGAGTGCTACACTATCGTATGAAATTCCAAATTCCTTTAAAGAGCCGACTCCATTGCCGCGGATTCCAACGATTTCTTCAAGTGTATCGTAAGGTTTACCGGTAATATACAGCAGTTCATCCCCAGGGCGGAGCACACCAAACAAAGCAATGGAAATCGCATGTGTTCCCGAGATAATTTGCGGCCGGACTAAGCCGGCCTCTCCGCCAAACACATCTGCGTAAATTTTCTCAAGTGTATCTCGGCCAATATCATCATATCCATACCCCGTGGACGGAATAAAGTGAGAATCACTCACTCTATGCTTCTGGTAGCTTCGCAATACCTGAAACTGATTGGTTTCAATTCTTTCATCGATCCTTTTATGTACGTCAGCTATCTGCCGCTCAACCTCTTCTACAACCTTCTTAAGCTTTTCCCCGTTATTTAACTGTTGAAACATGATGTTGCTCCAATCTACTTTTTATATTTCTTTAATTGCCCGCTTATTTGATGGTCAGGCAGTGAGTATCCTTTGCATTGATATAATTCGCTTTCTTCATTAAAGGTTAGTTCTCTTAATATGGTCTCATTTTTTAATTGAGAAAGAAGCTTTCCTTCATCTGATGGAATCCTTACCTCGTAAGGCTCCATTAATTCGATGATCATACTTTGCAGCTTTTTCTTTAATTCATTTCGGTCTTCTTCATCAAACGCACTTATGAATACGGTGGAGGCATTGGATGTTGGCACGAAGTTTGGATGCTTAATATCTTTTTTATTATAAACCGTAAGTTGCGGAATCTCTTTAATATCAAGGTCCTCCAACAGCTTGTTCACTGTTTTTTCATGCTGAAAATAATCTTCACTCGACATATCGACGACATGCAGCAACAGATCCGCTTCCTTTACCTCCTCTAATGTTGAGCGGAAGGCGGCAATTAATGCTGTCGGCAAGTCTTGTATGAACCCAACAGTATCTGTTATTAATGTTAAAAATCCACTTGGTAAGATTAACTTCCTCGTCATCGGGTCAAGTGTGGCAAACAATTGGTTTTCCTCATAAGAGTCTGCCTCTGATAGTCTGTTGAACAGTGTGGATTTACCAGCATTGGTATAACCGACTATCGCAACCTGGAAAGCTTTATTTTTCTTCCGTCTTTCTCTGTAGCGGTCACGATGCTGAACGATAACCGATAATTGGCTTTTAATATCATCGATTCTCCGGCGAATATGACGGCGGTCAGATTCGAGCTTTGTTTCACCGGGACCTCTTGTCCCAATACCCGCTCCAAGCCTGGAGAGTGCAGACCCCTGCCCTGCTAACCGCGGAAGCAAGTATTGAAGCTGGGCTAGTTCGACCTGCAGCTTCCCTTCCTTCGAGCGAGCTCTTTGTGCGAAGATATCTAAGATTAGCTGGGTACGGTCAATAATTCGAGCATCTAACTCTGCGGCAAGATTTCGCTTCTGACTCGGTGATAGTTCATCATTAAAGATCACCAGTTCCACTTCGAGCTCTTCGACTAATGCCCTTAGCTCTTCTACTTTCCCTTTACCTATGTATAAAGCTGAATGAATTCGTTCCCGCTTTTGGGTAAGAGTGGCCAAAACCTCACCTTTTGCTGTTTCCGTAAGGGAAGCTAATTCCTCCAAAGAGTATTGAAATCTTATGTCATCGTGTGTTTGCGTTTGGCAGCCAACTAAAATGGCTTTCTCTAAGATAACTTCTTGTTCCAAAACAACACCCTGCTTTCCTGATTTTCTTTTCTCATCATATCAAAAAATAAATGAATACTCTAATTTACCAAAAAAGAATTTATATTTTTGGGTAAATTGTTGTTGATTATTCACTTTAACGTGTTAAAATCATATTTGTTTACAATTGAATATTCAATTATTTGTCATATATATAAAAAGAAAGTAACTTACTTCGAGAGGAAATTACGAGGATGACGTGGGATGTTTTAAGTATGATCGGCACGATTGCTTTTGCTGTCAGCGGTGCCATTATTGCGATGGAAGAAGAGTATGATATTTTAGGAGTATACGTTTTAGGGATCGTGACCGCTTTTGGAGGAGGGGCGATTCGAAATCTGTTAATCGGGGTTCCCGTCTCTGCTTTATGGGAACAAGGAGTATTTTTTCAAATTGCCCTGCTATCGATTACAGCCGTGTTCTTATTTCCGAATAACCTTTTGAAACACTGGCAAAAATGGGGGAACTTCTTTGATGCGATTGGATTATCTGCTTTTGCCATTCAAGGTGCGATTTATGCAGTCAACATGAATCACCCCTTAAGTGCGGTAATCGTTGCTGCGGTGCTAACTGGAATCGGAGGCGGTATAATCCGTGACTTACTTGCCGGGAGAAAACCAACTGTCCTAAGAGCAGAAATTTATGCAGTTTGGGCCATTTTTGCAGGTTTTATGATTGGTTTAAAAGTAGCTGTTACCCCTTGGGAGCTCTATACATTGTTCGCATTAGTTACACTCCTTCGTGTCCTTTCTTACACCTTCAATTGGAAATTGCCGTCGAGGAGAATAGGCGCACATTAAATTCCATAAAAATCGGCGGTCCGAGTAGGCCCGCCGATTTTTCATGGAATTTAATCCTCTTCAAAGACTAAATCATTGCTTCTAAGTGTCATTAATTCATGACGGTCATAGCTATTTAGCATTAACAGACGCATCGCCTGGGAGCGAATTGACTTTTCAATGATATTACGGACATATCGGCCATTTGAAAAGCTGGTTGGACTTAGGACTGCTTTTACCCATATTAGATGATCCTTCAGTTTTTTCTCCGCCTCATGACTTAAGGCATATTCCCTTTCCACTAGCATCCTACCCGCTATATCCATTAATTGCTCAATATTGTAATCCGGAAAGTCGATAACGAGAGGAAATCGCGAGTGGAGGCCAGGGTTTAAAGTAAGAAAGTAATCCATTTCACGAGAATATCCAGCTAGAATCAAAATGAACTCATGCTGTTTATCCTCCATATGCTTGACTAGGGTATCAATGGCCTCCTTGCCAAAATCCTTCTCTCCACCTCGTCCTAGTGAGTAGGCTTCGTCAACGAAGAGGATTCCCCCTTGCGCCTTTTTTATTAAATCTCTCGTCTTTTGAGCAGTATGGCCAATATATTCTCCCACAAGATCCGCTCGTTCTGCTTCAATTAAATGTCCTTTTGATAAAACATTCATTTTTAAAAAAAGCTTGCCAATCAATCTGGCTACTGTTGTTTTCCCTGTACCAGGATTGCCTTTAAACATCATATGAAGTGCTTGTTTTCTTGCTTTCAATCCCATTTCTTCTCTTTTTTTATTAACAAAAATCCATGCGTAAATTTCTTTTATCATTCGTTTCATTTCTTCCATTCCAACTAGTGCCCCAAGCTCTTCTTCGATTTCCTTTAGAGCCGAGTGCTCAGGGGGAATATCCTTTGGAACAACTTGTGGTTTGGGCAAGTCCTTAGCTAACGACTTCTTTTTTTGCGAGTTGAGGACGACGCTTATTTGGCCGTTACTTTTCATGCGAATCGGTTGATCCAAAGCTTTCACCTCACATTCTGACAACGATATTCGTGTTGACGCCTTATTATGGCTACCTAGAACACTAGGTTTTTACGCAGTTTAATCATCAACTTGACATCGAATCCTATGGACTCGTGTCCAAATTTACAGTATTCCAAACAAACACCTTTCATTCTATATATGTATTCACCCAGTCTGAATTTCATTATAAAAATAAAAAAGAGCCCCGAAAAGGAGCTCGAATTTATTTGATGGATTAGTTATTAGCATCTAGATCAAGCTGAACATTTCTCTGAGGTGCAAACGTCGAAATGGCATGCTTGTATACTAACTGCTGCTTCCCTTCAGATTCAAAAAGAACAGTAAAGTTATCAAAGCCCTTGATTTGGCCTCTCAACTGGAATCCATTTAACAAAAATACCGTTACATGCGTGTTATCCTTGCGACATTGGTTTAAGAATTGGTCTTGAATATTGATGGTGGTTTTCATTGTATATCCTCCTCTTTTATCTCTACTAATATGTATTCGATTTTACTTGGAGCTTTCCTTCAACATATTGAGAAATTTCCGTTATTTTTTTTGACAAATTTGGCACATCTGTCATATCAAACCATTGTACATCCATTTTGTTTCTGAACCAAGTTAATTGCCTCTTGGCATAACGCCGTGAATTCTGTTTTAAGTTTTCAACTGCAACATCAAGGCTGACCTTTCCTTCAAAGAATTCATACACTTCTTTATATCCGATCGCTTGTATGCTTTGACAATCGCGCAAACCGCTATCGTACAATCGGCGTACCTCATCTAAAAGTCCATCGTCCATCATCAACTCAACGCGAAGGTTGATTCGTTCGTACAATTTTTCCCTCTCCATTGTTAATCCAATGAGAGCAGTTTGATAAAGTAAATCAGGCTCTTGCTCTTTTTGATATTCACTCATCATCTTACCAGTACAGTGAAAAATTTCAAGTGCTCTTATGACCCTCCTTACATTATTCGGGTGAATTTGTGCTGCACTGGCGGGGTCAAGCCTTGTTAACTCTTCATGTAATGCTTCATTGCCTATCACTTTCGCCCTCTCTTCTAACTCCATTCGAAAAGCATCATCGGCAGTTGCCTCGGAAAACTGATAATCATAAATGACTGATTGAATATAAAGCCCCGTACCGCCAACGATAATGGGCAATTTGCCTTTTGAAGCAATTTCATTTATCTTCGTTCGGACAAGCTGTTGAAATTCGGCGACGGAAAAACTCTCGTCAGGCTCTTTAATGTCGATTAAGTGATGCGGTACTCCTTCCATCTCTTCTGTCTTTATTTTGGCAGTACCTATATCCATTTCACGATATATCTGCATGGAATCACCGCTAATGACTTCCCCATTATATTTCTTTGCCAGCTCGATGCTTAGCTTTGTTTTCCCTACTGCTGTTGGACCTATGATCACTAATAATTTCTGTTTTGATTCCAATATTTTCACACTGCCTTATTTGCAAATTCAGTTTCCGGCGATGCTTGGATCACCATTCACACCGTTATCGTAACACAATTTTAAAAAGCAGTTGAACATCAAACAAGTATTAACAAAATAAATCTATTCTATGCATATAGAATAGAAAATTATTGCTACCAGTAATAATCATTTCCGAGAATTATTTCTTGAAACGTTACATTTAGATAACGTTCCCGTAACAAACGCAAAATATTTATAGTAAACTATTACATTACCATAACGTTTCTTTTACATTCACTCTTCTACCCCCTTATTCGTGTTAGTCTAAATCGTAGCTTATTTTGTTGAAAAATAGGGGAAAAAGGTGAAAAATATGTTATCTACTTTTGATATAGGTATTGATTTAGGAACTGCAAATACATTGGTATTTAGTAAAAATAAAGGTATTGCTCTAAATGAGCCTTCTGTTGTCGCCATTGACACCGTCACAAATAACGTTGTGGCCATCGGGAGTGAAGCAAAAGAAATGATTGGGAAAACGCCTGAAAAAATTATAGCGGTTCGCCCTCTAAAGGAAGGGGTTATTGCCGACTATGACCTTACGACGGAATTACTCAAGCATATTATGAAGAAAGCTTCGAAAAAACTTGGTTTTGCCATTCGCAAACCGAATGTAGTCATCTGTACACCATCGGGTTCTACCAGCGTTGAACGAAGAGCCATCCATGATGCAGTTAGAAATGCCGGAGCAAAGAAAATACAGTTAATCGAAGAACCTGTTGCTGCAGCAATTGGTGCTGGGCTGCCTGTAGATGAACCTGTGGCGAATGTTGTTGTCGATATTGGCGGCGGAAACACTGAGGTTGCGATTATTTCATTTGGCGGAGTGGTCGCTTGCCACTCAATCAAAATTGGCGGAGACCGTTTTGATGAGGAAATTATTCAACATGTACGGAAAGAATACAATGTTTTAATTGGTGAGCGTACAGCTGAAAACGTGAAAATGGAAATTGGCTATGCTTTAGTAGACCATGAAGAGATGTTTATGGAAGTACGCGGCCGCGACCTTGTGACAGGACTGCCAAAGACTATAAGTCTTTCATCTTACGAAATTAGAAAGGCGATGAAAGAATCGTTGCTTCATATTTTGGAAGCGATTCGTGCAACTCTTGAGGATTGTCCAGCAGAGCTAAGCGGTGATATCGTTGACCGTGGTGTCATTCTGACCGGGGGCGGTGCATTGATGAACGGGATGGAAGAATGGATCAGCAAGGAAATCTTTGTACCCGTCACACTGGCTTCTAGTCCATTGGAATCTGTTGCCTTTGGTACAGGGCAAGCATTGAAATATTTGAAAAAAATCCAAGTAGCAGCTAAATAATGACAAAAGAAAAAGAGTGCCTGGTTGCACTCTTTTTCTTTTCACGTTAAATATCACTTTGCCGTTTTCTCATGTTGTTAAAATAAAGGAAGATTGGTAACGGGATGACAATAAAGCCAAGACTCTTAATCAGCTGATTTTTCGCTGATTCTCTTTCGCGATTCTTATGGTCTTTGATTGCTTGTTCGTAGCCAGCACGGAGTTCATCTTCTGTGAAATCAACACCTGTCTCACTTCTAATCTTTCCGTCTATCCGAATTTGTTTATAATCTTCATAACTTTGGTAATAGCTTGGCGGACTAATTAAATCTGCACTCGCCATGAAAATAGATATTCCCCCGCCGATTACCATCATCAGCGTAGCAAACAGTACTAAATAGGTATAAAGATGGCGTATCACTGCTTCATCCCCCATTTCTTTATTCTTCACTGCATAAACAATAACAAAAATAATAATAACAATTGGTAAAAAAGAACTTAAGATGCCAAATACCACCATAGAGACACCTCCTTTATTCATAGACCTTTGTTACCGGTCCCTCATCCTTATTATTTCATGTTTACCTTTTAATGCCAACATGTATGAGAGCCGATAAAAAAATATTTTTGGCTATTCTTAATCAATTAGACGAAAAAAGATTTTATTTGTTACCAGTATTTTTTGTTTTACAGGAAAAAGGGTCTAAGATGCCCGATTTGCTGGAAAAAGAATGAAAGTGGTCATCTTGAAGGGTCTAAGATGCCCTGTTTGCTAGAAAAAGAATGAAAACGGTCATCTTGAAGGGTCTAAGATGCCCTGTTTGCTAGAAAAAGAATGAAAGCGGTCATCTTGAAAGTAAGATGAGGCAAATACATCAACTTTTCCCAAAGCTAACCTTGGCCTGACTTATGAATAAATTACATAAACAACATTTCTAGAAGAAACACCAAAAAAAGAGACCTAAAAACAGGTCTCAAATAATCCATAATAGGGTCCTACATCACTCGTTTGAACATTTTTTCCATGTCATAGGAACTGTAGTGAACGATGATCGGTCTGCCGTGCGGGCAGGTAAACGGATCGGATGCATTTCTCAAATCATCTAACAATGCCTGAATCTCATCGTTTCGCAGATGACGGTTCGCTTTAATTGAAGCTTTACAGCTCATCATAATCGCTGCTTCTTCCCGAAGCTTCTTAATATCTACCTTTTTCATTGAAAGGAGCTGTTCAATCATCTCTTCAATAATCTGGGTCTCTTCGCCTTTTGGGAACCATTGCGGATGCGAGCGGACGATGAAGCTATTCATTCCAAACTCTTCTAAGAAAACTCCAACCTTCTCTAGTTCACTTCGGTGCTCATTAATTTTTAAAAATTCATCAGTTGAATATTCAAAGGTTAACGGCACAAGCATTTCCTGCAGCTCAGAATAGACTTCGCCGACTTTTTCCCTGAAATACTCATACTTCAAGCGCTCCTGAGCAGCATGCTGATCAATGATATATAACCCATTTTCATTTTGGGCAAAAATATAAGTTCCGTGCATTTGCCCAATCGGATACATACGGGGAACACGGCTGTCATTCTGGTCAACAGCCACATCCCTGACAGCGATATCCTCAATTGGAGATTCATCCTTCTTAACCACGGGAGGTGTAAATTCCCATACAGGATCTTCTTCAACACTTTCTTCTTGATAGGAAGTTGGTATAATTGGGCGTTCTTCTCTCACATGAACAGAAGTAACGGGAGACTCCCATTGAATTTCATTTTTAATCGGTGTAAGGCTACTGCCCTCATCTAGTATCAAACTGGTCTGCTCTGACTTCGGAATTTCCTTCTTCTCAACCGTGTAAGCAGTTGGAATCAGTACCTTTGATTTAAAAGCATCTTTTAAAATCTTAGTGACCAGTTCGTTCAGCTCTGCCTCTTTACTAATCCGAACCTCCATTTTCGATGGATGGACATTGACATCAACCAATAATGGATCCATTTCAATGTTTAGGAGCACAAGCGGAAACCTGCCTATTGGAAGCAGGGTATGGTACCCTTCCTGAATCGCTTTTGCCAGTGGATAATTTTTAATAAACCGGCCATTAATCATGGTTGATATATAATTTCTCGACGCTCGAGTTACTTCAGGCATAGAAGCATAGCCAGTAATTTTATAATCAAGCGAACTCCCTGAAATCGGTACAAGCTGTTTCGCAATGCTCATGCCATAAATAGAGGCCAGCACCTGGCGGACATCGCCATTGCCATTCGTTTGAAGGAGCTTTCGCTCATTGTGAATCAAGCGAAAGGCAACTTCAGGGTGAGAAAGGGCAAGCCTGTTCACGACATCGGTAATGTTCCCAAGCTCCGTATGAATGGTTTTCATGTATTTTAAGCGTGCTGGCGTGTTATAGAAAAGGTCGGTAATCGTAATATCCGTTCCTCTTCTGCTCGAAGCTTTTTCGAATACCATCACCTTTCCGCCTTCAATGACCACCCGGTTACCGGCACCATCGCCAGTGGATGTTTTCATTTCCAGCCTGGAAACAGAGGCGATACTTGGTAACGCCTCGCCCCGAAAACCTAGAGTTCGAATGCGGAAGAGGTCGTTTTCATCCTTAATTTTCGAGGTTGCATGTCTCTGAAAAGCGATGAGCACATCCTCTTCATCAATCCCATTTCCATTATCGGTGATCCGGATTTTTGCAAGCCCCGCTTCTTCTACCTCAATTTCAATGACGGTACTGCCCGCATCAATTGCATTTTCTACTAACTCTTTCACGACAGATGCAGGCCGTTCAACTACCTCTCCGGCAGCTATTTTATTTGAGAGAGCATCATCTAATTGGATAATCTTCCCCATTCGCGTTCACCTCCTAGTTCTTTAACTTCTTCTGCAGCGCATACAAGATATTAATCGCCTGAAGCGGTGTTAAATCCAGAATATCGAGCTGCTTCATTTTATCAATTACACGCTTTTCCTTCGAGGAAAGGTCTGGTTTTTTCGCCCCTTTTGGTTCATCGAAAAATGATAATTGTGCCGGTTTTTCTTCAGGTTCGCTTACAACTTCCTTTTTAACCTCAGCTTTCGCTGGTACAGTCTGAACATCCGTCTGTTCAAGTGCGGACAATATTTCTTTCGCACGGTGAATCAAGTCACTCGGCAATTCTGCAAGCTGGGCTACATGGATCCCATAACTCTTATCTGCCGGGCCTTCTTTAATTTTATGAAGGAAAACCACATTTCCATTATGTTCAATCGCACTGACGTGAATGTTTTTCAGCTTTACCAATTCAGACTCAAGAACAGTTAGTTCATGATAGTGTGTGGAAAACAATGTTTTCGCACCGATTCGTGTGTGAATGTATTCAATAATCGCTTGTGCAAGAGCCATTCCGTCATAAGTAGACGTTCCACGGCCAATTTCATCAAACAGGATTAAGCTGTTTTGAGTGGCATTGGTAATCGCATTCTTCGCTTCGAGCATTTCCACCATGAAGGTACTCTGACCTGAAATCAAATCATCGGCAGCACCAATACGAGTAAACACCTGATCAAATATCGGCAGTACCGCTTCTGTTGCCGGTACATAACAGCCGATTTGTGCCAGTATCGCTGTTAGGGCAATTTGACGCATGTACGTACTTTTACCCGACATGTTTGGGCCCGTAATCAGCAGAACTTCACGGTCGCTATCCATATAACAATCATTTGGAACATATTCCTGCGTGTTTAGAACCTTTTCAACAACAGGATGTCTGCCTTCCTTGATCACCACTCGTCGCTCATCAGTAAACTGCGGTTTTACATACCGACGGTCTTCACTCACTTGCGCAAAGCATTGTAGAACATCGAGTTCGCTGACTGTTTTCGCTAACGCTTGAAGTCGAGGAATTTGTTCCTTCACGATTTCACGAATTTCTGTAAATAACTGATATTCGAGCTCACCGCATTTTTCTTCTGCTTGTAAAATTAACGCTTCTTTTTCCTTTAACTCCGGAGTGACAAAACGTTCAGCATTCGTTAAGGTTTGCTTTCTTTCATACTGCCCTTCTGTTAAAAGATGCAGATTCGCACGAGTTACTTCTATATAATAACCAAACACACGATTATAGCCGATCTTTAACGATTTAATTCCTGTTTTCTCCCGTTCTTGACGCTCTAGCTGGGCAATCCACGTTTTACCGTTGCGGCTTGCATCGCGGTATTGATCTAATTGCGCGTTATAACCGTCACGAATCATATTTCCATCTTTTAAGGAAAGCGGCGGATTGTCGACAATCGCCTGCTCAAGCAAATCGGTAATCTCTTCACAAGGATCAAGAAGCTGAGCCATTTTATTTATTTCTTCGTTTTGCATGTTTTCAAGAATTTGTTTTAAAAAAGGAATTTGAACTAAGGATCGCTTTAATTGAACTAAGTCACGAGCGTTGACGTTACCGAAAGCCACGCGACCGGCTAACCGTTCTAAATCGTAGACTTCCCTTAATTTTTCACGCAGCTCTTGACGCTCAAAATAATGGCTCATTAAAATCTCGACCAGGTTATGGCGAGACTCAATCATTTCACGTGTAATCAACGGACGGTCAATCCAGTGCTTCAGCATTCGGCCACCCATCGCTGTCATCGTTTCATCCAACAGCCATAATAATGAGCCCTTCTTCCCCTTCGAACGTATCGTTTCTGTTAACTCAAGATTACGCTTTGAATAATAGTCTATCTTCATAAATTGGTGAATTTGGTAGGTTGTCACCGGCTGAAGATGGTCAAGGCTTCTCTTTTGAGACCTGTATAAATAGTTTAAAAGCCTCGCTGCAGTCTGCTTCATTTTGTCCTGGTTTAGATCTGTTAATAGATGTGAAAAATTACTTTCTACTGAACTATTATCTTCTATCGAAAGCGCGAGAACATCTCGCTCCTTCATCTTTTTTTGCAGGCTAGCGTCAAAGCTGCCAGCCACAACTACTTCCTTAGCACCGAGGACCGCAAGCTCATTTAGGACTTCTTCAAAGTTACTTGATAATAAAGTAACCTGGCTTTCACCAGTAGAAATATCGTTATAGGCGAAACCAAATGTATCGTCATCAAACTTAGTAATCGAGGCAATATAGTTATTTTCTTTATCCGATAACCCTTTTCCTTCCATTAAGGTTCCTGGGGTAATCAGCTGGACAACTTCCCGTCTAACCATTCCTTTTGTTAGCTTGGCGTCCTCCATTTGCTCGCATATGGCCACCTTGTAGCCTTTTGAAATCAGCTGTTCAATATAGTTAGGAGCTGAATGGTGGGGAACACCACACATTGGAATTCGTTCTTCGGTCCCACCTTCACGGCTCGTTAAGGTAATCTCTAATTCTTGTGAAGCTCTAATGGCATCGTCAAAAAACATTTCATAAAAATCGCCTAGGCGAAAAAATAAAAAGGCATCTTGATAATCTGCCTTTACGGTTAAGTATTGCTGTATCATCGGCGTATAAGCAGCCATAATGACCTCCATGTCTCCATCATTTCGAGTATCTTCGACAAACTATTATATCATAAAAAACAGAGCTTATATTAGGTAGAAAAATCCTATTCTTGTAAAAATCTGCTTTTATGAAGCAATTACGGAAAATCAAATAAAATCTTTAGTATAATAGTAAATATGTGGATTTTAGCATATTTATAGTAGAGACAAGGTGAGGGTGATTAATGTGGAATGGTTTAGCGGCAGCAGTCAGAATTACACTTTTGTGATGTTTTCAGTAAGCCATTTTGTGATGATTGCCTTATTGTTCATCGGTTCATTTTTCCTTTTCTTGTTAAAAGAAAGATTGAAGTCCATAGAGTGGAGACGAATGGAAATAGGGGCAGCGCTATCTCTTTTGCTCATCGAAATAGGATATCACCTATGGATGATCAAAATAGGCATTTGGCATGTCAGTCATGCATTGCCATTGGAATTATGCAGCATAAGTCTTATCCTAGCTATTCTATTACTGTGGACCCGGAAAGTCTTCATTTATGAACTATTACTTTTTACTGCTTTATTGGGAGCATCACAAGCGATTTTTACTCCATTGCTCCACTTTGATTTTCCCCATTTTCGATTTGTGCATTTCTTTTATACCCATCTGATGATGATTTGGGTAGCCCTATATTTTACTTGGGTTAAAGGATATAGACCAACCATATGGTCCGTACTCAAGCTACTAATTTTTCTTAATATCCTTCTGCCGATCATTATGGCCATCAATAAGCTCGTTAACGGCAACTATATGTTTCTAAATCACAAACCAAAAACAGGAAGTTTATTAGATTTCCTAGGACCATATCCAATTTATATTTTTTCAATGGAAGGGTTGTTAATCATACTCAGCCTTGTCATTTGGATCATCTTTCGCAAAAAAAATCAGGTTTAGCCCTAAGGTTAGTCATTTATTGGTTGACCTTTTTCCATTATCTCCTTATAATTAAATTCGTTCCTATAAATTGTCTGATAGCTCAGCACGGCTGAATATGCTTCCTGGATTTTCTGCAGCGTACTGACCGAGCTTCATCTTGATTTTTCTTTCTGAGGTCAGGACGGGATTTTCAATTGGTGTGTTAATTTCATTTTTTATTATGTCCCGATAGCTCAGCAGGATAGAGCAACAGTTTCCTAAACTGTAGGTCGGAGGTTCGAATCCTCTTCGGGACGTCAAAAAGCCTTGAATTTTCAAGGCTTTTTATTTTTGTTAAAAATATGCCTACACTTACTTTAGAATGTGCTGTGAACGATAGAGACCAGGGGTTGTTCCGATATTTTTCTTGAATACTTGATTAAAGTATTTTTGATTCTCGTAGCCTACCTGCTTACAAATTTCGGATACCTTTAAATTTGTGGTTCTTAATAGTTTTTTGGCATTTTTTAATCTGACCTTTGTAATATATTCAAAGATGGTGTTGCCGGCTGCCTTAGAAAACAAGCTGCAAAGATAGGCAGGATTCTTATGAAACAGCTTCCCTAAATCATCTAGAACGATTGGTTCCTTATAATTAGCATTTATGAAGCTCTTTAAATCAATGATTAATTTTTCATTATAGGACACGTGGTTGTTACTTAAAAAAGCTGTTGACTGCATAATAAATTGTTCAAGCCACACTCTGATTTCTTCCAGAGACTGCAACTGATTTAATTCTTGATAAAATAAATACCTTTCTCCCCCACTTTTACTTACTTCATATTCACTTTCGATATATTCCAAATAGTGATTAACAATTTTAAAACATACGTATTTTGATTTCTCTGGAGGCAGGTTGCTCTTTTGGCAATCGAGAAAAATATTATCCATGAAAAGATTCATACTACTAAGAATATCAGTGCCATTTTCATTAAAAAATGTATCTATTTTTTCAATAATGCGATTGCCAAATGAATGATTAATAGATTCTAATTCTTTATAATAGGTTATTAACTGGTTTGTAAAAATTCCATTTTTCAGTGCTTCTTTTGCTTGGCTGTAGGCTTTCTTTATGTCAGAAAGAGTTTCATAAACATTACTGATTCCAACCATCGGCCAAATCTTCATATCATGATATATTAACGAAACAAGATCTTGAACCAAGTCATTCCTAATACCTGAACCCGCGTTTGAAAACATAATGACAATCTCACAATCAATCGTATAGATAAAACTCTCTATTTTCCTGTTTTCAAATAGGCTTTTTACCCGTTCTATGGAAACTTGGATTTTTTCAGTAGCATTTGAATCTTCCCAGGCAACCCCTTTTAATCCGATGTTTAAAAAAGAAAAGCTGTTTAATTTTTGTTCCTTTTCTGGGGCAGCAAATCCTTGTCCTAAGATGTGATCAAGAACTCGCTTTTCTTCTAATTCAATTTGATATTCATTCAGCCTCTCAGTTGCTTGTTTTTCTTTTTTTACTTTTTCTAGTTTTAAAATGGCGTTTTTTATAGAATGAACAATTTCTTCAACTTCAATAGGTTTAACTAGATAGTCGATTGCCCCGAGTTGAATAGCCCTTTTGGCGTAATCAAACTTTGAATAACCGCTTATAATGATAAAAACAGTATCAAGATTAAGAGCCCTTGTTTCTTGAATTAAATCCAATCCATTTAATTTAGGCATTCTTATATCTACTAATACAATGTCAGGCTTTTTATTCATTATTTCTTTAAGTGCTTCTTCTCCATCTGAAGCAGAACCTACAATTTCAATCTGATGCTCCTGCCAGTTAACTGCTGATTTTAAGCCTTCAATTACAATTTTTTCATCATCAACAATTAAAAGTCTATACATAATAGAAAACTCCTTAAAAAGTGTCATGGATGATTTCGTCATTCTTTAGGCCAACCTTAAGATAAACAGTAGTTCCCTTTCCAATTTCACTTCCAATCTTTAATCCATATTCTTTTCCATAATAAAGTTTCAATCGTTCATTAATATTTTTCAAAGCATAACCCTTTTTGTTAATATCTACTTCGTTCATGTCAAATCCTTTTCCGGTATCACGAATAATGAAAAGTAGACTATCCTCCACCCTTTTCCCTTCAATCATAATGGTTCCGCTTTCTTGATGTTCTAACCCATGGTAAACAGAGTTTTCTACTAAGGGCTGTAACAGCAATTTTATGATGTTTTCATTCATAATTTCAGGTTCAACCGTAACTGTGAAGTGGATTTTATTGTTAAAACGAATATTTTGGATATCCAAATAACTTTTAACTTGTTCCACTTCATTCTTTACGGAGGTAATATGATTTCCATCGTTTAAGGTAAGCTTAAAGATTTTTGACAAGTTAATCGCAATCTTTGCTATTTGTTTCGCTTGTACTTTCTTAGCCATCCAATATACCGTGTTCAACGTATTATATAAAAAATGTGGATTAATGTGGCTTTGCAATGCTAATAGCTCTGCTTCCTTCTCCTTAATTTGTGATTTATATAACCTTTTTGTTAAATCATTATTCCAATTATAAAGGTGCACAATCTGGTTTCCGATCTCACCAATTTCATCCTGATTATTAAAATGAATCCCCACTACTGTCTCTCGTTTTTCCATCCTCTCAGTAACCATGCGCAGCAAACTTAACTGGTTTGTAATTCTCCTGGTAATAAATAAGGCAATAATCATGGAGCACATTAACGCCATCACTAATAAAGTAATCGTTACCAAGCGAAGTTGATTTACCTCGCGAACAATATTTTCATAGGGGATAATACTGACAACATCCCAATTTGTTTTCTTGTTTGTATGATAATTAAAGAAATACTGTGTTCCATCCATTACTTTTTTAATGGTTCCGCTTTTCTCACGACCTTGAATGATATTGGCTACCTGTGAGGAAGAGAAACCGTTATTACTGCTAGAGAACAAAATTTTATCCCCATCTAATATTAAAATATCGCCTGGAGGATTACTGTTTTTAAACATATTCTCAAAATAAGCTGGATCAAGGTCTATTAAAACCAACCCCATTTGTTCTTTCGTTCCAAGATTCCGTATATTTCTTCCATAAAGTAATGAATGGCTTCCATCTTTGACAAGTTTTAAATTACTGTTATTTAACCATTCCCCCTGCCATTGGCTATTAAGTAGACGCGGATAGATATTGGATTTTTTTATCATTTGGTAGATGTCATTTTTCAAATTCCGTTCACCACGGTTTATTTTTAAAAAGCCGTGATTTTCATTCCCAACGTAGATGGCATTAATATAGGGATTGTTTACCACCGTAACATTATTCAAGTTGTCAAGAGATGACGTCTCTAATCTGTATAGCTTTGCATCCATTTTTTTATAGCTTAAATAGGCTTGAATTTCATTTGAAAGAAAGATGTCATTAGATATATTCTCTACACTGCTTCCAAAAGCATTAATATTCCAATCGACAATTGTTAAAAAGTTATCAATCGTGGTAGATACTTTATTTTCTATTACTTTATTAAAGTATATAAATGTAAAAGGACCAATAACAAGTAAAGGGATTAGTGCAGAAAACAAAGCTAATAAGATAATTTTACGCTTGATTGGAGAGTCGATGAGTCTCATTAGTTTAGCCATTATGTTTCTCCAGTTTATAAATTTTGTCCATGGTCATACTTAGACTGGTGGTAGTATACTAGATTAGTTCACTGTCCATCGATCAAATTCCTCTTTTTCAACATGAAACCCTATCACTGTTTTTTTGCTGATTTCAACACTATTTATGCTCCTGGCGTGGGAGTGGCTCTGAATGCATTTACAGTCTTGTCCATAACAACCTGTGCATTACTTCCCGAATCAAGAATCGTATTTTGAAGCGATTCTTTATCTACCAATACTGTTGTTACGGTAAGATGCTCTAATGCTTCGGTTATCAACAAAGCTTCCACTTGTGCAGAGAAACAAGAATCACTTGTCTTGGCATGAACCTCCGTGGCAACAACATGATTATTAGAAATATAATTTCCATTACCCGAAACAATACGTATGATTACAGGTGTTGCCCCTGCCGGCTTGATGTTCTGAGTATTAATTACTTCAGAAAAGTGATTAGCAATGACAGAATTATTATTACCACTGATATAGAGGAGACCATACAAGTCATCTAAACCATTGTCTATTCCCAGAAAGGGAGTCCAAGGTTCATGGTCACGTAAAAAGTGATTTGAAGATACCAAGTTTTCCGAACATTTTCCCCTGAATACCACCATTCCTGGATAAAATGAATGAAGTCTATTATTTGTGATACTAGAACGTGTCACACCATCAAAATAGATACTGCTAGCACCTCGTGGAAAAACATTATTCGCTGTAATCAAAAGCCCACCAAAATTTTGAGCGTATATTGAATATCCTTTAAAACCGGCTCCTATCAAATTATCGGTTATTTTTGAAGCCTGTCCCCAACCTCGTAGTTCTATACAGTTGCCACATTCAGCTATGAAATTATCATGTATTGTCAGTGCATCTGCATGATAAATAGTAATGCCATGCTCTAAATACACAAACCCCATGCCTGTAATCCGAAATGAGTCACAAGCACTTGCAACATAAATACCCGTTTTCCCGTTAGTGTATGTGTTTTCTGGATTTGCTGCTCCTAAACCATCTTCAATAAAATGCAAACCATCAATACAAAAGTCAGAAAACTCTACCGAACTTGTTCGGGGATTTCCACTTCGTTCAACATAAAATGCAGCTCCTTTATATTCCTCGTCATTTACTTCTAGGGGAATATCTACGAGTATGCGGCTTCCTCCCGGCCACAATTCATGCAAATCCGACCATTCATTCTCAGAAGTATTAAAACGAATACTAGAAGATGTAAACCCGTGTCCAGAACCCATAATTTTAAGATAACTAATGTCTATAACTACTTGACTGCCAAGATGATAATCTCCCGGTGGAATATAGATAACCGCACCCGGCTTTCCGCCTTTATTCACATCAGTGTCCGTTTGCCTACTTTTAATATCTGCTATAATGCTATTGATTACCTCACCAATATCCTCATACGGATTACCGACAGGCCACTCTGTAACGTCGTAATAATTATTACTAGCCATAAATAAATTCTCCTATCAATATAGTGTGTTTGATTAAGTCGTTATTCTTTTACTGCTCCTAAAGTCATACCACTTACAATATAACGCTGTATGAAAAAGGAAAATATCATAACAGGCAGACTAAATGAGATGGCCGCCGCTGTCATTGGCCCTAAATCAAGATTATAAGCAGTTAAAAACTCTGAAATTCCTACTGTCGCCGTTTTGGCATTCGTACTGGTCATGAGTAACGAGAACAAAAAATCATTCCAAGCTAACATAAAAGTAAAGATAGCAGTCGTTGCCAGTCCGGGAAGTGACACCGGAAGAATAATTCTGATAAAGGCCCCGATCCAGCTGCATCCATCCACCCTTGCCGCTTCATCAAATTCCTTTGGAACCGAGTCAAAAAAACCTATCATTAACCAAATGGCAAATGGGACATTTAAGCTGGTATACACCAAGATCAAGGCAAAATGGGTATCAATCAAGCCCATACTTTTTATAATCATATACATCGGAATCGCAATACTAATCATTGGTACCATTCTGATCACTAACGTAAATAACAAAAAGTAACTTCCAGTAATGGAAGAAAACCTAGAAATTCCATAAGCAGCCATCGCACCAAAGAATACGCTTAAAATGGTGCTTGCACCGGCTGTAATTAAGCTATTTAAAAAATACTTTCCTATAGGCAAGTATTCGAACATTTTCTGATAATTTTCTATTGAAAATTTCGAGGGCCATAAAGTCGGTGGTGCTGTTACAGCATCTGCGGATGGTTTCAATGATGTTAATAGTAGATAGAGGTACGGACCTAGAAATAATAAAGCCAATAAACAGGTGACCACCAATACAATTAGCGTCCATATTTTATGTTTAAAATGAAAACTAGCAAGCCAAACTGGTTTTTCAACAATCGTTTCTTTTATTGGCGTGTGGGCCATGATCTATTTCACCTCTCCTTATGAATGTCTTCTCCTAGGGGACCACATTTTTGTAATGAAGAAAGAACTTAGGACTAATAAAATGATGATAAAAATGACGGCCATCGCACTTGACTGCCCTACTTCTCCATATCGGGTCAATGTCTTATACATATAGGTACTTAGCAGCTCGGAAGAAAAACCTGGTCCTCCTTGCGTTAACACCCACACAATATCAAATGTTCTTGCAGCATCAATAATACGAATTAACAAGGCTACGGTTGCGACTGGGATAAGCGAAGGAAAAGTAATGTAACGGAACTTATGCCATTTATTAGCCCCATCCATATCAGCAGATTCATATAAACTAATAGGAATACCTTTAATACCTGCTAATAGAACGAGCATAATGAAAGGCGTTGTTAACCAGATGTCTGCTATAATCGTAGAATAGAGTGCAAAACGTGAGTCTGATAACCAGAGTATTTGATGCGGATCAGATAGGATTCCAAGTTTATAAAGCCCCCAGTTGATAATGCCGAATTGATCATTAAGCATAAACTTCCAAATTATCCCTGTAACTAAAGGTGCCAGCATAAGCGGGCTTAACAATAGAGTCCGAATAAATTGGCTTCCTTTAAAAGCATTGCTGAGAAGCAGAGCAAGGATAAGCCCTAAGATAAACTCGAAACCCACCGCTACTCCTATATATACCACTGTGTTCCAAAGGGCTTTTAAAAAACGTTCGGAAGTTAACGAGTTTGTATAGTTTGCAAAACCGACAAATTCTCGTAATGAAGGATTAATGATATCAATCTTATAAAAACTGTCTCTAATTAAGAGAAAAATTGGATAGACCAGAAATACCAACATAAAAATCCCTGCAGGAAAGAAAAAAATCGTCGATAATGCCCCATTTTTCAGTTTCAAGGAAACCGCTCCTTTCTATCAAAATGTTATTTTTTAGAACCTTTTCATTGAAAAAATAGTCCAATGAAAAGGTTCTATTTAAACATATTATTTTACTGTGGCGGTAATAAATCTTTGATTACATCTGCTGCCCAATCAAGTGCCTCTTGAGGTGTTTTTTCCCCGGAAAGTGCATATTGCACGGCTGGAATGAGTGCTTCACTTTCAATTTCTTGCCATTCCTTAATAGCAGGTCGATTTTGTGTTTGTGGTCCGCTTAATGTCGTCATCAGCGGTTTCAAATGTTCATAGCCCTGCTGCGTGCTATAACTTTCAAATACAGATTTTCTCGCTGCTACGCCCAATGATTTCATAAATAGTTCATTCTTTTCATAAATAAAGTTGAGATACTCCTTGGCGATTTCCTGTTTTTTGGAAGAACTAGGAATAACCTGATACCATGGGCCTGGGACAGCACCTATTCCTGCTCCGCCGCTAATCATTGGGGCACTTCCAACTTTTCCTGCTACCTTTGATTGTTTAGAGTCATTTGAAGGGACATAAAAGTGACCCCAAGCCAGCATCATCGCAGTTTTTCCATTCCAAAATAGCTCAGAAGTTTCAGCAGATGCCATTTCAAGGGCACCTGATGGAACCGATTGATCCTTCTTCAAAAGGTCAACTAAAAATTGTAAAGAATCAACATACGGTTTGGTATTAACAAGAACTTTGCCATTGTCTCCCACTACCAATGGGTCCGCACCTGCTTGAGCTGCATGATCCAGCCAGCTGGCTACCGCATCTCCATTGTTCGCACCAAATACCGTCGTTCCGTACATATCTACTTTTCCATCATTATCAGTATCTTTGGTAAAAAACTTGGCAACATCACGATATTCATCCCATGTGGTTGGCGGTTTTAACTCATATCCATACTTCGCTTGGAAATCAGCTTTATTCTTTTCATCTTCAAAAAGATCTTTACGGTAGATTAAATTTTTTGCGTTTGTCCATACCGGCATTCCATATACCTTATTCTGATAACTTCCGCCTTCTACTAATCCCGGGAATAAATCATTTTTAAGGTCATCTGTCATGAGATCTTCTAACGGTAAAAGTCCGCCAGCTAGCGCAGGAAACCAAAGGATATCGATGGTTGCAACATCAAATGCCCCTGCCTGTGAAGCCACCTCAGCCTTAAGCTTGTCATAGACACCTGTATAAGGAACGGATTCAATTTTAACTTCGTAGCCTGTTTCCTGTTTAAATTCCTCGGCTGTTTCTTTTGCAACTTTAAAGGCTGGGCTTCCGCCTTCAACAAGAACTGTAATTGTTTTATTATCACCTTTTGTTTCTGAACTTCCAGTTTTTTCTTCCGAACAACCCGATAAAAAGAGAGATGATACTAATAATAATGATACAATTGATAGGATTCCTTTTTTCTTCACCATAACAAGCCTCCTAAAGTATTAAATAAATTATCTATCCCACAAACCATGTTCAGGCCACCTTCTTGGAAGACAAGATATTAGGCTGCTATACATTCATTGATCATTCTCCTCCATTGTTTTTATTCTTTTTAAGCATTTGTTAACGATTACATTTTTGAAGTAATATGCTTAAACTAATATTTCTTATTGCCCCCTCTTAGGTTTTTGTAAATCTTCTTTACACTTTTATTGTAAGTTCAAATCTATTTTTATAAAATTCTAACTTTTTTAGAAAAGGTTATATATATTTAGAACATTCTCAAGAGCCCCAGCTCCCCTATCAAAAGGGAATTCAGGCAGTCATACAATAAAACTATAGGTTTAAATTTTGTCGACAACTTGCAATAAAAAGCCTCCAAATATTATTATTTGAAGGCTTTAAAGAAATCAGGTCTTTTTACTTAAGGCTTTTCTTCAATTTGAACTGGAACATTTACATCATCTAAATTAATGTGGCCCCAACCACCAGTATGCTTATCGACTACTTGAATATATAGGTTTTTACCTTTATATTCTGATGCATCCCAAAAGACACGCCGATAGGCTTCACCATTATGACCAGTGGCTTTCATTAGAATTTCATTTGTTTCTGCATCGACAAGAGCAACATAGAGAAGCTGCTCATCTGCCCCTCCGGAGGTTAAGAAATCAATTTGACCATCCCCCCCAAGTGTAAAGTTTTCAGATTTCAATACACCTGTAGCAGAATCTCCACCCTGATCAGGGTTAAAGCCCCATAGATGGTACCTATTTGGGTCTACCGATGTTGTTGCCTGCCCAAATGGACCACCCCAGCCCCAATCGATTTTATTTGTAACATGGTCATCAGTGAACGTATTTCCTTCCACAATGGTCCAGCCTGACAAATCACCAGTTTGAAAATCATGATTTGTTAATTCACCATGTGGAATTTCTTCCTGTTCGGATTCATCCCCATAATACGCTGGGACGACGTTGTCACTATATGCTGAGCCCATCTCATATACTTTCATCGATACAATTTTAGCCGTTCCATTTTGACTCCATATCTCGATTCCTAAAGCGTCCGCTCTCGTTGGATATGCTCTTGTGGTGATGCTTTTTTCGCCATTCGCATAGGCTTCAATCATAGATCTGTCTAGGAAGATATGAAGCTTTATATTTTCCCCATCTAAAGAAAGGGTTCCGGCGCTGCTTGTTTTAGCGATGTCAGGATCTAAACTCATTTTAGAAGCATCTACACCAAATTGTTCGGATGATTCATCAAAATATAAGTTTACTTCTTCTGATGAATCGGAAGATTGACGTACTTTAATCCCATACTTTTCATCCGAATTTGCTTTAATCTCCAGTGTGATTTCTAACATATCACCTTTGATTTTCGCTAAATGCTTATTTGCTTTTGAAATAGTTGAGTTTCTAATATTGATAAGCTTTTTACCACGAAGTGTCTCTAGTTCCTTAATCGGTTCAACGCCTAGCTCCCCGTTATCTAATAAAGACAATTCTAACGGTAAACCTGCGTTATGGGCCCATCCAGCATCATAATGCTGCGCATCCGTTCTTCTGTCTTGCGCAATGCTATAAAGAATAGAACGTCCTTGTTCATCAATCATCCCGCTCGGTCCTGTAAAATGTTCACCGTAATCGAATAACTTAGGCTCCTCATGGTCCGGGATAAATCTATTGTTTTCTTTGTCCCATGAACCAACCCAATGGAATACATATTTTACGTTATGTTCACTATAGCTTTTGAACCAAGGATTGATAAAGAAAGCATACTTTTGTTCACCATTATCATCTTTGCCAATCGGGAGAAACACCGGCAATTCCCATACATCACCTGTCTTCGGATAAGCCTTGGAATCTCCAGTAAAGAATGGACCAACATACTCCCAATTTTCCAAATCCTTTGATGTGTAAAGTAATGCGGACCCACCAACATTCTCGATACCGGAACCAACAATTTGATACCAGGTATCTCCATCCTGCCAAACGAATGGATCACGGAATTGACCATACATTACTTTTCCTTCCGCTGCTGGTAAATCAGGCTGTTGGATGGTGACAGGTTTTTCGAGCATTTCCCATTTCTTGAGCATTGGATCTGTTACATCCAAAGGCTTTGCTAAGCCTGTCATTTGATTCGGAGTCTTGCTATCATCTCCTGCGGTAAAAAATAATGCTGGGGCGCCATTTTTATCAAAAGTTGCCGAACCTGACCATACACCGTCTGGTGAAACTCCTGAAGGTGCTAAAGCAACAGGTGCATCTTCCCAATGAACCATGTCATCACTTACGGCGTGACCCCAATGAATTTGGTGCCAATATGGACCCTGTGGATTGTGCTGATAAAAAATATGATATTTTCCATTGTAATAAAATGGAGCATGTGGCTCATTCATCCAGTGACCTGGTGCTAAAAAATGATACTGTGGTCGATAACGATCTCCATCATACACACTTCGATCAAACGATAAATCCGGACTAGGCAATTGACGATTTTCAAAACTGTCCATTACTTGAGTATAATTCGTCTTAATTTCCTCATCAGATAATGCTTTATTATAGATTTTTAATTCATCAATCATGCCGTTAAACATATTAGCCGTAAACGCGCTAATTACGGCAGCTGTATTGTGTTTACCTATTAGAAGATCATTTTCAGACGCAGTGATCGTTGCATTTCGTGGAGTATCCACTTCTCCTGCTAGTTCACCATTTAAAAACAACTTCATCTTTTTCGTGTCTTGGTCAAAAGTGGCAACAATATAAGACCATTGATCTTTTTCAAGCACTTTATCTTCTTTGGCCCACACTTCTTTCCATTCTCCGTTTAGACCAGCTTGAAAGGACCATTTACCATGTCGGCCCATTCCTAAAATAAAACCTTCCCCGCGTGCTTTGTTATGCTGATTAACGATAGCAGAAAGCTGTCCTAAATCTCCCCATTCATAGGAACGCGGTGCCACCCAAGCTTCAATTGTAATGGCATCACTTGGCTGGGCAGATTTTTTTACAGACCTCTTAATATAGGTAGAATACCCATCAAATAAAAGTGCATTATCGACAACCCCTTTCCTCCAAAGAGGATCGGTAGAAGGCTTAAACTCTGCATCATTAAAGACATATTCGACCTTTAAATCCTCATTATTAACTGTATCAAGAGCAGTGTTCCCTTCATTTTCGTCAAACTTCAAATGCCTTAGAATACCACGGCTTTTCACTTGAAAATCATCGAGGTTTAAATGGCCAAATCCTCCAGGATGTTGGTCAACTACTTTAATAAAGACCTGTTCCCCTAAATAATCTGCGGCATTCCAAGTAACACGATTGTAAGCCTCAGATTCCGGTCCTGTCGCCTTAAATAACTCCTTACCATCCGAAGCACGGACGAGCGCAACATATAAATCGTATTTTGTTCCGCCATCCATTTCATCTCCTCCTCCTAAAAGGAACGAGATTTCTCCATTACCCGATAAAGTAAAGGTATTTGATGCCAGGCTTCCCGTTCTTTCATCCGCTTTTTCTGGGACGTCACCATGAAAGCCCCATAAATGATAATTTCCTTTATGTCCAAACGGAATTTGAGTGTCCCAATAGGTTGTTTGATCAGTGACAGTTCCATCAAATGCATTTCCTTCCGCTGACCATCCTGTTAGATCCCCCGTTTCAAATCCTGGGTTTATTAGGTCGTCTGGAACTCTCTCATCTACATTGTAGACATGAAAATCATCGACATTAATATGGCCAAATCCTCCGGAGTGATAGTCGACAACTTTGATATAAAGAGCTTCACCAATATACTCTGAGGCATCCCATGTTACTCTGCGATATTTTTCGGTATTTGCCCCCGTTGCCTTCATTAGTTCCTCGCCGGTGGCTGCATGGACAAGGGAAACATATAATGTATTAAGATCCTGCCCTCCACCTACTAAGAAGTCAATAACTCCATTCCCCTCAAGAACAAAAGTAGATGACTTCATTATTCCTGTTCGTAAATCAGACTTTTCATCACTTGTCGCTCCTCGGAACCCCCACGCATGATAGGTACCTTGGTGATCAAATGGACCACCCCAAAATTCAGTAGTATTAGAGACTGGTGCTCTAAACGCAGAGCCCGTAACGGTCCATCCTGATAAATCACCCGTTTCGAAACCAGGATTTTCAATTGTATTCGAAAGGCTATCAACATCTACCTCATCTACAAACCTAGTAAACTTTGCTTCTTTCAACGTATAATAGGAGAGCGAATTTATCGTTACTTCTCCGTCTTTTGCATATAACTCTATATTTTTACTGGATTCGCTTGGGAAGATTTGATTGGTAAATACGGTTGTACCCTCTTCAGCAAATACCTCGACCGATGAGCGGTCAACGAGAAGTTTCATATTCAAGATCCCATCTTTTACGGACAAGTTCGTCTGCTGGATAGAAGGGAAGCCTGGATGAAAATCTGTCTTACCTGACAGTGTTCTGTCTACAGATAATTTGCCTTCTGCGATATTATAGGAAATCGTCGTAGCCTCAGTTTCACCTTTACGCACGTGAAATCCCAATTCGTTTGCTGTCGTTTCATTAAGATTGAATTCCGCCTCAATCTCAAACATATCAGCATGAATATCCTTTAATAGATTTTCAGTAGTAAATTTCTTGTTCACAATTTTCACTTCATCCGCTGTATCTCTTAAACTCGTTAATTCCTCGATTGGCTGTTGTTTTAAAAAGATCCCTTCCTCTTTCTGGACTAACGATAATGCGCGGGGAATGGTGGCAGAACCACGCCAGGTTGAAGTTGGAATTTGTCCAGCATATTGAGCAGGATTATTCATCCACCCCAGCCATATCCGGCGGCCATCTTCTGGTTGGTTAACGGTGTTGCTCCATGTTACAGCTGCGTAAAAATCAGCTCCGAAGTCTGCCCACTTTAATTCTTCCGTGGTTTCACCAGGAGTAAATGTAGTTCCATCGAAATCTCCAACATAGTAGTGCATACCGGTTCCACCAGTTGGTGTGGGATTGATACTTACCGTTAGTACCCATTTCGAGCCGGTTTGGTTTCCGTTAGCGTCATATACTGGCAGCTCGAATAAATCCGGACATTCCCAAAGACCTTGTTCCGCTGCTTTTGGATCGGAAAATTCACTTACTTTTTTCCAATCTAATAGATTACTAGATGAATAGAAATCTATTCGTTTCCCACTCGTTATGACAAAGATCCATTGGTTGCTTTGCTCGTGCCAAAAAACCTTTGGATCACGGAAAACACCTGAACCCCCACTGCTTGCCTTAAGATCATTAGGCATTGTTAGAACTGGATTTTGAGAAAGTGTTGTCCAAGTTCTGCCATTGTCCACACTATATGTAGCGCTTACATGTTGGTTATCACCGCCAAGTTCACTTGTATAAAGTGCTACCATTGGTGGATTTTCTTTCGTCCCCAAACCAGAGGTATTTTGATAATCCACTACAGCACTACCTGACCAAGCAAAACCATTTTCATCTGGATAAATCGCAATTGGGTAATGCTCCCAGTTTACTAAATCTTTACTAATGGCATGCCCCCAATACATCGGTCCCCAAACTTTATCAGTAGGATTATGCTGATAAAACAAATGATATTCTCCGTTATAATATACCATTCCATTTGGATCATTCATCCAGTTTTTTATTGGTGAAAAATGATATCCTGGCCGATAGTTTTCGTTATTTTCCACCGGAAGTGTAGCAGCTTTAACACTTGTAAAATACGGTAAAAACGATTGAATCGTCAATATAACAATAATAAACACATGGAGAATTTTGTTCCCCTTTATGATTTGATACATGCCATCACCTTTTTCAGGAAAATTTTCAGTACGTTTTGCCCTGTCCTGCTGTGCTAAAATATCACAAGTGGCGGTTTGATAAATTAATGTGGGTAATAGAAATATGTAGAGCTGGTAATTGCCTAAAGATCTTTTTAAACTTTAATCTTCTTTTACTTTGCAGGTGAATCAATAACAGAATTTGCCTTCCTTGCCATTTCCATATTCTTGCCTCACTTTCACGTTTATTTTTTGATATTTCTGCACCTCTCATCATTTTGAAACGTTTCCAAAGTGAAATAAAAAAATTAGGTCTGTAATGTTATTTTCACATTTTATAAAAAGTTCTCACTCAATCTACAATCCTGGTGAATTGAAACGTTTCCATTAAAGACCAAAAAATAAAAACCTACGTCGTTTCTCCTTTTCTATACATAACAGCCTCCATTAATAAAACTATTTTATTTTTCTTATTTGGAAACGTTTCAATTTTATCATAAACATATAATAACATCATATTGGAAACGTTTCAATATCTTTTTTGAAAATTAAAATAAATCAGATTTCGTGATGCATTTTTACGAAGACTCTCAACCTTTTGGTTGAGAGTCTTCGTCCGCTTCATTTTTACCTAGTTAAACTATTGGTACTCTTATTTCTACAGTTTACAAAAAGTAAGCCTGCTCAATTTCCGATATGATTTCAATTCATATAACGATATTCTCTTAGACTATTCAATATAGAGATTTCCTGTAATAATTTCTCTCCAACATTCGTTTCTCTAACCTTTTTTCTCTTTAATTCTTTATCTACCACTCTTTTTATTGATAAAACATCTGTCCCATTAAGTAGAACATCTTCTTTTGAATTAAAATGCTTATGGGCGACCAGCTGCATACCGAAGGAATTATATAGTAACGTATATCCTGCGATACCTGTTGTTGATTGATAGGCTTTGGAAAACCCTCCATCGATCACAATCATTTTACCATTTGCTTTAATTGGATCTTCTCCCTCAATTTCTTTAACTGGGGTATGGCCATTTATTATATGACCTTGGTCAGGGTTCAGATCAAATTCTGTTAGGATTTTCCCACAAATTTCTTCATTTTCACGTAAATAATAGTATGGGTTCTTTTTCTCTCTATGGGTTGCCTTGTCCTTAATAAAGTACCTCTCGAAAGTTGTCATTTCTCTTTTTCCAAAGAGTGATGAATATTGTCCTGTCCATAAATACCAGACCATATCTGTCGCAAGGTCATCTGTCTCTTCAGGGTGTGCAAAAGAATGCCGTAAATACCGTTCAAAAACATCAAGTAATTCACGACCTGAATAGGTATTATTTTCAATAACCATTTTTTCCATATTCCCTTCCTCATCTAAAGGAATACAACCATGAATTAAAAGGTTCCCGTTATATTTTAAATACAGACTCCCTTTCTTCATAAGGAAATTCATATGTCGGGCCATCTTTTCTGAATGCTGAACAGAGAATAATAATCTTTCCATAACCTGCTTTTCTTCTTCTAATAATTGATCAGGCTGCTCATGATTTACCGTTGCAAAGCATGTATTTTCCAGAGGGTAGGTTTTCCCATAAATCGTTATTTCGTTCTTGTCATAATCAATTTTCTCCAGCAAAAGCCTTTCTTCCATATTAAAATAGGGGCGTCTCTTGATGATAGGCATTTCGAGTTTGAACTGGATCATCGCAATCGCTTGATGAATTTTCGTGATTTGTAATGTTTCATGATTAGATAGTTTCTGATCTGAATGTACCTTAGGTCTAAATACCAGATTGTCCTCATAGTATTTCTCCGCTAGATTTAACAGAGGCCGAAGATTGATACCATATACATCTTCAATAATATCCAGATTATTATACCTTGCACAGATGCGAATGATATTAGCGAGACAAACCTTGGAACCAGCAAAAGCACCTAGCCATAGAACATCATGGTTTCCCCACTGAATATCTACAGAATGATAATTGATAAGAGTATCCATAATTTTATCAGGTTCTGGACCACGATCATAAATATCCCCAACTACGTGAAGATGATCAACTACTAATCTTTGAGTTGTATATGCTAGCCCTGTTATGAGCTTGTCAGCCTGCCCTAAGGAGATGATTTGTTCGACAATTTCTTTATAATATTGCTCCTTATTTGAAGATATATTCGTTTTGTAAAGCAGCTCTTCTACAATAAACACAAACTGACTTGGCAATGCTTTTCGTAGTTTTGAACGTGTATATTTGGAGGAAGCATGAGAAATAAGTTTGATCATCCGCTCGATGATTACGATATACCATTGGTTTAATTCTTGTTCATCACCAAAATAATTTTTAATTAATTTTAATTTTTCTTCAGGATAATAGACTAATGTCGCAAATTCATTTATTTCTTTTTCAAACAAAACATCTTGAAACAAATCTCTGATTTTCTCTTTTACATTCCCTGAACCATTTCTCAACACATGTTGAAAAGCCTGATACTCCCCATGTAAATCACTGACAAAATGTTCTGTCCCTTTTGGTAAATTAAGAATGGCTTCTAGGTTAATAATTTCAGTTACCACTTTTTCTTCACAATCATACTTCTGAACAAGTACATCTAGATATTTTGAATTCAAACCATGTATCCCCTTTCAAAATTCACCGCTTACGATTTAGATAATTTTTATATTATCAGATAATCATAATATTTAGAATCTCTTTGTTAACTAGTCTCTTGATTAAAGCATATAAAAAATCCACCTAGATTGGTGGATTTGACATCTTAAAACCTACTTCAGGGAGCTTGAGGTTCTTTAAGATATTGATGTCGGTATTCCTTTGGTGTACAAGATTTTATCTTTATAAAATTGCGGTTAAATGAACGTATGCTTTCATAACCACATAGGTAAGCAATCTCTGTAATATTTTTCTCTGTATAGATTAATAGATAACAAGCATAGTTTACTCTCGTTTCATTTAAAAAATCTACAAATGACATACTTAGGTGTGTATTAAAATACTTAGATAAATAATTATAACTGTAACCTAATGTGCCAGCGATGCTTTTTAAAGAAATCGATTCTGTAAAATGATCCTGAATATAGGTTAACAACTTATGGAGCAGCTCTGGATCTTGTTTTTCCCCTTTCATTAAGCTGGTTTGACCCATCAGCTCTGATAATAATAAATAGAGACAGGCTTTTTGTTCTAGCAGATTTGGATTTTCTTTGAAAAGTGCCCTAGAAATGAGTGTGTTTGCTTCCATAGATAGGTTGAATACTGGGTTTTCAAGTGAGCTATTTTCTATCATTTTTTGAAATGTCGGAACATAGTCTGGCGAAAAAACACAAATATTAGCCCGAGAATGTGACTTTGTAATAAACGAGTGAATTTCATACGGCAATATGAGTAAGAATTGTCCAGGTTTCAAATGGTGACTTCTTTGACTAATAATTACTTCCATTTCCCCATCAACGAGGAAGAGTAATTCAAAACCACGATGGAGGTGGCTTGGGAAGTTTAGATCCAATGTATGATAGTTTGATATGTAATCAAAATGGTGTGCTTCATATAATAGCATACTAGAACATCTCCAGCAGAGAGTAAATTTTGTCTAGGATTATATAAGTTTTAACTTGTTGTGTCAATCCGATTAATGGTAGATTTATCGATATTAGAGTGAGTTTGATGACATAAAAAAGGAGATACGCTATGGAAGAGCTTAGAATCGGAATGGTCGGCTATAAATTTATGGGAAAAGCACACAGTCATGCATACCGGGACATTCCACTCTTTTTCCCGAATACTATTCATCCGAAGATGAAGGTGATTTGCGGCCGCGACCTAAACAGTGTGGCAACTGCTGCCAAGCAATTTGGCTGGGAGGAATATACAACAGACTGGAAAAGCCTTTTAGAAAGAAACGACATTGATTTAATTGACATTAATGCACCTAGTGATGTTCATAAAGAAATCACCATTGCTGCTGCTCAAGCTGGCAAGCATGTCTTTTGCGAAAAACCGTTAGCGCTTACATTGAAGGACTCTAGAGAAATGCTTAATGTCATTGAGGCTGCTGGAGTCAAACATATGGTTGGATTTAACTATCGCTTCGCCCCTGCTGTTATGCTCGCTAAAAAGCTTATTGACGAAGGAAGACTCGGCGAAATTTATCATTTCCGGGCCTGGTTTTTGCAGGATTGGCTCGTAGATCCAAACTTCCCACTAGCCTGGAGACTTCAGAAAGAAATTGCAGGTTCAGGCTCTCACGGAGACCTCGGGGCTCATTTAATCGATTTATCTCACTATCTAATTGGCGATATTACAGAAGTGGTTGGTATGAACAAAACGTTTATTAAAGAACGGCCCATTCCTACTCAGATGGCCGGTTTATCAGCAAAAGGCAGTGATAGGGGCGAAAAGGGCGAAGTGACAGTGGATGACGCCACCCTATTCTTGGCTCGGTTCGCTAACGGAGCTTTAGGCAGCTTTGAAGCTACTCGATTTGCCGCTGGACACCGTTGTACAAATTCATTTGAAATCAATGGCAGTAAGGGCAGTGTGATTTTTGATTTTGAACGGATGAATGAACTACAGGTTTATTTCGTTGATGATCGAGACGATGTCCAAGGCTTCCGCCGTGTCTTAGCGACTGACCCTGCACACGCTTATGCAGAAAACTGGTGGCCGCCAGGACATACGATTGGATATGAACATACATTCATTCATGAAATTGTTGAACTTATGGATTCATTCAAGGAAAACCGACAGCCTGTTCCAAACTTCCGTGATGGCGTAAAGTGCCAGGAAGTCCTAGAAGCGGTTGATTTATCAATAGAAAAACGCCAATGGATTCGAATTTCTGACGTCTAATAATGTAAAGGAGTGCTTTTACGATGAAAAAAAGTGCATTGATTGTCTGGGGCGGATGGGATGGCCATCAGCCCGAGCAGGTAGCTGAAATTTTCAAAGGAATCCTTGAGGAAGAAAACTTCCAGGTAGAGGTTTCCGATTCACTTGACTCATATGCTGACAAGGAAAAACTAATGCAATTGGATTTAATCGTTCCTCATTGGACGATGGGTGAAATTGAAAAAAAATACGTCCTTAATATATCTGAAGCGGTCGCAGCAGGTGTTGGTTTAGCCGGGTGCCATGGCGGGATGTGTGATTCATTCCGTAATAATGTTGACTGGCAGTTCATAACCGGTGGAAATTGGGTGGCCCATCCTGGAAATGATGGGATTGAATACATGGTCAATATCAAGCATTCCTCAAGTCCATTATTAGAGGGGATATCTGACTTTAAAGTAGTTAGTGAACAATACTACCTTCATTACGACCCGGCGGTTGAAGTGTTAGCAACCACTCGCTTCCCTGTTTATCACGGACCGCACGCTACTAATAAAGCCGTTGATATGCCTGTTGTTTGGACAAAACGCTGGGGACTTGGGAATGTGTTTTATAGTTCATTAGGACATCAAGCGAATATCGTCGCTATGCCTGAAGTTTCGAAGATTATGAGACGCGGTTTCTTGTGGGCTTCTGAAGGCAAGAAACGGGCTGAAGAATCTGACGCTGCATCTATTTATGGAAATGTACGGACCTATACTGGCATGGGCGACAGTCGATAAGAAAAGCGGAAGGTAAGCATATCCGTAAAAATAAACTGGAGGTTCCTAATGAAAAAACTTAAAATTGGTATCATTGGTTGTGGAAATATTAGTTCTATTTATATGGAAAACTGTCCGAAGTTCCCCCAACTTGAGCTTGTTGCCTGTGCCGATTTAGATGTCGATCGTGCACAATCTCAAGCTGAAAAGTTCGGCGTTCCCAAGGCTTGTTCCGTAGAAGAGTTACTTGCTGATCCAACGATTGAACTTGTCATTAATCTAACCATACCTAAAGCACATGCCTCTGTTTGCATTCAGGCGCTTGAAGCAGGCAAGCATGTTTATACGGAAAAACCACTTGCTGTAACACGCGAAGAAGGAAAACAAATTCTAGAAACAGCTAAGAAGCATCATCTTCTTGTTGGCAGTGCACCTGACACCTTTTTAGGGGCTGGTATTCAAACGGCTATCCACTTAATTGAACAAGGTGAAATGGGATTCCGATTGGTGCATCAGCATTTATGATTTGCCGCGGGCACGAACATTGGCATCCAGACCCTGCCTTTTATTATGATCATGGCGGCGGACCGATGTTTGATATGGGACCTTATTACTTAACTGCCTTAGTAGCCCTTTTAGGACCTATCAAACGAATTTCTGGTTCTGTTCGTATCAGTTATCCAGAAAGAACGGTGCTTAGTGCACCAAAAGCAGGTACAAAAATTGAGGTATCAACCCCTACACATATCTCAGGTGTGATCGATTTTGCCTCGGGTGTAATTGGAAGCTTGACCACAAGCTTTGATGCCTTTGGCGGCACATCGCTGCCCCCTATTGAAATTTATGGCAGTGAAGGAACTTTACTAGTTCCTGATCCCAATACATTCGGCGGACCTGTGAAAATAAGGAAACGTGACGAAAATGAATTTACAGAGGTGCCTCTTGTCTTTGGATATTCCCAGAACAATAGAGGGCTTGGCGTTGCAGATATGGCCAAAGCAATCCTCGATGGTGGGAAATATCGAGCAAATAGCGAATTAGCTTATCACGTTTTAGAAGCGATGCATGGCTTCCATGATTCCTCAGATTGTGGTAAACATTATTTAATGGAAAGTACATGTGAGCGTCCAGAATCTGTGGCATTGGAAGTGCATAATAATTTGTATTACTAGTAAACCATGTCAAAACGAATAGTTAAGGGCTCTCCATTTATTGGAGAGCCCTTTTACTCACAATCGATTCATTTTTCCATAAGCTTATTCAATGATCAAATGATCAATTCCGACAACGTCTTTACTAGTACGAAACTTCCCGGCCGAAACACCAACCGCTTTGCGGAATACTTTGTTGAAATAGTTGGCATTTGCATACCCTACCTGGGCAGCAATGTCTGTAACTGTGGAGTTCGTTAAACGAAGAAGCTCCGCCGCTTTTTGTATCCTGATTTTGGTAAGGTATTGGACAGGTGTCATATTTAATTGCTGTTGAAACTGCTTAATAAAATAATATCTTGAGAAACCGGATACGGCCGCTATTTCGTCAAGTGTAATCGGTTCATGATAATGTGTTTGGATAAAAGATAAAGCTTTTGTAATCTGAAGAGAGAAACCTTCATTGGCTTTTTCAATATTCCTTATGAAACGGTAACACTCCATAATAAACTCATAAGCTCTTGCAGAAGCGGTATATGTATCTGTAATCTTTTGATCATGGGTGTCTTTATAGATTGTCTGCACAAGCTGGATCAGCTTTGAATAAGGAGGTACTTTCAAGACAGGGCCGTTCTGTTTATTCATAAACCTCCAGCAATCGGCTACTTCTCTTCCCACTAATGTAATAAAAATAAATTCCCATCCCTCACTATCCTTTGGAAAATAATATCGATGATCGCTAGGAATCTCGACAATGAAGGCTTCCCCTGCCTTCACTGTATAACTTTCATCTGCTACTTCTAGTCTTCCCTCTCCTGAGAGTGTGTATTGAAACACATATGTGCCGACATCTTTCCGCTTTAACCCATCCCAATCATAAACTTCACCCGGCACTTTCACTTCCCGGCCAAGCACGAAAATGTTTGCCACATCGTTAGGAAGCAAATCTTGAAAACGAAAACCGTACGTTCCATAATCCTTCCCATATTTCTTCCTATAAGTCAAAGACAATATTTTACCCTCCAATCACACTAACTTACCATTGAGGTTACTACATAAACGTTTTACTATTATTATAACAACAAAAATACATAAAGTTGAACAGGGGTGTTGATTTGTTTTAAAACAATTTTTTATCCTATTAGGAGATTCAATTAGCATTCCCCATTTCACTTTATTGGAGGTAGAATTATGTCAAAAATCACATTTATCGGGGCAGGAAGTACTGTTTTTGCAAAAAATGTTCTTGGTGACTGCATGTATGTTCCTGCATTATCCGGTTTCGAGTTCGCATTATTTGATATAGACCTGCAGCGCTTACAAGACTCAGAAAATATGTTAAACAACTTAAAACAGAGCGTACAGGCAAACATAGTAGTGAAAGCCTATTCAGATCGGAAAGAAGCATTGCGCGGAGCAAAATACATTATTAATGCGATTCAAGTTGGCGGCTACAAACCAAGCACCGTTATAGATTTTGAAATCCCTAAAAAATATGGTCTTCGCCAAACAATTGCTGACACCATCGGGATTGGCGGTATTTTCCGTTCGCTTCGTACTATTCCAATTATGTGGGATTTCGCCAAGGATATCGAAGAGGTTTGTCCAGATGCCCTGCTTTTAAACTACACAAATCCGATGGCAACATTAACAGGGGCCATGCTTCGCTATACAAATGTTAAAACGGTCGGATTATGCCACAGCGTACAGATTTGCAGCGAGCACCTGTTCAAATCATTAGGAATGGAACATGATGGTGTGGAGGAAAAAATCGCAGGTATCAACCATATGGCCTGGCTTCTAGAGATCAAACGCGACGGCAAAGATTTATATCCTGAAATTAAACGCCGCGCGAGAGAAAAACAACAAACAAAAAAACATGATGATATGGTCCGTTTTGAATTAATGGACAAATTTGGATACTATGTAACGGAATCATCCGAGCATAATGCCGAGTACCACCCGTACTTCATTAAACGCAATTATCCACACTTAATTGAGAAATTCAATATCCCTCTTGATGAGTATCCGCGTCGTTGTGTAGAACAAATTGAACGTTGGGAAAAAATGCGCGACGAAATGGTTAACAATGCACAACTTACCCATACCCGTTCTCACGAATATGGTTCCCGTATTATTGAAGCGATTGAGACAAATGTTCCGTTTAAATTTGGCGGCAACATTTTAAATACAGGACGCTTAATCAGCAATTTACCGAAAAAAGCTGTTGTTGAAGTATCATGCGTTGCTGACCGCAGCGGAATCACTCCTTGCTATGTAGGAGATCTTCCAGAACAGTTAGCAGCCCTTAACCTTACAAATATTAATACACAGCTTTTAACCATTGAAGCAGCAGTTACGAAAAAGAGAGAACACATCTATCAGGCAGCAATGCTGGATCCTCATACAGCCGCTGAATTATCAATTGACGACATTATTGCGATGTGCGACGAATTAATTGAAGCACACGGTGACTGGATTCCAAAATTTGACTAATGAATGAGTTGGATTCTACCTTTCTTTATAAAAATTAAAAGATTTGGCATGTGTAATACTCTTTTTAGTCTTCTTCGGGACGTCAAAAAGCCTTGATTTTCAAGGCTTTTTATTTTTGATATAAATATAAATCCCGGCAATTACATCCCCATTGTTTTTGGTAAACCGTTAAATCTCAATTTCAAACTCATGTAAACCTGTAGCCTTGATTGATATTATTTCAGCAATTTGTTTGCTTATTACCTCAGATCTTGCTGCCATTGGGGAATCACTTTTAACAAAGCTGCCCTCTTTTAATGGAGAAATATAAAGATACATGCCTTTTTCTAACAGGTCTTGTTTATGCTGCTGCAGACCAATTTCCCATGTATCATTGTTACAGAAGTTATCATGAATGAGCTCGCCATCGATAAACGCATAACCAATATCGCCGGCATATTCAATTTGAAGAAGAAGTTCTTTGACATTATCAAAAGCCTCAGGCTGAAACTGAATTACAGCTTTATTTTGATTGACCATTTGAATCTCTAAGCCTGTTGGACTGACACCGATCTCCGTCTCATACACCTTGAATATCCCCTGGTTCCGACCAGAAATTTCCTCTCCGGCAATTTTAATCGTCTCATTAAAGCCCGGGAATGTTTTGATTTCAACATTCTCTAGACCTTCGCATTCAAGTCTTATTTTTTCTTCATCTACTAGCAAAGCTGCATTCGTAATGAAAACCTGTTCTTTCCTTCTATATGGAAACTTCCAAAAGTTTAAGCTTTGTTCATGCGTCAACGTACAAACATGGAGCCTCTTACCGGATTTCAACGTGATATAGATTAGACTAATCTCCTCATTACTTACTTGTATCCTGGTATGTCCCTCGGTAATGATGTTCCCATTATCTACAATTACCTCGTTGATTTCATCACTTTCAAAATAATACTCACCCTTCATCCCTTTAGGAGTAAAGAAGAAATAGGTTGTTTCACCCTCATGTTCGATAGTTGTCAGGTATTGTGTGGTTGAATATTTAAGATTTAGTCCATGTAGATCCAAGTTAAATGGAAGTATACAGTTCTCATCCTTCGCTAACGACAAGGTACCGGATTTTGGTAAACGTATGTTTTCATTCTCTAAGTTAACTGTGATCGCAAAGTCTTTTTGGTCCTTTGTGCTGACATGATCCTGATAATTATTTATAAAAACAAAACCTGAATCTTGATGAGCTCTTACCGCAAATCTTACTGTTTCAGTATCATATGGATCCATATTGGTTGTATCATAGGGAAGGATGGTTTTGGTTTTGCAAAAGTTCTCTTCTACTGTTTTATAAAAGTAATGTTGACGCTTTAATCTCTTATATGATTCTCGTATTTGTCCAAACTCTCCAATCGGCGCCTGATAGTCGTAGGATATTTTAGGTGTAGCATTCTCATTTAAGAAGGGTGTCTTTTTCCCCTTTGGATTTGAACCGCCATGGAAAACATAGTAGCCTACAAAGTTACATCCACCGGCTACCTTCATGGCTGCCATTGCGTCAACACTTTCATAAGGCAGCTTGAATCGATATTTATAGAAAACGGTCATCCCTCCCCCCATCTCGCAGCATGCAAATGGCAGACTCTCAGGATGATAGGCAGGGTCAAACCCATAATTTTTCTGTTGGTTATTATGATAGTCTCGAAAAATAAATTCTGGTGTGGCCGGATGCTCCTTTGCATCACCATAGAAAATCCATGGCCAAAACGCGTAGCCACCCCACAATGGGAGCACCTCTTCTACTGGTGCTGCTGCACCTCCCCAGCCAGTACTCGTATAAATTGGAGTTTGGATTCCCGCTTGAACGGCTAACTCCTTTAGTTTAATAATATGTGCCTCACCATCTCTGCCTGCAGGTAGCCATACATTACCTGTTCCATTCGTGATTTCCCACGGAGCCCCTGCATGTTCATACTCATTCTCAATCTGGGTTCCGATAATCGGGCCGCCATCTTTAAACAGTAGCCCCTGCACCTGTTTACCAATTTCTTGATAAAATCTTTCCACAAATGCCAAATACTCTTGATCATTTGAACGTAGCTCAAAGGGTCTTCCGAAGAGCCAATCTGGAATTCCTCCATTTCTGGCCTCCCCATGTGCAAATGGACCGATTCTCAATATGACAGCCATACCATGTTTTCCGCAAAGCTCGACGAATCTTCTAAGGTTTTTATTACCTTCCCAATCAAATATTCTTTGCACCTCTTCATGATGGTTCCAAAAAATATAGGTAGGGATGATAGTAATCCCTGCCATTTTCATTTTGATGATTTCGTCTTCCCATTTTTCACCAATATATCGACTAAAATGGAACTCACCGCTGATGCCGAAAACCGGCTGGCCATTTTTCTCTATATAATAGTTTGTAAAACTATAAGTTTCTCCGTCTATATTAGATCCACCGAGCTTTGTTTCGAGTGGGTATATCTCTTTTTGCGTATTCTTTACGTCAATACTATAATCTCTCATGTAACGATTGCCTCCATCCAATTGGCAAACAGGTCTTAAAAGCTAAACATTAACCTGCTCTTTTTTGTTAAAACCCTTCCCATAAGGACCGGGCGATCCTTGCAAACAGCTGTGCTTGCTTCCAGCGGTCACTCAGCTCGCACTCCCCACCGTCCTGGCCGCGTACTGTGATTGCATAAGGAGGCGGCCCCAGCTCGCAGACAAAAGGGAACACCTCGCCATCCTTTGCCGTTTGACGCCAACTGCGCATCCCACCAAGCCACCAACGTTTAAAGTGATTCAAAATCGGGTGTTCGAACTCTCGGTCAGCTGCGCTCTCCTCACCCACACTAGCTAACATTGGGATATCGATTTGCACCTGTTCCCCGTTCGATACGCGAGCATGTATGCTTTTCGTCTTAGGCAGCAGCATCTGGAGCAGCTCTTCTGCCTCTTCCGACACAGTACGCATTTCCCCTGCAACGACATAATGTGAGAAGTCGATTGTCAGCTCAAGCCCAGGCAAGCGCTCTGCATACTCTACCGTGCGAAGCAGATCCTGAGTAATGGTGCCGCGGTGCGTTTCGATATACGCAGGGATGCCTACAGACTGAGACACCTCTGTGATGTCCGTAAGCAGTTGCACCGCCTGCTCTCCGATCAGAAACGGCCTCATCACCTGTACATTGACAAAATCGACCTTCCCGAACGATTTTGCCTTGCAGAGAAAGACTTCCAGCTCCACAGCGGTTTTTGGATATGCATTTACGCTGTATGAAAGATTGTACTGATCCAGCAATCGGTGCCATCTTTCGGCCTCCTTGCCCTCAGGAAGCATACCGTTAATTCCGTCATATCCCGCTTCGGCGATGTAACGGACCTTCTCCTCCATGCTCCATTCCTCGCCAACCCCATTTTGAACTCCCAGTCCGTTCATCCCCCACCAGGACATTAAGACTTCAAGCCGCGGCTCACGCTTAGTGGAAATATGGTGCTTCGTATTCAACGCCGCACGGACCTCCATCCGGATTGCTCTCGAGTTCCAAGGGTGTTCCATCAGCACGGAACAGAGGACGATAATGTGTGGCAATGTGGGTAGCCGAGCTGTTGGCGTAGTGGCAAATGAACGAGCGGCGGAAACGGTCTTTCGTTTTATTGCGGTAGGATCCGTGAATCAAATTTCCATTAAAAAAAAGCACATCGCCCCTCTTCATCACCACTGGGATTGCCTTTTGATCCTTCGGCGGCTTCACATAGTGTGTTGTGAACGACTCCTTTGAATCGGACTCTTCAGGACAGACGATTTCATGTGTACTTGTTTTTGGCACAACTAACAGCCCTCCGTTCTCCTCATCTGCCGGATCGATCGCCGTCCAAGCAGCGATGCAGTTGCCCGGCTCGACCTTTAAGTAAAAGTTATCCTGATGAAGTGCCTGTCCCCTTGCACCCGGGGGCTTGTAATAGAACATACTTTGTGCCGCCAAAGGTTCCTCCTCGTACAAATCAGTCAGGACATCCAATACTGGCTTATGAAGCATATACCGTTTTGCTGTTTCATTAAACCGGTGCGGATGCATAACCCTCGGATAACGCTTTAGCGGGTCAAGCGCTTCCTGCTGGAAATCTGGTTCAAAATGCCCCGGGATCACCTGATTGCTGATGTCATCAAAGGATTTATCAATTTCCGCCAGTTCCTCCTCCGTAAATAATCCTTTCACTATTAAGAAACCTTCCGTTTCAAATTGTCGCTTTTGGTCATTCGTTAACACTCGATGGTTATACACCATTTTTTTCGCCCTCCCCTATTGCTGCTAGAAGTGATTTTTATCACACTACCATTATATAGTTGAAATAAAGGATATATGAAGGAAGGATTATGCTGACAATGCATACGATTCTGCTATTTATACTTGTATGAAGTTGTCAGTTAGGCTAAACTATTCTTGATTAAGGACAACTTCAAAAAGGATGATTACGATGGAGCTGGACCGCCCCTCAAACTATGACGGATTGGCCTACGGCATGGTAATTGCCGGACATTTTCATGAGAGCGACACCTATTCTACCGTACGTCCGGCCGGCATGAGTGACTGGCTGATTACCTACACACTAAATGGTGAAGGTTACTTTGAGACAAACGGCTGCGAGCAACGTGTAAGGTCCGGTGACATTACTCTTTTGAAGCCGGGAACACCCCATCGTTATGGCACACCTAAAGAGAAAAGCTGGCATTTTGTATGGGCACATTTTTCTGGTGGATTTATGGACTCAAGTCTCCTTCCACAGGATGGGCTGACCATCCGGCAGATTGAGCAGCAAGCCGTGAGGGAACGCATCTTCCAGGCTTTTCAGCGGATTCTTTCCGATTCCCGGGAGCGAGGTGCGTATTGGCACGAGATGTGTTTGGGGGCACTGCGAGAGATCTTGATGCTGGTAGAAAAGCAGCAAACGAGCGGATTTGACCCGAGGATCGAAGAAACACTATATTTACTCGCACAGCGTATGCAAGAGAGCGTTCGAGTCGAAGACCTTGCCCGTACCGTTGGGCTTTCCGCATCAAGACTAGCTCATCTGTTTAAAGAAAATACAGGGGAATCGATTGTCGAGGCATTTAACAGAATGCGAATACAGCAAGCTGCCTTGCTTCTTGCCCATACGAATCGAAATGCATCAGAAGCTGCCCATGACGTCGGCTTTCAAAATTACAACCACTTTACCAGGCAGTTTCGCAAATATATCGGGATGACACCTAGCGAATTCAGCAGAAGTCTCAGGTCAAAGGAGAATTAGCAGGGCTCTATTTTTTAGAAGCAGCAGCATAATAAAGTGGTTCATCTGATAACATTTTTAAACCCTAAATACTAGTTGGCAGATTTTCATTGTTCGAGAATTAAACCGGTACCGAAGAAAAATTCACACATTTAAAACATAAGAAAGTGCCTGTCACTTGTCTAAATCACTAAGCAACAGTCACTTTCTATTGTTTAAATAATGCTTCAACATCGACTTCGAAACCAGTTATGATGCTGGATTTAACCATACCTTGTTTTTCATTTTCAATCAGTCGGTATTGATTGTCTTCCCCTAATGAATAAACCATAATATTATTTAAAATTGGGTTGATTATCCAATACTCTTTAACACGGAATTTTTGATAAAGATTTGTCTTAAAAATTAAGTCGTGTGACTGGTTCGATGGGCTTATAATTTCAATGATCACTTCAGGAACACCAATATATTTCTGTTCAATAAAACCTGTTTTGTCACAGATAATAGATAAGTCAGGTATGATAATCTTTTTTTCTTCACTTTCCTCATCCACCAACTCGATATCATAAGGAGCAGCAAAAACTTCGCAATCCTTTCCAGCCAGTAAATTAAATAAAAATGCAGATAGTTTCATTGATATCCTTTGATGTTTAGTGCTGGGCGACGGGGACATATACACAACCCCGTCTATATACTCCAATTGCTGATCTGTTTCTTTCCTTAATTCTTCAAATTCCTCAATGGTGATGTATTGTTTTTTAGGTAATTTCAGAGAAAACACCTTCTTTCAAAACAAGTCTTACTAATATTATATGGGAAATCATCGAATTAAACAAAGATGAAAGGTTATTACCTGCTGCTATGATGCATTTTTTAAAGACTACAAAAATTGGAAACGAAGTGGTATTTCATTGCAATCTTTGTTAAAACGAAAGGAACCCATCAAAGGATTCCTTTCGTCTTAAAACATGCTTTATTTTCCAATAAACATTTGTGTCCAGTGATGACCTGTTTTTTCATATCCTACCCCAATATGCGTGAAATTAGGGCTTAAGATATTTTTACGGTGACCTTCACTGTTCATCCATGCATTGACCACTTCTTGTGGCGTCCGTTGTCCTTGAGCAATATTTTCACCAGCGGTTTTGTAGCTTACACCCATGTCTCTCATCATGTCAAAAGGAGAACCGTATGTTGGGCTAGTGTGTGAGAAATAATTGTTTTGCTGCATATCAACAGATTTCTTTTGTGCTACTCCGTTTAGTTGGGAGTCAGCTTTTAAGGCAGGCAGTCCATTTTTAGAACGCTGTGCGTTTGTTAAATCAATTACCTGCTGTACAAATTGACTAGCATCACCTGTAGCAGGTGCTTGTGCTTTTGGTTGCTCTTGTGCCGCAGGCTGCTTTTGAGCCGGCTGCTGCTGTGCAGGTTGCTGTGGTGCTGCTTGCGGTTGCTGCTCAGCTGGTTGTTGTGGCGTTGCTTGCTGTTGTTGTTGTTGCTGGTTTGGTGCTTGACCTGGCTGCTGTGAACCATAATATCTCCACTGAGCAGAACCAAATGGTATATACTTAAACTTAGCCTCTTGTATCAAGATCGCTCTTGTATGAGGGTAATTCTTACTATTTAGCGATGTCCGGTCAGCTGAGATGTTGTCATCGCCTACGTTTGTAGTGTTAGTACGGCCATTATTGGCTTTGTTTGGAAGACGAACATCATCTCTTGTATTATTGACGTTAAACAGGTTACGATCATTGTCTCTACGGTTATTTACATTAAACAAACCATTGTTTTGGTCACGTCTTGTACTATTGTTAAAGAAACTGCGGTTTTGGTCATAACGGCCATTGTTAACATTATACCAGTTTGAATTAAAGTTTCGGTCGTATTCTAAGTTCTGTGTACCCGTACGATTATTGTTTACATTTAATCGACCGTTGTTACCAGTTCGATTTGTGTTGTTCACATTTAATCTGTTACGGTTATTGTTAACATTGTACAACCCGCGATTACCGTTGTTTCGACCACGATCGATATCACTATCATTGTTATCTCTATTCGTATAATCCTCTGTCAACGGACCATTATGGTCAATACCATCGTCACGGCCATTCCCCAAGAGGAAGCCATTATTATTGTTTACATTACGCCCGCCGTTATTGTTAATGACAGTTCCTCTGTCATTGCGGACACTCCTAAAGGTATTATCACGGTCGTTACGTACATTTGTAATATTATTATCTCGGTCCACTCTGCTCGTTCTTGTATCATTAACAGCATTATCACCGTTATTACAAGCTGCAAGACCGAAAGTCAGAACACCAGTCATCAATATACCTAATGGTTTTTTTATCAATACTATTACCCCCTTGCAAAAATAGAAATTGTTTTTGCCTTCTTATTTTTGATTTTTTACCGGATTATATTGATGGTAAATTTTAAGGTATTCAATAAAAAAAGCACTCGGTAAAAATTACCGAATGCTTTTTAAATATATAGGGAAAATTACAAGTACTTACTTTTAAATAATTTCCTTAAACATCGCGATTACTTCTTCTTTCGTAGGCATGAATGGATTGCCTGGTGCACATGCATCCTTCAAAGAGTTATCTGCCAATTTATCAAGATCTACCTCAGCAACACCTAGTTCTGATAACTTGCTCGGTATCCCAACTTCAATGGATAAGGCACGAATGGCATCGATTACTTCCATTGCACACTGATCATCCGTTTTTCCGTCTACGTTAATACCAGCAGCTTTTGCAATCGCTCGGAATTTTCTTGGATCACGTTTAGCATTTTCACGTTCTACAATCGGCAGCAGCATTGCATTACATACTCCATGCGGCAAGTCATACACTCCGCCGAGTTGATGCGCCATCGCATGGACGAAGCCAAGGCCCGCATTATTAAAGGCGATTCCTCCTAAGAACATGACATAGGTCATTTGTTCACGGGCTTCAATATCATGTCCGTTTTTTACCGCACGAGGGAGATAGTTGAAAATAATTTCAACCGCTGCAAGTGCTGTAGCGTCTGTTACAGCATAAGCACCAGGTGTAACAATTGCCTCAATTGCATGTGTTAACGCATCCATTCCAGTGGCAGCTGTTAGTTCTGCAGGCTTATTTACCATTAATTCAGGGTCATTAACTGAAATCGTGACCAAGCTGTTTTTATCCACCATTACCATCTTAACTTCGCGTTCAACATCCGTGATGACATAATTAATGGTAAACTCGCTAGACGTACCGGCCGTAGTATTAACTGCAACAATTGGAATAGATTTATTCTTAGTTTTGCCTACTCCTTCATAATCTCTGAGGTCACCGCCATTTGTGACAAAAAGCCCAATTGCCTTTGCAGCATCCTGTGGTGAGCCGCCGCCAACAGAGACGAGAACATCACATTCATTTTTATTGAAAACATCTACTCCGGCATACACGTTTTCAATCGATGGATTTGGCTTTACATCGTCAAAAATAACATATTTAAGTTGGATTGAATCAAGCTCAGCCAGTACTTTCCCAGCAATGCCTGATTGGTTTAGAAATTTATCTGTTACGACTAACGCTTTTTTAAACCCAAGGTCTCTTACAAGTGGAGCAAGCTCCTTTAAACAGCCTCTACCCATTAAATTTGTACTTGGAACATAATAAATACTCATCATTTTTCCTCCTCAAGATTGTTCAATATTTCACATATTTATTTTTAAAATAAGGGACTATATTGTCCCTTACATTTAAATCTGAAATTCTATACATTCAAAATTCCTTTACGAGGAACCACATTAAATGCATCTGCAAGTTGTTGCAGCTGTGCATCGGTAATCGTTTGTTTTTTCCCGCCTTGTGAACAAACAATGGTATATACTTCTGCTGCTTTTTCAGCTGTCTCAATGAGTCCAAAGGTTTCGTCCATTGTAGTCCCCGCACCGAAAATACCATGATGCGGCCAAAGCACCAGTCGTACATGCTCCATCTTTTCGGCAGTCGCTTCGCCAATTTCATTCGTTCCTGGAACGATCCAAGGGATAACGCCAACACCATCAGAGAACACAACGATACATTCTGTACACATTTCCCATAATGTTTTGGTTATGTCTTCTTCCTTCAAACTATGTGTAAATGTCATTGCCAGCAGATGAGTCGCATGGCAGTGCATAATTACACGATGGTTTTTATCCACTGATAAGCGCTTCATATGGTTCATTAAGTGTGTTGGCAGCTCACTTGTTGCTACACCGCCATTTTCAAATCCCCAGAGAATGTCATAGCTTTTGCCACATGCTCCAATGCGAATGATTCCTAAATTAGCAGCAGGATCTGACTTGACATTTTTGAAGTACTTTCCAGAACCTGTTACGATAAAATATCTGCCCGCAAGTGTAGAAGCATCAAAATTCATTGGGATTGTTCGTAATACATTGTCTACATTTAAATACGGAAGTACTTCATATTCATGTAATAAATAACTGATATTCCCGCCATTTCGTTCGTCCCAGCCTAAACGATATAGGTTTGAAGTAGTTTCCAACATTTCTTGAAAAAACGGTGCTGTATATAATGGACTCCCGATCATTGTCATACTCATGGTCAATCTCTCCTTATTTGATTAGTCTTTATGTTAATTAATTTAATTGATTTCTCTCTACATGTTTATCTTATCTCCACACCTAACAAAAATCAACATAAACACAGATTATATTTTTGTTTGTATTTGGTTATTTAACAATTTCGCCACAATTACAGTTTGTTTACTTTTGTTTTGTTAACATTTTTGTCACAATTGTATCCGTTTTTTTTTGTTTGTTTTAATAAGACTGTGTTAATGTTGTTTGTTGATTTGTGCTCTAGGTGCTTCGCTTTCCGCAGAAGGTATAACCAAAATAAAAACAGACCATAAATGGTCTGCTAGTAAGGAAGTGTTTCTCTTATACTGTTTGGCGTACTTTGGAAAGCAATGGTCTTTTATTAGTCCATATTACTTCAACAGGGATATTAAAAAAGTTGGAAAGTTGCTGACTGGATATCATTTCAGTGGTGTCCCCCGCTGCAAAAACTTGACCTGCTTTAAGTAGCATCGTTTTATTAAAAATTGGCAAAGTTTCTTCCACATGATGGGTTACATATATAATCGATGGTGCAGTAGGGTTGCTAGTAATCCTCTCAACCGTTTCTAAAAACTCTTCTCTAGCAATAAAATCAAGCCCATTGGTGGGTTCATCGAATATGAGCAGTGCTGGATCGGCCATTAAGGCGCGAGCAATTAGAACTCGCTGCTTTTCCCCCTGGGACAATGTTTCATAGTTTCGGTTTGCATACGTAATACATCCAAGCTCCTTAAGTAAGGTGACCGCCCGATCTCTCATCTCTTCTGTCGGTGTTTCATAAAGGCCAATGGAGGCAAAGGCACCGCTTAATACTACTTCAAAGGCATTGTCGCCCTGGTGAAATTTTTCTTGAAGAGAGGAGGAGACAAACCCTATTTGTTTTCTTAATTTTTCACCTAAATAGGTCCTTCCAAATTCTTTACCTAACACTGTCACTCTCCCAGAAGTAGGAAAATAATAAGCATTGAGTATATTTAATATTGCCGTCTTTCCGGCTCCATTCAACCCAAACAAAGCCCAATGCTCTCCCCTCTTGATTTCCCAATCAATATTCTTTAAAATCCATTTTCCTTCTCGTCTTAATGAAACATCTTCTATTTTCAGAATCATCATTACGCCCCCGTACAATTTATCTTTTAATATTATCATAGTATTTATAATTTTCTAAAAGAAAAAACAGCATCCTACTATTGATAGGTGCTGTTTTTTCGAGTTATACGATTTTACCCTATTTATCTACTATTAAAGTTCTCTCATCGCTTTTGCAATTTCAATGCAAAGATCTTCTGCTTGTGGAGCCTATCCTAAGGTAACACATTTACCTCATCCTCAGGTAAAACTTTCACTCAGTTTCCCCTTTTATAGCACATTTTCCCGTCCTCGAGTAGGTAAATCTCAGTAAAATATGGTCATGTTACTATATCCGTTACACCACTAAAAGAGTTTTACTTCTCAATCCCTTATTTATTGCACAATCACTTTAATGTTACTTAACTTTAAATCTAACTCATCCAAAACTCCCCCCGAAATAGGAAGAAACGGCATATGGGATAATTCTCTTAAAGATTGGTGCCCTAGATTTTTCACCATTTCCTGCGGTAATGCGGCAGCCTGAGGTACCGTCTCCGCCAATGCCGCCTTGACTTCATCATTTTCTAACAACTCGCCTAAAGGCATCTGTGTGCTGTAGTACTTAAGATAACTAACCTCCGGCGTATAGTAAAACTCCCATGTTCCACTGTGTAACTCTGCCACGACTTTATTACTACTCTGGATTGCCGTGATTTCCGAATCATTTAAAGTGCTTCCATTCACGAACACGTTTTCAAGCTTTGCATCCGGTAACTCTACTGTAGCTGTGGCATTAAAAGGTACCGCAAACTTAAACTTCAGCAGTCCTTCTTCAGTCAGCGCCCACTGGCTTTCGTATAAACCGGCGGCAGAATCCAGACTTGCCTTCACATACTTCAAGCGGTAATCCGGCTGTGGTGCTAATCTTACATGTCTAAAGCCAGGCTTCTCTTCTACTGGGTTGATTCCGGCTGCATTACGATACAACCATTCCACTATTGAGCCATATGAGTAGTGATTTAAAGAGTTCATGTCTGTTCCACTGATTTTCCCGTCTGGTAGCACAGAATTCCAGCGTTCCCAAATGGTTGTAGCCCCCATTGTAACCGCATATAACCAGCTTGGATAATCCTTGTTTAGAAGCAAGGTATATGCTAAATCATTATTTCCGTTCTCAGATAATGCTCGGCATAAATAAGGTGTGCCGACAAAACCTGTCTTCAAATGATTCTTATCCTTCTTCAATTTTGCCCGTAAATCATTTGCAGTCCTATCTCTATAATCTTCTGGTACTAAATCCATAAATAATGCCACAACTAAAGCTGTTTGAGTATTCAAAGCAAGTCGTCCAGTAGAGGTAAAATATTCTCCCCTGATGGCAGCTCTAACTTCATTTGCTAACCCTTCATACTCCTGTGCAAACTCCACATATCCAAGGACTTTTGCCGCCTTTGCAACAAGCATAGCTGAGTAGCAATAATAGGCTGAGGATATGAATGCTGTTTCTGTTCCACCCATAGGAGACTTTGGATCCTCTCCATCTAATGCCAGCCAGTCACCAAAATGGAAGCCAGTCGTCCAAAGTCTCTTACCGCCTGAAGCCTCATCCTCTCTTTTGATAAAATCAACCCAGCCCTTCATACTGTCAAATTGCTGTTTTAGAATAGCTTTATCTCCATTATGAAGGTAGGTCGTCCAAGGAATGATGGTCGCTGCATCTCCCCATGTACTCGACCCGCCGCCCTTTACCGTGGCCATAGGCACTACCATTGGAACTTTACCATCTAATGCCGCCTGTTCCTGCGCAAGGTCATAGCCGTATTTGCTAAAAAAAGCATAGGTGTCCATGTTAAAGTTAGCGGTACCTGAAAACACCTGGGCATCACCGGTCCATCCCATCCGCTCATCACGCTGCGGACAATCTGTTGGCACATCCAAGAAATTGCCTTTTTGTCCCCATAATGCGTTCAAAAATAATCTGTTCACTAACGGATTGCTCGTTTCAATCTTTCCGATTTGTTCCATATCAGAATATAAGACGCATCCGGTAAAATCATCCTTATTTACTTCTTCATCCCAGCCTGAGACTTTTACATATCTAAAGCCATAGAAGGTAAAATACGGCCGTACGATCGCTTCTTCTCCATTGGATATGTATCTATGTTCAGCCTTTGCAGTTCTTAAATTCTCTTGATAAAAATTGCCTTCCTGTAAGAGTTCGGCATATTGCAGGACAATTTCTCGCCCTTTAGGTGCATTGGTTTTAAATTGAATCCAGCCCACCATGTTCTGGCCCATATCAAGTACGGTTTCCCCAGTAGGTGTTGTAATCACTTCAACGGGCTTCAACTCTTCTTTTACGATTACAGGCAAACTCAATCTTGCCTTTAATCTGTCATAGCCCAAATCGATTTCCTTTACTTCATAACTAGAACCATCCTGTACGTTGGCATCATAAATTTCTCCATCGTAAATGCCGCTAAAGAGAATACGGCTCTTTCTTGCTTTCCAAGATTCATCCGTGGTTACTACAGTTGAGGTTCCATCTGCATGCTGGATAACGATTTCACAGAGGAGAGCAAACTGGTCCCCATAAACCTCCTCTTGGCCGCCTTCAAAACCAAAACGGCCCTTGTATAATCCATTACCTAGACTTACTTCAACAGAGTTTTGTCCCGATTGGAGTAATTCAGTTAGATCATAGGTCTGATACTGAAGCCATTTGTCATAGGCATTAAAATATGGAGTGAGATACTCATCCCCGGCCTTTACACCATTGATCTCCATTTCATATAATCCTAAACCGCATACGTACGCACGGGCAGATACCACTTCCTTTGAAAGATCAAAGTCCTTGCTTAAAACAGGATGAACATCGTTAGCTAAATCAGGTGTAATCCATTTGGCTTCCCAAGGTTTGTCCAGCTTGGCAGTTTCAAACCATGCTGGATCACTAGTGGCTTCGTCTCCATTATCCGCCCAAACTGTCACACGCCAATAATAGCGGGTATAGGGCTCTAAATGAATTGGCAACTCATAGGCAAGACTATCAATCTGTTCACTTTTGCCGCTGTCAAAGACAATATTCGTAAAGGCTTCGTCCAGAGCTACTTGAATCTGTGCTGCTGTCTGCTTCAAAGCAGTGGTATCATAGGTAACAAAAGAAAGCCGTGGTTTTCCTAAATCAAATCCCAGCGGGTTTGTAATACGGTTAGTTTTCAAATTTTTTATTTTCATTTCACCTTTTTCCTCTCTGTAGCTGACTCTATATTTAATTCTAACAAACGCTTTTATCAAATTTAATGCTGAAAAGAAAGATTAACATTACGCGAATCAAAGATTGCTGTTAAAAGACCAGCACTCCAAACTAAAAATGGAGTGCTGAAAATTATTTAGAATCGAGTATCCCATTTCCCGCAGAACGGATCTACAGGGCTCTGACCTTTAAACTCTGATTTTCCTAGAATTTTATCTACGATTGCTTCTACTACATATTCATTAGATGAGTAAGCATTGATATAAGTCTTCACCATTGGTACATCCTGCAGGTGGTAAGGGTTCGCAACCGAAATAAACAAGGTAGGAATGTCGTTAACAAACCAAGGAGCGTTTGCATTAAGCGGCTGCTGCCAGTTAATTCGAACCGTTGTTTGGTTACTAGCTGTCTCCAGGTTGGCAACGTATATCACTAAGTCATATTTGGCTTTAAAGTCGTTTACACTCATAAATAATTCAGGGAAATTCACTTTTGTATTATCATATACATCTAATTCAAAACCAGCCTTGGCTAGAGCTTCCTTAATGGATTCACTTACTGAAGCACCTTCAGTAAGTCCTCCTCCCTCATCCCCGAGAATATTCAAGCGAACTCGTTTATACTTTTCAGGGTTGATTGGCAATAAGTTCTGTGTATCCTTTACTAAAGTAACAGATTGGTCCGCACATTCTTGTGCCCAACCTTTGTGCTCTTCATGTTGAAGAACAGAAAGGGCATCCTCTGTTGGAACTAACGTACCGAGTTCCTTTTGTTCGTGCAGCCCAAGTGAAGCTTTAAGAGCTAACACTCTAGCAACCGCTTCATCCAACCTCTCTAGAGTTAAGATTCCTGATTCAATCCCCTTTAACATAAACTGATAATCTTCTTTTATATTACGGTTAAATAAGAACATGTCACAACCTGAAGCGATCGCTTTTGGTACGGCAATTTCCCTGCGCTCTGCTGTTGTAAAACCGAGCATAGGTGTAGCATCGGTTACAATCAACCCATTAAAACCTAATTTGTCCCTTAATAATCCATTAAGTAATTCTGGTGCTAGTGTAGCGGGCATTATTTCTTCATCTTTAATGCCTGGTACGAGGCTTCTTGTATATTCAGGGAGCATGATATGTCCTGCCATAATTGACTTTGCTCCATCTTCAATCATTTCCTTGTAAACCATCCCAAAGGTCTGGTCCCACTCTTCCGTAGTTAACGTGTTAACAGAAGATAAAAGATGCTGATCGCGGTCATCTACACCATCACCTGGGAAGTGCTTAACGGATGCAGCTACACCGCTTTCATGAATTCCCTTCATAAAGGCTTTGGACATATTAGCAACTCTGATTGGGTCAGACCCAAATGTTCTTACGTTTGTAATCGGGTTTCGATAATTCATATCGATATCGACAACCGGAGCAAAGGCCCAGTTACAGCCCACTGCCCTGCCTTCACGTCCGGCTACGAGCCCTAGCTTATAGGCCTCTTGGTCATTGTCGGTAGCGGCAACCTGTAATGGTTTTCCGAAATAAGTTCCATCCGAAGCAATTCCATTCCCGCCAGCTTCCAGGTTAGCGGAAATTAACAAAGGAATTGTAGATAGTTCTTGTAATAAGCGATGGGTCTCCTGGATCTTCGCACCTGTATTTGGTCGGTACATCATACCGCCAGGGCTGTAATCCTTTATAAAGGCCTCTAAATCTTCTTTTTTATCAGAACTTCCAATTGGACAGAATAACTGCCCTATTTTCTCATTCAAACTCAATGATTGGAGAGTTTTCTCTACCCATTCAATTGCTTTTTCATTTAGAAGGAAGGGTTTTTCTTTTAAGCGGGCTAAGTTTGCAGTAGATTTAATCATAGTTTCCACTCCTAATCTAATAATTCTTCTATATTTATAGTAGTTAAATCTTGTAATCTAATATGTGCATTTGAGCAGTTTGAAGCGGTCCCTACTCCAACCACCTTCATACCCGCGGCAATTGCCGCCTCGACACCTGCTTCAGCATCTTCCACTACGATGCATTTCTCCGGTTTCACCCCAAGTCTTTCTGCAGCTAATAGAAATACCTCCGGATCTGGTTTACTATTTTTTATGTCATTTCCATCGGCAACTGCATCGAAATTAGCAGCTATACCAATTTTTTCTAAGATAAAAGGTGTATTTTTACTGGATGAACCGATTGCCACCTTTATATCCCTTGCTTTTAAAGTTAATAATAGATTAATAACTCCAGGTAAAATGTCGTTTGGCGACAGCTTGTTAAGCAGTTCACGGTAAATTTCATTTTTTCGGTCGGCTAGATCTAGCTTTTCGTTTTCACTGTAGCTTTTATCAGAACGACTTAGAATAATTTCGAGACTTTCCATGCGGCTTACACCACGGAGTCTCTCATTTATTTCACTATTAAAATCGATCCCTTCTTGGTCACTAATTTGTTTCCATGCTTGGTAGTGATATTCATCCGTAGATACAATCACTCCATCTAAGTCAAAAATAACTGCTGATATTTTCATCGTTTCCATCCTTTTGTTAAAAAATAATCAATAACATTCAATACTGAAAGCGTTTCCTATTATAGATTAATAATAGTAGAACTTACTCCTCATCGCTTTCCCCTTTTTGACTGAAAACAGGACGATATTTGTTCTATTTAATATTCTTATATATGTAAAAAAGAAAAAGGCGGCAAAAAAGAGCCCCATTTAATGAAATGCTTCGTAATTGCCTAGCTTAAACGATGCAAATCAAAAATGTTGCTCTGGTCATTTATATACCGTATTCAAACCAATCAAAATACGCAGGGGTCGTAGCACGACTTCCATTTCCTGTTGCATAAAGTCCAAAGAACACTCCTGTGAATCCACCCGCTACTTCAGTTGATAAAAGAGAACATTCTCCAGAACCAAGCGTAATAGACTCTCCACCTGGCTTTTGATAGCTAAAAATGTAATTCTTGGCATCTGCATGAACTGATAGAATAATAGCATCTTGGTCATAGTCATGCTCAGACTCTACTTTCCAAAGTGAACCGATCCTACGTCTTACAAAGACCTTTTTTACCCCTTCACGTAGTCCTACCGCAATCTCATAATGAAACCGCTCATTCATGAATACTGTCAGCCCAGCCTCTTCACCGTCTTCTTTTGGAGAAAATTCAAGAGAGGTTGAAACTTTGCAATCAAAATGCTGTTGTCTTCTGGCAACAAATGCCGGGGAATCCACGTCATTTAAACTAAAGGAAGATCCATATAGGGTAAGGCAACTTGGTCGATCCGTTAAAGACCAGCTATCATTCATAGGATTTCGGAGGAAATTCCAAGAGAAATCTAAGGTATTCTGATTAAAATCATCCTTACCTATCCACTGCCTACTTTCCTCAATCTGGAGTGATTTTCCGTCCATTTCTAATTCAACCTGTGAAGCTATATAGGGCCAGCCAGCTTCATTCCATTCAACTGGTGCCAAAAAGGTCTCTCTCCCAAGATGATGATGCTTTCCGCTAAAAGGAATCGGTGCTGGTCGTATTCCTAGAAATACCGTCCACCAACTGCCATCTTTATATTGAACTAAATCAGCATGCCCAGTCGCTTGGATCGGGCTTAAACTGCTGCGATGGGTAAGAATTGGATTATTTGGATGACTTTCAAAAGGACCAAATGGCTGTTCACTGCGAGCCATTGTCACCATATGCCCGTATTCCGTGCCGCCTTCAGCAATCATTAAGTAATAGTAGCCGTTTATTTTGTAAAGATGTGGTCCTTCCGGATGAGCACCGCCGGTCCCTTCCCATATCAATCTACGTTCAGAAAGCAGCATTCCGGTCTCAATTTCAATTTCGGCTTGATAAATACCCATAGGCTCCCCGCTAAAGATGTCTTGAGTGCCAGTTAAATAAACCTTTCCATCTTCATCAAACAATAGTGAAGGATCAATACCCGGCCATTCAAGCCAAACGGGATCGGACCAGGGACCTTCTGGTTTCTCCGACCAAACGAAAAAGTTCTTTCCTATAGTAAGATTTGTAGTAATCATATAAAATCGGCCATTGTTGTATCTAATCGTAGGGGCAAAAATCCCCATGGAACTTTTAGCTTGATTGAGAGGCAATTGGCTTTCACGTGTTAAGCAGTGACCGATCTGTTCCCAATTTACAAGGTCCTTAGAATGGAAAATCGGAACACCCGGAAAATATTCAAAGGAGCTCGTGACTAAATAAAAATCTTCTCCTGCTCTACAAATGCTGGGATCTGGATGGAAGCCGCTAATAACCGGATTTTTATACTTCATTTTGAAACTTTCCATCAACATTCAAAGCATTGTTTCTTGATATTTCACCTAGTACACGTCCGCTTTCTTTTACTGTTCTTTCTTGTGTATCACGGTTCACCGCAATGATGCCAAACTTTGGTTCATACCCAAACGTCCATTCATAGTTATCAAAGGTTGACCAATAAAGATAACCTAAGATTTCTATCCCGTCCTCCATACAAGAATGCAATCCTTTAAGGCCTCGTTCGATAAATTCAACTCGGCGGCTGTCATCATTTGTGGCAATGCCGTGCTCTGTCACCATTACAGGAATGTCTAGCTCTTTCGCAACATTCCGAATCGTACCTGCCAAGGCTTCCGGGTAGTACTCATAACCCATTGCGGTAACTTCCGTTCCTTCTGCAACTGGAACTTGTCCATTTGGACCATAAATTTCACGGGTATAGTTCTGTACTCCGATAAAATCATCTCCTGCAATCGCAGATTTAAATTGTCCAAAGTAATCATGCCATACTTTTGCCGCCTGCTCTTCACCGCCTTCAATTGCTTGGATTTCCGGCAATGCCAAGGAAAGTCCTACCTTCGTGGATGGGTTGATTTTCTTCATAACGTCACGAGCTTTTCTATGTGCAACTTTGACAATTTCTAAAGACACCTCGTCAGAAGCCATATGGAAAGTGAAATAGTGGTCTACGGTTGTCCCGCATTTTTGGGCTGCAGATTCACGCCAGCCTGGTGCGGTCCACGATTTGGCATCCATTCCAACCGGGGGCATAAAGTCGAGATTAATAAACAATTCTTTTAACATCACTGGTAAATTCACTTCATTCATCGTCAGCACATAGGGGATATCCTCTCCCAGCTCCTTAAACACAACCTCACAATAACTAGCAAAAAGGTCCCCTGTTTTAGGATTTTTCCAGCCGCCCATCTTCATCAGCCACCGTGGAGAGGTAAAATGCATCATGGTCACAACTGGTGTGATCTTGTTGTCATAACATACTTTAATGACGTCACGATAATGGTTCAATTCCACTTGTGAAAATACACCTTGTTCTGGCTCAATTCTCGACCACTCGATTGAAAAACGGTAACTGTTCAGCCCCAGACTGGCCATGAGTTCAATATCTTGTTTGTAGCGATTATAGTGGTCAACTGCGTCACCGGAATAATCTCTATATGGTGATCCTTCTGAATACTCTTCAGCCCACATATCAGATTTATTATTGTTTCCTTCTACTTGGTAGGCAGATGTCGCCGTACCCCAAAGGAATGATTTAGGATATTTCATATTTAGTTACCTCCAAATTAAGTCTTACTATGATTTTAGCAAACGCTTCTAGTAGAAATAATGTTAAAATACTAGGATTTGATTGCTCGAATCATAGATTTTATTTTTATATTCTTTTCTGGAATATTGAACAGTTCACATGTTAACATAGAGGTTTTTTTATATTACAATTGTTAAATAATTACTCGAATCGAAAAAAGGTGAAGATATGTGGAACGAATAGATTTAGAAAGCTTCCTGAAATCAGTGCATTTTGAAGTCGATGTGGAGAAAGTTTTAAAGGAGCATAAACCATCTTCATTGACTGTAGACGGTGAGGAGGTTTTTCTCTTTAGTAAAGGGTTTGATATCAACGATTCACCTATTGACGAGAATATCTCTATATCGCAGCAGCCATATGACTCCATTATTCCTCTTCATATACATGATTATATAGAAATGATGTTTGTCTATAGGGGAACGTGTACCGTTACCGTAAATGGAAAAAGGATTTGTTTAAGACAAGGAGAATTGGTCCTAATTAACAAAGAAACACCTCATAGTGTAGCTGCAACTACCAGTTCGGATCTGATTATTAATATGATCCTAAAACAGGACTATCTTTCTCCTAGCTTTCTAAGAAGATTATCGCAAAAAAGTATCATCTCTCAATTTATGATTGAATCGCTGGTAAGCAAACGGAAACAAAATCACTTCCTCATTTTTAGATCAGGGGAACAATCAAAAGTCATGGAAATCATGGAAAATATTATGTGTGAGTTTTTCGACCGGGACTTCTGTTCCTCAGAAATTATCGATTCCTATTTGGTCGTTTTGTATTCGACACTGATCCGTCAAAACAACAACCTTAAAAATGAAGCTCCAAACAATCACAAAGCAGGCTCTCTATTCGATTATTTGAAGTATATCGAGGATCATTACAAGGACTGTTCCCTCGTTGAGATGGGTAAGACTTTTGGCTTTCATCCAAGTTACCTTTCTACTCTGCTCAAAAAAGGTACAGGGAATTCATTTAAAGAACTTTTGCAAATTCAACGTCTTAACCAAGCTGCATTGTTGTTAGCAAATACAGATCTTCCCATTCCTGAAATTGCAGAAGATGTGGGTTATTCAAGCGTGACATTCTTTTATAAAAAATTTAAAGATCTATATCGTGAAACACCTTATGGTTATAAGGAAAAGTATAAACAACAACAAAACCATCCTTAGAAGATGGTTTTGTCATTTGAATTCTATTTAATCTGCTAAATCAAATTAAATTAAGCTGGTTTTTGTAGATTTGGTTCTTCTTCTACCTTACCCTTAATAGGAGATCCTATTTCCGGGATCGGAATTACTGCAAGGGCAGAAAGAATTGAGAACGCAGCCAATACTAGGAAAAAGAATGTATAACCGTCGCCGCCAAACCAAGCCACACCTAAACCGATTACCGCAGGTGCAGCAAAGTTTACAATGGAAGATGCTAGCTGAGTGGTTGTATTCATGATAGAAAGATCTTTTCCTGTATCCTCTTTGGATGGAAGGATTCGATTGACTAGTGCATTATCAACAGCATTATACATACCAAATCCAAAGTTGAAGATAAAGTTACCTACAATCACCCATTTGATATCACTTGAGAAGGCAAATGCAATTAAACAAAGCCCTGTTACTAAAGCTGCTCCAAACACGAATGGTTTTTGCTTCTTCACTTTATCGGATAAGAATCCACCTAATATACCTGCCACAACCATCAACATAATAGCAGGTGCCATATAACCCATTAATTTAAAAATATCCGCTTCTCCAAGATGAAATCTTGCAATATAGAAAAGTGTCAACATGCCTAATCCTGCATTTGAAACGTTTACAAATAACTTTGTTAAAAGTGCCCATGTAAAGGTAGGATGTTCTTTTACACTAGGATAGAAGTTTTTAAGTCCCTGCCAAATTGGTGCCTTATTTTCGCTTTTCTTCGTTCCTGCGAAATAATTATCCTTCACTAGAAGTGCTGCAGCAATACCACCAATAAGTTGTACAATTGCGATGGCTACTAGTTTCTGTTGAACAGTTGAATCTGCAAACGCCCCCATCACCATTTGTCCTGTCATAACGAAAGCTGGAGCTGCTGCCCCAATAAGACCAGAAACTCTTCCGAATTTCTCAGGTTCAACCTGCTCTGGAACAATCGCAAAACATGATAGAGCAACCATTCCATAAAAGAATTGAGTTAAGCAAAATCCTACCACCAGTACTGGAATGGAAGGAGCATAAGCAAGAATCAGCATGGAGAAAGCACCTCCGATACTACCAGCAATCATCCAAAACCTTCTTCTTCCAAACTTCAAACGAGTCTTGTCAGCAATGACCCCGCCTAGAGGACCTAAAAACACAATTGCAAGTCCGCCAATCCCAGCTACCATACCGTAAACAGCGGTTACATTTGCTTCTCCTACTAATCTAATAATATTGAATTGAATAAGACCAAAACCTAGTAATACAAGAGGTGCAACAGCAGTCCCAACCCCTAAAATAGCTGCAAATACTAGTCGAACCAACGGTGTTTTATTCCATGAAGTCTCCATTATTTTTACCTCCTAATAGTATAAACCAAAACGCTTTCATTTCGGTCCGTACCACTTCTGGCCATAAAGTGGAGATTAAGCTCAGCCCATAAAGACTTTTGCCAATCGTTACTGGAACCGCTTCCTATGAAATAAATTATATAGGGATGAAATCCTTTTCACTATCCGAATTTTGTTCAAAGGAGGTCCGTAAATTGTCCTTTCTATTTTTTCCGGTTCGCTTTTCTCGGCACCTTTCAACAAAATTAGGCAGGTATTACCCTGCCTATATAGTCCTTTTAGGTATTATTTCAATGAGTCGTACCTCATGCGGCTGAAGTGTCGCACTTAAAATAAGCTCACCTTCCGATTTTAATTCACTAATATGTTTCTTTGGGATACTGGAGTATCTTAAATAATTGACTTCATCCTCACTTAAATATTCTGGAGCTCCCATTTCGACCCATTTGTCAAAAGCACTGCCATTTTCACGGTTTAATTGATGTTGTTTTATATGATATATTCCATTATCTATTCCAGTCAATGCCAAGTTCATCCGTACATCACCCCGATCAAGAAACACGTTATACCGATTTTCCCTATCAATATTCGCATGCTGATTCATACAATACAGTCGATCATAATGACAATAATGATAAAGAATGACTTGATACCCGCGAGAATTCTTTGTCGTATAGTAACCTTCCCCAGCATCAACGAAATGATCTCCTAACTTTCCTAAGAGCTCATAGGCATAAAAAGCTGGTTTAGGGATATTGTTGTTAGTGATTAAACCAAGGCCTCCATGGAAAGTTTGACTTGATGCTCTTTGTTCTTCAATCAGATCAGACGCAGTCCAATAGCCAAAACTTCCGATTGAATCCATATTTTCAAGAATGTTTTTTACAATGTAAGCAGCTTTAAAACTTGTATCATTTGTTAAATCTCTATGAAACGCTGTTGAATTCCATTCAGTTAAATGGACTTCAATATCATCCAAGCTTTTACCGGCAAGAATTTGTCTCAGAGTATCAATCTTATCTTTCAAAAAGTCTTCATTTCTTGAAATATAGCCGAATTCAAACGAACTTTCATCCAATAGTTTCTTTTTCTTGCTGATCTCCATCTCTTCGTGTGAATAAGAGTGAAACGAAATAAAATCAGGAACACAGTTTTCCCTTATACAAAAATCAAGAAACTGCTGAAGTGAATCGCTGTTTTTTATTGTAACAATACTCGGTCCTCCGACTTTATAATTTGGGTTTAGCTGTTTAATGGTTTCATA
>JBFNER010000001.1:0-439025 GCA_040797665.1 Neobacillus sp. | reverse complement strand
GTTTTATTGTGTAATTGGTAGTTTGTTTATTATCTTTCCTAATGACCATTTTCCTTCCACAAACTCCACAATAAATTATATCCTTTAACATTGTTATACCTGTTTTAATAGCCGCTTTCTCTCTTACTATCTCTGTTTTTTTTGCTCTCTCTACCCGCTGTTGATTCACTCTATCCCAATCTTCAGGTGAGATAATCAATGGATGTGCTTTATCTACTACAATTGTTTCTGCAATTTCGTAAACGAACTTTCCATTTTTCTTTTTCCTTTTCCTATCATTAAATACAATCGTACCTTTATATACTGGATTTTTTATTATTCTCTTTATTGTAGGTAGTTCAAAATGATTGTTTTTTGCAGTTTTATATCCTTCTTTATTTAAAATATCACGTATTTTGAAACTACCTAACCCCCTTGAATGCAATTCAAAGATATATTTGACTACTTTTGCTTCTTCTTCATTTATCTCAAGCCTTTTAGTTTTATTGTTTCTAACATACCCGAAAGGTACACTTCCACAAACATGTAACCCCGCTTTAGACATTTGTATTTTGTTCATTTTACTCCGTTTTCCAATAACTCCATGCTCATGAGAAGCAATAAGGCTTCCTAAATCAAACATTAGTCGGTCATTCTCATTATTTGCTAAGTCATATTCGTGATATGGAGTTAGTATAGGTTTATCATAGTCCATACAATATTGTTTAACAGTTTGAGAAATGAGACCATTTCTTGAGAGCCTTGATAATTCTATACAAAGAATAGCATCATAGTTCTCAATATTATTTAAGAGGAGTTGAAGTTCTCTTCGATCTTCAAGTTCAGATTTACCACCACTAATTACCTCACCATAAATATCATAAGTACATTTAAGGGACTTTGCAAAATCAACTAATACCTCTCTATGGTTTTTCAACGTCTCTTCGTTCTCATTTTTCTTTTCTTGGCTTATTCTCAAATATATCGCAATATGTTCTTTCATGGTGTTAAATTCCATAAAATAAAATCCCTCATTTAGCAATTTTATTATGAAATTATAATCATATATATGTAATTTTATACTTCCTTTAAAAAACTAAGTCGGGACGGCATATCCCGATGTGTGCCCACGCAGACCCTCAATGATTTCCAGTCCTTTCGATACTGGCGCACGGAAATGTCCGATTCCCTCTGACAGGTCGCATTGATAGATATAATATGGCCTAACGCGAATCTTCACCAAATCATGCATTAATTTTTTCATGATTGGAACACTGTCATTGATTCCAGCCAAGATAACCGATTGATTCCCCACAGGTACTCCTGCATTCGCTAGCATTTCACAAGCTCTTTTGGAATCCTCGGTGATTTCTATTGAAGTATTAAAATGAGCGTTTAACCAAATTGGATGGTATTTTTTTAAGATATTGCAAAGATTTTCTGTAATTCTCTGCGGAAACACCACTGGTGCTCTCGTACCAATCCGAATAATTTCTACATGGTCAATTTCGCGAAGATTCTTTAAAATATATTCAAGAATCGTGTCATTAATTAGTAAACCGTCACCGCCAGAAATCAACACATCGCGTACTTGCGGGGTTTGACGGATGTAGGAAATGGCTGCATCCAGCTGTTTCTTTGGTACCCCCATTCCTATTTGTCCTGAAAACCGTCTTCTCGTACAATAACGGCAATACATCGAGCATTGATTGGTTACAAGAAACAGGACACGGTCTGGATAACGATGGGTTAAGCCTGCAACGGGAGAATCCTCATCCTCATACAATGGATCTTCGAGGTCATATTTTGTTTTATAAATTTCTTTTGAAATTGGAACAGACTGCATTCGAATTGGGCAGCGCGGGTCGTCAGGGTTCATTAGTGAAGCGTAATAGGGTGTGATATTTAGTGGAATAGTTTTTGTAGATATCTTTACTCCTTCTTCCTCATCAGGGGTAAGGTTTATTACCTTTTTTAGATCATCGAGCGTTCTGATTGTATTGGTTAACTGCCAGAGCCAGTCATTCCATTGCTCTTCAGTAACATCTTTCCAAAGTTCAATATCTTTCCAATGTCTTGTTGGCTTATATAGGGTTTGTTTCATTTCAAATTCCTCCTATACCCTCTTTACCAAATATTATGCAAGAATCGTGCCAGTTGATAAAAATAGTATATGGAAGTTTTATTTATTCAAATAAGGCTAAAAATGATTAAAAATGAGAAAAAACCGCCGAAAATTCGGCGGCTTACTGATTCATCTTTTTCATCTTATATTGTAGGGTTTGTCTTGGAATGTCTAATATTTTGGCAGCTTGATTAATATTTCCGTCTGTTTCTTTCAGGGCATTTATAATTAAGCTCTTTTCTAATTTCTCAATATTTTTTCGCAGTGAAAAGTCTTCTGGTATTTCTTTTTTTCTTTCCAACTGCTCAACCTGTTGTCTTAACATGATCGGCAATCCCTTAAATTGAAGCTCTTCTCCATCACAGAGGTTCATCATGTATTCAATCGTATGCTTTAGCTCCCTCACATTTCCGGGCCATGTATAAGCCAGGAAAAATTCTTTAAGTTCCTGATCGATACCCTTAATCTCTTTTGTCAAGGATTGGTTGAAAAAGCTAATAAAATGGTCTGTTAAATGAAGAATATCCTCTTTTCTTTCCCTCAATGGCAATAAGGAAAACGAAAATACATTTAGCCGAAAATATAGGTCAGACCGAAGTTTATTTTCCATTAAGGCAGTCTGCGGATCCTCGTTCATGGCTGCAATCACCCGGACATTAACCGCCACATTTTGTGCACCGCCCACCCTTCTTACTAACCCATCCTCTAACACCCTTAACAATTTTGCCTGCAATTCCATTGGCATTGTATGAAGCTCATCCAGAAACAACGTCCCGCCGTCAGCTAATTCAAATAAACCTTTTCGGTCTATTGCCCCCGTATAACTCCCCTTTGCGGTACCAAATAGAATACTTTCAAGCAGAGTTTCAGGTATGGCAGCACAATTTTGCGCAATAAATGGTCCACTTGACCGGAGAGATTCATGATGGATGCCCTGAACAAATAACTCCTTCCCTGTACCACTTTCCCCATAAACTAATATAGATGAATTCGATTTTGCTAATTTTGCTGCTTCTTTCTTCATTCTTATAAAATGTTGGTTGTTAGTCTTAAGGTCGGAAAATGTATATTTTAGCTGCTTGGTAACGGCTTGCTTTTTACTATTTTTTAAACCCTTTTGCAAATCTAGAAGACTTTCAGCTAGTAGCTTCATCCGAGTATAGTCTTTAGCAATTTCAACTGCACCAATAATTTCTTTCCCTAAAAAAATAGGTAAGGTTGTATTAATGGTATCAATTCTCCTACCATGAACATTTTGATAAACCTGTGTTTGATTATATATTGGCTTAGCCGTATGAATGACCTTTAGTAAGGTACTAGATTCTTTGGTTAATGAGGGGAAAACATCGAGCAGATGCTTGCCTAATACTTCATTGGGATCTAATCCGTCATGCTTTGCAGCTACAGTGTTATAGAAAATCGTTTTGCCTTCTGTGTTAACAACATGGATTCCTTCATCAATGCTTTTCAAGATTGCTGTCAGGACCTCCGTTGTTAGCGCCGTTAATTCAGCCATCTGGTTCACCTCCTTATATCTTATGAGAAGGTGCCGAAATTTTGTCAGTCCTGCTTAAAAATTAGCAGGTTGCCAAATCTTTTACCCACATATTCATATTTTCAATCTTGTCATATATATAGACATTATTCATTAGCCTGCCTCGATACTTATACCCAAGTTGATATAAAGCAGCATTCATTCCAAAGGATAACGCCCTGGCAATGGAATATACGCAAAAAATCCCTTTACTTTCTAATTCGAATTCAAGCTCCTTTAGAATCAGCTTCATTAATCCATATTTTCGATGTTCTTTTATCGTTGCACAATCTGTTAACTCTGCATTTTTATAAAGATCGTTAATCTCCGCGGATGCGGCACTTACTATTTTCTCTTGATGAAAGAAGCCATAGTAGATGGTCCCTTCATTCATGGTCTTTTTTATATATTCAGGGTCATGCAATGGAGTTGGATAGATTTCAAATACCTGCTGATACAGCATGGCAAGCTCATTAGCAAAAGTTTCATTTATCTTCCTTAATTCGTACTCTTTAGGAAGTGAAGTTGTTTTTATAGCTTTTGTATCTAATTGATAAATATTTTGAATGATGGAGTCCTCCGTTACCCAATGATCACTTTTTTTGCGGTCATCAGTATAGTATTTTGTAAAAAAATATGCATCAGAACCTAGAAAGTATCGATCCACTAAGGCTTCTGGCTGTAAGCCTGTTTCTAAGAACATTTGATAATCCTCAGCACGTCCCTTAAAAATTAACTTTTCTGCAGCGTGCAAGTGGACTAACTCCTCCGCTTTTTGGAGAAGTAAATGTAGATTGCCACGATAGTCATCGATTCGTATTCTTTTATTAAAAGGGTCTACATATGCTTCTAGAAAATATCCACTTGCCTCTATGGATAAAACGGATGCAGTCTGGTCCATTCATATCACCCCTCCTAAAAAGTGTCCGACCGAACATCGGTCAGACACTGCATCATAGTTCCAACTTAAAACTAATTAATTTTAATTCTGTCATTTCATCTACAGCATATTTAATGCCCTCTCTGCCCATACCACTCATCTTTACACCGCCATAAGGCATTTGGTCAACCCGGAAGGTTGGAATTTCGTTAATCATAACTCCGCCGACTTCAAGTTTTTTGGCACTCTTTAATGCATCATGAATATTTTTCGTAAAAATCCCTGCTTGGAGGCCATATTTGGAGTCATTCACTAGACTAATCGCTTCATCAATAGTGCTAAAAGAATTAATATGGACGACCGGTGCAAATGCTTCCTCACATGAAACTTTCTCAGCCGCAGGCACATTGAGCAGGACGGTCGGCTGAAATATACTTTCTGAAAAACTCCCTCCAAGCTTTAATACAGCACCATGTTCAACCGCTTCATCAATCCACTCTTTTGTTCTATGCATATCAGTTCTCGTAATCATCGCTGAGATATCTGTAGCATCATCGAGTGGGTCCCCAAGCTGCAGCCTACTAGTCTCCTTGGTAAACTTCTCAACAAAAGCATCAAAAATATTTTCATGAACATAAATTCTTTGAATAGAGATGCAAACTTGACCTTGGAAAGCATAAGCACCAGTTACAATCTTTGGAACTACCTTTTCAAGCGGGATGTCATCATCGACAATGACTGCTGAATTAGAACCTAATTCAAGAGTTACTCGTTTCAAACCTGAGTTTTCTCTAATATAGGTCCCCACTTCAGGACTACCTGTAAACGTGATCATTTTTATTCTATTATCTTGTATCAGTACATCACCGACCATGCTCCCGCTTCCAGTAATGACATTCAAGGCTCCAGCCGGAAGTCCAGCACGGTGGAAATATTCTGCAATTTTATAGGCTGACAATGGAGTTTGACTAGCCGGCTTTAGAACAACTGTGTTCCCTGCTGCAATAGCAGGACCAACTTTATGGGCAACAAGGTTCATAGGAAAATTAAATGGGGTAATGGCAGCGATTACACCGAGCGGTTCCCTAACTGTAAAAGCAAGACGTCCCTCACCTCCAGGGGCAGCATCCATCGGTACTGTTTCCCCATGAATTCGTCTCGCCTCGTGGGCGGCAAAGGTATAGGTCATGATCGTTCTTTCCACTTCAGTACGTGCTGCTTTGATTGGCTTTGCCGCTTCCCTAGAAATCAGCCTTGCACATTCTTCCTTTTCACTGCTCAAAAACCCAGCAACTCTTTCTAAAATTTCTGCACGTCTATAGGCAGGCATCTCTGCCATCTTTTCTCCAGCATCTCTAGCAGCTGTTATGGCCATCTCCACATCATTTCGATCCGCTATTGCTACGTCCGCTAATTTTTCTAAGTTGTAAGGGCTTTTCAGTTCCATGTAAGCACTTGTCAATCGATTCTCTCCATTAATCCAAAGTAATTGCTTCATAATAACCCCTCCTTACTTCAAGACTATGATTTTATTATAACAGTATACTGGATATAAATGGGGTTACTCGCTTACTTCGCACCATTTTAATAAGGTAAGAGCAATAATTTCACTTGCAGTAAACATATCTTCAAGGACAATGTGCTCATTCGCATCGTGTGCCGTTTCTGTTACTCCTGGTCCAAAGACCACTACCGGTGTGTTCCCTATATTAGACAAGATCCCTCCATCCGTCCCCCATGGACTTGCTTCAATGTTTGGTTCAGTGCCCTTTAATTCTAGAAAACTTTCAGAAATTGATTTCATTAACGGATGATCACTGTTTAGTTTTCCTGGAAGCCATCTTCCCCCAAACCACTCAATTTGAAGTGGATGATTTTGAAACCATTCATCTTGTTCATTTAACTCCCGTAAACAGGATTCCATTTCTTTCTGTGCCTCCATGATGGTTTCATCTGGTGACACCCCCATTCTCCCTTCAATGGTGGCAAGGTCTGGTACAGAGGACGGCCATTGCCCGCTATTTATTTTTCCAATATTAATCGGGATGGGGATGGGAATTTTGTCGAATAGGGGATCTGATATTTTAAGATTTCTATCTTTTTCTAGTTGTTGTATTCCCTTTATTACCTTTAGTGATTTCTCAATGGCACTAACTCCTTCATATCGTGTTCCGCCATGTGCCGCCCTGCCCTTGACAGTTATTCGAAACCACATCGACCCTTGCTGTTTCGGAAAAATCTTCATATTCGTAGGCTCCGGGATAATCGCACCGTCTGCCTGATAACCTCGTAAAACCGCTGCAAGTGTGCCCGCACCTCCACTTTCCTCTTCAATGACACTTTGAAAAATAATATCCCCTTTGAGTTTTATACCTGTAGAAATGATCGACTCCATGGCCATTAGCAAAGCAACAGTTCCGCCTTTCATATCTGTTGCCCCTCGCCCGTAAAGCTTACCGTTCTCAATATGACCGCTAAACGGGTCATGTTTCCAGTTATTTTCATTTCCAACTGGCACTACATCAATATGACCATTGAGAATGATGGACTTGCCGCCGCCAGTTCCTTTTAATACAGCAACCACGTTTGGATTGCCGTCAAAGTTATCTCGGTCACAGCAATAGGCAGGATGTAGTTTTAGTTCCTCCCCTCCTATTTCCCATATATCCAGTGTCAACCCTAACTGACGACATTTTTCAATAATCACAGCCTGTGCACTGCTTTCATTACCTCTAGTACTGTTTTCCTGAACAAGTATTTGTAAGAGTCTTGCTCCTCTTGCCTGATGACTTCTGAGCCACTGTTTAACTAGCTCTTCACTTTTTTTCAAATAATCCACTCCCTTTTAATATGGGATTTTTCGAAGGTCTTCTTGAATACTAAATGCACAACCTGTATTTTTAACTACAGTGTCTAAGTCAAAAGGGGCAAATAACTCTGTCAACAATAAGCCTGAAGGTGTTACCTTAAAGACTGCAAGTTCAGTTACAATTAAATCAACACAATGAGCAGAAGTTAATGGCAGCGTACAAGAGGAAACAATCTTGGGTTTTCCTATTTTATCGCAATGATTCATTAAAACTATGACTTTTTTTGCCTTTTGGGCAAGCTCCATCGCACCTCCCATTCCTGGTACCTTTCTTCCTGGTACGATCCAATTGGCTAAATCCCCGTTTTTACTTACCTGAAGTGAACCTAATATCGTCATGTCAACCCGGCCTCTTCGGATCATTCCAAAGGCAACAGAACTATCACAATAAGACCCACCTTGATTAAGGGTTACGGGGAAACCACCAGCATTGCATAGATTTTCGTCTTCTTCCCCCTGTTTTGGGCTAGGTCCCATGCCGGTTATTCCATTTTCTGCATGGAACATGACCACTATATCTTTTGACAGATGATTAGGAACTAAGGATGGAATGCCAATCCCGAGATTAACCACCATTCCATTTTGAATTTCTTCAGCAGCCCTTCTGGCGATCCGGTTTCGGATTTCTATTCCCACATCCATTTCCAGTTCACCCCCTTGGTAGGTATGACATAATCAATAAACACTCCAGGTGTAATGATTTCATCCGGCGCTAAACTACCGAGCGGCACAATTTCTTCGACTTCTGCAATCGTCACGTCACCAGCCATTGCGATTAACGGGTTGGTGTTGCGTGCGCTTTTATCATAGATTAAATTTCCATATGGGTCCGCTTTTTTAGCATAGACGATCGATACCTCAGCCGTTAGTGCAGTTTCCACTAAGTACTCCTTTCCATTTAATATAAAGCAGGGCTTATCCTTTGAGACTAAATCATTGTTTACCCCAATGTCTGTCAAGATTGCTGGAAGTCCGACACCACCGGCCCGTATTCTTTCTACTAGGATTCCTTGTGGAGAAAATTCTACTTCTAGCTCTCCAGCGTGCATTTGTTTACCTGCATTCGGATTTGAACCGATATGTGAAGCAGTTACTTTTTTTGCCATCCCTTTGCTAACTAGCTTCCCAATCCCTATATGAGGAAATCCTGTGTCATTGCCAATTAACTTTATTCCGCTAATTCCCTTTTCAATTATTCCATCTATTAAGGTAGGCGGACTGCCAACCCCTCCAAATCCCCCAAACATCAGCGTCATATCGTCATGAAAATATTTCATGACCTCCTCTAATGTCGTAATCTTTCCAAAAGGATTTTGCACCTACGAACCACCAACCGTCTTGTCATTTTTATAAAGCTTTGAAAACTCATCAAATACAGTTTCTAATAAAGATATAAGTTCTTTCATTTCCAGTTTAGTAATCGTCAATGGCGGAGAAATAATAATGGAATCTCCATTTTTCCCATCTATTCCTGAGCCTGCCGGGTATAAAAGAAGGCCTTTTTCCTTAGCGAGCTTAACCACCTTCTGTGTAATCGCCGCTTTTCTTGAAAACGGAGTTTTTTGGTCAGCGTCAGATACAAACTCTACTCCTAGCAGTAACCCTTTCCCTCGAACATCTCCAATAAATGGATATTTTGTTTTTAACTTATTCAATTTTTTTTGTAAAAACAAACTCTTTGATTCTACTTCTTTCATAAGCTCATTTGCTTCTAAATACTTAATTACTGCAAGAGAGACTGCACAGGATTGAGGATTTGCGCTTAATGTATGCCCGCTCATGACTACCCTGCTCCCATGAAGGATAGGCTGGATCACCTTTTCACTTGCAACCGCTGCAGCAATCGGAGCGTACCCCGCCCCCATTCCCTTACCAAGAGCTACAATATCCGGGATTACTCCCCATTGCTCAATGGCCAGCATTGTTCCTGTTCTCCCAAAGCCGGTCATTACTTCATCCGCTATGAATAGAATGTCATGTTCATCACAAATCTGCTTAATCTTTTCAAAATATCCCTGAGGCGGGGTAATTGCCCCACCTGCAGCGCCAATTACTGGTTCCGCAATAAACGCTGCAATCGTATCTGCCCCCATTCGAGTTATTACCGTCTCTAATTCCTGCGCACATAAAAACTTACATGCTGGTGCCTCCTGGTTGTATGGACATCTGTAACAATATGGGGGATGAATAACGGGACAATCCTCTAAATGGGGAATAAACCTCTCTCTCCTGCCAGGATGACCCGACATTGATAGAGCTCCTAATGTTATCCCGTGGTAACTTACCCACCTTGAGAGGATTTTCGTCTTCGTAAGAATCCCTTTTTCCTGCCAATATTGTATCGCCATTTTCATTGCCGTTTCTGTTGCTTCCGATCCACTGTTAACAAAAAAACACCAATTTAAATCGCCCGGTGTCAACTCAGCTATCTTTTTGGCAAGCTTTTCTCCTGCATCACTTGTAAATTGAGATCGATATACAAAAGAAACCTTCTTTGCTTGTTCATGCATAGCCTCAATAATCTCAGGTACTCCGTGACCAATATTAGCCGTTACAGCACCCGAACAGGCATCTAAATATTTTTTCCCATCACGATCAAACAAGTAAACTCCTTTTCCGTATTCAATCAATGGCAGTGTCTCATCAAGCAGCGGTTTAATCAGAAAAGATTTCTCCAAACTGGCACCACTTCCCTCACACATAATAATCTTCTTTGTTAATTGTATGAATATAGTGATTGTTTCTTTCTACTTATTTCTGCACAAAAAAACAGACACATCTCTGTGTCTGTCTATACTTTGCAACAAGTTGGTTGAGTAGGTCGGAAATCAACCTTGAAGCATATTTAAACTTTTCAAATCTTCGTCTTTTAGGGCCAATTCATAGTAATAACCAGTTTCATCCTGTTCAATGACAAAATCCAGTTCACATTTTGCTTCACTTGGTCGATTTAATAGGGCTAAATAACAGGCTTTATTATAGTGAGCCTGGAGATTACCTCCTTCTGACAGGACAACCTCATTAATGATCCTTAATGCTTCCTCATGATCGTCCATACAGCTTAACGCTAAACTAAGTTGTATCTTAATGTTTTCGTCAAACGGATGGTATAAGAGCCCATGTTCAAGTATTTCTTTCGCACCTCTATACCGCCTCTGTTGGTTCAATAACCATCCCAGCTTATAGTGGACATTTGCTTCGTAGGGATCATCTTCCAAGATTCTGACTAATTTATATTCAGCTTCACCAGTATTTCCAAGTTCTAAGAGGGAACAAGCAGCTAAGTAGCGCAGATGTGAGTCGTTCGGGTTTATGGATAATTGGCGTTCAAACAATGCTAGTGCAGATTGAAAATCTTCAATCTGTAAGAATAGCATCCCCAGTTGATAGGCGAGTTGAGCATCCCACTTATTTTTTAATGCCTTTTGAAGTAGTTTTATTGCATCTTCTATTAGATTGAATTTTTCATAGAATTCTGCAAAGCGGCTGATAGGATAGGGATTTCCATTATCTAACTGTATGGCCATCTCATACAATTCAATGATGGCTCCGAATGCTGAAATCTGTTTCGTCCGAATCCTCATCTTTCGAACTAACCGTCCTAACGCATTCCCCTGATCCTCATCTCCCCAGTTCATCTCTTCAATAAATTGCCTGCCAGCCTCAGCCGCTAATAAAAAGCGATTGCTCTTTCCTGCTTCTTGGCCATCAAGCGAGACTAGAAACTTCTGTAAATTCGACCATTTGTTTACATAATTAATATAATGAACCAACGTGAGATAGACTCTTTCATCCTCTATGTTCTTATTTAGGAGCAGTTCAAGCAGGGGCTGAACTTTTCCCCACTTCTTCAGCTTAATGAAAAGCTCTGCCATTCCAAGGCATGAAAGTTTTTCTTCTGGATATTTTTCTATACATTGTTCATAGTAGTGAAAAGCTTTGGCAAAATGATCTTGTTCTCGATAAAAATCTCCTAATCTGACATAGAGTTTTGAATGACTAGCAGCTTCTATCCCTGAGAGTAATATCTTTTCTAAACGTAGGGGCTGATCTAATTCAAACTCATATAAGTCTGCCACAGCTAGGTAGGCATTATGTACATTGTCTTTTAATTTAATTGCCATTTGATAACCCTTAGCAGCTTTACGGAAACTGCCCAACTTCTGGTCTAGTCTAGCTCTTTCATACCACACGTGTCCATCTTTGGGGTCTTCCTTTAGAAGCTGATTATATATCCTTCTGGCCTCTAAAAATTCATGTTTCTCCATTAAAACTGCCGCATGGTTCATACGGACAATACGATCATTCTGTTCAATAAATGTCATAATCCCCCTCCGCCAACTCTGTCTTTATGCTGATAATACTAGCATATAGAAAAATGTCAGAAAATTCTAGGGGTAATACAGGGGAAAAACAGGCTTTTACATTTCAAGAAGATTATTATAGAATTACACTGAGATTCACATAAGGAAGGGTCAAATGAAAATATCAAAAAAAGGTCGGCTCAAAAAGAAAGAATTATCAACCATACAATTAATTGTCATTTTTTATTTATCTGCGTTAATCATTTCAACGCTACTATTATTGATCCCTATTGCACACCAAGAAAATGTTACTTTAAGCTTTATTGATGCACTCTTTACTTCTGCTAGTGCTATAAGCGTAACAGGGCTAACGGTTATTACGGTAAGTGAAACTTTTAATAACTTCGGGATTTTCCTGCTTTGTATTATCCTCCAATTAGGTGGCTTAGGTGTTATGTCGCTCAGCACCTTCCTTTGGATTATGATCGGTAAAAAAGTAGGCTTAAGGGAACGGCAGCTGATCATGATTGATCAAAATCAATCTAATTTGGCAGGACTTGTACAGCTTGCAAAGAGAATTTTCATAACCATCATATCTTTTGAAATTATCGGTGGAATTATTTTAGGATTTCGCTTATTACATTACTTTGAGAGTCCACTAACGGCCTTTAAGCACGGCTTATTTGCCAGCATTAGCGCAACCACTAATGCTGGATTTGACATTACTGGGGCATCGCTCGTACCATTTAATTCAGACTACTATGTACAGTCGGTTATTATTTTACTTATGATTGTTGGCGCTATCGGATTTCCTGTTATTGTGGAGATATATGAATTTTTCCTCAGCAGAAAGGTTAAGCAAAAATACCACTTTACATTATTCACTAAACTAACCACGGTTACCTTTATTATCTTAACGATAGTCGGGGCTCTACTTGTCTATTTACTTGATAGTCAGTATTTCTTTGCTGACAAAGCTTGGCATGAATCATTCTTTTACTCCTTATTTCATTCTGTCACCACGAAGAGCGGCGGGTTGGCTACGATGGATTTAAATGAACTTCAACCTAGTAACCAACTATTTATATCCATTTTAATGTTTATTGGCGGCTCTCCTAGTAGTGCGAGCGGAGGAATTCGAACAACGACCTTTGCTATTGTCATCTTAGCTATTGTTTTTTATGCCCAAGGCAAGAGTTCAATAAAAATCTTTCGAAGAGAACTTCTTAAAGAAGATGTACTTAAATCATTTATTGTTCTTACCAGTGCTATGATTCTTTGCCTATCATCTATTATCATTCTTTCAGTTACAGAAAAAGGGACCATAATCGAAGTCATCTTTGAAGTTTCCTCTGCTTTCGGTACAAATGGTTTATCAATGGGACTTACCCCTGATTTAACTACATTTGGAAAGGTACTTATTATTATTCTCATGTTTATTGGAAGATTAGGGATTGTTACCTGTTTATTAATCTTGCGAGGAAAGAGCAATGATCAAGAAAAAATACATTATCCAAAAGAGAAAGTAACAATCGGATAAAAAAACAAGAGGGGATATCAAAAATGATATCCCCTTTCACTTATGCCATAACTGTTTCTCTTTTACGTTCAGGCGCCGTTTGTTGAATAATATCCCTGGCAATCCAAACACCGCATGCACTCGCTTGTGCCAGACCGCGAGTAATACCTGCCCCATCTCCACCTACATATAACCCATTAATCTCTGATTCAAAACGATCATTCAGTTTCGGTCTAGCAGAATAGAACTTTGCCTCTACACCATAGAATAACGTATGTTCAGATGCAAGACCTGGAGTAATTTGATTTAAAGCCTCCGTCATTTCAATCAAACTCTTAAGCGTATTATATGGAAGAACTAGTCCAAGATCTCCAGGAACTGCTTCCTTTAACGTTGGTTCGATGAAGCCTTCCTTAATCCTTTTTGCTGTCGACCGTCTCCCCTTCAAAATATCCCCGTATTTCTGTACGATGATACCGCCATTTGATAATGCGTTTGCCAAACGGGATACCTCATGTGCAAATTCGTTCGGCTTATCAAATGGTTCAGCAAAGGTATGGGATACAAGTAGGGCGAAGTTTGTATTCGGACTTCCAAGCTGCGGGTCCTTATACGCATGTCCATTTGCCAGCATGATACCAGAGTGATTTTCAACCACCACGTGACCAGAAGGATTACTACAGAAGGTACGGACTCTTGTGCCAACAGATGTGTTAAATACAAACTTCCCTTCGTACAAATGTTCATTAATTTCCTGCATCACAATGTCGGATGTCTCAACACGAACACCAATATCCACTTGGTTGTTGATCATTTTTAGACGACGTTTCTTCAAAACTTCTGATAGCCATTTTGATCCATCTCTACCTGGAGTAATAACGACTTTATCTGCATAGAGATTTTCGCCATTTTTTAGTAGAATCCCCTTAATTTGATGACCATCTGTTGTTTTTTCAGTAATCAAATCTTCTACTTCTGTTTTGAAAGCCATCTCTACCTTATTCTTTAAATATTCGAAAATACTTTTCAAGATTTCAAGATTTTGCTCTGTTCCTAGATGCCGAACTTGAGCGCGCAATAACTTTAAGCCAGCAGCATAGCCACGGCGTTCAATATCCTTTACCGCATCTGTAAGTGGATCGGTAATGCTATCTGTAGCTCCGTGCTTTAGATTAATTTCATCAACATATTTAATCAAATCAACCACTTGTGAATCTGGTAAATAATCAGTCATCCAGCCACCAAATTCACTTGTGATATTAAACTTTCCATCCGAATATGCACCAGCACCACCAAAGCCGTTTGTAATCGAACATGCAGGTAAACAGCCTGCAAATTCTTTTCTCCCTGCTGCTGGAGGACACTTTTCAATTTTCTTTTGTAAAATTGGACAATTTCGCAGGTAAATATCATGCCCCTTATCCACTAATAGCACCTTTGCGTTCGGCATTTTCAGTGTAAGTTCATAACAGGTAAATATCCCTGCAGGGCCTGCACCCACTACTATCACATCATATTTATTATCCATTGTCCAAAACCTCCAAAACGAATTTACTTAACCCTTGGTAAATATAACAGAGGAAAGCTCATCCGTCAACAATAAAAACGAACTATAATAATAAAAATAAATATATCGTTCGTGTTTTGCTCACTTATCTGAAAATACTAAAAAAGACTCAGGACGTTGACCTGAGTCTTTTCATATTTAGCACCAGCTTGCGCCGATAATAATTAAAAGAATAAACAACACCACGATTAACGCGAAACTGTTAAACCCATAACCTCCAACTTGGGCTGGGTAACCATACATGCAGCAGTCATGACCATAATGTCCATAATGCATACCTCAATCACTCCTTATGTTTTTTCTGTTAACACCATTACATTATGTGATAGGTACTTGACCTGTATGTGCATTCGCCTATATGATGAGAATCAATGATAAAATTTCAGCGGAGGATAAAATGAAGACCTTAATTAAGAGCTTTGTTAATGGTATCTTAACGATTGTACCAATTATACTTGTAATCTTTGTTATTTATAAAACCTTTCTATTTCTTGACAGTTTACTTGGAAACACCTTAAGACCCTATTTGAAGGATGATTATATTCCAGGCATTGGCTTACTAACTACTATTATCTTAATCACTTTGTTAGGGTGGTTATCCACGAAGTTTATTACAGGAACCATCATCAGAGTACTTGATATTTGGCTGGAAAAGATACCTGTCGTTAAAACCATCTATTCGGTCATAAAGGACACTGTACAGTCCTTCCTTGGTGAGAAAAAGTCATTCTCCAAGGTCGTGCTGATTGTAATTCCTGGTACAGAAATGAGAAGTATGGGGTTTATTACATCCGAAGCGTTAGAGGAATTCCACAGCCCTCTTAAAGACCATGTAGCTGTTTATGTACCCCAAACCTTCCAGGTAGCCGGTTTTACTTTCTTAATTCCGAAAGAGCAGGTTGAAGTCATTGACGTAAAGCCAGAAGATGCTATGAAATTTATCCTATCCGGTGGCATGACTTCCACCAAACAAAAAGGAAAATAAAAAAGCCGCGAAATGCGGCTTTATTTCTGGCTAAATAGGTCGAGATACTCCCCATATCCTTCTTTTTCAAGTTTTTCCTTTGGAATAAACCTTAATGAAGCAGAGTTAATGCAATAACGCAGACCATTTGGTCCTGGGCCGTCGTCAAATACATGACCTAGATGAGAATCTGCTGATTTACTTCTAACCTCTGTTCGGACCATAAAATGACTGTAATCAGCTTTCTCGACTATTTCACCATCTGTTAGCGGCTTCGTAAAACTCGGCCAGCCACAACCAGCATCAAATTTTTCCAACGAACTGAATAGCGGTTTCCCTGAGATAATATCTACATAGATTCCCTCTCTTGTTTCATTCCAATATTCATTGCGAAAGGGCGGCTCTGTTCCGTTATTTTGAGTTACCTCAAACTGAATAGGTGTTAGTTTTTCTTTCAACTCTTTATTCTTCATGATTTTCCCCCCAATGCCTTTTTATAAAACCTGCCCGGCCAGATCCCACATGGTAGCGTTCATAATGAGACTGATTTTTTTTGTAATATTGCTGATGATATTCCTCAGCAGGATAAAAGGCTTTAGCAGGCATTATCGGAGTCACGATCGGTTTTTGAAACCTGCCGCTCTCTTGCAACGCTTGTTTTGATTCTTCTGCAAGTTTTTTTTGATTTTCATCATGGTAGAATATAACCGTTTGATAAGACTGCCCGCGGTCATAAAACTGCCCACTGGCATCAGTCGGATCAATTTGCTGCCAATACAATTCAAGAAGCTTCTCATACGGAAAAATGTCTGGATTATACGTAATTTGGACGGCCTCATAATGCCCTGTCGTTTCTGAACAAACCTGTTCGTAGGTTGGGTTTTCAACAGTACCGCCAGTATAACCAGATACAACCTTTATGATCCCCGGCTGTTCATCAAACGGTTTTACCATACACCAAAAGCATCCCCCGGCAAATGTTGCTGTTTGCTTACTATCTCCCAATTTTATCACCCCTTATATTCATTGCTTCCTGAATATGAGTATACAGAATTTAACTATAGAAATAAAACTTTGTTGATTAAAATAAATAACCGAACCATTGAAATGGTTCGGTTATTAGAATTTATTTAATTAATTTTTTTTTATTCTTCATCTGTTTCGTGATATTCTTCCACTTTTTTTGTTCTTCTGTTTGTGCACGTTTATCAGCTTTACGTTCTATATATGCCAGTTCCTTAAGCAGCTTATTATAACTCGCAAGTCTCTCAGGAGTAAGGGTTCCCTCTTCAATCGCTTGATTAACCATACAGCCTGGTTCATTGTTATGTCGACAATCCCTAAATCGGCACAATTCTGCTAGTTCATCAATGTCCGAAAAGGCTTCGGCTAATCCTTCAGAACTCTCCCAAAGCTGCAATTCCCGCATTCCTGGAGTATCAATTAAAACACAACCGTTCGTTAGTAAAATCAGTTCTCTATGTGTTGTCGTATGGCGCCCTTTGTCGTCGTCCTCTCTAATCTCCTGAACAACCTGTTTTTCATCCCCTAATAACCGGTTGGTTAACGTTGATTTCCCTACGCCAGAAGAGCCCAAGAGTGCAATAGTTTTTCCAGGCTGCAGGTATGGATTTAGGTTTTCGAATCCGCTTAGTGTTTCTGAACTGATGGGGATAACTGGAACACCAAAGGCAATTTTCTCTACCTCATTTATTTTCATAGAAATATCGTCACACAAATCAGCTTTGCTTAAAACAATGACTGGATTTGCTCCACTCTCCCAAGCTAGCAGCAGGTAGCGTTCAATTCTTCTTAGATTAAGGTCATCATTTAAAGAATTAACGAGAAAGACAGTATCTACGTTCGCAGCCACTAGTTGTTCCTCAGCTGTTTTTCCTGCTGATTTTCTTGAAAATTTACTATAGCGCGGCAGGATTCCGTAAATAGTTCCTTTTCTTTCTTCAACCCTTGGCTTCAACATTACCCAATCACCGACTGCTGGGTAATCTTGTCTACTCATAGCTTCAAAGCTATACTTGCCAGACACTTCGCATAATAAGTCCCCATGGTCAGTCCATACACGGTACATATGCTTATGCTCAAGAGCGACTCGACCCAAAATTATTTCATCGCTTTGTTTTAATGTTTTAAAGTCATTTATAAGTGATTCAGTTAATCCAAATGTAAGTAAATTCATTCATTATTCCTCCAAAAATGTTAAATAAAAAAACCATAGGCAACACAGCCCATGGTTTCTATTCACATAATTGAATAATGGGTATAAATTCTCCTACAAGGAGACTTCATGGGCTGTGCATACGATATTGAAATTTCGAACAATTAACATATTTTCAATTAACATATACCTCACCCACTTTCCGTAAATTTATATTTATTATATGTCTTTTTTATCCAATTGTAAATAAAAAAGTTAAACAAACCAATTTTTAGGTAAAAACCCATTTTTAGGCACCTACCTAAAACGGTTTGAATAAATTAATTGGTAAGATACATCAGAAAGGAGCAAGAGCTATGTATGAAGATAAAAATCACCTTTACTACTTACAAAAGGCAGCCTCCTATGACCTATTAGCACAATACTATAAATACTCAAACCCCCAATTACACATACACTACTATCTTAAGCATTATAAATTCCTTAATTCAGCGACGATAATGAGGAATCATCAGCAGCTAACTCAGACAGGCATCCGAAATCACGCTAAGATTAGATTCCTTCATACTTCCCCAGACGCCCAAAATGTTGATATCTTTATAAACGGTCAATTAATCTTTAAAAATCTAACTTTCAACCAAATTAGCAATTATCTTTCATTAAAGGCAGGGAAATATCATATAGATATCTATCCTGCAGGTAAGATGCTCGACAGTGTGTTAAATAAAAAGATTTCTGTTGAACCAGGGAAATCATATACTTTCGCAGCCATTAATACAGTAAATAAACTTCGCCTTCTTCCTTATGTTAATGAACCAACAGTTCCAGTTAATGAATCAAAGATACGATTCATTCACCTTTCCCCTAATACACCTGAACTAGATATCGCCGTAACCAAGCGGGATGTCGTTTTCTCAAATATCTCTTATAAAGAGACTACTGACTATTTAGGTATCTCACCTATGACTATAGACCTCGAACTTAGAGAAGCTGGCAGTAACAAAGTTCTTCTTCCAATACCAAGTGCACAATTCAAAGCAAATCAATCCTATACCATTGCCATTGTTGGACTGTTAAACGAGGATCCCGAATTGCAGGTTCTTATTCATACTGATTAAAAAGGTGCTGGATTTACCCTCCAGCACCTAAAATAACCCTATAAGTTTAATAAAGACAAAGCTTCTACCTTAACAACCTTTATTCAACTGGTACTAATATAGTAAAAGTAATATCGTCATTCTTTAAGTCAAACTTATTTGCCTTTAATTTTATGTCACTTTTAATATTTAACTGCTCCATGTTCACATAGATCAGTTTCTCATTTGGCCTGATATCTACACCTTTCGGCAGTTTGTAATTGTCTCTTATGAATTTGAGAACATAAGCAACGGGTAAATCCAAACTTCCAATTGAGATTGACTTTTGCTTAAGAATTAGGTCCCCGTTCTCCAGCGCTTCTGGCTCGAAGGTTAGCTTCATATTCAGTTGCTGACTAAAGAACGGTATTGTACCATATAACTCGACTTCGTCTCTAAGATGAACCTCATAATCAATTGGTGAGTCTGCAGCTTCTTTTTTTACAAACTGGTTAATCAACCTATTTAAGTCCTCTTTGTTTGACCGAACTTGAAAGGAAACATGATTCCCTTCTTCCTTTTTTTGTTGTTCCCATTCTTCTTTCCCCGGTGGAATAAAAAATAAACATATGATAATTATTACAATTAAAAGGTCTAACCCCAATAAAAGGAAGAATCCCTTTTTCCATTTGTTTTTCATAGGAAGTTAATTCTCCTCTTTACTGACCATATACGCATTTCTTACTAGATCAGGTAATGTCCGTTCTTCAATTGTTTCATTTAAACGTTCTGCAATCAATTCATACCCTCTATCGTTTGGATGAAAATTATCAGTATACAATAAATTCTCACCTGAGTTCATAAATAGATCCTCAATATTGACAAAATAGCCATTTGTGTAAGTAGAGATCACTCGTTTTCCAGCCTGATTCCAATCATATACTATTTGATCAAGTTCCTTAATATCTGAAAACCATTGTGAAAAAGGATTATATAATCCAACCAAAACAATATATGCTTGTGGGTTTATTTGAACGATAGAATTCATGATTTGGTATAGATTATTTATATATACTTCCCTCTCCTTTTCAAAATCGGAAAGCTGAAGGTTATAGAATTTCTCCTTTACCACTTTCATAATATCATTTCCACCAATAGTAAGGATAACTAAGTCCGCACTTTGAAGAGCATCCTTTAACTCTTGTGACTGCAGTCTTTTTAAAAGCTGATCTGTACGATTACCTTTTATCCCAAAATTAAGAAAATCAACTTCCTTAATTCCCTTTTCATCCTCGAGCATTGTTCTTAAATATGGCAGGTATCCGCCATTTTTTGTACTATCGCCGATCCCCAGTGTTAATGAATCACCTGCAGAAATGACTGTTAATTTTCTTGGTACAAAATCAGCGGGCACTTCTTCATAGACGACTGCCGCAGCCTCTTTTCCCTCATGTAAAGTCAAGGAAGCGGTCTGGCTGCATGAGCTTAAGAGCATTGCCAAAAGGATGAGTAGGGTGAACGGTTTATACATGCATTTCACCTACCCTTACCTAATGTTATTATAACACGACAAAATAAATTCAAAACAAACTAGTAATACATCTTATTCACACCTAAAAAAATAGACCCATTATAGGTCTATTGTAATGCCTTTATATCTTTGAGCATTTCATCGAATGGTACATCGTTCAAACCAGAATAGTATTTTTTTATTTTCCCGTCTGGCCCTACAAGGTAAATATATGTCTGGTGAATAACTTGATCACCTTCTTCAGGCTTTTTCACTAGTGTTTTAAACGTTTCTCGCGCATAATTCTCAATAAATTCCTGGGAATAACCGGTTAAGAATGTCCAGTTGCTTGTATCAAGTTCATACAACTCCACATATGCAGTTAATTCCTCTGGGGAATCCACGGTTGGATCAACACTGAAAGAAACAAATTCAACATTTTCTAAGTTCTCATCCTCTACCATTTTTTGCAGTTTCATCATATTCGCAGTCATGGGAATACAGACATCTGCACAATTCGTAAAGATAAAATCCGCTATCCAAATTTTACCATCAAGTTCCTTCTTTTCAAAAGGCTTTGCATTTTGGTCTGTTGCAGTAAATTCATTAACTGGATAATCAAGCGGATTTTGGATTCCTTTTTGCCCACAGGCAGATAATAATAGTGCAATCGTTACCATTATAATTGTACCTTTTATTTTCATAAACATATCACCCACAGCCTTCACTTTTCCTATCTCGTGAATAGTTTAACAAAGTTTTTATCATTAGGAAAGAGAATGGCTTGTTATTCTAGGGCACCTGTTTTTGAAATGATATTTTTGACCTGAACATCAAATTTTGCATTTTTATATATTTCTTTCCAATTTTTATTTTCTAGAGCTTCGCCCCTGACCTTTGCCATATATTCATTACCAAACCCTACAGGATCAACTTTTTTATCCTGAAAAAAAACGAGCATGTCTTTAAGTTGTTTTTCAATTTCCTTACTCATTTTTTCCTCAATAAACTTCACGTTCTCAGGAACACCTAAATCAAGACGTTCAGTCGCTTCAAGTAATCTTGATTTTAAGTATACCTCTACTTTAAAACGTAGATTATCCTTGTCAATAAGCGTTACCTTTGTGTCACTTTGGATATTATCTATTGTAATAAATAACTTATTGTACACATTCCTATATGCTCTGCCATTGCGAGTTTCTATTACCTTTTCAAAATCCTGTCGGTTAAATGCTAATTCTTTTGATCCTGAGCGATATTTGTCAGCTAGTATTTTTAAATAAAAAAGCTTGTCATTATTTATTCTAGCAACCATTCGATCATCATTAAAGAGAGCAACTCCCGTAATGCTAACATTTTCCTTATCCGTTTTTATGATTGGCAGAACAGGATCTTGGCCAAAATCTGCAAAGCTATGATTAAATTCATGCAGCGTTGGCGACATTAGTTGCTCATTTTCAACGTTTTGTCTAATTAAATTATATAAATAGGTTCCGATGTTAATCTTTACCTTTGATTCATCTACAGATAAGATAGATGTTGCATCCTCTTCAGCAATGGTTAGGTAGACCATATTCCCTACAGTGGGATCACGATTTAAGGCATCGACAAGCTGCACAATTCCTTTTTTAGCTAATTCATTACTATAAATTACACAACGAAGCTGCCCCAATACAAGATGTTGATCTGATTCTAGATTTAATTCTGCCCTTAGAGTCTGAATGGTGTTAGCTTCTGCACTAATTTTTCTAGTTAATACCTGTTCTAATGGATCAAATTTTGAAACAACCAATGTACCTTTTATTTCATTTTCCTTTTCTAAATCAAAGCCTAATGCGGTTATTAATCCTAAACGTTCTAATTGATGAGGATCCACACAACCAGTAATTAACAATAAAGAAATTAAGCTAATTACAAGCTTAAACCCATTAGGACGCATCAGCATTCTTCCTCCTTGCTAATCCTTTTTTTATGAAGACAATAATTGAAAGAAAGACTGGGTAACAAAAGGCAATGTAAAAACCTGTTTGTGCTACCATATCCGTTATGGTGTTCATTTGGTACCTCGTTTTAACAAAAAAGGAAGTAGTGAAAGTTAATAAGGAAAGAACCCATATGCCCATCTTTTGCTTTCTATTCATTATTCTGGAAAAACCCCTCGACGCTGACCAAAGATACAAGCACATGTTTGGCAGGATAATCAACATCCAGAAAGAAACCGCAATAAATTCAAACCTTTCTAAATTTGGAAGCCGAACGACTTTAAACATCGATATAACAGGCCAGATAGTCCTTTCTAAGCTAGCTGAAGCAAAGAATACAATCGAGATAAAGGTGAGTAATGTAAATACTAGTGTGGTAACAAAATTACCTATTTGTGCATATAGCATTACCTTTTGTTTATTTTTGATAAATGGGTAGACAAACATTAAGACTTCAAACCCCATTAGTGAAAGGGATGTACTATGAATTCCTGCAATAATTTCTTTCATACTGACATTTAATATGGGGAACAAATGAGTGAAATCTCCATAACGAACAGGAATAAGAATGACGAAAACCATCCAAATGGTCCCAACAACGGAGAGGAAGGCTAAACCAACTACCACTCTAATTCCCCCGTAGACCGTATAAATCGACAATAAAATTAGAACTAGTGCCAACGGCCAGGTTGGTAAAGTGGGAAAAATCCATACTTGAACAATCTCAATATAATTCATAAAAATCACGAAAAAACTTGTAGACAAATAGGCCATATAGAGAATGCTAAGTGTATTTCCGAGCCATTTTCCAAACACATCCATATGGATTCCATATAAATCCGTATTCTCATACTGGCCAAGCATTTTTGTGATAAACCATAAAATGATAGAGGTGGTTAGCCCTGCTAAAAAAACTGAGATCCATGCATCATGCTTTGCCTCTAAATAAACAATTCTAGGCAAGCCTGCCATTCCCACTCCCGCTTGAATAGAGTGAATGATAAAGACTAACATAAATGCATTAAATAATAATCCTTCCTTTGGATGTAAATTTACTTTCATGTTTTTCGCTCCTATTCATCTACATCCTTTTTTTTCCTGCCCTTCATTTTTGGAAACCGCTTATTGTCTTCGGTTCGATTTGTTAATGGACGATGCGAGAGATATTGAAGCGGAATTCTTAAAAAACTATATCCAAAATCTTTTATCCTTAACGGGTAAACAGGTGTAAGGTAAGGTGAACCTAGAGTTTCCAATTTAATTAAATGAATTAGAATGAAGCAAAAAGAGATCATTAATCCAATCCCACCCCATAATCCTGCCAAAAAGATAATCGGAAAACGAATCATACGAATGGCAGTCCCCATTAAATAGCTTGGAGTAGTAAAAGAACCAAGTGCACTTAGCGCGATGATTATAATTAAAATATTACTTGTAAATCCAGCTTCAACTGCCGCTTGCCCTATTACAATACCACCAACAATACCCATTGTTTGGCCTACTTTAGTCGGTAGCCTTGCTCCCGCCTCACGTAGTAATTCAATTACAAATTCAAGCAGTAGTGCTTCAAAAACAGGTGGAAAGGGAACTCTAGACCTGGATTCTCCCAAGGAAACTAGCAGGGGAGAAGGAATAACTTCATAATGAAAGGTCAATACGGCAACATAGGCTGGCGTAAGTAATACAGACAAAAATGTGGCAATTAAACGAAGCATCCTTAAAAAGAAACCCATATTCCAACGTAAATATACATCTTCCGTAGACTCAAAAAAGGTAAAAAATGGCGTTGGTCCATAGAGGGCATCAGGGCTCCGGTCCATAAGAACGGCCACCTTTCCACGGTATAATGCGATAGAGATTCTGTCTGGCAGCTCTGTTGTCATTAACTGAGGAAATACTGACCAACTGTTTCCATCGAGATACTGTCCGAGGACGGTTGTTCCTGCTACATAATCTACCTCTAAATCACTTATTCTTTGCCGAAAGGTATTTACAATTTCTTCATCGGCTATCCCCTTTATATAGACGATTTTGACCTTAGTTTTTGATCTAGTTCCAACAGTAACTTCTTCCATGCATAAATCTGAGGTTTTTATATTATTCCTCAACAGATTAATATTGCCGCTCAATGATTCAGTAAAGGCTATTTTTGGACCATAAACTAGAGATTCTGTTTCAGCTTTTTCTAATCCCCTTACGAGTGGCTTACTAATGTTAGCCAATATTCCAAATGGCTGGCCCTCTACATAGATATAGACTTTTCCGTTATTAACCCCATCCACGACCTCGTGTATTTGATTGGCTCCAGATAGGTCAGCAATTGGTATGATCTTTGCTAAGGACTCACTAATCCATTGCACTTCAGTATTCATTTGAATAGGCTTAATAATCATTTCCTCAAGCGTATTTTTATCAATAACACTTTCCATGAAGCAAAGAATCAACTTTTCTCCATCTTTTTTTAAGATGCGAAAAGCAAGGTCTGTGCCGACATTCAATTCTTTCTGCAGCTGTTCCTTAAGGATCTCAATTTCTAAGCTATGTGCTTTTGATGTTTCTGACGGTTTATTTCCAGATAACCACTTGAACATAAGCAACACCTTTAAACATCTAATTTTTATTATATTTACCAATAAACTGATTTTTACCCATAAAACCCATAATTGAACAAGCTTTCTCAAATGTGGGTAGCATTAATGTTTTATATAGGAAAGAGATATGCTATAATGAGTGAATATTCATTCATAAAATGCAATTTTGAATTTAAATGAGGTGTTAATAGTGGAAAGAATTGGTCCAATTACAATCGTAGAAGGTCCAAATAATAGCAAGGTCCCTTATTCTAGAAGCTTGTATATACATTGCGATGATAAAGTCTTAATTGATACAGGTGCAGACCCCGCAGCATTAATGAAGATTGAAAAGCAATATGGGGTTGATTTAGTAATAAATACTCACTACCATCCCGATCATACATTAAATAATCACCTTTTTAGGAATGCACAAAAGTGGATTAACCCGATTGAATATCAAACAGTACAATCCGTGGAAGGTATTGCCAAAGGAAACGGCATTTATCAAGAATGGGGTGAAAAAGGAGTAAATGTGTTCCAAAAACATCTTCCCAAGGAGTGGGTAAAAAGCCTTGGTGGTATATCAGGAACATATCAATACGAAACAGAATATGTCTTTGGAGACGTTAGTACGATTTTTCTACACACACCAGGTCATACAAAAGGCTATTCTAGTCCATACTTCCCTGATCTAGGGATTGTATTTGTTGGTGATTTTGATATGACATCTTTCGGACCTTGGTATTTCGGCACTGATGGTGATATTAATGAATTTATTAACTCAGCTAAACGGCTACTTAACATTGATGCGGATACTTATATTACAGGTCATCAAAAGGGGTTATTCTCAAAAGAGGAATTTTATTCTGCGATGGAAAAATACCTAACTGTGATTGACAAGCGTGATAAAGCCATTGAAGCATATGTAAATCAAGGAATGAATTTTGAGGAGTTAACAAATATCGGGATATTCTATCCAAAACATATGCTCGATAAGCTGATTCTAAAAACATGGGAGCGCAGTGGTATCCGTAAGCATTTACAACGTCTAGGATATACAGTACAAAACAACGAGATTTTAGTTACAAAATAAAAAGATGGTGCAATAGCACCATCCTCTGCTTATTCAAAATAGTACATCAATGCAATAGCACCTGGACCTGTATGGGTGCTAATAGTTGGCCCTGTATAGTCGATTGAAATATCCTGAAATCCAGTTAATTCACTAATTGATTCTTTTACTTTTGCTGCTAAATCGTAAGCCTCGGCATGTACAATTCCTGCTCCAAGGATTGTCTTTCCTTTAACATCCTCGGCAAATTGCTTTGCCAGCCATTTAACAACTTGTGAATGACTTCGCACTTTGGCAACTGGATTATATTCAGCTCCTTCTAGCGAGGCAATCGGTTTAATATTAAGTAAGGAGCCAATAAAAGCCTTCCCTTTACCAATACGTCCGCCCTTTACCATGTTCTCTAATGTATCCACCATAATATACAGTTTTGAATGATTACAAACCGTTTCAAGACGCTCTAAGATTTCATTCATACTCTTTCCCTGCTTCGCCATTTCAGCGGCTTCTCTCACCTGAAATTGTAAAGCAATGGAAATGAATTTAGAATCAAGAACCGTTACATTCGTCTTCGTCATTTGGGCAGCGCTTTCAGCAGAACGGACTGTCCCGCTCATTTTACCTGTCATATGTATGGACAATACCTCGTACCCTTCATCCCCAAGTCGGTCATACACCTCAAGGAATGTTCCCGCTGAAGGCTGAGAACTTTTAGGTAATTCTTTTAGACCTTTCATCGTTTCAAGAAATTCAGCTGGCCGTATTTCGACTCTGTCTAAATATGTCTCGCCATTTATGGTTACGGACAAGGGTACAATTACGATCCCTAGCTGGTCAGCCATTTCTTTTGTCATATCCATTGTTGAATCCGTTACAATTTTTATTCTGCTCATACAGTCACATCCTAGAGTTTACTCCTTTGTATTATACAGGTAACCGCATCTTTATGATATAATTTCCCCTATTTTCAAGTAAAAAATTATAAAAAATAAAAGAACATCGGTCACCCGATGTTCAAAAATGGATTAAGCGTTATTCTTTAATTCCCCGACCTTAAATAATTCTTCATAATCAGGCCATTTCATTACTTTTTTCAAATACTCTTTAAAAGAGTAGCATCTTTTCGGATTTCTTTCCTGATAAATGGATGAAATAAATCCTTGTAAACGGACTTGGATCATAAATTTATAAGTGCTATCTTCCTCCAATACTGGAATATCCATGACTTTAACCTTCTGTCCAACAACATTTTTGAACTCTAGGCTTTTGAATAACAAAATATCAATCCTCTTTTTCACCCGTTTGTTTATATTATACACCTTAAATCACTCGAAATGTGTCTTAATATGCTCTGAAAATGAAAAAATATTATGAACATTTCATGAGAAAATAAAAAGCCCCTTTGCAGGGGACATTTAGATCAACATATTCTTGGAAACATAGTTCCAGAGAGTCTTGATAATACCCTTCTGGATCCTAGTGGAGTCTCAAGTAATAATTGACCTTTATTTTTAGAAATAATAGAACCAATGACTACAGCATTCTTTCCCTCAGTAAAACCTCTTATTATTTCTATTATCTTATCTGTTTCTTCTGAATTGCAAATGATGATTGCTTTTCCTTCGTTAGCTAAATAGAGCGGATCAAAGCCTAGCAGGTCGCAAACACCGTGTACTTCTTCTTTAACTGGCAAGTCCACTTCATTAATTTTCATCGTTAAATGGAAGTCTTCTGCGATTTCCACTAATGTAGTTGCCAGCCCGCCTCTTGTCGGATCACGCATGATTCGTACTCCGCTTGTTTGAAGAAGGACTTCACTTAACATCCTATTTAGTGATGCACAATCGCTTTGAATTGGCACGCTTATTCCTAATTCTCCTCTTGCTGCTAGAACAGCAATACCATGATCTCCAATGGTACCAGATACAATGATGGAGTCACCTTCTTCAAATTCTAGACTACAGCCAATTCCTGGCTCATATATACCAATTCCTGTCGTATTAATATAAATCCCATCTGCACTGCCGCGTTCGACTACTTTTGTATCGCCTGCAACAATTGCAACCTGTGTCTTTCTCGCCTCAGCCGCCATGTCGTTGACGATTTTTTTAAGGTCAGAAATAGGAAAGCCTTCTTCAATGACAAAACCACAGGTTAAGAAAGCAGGTTTTGCTCCGCTTACAGCCAGGTCATTAACTGTTCCTGCAATAGCTAATTTGCCAATTGAACCTCCTGGAAAGAAAATTGGCTTAATAACAAAAGAATCCGTTGAAACAGCAATTTGTCTTGAACTCAACGTTAATTCGGCTGCATCAAACAATGCGGCCTTTGCTTCTCCAAACGCTTCCACAAATATATCACGTATTAAACGATGACTTAGTTCACCACCATCACCATGTGCTAAGCTAATATATTTCTCCATTAAAAGCTCTCCCTCATGTATTGAAAGTATGCTGCACAGCTTCCTTCAGTAGAGACCATACAAGGACCAATCGGATTCATTGGATGGCAGGCTTTACCGAAGAGAGAACACTCATTTGGTGATATGATTCCACGGATTACCTCACCGCACCGGCATTTTGTTTTACGAGGTTCCCCCACACTTACGGTGAATCTTTTCTTTGCATTGTATTGATCGTATTCAGGCTTTAAATCCAAACCACTGTTTGCAATTACACCAATACCACGCCATGCCTCATCACATTCGATCAAATATTTTTCAAACCATTGATGAATTACTTCGTTTCCTGTTTTGCTAACGATTGCAGGATGATTGTTTACAATCTTAGCCTTACCTGATAATGCTAGTTCAATAGATTTGTATATCCCCGAAAGCAATTCTGCTGTTTCGAATCCAGTGATTACCCCAGAAATGTTATATTCGTCAACTAAGTAGCGGTATGCTTCTTCACCAATTACAATTGATACATGTCCTGGCAGCAGGAAACCATCCAAATTAACCTCACCAGCATCTAGCAAATAACGGAGCGCAGGCTCAACAAGCTTTGTTGTCATCCAAATGGAGAAGTTATTTATTCCCCTTTTTTCCGCTTCCCCAACCATCAGCGTTAATATTGGTATCGTTGTCTCAAACCCTACTCCCAGAAAGATTACATCTTTATTTGGATTATCTTCGGCAATCTTCACTGCATCCACAGGTGAATAAAGAACACGAATATCCTTTCCTAAAATTTTGGAATCTTGCAGTGTTTTATTTGACCCTGGGACACGCATCATATCACCAAAAGTACAAATAATTCGATTATCTCTTTCAGCAAGGGCAATCATGCTATCTATTGATTTTTGATCGGTCACACAAACGGGGCATCCAGGACCGGAAATCAAGTTCACATCATCCTTCAAGCATTGCTTTACACCAGTTCTAGCCAGAGACATTGTGTGTGAGCCACATACTTCCATAAATGCAGGCTTGCGCCCAAATTTCATCTGAAACTCCTTCGCTTTTTCGATCACCGCTTCAACCAGCGGTTTACAAATTTCCGGATTATTAGACTGTTTCAGAATTTCGAGCATCGATTAGTTTCCTCCATTCTTCAACACTTTGTCTGGCATACTCCTCATCTACAATACTCATGGCCTGCCCAGCATGCACAATCACATAGTCGTTAATTTCTAGCTCGGGAACAAAAATTGTCCCTACTGTTACTTGCGAACCCATGACATCGACAACAGCACTGTATTCCATTTTTTTCACTACTTTTGCTGGTACCCCAACACACATTCCCTAGTCCCCCTTTTTGCCGCAGCAACAATTAACTGTCCATAGGACAAGCCCCCATCGTTACACGGGACTTTCTCTGGAAAAAACACGTTATAATTTCGACTCTCTAATTCTGCTGTAATTCTTTTCCTAATATAACGGTTATGTATACTACCACCAGATAAAACAACGTTCCTGTTTGTTTCAGAAACTGATATTTGATCCATAGCTGCAACAAGTGCTTGGACAACCGTTTCGTGGAATCGTCCACTTATTAGAGAATTTTCTTTCTCTGCTAAAACCTCTAAAACAACTTCTTCTATCATTTTCGAAAACTGAATGGTCAAGATATCTTCATTTACTAACTCAAAGGAGTATGGTTCAAACACAGAATTTTCATCGGCTAGTTCAGCTAATTGTATAGCAGCTTCGCCGTCATAGCTCGACACTCTCGTAATCCCACAAATAGCACTAATTGCATCAAACAGCCTTCCACATGTTCCTGCATAAATGGTATTAATATTCCTTTCAATCATGTTTTTCAAAATATCAATCTCGTAAGTTTTATCTATGAAAAGCTTCTTTGCATGTTCAACACCTTTGTCACCATGAAGTTTAATAAGCATTGCAACCGCATTCCTCCACGGTTCACGAATACACTTTTCATTCCCCGGAAGTGGGGTGTAACACAAATGGGCCTTACGTTGAAACTCGGACGCATCACCATACAAAACTTCAAAGCCCCAAACGTTCCCATCTAAACCATATCCCGTTCCATCTAGGATAATACCAAAGGCCATGCCTTGAATTTGATGTTCTTCTAGACAAGCAGCCATATGAGCGTGATGGTGTTGAACTTCAATAACTTTAGCAAACTCATATTCATTTGCTAATTTTTGAACAAGATAGCCAGGGTGAGCATCAATTACAGCTATAGACTTAGGTATATCTATCCATTTCAGTAGATGCTCTAACTCATGATGATAATGCTGAATCGTTTCAAGGTTTTCCAAGTCACCAATATGGGGTCCAACGAATACCTGCTCATTTCTACCAATGGTAAAGGTCGTTTTTTGCTGACCTCCAAAGGCAACAATACCAGAAACATTGTATCCTGTAGTAAAAGGATCAGGAACATAGCCACGCGATCTTCTAAAAAAATCAAGTCTTCCATCAATAAATTGGGCAACAGAATCATCTAAAGGATGAAGGATCTCCCTGTTATGAACAAGGTAATAGTCCGAAATTCCATTTAAGTAAGCTAAAGCTTCTTCATCCTTATACAAAATAGGCATACCAGATGGGTTTGCACTTGTCATTACCAGGCACGTAAGTTCACTGTCTAAAAACAACAGATGATGCAGCGGTGAATAAGGAAGCATGACACCAATGGTTCTCATATTTGGTGCTACTCCATCTGCAAGTCGATAATGTTCGTTTTTCTTTAAAACTAGAATTGGAGATTCAGGGCTAGTCAATAATGTCTTTTCAGCTTCACTAATAACAGCAAATTCCATTGCTGTCGAAAGTGATGAAGCCATTACCGCAAGCGGGCGTTTTGGGCGGTTTTTCCTGCTTCTTAATTTTGCCACGGCCTCTTCCTGTCTCGCATCACAGGCTAAATGATAGCCGCCAATACCCTTAATCGCCACAATTTTCCCTGCTTTTAGCTGTTTAATGGTTTCGAGTATAGGGTCATTTGTATTCTCTTCACTGCCATTACTATCAAGCAGCCTTACCTTAGGACCGCATTTAGGGCAGGCAATTGGTTGGGCATGATGTCGGCGGTTTGTTGGGTCTTCATATTCCCTGCGACAATCGTCACACATCGGGAAACTCTTCATCGTTGTGTAGGGCCGGTCATACGGCAGTTCTTCTATAATCGTATAACGCGGACCACACTGTGTGCAGTTAATAAACGGGTAGTGGTACCGAAAATCTAATGGGTCATTCATCTCACTCAAGCAATCCTCGCAAACAGCAGAATCAACTGGTATTACAAGCATTGAAGTTCCGCTGCGCTCACTTGGAATGATCGAAAAGTCTGTTGCACCTAACGGATTGGTCTCCTCTACCAAAATGTCATTTATTTTTGAAAGCCTTGGGGCTTTATTTTTTAATGAAAATAGAAATTGATGGACAGACTCCTGTTCACCTTCGAGGTGAATTTTAACCCCGTCCATATTATTTTGGACAGTTCCTTTAAGTTGATATGTGTCCGCAAGTTGAAAAACAAACGGTCTGAAACCGACCCCCTGAACTCTACCACGAACAGCAATTTTTACGGCCGAACGCATCGCTCATAAGCTCCTTCAATCCAAGAGAACCATTCATGCAAACCTTCATTTGTCCGGGCAGAAAGAGGTATTAATGAAGAATGTGGATTAATCTCAGCTAAATCTTTCCGAGCTTCCTCAACATTAAAATCTAAATAAGGCAGCAAATCTATCTTATTAAGCAGTACAAGTTCTGTTCGCATAAACATTTGTGGGTATTTTGGTATTTTGTCATTACCTTCAGGAACACTAAGGACTGCTACCTTATGCTGCTGACCAAGGTCATATCCTGATGGGCAGACAAGGTTCCCGACATTTTCGATAAATAATATATCCACTTCATCTAAATCAAACTCACTCAGTGTCGCTGCAATCATTCTAGCATCTAGGTGGCAGCCGCCATGAGTGTTTATTTGAACAGCCTTAGCACCCATGGCTCGTATACGGTCTGCGTCTCTTTCGGTTGCTAAATCCCCTTCAATAACCGCAATGCGATATTTCCCAGAAAGTTCACGCACTGTTTCCTCTAGTAAAGTGGTTTTACCTGCACCAGGGGAACTCATCAAATTAATAACCAAGGTTCTCGTGGTTGTGAATAACTCTCGATTGAAATCTGCTGCCTTATTGTTGTTTGTTAATACATCCGTTCTTAAAGCCACCTTCATTTGTCATTACTCCCTTCGTATGATAATACCTGGAATGTTTCACCTGCGAGTACCTTACCTGATGGAATCTGGCAATCAGGACAGAGTGCAATTTTAAATTCTGGTCGATATTCCTGGCTACAAATCGTACATAATGCTTTTGCTTCCTCGATGTGGATCACTAATTCTGCTTTTTCTTCAAATATATGAAGATTCTGGTCTCTAAGAATGTCAAAAGCCATCCGAAGAGCATCTGGCATCGCATTAGAGATTTCGCCGACAATCAATTCAATTTTCGCGATTTTCTCGATTCCTCTTTTGGTAGAATCCTCATGAACTAACTGAAGTATATCTCCCATTAAGGCCATCTCATGCATGGTCATCACCCTTCATATGAGCTATTTCGATCATGTGTTTTTTTCTTCTAATTGGTAACGGTCGCAACTGTAAATCCCCTGTATTTGTCTTAAAATTGTATTCTTTACGACAATTCAAACATTTTCCACTTAAATATAGTGTTGTTAGAGTAATAATATTCGAACATACAGGACAAATCCCATTCCATGCCTGCATGTTCGACTCCTGACGAACTATAATAATCGCTTTCTCTTGAAAAAATTTCATTTCAAGATGATCGGCATTTTCAGCTTCCTTCATTATGGGAATCCAAACCAGTCCTAATGCCAAATCTGCAACTCCTTCTAATTTGTCAATATCTGATTGAACAAAAGGGTCATATACTGTTTTTACCGTTTGATATAGGCTATCGCCCAATTCTTTAAAGAATTCATGCCGTTTCATAGCCTTTTCTCCATTGTTTGACTTGATGAATGACAGCGTCCTTTAGTTCAGTCAGCTTCTTTTGGTTTGTTTCAGTTAACTCAAGACCTAATTCAAGCGATGTTGGCTGCATTCCAAGCATAACAATTTGTTTTGGATAGCGGTCTCTCAGTTTAGCAGCCATTAAAACCTCTTGGAAGCCGAGCTGGTGAATCGACATTTTAATTCCAAAATATGCAGGGATTTCGTCCCCAGCCAAAGTAATAATCGAGCCTGGTTCCTTACCTGCATTAATTGCATCAATAATAATTAAATTTTCCGTATCCTCAACTGGGCCAAGCAGTCTCATTCCATCAGTCAAACCTTCAATAATTTCGATATTGTGATCATTCTTTAATTCTTCTTCTAATAAAGGTAAAAGGTGAATGCCAACACCCTCATCAGAGAAGAGGGTGTTGCCAATACCAAGAATAGTAATTTTTTGTTCCATTTTACTATTCATCATTTTTTTCACCTACAGATTTTCTCGTAGTTGTTTTATAACCAGTAATCATCGATGAAATGGATCCATTTCGTTCAAGATAGTCATCGCGGAATGCCATATATACATGGATAAGTGTAAACAACATAAATCCCCAGGCTGTTAGGTGATGCCATGAACGTACTGTGAAACTGTCACCGCCAAAGATATACGGCACCCATATGAACAAAGTTCCCCAAAAAGATTCTAGCTGTGGTTCAAAGTACATATAGAAGCCTGTCAGCATGACAATCCAGGAGCCTAGGCCAATAAATATCCAATAACTTAACTGTGCTAATGGATTATGACCAACATAGTGAGGCTTTTTATTCTTCAAGAATAAATAAAATTTAACGGTTTCAAATACTTCCTTCCAAAAAATCCATCTTAGTGGGTTAGAGGTAGCGAACTTATTTCCTATCGCAACCCAATACAAACGGAACATTAGGTTGATTACAAAAATGAAAGCGGCAAAAAAGTGAATATATCTCATCCATCCCATTAAGTTAGAATAATAAGCTTCTTCAGGTATACTTGCTGCTGTCATCGGTTTGCCAATATATATCCCTGTTCCCATTAACACGAAGATAGCAAGCATATTTAACCAGTGGAAGATCCTAACTGGCAGTTCCCATACATACGCTCTCACTTCATTTTTTATTGGTTTATAAACAATAGGCCTTTCTATATGGAAGGAATTCTCGCTGTTGATACCTGTTGTTTTAATGTCAGGTGGATTAGGGCCACGATTCGGTAATTTTGGTGCAGCCATTTATTTCACTCCTAACCTAAACGAATTTCAGTCGTATTGTTCGTTTCCAGATCTGTTAAGTGAACGGCACAGGCAAGACATGGGTCAAAGGAATGAATAATTCGCATAATTTCAAGCGGCTGCTCTTTATCCAGCATTTGCGTTCCAATAAGTGCAGCTTCATACGCTCCAATTTTGTTTTCAGCATCCCGAGGAGATGCATTCCAAGTAGAAGGAACAACTGCTTGATAGTTTTTCGTCTTTCCATCCTTAATATCAATCCAATGACCAAGTGCACCGCGTGGAGCTTCCATCCAGCCCACTCCCTTAGCACGTTCTGGCCAAGTGTCTGGCTCCCATTTTGTTCGATCAAATGTAACTTGGTTCCCGCCTTTAATATTTTTCAAAAGTTTATCCATGTCATTACGCATCCAGCCAGAAATTAGCACGGTTTCAAGACCCCGAGCCACTGTACGGACAAGTGCAGATTGCAAAGCAGTAATTGGTAGATCAAGCTTCTTCAATGTATCATCAACAATATTTACGATTTCTTCGTTACCAGATGCATAACCAACAATCATTCTTGCCAGAGGGCCAGTTTCCATTGGGTGACCTTTCCAGCGTGGTGCTTTCAACCAGCTGTACTCTTTTTCAGTATCCAGGTTCTTGAAGGGAGCTTTCGGTCCTGTGTAATCAAAGGTTGTTTCACCTTCAAATGGGTGCTTTCCTTTACCTGAACGTTTCCCATCGTAGGTATACCACGAATGGTCGATAAATTCTTGAACATGCTTAGGGTCTTTAAGGTCAACCTCTAGAACTTCATTCAGATTACCGTTTAAGACAATACCTCTTGGCATCCTGTAAAGCTTAGTATCATAGATATCTCCGGTAGAAAAATCCCCGAAACAGAGGTAGTTATTAATCCCGCCACCATAGGTCCAATCCTTATAAAAAGATCCAATCGCTATTAAATCAGGAATATACACTTGATTTACAAACTGCTGGGCTTCATCAATCAAACGCGATACATGCATTAATCTTTCCGCATGGATTCCATTATCACTATCGATATCCAACGGTGTTGCCATTCCTCCAACTACATAGTGAGGATGAGGGTTTTTACCGCCAAAGATCGTATGGATTTTCACAATTTCTTTTTGCCAGTCTAACGCTTCTAGATAGTGTGCTACCGCCAGCAGATTAACCTCAGGTGGCAGTTTATAGGCTTTATGTCCCCAATAGCCATTTGCAAATATTCCTAATTGTCCGCTGGCAATTAATTTTTTGATTTTGTTTTGAACATCAGTGAAATACCCTGGTGATGACTTTGGCCAACTTGAGATTGATTGAGCAATCTTAGAAGTTTCTGCTGGATTTGCATTAGTAGCACTGACAACATCAACCCAATCAAGTGCATGCAGGTGATAAAAATGCACTACGTGATCATGAACAAACAATGCTTCGTTCATGATGTCTCGAATTAGATGAGCGTTTCTTGGAATTTTTATTTGTAATGCATCCTCAACCGATCGAATGGAAGCAAGAGCATGAACAGTTGTACAAACTCCGCATATCCTTTGAACATAAGCCCAAACATCTCTAGGATCGCGATCTTTTACGATCAGTTCGAGTCCGCGGACTGCAGTTCCTGAACTAAATGCATCCTTAATGATACCGCTTTCATCAACATCCACTTCAACCCTTAAGTGCCCTTCAATTCTTGTTATCGGATCCACAACTATACGTTCACTCATGGTTTTCTGCACCTCGCTTGTCATCTAGCTTTTTCTTAATTACGGTTCCTGTTGCATGGACGGCAATACCTGCAGTTGTTGCACCTATTACTGCCAACCCGACTGAATCTGGATTAATGGTTGTTTGTGTGCCAGGAATTTTAGCTCTTCTAGTATAAAATGGTCCATTATCCCAAAAATCCTGTTCTGAGCAGCCAAAGCATGGATTCCCTGATTGTATTGGATAACTTACGCCGCCATTCCAACGCATTTCGGCACAAGAATTATAGGTTGTAGGTCCCTTACAGCCCACCTTATATAAGCAATAGCCTTGTTTAGCCCCTTCATCATCGAAGGATTCAACAAAAAGACCTGAATCAAAATATGCACGGCGGTTACATTTATCATGTATTCGGTGACGATAAAAAGCCTTAGGACGGCCAAAATGATCTAATTCTGGTAATTTTCCAAAAGTGATGATGTGGGCAATAACCCCCGTCATAACCTCTGCTATAGGAGGACAGCCTGGGACAAGGATAATTGGAGTGTCTTTTACAAAGCTAGTAACAGGCTTGGCACCGGTTGGATTAGGATATGCTGCGGCAATCCCTCCCCAAGAAGAGCATGACCCGTAAGCAACAATAGCTTGAGCCCCTTCAGCCATTTCAATAAATGTCTCTTTAGCTGAGACTCCTCCAACAGTTAGGAAGGCATCGTTATCCGGAATGCTTCCTTCTACGGCGAGAATATATTCACCTTTATAATCCTTTAATACTTGCTTCATAGCTGCTTCAGCTTGGTGGCCAGATGGTGCGGATAATACTTCGGAGTATTCGAGTGAAATCATTTCAAGTAAAACACTTTCGGTTTTCGGCTGTGATGATCGAATAAAGGATTCTGAACATCCTGTACAATCCTGAAATTGCAGCCAAACGACTGGTATTCTTTTCTTTGTTTCCATGGCCTTAACGACCTGGTCAGATTGTGAAAACTCAAGCCCTAATGTAGCTGCTAGAGCCGTACACATCTTGAGGAAGTCACGACGGCTAAAACCTTGGGCTAGAGCCGCTTCATAGACGGTTTGCTGTTTCTTCATCCGTTTTTCCCCTCCATTACATAAATATGTAAAAGTTGATTTCAGAAAAATTGTAGTATAAAACGACGAGTTTCGTCTTGAATTTTCAAAAAAATACACAAAGAATACTTAACTGGTTTATAAATGTTTTATTATTAAATACCATGAAAATAAAACTTATATTAATAAACAAAAAAAGACCTTCAAGATTGCTCTTGAAGGTCTTTCTAACTTATTTTTTTAATTTAAGCTTCGTATAGTTCTTCTTCCTCTTGCTGCTTTTTCAAGCGTTTACGGTAGACGATCTTTGATAAATTAATACTTATTTCATAGAGGAGCAATAGTGGCAATGTTACAACAAAGTCAGACATAAAATCTGGAGGTGTAATAACGATTGCAATAAGTATTAACACAAAGTATGCATATTTACGGATTTTAGACAGTACAAACGGATTTATAATCCCTAGTGAGGTTAAGAACATAACGACAGCTGGTAGCTCAAATAACACTCCAAACGGTAGGCTCATGTTTAAAATAAATCGGAAATATCGATCCGCTGTAAAATTAGTTACAAACATATCTGCTCCCATTTTTACTAGGAATTCCAATACCATTGGGAAGATAATAAAGTAACCAAAAGCAAGACCGACAATAAATAAGATAAATAATGCTGGAATATAAGATAAAGTTATCTTTCTCTCCAAAGGTTTAAGGGCTGGTTTGACGAAAATCCATAATTGTATAGCTAACACTGGTATTGTTCCAGCAATGGCGATGATTGTCGCAATCATAAAGTAAACCCAAATGATATCGCTTGGTCCCAAGACAATTAATTTTACATCTAGGTCGCGCACAATCCAATTATAGATATCACCCACATAAATAAATCCTAGAATGAAAAAAGCAACGAAGGCAATTGCCGTAATAATGATCCGTTTTCTTAATTCATCTAAATGATCAACTAATTGTAATTCTTTATCTTCCATGTATTTCCCCTGCCAATATCAAAGGTTGAAAAAATAATATGCTTGTCTGTCTTGTATTCGAATGTAAGATTACTAACATATTAATAGTCTAAAATCAGTGAAAAAAAGGTGCAAGAAATCTTACACCTTATTTAGTCAATTTTTTCTTTTCTTCTTCAATGTCATCCATTACATATCTTGTTAATTCGCGTGTTGATTTTTTAAATTCCTTTAACGTCTGTCCAAATGCACGGCCAATTTCTGGAAGTTTCTTTGGTCCAAAAATTATCAAAGCAAGCGTTAAGATTAGTATTAATCCGGGTATTCCAATATTTGAAAACATTACATTTTCATCCCCTTATTGTTATTATCTTTTCTACTACGATTATAGTATAGAAATGATGTTTTGCGTTAAAAACCGTTATTAATTCATAGGAATTTCACAATATCTATTAAAAATTACTAAAGTGTGACAAATAGCATTTTTATTTAGCACCATGTACTCCTAACAATTTAACAATATCTCTATCTGAAGTCAATGTAAAAATAACGTAAGAATTGTAAAAATATTTTGACAATTATACTTTTTTTCATTTATAATTTTTACAAAAGGAACATATACTATTGAAATCTTGAATGAAATGGATGTGAGTAAGATGGAATTTTCACTCAGTAGTTTTGATGGGGCCCTGCCTGTAGAAGTCACCATCGACGAAGACAATGGAAGGTACACCATTCGTAAAAGCGACACAAGCGGGGAATTTTTCAATAGTCCAAACGAATTGATTGAATGGGTGAAAGCACACTTCCGAGAGGAAGACTTCTGCCATCCAGATGAGTTCAGAGGAATGCTCGCAAAGCTAAGCGACTACGAATTGAATGGCTCATACTAAAAAAGAAGCATCAAAGCGATGCTTCTTTTTTTAGTTATTTCCGGTTATAAACTCTAAATTCATAATCATAGGGATTCTTTTCATCTTTGATTCCTTTTTCACGAGATGTAAGTTCCCATTGTGTTAGATCAAAATGAGGAAAGTAGGTGTCTCCGGAAAACTCTTCTAGAATTGCCGTCAAATATAGACGCTCAGCAAACTGGAATGTCTCTTTAAAGATTTCTGCTCCGCCAATGACAAATACCTCTTCGTCTGACTTTTGACAAAACTTTAAGAAATCCTCTAAATGGTAAAACACTGTACATCCTGGCACATGATAATCCATTTGACGTGTAATGACTATGTTTTCTCTTCCAGGAAGAATTCTGCCAATTGATTCATGAGTTTTTCTGCCCATGGCGATAGGGTGTCCCATCGTTACTTTTTTGAAGAACTTTAAGTCCTCAGGTAAATGCCAGGGTAATTGATTGTTTTCCCCAATGACCCGGTTTTCATCCATGGCAACGATAAAGGAAATCATACGCTAACCACTCCTTTAATGTGTGGGTGGGGATCATAATCCTCTAAGCTAAAGTCTTCGTATTCAAAGGAAAAAATATCTTTGACCTGTGGGTTTAACTTTAATGATGCAAGCTGCTTAGGCTCTCGAGCCATTTGTTGTTTAACCTGTTCTAAATGATTTTGATAAATATGCACATCACCAAATGTGTGAACAAATTCACCAGGCTCTAAATCACATACCTGTGCAATCATCATGGTTAACAGTGCATACGAGGCAATATTAAACGGTACACCAAGGAACACATCTGCAGAGCGCTGATATAATTGACATGAAAGTTTCCCATTCGAAACATAAAACTGAAATAAGCAATGACAAGGTGCTAAAGCCATCTGGTCAATTTCCGCTACATTCCAGGCGTTAACAATTAGTCTTCTAGAATTAGGATTGGTTTTAATCTGATCAATTAGTTCGCTGATTTGGTCCACCGTTTTTCCATCGGCACCTGTCCAAGAGCGCCATTGATGACCATATACCGGGCCCAATTCTCCATTCTCATCTGCCCATTCATTCCATATGCGGACACCGTGGTCCTGCAAATATCGGACATTTGTGTCTCCCTTTAGAAACCATAGTAGTTCATAGATTATAGACTTCAAGTGAAGTTTCTTTGTCGTGACTAGTGGAAATCCATCTTGTAAATTAAATTTCATTTGATACCCAAACGTACTGATGGTACCTGTTCCAGTCCGGTCACCCTTTTCATGGCCATTTTTCAATACATGCTCACAAAGCTCCAAATATTGCTTCAAAAACTGACACTCCCTTGTCTATCATTACTATTTGTTCATTTTAACATAAGAACTCTAGGAATCGTTAGTTTAGATTTTTAATAAGTTGGTATGTTCGAGGTGCTTTTGAACGTAACTGCAGCATTGTTTCCTCACTAAAATAATACATCGCAAAAGTTTCAGCAAAATATTCCTCCGAGTGCATAATGAAATAAGCGTTTCCTGGAAACAGATTACCTCTTTCTTCTTCCCAGATCCTTTTAAACTCCGGTTCTTGACTGATATTATTATATAGATACCGGTCAATTGAATGGGCCATTTCATGAAGTTCCAGATTAATAGAACTATGCCCTTGGCCTTTCGCACTGGAGCCTATCTTTACGAGGACTACCTTGGAGCCGCCAATGCCAGGAACATCATCCCATGTGCGACCATCAGGATACCCCCTCGGCACGATGCCTGTAAGGTGTCTAGCTGTCGGGTTATCCGTTAAATTGCCTGTAAAAAGTTTTAGAATAATATTTTCATTACTAAGGTTTGTTAATACTGATTCCGGTAATGTTCCTATCCGATTAATGATACTAGCCGCTTCTTGTTGGTTAAATGAATTTTTGGGGAGCAAAACAATTTTATTCAAATGAGTCAGTGATTGTATGTTAGTAAGTGCTCGGTATAAATGAGAGTCTTTTGGAAAATTAGCAAGCTTTATACTGTCAAAAGAAGCCTGTGAGGTGGTAATCATCGACAGAAATAAACCAGTTATGATTAAGGTAACGGCCAATTTACGCATGCTTAATTCTCCTAAAGTTAGTTTTAATAGAATTATAACATGCAGGGCTTCAACTAGGTTTTAATATTACTAGGCAATAGAACCATAAAAAGGAAAAAAGCTGCGGTCCGCAGCTTTTAAACTTATACTTCTAATCCAAAGTTACGACAAAGAGCGGCTAAACCACCCGAAAAACCGCTGCCAACCGCGTTGAATTTCCACTCTCCATTATGACGATAGAGTTCACAAATAACCACTGCTGTTTCTATCGAGAAATCTTCACCAAGGTCAAATCGGAGAATTTCTCGGTTAGTCTCTTCATCAAATAACCGGCAAAAGGCATTAGAGACTTGACCAAAGTTTTGATTTCGCGCGTCCGCGTCGTGAATCGTTACTGAGATTGCTATTCTGTGAACATGAGATGGTATTTTACTGAAATCTATTTTAATTTGTTCGTCGTCCCCATCACCTTCACCAGTCCGGTTATCACCCGTGTGCTCTACTGCTCCAGATGCGTGTACTAAATTATTATAGAAAATAAAGTCCAAATCCTGGGTAACCCTGCCATTTGCATCTGTTAAAAAAGCAGATGCATCTAAGTCAAAATCTTGCCCGCCATGATAACGGTTTGTATCCCAACCAAGTCCAATGATTGCCTTTGTTAATCCCGGATTCGTCTTAGTTAAGTCAATCCTTTGTCCCTTAGATAAATTGATTCCCATTGACATCACCTCTTTTTTCTTTAGGCTGTATTAAATTTGTCTGTTGATGATTCGCTCAGGTTACTCCGCTTCCAACACTATTCTTTAAGACAGCCTTTCATTAAAAAACAGGCCCTGGAACAAGTATGCTTGTCCCAAAGGCACATGGTTAGCTGTAATTACGGACTACTTCACTAAGACCAGAAGCATTTGTGCCGGTTCCAACAGCAGCAAACTTCCATTCCGTGTTGTGACGGTAAATTTCCCCGACGACAAGGGAAGTTTTCCCACTATAGTCATCTGAAAGATTATAACGAATTAATTCCTGTTGATTTGCTGGATTTACCACTCGGATGAAGGCATTGCGAATCATGCCAAAATGCTGTTTTCTTTTAACACAATCATAAATATTAACAACAAATACCAGCTTTTGAACATTTGAAGGAACGCGGCTTAACTCTATCATTACCTGTTCGTCATCCCCGTCTCCGTCTCCAGTTAAATTGTCTCCAGAGTGCTGAACACTGCCATCACGACTTTTTAAGTTTCCGAAATAAATGACATCATTGTTATTCTGAATTTTATCATTGGCACCCAGCATGATTACAGATGCGTCGCAGTCAATGTTAGCGCCGCCTCCGCCGCCAAACAAAGATCCAAAAAGTCCGCCTCCGCCGCCACTCTGAACGGGATCCCAACCTAACCCTACCAGAATTTTTGAAAGTCCTGGATTACCTTTTGTTAAATCTACTCTTTGACCTTTTTGCAAACTAATAGCCAAATCATTCACCTCATTAGAAATTTTTGTAATTATATAGTAAAGCTTATTGTAGCTTTAGCTTTTTAAAATTATCCTGAAGCTGTTCTAAGCGTTTCGTACCTTCTGAACGCAGACGCTTATTTTCCTCTTCTATCGCTCTTGTTTCCTGCATACCCTTAATGATAATGTTCCAAGACTCTTCGATTGTTTCAATCTTAATACTCGGACCGCCAGCCAGCCTGGCAATATCTGTGCTTTGCTGAGAAATATTTTGAGCATTCTTAAGGAGCATTTCATTGGTGCGGCGGTCAAGTTCACTCATTGAATCTGCAACAAGCTTCTGCCGCTTCGCTGCTACAGCCTGTATAAGGCCATTTTTAAAGATTGGGATTGTGGTAACAAAAGCTGAATTAATTTTTCCTATCAGCTTAGTATTTCCTCTTTGCAATAAACGTATTTGTGGTGCAGTCTGCAAAGAAACCATCTTAGCCATCTCTAAATCGTAGATCCTTTGTTCCAACAGTTCGACGGCATTTCTAAGTGTATCCAATTGCATAGAAGCTAATTGGTCTCCTGCTTTTGCACGTGCTTCTAGCTGTGGAAGCTGATTATTTTTTAGGTCCTCCACCTTCATCTCACCAGCAACGACATACTTCTCTAGTGTTAAATAATATTGATAATTTTGCTCATACATTTGTTCAAGCATTTTGGTTGAGTCAACCATCTCATGCTGATACTTTGATATCTCTACGTATACCTTGTCTATTTCTGACCCCATTGTCTGGTATTTGCCAAACACTTTTTCAATCATTTTCTCGCCTTTTTTAAATAGCTTGGCAAAAAAACCAGTGGAAGATTTTTGAAAGTCCTTAGCATCAAACTTATCCATAATACGGCCTAGCTGTTTTAGAAGTTCCCCAGAATCCTCTACCTTGGTTGACCTCATATTTCCTAATATTTGATCAGAGAAACGAGATATTTGAACAGCAGGCTCTTTACCGAACTCCAAAATTTTTATTTGGTCTCGTTCATCAATTGACCTAGCAAGGTTCATAACCTCCGTTTCCTTTCTGAGGGCAAGCTTAATGTCTGAGACCTTTGCTTCACTTAGTGTTTCTTCCGTTGTCGTATTTATTATGTCAGCAGATTGATTTTGTGATAAGTTCACGCTTTAATCTCCCCTTAAGTTTTTTAGGATTCCTTGGAATAAAATTTTCTTTAACCTAGAAGGTTCTTTATACTCCAAATCGAAAACTACGTCCTCAAGCCAATGTGTATCAAATAGCTTTTCGTCAAGAAAATTTTCAATATCATTGTGACCCGGAGGATTATAAATGACAATATCAATACCAAACTGGTTTAAAAGCAGCAAAAGTGCTGCGTCTGAACGGGATAGCATGCCATTGGATTCGTTATTGTAAATAATAAGTTTTGGAACATGCTGAGAATAGTCAAATTTCTCCATCAATTGAATTAACTCTTTAGGAGTATACATGGACTGACTAAACAAGTAGATTTTAAGTTCTTCCAAGCTCTCTCCTGATAAGGGCTTTAACCCAGGATTTTCACAAATACGCCGAATGGCATTGGCAAACCCTCTTTGCAGCCCGGTAGGTAGAAAGGAATATGGCCAGTAATGAGCCTGCATGATTTTTTCAGGAATTAGTATTCCATCTTTATCAAGTGCATTTCGATAATGAAACCGAAAATCATTTGAACTTGACCATGTAAAGGGCAATTGGCGAATAAGCAGGCTATGGTCAAATTGTGCAAGGGCTTGTAATCTTTCCCAAAATTCCTTTCTATTCCTGCTCACCCCTTGTATTTTGGCAAATAGTGAAGGTACTTTTACTTGATTATTCCCGACTTCAAACCCTGGGCGAATCATGGCAAGTTCTTTACCTAGTATAAAAAGCTCATCATAGGTTGTCTTCAATGTGATCGAGGAAGGTGTGTAGTCTCTCAATTGCCATGGTTTATACAAACCTGACCCTTCTTGGTTCAGAATGGTTTCGATCTCCCTGGAGGCTCGATAAGCCACAGTCGTTTTTCTGCTTCTTTTCTCCTTTGGAAACGGTTCAGCCGGTAGTTTATTTGGGAAATGATGAGTAAAAATAATTTCATTCATCATATTTCCTAATACATCCTTGCCCTCTGGATGAAAAAGCACCACATCACAGCCTAGCTTAATTAAAAAAGAGAGGAAGTATTGATGACTTTTTTTGGCCTCACCATACCAGAGAAACTTAGGCATACCCTTTTCAAGGTCCACATCCTCAAGGAGTGGATTCAAATGATTCATTGACCATTTTATTAAATCAACTAAAACCCTTCTCAACTCAGGGCTCTTTAACCCTGCGCTTTCCTCTGCTGCAAACAAATCGAGGGTATAAATCATCGCTTCCCTAATTTTCCGATGTATGGCAGGAACTTTAGACTTGAACAGAAGCTGTTCACCATCTAAAAAGGCAGTAAAACGGTTAATAGAAAGCTTTTGTTCATGATTAATATTTAACACCTTTTGAATTGACTGGAAGTGTAGATTATCAATTTTTTTATTAAGTGAATCATCGCTTATTAAATGCAAGTGATTTTCAGCAGAATTCACATAATCAAAAAGCTGATTATAATACTCATCCGTATCAATCGGGACTCCAAGGAACTTTCCGAGAACCTGGCCAATTTGAACCGTTCCCCTATCGGATGAAAATTCAGGCCGTTCTGAAAGAGGTTTTTTCAAAAGATCAAACCAATTTTCATTCGAAAGGGATAAAATCCTGACGTTCATTTGGTTGTATGGTAAATGCATTCATGATCCCTTCCCTTTAGAAAAACTTGGCATTCGCCAATCCCTAAGGCGAGTGCCTTAGTTTTCTTATGCGTCAGGGAAGTATAATTTTTGAAAAAAAATTATACATTCCTATTAGACAAAAAAAGCGAAAGATTTTTTTAGCTTCAGCACCCTAGCGCTTCCACTTTTATATTTTAGTAAAATTATGTAAGGGTATGTTACCATCATAACACAGTTAAATACTTGGTTCATTTGTTTATACGAAGTAATCAAAAAAATGTTTCATGGAATGAGCAATTTTGATTTTTCACCCTTTCTCTTGTCCTAACATATATTTGAGTACACACAAATAAGTAGGTGACTCAAATGAGATTTCTATATAAACGGCCAAGAATGGAGGATGTACACGAAGAGTTATCAATCCTTATGGAATTGATGGTATCTAAAACCTTCGTGATGATTGACTTATTTTGGTGCTGTATCATTTTTACGCTGCTTCTTTCTCCTGTACTTCCCACTACTATGATGTCCATCTTATTTTTTTGCGGCAGCTTTATCATTTTTAATAGCATTTATTTCATTTTTTTCTATCCCGCTATAAGAAAAAGTTAGGTTTTCATTAATAATGAGGCTCGCATCTTCTTAAGAATCTCTTCACCAGCAGCAATGCCGAGCTTGTTAGTAAGGGTAAATAATGAAGCGTCAACATGTTCTTTCAGTTCACCGTGTTTTGGAACAAATGGATAGCGGCAGTTCTTCAGGAAATCCCAGTCAAGGACAGAATCACCTGCACCCGCAAGCGCTTCCATTCCTTCTCTTTCACATATGAACCTAAGTGCATTTCCTTTACTAATGAGCTTCGGTATAAAGTAAAGCTTTCTTCCTTGCAGACTTAATCTCCATCCTTTTGAGGATGCAAGTTCACGAATATCACTTAATTCATAGGAAGACGGAAGACAATTTAAAATGAAATAGAAAAATAACTTATCTACTTTTTTTAGTTGTCCATCAAAATAATAACCTTCATTTAATAGGGTGGAAAGAAACTCCTCCAGTCCCAATGTCTCATGAGCCATTTTAAAAAACAGCTTTTCTGTCCACTCTTTTAAGGGTTTTCCCTTATACAAAATATTAGCTCCGTTAGATGTTATCGCATATGTTAAAGGTACTTCGTTTTCAAAGATCACAAATCGTTTATATTGTTCTGTTGTCCTTGTTGTTACTGGTATAAATAAACTTTCCCGGCTTAACTTTTTTAAATCAGAAAAAGCAGTCTCCGTCATATAGCCTACCCAGTTGCCATCTTTCATTTCCACTGGCTTCAATTTGGTTTCACTAGAATGTCCCAGCTCATTAAGTGCTCTTTTAGAGTACATTAAGGTTCGGTCCAGGTCTGATGCAATAATCATTTTTGCTTCCCCTTAACCGATTTTATTAACCCGCAGCACAAATAATTTAATTCAGGATAGGGTATTACTTCTACACCTTTTTCCTCGGCAAGCATTAAGATATGTTTGACGTACGGACTATCCGGGTCACGCATCAATATTTTCCATGGAACCCTTCTAAGTAAAACACGAGTAGTCTCACCTACTCCTGGTTTTATATAGTGTGTGCTCTCGATTTCAAATTCACGTTGAATCTTCTTTACATCTTCCATACCATGAAATCCAGTTTGTACCTCTTCTTGATCCCGAACTGCTGCAACATCTGCTGCCTCGTCAAAAACAGTAGGAAATTCCTCACTAATTAACCTAATATAATCATTTGAAACATCATCAGACAAAAGCTCCCGATAATATTTGGCACCATGGAAATCCTCTGTGTCAATATACCTATCATTTAAAACAGTTCGACTTACTAGTCCAGAAACCGTAGAATTAAGACATGCACTTGGAATTAGAAAATCTTCTCTTGTCCCAAAAAGTGTCGTGCAATATCCGGGATCTGCAATCACAGCAAGAGTATCATCCAGAGCTATTCCATAATCGTTTCTATATTCTTGGCATGCTTTTGTTAACTCTAGTGAAATTGCCCCTTTACCCGTCCATCCATCAACAAATTGCAGATTTCCATCTGGATGGTTCGCTAAAATATACTGAATGGCGTTTGTATCAATCCCCCTATCACGAATGATCGAGACACTATAATGAGGCAGGGATGTTCCGTAGCGTAGCTTAATATACCTTTTAATCAGGATACCCACTGGAGTACCAGCACGAGCAAGGGATACAAGAATGGTTTGTTCACCTTTCTTTTGATAAATCTGCTCCGCTACTATCCCCACGCATAAAGCTACTTTTTGTTTATATTCCATAAGGGTTTTCCAAAAAAGGTTTACATATTCCTTCGGCGGCTGGTACTCAATCGGTAAAGATTCACTATAATGCTGTCCAGATTGGACCCTAATTTCTCGATTATCAGTCGTATCTTCAAGCTTTATCTCACTTAAATCCTTTAATAGGAATTTGACATCTTCCTCGTGATAGCTTCCGATTTTTGCAGGTTGGTTTGTGAGTATTGACATTCTTCTTACACCTCTACTACTCTCGCGAAAAAGACGATTTTTATCGACTTTAGCTGTAATTTCTCCAATTGATTCAGCATTGGACTTAAGTTTTCTTTCTTTACTTCTCTTTCAATAAATACAAATAGTTCGTCATATTCTCCTGGTGGAATGTTATAAACATAATGAGAAATGGCCTCATTTTCAGGGTTTGGAAAGGTAATCCCATACCTGGCACCATAGCCATCCACATTTGCCGTATATATAGGGCTCCTAGTTGTAGATTGATAAAATACGTCACTGCCCATTTCCCCAGCTATTTTCATTGGTATATACATGAATTCCCCGGTTCCCAAACACAGAGTTTTATTAGCTGTTCTTTTATTCTTTAGCACAGAAGCAGCTGCTGTTATTTTTCTATGCAGGCATTCATTCCTATCACTGCTAATACCAAATCTCCCTGTTTCTTCGATAAAATGGGTATAACCCTGTTGACCTGTTAACATCAAAGGATTTGTTTTTCTAAAAAAAGATGACAAGGACAAGACTTCTGTTGTTGGTTTGACTTGGAGATCACCTTCTCCATTCTTTACATGCACCTCATCAACCTCTTTAACTTGGTCTACAAGTATCTTTCCAGCTAGTAAACTTACAATATTAATATTGACCCCAAATTCTTCCTCTAATTGTTTAACTTGTTTGATATGTTCATCAGACCGCCAATCTAATATGGATACAATCGTATACTCTTTTCTCGGAAACTGACTGTGAATTGAGCGAATGATGTTTATCGCAGTCTTACCAGTGGTCATTTCATCATCAACCAAAATTATTTCTCTGTCATTATCAATTAGCTCTATTGGAATATAGCATCGATGCGAGGTCGCATGTGAATGCTCCTCTTCAAAGGTAATCGATGGTTCAATGTCAAAAATATCTTCTCGAGTAGTATGAAAATAGTCAGCATTTTCGAAACAGTCAAAAAACGCATGTCCAAGGGAAGTAGCTGTCTCGGCAAAACCGATGACAACTGGATTAATATGTTTTGGAATAAAAGCTGTGGAATGAAAAAAAGGTTCATCCTGATGAAACATATTAACTAGGCTATCTCTTTCCTTTGCATCAATCCCTTTAACTGTTTCTATGTATCTATTACCAAGAAGTGCAGCCGTTAACAGGCCTTTGTTAGGATTAATCGGTAAATGCTTTCCGAGCACCTTACTAACAAACAAAAAGGAACGCCGTTTATTGATTCTTGCAGCCATTATAAATAGCTCTTCTAACGGAAGGAGATATGGATTATTCGTTACTTCTATATCGACATTAATCGAATTAAGAATGGTAAACGAATGCGTCTTTTTTAATAAGGTCGATGTTTGTAATATCTTCATGCAGCACCCCGTAAGCTTGAGACTTTAATATTATTTTTTGTGCCCAAAAATAATGTGGTTTTATTTCATTCATTTTGTTTGAAAAATTACTTTTCTTTACACCAAACTCGCCGTGCGCTGCATCCACAATTTCACAAGCGTCAATGTACTCCTCATTCGAAATAACATTCAGTGCTTGAACTGCTTTAATATGTGTAGGATGGATCACCGTTTTACCGGTTAAACCATTTGCAATATCCATTAATACCTCTCTCATTAAACCATCCATATGCTGATCGATTAACTCAGCTCTCCATTTCAAACCCTCAGCCCCATATCTTTCCCGAAAAGGTGTCTGCCTTAATTGGGGCTTAAGCATTCTAGGCTTTGAGGAGAAATATTCCCATACTGGACCAGAAAGAACATATGGACGATCGGATCTCTGAAAGACATTAATAATATCAGCTATGCAGTCTCTTAAAACAGCAATATCATAAACAGTAGTATCTACGCTTCTGCGAATCCCATATAAACCACAAAAGTCAGTTGCGCCGATTCTAACATTTAAAATATTATCCCTATAGCGATCAACGAGCTGTTTAATCCCCATTAATTCATTCATTCTTGTTTCCTTTTGTATAACTAAATCTGTTTCAAGAATGGGCATCGCATAGAAGGGCTGTTCTTCTTTGTGAACCTTTGTAACTTCGTAAAGAAGTTCTTCTCCAGATTCAACGTTAAATTTAGGTAAAACGATACCGGTTAATAACTGGATACTACCGCCTAATCGGTCCTTGATTCTGATAAATTGCTCTACGTTTCTGACACGGATAAAGATTAATGGCAGATCATCTATTGTAAAGAATTTTTTATTAATCTCATCATAAAGTTTTTGTATTTCCCCAACCAGCATAGCTTCTGCTCTTCCTACCTCATTGTCACCAACGGCGTCTTCAAGATCGATTACGAGAGATGTAAGACCTTCATGCTTTTTAGATAGGATATCCTGGTGAATGTTGGGGCGGGTAGCAGGCATATAAAGTGTTGCCCCTAATCCATAAGATAGAAGCTCTCTATTGGAATACTTATTAAATGTTTGGGGCTTTTTATAGAAAAATTGCTCTAACTCGTCTTCATAAAGATATGTAAAAAACCTCATTCTTCTTACTCCTTATTTGAAATAATGGATGTGTTACGAATAAAAACAACTTAGACGAAATTCACACCCAAAATAAAAAGAAATGGGGATTGACTTTCGTCTCCCCATTTTATGTTGAACCTGTATGATTATGATTCTCCGCCTGCAGCTTTCTTCTTGTTTCTGAAATGAATAACAAAAGTACCTGCAAAAGTAAGAAGTAGTAAAATAAAGAAATGAACATGCTCTATATGAATCCCAAAAACAGCAAGTAGCATCTTGGCTGCGATAATCAGGATTAAAACATAAGCAGAAGTTTCCAGCTCAGGAATGCGGTCAATAAGTTTTAGGAAGACACCTGCGATTCCCCGCATCATTAATACCCCAAGCATACCGCCAAGCAATAGTACCCAAACTTCTTCACTGATACCAAAGGCTGCAAGTACGCTATCAACTGAAAAAGCAATATCCATTAACTCAACAGCAGCTACTGTTCCCCAGAAGTTACCAAATAAGCGGATCAAAATACCAGATTTGTTTATTTCATGATCTTCTTCGCCCTCATTTTGTGCTTCTCGGCGTTTATCGATAAAATACTTAATGGCTAACCAAGCTAAATATCCTGCTCCCAGGATCTTAACCCACCATAGTTTAATTAAGAATACTCCTACACCAATGGCAATAAAACGGAAAATATAAGCTCCTAATAACCCATAAAATAAAGCTTTTCGACGCTGGTCCTCTGGTAAATGCTTAACCATTACCGCAAGCACAAGCGCATTATCAGCTGATAGTAGTCCTTCAAGAATAACAAGTGTACCTATTAATCCCCAGCTGACCGGGTCTGTCAGCACTTCTCCCCACATTTCCCAGTTAAAAAATTGTGCATAAGTATCTATAATTGCTTGTAAAACCGACATTAAATCTGTTCCTCCTAGTAGTAACACATGTTTTTATAAAAGACCCAGCCTAGCTGGGTCTCATGGCCTATTTTAACCAACTTGTAATCCGAAATCAGTCGCAAGCGCTGCTAAGCCGCCTTGATAGCCACTGCCAATGGCACTAAACTTCCATTCGCCATTATGACGGTATAATTCTCCGACAACAACTGCTGTTTCAATCGAGAAATCTTCTCCTAAATCATAACGAATCAATTCTTCTCCAGTAGCCTCATTGAAAATACGAGCATATGCGTTGGAAACTTGACCAAAATTTTGGTTTCTGGTGCCTGCATCATGAATCGTAATTGTGAAGGCAACACGCTGGATGCCAGCTGGGATGTTTGCCAGATTAATGTTTACTTGCTCATCATCACCGTCACCATCACCTGTACGGTTATCACCTGTATGTACAACGGAGCCATTAGCACCTTGTGGGTTATTGTAGAATACGAAATCTGTCTCACTTGTAACTTTTCCATTTTCGCCTAATAAGAATACAGAAGAGTCTAAATCGAAATCATGACCACCATCATATTTATTAGTGTCCCAGCCTAATCCAACAACTACATTTGTTAAACCAGGATTTGTTTTTGTTAAATCCACTTTTTGTCCTTTAGATAAACTAATTGCCATTTTTTCATTCCTCCAAATTAGATAATAGTCTATTTACGAGTTTTTCTAAAAAAGGTTTCATTTATTATAATAATTTTTTTTACTATATTTTAGCAAATAAAAGACATTAATTTAACTCATCCATTTAGGAGGAGTATTTTTGGCCCAGAAAATGGTTCCGAGGTCATGATGTTTTTGAAAGTTGTCGTGATAAGTGTGGTAGTGAAAATTAAACCAATATCCAGCTTGAGGCGGATTATCCCTTCGTACATGGAAACGAACGACATCTTGATCTGTTACTTTATTTTTAATATGAAATATTTTCTCTGAAAGACCTCCGCTAGGCGATTCGGTAATAATCAGGTTAAGTAGATCTTCATTCGGATATTGTGATGCAGTTTCTTCAAGGGCTAGTTCAATATTGGGCATTATTATCGTCCGGAATTCATTTTCAATCACTGGTTTTATTCTAGTCCCAAATTTTTGATATGATTGATATTCAGCCTGACGTACTAAATCTTCCACAAATTTACTTTCATCGAATACAGGATTACTAAAAAGATGCTTATGACCTTCAAAGCTCCCCCGTACTGAAGCTGATTCAAACGTTTCCCTATCGTTAGCCTTCTCAGCATTCACTTCATTTATGAATTGTGATGGTGTTACTATACCAAATGTCAGTAACGAAACCATTACGACAAACGATTTACGAAGCCACTTGTTCATCGGTATCCCCTCTATCATTGAAGTAAAATATTTTGACTCTTAAAAAATATTATACTTCTTTTTTGGGAAAAATGGAAAACCATTTAATCATTATAGTTTATTTTTCAAGGATACCATAATGGAACTTTGCTGTTTTTCTACGATGAACATAAAAGTTGTATTGATAAAAATTTTCACTTTTATAATGATCTTTTAATACTACCCTCTTCCTAGCAACTCTAAGTGCCTCGTTTATCATTTCATTATTCAAAGATTCATGCATTGCAAGATTGCTCAATGTACTTATTCCATTGGATTCGATTATTGGTTCACCAAACATAGGATCAAAGTAAACACAATCAAATGACTCATCTGGCAGATGTTTTAAATAGTCTTGAGCATTGTCGTTGATAACATGTACTCTGGCCATCGCCGCATTCATTGACTCAAGACCCGAGTCCCATGTTTTCAGACCTTCCGTTACAAGATAGGAAATATACTTTTGTGCTTCTATACCAATAACCTTTCCTTCCTTGCCTACTAGGTAACTAGCTACTATTGAATCCGCAGCCAAACCTAGGGTGCAATCCAAAAAAGACATACCCTCCGAGAGATTCACTGCATCCGCAAACGGATCATGTTCACCGTTTAGTAGGCGCTTTATCCGGAACATGGCGGAATTCGGGTGAAAAAAGAAGGGCTCTTCACTGCCAATTAGAAATAATTCTAGTCTCTCTTTTCCTACTACCAAACAGTCGCTATGAAACGCGAGCTGGATGGAATGGATAGATTTCTTTTGCCGCGGAATATATTCTACACCTAAAATCTTAGCGGTTTCATAAGCTTTTTTAATCATTTGCTCATTTGTTCTGCCCGCTGTTGTAACAAACATATTCTCCCTCTTTTCTTATACTTTCCTATTAGCCAAAAAAAAAGATGTCATTAGACACCTTTTTTAACAATTCGCTTCAAACGCAGACAATAAATTATGCATTACAGCTTCCATCGGCATACCCTCAATATCGTGTCTAGGGATAAAATGTACCACCTGCTTATCCTTTAATAATGCCATTGAAGGTGAAGATGGTTCGATGCCATCGAAATATTCTCGCATTTTAGCAGTAGCATCCTTATCTTGACCAGCAAATACCGTTATAAGATGGTCTGGCTTTTTCTCACTATTTAGAACGGCCTGTGTCGCTGCAGGTCTAGCTAACCCCGCTGCACATCCACAGACAGAGTTAACAACTACAAGTGTAGTTCCACTAACCTTTTCCATAAACTCTTCTACACTTTCAGGTGTAAGTAATTCTGTGAATCCTGCTCTTGTAAGCTCCTCGCGCATTGGTAATACCATTTGTCGCATATATTCTTCATATGCCATTGACATTATTTCTCCCCCATTCATGCTTGTTGTGCATAGCATACTATAATTAATGTTTACAATGCAATTTTACTGCTAAATTAAACTAACTATCCGTTTTTCTTGCTTCAGTCATTTGTTTCCAGACTGACCCTTTGGCTTTTTCACCGCCTTGGATACGTTCTATTGCCATTTTTATTTGTAATGCCACTTCAAACTCCGGGTCATTCTCAGCCTCAGTAAGTGCTGGCAATACCTGTGCATCAGCCACTTCATATAAAAACATTGCGGCTCTCCAGCGCACTAATTTACTTGGATCTTTCAGAGCTACTGCCATCTCCTCAGTTGCTTCAGGGAAACCTAAATCTGATAAACAGTCACCTGCAGTCCTTCTAACCGTAACGGTTTTATCCTTGAGAGCTTTATACAAAAGCGGTAACACTGCTTTATCTTTGATCATACCAAGATAAACTGTAGCCAACCGGCGAATAGACGGCTTGTCATCTGCTATAGCCTTTTCTAATACAGGCAGGTCTTCTAGCTCTGGATCATCCATTTGCTCAAGAAGCTGATAGCGAATTTGCCAATCCGGGTTTTCTAATGCTTCTAACGTGACCTTCTTCCTTGTCTTTTTAGGTATTTCTTTTCTAGCCGCTGGTGTAACTTGGGCTTTAGTAACTAGCTCCTCAAGTCTTTCATTTGGATAGGCGGCAATCAGTTCCTCCATTACTTCCTGTCCAATTTGATCAAAGTCCCCATAACGTACACCCAGATCCTGCCACCTTCTTAATAGAATATAATTCTCCTCTTGTAATTGTGAACGCTCTCTAGCATTCAAAAAATACTCAGGCATGCCAAATCTCTTTTCAATGGTGCCGTCCGTTAATTTAACCTGCAGCGGAATATCTTTAAACATTTGAACCTCAACCTTAACTTCACCAAAGTGTTCATCAGGTTGATTAATCGCTGGTTCTTTAGCTTCAGTCTTTTCTCCAAATGCTTGCCTGACTTGAGGTAATAAATCTTTCCAATCAAACTTTGCATTTCTCTCAATTGCCAGGAAATCTGCTACATGGTATACCCCTTTTATTCCGTCTATTTGGAGAATAGCTTGAATGACAGGCGGAGCCCCAGCAGCAGTATCCTTCTTATAGTTATTGCTCTTTCCAAAGGGAAGTTCCTCCGCTAAGATAATTTTCATCGTATTCGGACTTGGTGTTGGTTCTATCGCCTTAATTCTCAAAGTATCACCTATTTCTTTAGACTTTTACTCATTCTCTGCCAGCTCGGCTAAATAAGACCATCTCTCAATTAAATATTCGAGTTTTTCATTTAGTTCAGCTTCCAGTTTCATTAATTCTTGTGCTTTAGTAAAGTCGCTCCCTGTATTCCCTATTTCCACAGCAACTTCCTCAAGTCTTTCTTCAGTTTTACTAATAACGTCGTCAATTTCAGCCCATTCCTTTTTCTCCATATAAGTCATTTTTTTCTTCTTCTCTTTATCTGGATCTTTAGTACTATGGGACTCTATGACTGGTTTCTTTTGAACATCGCTCATTGATTCTTTTTCCAGATATTCGCTATAATTCCCAAAAAAAGATTCAATTTTCCCCTCACCTCTTAATACAAGAAGTTGATCTACCACTTTATCTAGGAAATAACGATCATGAGATACTGTAACTACAACTCCAGGAAACTCATCAAGATAATCCTCAAGCACAGTTAATGTTTGAGTATCAAGATCATTGGTGGGCTCATCGAGTAAGAGAACATTAGGTGCTGTCATTAATAATTTTAATAAATACAGGCGTCGTTTTTCTCCCCCAGAAAGCTTGCGTATTGGTGTTCCATGTGAAAATGGCGGGAACAAGAAACGCTCTAGCATTAGTGCTGCCGATATCGTTTTTCCATCAGATGTTTCAACGACCTCTGCCGTTTCTTTAATATACTCAATCATTCTTTTATTTTCGTCCATATCTTCGCTTTCCTGCGTATAGTAAGCAATTTTGACCGTTTGGCCCATATTATACTCACCATCATCAAGCGGGATTTTTTTAGCTAAGATATTTAAAAGCGTTGACTTCCCCGTTCCGTTTTTACCAATTATCCCAAGACGATCGCCAGGTTTCACAAGCAAATCAAAATGTTTTAAGATGTTTTTTTCACCGTAGGATTTGGCTGCATCCTTAAGTTCGAAAACTTGCTTCCCAAGACGACTGCCATTCAAGGAAATATCTACCTTTTCACCTATTGGTTTCCCAGAAGAAACCTTCTCTTCTAGCGTTTCGAAACGTTGGATGCGCGCTTTTTGCTTTGTAGTTCTTGCTTTAGCCCCTCGTCTCATCCATTCAACTTCTCGTCTAAAAAGATTCTTTCTTTTTTCCAAGGTTGCGGCATCATTCTCTTCACGTACCGCTTTTGCTTCTAAGAAAGCCGCATAGTTCCCCTTGTAGCTGTAAAGGTTACCACCTTCTAATTCAAACATTCTATTTGTTACCCTGTCTAAAAAGTAGCGATCATGCGAGACAAGCAAAATAGAGCCGCTATATCTGCTAAGGTATTCCTCCAGCCATTTTACTGAATCAAAATCAAGATGATTTGTAGGCTCGTCTAGAATCAGTAAATCAGGCTCTGCAATTAATACTTGAGCTAAGGCAACCCGCTTTTTCTGTCCTCCCGACATTTCTCCAACTTTTTTCGTAAAATCCTCTATTCCGAGTTTCATTAAGATTGTTTTGGCATTGGTACTTGCGTCCCAGGCATTTAAAGCATCCATTTGTTTTTGGATATGAAACAGCTCTTCTTGAATCTTCTCATCACCGGGAGTATCATTCAGCTTCAAAAGTGTTTTTTCATATTCCCGCATTAGCTTTAAAATAGGTGCCTCACCGTGAAAGACTTGTTCAAGTACTGTTTTCTGCAAATCTAATTCTGGCTGCTGGTCAAGGTAGGAAATGGAATAATCCTTACCAGTGATTATTCTTCCTCCATCAGGCTGGTCCAAGCCGGCAATAATCTTTAATAACGAAGATTTGCCCGTTCCATTTATACCAATTAGACCGACACGCTCTTTTTCACCTATGGTAATCGATATGTCATTAAACAGCTGTTTTTCGCCATAGGTTTTTGAAAGGTTTTCCACTGTGAGCATTTTCATCGGTTGTGACCATCCCATTCTTGATAAAATTGTTCTAAGAATAAAAGCATCAATTGGTGACGGCTCTCGGCCATTTCCTTTGCCGCTTTTGTATTTAGTAAATCCTTTAGTTTTAATAATTTTTCATAGAAATGATGTACGCTTGATGACTTACCTGTTCGATATTCTTCTAAACTCATTTCTTCTCTTACCTTTATATTAGGGTCATAGATAGGCTGTCCTTTCTTCCCACCGTAAGCAAAAGCTCTAGCAATTCCTATAGCCCCTATAGCATCTAAGCGGTCTGCATCCTGCACGATTTTTGCTTCAATGGTCTGAAGTTCAGTTTTTCTTCCACCTTTAAAACTAATTGACTCTATAATTTGAACAATAGATCTTTGAATCTCTTCAGGCAGTACAATGGTTTGAAGAAAAGAATCCAGCTTCACTTTTCCTGCTTCGATTGTTTCATTAAGCTTTTCATCTGGAATATCATGAAGAAGTGCAGCCATTTCAATAATAAATGGGTCTCCAGCACCCTCTTCTCTACAAATATGTAAAGCATTTAGTCGAACGCGGTCTACATGGAACCAATCGTGACCTGTTGCATCTACGCCTAATTCATTCCGGACAAATATCTCTGTTTGTTCAATTATTTGATTATACATGTTTGTACACCTACCTTATCGTAGCTATTTTACCATGAAAAGCGCACAAAAAATAACCCCGAAGTCTCTGAGGTTATTTTTGAATACTATTTGATTACTCAGACAATAAGTTTATTTCAATTCGTTATGCCAGCTGATTCCAAGTGTGTTCTCTCCGGCGTGGACACCGATGACAGCACCCAAAGGACAACAAATAACTTTAAGGTCGGGATATTGTTTTTCTAGCTCCATTTTCCATTGATTTGCATCCTCTACATGAAATCCGTAGAGAATATATACTTCCTTAAATTTATGTTGTTCGTAAGATGACCTTAAGTAGTCTAAAATTTTCTCCTTAGCCTTCTTTTCACTTCTAACTTTTTCCTTTGTTAACAGTGCACCATCTTCAATTGAGATAATCGGTTTTACGTTTAGCATACTGCCTAGGAAAAACTGCAGTCCTGACATCCTGCCACTGCGATGAAGCTGTTCTAAGCTCCCAATCAGAACATAAGTCTCATTGCTTGCTTTAAGCGTTTCCAATTGTGCCAAAACTTCCTCAAGACTCTGTCCACTCTCAAATAACTCAATACCTCTTTTTAACAATGCAGACATCGGATAGGTTAATATTTTTGAATCAATCGTGGTGACTGGTATATCTACCAGCTTAGCTGCTTGCTCACTGGATGAAACAGTACCACTCAGCTTGCCAGATAAGAGAACTGCTACTACCTGGTCATAATCCTTTGATAATCTCTCATATAATTCTTGGAATACTCCTACGGCAGGCTGTGATGTTTTTGGCGGAGACTTAAGTTCCTTAAGTCTTTCATAGAGCTGTGCAGCTGTTAAATCAATGCCATCTGCGTATTCTTCACCGTCAAGTAAAATCGTTAGGGGTACTGTATACAAATCAGGATGATTTTTTAATTCTTCGTCTAAGAAAGCGGTACTATCGGTTACCCAGGCTGTTCTAACCAATGTTATCTCCCCTTATAATTTATTGGTATGAGGTCATAATATCTAGTCAAAACAATCGTACCTTTAAATTCGACTATTGTAAATATTAAAAATAACAAAAAAACCAGCTATATGAAAAGCTGGTTTTTGTTGGTATGTTGCACTATATCTCAGGTACTTCGTCATGCAATTTTTGAAGGGTGATCACCATAAAATCAATCATTTCGACTAAGTCATCTAGCTGTTCCTCTCCGATGATACGATCAAATTCTATTGTAATCGTATAATTGGCAGTTGTTTCTGTAGGGATCAAAGTAACGGATTGAATGATTTTCCTATTTGTGCCCCAGAGATCCACGAGAATTTGTTTGATACCGTCTAAATTATCTTCACTATCACCGGCTATCCCTTTATAAAAAAAATTTAAATTCAGATGACAGCCTTGCTGATTCTTTAATTGCTCGTTTTTCAGCAGCTCCGACGCAAGATTATTAAGCCTAGATTCTATTTCCATCTTAGCTGTTACTTTATGTGAAAATGTGTCAGCCAACCGAAAGCAAACATTAAAACTCCGAGACATTTTAGCCATGTTCATTAGATCGTTGCGGTCGATAATTTCTATTTCTCCCTCAAGATCTAGGTCATACAAGGCACCCTCAATTACCACCTTCATATTATCAAAGGCCGTTGGGTCAAACAATTCATCACCCCATTTTAGAACAATCCAAGAGCATTTCCTTTGTCATCAACATCCATGTTTAGCGCAGCAGGCTTTTTAGGGAGACCTGGCATTGTCATAACCTCACCTGTTAGGGCAACAATAAAACCTGCTCCTATCGATGGTTTAAATTCTCTTACGGTTACTGTAAAATCAGTTGGTCTGCCTAATTTAGAAGGATCATCTGACAAGGAATATTGTGATTTTGCCATACAAACAGCCAGGTTGGACCATCCATAGTTCTCAAAATCAACAAGCTGTTTTTTAGCCTTTGGCGAGAATTCAACATCCTTCCCCCCGTAAACTTTCTGAACAATGGTTCTTATCTTATTTTCAATAGAATCTGACAACTCATATAACGAATGAAACTTATTCTCCTCGTGTTCTATCACAGATAAAAGTGTCTTTGCAAGTTCTTTCCCGCCTTCTCCACCTTTTTCCCAAACCTCTGTCAACGCAACAGGTACATTTTCGCGCTCACACCACTCAAGCAGTGTTTTCACTTCCAAGTCCGTATCAGTAATAAACTTATTGATTGCCACAACAAGCGGAAGGCCAAAGCTTTTTATCGTTTCAATATGTTTTTGTAAATTTGCAAAACCGAGTGTCAGTGAAGCAATATTTTCTTTTGCTAAATCATGCTTTGGTACCCCGCCATGCATTTTTAGTGCCCGAATAGTGGCAACGATTACTACTGCCTCCGGCTTGATTCCAGCACTTCTAGCTTTAATATGTAGAAACTTTTCTGCCCCTAAATCTGCCCCAAAACCGCCTTCTGTTATCACATAATCAGCAAGTTTAGCAGCCGTACGAGTCGCAATTACACTGTTACAGCCATGGGCAATATTTGCAAACGGTCCCCCGTGGACCAGTGCAGGAGTATGCTCGATCGTTTGGACAAGATTTGGTTTTATCGCATCCTTTAACAATAAGGTTAGAGCACCTTCAACCCCAAGATCTCCAACGGTAATGGGTTCTTTTTTATCATTATAGGCTACGACCATACGAGATAACCTTAGTTTTAAGTCTTTTAAGTCAGAGGCCAAACATAACACGGCCATTATTTCTGAGGCGACTGTAATATCAAAACCATCCTCTCTTGGTACTCCTTGCAGTGGACCGCCAAGGCCGATAATAACCTTCCGTAGCGCTCGATCGTTTAAATCAAGGGCACGTCTCCAGACAATACGCCGAGGGTCAATTTTAAGTTCATTCCCTTGTTGCAGGTGATTATCTATTAGTGCCGCAAGTGCATTATTTGCCGTTGTAATGGCATGTATATCTCCTGTAAAGTGTAAATTAATATCTTCCATTGGAAGTACTTGAGAATACCCGCCTCCAGTCGCTCCGCCCTTTATACCCATTGTTGGGCCTAGTGAAGGTTCACGCATGGCAATCATCACTTTTTTACCCATTCGATTGAAAGCATCTCCTAATCCAACGGTAACGGTTGATTTACCTTCTCCAGCGGGTGTAGGATTAATCGAAGTAACAAGGATGACTTTTCCATCCTTATTTGTTTTTAATTTGTTAAGTGCTTCATTTGATAATTTTGCTTTGTACTTCCCGAAAAGTTCAAGGTCATCCTCTGATAACCCAACTTTCTCTGCGATCTCAACAATATGATCCATTGTTGACTCTTGGGCAATTTCAATATCTGACTTTACTGACGTCTTCATTTGCAATCCAAACCCCTCGCATTTCACGATAAAATAAAAGCCACTATAATTGTAACAAATAAGTTATTTATTACGTGTAACTTTTTTAACAAAAAATATCCTTTTCTGATTTCGGGATAATGTTTATAATATAAAATACCAAATATTTTAAATATTAATATTAAATTAGGTTTTAAACCTACTAAAGGAGGTCGATCACTTGCCTATTAATATCCCTAAACTTCTGCCTGCACGGGAAATACTTGAGCAAGAAAATATATTCGTCATGGATGATGAAAGGGCCATTTGCCAGGATATCAGACCATTAAATATATTAATTTTGAACTTAATGCCTGAGAAAGAGAAAGCAGAGACACAGCTTCTTAGACTTCTAGGAAACACTCCCTTGCAAGTAAATGTAAGATTTTTAAAAACCAACTCCTACGAGGCAACAAATACGAGTAAGCAACATCTTGAACAGTTCTATACAACGTTCTCTGAGGTTAAGAATCAAAAGTTTGATGGCATGATTATTACGGGTGCCCCTGTTGAACTATTAGATTTTGACGAGGTGAAATATTGGAACGAGCTTACTGATATTATGGAATGGACCAAACATAACGTCACATCAACGTTACATATTTGCTGGGGGGCACAAGCAGCCTTATCCTTTCACTATGGAATCGGTAAATATGAACTGCCTAGAAAATGTTCAGGAATCTATCCACATCAAATTTTTGATTATAATGACAACCTGCTGAGAGGGTTTGATGATCATTTTTATGCTCCCCATTCTCGTTATACCGATGTATCAATTGGGGAGATTCAAGCGAATTCGAAATTAAAGCTTCTAGCAGCATCTGAAGAAGCAGGAGCACTTTTAATTGCCTCAATCGACCGTAAACATGTAATGATTACGGGACACTTAGAATATGAATCAGAATCTCTGGCACAGGAATATATACGGGATAAAAATAAGGGTCTAGAAATTCATGTTCCTGAGAATTATTTTCCGAATAATGACCCGAGTCGTCCTCCTGTTAACCGCTGGCGTTCCCATGGCCATTTATTCTTCTCAAATTGGCTTAACTATTATGTCTACCAGGAGACACCATTTAACTGGGATTAAAAGCTTTGAAAATAGAGACAAACGTCTACTTTGATATGGACTAAACAAACTAGCAGAGGATTCCTCTGCTTTTTTTTATAAATTTTCCCAGCAAACACACTTTAAGCAAGTTTAATATTAGAGAAAGTTAGAGAGAATAGCTTGGAAGGGGGTGTCATTGTGGAGACTTTAGTAGCCATTCATCGAAACCAATTTGGGGAAATCATTAACTTTGTGACATCTTCAGGAAGGGTGATCTCCTATCGAAAAGCTCTATTGGATACAGAGAATGGTTTGATTCAAGGAGTTCAAACAACTGTAGATGACAATGGAAATTTAACACTTAGCCCAGAGATAGGAGAGTCTTTTGACCACTATCCAAACCTATTTTAAAGAAGCACCTGGTGCAATCAGCCAGGTGCTTCAAATTTATTCATTAATTCTCAGCTTCATTTAACTTCTGAATCTCTTTTAAGGCTTGAATACGAGCTGGATCTTCTTCAAAATACTGTACTAGGTCCCCAATCCGGTCAATTGAGTCCCAGCTCAGGTGATGCTCAATACCTTCTACATCTTTGTAAATATTTTCGTCTTTCACCCCGATGATTTTTAAAAGCTGTTCGAGCAAATCATGTCTAAAGACAAGTCGCTTACCAATTTTGTTTCCCTTTGCCGTTAAGGTAAGTCCCCTGTATTTTTCATATACTAAATACTCATCTTTATCTAATTTTTGTACCATCTTTGTTACTGAGGAGGGATGGACGGATAACGCCTCAGCAATATCAGAGACCCTGGCGTAGCCTTTTTCTTCAATTAGTATATATATTTGTTCAATGTAATCTTCCATACTAGGTGTTGGCATCCCGGACCCTCCAAAAAAAATTATCACCTAAAAGTTTACTATAGTTAAAAATAAGTGACAAGCTAGTTTAACAATTTCATCATCACTGTGATGACTCTATTCGTTCTTCACCGAACAGAAACTTGAGCTTAAGCTCTCTTTCATCTAATGAAAGCCTGGCATTGAAAGTTTTATCTTTATTGGTGAATCCCTCAATTACTTCCGTCTTGCCCTCAGTAAGTAATGTTTTAATTTGTTTTTGAGTTATATTTTTCCCTAAGATTTTTTTTGAGATGGTAAAATTACATTTGTTTTTTTGATAATTAGAACATCCATAAAAACTTCCCTTGTCCACGATAGAACCATTACATTTTTTACATGCTCCTAACTTAACAGAGGATTTCATTCGTGTTTTTTGCTTACCAGGTGTGAAATTATCTCGGATATCTTCTGAAAAACTCCAATTTTCCGCGTGTTGCATACCAGAAGAGATCAAATGAAATACCATTTTATTTGTCTGTTCCATAAAATGTTTTGGTGATGCTTTACCTTCAGAAATTTCTTTTAGTTTTTGCTCCCATTTCGCCGTCATTTCCGGGGATGCAAGAATTTCTTGCCCAATTGCCTCAATTAGAATCTTCGCTTTCGCTGTTGCATATACAAGGTTTTTAGTGACATTTATATATTGGCGATCCTTTAACATCGTAATAATACCGGCGCGCGTTGCCTCTGTACCCAAACCTTCAGTATTCGATAAGATTTTTTCAAGCTCTTTATCTTCTATATGTTTGCCCGCGGTTTTCATTAACGTTATAAGCTGCCCCTCTGTATAACGTTTGGGTGGCTGTGTCTGGCTTTCTTTTACATGTAGTTTTACAGTACGGCCCCGCTCACCTTTTTCAAGCTTTGGAAGTGCTGGTTCCTCTTCAGATTCCTTTTGATATAGAACCTTTCTCCAACCTTCCTGTATTTGAACTTTTCCCTTTGATAGAAACACTGCCCGTCCATCTACTAGTGTCGTAACAGTAGTATACTCAGCAATTGCTTTTTCGTAATGTGCAACTACCAAACTTAAAACAACTAAGTCATATAGTTTTTTTTCATCCTCATCTAGCTTCGCCATATTGGGAAGTTGTTCAGTGGGGATAATCGCATAGTGGTCTGTAACCTTCTTTTCATTTACATAACGTTTATTATCCGTGATAGAAGCTACAGGAAGTGGGAAGTATTTCTCATATCCGTTAACATGACTTAGCTTTTTTAAGATTTCCGGGAAGGTATTCGCTTCTTCTTTCGTTACATACCTGGAATCCGAGCGGGGATAAGATACCACTCCTTTTTGATAGAGCTTTTGCAGGACATCCAGTGTCTTTTTCGGGGAAAATTTAAAGCGCTTATTAGCCTCCGCTTGTAATGCTGATAAATTATATAATAATGGGGGTAAAAATTCTTTCCTCTCAGAATCTACCTCTGCAACCTCGGCTTCCTTTTCACGGCAAAAAGCTGCAACTTTCTCTGCTAATTCCTTTGTTTTTACACGTGACTCTCCATCATTCTGCCACTTTCCAGAGTATTTTTTCCCATTCATTTCAAAATGAGCAATGACCTCCCAAAATGGTTCGGACTTAAATCTTTCAATTTCAAGTTCCCTCTTGACAATGAGAGCTAATGTTGGGGTTTGTACCCTTCCGACTGAAAACACATCAGAAAACCCCTGTTTTTGTAAGAGTAAGCTATAAAGACGAGAAGCATTCATTCCTACTACCCAGTCAGCACATGCTCGAGTATAAGCCTCGAAATATAAGCTTCTCGTATCATTTTCATCTAGTAATTTATTAAAACCTTCTCTTATACTGTTAGCCGTTAAAGAGGAGATCCAAAGACGTTTCATTGGTTTTTTACAGTTCGTTACCCTTAGAATATTACGGATAATTAATTCTCCTTCTCGCCCAGCATCTCCAGCATGTATAATTTCGCTAACCAATGGATTAGAGATTAACTTTTTTATTATAGCAAATTGCTTCGCTTTATCCTTTGTTACTTCATACTGGAATTGTTCAGGGATCATAGGAAGATTGTCTAAAGCCCATTTCTTCCAGCCCGGTTCGTATTTTTCAGGAGCTACAAGCTGACATAAATGCCCCACTGCCCATGTAACATAGGCACCTTTTGTAAAGAGTTCATTAGGAAAAATCTCAATAAAACCATTTTGTTTTTTGTGTTTAAAAATAGATGCCAGGGTTGATCCTTGGTCGGGTTTCTCAGCAATTATTAGTTTCATTCGAATACCCCTTCTTGTATAAAAAACTTTCAGGATTCATTTTCCCATTTCTTACTTCATCCGTAAAGAATAAATAAATGGTACATGATTATCCTTCAACGTTTTAATGTTTTACTTAATTGTATGGGCCTGTCTAAAGCATATAACTGACGATACCTTGGTTCCTCTTCAAGAAGCTGCTCATGATGACCATCCAATACCACTTTTCCATGCTCAAGGAATAAGATACGGTCCATGTTCTCCACCCCTATCAAGTGATGAGTCACCCAGATGAGTGTCTTTCCTTTCAGCGTTTCAAATATCGTCTTCAATAATTGTGCTTCTGTTATCGGGTCGAGACCTACTGCCGGTTCATCCAGGATAACAATTGGTGTTTTTTGTAAGAGAATTCTAGCTAATGCTATTCTATGCCTCTCGCCTCCCGAAAATCGTTGTCCTGTTTCTTGCATTTTTGTATCGTAACCTGAAGGTAATCCTCTAATCATCTGGTCTAAATTAACCATTTTCGCCGCCTTGAACACTTCTTCATCCGTTGCTTCAGGATTTCCTAGTCGAATATTATTGAGGACGGATGTATTAAATAAATACGGTTTTTGGTTTAACACAGCAAGAAGCTTAGCTATTGAACTTTCGTTCTCGTGGGCTTTACAGCCATTGATTTTCACTTCACCCTCATCCGGTACTAGGGCACCTTGTATGAGCTTTAAAAGGGTTGATTTCCCTGCACCACTTCGTCCCAAAATAGCGATCTTATCACCTTGACCTATAGTTAAATCAAAATTTGAAAATAAACGCTTCTCAGAATACCCATAGGACAAATCTGTAATTTTGATGTTATTTTGCGCTAGAACACTTAAAGCTCCTTGGTTCTCTCCAACAGGCTCAGGAAACTGAATAGAGTCAAGGCGCTTTAACGATTCTTGATAGGATGTCGTTTCACTAACTGCACTGGAAATAGGAATAAAAGATTCTAACAATGACAACATCACCAGTCCAAAAGCAGCAATTAATGTTGGAGAAATTTCTCCAGTCACGGTTTGTCCATTTGCCCAGTATATTGTATAAATAACAATCAAACCTAAAATTACATGGTTGATAAAATCACGGTAAATTACAAAATGGTGTTTTCTAGTTTCAATGTCCAACAGTAAATTTTCATTTTTTTCATAGCGCTCAATAAAACTTGAATATTGCCCGCTGAAGATCCAGTCACTGATCCCAATCATTGCTTCAGTAAATTGTTGATAGAGTTGACTCCTGCCATGTTTTAATTGTTCATTTTTATAACGGACATAAATTAGAGAAATTACTGGACTAACAAACAGTAACAGTCCAATCATAACTGCCAACAAAATTGCAAATGGAATCGAAAATAATCCCGCACTAAAAATGATTACTGAGTAAATAATTAAGGATATGATAGCCGGAAATAAGGTCTTTAGATAAAAATCCTGAAGGTGTTCTATATCATCAGCTAGAACACCTAGGATGTCCCCTGTACGAAAACGCGAACGAATGAAAAACGCTTGAGGCTCTAGTATCTTGTACAAGCGGCTACGCATAGAAGATAATATTTTTAAAGTAAAGTAATGTCCAAGCAGTTTCTCTGCATAACTGAGGGCAGCACGTCCTATTCCGAATGTCCGAACCCCAACAATGGGGACATACACCATCAATATGGATTCAGGCTGAGTCGCAGACTTTGAGATTAGATAACCCGAGGTATACATTAATGCTCCACCAAAGAGGATGGTGAGTGAACCCAGAAAAATGGAGAGGACCAATAAAACGCGATATTGCCTTATATAGGTGGTAATCCACTGTTTATTCTTCATTTAATCCCCTCCTAGCTGAGACATTATAAGCTGGTAATAAGTCCCTTTATTCTCCATTAACTGTTCATGTGTTCCTATCTCTGCGATTCTTCCATTGTCTAGAACAATAATTTGATCCATTTCTAACATCCAATGTAGACGATGTGTGGCAAAAAATACTAGTTTGTGCTGAAATAACTGTTTCATTGTTTCTTTAAGTTCTGCCTCTGTTTCGATATCTAAATGTGCAGTCGGTTCATCTAGCATTAAAATTGGACGATTATCTAGAAATGCTCGTGCAAGGGCGATTCGCTGTTCTTGACCGCCGCTAAGTGATTGACCTCCCTCACCAACGATAGTCTCGAGTCCCTGGGGTAATGTTGCAATTACTTCTAGCAGACCTGCTTTTTCCGCTGCCATTAAAACCTCTTGTTTTGTTGCATCCGGTTGGTAAAGGCGAATATTATTAAAAATACTTTCATGAAATAATGACGGGTGCTGAGGGATATAGGTTATTTGACGTTGCCAATTTTGTTGTGATAATGAAGTTGTTGTCTTCCCTTCCACGATAAACTCTCCTTCGGAAGGTGAAATAAACCCACTTAAAACATCAATTAATGTTGATTTCCCCGATCCACTAGCACCAATTATACCGATGTTTTTGAACCCTGAGATTGAAAGATTAATATCTTCTAGGCCAAACACATCATTATCTGGGAAGGTTACATTTAATTCCTTAACTAAGAGTGTACTAGATGGTTTCCATCCTGTCGCGATACAATCTAGAGGCTGTATCGGTAGGCTTTGATTAAGGATCTCCTGAAATTTCTTCCCCGCATTTTTCCCGTCTAATGTTGCATGGTAATCAGAACCTGCCTCTCTAATAGGAAGGAAGAATTCCGGGGATAAAATAAGGATGGTCAATGCTGGATGAAGATCCATCGTCCCATTGATTAATCCAAGTCCAAGGAATACAGCAACCGTTGCAATGGAGAGCATGGTAAAAAAATCAAGTGCAAAAGAAGACAAAAAAGCGATCCGTAGAGTTTCTAATGTTGCTTTACGATAGCGTTCACTTACAAGAGCTATTTTTTTAATATGCTGCTTGCTTAAACCTAGATGTTTTAATGTTTCCAACCCTCTAATCGAATCTACAAAGTGATTAGATAGTAAATGATAGGACTCGTATTGGCGATCTGCTTTACTTTTTGCTGCCTTACCAAGGAGAATCATAAAAATAATGACTATTGGGAAGGTAACCAGCAATATGATCGCAGACCTGCTATTTAGGGATAAAATAAATAGAAGAATGATCGCTGGAATAAACAGCATATTTACTAATTTGGGGAGAAAGAGTTCTAAATATCGGCGAAATCTCATCGTGCCTTCAATTACTAAGGTAACTGTTTGACCTGAACCCTCATTCTTTACATACCGTGGACCTAATGAAAATAATTTCTCTAGTAATCTTTTACGATAATCTTGACTAATACGGGCTGAAAAATGGTAAGCAAGATTTTTTTTCGATACATTTAAGAGCTGACGGACAGTGAGAGCAGTAATAAAGATTCCTAACTTATCTATAACATCAAGTAACAATTCTCCCCTTAAAAGAGACGAGATTGCATCTGCTAAAAAGTAGGCCTGAATAATAATAGTAAAAGCTTGTAAAAATGTTAAAATTGCCAAACCAGTTAAAACTGGTTTGGCACCTTTATAAGAGATTAATGTTTTGTCCATCAATATGTCAGATGCTCCTTGTCTGTTACTCTCTTTCGGAAAACATAGTAGCTCCAAATTGTGTAGCCTAAAACAAATGGCAGAACCGTAACGGCTACTATTGTCATGATTTTAAGTGAATAATCTCCACTTGCTGCATTATAAACAGTTAAATCAAACGCCTTATCTAGGGAACTAATCATGACCCTTGGAAATAATCCAACAAATATGGCGGATACCGTAAACGCTAGTCCTAGGCCGGACATGGTGAAGGTTAACCCTTCACGTTTGTTCGTATTAAAATAATACGCTAATCCATACACAAGTAGGATGAGTACCACTAGTATTAATTCTGGTATTAGTCTCACTTCAAAAATATCTGTCAAAAACCATGACAATCCAACAAATACAACCAGTGCTCCAACTGCCGCTAAGGTGACCTTTTGAGCCATTCGGGCTGAGCGTTTACGAATCTCAGCTTCAGTCTTTAAGGTTAGAAAATTAAGTCCATGTAAGAAGCAAAGTATTGTAACAGTGATTCCTCCCCAAACGGAGTACACATTAATAAAATCAGTAAACCCTGCATTCATATTCATATCTTGTTGAATTGGCATTCCTCTTAGCATACTGGTAAAAAGAACACCTAATAAGAATGGCGGTAAAAGACTGCTAATAAAAATGACCCAATCCCAAATATTCGTCCAACGTGGATCCTCTACCTTTCGTCGAAATTCAAATGATACACCACGGCCAATTAAGCAGAGCAAAACTGCTAGTAATGGTAAATAGTACCCGCTAAACATGGTGGCATACCAATGTGGGAAAGCAGCAAAAATTGCTCCTCCTCCTGTCAGCAGCCATACTTCATTTGCATCCCAGAAAGGTCCAATCGTATTTACCATTACAGTCCGCTCAGTTTGATTTCGAGCAATCAACCGAGTAGACATACCCACGCCAAAATCAAAACCTTCCAGGAAAAAGAAACCAATGAATACGACGGCGATTAAGACAAACCATATTTCACTTAATAGCATCTTAAGCACCTACCTTTGTAAATGGGTCTGTTACAACCTTTGCTGCGGCCTTGTGATGAACTTCTGGGCCTTTCTTAATTTCACGGACCATTAAGTAAATCATCACACAAGCAAGAATCGTAAAAATTAACAAATACATAATCATTGAAAATAATATCATTCCTGCGGATACATTTGGTGATACGGCATCAGCTGTTGTCATTAGTCCAAAAACCGACCATGGCTGCCGCCCAATCTCAGTCATAATCCAACCAGCTGTATTTGCTAAGAAAGGAAATGAAATAGCTGGCAGTAATAGCTTCAGGAATAAAGTGCTATCTTCGAGTCTACCTTTTCTCCATAAATAAAGACCTGCAAAGGATAACAGAATCATACCTACCCCAAAACCAATCATTAGCCTGAAACTCCAATAAGTCGTCTTTACTGGCGGAATATAATTAGTACCGTCCCCAACGATAGAATCATATTTTCCCTTATATTCTGCTTGCAGCGTTTCCATGCCCTTAAGGCCGCCTTCAAACTTTGAATATGCTAAGAAACTCATTGCATATGGAATATTAATCTCAAAACTATTTTCTCTATTTTCTGTATCAATGACTGCAAATGCTGACCACGGTGCGGGATCAGATGTATCCTCCCAAATACCCTCAGCGGCTGCCATTTTCATTGGCTGTGTTTTCACTAGATACTGCGCTTGCGTATGACCTGTTAATGCTGTTCCTAGGCTTCCTACTAATCCAATAATAATAGCTATTTTCATTGACTTTTTATAAAATTCAATGTGCTTTTTCTTTAATAAGTTATACGCACTAACCCCGGCAACAAAAAAACCAGCGGTACACAGTGCACCGGTAATGACATGAGGAAATTCAACTAATAATTGACCATTGGTAATCAGTACAAAAAAGTCAGTCATTTCTGCACGGCCATTATTCATTTCAAATCCAACTGGTACCTGCATAAAAGAGTTAGCTGAAAGAATCCAGAAACCAGAAAGAATCGTCCCAAGTGAAACGAGCCAAATACAAGCCAAGTGGACCTTTTTTGATAATCGATTCCAGCCAAATATCCAAAGGCCTATAAAGGTTGACTCCATAAAGAAAGCCAGCAGTGCTTCAATGGCTAATGGCGCACCAAAAACATCTCCTACAAACCTTGAATAATCAGACCAATTCATTCCAAATTGAAACTCTTGAATAATCCCGGTTACCACACCCACCGCAAAGTTAATTAAAAATAAATGCCCCCAGAACTTCGCCATGCGCTTGTACATTTCATTCTTCTTCACCACGTACAACGTTTCCATCAAGGCAACCATAAACACTAAACCTATGGATAGTGGAACAAAGAAGAAATGAAAGATGGTTGTCGCGGCAAATTGGGTTCTTGCCAATAGTACTGCATCCACAGTAAAACCTCCTTTGATTTTTTATAAAATGTTCACTAATTCACAAATCAACACTTGCAACTAATTAATATACATTTACCCTATACTTATATAGTTAATGATAATAATTATCTTTTAATAATTTTTATCGATATTCTCAATTCAATATTAGCAATTATAAATGTAAAATTCTTCTTATTGTTTGTCTAATTTGTGACAAAAGAAAAAGAGTGAGCAGTTTGTCACTCTCTTCTCGTTTATGGATTTTAGTCTTTAGATGACCGCTGTTCATACCAGCTGCTCTCAGGAATTATATTTGAAACGGTTAAAATAAAGGATGGGATTCTTTCTACGTTGAAAACAATTGCCCCAATTTGCTCAGTAAAAATTAAAAAAGCATCCCCATGGGAATAAACGGATAGTCCTTTACCAATTTGCAGCAAAGACATCAAGATTGCCTGCTGCTCATCAGCTCCGATCAAAACCTGTGGTGAGAATCTTAAAATCCACTCTTCTTCCTCAATTGAAAATCGATACAATCTCCCTCACCCTTTGTCTACTTTATTATTAAGATATGAAGTTAAGTATATTTTATGTTTGGCGTATTCATAATTTAGATGTTTTCATAACTTATAGCATAAAAAAGCGTTTACATTTCTTGACTGACTTTTTTTCTTCGTGTATATTTAAAGCATCATGTATCATACATAAAATTTTCTTACATGATAATATTTATCTTTGACACTAAAATAAGTGTCTTGAAAGGCTTAGGAGGAAGAAGTAGATGCAAAACGGTAAAGTAAAATGGTTCAACAATGAAAAAGGTTTCGGTTTTATCGAAGTTGAAGGTGGAGACGATGTATTCGTACACTTTAGCGCAATCACTGGCGAAGGCTTCAAATCTTTAGAAGAGGGTCAAGAAGTTTCTTTCGAAATCGTTGAAGGAAACCGTGGACCACAAGCTGCTAACGTAGTAAAACTTTAATCTTACATTAATGATTAACCAAAGGCTGACATTATGTCAGCCTTTTTTATTGAATATCAACGTGACAGAACAATCACATTAGCTTTTTTCCGTACTCCTTTAATCTTTCACCAACTGTACATTGAGAAATACAAAACCGATGCGCAAATCTCCTGCCACCTTCTTGTTTAAAGTGCTGATGCAAGAGACAGCCATTACAGTATTGGGCCATTAATGCTTCAACATTGCTCAGCAATTCTCTCCTATTTGAATCCTTCACGAGAAGGTCTTCACCTCTTTTTCCTAAAGTATTTGCGATTTAGCAAAAATTTCTTTACCTTCTAACGCTTGGGTTGCTAATTTATCAGCCTCTTTATTATCTTTTCTTAAGATGGATGTGTATTTTGGTGTAATACCCAGTGCTTTAATTTTGGCTTCAATTCGGTCTAGCCAACTGTTTAGGACATCTTCATAACAAGGCCATTCCCCTTCAAGCTGCTTCAAAACGACCTGAGAGTCTCCCTTAAATTCACAAGAGAGATTATGAACACCCAACTCCTCTAATATGCTAAGTGCATAATAAAAAGCAGCATATTCAGCTTCATTATTGGTTTCCATTTCATCAAAGAGTTGATTTGCTCTTATCCGATATTTCTTTTTCCCTTGATTAAAAAAGACTACAGCCCCAAGTCCCGCCTGGTTCGTTTCCTTGTGGAATCCTCCATCAAAAAATACTGTGATATCATGCGGATCTTCTTCAATTTCCGCTGTTAATTTAATCATTTCCTTAAGGGTCCACGAGGTTCCTTTCTCATCATAAAAATAGATTTCACTTGCTTTTCCTGACTTTTCGAGTTCTTGAGCAACTTGTATGGCTAAATCTGCGGAAACATAGTCTGAATTAAATTGAATCTTTTCGTTACCTTTTAATTTATAGTTCCATTCAAGCTTATATTTCATCATTCTCAACCCTTCTTACTTTATTTCATTTTCATCGATAAATGGCTTCCTACTAAAATATGTATAACCTATATTTCTTAGCATACCCATTTTCTAACTTGTCGATCGACATATTCATTAATTGTGACAGCTTTGTGTTAAAATAGGAATGGAACTTTTATTATTCAATATGGAGGAATGAACACTTGATAGAAGTCTATATTGACGGGGCGAGTGCTGGTAATCCTGGTCCAAGTGGGGCAGGGATCTTTATTAAAGGCCATGGTAGCGCAGAAAAGTATTCCATTCCTTTAGGAATTATGTCCAATCATGAGGCGGAATATCATGCGTTAATTAAGGCATTAGAAATTTGCATTGAAAAGGGTTATACCACCTCAGTTGTTTCGTTCCGTACAGATTCGGAATTAGTTAATAAAGCTGTAGAGAAAGAATTTGCAAAAAATAAACTATATTCACCGCTTCTTGAAGAGGCACTAAGGTTGTCCAGTAAGTTTGACTTGTTTTTTATGAAATGGATCCCCAGCATTGAAAATAAGGTTGCTGATGAGCTATCCAGGCTGGCAATCCGAAAAAACAGACTGGATCCCCAATAAAAAATACTCCCTCTTCGAGCAAGGGAGTATTTTTATCTATAATTTAGATTGCCAATAGTTCGTTATCTTTTACAAATTTGATTGCCTCTGTTCTCGTGCCAATTTTGTTTGAAACTAATGTTTCTAACAGCGAGACATAGAAACTGCCATCAAAGCTTTTTTGAGCTTTTAATGTAAGCTCAATTGCCGTATTGATTAACTCATCAGGTGCGTTTGTATAGTGTTTGCCAAAGTAAATAAACCCAATTGCATCCTCTTGAAATTGAAAGCCTTTTCCCCGCAGGTAATGCACATATTCATCCACTGTTAACACCGCTATTTCCATTCCTCTCCAATCCAATTAAAACCAACTTTTATCAAATTTTACACCAAGATTCGACAATTTTCTATTCTTTTTTGTAGATAAGTGTCCAATTACGCCAACAGCTGTTCCTAGAAGCGCACCGCCCACTACTTCTTGTGGCTGATGCCCTAACATTTCTTTTAATTTTTTTGGTGCTTCCTGTTCAAATTCGACGCTTTCATCTTTATGAATTTTTTCAATTAATTCATTCATTGAATTAACCTTCAAAGTCAGTTCTCCCGCCTGGCGACGAATACCTTGGGCATCGTACATGACAATTAGGCCATAAACGAGCGATAAAGCAAAATCAAAGGTTGGAAGACCACGTTGTAAGGCAATGTAGGTTGTTAGTGTCGAAACACCAGCTGAATGTGAACTTGGCATACCGCCAGTTTGGAAAAACAACTCTGGACGCCATTCCTTCTTCTTAAAATAATGGATTGGAATTTTCATGCCCTGTGCAAGACCAATACTGAATAGGGCTAAATAAACACCTTTATTCATAACATCACCCCTGTCTTTATTGTTTAGAAAGATGAGTTTTATTATTCCTGCTGGAAATACTAAAAAACGGGAGGTGAACGAATATGAGTAAAAATGGTCATAGAAATCGCGGGGTGAAAGCACCTGGGGTAACTCCACAGGGTGTAGGGCAAGATGCAGATTTTGCAGAAGCTCCAAAAAGCAAGTTAGAGAATAGAGCAAAGAAAAGTAATACAAAAATATAATAAATATGGAAATGGCTGCCCCCTATGGGACAGCCATCTAATTAATTTTTAATTTTATGAGACAAAAGATTCACCTATCGGCAGTAAACGCTGCAGGCCGCGAAGCTCTAATTCGATTAATTTATTTAATGCTTTTTCTTTTTCAATTTTAAGTCCTGCTTCTTCCAAAGCACATCTAACGGGCACGTCGCACTTAATTTCAGCAAGCATTCTAGACAAATGAAGCATTTCTAAATCCTGCTCAATTTTAGTCTTGTGAGATTTGGACAGTCTGTCTATATTAGAAATAATTCCTTCAACATGTTCAAATTCTTTCAGAAGTTTGAGGGCTGTTTTTTCACCAATTCCCTTTACCCCTGGATAGTTGTCACTTGGGTCACCCATCAAAGCTTTTAAATCAATCATCTGCTTTGGTTTAATCCCTTTTTCTTCAAAGAAAGTATCTGGAGTATGAACTTGGTAATTACCATAGCCCTTTTTCAGTAGAATAACTGAAATGCTCTCATCTAATAACTGAAGTATATCTTGGTCCCCTGTTAAGATCGACACGTGTGCTTGGTCTTTTGCTTGATTAGCAATTGTACCAATACAGTCATCTGCCTCATACCCTGCTAACCCAATATTCGGAATATCAAAAGAAGCCACGACATCTTTGACTAGATCAAATTGTGGAATTAGTTCTATGGGTGCTTCGCCACGATTTCCTTTGTATGCGTCAAATAATTCTGATCTGAATGTTTTACTACCCATATCCCAGCACACGGCAACATGAGATGGTTTAAAAGTTGATACAGCAGTAAATAAATGCTTTATAAAACCATGAATTCCATTAGTCGGAACTCCTTTTGAATTTATCATAAACTGACCCGTAACCGCTGTTGCGTAAAATGCACGAAATAGCAGGGCCATACCATCAACAAGCATAAGTGCAGGCTTTTTATTATCGATCTTAGCCAACCTCCTTAAATTACAGTTCTCAAATTAGCACAGATTTCATTATAGCACAAAAACTATTCAATTTTATTATCTGGATACGAAATCCAGTCGCTAAAACTTCCCAAGTAAAGTTTTACCTTATTAAAACCTGCTTGCTTCAATGCAAGGTAATTAGGTGCAGCCGTTACCCCTGAGCCGCAATATACAATGATATTTTGATCTTGATCAAGGTCAATAAAGCGCTGTTTCTGCTCTTCCACTTGTAGATAATATCCATTTTGCAGTCCCTCGAACCAAGGTTTGTTAATTGCTCCGGGTATACGTCCTGCTTTCTTATCAATTGGTTCTTCCAGCCCTAAATAACGCTTCTGTTCCCTAGAATCGATCAAAACAGTATTAGGAGCCATTCCGCTTACTACGCTCTTTACATCTTCAACGGTGGCCAGTAATTCTGGCTTAAGATTTATATTAAAATTCGCTTGTTGATAATCAGGTGCATCCACAGACACAGGCAGATTTGCTTCCATCCAAGCACGATACCCGCCATCTAATACAAATACATTTTCATGACCAAGATATTGGAGCATCCAGACAAACCTTGCTGCAAATGGACCCTCGCCCTGATCATAGGCAATCACAGGTACATTCTCATGAATCCCTGCAAGCTCCAGTTTCTGAACAAACTCATCTATATTCGGTAAGGGGTGCCTGCCACCATGTTCACTAATCGGTCCTGATAAATCCTCTTCTAAATCGAAAAATAAAGCCCCAGGAATATGACCTTTATCATATTCCTGCCTGCCTTTCTTAGGGTCAGCTAGTGCAAAGCGACAATCTGCTATCCTGATATCTTCCTTATTGATTCTTTCAAGCAGCCACTCTTTATTGATCATCTTCATCATTGAACCACCCACCTTAGCCTTGATACTTAATTGTAATATTCCCTAATTCGTGGTCAATTTCTATTAGTTCATCAATCGATACTCCGCCATCTAAGGCTGATTCGAGACTTAAATAAAAGTCTTCCACCTGTTCTTCAATTTGTCTTATCAGCCGGCTGAATTCCCTTGTTAGAATAACTTCATAATGAGTTACTATCCGGTCCCGCTCCTGTTTTAAATACTCGTCTGCAGGTGCTTGCAATACATGATTTAGCTCATCACTCATTGCTTTCTTATCATTTTTTTCAAAGAAAGACTTGGGATTCTTAAAGTAAGAAAATGCTTTAGAAAAAACTCTGCTATTCAATTCTACAAAAGCTTTCTTAAATTCAAGCTCCTCTAAAATCATCATCTCAAAGCTTGAAAACGAAAGATCTTCATTTATGTTACGTAAGCTTTGACATAGATTATGTTGTGAATCTCTCAATCCTTTTTCAGCAAACCGTTCTATTCTTAATGTGGCTGCTCGCATCTCTTGGGCAAAATCGAAACCTAAACTATCAAGAAACTCGTCTAGACAAGATTGTAATGCTTTTTTTAAATTCCTGCCATCGTCCCTTAGGACCGAAGGATTAAAGGCTTCTTTAAAGAAATCACCGAACCGGAAAAAAACTCTTTGCCTCATATAAAACAGTAATTCTTCCACTTCCTGTGTAACCCGTTTTTGTATTCCAGCTTCAGTTTGTTCTTTGAGCAAGAGTTGAATACTCTTTTTCTGCTTATCCATTTCAACTCGTCTTTTATCTTTTTCAGTTTGGTCTTCTCTAGAGCTTCTTAATAGCCTCTCGACTAATTCATGCACACGAATAAATTCAGAATCAGCAGCCTTTACCGCCATCTCCGTTAAGTCATTAGCGATAAAATGATTAAAATGATGTTCAAAGCTCTTCATACCTGAATTCAAGTCCGTCGCAGGCTCTATTTTTTCTGTTAAAGCTTGAAGACTTGATAATGGAAAAAGGTTAGGATTACGGATTCCATATTTTATTAACTGTTCATTAACGTAGGTGATGACGGTATCCTTTTCCTCGTTATTTTCAGCTAAATCAATTGCATTAATAATGAAGAACATCTTATCTAACTGGAAGCTGTCCTTTACACGGCCAAGTTGAATTAAGAATTCTCGATCCGCCTTTGAAAATGCATGGTTGTAGTACGTTACAAACAAAATAGCATCTGAATTTTTAATATAATCAAATGCCACACCCGTATGACGGGCATTAATCGAATCTGCACCTGGCGTATCGACAAGCGTTACCCCTTTGCGTGTTAGTTCACAATCATAATAAAGCTCAATCCATTCTACAAAACAAGATCGTTCTTCTCTTGCAACAAATTCTTTGAATTCTTTTAAGTCTGTCTCAAGAACTTTACCAAGCTGACTGCCATATGCCGTATAACCATTTTTAAAAGCTTGCAAAAAAGCATAATGTGTTTTCTCGGATACCCCAACTTGCCCTTGCTCAAGCATAACCCTGTCAATATCGTTCGTAGCACCCTTCAAATTGACAGTCTGCATTTCAAACAGCTTTAGTGACCTGTTAACATCTTCTAACATCGCACTCTCTTCCTTGAACTTTACGAGTACTGTACCATGTGGATATTGGTCTGTCACAGGTCGAATTTTATTAATTGCTGCTGTTGTCGGATTAGGTGATACCGGAAGAACTTTATCACCCATTAGTGCATTAGCAAAGGAAGATTTTCCAGCGCTGAATGCTCCAAATAAAGCTACAGTAAAACCTTTATGTGCAAGGCGATCTGCCTTCTCTGCTAATTCAATAGATAGCTTTTTAAAGCCTGGAAGGTTCTTAATGAGTAGGGAAGTTTCCTCTAATTTTTTTACCATATTAGGTAAATGGTCATTATTGACTAGTTCCTGCACATTTTTTTCTTTTATAACTGAATCATGTCTTGTTGGCGAACCTGCTCCTTCCAACATTTCAGCAGCCTGCTTTTCTGTCCCGTTCACCACTTCTACTTCTTCATCTTCTAATTCAAATATATGAGCAGTGTCCTCTAAGTTACTGCCTCCTTTTGTAAGGAGATCAGTGATCGTCTGCATGTTTCTATGGTTTTCACCTTCAAATTTGCTAATCTCGTCTAATGCTTGGATATAACGTTTTGAAGTCTGATACTGCTCATCGTATTTTTCTTTTAATAAAGTATTTTTCTTGTCGAGGGCGGATGCAAAGTCGTGTTTAAACTGAACTAATTCATTTCTTGCTATTCTCTTGATTTCATTAGCGAGATCCTCAGTATAATGAAGTACATATTCGCCTGATAAACGAGCCCCCTGTTTCACTGTTTTGCTTAGTAAATCAATAGGGACCTCAATCGTAAATGACTGAGCGTTCGCTTGTAGCTCCTGCTGTTGAATATCGTGCTTTTTTAACACAGTGTGCAAATACTCACGAATATGCCATTCTAGTTGAGACTTCGTTTTCTCCACGAGATCTTGATAGAATCGATCCAGGCGTGTATTTCTTTCATCTTGAGTCTTTTGCTTGGTAAAAATAAAACCCACCTTAAATTCTGGCTGACAAGCTTCTAGATAGCTTTCTGCTAACTCTCTTGTTTGGAAAGGCATTAGGTACGCACTTTTTAGAATTTTTTCTACTTCAAGTTCCATTTCCTTTTTTGATTCTTCCGTACCTTTTTCAAGGGTCTGAAGAGTTGATTTTATTTGTTGGTAGGATTCTGTCAGAGAATCCCTTTCAGCTTCTGAAAGTTCCTCTACTATTTCATAGAATGGAAGCAGCTGCTCTTCACGGACCTCTCGGGTCTCGTCAAGGTGATCTTGAGCAATTTTCTTTAGCGAATAGAAAATTGATTGTTGAAGAACCTCATCTTTTGTTAACAGCTTTTCAGAAATGAAATGTTTTAATTCGTTATACTCACTCAATTTATGATCTTTGACTTTTAAAGAGGTATAAAAAATCCGTGCAGGGTTTACTCCCCATGCTCCGAAAGATTCTTTTACGCTTTCCTTGAATTTTTCAAAAGGAAGTTCTTCTTCTTTGTGTTTATCCACTTGATTGATGACCAAATAAACTTCCTTACCTGCTTCTGTTAACTCTTTAGTAAAAAGGAAATTTAGTTCTGCCTGGACATGATTATAGTCCATAACGTATAAAACTAAGTCAGCAAGATGAATCGCTGATTCCGTTGCAATCCGATGGGCATCATCGGCAGAATCAATTCCAGGTGTATCCATAATAACCGTGCTCTGCGGCAGGGACGAGTGAGAATGACTTATTTCGATTTCCTCAATTTGGTCCCCATCCTTACAATATTTTTTAACTAGTTCATAGTCGTAGGGTGCTAAATACAACCGGGGTTTTTCATTCTTAAAATAAACTTTAGCATATTCTTCACCTGATTTTACCCTGACAAGATTTGCACTCGTTGGGATTGGGCTAGAAGGAAGTAAATTCTCGCCTACAACATGATTGATCATCGTCGATTTTCCAGCTGAAAAATGACCGCAAAAAGCAATCATAAACTCTCTATTTTCAAGTTTTCGTGCAAGTTGCTTTACTTTTCCCCTATTTTCATTATCATTCTTAATGGTTAAGTATTCATAAATAGCCATCAGTTTACTTTTGAGCTCTTGGATGGTAATTCTTTGATTTACTGTCTGGACCATGGTTAATTTCCCCTTGTTCACAACTTTGTCATATTTCTATTTTAAACGATTATTCACACTTTTCCTATTCTGAAGTTTAACTCTTTATAAAAAAGAAAAAGCCAAGGATTTCTCCTTGGCTTAAGCTGGTTTCATGATTAATGGGTTGTGTTTTTTAGTACGTGTTTCATGACAAATGCGTAAATGATAACTGTTCCGCCAACTAATGCAAGCGCCATACTTAACACCGTCCTTATCCAGTCTCATAGTTGAGAATGATTTTCATTGTTAACTAAACTTTATCATGGTTTGATAATCATTTTCAATAGCAAAGTTTTAATTGTCATATTTATTTAACAATTTAGGAAGAAATCGATTGCTTCTTTGAAAAGTTCCATCATATTCTGTAAATGCCCGTAATGCTTGTTCTTCTGCCCGTATTCGTACCGCAAGCATCATTGCATTGAACAGAGAAAAGATACACGCAGTGATGTAGGCATTGAACAGGAGTGGAATGATCAGCATTTCAATCGTAACCACCAGGTAGTTCGGATGTTTTATAAACCGGTAAGGCCCGGTCCGAATAACGTCTGCATTAGGCAGGACAATTATTTTGGTATTCCAAAACTTCCCTAATGAGGAAATTGCCCAAATCCTTAAGAACTGTGTACCAACAAAAACAATGATTAAAGCTAACCACAACCCTGATAAAGACCGGTTTAAGGTTATTTTTTCAGCTAAGAAGCTTACAAGAAAAAGTACGTGCATGAATACGATTACTTGATAGTGTTTCGTTCCAAATTCAATAGCACCCTTGCCTTTCATCCATTGTTCATTTTTCTTTGCAATCCCTAATTCTGTTAGGCGCTGTATGAGAATGAAAAGATACAAAATGATAAAGACCGCTAGATCATCCATTTACTCCCACCTTAATAATAATAATTCCGAACTAAAACCCGGCCCGAGAGCCGTACAAAGTCCATAAGAGCCCCTAGGAATATTATTAGACATAAACTGTCTTAGGACATATAAAATCGTAGCAGAAGACATATTTCCATAATTCTTCAAAATCTCCAGTGAGGTAGACGTCATCGAAGCTGATAAATTTAATGACTTCATATAGGCATCAATCACCTTTTTTCCCCCAGGATGGGCTACAAAATGATCAATTTGATTCAGCTTTATTTGATTATCTTCTAAAAATTCTTGGACATTCGGCTTTAGCCAGCTTTCAATAATACTCGGAATATCCCGTGAAAAAACAACATATAACCCTTGATTCTTTATATCCCAACCCATTACATCAAGAGAGTCTGGCATTAAAGTCGATTGGGTACTGATGATGACTGGTGATGTTTCTTTTCTTGAAAATTCTCTTGTATCAACATCATCGCCGCATACCAAGACACAGGCAACACCATCTGCAAATAAAGAAGTTCCAATTAAGTTGCTTTTTGAATAGTCATCCCTTTGGAAAGTTAGACTGCAAAGTTCAACAGATAGCACCAAGACCTTTGCTTTAGGATAGGCTCGGCAATATTCAAATGCTCGCGAAAGTCCGGCAGCACCTCCTGCACAGCCTAGCCCCCATATGGGAATCCTTTTTGTATGTGAGGTAAAAGGCAGTTGATTCATGATTCTAGCCTCAATACTTGGTGTAGCAAGGCCAGTAGTGGATATGTAAAAGATGGCGTCAATTTCAGCACAGCCTATTTCTCTAGTTAAAAAGCTTTTGTCTTGGAGGCAGTTTTCAATAGCTGTTATTCCCAAAGCTACTGCTGATTGTATGTAGGAGTCATTTTTTTCTTCGAAAGAACGGTCTTCTTTAAACCAATTAATATCATTAACAAAATGTCTTTTGCGTATTTGTCCATTTTGAAAAGCCCTTAACAGTCTTTCTATATCCTTAAATTTAGATGAAAACAACTCACGGGCAAATTCCATCGCTTGCTCTTGTTTAATAACAAAGGGTGGAACAGCTTCTGCAACAGAAATAATCGATGGCATCCTACCTACTCCTTCAATATGTGTAAAGGTATTTTTTCCAAAGATTGTAATATTATCCTCCCTTTTAAGATAAAGAAAGCTCGCCGATTGGCGAGCCGTTAGGCGAAGACAGAGGCATAGTTGCACTTTTCGTAATAGAGACGGTGCATTTGGTAAAACTTTACACTTCTCTATTAGCTAAAAAAAATGCTTCCCAAGTCGGGAAGCAAACGTTTTGAAGGTTGTTGTTGCTGTGCCTCTAAATTATATCGCGAATCCTTCGTTTGTTCATTACATAATCATTTCCAGTTACATATTTTTAAAAGCCCTGAATCGTCATTCCTCCATCGACAAATAAAGTTTGTCCATGAACATAGTTCCCTGCACTTGATGACAAAAACACCACTGGACCAACTAACTCAGGAAGTTCACCAACCCTTTTTAGTGGAGTTACAGCAAGAATATCCTTTACATACTCTTCATCTGCTAGTAATTTTTCAGTAAGAGGTGTCTTAAAATACCAAGGACCAATTGCATTGACATTAATATTATATTGACCCCATTCTAGGGCAAGTACCTTTGTCATTTGAATTAAAGCTGCCTTCGTAGCCGCATAAACCACGCCTGTTCGAAGTGCTACATGACCCCCAACAGATGTTACCGATATAATCTTACCGCCAGTCTCTTGTTCTTTCATAACCTTTCCTGTCTCTTGTGCCATCATAAATGCAGATTTAAGGTTCGTATCCATGATCGTATGCCATTCATGATCTGTTACCTCCAGCGCTTTGGAACGGATATTCATTCCCGCGTTATTTATTAGAATATCAATAACTCCCCATTCTTCCACTGTTTTTTGAACAGCTAGTTGAACTTCCTCTCTATTCGTTACATCTGTTGGTAGAATCAAGGCTTTTCTGTCAAGCTGTTTAATGATACGGGCTGTTTCCATTAGATCCTCTTCGGTCCTTGAAAGCAAGGCTACATCTGCTCCTGATTCGGCTAGCCCAATAGCTAAAGCACGCCCTATTCCTCGCCCTGCACCTGTTACAATTGCTTTTTTTCCATCTAATCGAAAAGAAGGTAAAAACATACTTTCATCCCCTAATTTATATGTAATATCTAACACTAGTTTATCACAGATCCTACCAGCACAGACAAAAAGCACCTTTTACGGTGCTCCAATTTACGATTTATCCGATTGTTTTTGGACTTCTATATTAATTTTTTTTATTGCTAATGAGCCACAGCTTTTACAATATTCTACTTTATTGTAAAGGAGCCGGCAGTGATCACAATAATATTTTTCCATAACAATACACACTCTTTCCGAAAGAAATCACCCGCATGTATTATTTTATTTATATTTTCTAAAATTGTGACAAAGACAAATCATCTTAGAAATAGGCATTTAATTATGGATTCAATTACTTATATCACAGGCAAAATGTAACATGTCACAATTTATTCACAACTTCACGGCATTCAATGTGATTTAAATCACTGTTATTATAGGTTATTAACATTAACATAGTAGTTACCTAAGGAATGAACATTTTGTGAACTCTGAAATTTGTTATTTTTCTTTCACAATTGTTTTGTATTATGGAAGTGAACTTATATTTATTTATTAATTTCTGAAGGGAGTGTAAGGGGATGGCGAAAGCGGAATTGAAAACTAGTCAAAAAACAGAAATAGAAGACAGCTCTTCTCTGAAGGGTACATTAGCATCCGTTTTCTTTTTGGGGGTCTTTATTATTGTCACCTGGGTAAGTGTGTATTTCTTATTCGTAAACCGTTTTTAAAGTGAGAAAGGGGAAAAAATCATGCATTTGCATAAGTTTGAAAAAATATGGCTTATATTTGGAATAAGTGCACTTGTCTTTTTCTTATCCGTTGTAGGCGTAAGCGCATTCTATCTTGGCAACAAACCACCAAGCTGCTTAGCGACGATTGATCCACAAAAGGTAGATCAGCAGGCTCCGTTTGATAAACCAGGACTGCACAAGGTAGAGGGAAAAGAATGGGATTATGAATTAGTGTATGTTGCATCTGCCTTTCTTTACACTCCAGGAGAGGTGGAGGTTCCACTAGGGGCAAAAGTCAAAGTCATGGCAACAACAAAGGATGTTATTCACGGATTCCAAGTAGCAGGTACAAATATAAATATGATGCTTGAACCTGGCTATATAAATGAAATTGTTACAACGTTTGATAAAGAAGGCGAATATTTAGTGGTTTGTAACGAGTACTGCGGTACTGGTCACCATCTAATGAGTTCTAAGATAAAGGTGGTTAAATAATGGTTAGCCAAACTACAAAAATAAAAGTTGACCCGCGTGATGGAAAGCTAGCGATGGCACACTTTTTTGTGGCCTTTACAGCTTTAGCCCTTGGCGGCCTGATGGGACTATTGCAGACCTTGGTACGTTCAGGCAAATTTGAGCTTCCATGGGGAATTGATTATTATCAAATATTAACTGTACACGGTGTCCTACTAGGACTTGTATTAACCACATTTTTTATAATGGGATTTCAATATGCTGCAGTAAGCCGAACAGCAGGTACGCATTCTAATGGTGCTCGTCTGACTGCATGGATTGGCTTCTGGGTCATGACGGTCGGTACCGTAATGGCAGCTACTATGGTCTTACTTAAAGAAGCATCCGTTCTATATACTTTCTATGCTCCATTAAAAGCACACTGGATTTTTTACTTAGGTATGACATTTGTAGTTGTTGGCAGCTGGCTTGATGGTGCTGCTCAAATTATGACATATGCTAAATGGCGCAAGAACAATCCTGGAAAACCAAGTCCGCTTTTAACCTTTATGGCGATCATTAATACGGTTCTATGGATTGTCGCTACACTTGGTGTTGCAGCTACTGTATTATTCCAGCTGCTTCCGTGGTCTCTTGGTCTAGTAGAAACTGTTGACGTTTTAATCAGCAGAACCTTATTCTGGTATTTCGGCCACCCGCTTGTATACTTCTGGTTACTGCCTGCGTATATGTGCTGGTATGCCATTGTACCGAAAATCATTGGCGGTAAAATATTTTCAGATTCCCTAGCTCGTTTGTCGTTTATCTTATTCTTACTATTCTCTATTCCCGTGGGTTTCCATCACCAATTAACAGAGCCTGGTATTGACCCAGCGTGGAAGTTCTTACAAGTTGTTTTAACATTTATGGTAATTATTCCGTCGTTAATGACTGCCTTCTCGTTGTTTGCGACCTTTGAAAGATATGGACGTTCTAAGGGTGCAACTGGACTGTTTGGCTGGTTCAAGGTACTACCTTGGAATGATGCTCGTTTTACGGTTCCATTCATCGGTATGGCCAGCTTTATCCCAGGGGGAGCAGGCGGTATTATCAATGCCTCTAACCAAATGAACCAAGTGGTTCATAATACAATCTGGGTAACTGGACACTTCCATTTAACGGTTGCAACAGCTGTAGTTTTAACTTTCTTTGGAATTTCCTACTGGCTGATTCCACATTTAACTGGCCGTAAATTAACGAAAGCCATGAATAAATTGGCGATCATTCAAGGCTGGGTTTGGGTAATTGGTATGAGTTTTATGTCAGGTGCCATGCACTTCCAGGGACTTCTTGGCGGTCCTAGACGTTCAGCATTCTCAACCTACGGTGATGCTGCACAGGCCACAGAGTGGATTCCATATCAAATTGCACAAGCAGTCGGAGGTTCCATTCTGTTCCTTGGTATCATCCTAGTTCTTATTATTTTCGTTAACCTTGCCTTCTTTGCTCCAAAAGGAGAAGAAGAGTTCCCAGTTGGTGAAGCAGAAACAGCAGAACAAGCACCAATGGTTTTTGAAAACTGGAAATTGTGGTTAGGCATTACGGCTGTTCTAATTCTGTTTGCTTACACAATACCATTTATTGACATGATCCAAAATGCACCACCAGGTTCCCCTGGATTTAAGACATGGTAAACAGAAAAGCTTCAGCTAGACAATAAGAAAAGCGAGGGGCTTCAATCTATGTGATTGAAGCCTTTTCTCTTTGTCTTTTTCCAAGAAACTCCTTAGGTAAATTAATTAGGATTACTGAGAGTATTATAACCGTGGTACCTATGAATTGTAGTAGTCCAAAGCCTTCCTGATAGAGGAAAACACTTAATATTGTCGCAACAACAGGCTCGACAGTCGCAACAATAGCTGCTTTACTGCTTTCTACCTTTTCAAGTCCTTTTGTGTAACAAATATAGGCGATAACTGTAGGAAACAACCCTAACCCAACACTATATAAAAGAACCTCCCCATTAGCTAACAATCTAGCTTTTTCCCATATGGCAGTTATTGGTAGTAAAGCGATAGCAGCAATTAGGAAGGTATATAGAGTAACTGTATAGGGTGTATATTTATTTAGGGCAAATTTACCAAAGATACTATATAGAGCGTACCCCAGCCCCGCACCAAGCCCTGTTACAAGTCCAGCCAGGTTGATCGTTCCTGTATCGTTTAAGCTTACTCCAGCGATGAGGATACAACCTGTTACCGTGCCTATTACCGCTATAAGCTTCTTTTTATTCATTCTTTCATGTAAAAAGATGCCTGATAAAATAACCACAAATGCTGGTGATGTGTAAAGTAAGATAACCGCAAATGATAGATTCAACTGGTTAATGGACGTAAAATAACACCAGTTAAAAAATACAATGCTCAGGATACCAGTGCCAACAAAAAGCTTTACATCTGAAACTTTAATTTTCATTTGTTTCGGATACCTGAAAATCCCGATCATGCCAAGTATGATTAGTGCGGTAACCACTCGTAATGTTACAATTTCCATCGACGTAAACCCAACATCTGATAATGTCCTTACAAAAATAGCTATCATGCCCCACAAGCTGGCACTAACAGCAATCAGCAAAATCGGAATAACCCTCTCCATACCCGCCCACCTTATACTGATAATCAAAAATAAGAAGGGGAATTCTCCCCCTTCTTGTCTAGTAAGTTTAATTTAAGTTATAAATTTTCGAATATTTATCATATAGATAATCAACTAAATATTGTGCATTCAATCCTTCACCTGTCACATCTTGAAGAAGATCTAGTGGTTTTTTCAACTTTCCATATTGATGAATATTTTCTTTCAGCCATTCCTTTAGAGGAAGCAGGCTGCCTTCTTCTAACAATTGTTCAAAGTTTGGCAATGCCTTCAACATGGAATTATTAAGCTGGGCAGCATACATATACCCTAAAGCATACGATGGGAAGTAACCAAAACTCCCCCCTGCCCAATGAACATCCTGAAGGACTCCTTGTGCATCATTCTCAGGTGTAATGCCCAAGTATTCTTCATACAAATCATTCCATACCTTTGGTAAATCCTTTACTTCTATGGTGTTATTAAATAGCCCCTTCTCAATTTCATAGCGAATAATAATATGTAACGGGTAGGTTAATTCATCCGCCTCAATTCTTATAAACGAAGGCTTAGATTCATTAATCGCATGATAAAAGTCCTCCACCCCAACTTGATCAAACTGGCCGTTAGCATATTGTTTCAATAACTCATAGTTATGTTTCCAGAAAGATAAGCTTCTTCCTACAAAGTTCTCATAGAATAATGATTGGGACTCATGAATACCCATAGAAGTTCCGGAACAAAGCGGTGTCCCAACCAATTCCTTCGAAATGTTTTGTTCATATAATGCATGACCACCTTCATGAATGGTACCAAATATTGCTGTGCGGAAGTCATGCTCATCATACTTGGTAGTAACACGAACGTCACCCGGGTTTAATCCAATAGCAAATGGGTGTACAGTTTCGTCTAGACGTCCTGAGTTGAAATCATAGCCCATTTGGGTAAGAATATCGATACTAAAGGCTCGCTGGTTATCCTTTTGGAAGCTCTCAAATAAAAAGTCTGTTTTCGGTTTATTCGGTGACTCTGATATTTGTTTGACTAATGGGACTATTCTTTCCCTTAAGTCTCCAAATACCTGATCAAGTACCTCGACTGTAATACCTGGCTCGTATAGGTCTAACAGGACATCGTACTTGTTGTTTCCATTAGAACCCCAATAATCAACGAAACGCTTCGTCATCTCAACCAGCTTTTCTAAATAAGGTCTAAACAACTCAAAATCGGAATTGGCTTTCGCTTCTTCCCAAATGGATTCCGCCTTTGATTGGAGAATTACATATTCCTTATACTCATCTGCGGGAATTTTCTTATTTCGCTCGTACTCTTTTTTACATTCTTCAAGAATTTTATAGGTTGTTTCAGAAAGATTTTCCTTTGATAATTTTGCTATGTATGCAGCCATTTCTTCTGAAGTAGACATTCTAAAAACTTCCGAGGACAGCATTCCGATTACTTCGGATCTTTGATCAACACCTTTCTTTGGTGCTCCTGTTCTCAAATCCCAAAAAATTAATCCAAGTGCCTCGTTATAGGCAGACATCTTTTTTACATAATCCAAAAACTCTTTTTCAATTTTTAAACCCACCTGAATACCTCCTTTTCCTAACCCTTAAATTTTATCATATTTTTCTAAATAATCGATATATTACTTATGATTTTGCATAACCGTTCCAGAAAGGAGTAGATCATTTGAAGGAATTCATTGGCACCTGTACATCCTGTTCCAAAGAAATCTTTTGTTTAGATGGATTTTTTAATGGTATCCAAACAAATGACAAAAAACTATATTGCATTGACTGCTATGAGTCAATGAAGAGCGAAAAACCGCAATGCTAAGCTTTGCGGTTTTCTAACGTTCACTGACACGTCACAAAGTGAAGGATTTCATTTATTTCCTGTGATTTTTTCCACACTTACACCATTATTCTTGGCTAACTATGATAGAGGTCACATAATTAAACCAAAATCACTGTTATCATCTAGTTAATAAGAATTATTAATATGAAGGTAATGTTAATGGAGCAAGCAATAAATATAGAGGAGAATGAGATATGGAGAAGAAAATAATTGAACTTGATGTTAGAGAGGATATAAAGAATAAGCTTGAGCCCTTTCAAAAAATCATGGAAGCCATTAAAGAGCTCAAAAACCCAAATGATACTTTTATCCTTCATGCACCATTTAAGCCAGTACCTTTATTTACAGTCTTAAAAGCGAAAGGCTTTACACATGAAGCAGAGGAAATTGAAACAAAGCATTGGAAAGTTACATTTGTCAAAAATTAATAGAATAGAAAGGTGATTCATATGATTTTAGATAATCGTGGCTTGGAGCCTCCTCAACCAATGATGAGGACCCTCGCAGCCCTTGAAAACCTTGGACAAGGCGAAGTATTAACGATCATAAACGACAGAAGACCTATGTTTCTATATGAACAGCTGGAGGAACTAGGATATAAACAGAAAACAGAACAACAAAATGACGGAAGTTTTAAAATAGAAATCTTCCGATAGAAGGTGAATCATGATGCTTCCGCAGAATTCAGGAAGTGAAACCAATATCAAACTTCCTTTTTTATTTATCTTTTTTAGTATTGCAGCATTGGTACTATCACAAATACTGTTATTATTTAACGGTCAAATGATCGTTAATGGAAGTTTTAGACTCCCTGCCATTTGGTCTGCTGCCCACTTCCTAGTACTAGGATGGGCCTTAATGGTGGCAATGGGCGCGATGTACCAGCTTGTTCCTGTTGCTTTCCTTACAAAAATTTGGAATGAAAAATTTGGCTTTCTTCAATTTGGTGTAACAGCGATAGGGATTACCTCATTTTCGGCAATGTTGTATGCTCATCCACAAAATGCACTAATACCAGGTGTCCTAACACTACTTGGAATCCTTATGTTTTTATTTCAAATGTTAATGACTCTAAGAGTACAATCAAAACCCAATATTCTTACAGCATTTGTCGGCACTGCCCTCGGTTGTTTGTTTCTAACCATTTTCTTAGGGATCGCATTAGTTATTTCATTAAAAACAGGGTTCTTATCTGAACACTATCAAGCATTCTTCAAAAGTCATCTCCTCCTTGGAGTTACCGGCTGGTTTACCCTATTAATTTTCGGGTTTTCTTATAAAATGGTACCGATGTTTTCGTTATCGCATGGTTTTCCGATGATTCAAGCAAGGTATGTGTATGGCTTCTACACCTCTGGACTCATCATAGCCTTGATTGCATTTTTCAACAGTCATAGTATCCTGCTGAAAGTTGGCTTTCTATTATTATTAATTGGTTTTTCTATTTTCAGCTGGCATATATGGATCATTATTAATAAAAGACTAAAGAAAAAACTTGATAAGCCATTTACGTTTGCACTGCTTGCCATCGGGTTTGGAAACTTGATTCACCTTGTGGCCTTTCTAGCACTAGCTTTTAATCAAATTGCGAATCTAATAGGTCCGCTTGTATACCTATATCTATTAATCTGGATTGTTTTAAGCATTATCAGTTATTTATATAAAATAGTCCCTTTCCTTTGGTGGACATACAAATATAGTAAAGAAATCGGCAAACATGCTGTGCCATCATTAAAAGAGATGATGAACGAAAGAATTGTTATCCCACTTTTTACACTATTCGTCGTTTCAGTGGTTACTATTTTTCTAGCAATTGTCTTTAAAATATCGATACTCTTTACAATTGCACAATTCATCCTTTCAGTCGTTTTTATTTTCATTTCATTCAGCATTTTGAGTGTATTAAAAAAATAAAGAGGTGTTCATAGTGGATTTAAAAGGTAAAGTTTATGAGAAATTAAAAACTGTAATTGATCCTGAACTTAATATTAATGTAGTAGACCTCGGTTTAATTTACAATGTTGAGATTTCAGAACAAGATGATGTTAACATTACAATGACATTAACAACTCCAGGATGTCCGCTTCATGACAGCATTACAAGCGGAGTTCGCTATAGTGTTGAATCCCTTGAAGAGTCTCGAAATGTCCATGTAAATCTTGTCTGGGAGCCAGCATGGTCACCCGAAAAGATGACTCCAGAAGGATTAAAATTATTAGGAAGATAAACAAGGAGGCCAAGCATCTAATCAGATGTGCTTGGCCTCTTTTTTATGATTATTCGTTAACTTCCGTTGGTAAAACGTCTTTTATCTTTTCTAACACTTCTTTACTCGTATCTTCGTTTACCATAATATGAACCACTCCGCTGTCCTCCTGACTGCGAATCAAGCGGCCGACCCCCTGTTGGAGCCTGAGAAGCATATATGGAAGCTCTACATCCTTGAATGGGTCCTCTAACCCTTCCTTTTTCGCAATAAATACTGGGTCATTTGGAGGATATGGCAATGAGAAAATAAATACATTTTCTAAAGACCTACCTGGTATATCTAAACCTTCCCACAGGTGGATGGTACACAGAATGGAATGTTCGTTATTTTGAAACTTGGAAACGAGCGTACTAATTTCTTCATCACCTTCAAAATAAATCGGAAATGAAAACAAATCAGCCAGCCCTTTTTTTATTTCCAGCAATTCAGTCTGATTATTGAGCAGAATGAGTGCTCTGCCTTCTGTTTGCGACAGATTCCTAGTTACGTAATTAAGCTTTTCATCAATAGAATCCTTATTAAATTTCGGAAGGTGTATCACCATTTTGTCATCATAATCAAAAGGAGATTCTACCGAAAAAGATAAATATTCTTTCACACCAAGGCTATTGGCAATATAATCGAATCGCTTTTGGTTTGATAAGGTCGCTGAAGAAAATATTATTGGTTTCTTTTGAGAGAAAACCTCTTCCTTCATTACCTCTTCCACCATTTTTGGCATAATAACCAATGTCCGTTCATAGCCAATCTCTTCAAACCATGATATTCCGTTCATTTCCTTTAGAAATAGTGTAAGTGAATAGGTTATTTGTTCAAGATATTCCTCAACAATTTTCAACTCATATTCGTTAATAACATACAATTCACTCTCGAAAACAAGTTCTTCTTCAAGCGTTTGCAGACGATTTAGCAGTTTTGTACCAAATTTCTTAACCTGGTGGTCCAACACGATCATTTGCTTTTCTGACCCTTGCGAAGGCTTGGAGAACTGTTTTAGCGTACTAAAAAACCGGTCGTTATCCAACAGTGCTTCTTCAATTGTATACAATGTTTTTTCACGGACTTCATTTTCCATTAATCTAGTTAACAGATTTTCTAGAGTTGTGTCTGTAAATCGGTAGCTCAACGCTTTTTGGGCTGCATATTCTAGAAGATGACCTTCATCAAAAACAACCGATGAATATTCAGGCAAGAGTGGAAGTTGTCCTTCTCGTTTCCTCGATTCCTTTGTCCATATATGTTCCATATAGAAGTCATGCGAACAAATAATTAAATCTTCTGATTGTCGGTAATATTCTCGATGAAGTGTCAGTCCGCAACGGTGACGCTTTTCACAAGAAAAACAGTCCTGAATCGCATCCCAGTTAACCTTGTCCCACGCAGTATCTGGTAATGATGGATAATCCCTTCTATCTCCATATCGTTCAAACTTCTGCATGGAAACATCACTGTGGACAAAATCAGGTAATTGCTCATAAATTCCTTCAATGTCGTCACTGAAGTCATCATGTCTTACATGATCAAGCTTTTTCAAGCACAAGTACTGATCTCTTGACTTAGCAAGGCGGACATCTATATTTAATCCTAAGACTTTTTCTAGTTTACTAATATCCCCTTCTTTTTTCACTAGCTGCTCAATTAATGTTTCATCTGCGCAAGCGATGATAGCAGGTCTATTGGTGTATCTAGCATACATAATGGCATAAAGTAAATAAACAATTGTCTTGCCCGTTCCAACACCCGCTTCTGCAAACATAATTTTCTTTTCCTTAAATGCTTTCTCTAGTTGAAACGCCATAAAAATTTGTTCATCTCTTAATTCGAAGCCGGCTTCTGGTAATATATCGTAAAACAAATCACCAATCCACTCGCTCAATTTGTCATAAAAGCTTTCCGTTTTCGAAACAGTAAATGGCATGCGATTCTGCATAAGCTACCTCCAAAAAAAGAATAGCGTCCTAGATAGACGCTACCTTGTCAATTCAATCCTTTAATTTTATCGCAAAAGTACTTATTGTTCAAGCATATAGAGTAGTAGTTATTGTTTAAATGTGAGCAATTCCAGTATTCGACAATGCTTGAAAAAGTTCTGCCCTTGCTTCCTCTAGTTCTTGTAGTGCGGTATCTGATGAGTTAAGGTCTTTTTTCAGGGTATCTAAAGACACAGAAATCGCTTTTGAAATCAACGCAAAATTAGGATTGTTAGGATACATTGCCGTCCTCCTTTTTAAACATTATTATTGTAGTTTATTCACCTTTCATTCGATTTATACATCGATAAAGAAAAAGAGCCTGCTTCGCTAGGCTCCCTAAATTTCTATTAGTCGATTTGACGGGGAGGTCTTTTCCCCCAGTATTGGTAAAGATCGGTCCGAATAAACCCATTGAAAAGCTTTCTTTTTTTCGTGGCTGGCCTACCATAAAGTTGTTCAAACTGCTCATTTGAGGTCATGATATAGATTGACCAGGTATCAAGCTTACTAAAAGCCTGCCCCATCTCTTTGTACATCTGTTCTACCGCTTTTTTCTCACCTAATCTTTCACCATAAGGTGGATTACCAACAATTACACCATACTCTTTACTTGTTGAGATATCCCTTACTTGCATCTGCTTAAACTGAACCAAATCCCCTAAACCAGCCTCAAAGGCGTTTTCTTGAGCAATTTTGACCATTCGATGATCAATATCAGTACCTGTTATATCAAGGGGCTGATCGTACTTTGCCAAGTCTTCTGCTTCTGTTTTGGCATCCTCCCATACTTTTGATGGAATCCAGCCCCAATCTTCTGACACAAATTCACGATTAAAGCCTGGTGCAATATTTTGACCTATTAAAGCAGCCTCTATTGCAATCGTACCAGAACCGCAGAATGGGTCAATAAACGGTTTATCAGGCTTCCAATTTGTCAGTGACACTAAGGCTGCTGCAAGTGTTTCCTTTAGCGGTGCTTCGCCTTGGTCGACACGATAACCACGCTTGTGAAGTCCTTGCCCGCTTGCATCAATCGTGATTGTAGCCACATCTTTTAATAGCGCAACCTCAATCTTGAATAATGCACCATTCTCTTCAAACCAGGAATTCCGCTTATAGGAGCCTTTCATCCGTTCAACAACAGCTTTCTTCACAATCGCTTGACAATCTGAGACACTAAATAGCTTTGACTTTACTGATTTCCCCGTCACAGGAAATTCGGCATCTTCAGGAAGATACTTCTCCCAAGGCAATGCCTTTGTTTTCTCAAATAACTCATCAAAGGTATAGGCCTTAAATTCTCCTACCTTAATCTTTACTCGATCAGCCGTCCGCAGCCATAAATTGCTTCGTGCAATGGCATACTCATCACCCGTATAAATAACCTTACCATTTTCTACTTCACACTCATAACCGAGTGCACGCACCTCTTTTGCAACCAAGGATTCGAGACCCATCGCAGCAGTAGCAATTAATTGATATTTTCCCATATTTTCCACCTTTAACTTTAACAATAATTATGTATGGTTTTCTTTTCCGTGCCTAACAATCATTATGACCAAAAACATTAAAGGAATGCAACTAAATATAATGACAAATAAAAAGGCTCTCCTCACTCGGAGAGCCGTACGTACATTTTTTACATTAATAACGTTCTGTAAGCCATGTTCTGTACCAGGGTACTGCAAACGACGTTTGACGTCTCGTACTTAGGTGGTAATCATCTATCTACAGATTCAAGGAATCTGTCCTTCTCCTTGTTCAATTCCTCAGAGAAAGTGCCCCTACCATTATTTGGGTTTCTCGCTCGTGGGGTTTACCCGTTCCACCCTTTTCATTTCTGAAAAGGCTCCGTCACTGTGGCACTTTTATAGGTATTCATACCATATCCCAAAGGACTTAGGTATTTTCCCGGCCGTCAACTGAGTTTGACCCAGCTGCCCTAGCTTATGAATTCGCTAGGCACGAACACTACGAGCATCTCAGCTCGTGCGAGCATGGACTTTCCTCTGCAAAAGCAAAAGCTCTTGCAGCGATTACCCGAACGTTATTAATGAATACATTTTTTATTATATGTATTTTTGTTCAGTTATTCAATGGTATTTTTTAGGAGAATGTTGTCCGAAGCGTTTAATCGCCTAATTTATTCCCGAAAACATGTTTTTCGAGGTTAGATAGTCGCTTTAAAATATCAAAATTAGTTGTTCCAGCAGGTTGAGTTACTGGCTGTCTTCTTGAAGTATCTTCAAGTTGTTTGCGTAACCGCAAATTCTCTTGTTGAAGTTCCTCTATTTCCTGATGAAATGTTTCATAATCTTTTATAATTAAATCTAAATACTTATCTACATCTTCTTGTTTATAGCCTCTAACACCTGTTTTAAATTCTTTTTCCAATATATCTTTTGCCGTTAATTTCACTTTATCCGAAAGCATTCAATTCACCTCAAGTCATTCGCCACTCATTATTATTTTTTCAAAAATATGTTCTTTTGTCAATTTTCTAGCTGTTATTAAATTTAGTCATTAAAAGTCTGTTCTTTTTAATTCCTCTTCTTCCACAATTGTTTGCAAATCATAAAAGGTGATGAGTTCAATCGTGTAAGATTGTTTGTTCTGGTTCTGTTTTGCTAATTCGTATAAGTATTTAGGACTGCCTTCCTTTTCGTTATCGTATAGAAGTAGTAAGGCATCACTTTTTTCAATAAAGAATTGATTTTTTAATCTAAATTGCCAAGGCTTCTCGTAGGGCTTTTTGGTAACAGCATCAATAAAGTCAGCTTGGGCAAGGACAGATTGGTAATATTCCTTATTCGTATCATTCCAACTAGCCTCTTGTTCTAAAAAAGGCGTAATAACTGCAAGTTTTATATTTGGATACTCTGTTTTCAACTCAAAGACAACCTCTGCAGCCCAAAGCTCTACACCGAGTTGCCCACTGATAAGAATCCATTCTAAGCCATCTTCAATCATAGGTATGATTGATTTTTTTATCGATGCCTTGATAAAAAAAACAGAGGGATGATCATTTTTAAAAATACCTAATTCAAATGGTTTGTAGCCTGATATAGCTAGAACATTAATCAAGGTTTTACTCCTTAGGGAATGAAATCTATCTTTTTAATACCATATCAAAAAACCAAGAAAAAACAAGGGCAAAATTGCCCTTGTTTATTTATTAACCCCAGAATGGTCTAGGCGGACGTGGTCCAGCCGGCATTCCTGGTCCCATTCCCGGTCCCATCATGCCTGGTCCCATTCCCGGTCCCATCATGCCCGGTCCCATTCCTGGTCCCATCATGCCTGGTCCCATCATTCCTGGTGCCATCCCAGGTCCCATCATTCCAGTTTTAGGAGGTAAAGCATTGCTTTGTGCTGGTGCAACAGCTGTTGGTGCAGCAGCCGGCATTGGACCTCCAGGGCAGCAGCAATCTATATGCTGGTGGCAACATTCTTGAGCAGCCGATGCTGACTGTGGACAATAATGTTTATGCTGGAACGTATGATGATTGATTGTTGTTGTATGTGTTGGATGAATATGCGGAACCACCGTTGTTGAAAACGTATGGTTTACTACCTGTTTAGTCGGATGAATGACTGGCGGCGCAAAATTAGTTCCAAGATACAATATAAACTCTCCCTTCAATATTTTCTGTTTTCTGTTTACATTAACAGCCTATGTTGGAAGAGAAATTCTTGTACTAAGGAAAATACCTATTTTTTAAAGCATTGAATAAAAGTTATCTTTTAAGCTTGAAAAAACAACTGCAGTCAGACAAACGACAACAAAAAATAAATATAAGATTGCTTTATACATAATATCTACCCCATATGTTTTTTATAGTCGTTTTTTACTCACAGTAAACTATTTTACATGCTTCAACTATAAGAAACAATACGAAATTTCCTTTTTATGCGAGAACAAAATGTGAAATTTTTGTTACAAATTTTTAGCTAATTTCCTCTCTAGTCTTTCTCTCCTTATTTCTAATTGATTATGAATTTTTTCTGCTGGATTTTTGTTTATTTTGATTGCTTTTTGTGAATACCATAGAGCTCGTTTGTAATCTTTTCGCTTATGCTCCAATAATTTCGCAGCTTCGATACATGCTTCCTGACAGTATGTTTCTGTCCCTGCTTCGGCTACTTCTTTAAATAGGGATAAACTGTTATCCCAATCAGCCTCTCTTTTGAACTGATAGGCTAATGCCAGTTTTGCTTGTAAGGACGTCTTGTCAATACCGTCTACGAGTTTAGTCATGATCTTTCTTGCTTCCCCCTTTTCCCCAAGAGATGTATACCATCTCCCGACTTCAAAGGATTCCTTCCGAGTTTGACCAGTGTCCTGACCGCATAATTGAAAGGTTAAATGTGTATAAAGTGTAACAAGCGATAGGATGTCGATTTCATTGTGCTTCATAATACCTAGCATTCCTTCAGGTTTTTTACTTTCGATGAAATCAAAATAGATCATTGGGGCTAAATAGCCCGGGATATCGTCAACCCTCTCGACCCCTAGTACCTCCTTTTCAACAACAGCTAACTTCAATCGTTCAAGTTTATGTTTCCAAAGCCTCCTAGCTCCATGAAATAAGTCAAAATGACCAAATGCTGGGAGCTTCGGGACATGATCGCGGACAAGTGTATGCCTAGTTTTTACTTGCGGCCAATCAAAGGATTTTCCATTATAGGTCACAAGTGTTTTATAGTTCACTTTTTCAAGAAAACTTTGGTATAAGGGTACCTCTGCTCCTGGATTAGGGAGAATATGCTGCCTTAACACAAGATCCGTGCCCGTTACGCTGGCATAGCCAAGTAAAAAAATTGAGTTCCCGACTCCTCCACCCAGTCCAGTAGTTTCAGTATCAAAAAAGAATAGTTCTTCCGCTTTGTGACCGGAGGCTGAGAGCGGATGATTAATTGACAGGCTATTCCAAAGATTAACGGCGGTTAGAAAATCTTGAAAATAATAATGGCCATGCTTTTGGCTCAAAGGATATTTTACTTCTCGAATCAGACAATAATTTGAATCAAAGTAATACGGAAACACATTTTCCTCACGCCATAGGTCCATATAGGGGACTTCAATGACAGCAGATTCTAGATTTGGTTCTGACCTTTGATCTTCCGCTAATATATGTGGCTTTAGTCGGTTTAATTTGTTTTTTAAGGACATATCTACACTTCCTTTTTCTCCTGGAAGGAAGAGTATAAGAAGGAATCAATAATGTTTAAGGCATCTTTTTTTGCCAATTCACTTACAGTGTCTGTTCCAATACAAGACGGACATCCAGATTCACATAAGCAGTTTGAAATCATTTTTTTCGTTTCCATAAATACTTCATCCATTCCGCTATATATCTTTTCGCTTAGTCCGACTCCTCCAGGATAACGGTCATAAAAAAATATAGTCGGCTTTTCATTATGGTCTGCTTTTACTTGTGGAATAACATGAATATCCTGGGGATCCGCCATTACAAATAACGGGGCAATATGATTTAGAGCATGTGCAGCACTAATTAATCCTTGTTCTAACCTTTCATTCCCCATCTCTGCAAATGGATCCTTTAGAGATATCCACGAGGCATTGGTGTGAAGTTCCTCCTCTGGAAGGTAAATTGGCCCTGACCCTATATTTTCATGCGTTTCAAATTTAATCTTTTTGAAAATCGTTGCCATTGCCCGAACACTAACATCCCCAAAACCTATTTCTACTTCATCATGCTGATCTAGTTTATCAACTTCCAGCACTTTTAATTGAACAGCTAGATTTGCATCCGTAAAATAATCAACATCCACTTCACGAACAAATGCCTTTTTTTCATCCCAATCTAACTTTTCAACTTGAAACTGTCTTCCTTGATGCAAATAAATTGCTTCGTCATGAAGCAGTGTCATCGCAGAAAAACGATCCATTTCACCAATTACTTTTACATTTGCGACAACTGACTGATCGACGATAATAACATTTTCCTGGGAAGCCGAGCGTAAGCTGATGTTATGAGCCGGAAATGAGTCATTCATCCAATACCACTTTTCTCCATTCCGGTAAAGAATCCGCTCTTCTGTTAAGTATTCAAGTAATTCTTCAGTACCGACATGACCAAATTCCTCACCAGCTTTAAACGGTAGCTCATAAGCAGCACACTTCATGTGGTCAATTAAGATGATTAGATTATCTGGATTTATTCTTGCCGTTTCAGGACTTTTAGTAAAAAAATATTCAGGATTCTGGATAATGTATTGGTCAAGCGGACTCGAGCTGGCCACCATGATAACAAGGGCTTCCCCATGTCTCCTCCCCGCTCTCCCTGCCTGCTGCCATGCACTCGATATGGTGCCAGGGTATCCTGTCATAATACATACCTGTAGCTGGCCAATGTCTACTCCAAGTTCAAGTGCATTGGTACTGACAACTCCATAAATTTCACCTGAGCGAAGACCTTTCTCAATCTTCCTTCTTTCTGTAGGCAGATAACCCCCTCGGTAACCCATAATTGATTTTGAACCTAGCTGATTTTTCACAAGTTCCTGCAGGTAAGTTAAGATAATTTCAACACGAACTCTACTTCTAGCAAATACAATGGTTTGAATTTTATTCTTTAAAAGCTCCCCGGCAATTTTCCTAACCTCAAGGGTTGCACTTCTCCTGATGTTTAACGGTTTATTCACAATTGGCGGATTATAAAACAGAAAATGTTTCTTACCGCTTGGGGCTCCATTATTATCAATAAGCTGCATTTTTTCCTCGGTCAGTGCTTCAGCTAATTCAAGTGGATTAGCAATGGTAGCAGAGGTACAAATAAAAACTGGATTGCTGCCATAATAATGACAGATTCGCTTTAATCGGCGAATCACATTTGCTACATGACTTCCAAAAACACCACGGTAGGTGTGAAGCTCATCGATTACAACAAATTTCAAATTCTCAAAGAGTGAAACCCATTTAGTATGATGGGGCAGAATAGCAGCATGCAGCATATCTGGATTGGTTATCACAACATGTCCAGCTTTTCGTACCTTTTGACGGATATTAGCGGGTGTGTCACCATCATATGTATAACTATTAATATCTACCCCAGCAGCCTGTATGATCTCATTAATCTCACTTTTTTGATCCTGAGCAAGTGCCTTTGTTGGAAACATATATAGTGCCCTTGAGCTAGAGTTTAATAGAATAGATTGAAGAATAGGCAGGTTGTAACAAAGGGTTTTTCCTGAAGCTGTGGGAGTGACTGCAACGATACTATTCCCCTTCATTATCTCTTCATAGGCAGATGATTGGTGGGTATACAATTTGTCAATTCCCCTGCTTTGAAGGGAAGTTCTAATGGACGGGTGTAAGTCATCTGGTAGACGAACAGTTTTGGCTTCCTTTGCTTCAAGTGTCTTCCAATCAACAATATTTTCATTAAATCTCTCATCTATTTTTATGTCTGCAAGAATATCCTGCAAAGTTTTCTTTAATTTCATTGGACTCACCTCAACTCTATTCTAGCGAATGAACGTTCGGATAAAAAGTAAAAAAGATAAAATACTCATGGGAAAATATTGTTAAAGATATTTTCCTGATTTATCTAGAAAACAAATGAAATAATAATTTATATTCTGTTACAATAGTATAGGATATTTTATTTAGTCTGTGGAGGTGGAGAATGTAATGAGGATGGAAGAAATTAAGAAAGTACTTTCTGAATTCACGCTATTTAGAGACTTAGATAACTATGAATTAGGAAAGATTGCAGACATCTCAATAACGAGAGAATGGAAAAAACAGAGTCATGTTTTCTTACAAGGGGATCCATTAGAAAACGTTTATTTTATATACGATGGAAAGATCAAGATATATAAAAGTGATATAAATGGAAAAGAGCAGATTGTAGCGATTGCAAAAAAAGGTGAGATGTTCCCTCATGTTGGATTTTTTAGAAAAGGAGAATATCCGGCATATGCAGAAGTCCTTGAGCCATCTACACTTATTGCTGTTCCGATTTCTAAATTTGAGGGAGTTCTGATAGAGAACCCTGAACTATGTATTAAAGTGTTTAAGGTCTTAGGTGAGAAGATTGTTGACTTACAAAATCGTCTCGAAGAACAGATTCTCAACAATACATATGAACAAATTGTAAAACTTCTAATTCGGCTAGGACAGAAGCATGGAAAAGAATTAGCTGATGGAACCATTCTGCTTAAATCAGAATTTACAAATAAAGATCTTGCAAATATGATTGGAACGACACGTGAAACAATAAGTAGAACACTCACAAAAATGAAAAAAGATGAAATTATCGAAGTAGATGATTCAGGTAATATGATTTTAGATATTAATGTCCTACTTGAAGAAATTCACCTAATATAATGGAAAAAACCCGCAGCCATTGAATGCTGCGGGTTTTCTATTAGACGTTAGCCAAGTTTAGCATATCAGCCATATCCTCTTGGGCGGTTCCGATCAACTTTAGGTTAAAAGTATCTTGAAGAACTTGCAGCACACCTTCTGAAATGAATTCTGGCGGTTTTGGTCCAATTCGAATATCCTTTATTCCTAAGCTAAATAATCCTAGGAGAATGGCAACTGCCTTTTGTTCAAACCATGACAGCACGATACTTACTGGAAGTTCATTAATCTCGCAGCCAAATGCATCAGCAAGTGCCATAGCAATTTTAACAGTAGACCCAGAATTATTACACTGTCCTAAATCAATATAACGAGGGATATTTGTTCCAGGCACTACACCGTAATCAACATCATTAAAACGGAATTTTCCACAAGAAGTAGTCAAAATAACAGCTTCTGGGGGTAGTGATGTTGCAAGTTCACGGTAATATTCTCCACCTTTTCCTGGCGCATCACATCCAGCAATAACAAAGAAACGTTTTATCTTACCAGCCTTAACAGCATCAATCACCTCAGGTGCTAATCCTAGAACCGTTTCATGGTGGAAGCCTGTAAGCAATGTCTCATCTGAATGGATATCAGCTTCCGGTAATTGTAAGGCTCTTTCAATTAATGGGGAAAAGTCATCATTCACGATTTTTTCAACGTTTTCTAGACCTGTCACTTCATAAGTGAACATTCTGTCTGCGTAAGTTCCTTTAATCGGCATAACACAGTTTGTTGTCGCTAGAATGGCTCCTGGAAACTTCTCAAACAGTCTGCGTTGGTCATACCAAGCCTTTCCAATATTCCCCTTTAGATGAGGATATTTCTTCAATGCAGGATAGCCATGAGCCGGAAGCATTTCAGAATGTGTATAGATATTTATTCCTTTACCTTCTGTCTGTTTTAATAATTCCTCTAGGGCAAATAGATTATGTCCTGTTACGACAATCGATTTACCTTCAATTTTGTTCTGACTTACTCTAATTGGTTCAGGAATACCTAGTAACTTTGTATGTGCCTCGTCTAGCATTTCCATTACACGAACAGTTGCCTGTCCCACTTTCATGGCCATATTGATATGCTCTTGTACATTGAAGTTAGAATTCGTCAAGGTCAAGTAAAGTGCCTCATGAGTAGTAGCATCAACAAATGCATCTGTATACCCTAGCTGGTTTGCATGTGTACGATAAGCTGCTATCCCCTTTAAACCAAAAATGATCGTGTCTTGCAAACTTGCAATCGTCTCATCCTTACCGCAAACACCTACTACGGTACAACCGCCACTTGGAGTTTGTTCACACTGATAACAAAACATATATATTCCACTCCTTCTCTTTTAACAATGATACTAGGATACAGACCACCAGCGATTTTTAATGTGACATAAGTCACCTTAAAAGAAGTTGTACTAAATCGTTCATAAATTTGTCTCGATTTTTTGTCTAGCACCTAATGCGTTTCATAGGCATATGTTATGATGAGGAATTTTGGAAAGAGAGGGAAATAAGATGTCTTCAATGCTTCCAGGTGATCAAAATAATCAGAAAAAAAATAAACCAGAGCCATTTGGAGAAATATTAAGGTCCATGAACGAGTTTTTTCATGAAAAACCAATTAAAGGCTTTTTACAGACCATTGATGAATTTTTCAAGAGTCCATTTCCTAATGGTACATTACCAGTAGAAACCCGACAAACTGCTGACGAGTTCATCATTACAGCACAACTTCCGGGTATAAAAAGAGAGCAGATTCGATTGAATATTTTAAGAAACTATATCACGATATCAGTTGAAAATAATGAAATAGAAACTGCTGAAGACAAGTACTCTCAAGTATTCCAGCAGAAAATTTCTAGACAGCAACTCTCGAGGACTATTTCGCTGCCGCAGCCCATTATTGAAAATAAAGTTAAAGCCTCTTACCGTGATGGGTTATTACAAATCCACATTCCACGTGAAAAAGGAAAAACCATTACAATAGAGGATTAATACTAATAATATTAATCGACAAATACCAACAAAAACAAAGACGGCTTTCGCCGTCTTTTCATTTTTATGTTTTAAAAATTCCCCCAAAACCTTTGACAAGTGAAGTAACCTGGCTAACAGCATTCATCATTTGTCCTGCTGTATTCACCATTTTATTTAGATCTACTGTACCGTCCTGAGATTTAAAAGAGTTCATAAAAGATTGTATTCCTCCAGGCTGTTTCACGGCCCAATTTTGTTTTGGATATGGGTTCATATATGGATAGGGATTTGCTGAATAAAAAGGATTAGTCATTTTCTCTTCAGTTGGCTGGAGTGGATTTTGAAACAGAAATTGAGCATCCTTATGAGGATACTGTTGTACATTATATTGATATGACTGCTGCGATGGTCCCTGTTGATAATTTGGTGCAAATGTCTGGTAAGGCTGTTGTGGATGGTACGGATTTTGCTGCTGAAATGGATAATAGTTTGATAGATTTGGCTGGTACGGGTTTGGCTGACGAAATTGCTCCCCCGGATAGGCAGAGACACCATACATCATTTGCCCTCGATATCCATGATTGACATAGTGATTTTGTGTTTTTTTACCAAACATGGGCAAACATCTCCTCCGCATTTTCATTACTACACTTTATGTGTGGGCAATTAAATTGGTGCATATTTTAACATTAAATACAATGTCAAAAACCAGAGAAATTTGTCTAAAGTTTAAATATTTGAAAAACTAGATATCATGTCTTTTCATGTTACGATAAAAAAAATGATGAAGGAGGAGTTTATTTTGCCCATTCGCGTTTTAAAAAGCAAATTTATTCAAAGTCGGGAATACAACACTGAAGATGTAAACGAACTATTGGATTTTGCAAGGAAAGCCTACATTCATAATGAAATCGACATTAAAGAATATCGACTCTTTATTCGTGAACTCGAAGCACAAGGCGCAGTGGTACCTGAAAATTATAAAGAAGTCTCCCTCATCGAAAATTCATAACTCAAAAAGAGATGCACTCGCTGCATCTCTTTTTATTTTATGAATCTAATTCTTTTAGTACTTCATGCAAAAAGAAATCGACTGTACGCTGGGTATTTAAAAAAATGGAACGGCTTGTTTTAGGAAAAAATGCCTGAATGGATAACTGTTCAATGTGTTCAGCAGTGGTATCAATTTGTTTAGTGTGGAGATGTTTTTTTGGATTGTTTTTTAACCATGTCTTCATGTTGATACTCCAAAGATCGCATACTCCTTTCACTTCATCAGCAAAAGGTTTAATGACAGTATGGAAATCTGCAGAGGTCCCTTTTTCTCTTGCAGCCTGATAGGTATCTAGAAGGAAATGATTATATTCGATTAGTTTATTCGTTAATTCCTTTATTTTATCAGACATCTAAAAACTCCTTTTACAAAATAAAAAGTAGCTTTTAATGTATAAAGCTACTTTGGTAAATCAGTATTAGTTTATCGTGGTTAAAAGCCCATTTCAAGTTTTAGCTTCCGTGCTACTTGATTAGGAGACTCTTGTTCCTCGAACTGTTTACTTATTCTCTCTATGTTCTTTTCAATAGTGGATAATCTATCTTCTGATTTAGAGATTTTACTTAATTCCTCATCATTTAATCTATTGCGAAGGTCTGAGAAAGTTGCCTCAAGAACCAACTCCAAATCTTCCAATTGGTCGTAAATATCCGTTAGCATAGATAGCAGCTTTTCCTTATCGGGTATTGCTTTATTCATTTTTTGTACCCTCCTCGCTTTTATATACATAGCTATATTCTCTATCTTTTGATAGCTTCCTTCAGACACGACAAAACTAGAAGAGATTCGTCAAAGAAAGTGTCTATCCATCAATTCACTTTTTCATTTTCGACATGTTCCTATATCGAATGAAATAGCAAAAATAAGCACAAGCTAATCTAGGGAGGTGTTAAAGATGTCAAAAAAGAGCAGACACAATAAGAAAACCCCTACGGCTGGTGCTTCAGAACCAGAAAAAAAAGTGGGCTATGGTGATAAAAAGCTAGAAGGCCCAAATCGCCCAGCCGAATAAATTAAAGACAAAAAGCAAGGACTTCCCTTGCTTTTTTACATTTTCTTGATGTCCAAAACCTTATGAAGCGAAGCCAATAATTCTAATTGATTAGTCTTTTCATAATACCAATCAGTTAAATGGATAGGATGCCGATGACGGGCAGGAACATGTAACCAAACCGGGTTCATTTTACGCTGCTTACTCCAATCTTCATATTCATGTTGATGGTGCTCAATAATTGGAAAGGCTGCTCGTAAGATAGGAGACTTTCGGGTGGTTTTTAGTTTAAAATATTGTTCATAATCACGTCGAGAACCGGTATGAGGAGTTTTTTCAGCAAACTCATAAAAATAAGGAAAAAGGCGCGGTTGAGTTAAAATGTTTGCAAGTCTCTTGCCAAGATTGATCCGCTTCGATAGCGACCTAAATCCATTTACACTAGCACCGTAAACCTCTCCCCCAAGAGTCGGAAATAATACACAACTAAAATGAAGCCAATCTTGAAAATTAAAAATAGCCGAGTGAAAGACTTTCTTCTTATATATAGGATGCAGAATGACAGGTTTATGTATCACATTTTGTTCATTAATGATTAATGCAGTAGTTAACCGTTCACGATCTTTTTCTTTCCAGTATTTATTCCACTCTGCCTGGATAAAAGTAGATACATGAAAATAGGGTAATAGATGAAACATTGGGCATTGTATTTTCGTCGAATATTGATAGATGAGTAATTGTGGAAAAACATCATGAAAGATTAACCAATTTGCTCTTTCATAGGTAAGGAATAGTTGTCTTCTTGTCTGTGGCTCTAATAACCCCTCAAAAAAATGGTCTTTAAGGTCGCACATATTCCAGCCGCCATTTCTTGAAACCATGCTTGCAAGAAACGACCATATAATATCAGGGTTTTTTTTGAAATACCTAAAATAGGCATCTGTTCTCGAGATGTTATCGATATTTTTCTGATTGGTTTCGGCCTTTATTTGACTAATTAACTCTTTCTCCTGTATTGTAAGATGATTCATATTTTTCTTCCTTAATAAAGTAGTTTTTTAGATTCTAGTAAATATCTATTATTAGAGTGTGTTGTCTAAATATTTTTATACACCTTAATTTGCAAAGATTTGGTATGATAGGTTATAGCTTGTGAGGTGCATGATATGAGGTTTAACTACCCTAATGGAAAAAAGTATGTTCAAAAAAATCCACTAACTAAGCCTGTATCGAACAGTACAAAAGATCCTTCCTATAGTAATAGAGGAATGACACTTGAAGAGGATTTAAATGAAACAAACGAATATTACCGTGAAAGAAAGATTGCTGTTATCCATAAGAAACCAACACCTGTTCAAATCGTTAAGGTAGACTATCCAAAGCGAAGTGCGGCAGTTATTAAAGAAGCTTACTTTAAGCAAGCATCAACTACCGACTACAATGGCATTTATAAAGGCAGATATATTGACTTTGAGGCGAAGGAAACTAAGAATTCGACTTCCTTCCCTTTACAAAACTTCCATGAACACCAAATACAGCATATGGAAGAAGTATTAAATCAAGGTGGGATCTGTTTTGTTATACTACGGTTCTCAAAATATGAACAAGTGTATCTCCTCGAAGCTAAACATTTATTATATTTTTGGACAAGAATGGCCTCGGGCGGAAGAAAATCAATTACAAAGGATGAAATTGTGGAGCATGGATTTTTAATTCCACTTGGATTTCAGCCTCGAATTGACTATATTAAAGTAATAGATGCAATTATCCAATCATACAAAGGTAACGTTAGCGGAAGTTAGAAAGGATGGAATACATTATGGCAGATCAATTTCAATCAAGAGAGGAGCGCCGGAAAAAACTCCAAACCAAGGGTAAACAAAAAGCGAAGAAAAAACCAAAAGGACTTGTAAAGAAAGTTCTTCTCGTTCTTGTAATCCTTGGAATCATTGGACTACTTGCCGGTGTTGGAACCTTTGCCTATCTTGTAAAAGATACTCCTAAGCTTGACCCGAAATTATTAAAAGATCCCATCTCCTCAAAGATTTTAGATAAGGATGGGGAGTTAATTTCTGAGGTCGGAGCTGAAAATAGGGAATATGTAAACTATAAAGAAATTCCGAAGCTTGTTGAAGAAGCTGTTTTAGCAGTTGAGGATGTTCGCTTTTATAAACACCATGGTTTAGACCCCATCCGCCTTGGCGGTGCGGTTATTGCCAATTTCCGTGATGGATTTGGTTCAGAAGGAGCAAGTACGATTACCCAGCAGGTTATTAAAAACTCCTTCTTAACACCTGAAAAAACAATCAAACGTAAAGTTCAAGAAGCATGGTTAGCCTATCAGCTAGAACAACAATATACCAAGCATCAAATTTTTGAAATGTACGTAAACAAAGTTTTTGTATCAGAAAACAGTCATGGTCTTGCAACAGCTGCAAAAATTTATTACGGTAAAGAACTAAAGGATTTAACACTGCCTGAAGCAGCACAGCTTGCTGGAATGCCTCAGAGTCCAAATAATTACAATCCTTTTAATTATCCTGATTTAGCTGAAAAAAGACGGAATATCGTTCTTACCTTAATGGAGCAGCATGGTTTCATATCTAAGGCTGAGATGGAAGAAGCTAAGAGTGTCCCTGTCACTGCCACCCTCGTTAAGGAAGAAAATCGGAATCGCGACGAAAAGCCTTTTGATTCATTTGTAGATGCTGTCATTGATGAGGTAAAAGAGCAAGGTGATTTTGATATTTTTTCAGATGGCTTAACCATCTACACTACACTTGATACCAATGCACAGTTATATGTGAACACTATATTAAACACAAATGAGATTATTAATTATCCGGATGATCAATTCCAAGCAGGGATAACCTTACTTGATACAAAAACAGGGGAAATTAGGGCCCTCGGCGGTGGAAGAAATCAACAGGTTAAACGTGGATTTAACTACGCAACAGATACAAAGCGTCAGCCGGGTTCTACCATCAAACCAATACTTGATTATGGCCCAGCGATTGAATACCTTCAATGGGGTACGTATCAAACAATAGAAGATAAACCTATAACTTACTCATCAGGCAAAGAATTTGGAAACTGGGATAATAAGTATATGGGGAAAATGTCAATCAGAACGGCTCTGCAATTGTCTAGAAACACTCCTGCTGTTCAAGCACTACAGGAAGTGGGATTAGATAGAGCGAAAGACTTTGCAGTAAGTCTAGGAATCCCACTAGATGAAATTTTTGAATCTTATGCTATTGGCGGCTTTAAAACAGGTGTCTCTCCATTAGAAATGGCTGGAGCCTATAGTGCATTTGGTAATAATGGGTTTTATACAACACCACATGCTGTTAAGAAAATTAAGCTCCGTGATGGTACTGTGATTGACACCGCACCTGAAGCAAAGATTGTTATGAAGGATTACACAGCATTTATGATTACGGATATGTTAAAAAGTGTACTCGTATCACCTGGGACAGGTACAAGAGCAAAAGTGCCAGGTTTGCCGATAGCTGGTAAAACGGGGACTACCAATTATACCGCAGATGAATTGAAAAAATGGAATATTGCGAGCAGCAGCTCCGTTCCTGATTCATGGTTTACAGGCTACACAACGAACTATACTGCATCTGTATGGACGGGATATAGCGATCGCTCTACCCCTATTACAGGTCAAAATAAAAATATTGCACAGGATATATTTAAGAATGTAATGGCACATGTTTCAAAAGATATTGAAACTCCTGATTTTACTGTTCCAGATAGCGTTGAACGAGTTCGTATTGAGAAAGGCTCCATGCCACCCGTATTGGCTGGAGAATTTACACCTGAGAATGAGGTTATTACGGAATACGCTGTAAAGGGGCATGCACCTAAAACAGTCTCAAATAAGTATGATAAACTTGAGTCTCCTGTAAACCCACAAGCAACGTATAATGTGGAAAAAAATGAGATCATATTGACATGGGAACATAATAATCTAAATAATGAAGAAGTTAAATTTGAAGTCACCATCACTGACGGAACTGGGCAACAAAAACAATCAACGGTTGCTGATAAAACAATTACGGTTAAGAACCCTGCTCAAGGAGCTAAATATACGATTACAATCGTGGCTATAAGCGGGGAGAAAAGAAGTGATCCGGCATCTGCCACCATCGAAATACCAAAACCAAACAATGAGCAAGATGAAAAAGAAAATGATGAAAAAGAGGAAGATGGATCCGGCGATGATGGCCAGGGTGGTGGGAACAATGAAGGTGATGCAGGCACTACGACACCTACGGACGGTACCGGAGATAGCTCAGGAAGTGGCAGTGGTAGTGGCAGTGGAAAAAGAGGAACTTAATTCATAGGTAAAGGAAAAGCGTCTAGCCGTTTGGCTTAGACGCTTTATTCAATGCCATTTTCTTAGCAAATAGTTTTTCCTGCTCGACCATTAACTCAGAAAGCTGGCGGTAGGAATGAAACAAATTAGGTCTAGCAATAACAAAACTTATTCTTTCCTCCAGATTAACCGGCTTTATTTTTAGATGATTGATTGGTATTGTTTTTACTCCTAGTATCGGTTCCTCGTTTGACCAGAACAAGAATTGGATGAAAATTACAAGTCCCTTTTTCATACCTTTTGTCGTGTTTTGCTGATCACGTTGCCGGTAAAAGGACTCAAGCGAAGATTTAATTTCAGCCCATTCGCGTAACAGTACTATGATACGTTCATTTACGTCTGCCGGTATTCCCTCTTCAATACCCTCAAGGAATGAAAGAGTAATCTGATTATCCATTTGCTTCAGCCCTTTTCTTCATCCGCTTTTTTCCTTCACGGCATAGTTCTAGTAAAGGACAGCTTGGACATTGTGGATTTTGAGCTTTACAGTGATATCTGCCAAAGAAAATCAATCGATGGTGTGTCACTCCCCATTCATCCTTAGGAACCTTTTTCATTAGGGTTTTTTCTACTTCTAGTACTGAATCCTTCCAACGACAAATACCTAACCGTTTACTAACTCTTTCAACATGTGTGTCTACAGCAATCGCTGGTATATTGTATGCGACTGAAACAACTACATTTGCCGTTTTTCTGCCTACACCCGGAAGCTTAGTTAACTCATCCCGGTCTCGGGGGATTTCTCCATTATATTCATTTATAACTAGACGACAAAGGCTCTGAATGTTCTTTGCTTTATTCCGATATAGACCTATGGAGCGGATATCGTTCTGTAGTTCCTCGAGCGATACGTTTAAGTAGTCCTCTGGAGTTTTATATTTTTCAAATAGGTTCTTCGTCACTTTGTTAACGAGGGCATCTGTACATTGCGCAGATAGTGCAACTGCTATTACTAATTCAAACGGGTTGGAATGATTGAGCTCACAATGAGCGTCAGGGAACATTTCTCCCATTTGATCAAGACAATATCGAATTTGTGTATTATTCAACATCTATTTCACCTGCCTTACTAATCATAACAAAACGAGAGAATGTTAATCCCCTCGTTAATTTTATTGCTCTAGCCAATTATAGAATGGGACTGATGTACTTTGTTTAGGTTCTTCCTGTTGTGGACGGGTATGATGTTGGTTCTGACGGAACTTTTTCCCTTGATTTTTAGCTTGTTCAATCGTTTTGATACCGTTTTTCTTCCATTCAAATAAAATACGATCAATGTAACGAAAATTCAATTTTCCAGACATAACCGCTTCACGTAATGCTGCCTTAATTATTTTCGGATCATGATTATCATCGTCCATCCACATTGCAAGAGACTCACACTCAAATGGAGACAAAGGACGGCCGAATTCCTTTTCGAAACATGTATATAAATCTGTTTCTTCACCCTGTTTATTCAATTTATTACTGTTCTTACTATTCAATAAAAATTGCTCAACCAAACGCTCCCATAATAGTTTTACTGAATATTTCTCATAGCGAATTCCTTCCGGAGAATACTGGTCCATAATCTCAATACAACCTTTTTGGATCAGCCTTCTTAGCATTTCATTACATTCTGATACAGAAACCGTCATTCTTGATGACAGCTCTTCAGGAGTTGGAAAGTCGTGCCCTTTTTCTAAAAAAGAAATAATATTTAATAACAGAACAAGTTCATATTCATTCAGGTTCAATTTACGATACTCAGACAAAAGAATAGAAGGTATTGAAATATTACCTTCCTGAATCCAGGCTAATATGTTTGTTTTCATCTTCAGACACCTCCTGCCTAGTATAACATGAACAAACTCTCTTAGTAAGTGGATGAACCATCCAACTATTCTTTGAGGCAACAAAAAGCCTGCAAAAGCAGACTTTTTGTCTTTAAACATATTAAGCTTGTTTAGAAACGACAAATTGGTGGATTCTTGCAACTGCTTGCTCCAACAGGTCTAGCGAGGTTGCATATGAAAGGCGGATATTATCCGGAGTTCCAAATCCCGAACCTGGGATTACTGCTACCTTAGCTTCAACAAGCAAAGCTTCAACAAAGGCATCAACATCCTGATATCCTGTTAATTTGGCTGCCTGTTTAACATTTGGATAAAGATAAAACGCACCCTGTGGTTTGACACAAGTAAAACCAGGAATCGCTGTTAATTTGCCATAGATGATTTCCAATCTTTCTTCAAAGGCTTGACGCATTTCAGCCACAGGCTCCTGAGAGCCGTTATATGCAGCAATAGAAGCATATTGGGCAGTTGTTGTCGGGTTAGATGTACTGTGACTCGCAAGGTTCGTCATGGCCTCAATAATCTCCTTGTTACCAGCCGCATAACCGATACGCCATCCTGTCATTGAATGTGACTTTGAAACTCCGTTTATAATGATGGTTTGTTCCCTTAACTCAGGAGAAAGCTGGGAAATTGAAACATGCTTGTTCTCACCATAGACCAGCTTTTCATAAATTTCATCAGAAACAATTAAAATATCGTGTTCCAAGCAGATTTTCCCTAATTCCCTTAATTCCTCTTCAGAATAAATAACTCCAGTTGGATTACTTGGAGAATTGATAATAACAGCTCTTGTTTTATCTGTAATGGTGTCAGCCAACTGTTCAGGGGTAATTTTGAAACTATTACTTTCTAAACCCTCGACATAAACAGGAACTCCACCTGCTAATTTCACTTGTTCTGGATAACTTACCCAATAAGGTATAGGAATAATGACTTCGTCTCCCTCATTTAAGAGCACTTGGAACAATGTGTAAAGCACATGTTTTGCACCATTTCCTACAATAATCTCATTCATATTATAGGTAATGTTTTGGTCTTTTTTAAATTTAGATATAATGGCTTGCTTTAATGCTGGTAAACCGGCTGAAGGTGTATACTTCGTGTGCCCTTGCTCCATTGATTGAACCGCAGCGTCTAAAATATGCTGTGGTGTATTAAAATCAGGCTCACCTGCTCCTAAACCAATTACATCTACACCCTGTTCTTTTAACTCTTTTGCCTTTGCAGTAATCGCTAATGTTGTGGAAGGCGTCAGTGATAAAACCCTGTTTGCTAATTTAACTTCCATTTCCTTTTCCTCTCCTATCTCATATCAAGCTATAAATTTTCAATTTTCTTGAGCCATTCACCTGTTTTAAAGTGAACATAATAATAATTTATTAAATTATTTTCTGAACGATAATAAATTTCCCATAAAGGGATATCATTTTCCATCCCCAGTCTAACCGACACTATTTTTTTTGGTTTTTTTTCTTCCAGAAGCCTTTGAACAGCATCAGATTCACTCAACCCATTTTTTGCCTTTTCGGTTATCACTTTCTTACTCTTTTCAGGTATCCATACAATGATCTCATCACCTTTATCATCAATAGCTTCAATGATATTAACCGTTTCAAGACCATTATAGATATGAAAATCTTGAACTTCATTTAAGTTAACTTCTTTATCTGCTAAACGAATAGCCCGCTGTTCTGCTTGGTTTACTGGTTCTACTGCACTCAAATAAACCTTTGTGAATAGCCCTATTAATACTAAAATAAAAATTATAAAAAAAACGATTAACTTTTTCATCAGTTTTCACTTCTTTATGTACGATAAATTGAAAAGATCGCTTTATTATGATCCTCTTGATCTAAAGCAAGACCAAACATTAAGTCCTTTTCTTTTAGCGTTCTATTCAATGCATCAACTATTTTATATAAGTCTGGGCTATGTTGTAATTTGACAGTTGATAATACTTCGATTTTCGATTCCATAGAATACCCTCCTCGTCCCAAATAACAATGCCAGGGGACTTATCTTCTAAATTATTATAACAGGTGTCGACAAATAAATAACTGTAGATGTCAGATTTTTTAAGTTTTTTTTGACAGCTTCAAAAAATATCGACTATTCCTAATTTGACTTTTCTTTTCTAAAGGTAAAGACTTCGTAGTTTGCTTCCGTAAATTTTAATGAGATTGTCCCATGCTTTTTTGTAAATAAGATTTCTGACCATGTGTCTTGTAAATCGTTGATAATTTCAGGGTCAGGTTGATGATTTTCTGATTCAAACAAAATGGATATTTGTGGATTTAAATATTGTATTAATCGTTCAGATAAGGAATCTTCCTTTGCCCAGTTAGGTATTTTATAAATATTGATAGTATTTAAATTTATGTTGTTTAAAAAGATTTCCTCTGCACGGTGACTAGAAGAGTTCATAAAAAAGAGACGATGCTTAAAAAAATTCAATGTAAAATCCAATCCTTCATTTTGCCCATCCCCTGAGAATAATACTTCTATTAATAGGTCAGGGAAAAGTTCAGACTCCGCTCCTGCTTCCCAAGTTACTATCTCAATCTTATTTCCAGTGGGTAACCTACTGTTCAATTGGGTTGATATATGAGGAGTAGCAATAATATTTTTGACGTTATAAGTTGAAATGATTTTGTTAATTGAATCAAATGTCAGATTATCAGAATTGGTAATAATGATAGTTTGAATTTGCTGGACTTTATAAAGTGAAAGTAACTCTTTCAAATCACATAATGTGTCCTTACCACCAACATTTACTAATATATTCTTTCCATTTGGGCCTTGAATCAGGGTCACTTCTCCGTCAGATAATCCAAAAAAAGTGACAGCCATCTCGTGATCTTTTAAATTCAGATTGATCCTTTCAATATTCTTTGTATTGTTTGAAACTGCCAAAACAGAAGCTGTGAATTGAAAAAAGATGGCTGCTATTATTATTAATATTCTCATCATACACATACCTCCTTACTATAGGTTGTGTAGTTATGCTCCGTTTAATCAAAGCCAATTGTAGATTATATCGACCAAATCGTCTATTTTCCCCGTGTTTACCGGCACATCAGGGATTGATTTTAAGAATGCCTTACCATATTTTGTTGTGACCACTCTCTTATCAAAAACAACCATAATTCCACGGTCAGTCTCTGTTCGGATTAAACGGCCAAAACCTTGTTTAAACCTTAGAATTGCTTCTGGTAAAGAATATTCAATAAATGCATTTCCACCCTGCTGAGAAATTAATTGGCACTTTGCCTCTGTTAAAGGTTCATCGGGCGGGCTAAAAGGCAGCCTGACTATGACCAGACAAGATAAATCCTCACCTGGTATATCTACTCCCTCCCAAAAGCTGCTCGTGCCAAGAAGGATTGCCTTTTCATAGCGTTGGAAATTCCTTGTCAGCCTAGTCCTGCTTCCACTCGTAATCCCTTGAGCAATCATCGCATAATCATTAAGGAAGCCGCTTTCTTTGATTAGTTCATATGTTTTCTTGAGCATATCGTGCGCCGTAAACAAAATCAACATTCTTCCCTTAGTGGCTTCAGCAATCGTTATAATATGTTCGGTGATACTAATAACATATTCTTCGTTACTGACAGCATTAATTTCAGGCAAGTCTTCTGGAATTAATAGCTGAACCTGATTTCTATATTCGAAGGGAGAAGGAATCGTCAACTTCCGGGTAGACTCCTGATTAATGCCTATTTCATTAATAATGTACTCAAAAGAGTTATTAATCGTTAAGGTTGCAGAAGTCAGTACGACACTCTTTTTTCTATTAAAAAATCTGTCTTTCAAGGCAGATGCTACAAATACAGGCTGTGCATAAAATGTTGTTACATTTTGCTGTGAACGGAAATCAATCTCGATCCAGTTTACGTACGGAGTGTCATTCATAAAACAATTGATGATTGAGTTTCTGAGTTCATTAAGATCATGAACAAATGAGATTACGTCTTCGAGCGTACTCTTTTGGTTACTAGAAAGAGAGTTTACATTCAGTTCAATTAGAGATAATCTTTGCTCTAGTTCTTGATAAAGGTCCTTTAGTAAAAAAGCAAATCGCTCCGCACTATTCATAAGGGCTGATTTTTCTTTAATGTTATCGTCCTTAGAAAAACGTACCTTTGTGCGATAACCTTTTTTACCTGCTTGCTTTGATTTAGCATAGATAGCCGTTAGTTTAAAAAATTCATCCATTTCATAAGTAAGATCTAATATCAATTTATTAATTTCGGGTACTCTTGTAAGTTTACTTTTATCAAATTGTAGAGAAGAAACTAAATCTTCTAGATGATAAAAAAGCAGTTTTTGTTCGAACTGTCCAAACTGACTTATCAGCAGTCTGGTGGTTAAATAGTCGATAGAATGCCCTATGTACCCGCTTGCTACCTTTTCAAAATGATGTGCTTCATCGATAATGCAATAGTCAAACTCGGGTAAAATGGAAACTTCAGCAAAAACACTGCTTAACAGTAGTGAATGATTTGTAATAATAATATCAGCATCTGCTGCAGCCGCTTTAGCCCGAAGGTAAAAGTCTTTTTCCTTCCATAAGTCGCTTTTGGCAAATATAGACGATTCACTCTTAATCTTATTCCAAAAAATATTTCCTCCACTTGATAAATTCAATTCATCACGATCACCCGTAACTGTTTCGGTTAACCAAACCAGGATTTGCATTTTTGTTAAAGTGGTATCATAGTTATCATTTTCTTCTGTTAATGAACGAGAAAATTTCTCAAGGCATAGGTAATGATTTCTTCCTTTTAGTAGTACGTATTTCAAGTGAAAGGGGATCATCTTTTCAAGTAAAGGTATTTCTTTAGAAATAATTTGCTCTTGAAGTTGAATGGTGTGGGTACTAACCACAATGGGAAGCTGCTTTTCTTTGGCGAAATAGGCGATAGGCAATAGGTATCCAAGTGATTTTCCCACTCCTGTCCCAGCTTCAATTAAAGTGTGACAGTTATCAGCAAATGCTTGGTATACACTATCCATCATCGTAAACTGGCCTGTTCGCTTCTCAAAAACGTTAAGTCCCTGCTTTAAAATGTTTATTTTCTCTTGATCATCTATAGGATATAACACTTGTTCGTGAGTAACTTCATTATATAAAACAGGTTGATCCTTCTTTTTTAATGCAAGCCCATTGACAAATTCAATTGAATCAATCGGTCTCTCTGTTGCATTCTTTTTATGTGAGATTAGTTCCTCCATCAGCTGTTGCAGATCACTTTTAAGCCCTCCTGCAAATTGAACAAGCTTAGCTGTAGTGATGTTGGGTAAAGAAGACAATTTCTTTAAAAGAATAAGCAAAAGTTCAGCTGTTACCTCTGCATCACTATCAGCTTGATGTGGGCGGTCATGATTTAGGTTCAACATAGCAGCTAAATCTGTCAGCTTATATCCATCAGCAGTCGGAAATAGAATTCTGGCCATCTCCACGGTATCAAGAACGCTACCATAGAAGCCATCATAACCTGCTTGAATTAGTTCTTCTTGTAAGAACGATAAATCAAAAAGTACATTATGTGCAACAAAGTATGCAGACTCTAACATAGAATTTACCTTTGGTGCGATATCCTCAAATAATGGAGAGGATTCAACCATCTCATCTGATATCCCTGTCAACTCTTCAATAAACGCTGGGATTGGACGAATAGGGTTGAGTAAAGATGAAAATCTTTCTGTGATCATTCCGTTTTCAATTACTACTGCAGCAAACTGTATAATTTTATCCCCTTTTTTGGGGTTATTTCCTGTCGTTTCTAAATCAATGACAACAAATTTATTTACCATTTATTTCAACACCTCTAACCTTCATTAAAACGGTATCACAAAAAGAATAAAAGAAAAAGTAATCATACTTATCTCTTCAAAAAAAGACCATAAATCATCATTAACCCCCATTATAATAAATTATGACCAAAAAAGAAAAAATCCCCTAAAAAAAGGGGATTATGTTCACATAATGGTTAACGCCGGTTCCGCGTTGATTAGTTCTTTTATACGGTTATTTTCACCCATAATGGCTACTTTAGGTGTGTGAGTCGACAGTTTGTCTTCAGCTACAAGACAATAAGAGATAATGATGACGATATCCCCTTTTTGTACAAGTCTAGCTGCCGCACCATTTAAACAGACAACACCGCTTCCCCGTTCACCTGGGATGATATACGTTTCAAGCCGTGCACCATTATTATTATTTACGATTTGTACTTTTTCATTGGCTACCATACCAACCGCATCTAATAAATTTTCATCAATTGTAATGCTGCCTACATAATTTAAATTCGCCTCAGTTACAGTTGCTCGATGGATTTTACCATTCATCATGTGTCGGAACATCATAAACCCCTCCGTTTTACTTATACCTTGTGTCTTCAATTTCTAAGATGACGTTATCTATTAAACGGACCTGAGAAAATTTCACTGCAAGTGCGATAATGAACTTTCCTTCAAGCTTATCAATTGGTTTTAACTGTGGATATGTCAATAGTTCCACATAATCAATCTTAGCATTTGTTTTGTTTACTAGTAAGTCAGTAATTAATGCTATAACCTTACGTGGATCTCTTTCTCCCTGTAAAATTGCTTTTTGGGCAAGCGACAATCCTTCATGCAAGACAGCAGCTTGATTTCTCTCCTCAGGCAGGAGGTTAACATTGCGTGAGCTTTTTGCGAGCCCGTCCTCTTCCCGAATGACCTCTACGGAAACCAATTCTATTGGAAAATTAAACTCATCCATCAAACCTTCCACGACGGCTACTTGCTGTGCATCCTTTCTTCCAAAGTAGGCCTTATCTGGCATAACAATATTAAATAGCTTTATTAACACGGTCGCTACTCCATCAAAATGCCCGGGACGTGATTTTCCACATAGTACATCTGTACGTTCATGAACAGTGACCTTTATAGAAGGTTCGTTCGGGTACATCTCTTTAACTTCTGGAAAAAAAACATAATCAACACCCTCGGCCTCTGCAAGAGCACAATCCCGCTCAAAATCTCTAGGATATGCAGCATAATCCTCCGTTGGACCAAATTGAAGGGGATTTACAAAAATACTTAAGACAAGCAAATCATTTTCCTGTCTAGCTCTATTTAAAAGTGTTAAATGACCTTCATGCAAATATCCCATCGTTGGAACAAAGCCAATTGTTCGCGAGAGCCTTTTCTGGTTTTGTATTTCAGCTTGCATTTCCCTTATCGTTGTAATTATTCTCATTTTACCCCTCCATAGAGTCCGGCCAACTCTTGTTCCTTCATCGTAAAGGAGTGCTTATCTTCGGGAAAATTCTGTTTCTTCACATCCTGTACATAGGAATGGACTGCATCTAAAATATGAGTATTCAATGAATGATACTGTTTAACAAACTTTGGAACCCTTTCTACTCCATAGCCTAGAATGTCATGATAAACAAGAACTTGGCCATCTACTAAAGCTCCAGCACCAATACCAATTACAGGAATAGTAAGCATTTTTGAAATTTCTTCAGCAAGCTGTTTTGGTACACATTCCAGGACAAGCGCGAAAGCACCAGCCTCTTCACATTTTTTTGCATCATCTATTAATTTTCTTCCTGATTGTGCATCTTTTCCTTGAACCTTATACCCTCCTAGGACACCCACGGATTGCGGTGTTAGTCCAAGGTGGGCACAGACTGGGATACCTGCCTTTGTAAGGGCTGTAATTTTTTCAATCACATCATCTGCGCCTTCGAGTTTGACAGCCTGAGCACCTGTCTCTTGAATTAGACGGCCAGCATTCACCAATGTATCCTTAATTGACAGGTGATAGGTCAAGAACGGCATATCAATAACTATAAATGTATCTTTTGCCCCTCTTTTCACCGCTTTACCATGATGAATCATATCCTCCATGGTCACTGGAATAGTAGAATCATATCCAAGCACTACCATTCCTAACGAGTCCCCCACTAAGATTAAGTCGACTCCTCCCTGCTCAGCCTGTCTAGCAGATGGATAATCATAGGCTGTCAACATAACGATTTTTTCATTTTCTTCTTTCATTTTTAAAAAATCAGTCGTTTGTTTCATCAACTTTCCCTCCTTTTAATAGGGAGAGGGGATAAAAAAATAGAGAATTGTCTTTCAAGACAATTAAAAAAATCCTTCTGATGGCAGAAGGATTTTGTTTCGCTCTTACTAATTCTATCCCTCTGTCCCGGTCCGTACTACGGATCTAGGCAGAAACCTTTTTTAATTTAGTATTCCTAACTATTAGGTGCAGCTCACAAGGATACCGCCCATTATTGGAATTATAAGAAATAAAACTGTAAAGTGCAAGTATAAATATTGTTTTTTACCCTATACTTCAATATCTGCAGAATAAATATGATGTGTCACATCTTCATGATCTTTCAGCAATAATACACCATCATCAGTAATTCCAAGTGCTGTCCCGACGATTGTTGTGTTTAACGTTCGTGCAGTTATCACTTTACCTATACTAACAGCATAGCTCTCCCACAATATTTTTATAGGAAGGAAGCCTTTTTCCAAATACAAACAATATAATTTTTCTAGTTTCAAAAAAATTCCTTTTATTAATTCTGCACGTGGCACCGTTTCCTCTTTTTCTATCAATAGTGATGTGGCAATCTCCCTAAGCTCAACAGGAAAATCCTCTTTTCGCTGGTTTACGTTTATCCCAATGCCAATAATAACTGAGTTAATGCGGTCTGATTCTGCCTGTAGTTCCGTTAAAATCCCTGTTACTTTTTTTCCACTAATGAGAATGTCATTGGGCCACTTAATTTCAGGTGTAACATTAGTAAGATCCTCAATTGCTTGGACAATGGCAACTGCTGCCAGAAGCGTAAGCTGTGGCGCCTTGGTTAGTGGTATTTTTGGCCTAAGGATTAAACTCATCCATATACCAGAATATTTTGGCGAGTGCCATTTCCGGTCCATTCTTCCTCTTCCCGTTACCTGTTCCTCCGCAATGACAATTGTCCCTTCAGGAGCGTCTTCATAAGCAAGAAGGTGAGCGATCTTTTGCGTTGACTCAACACTTTCTTCATAGTGAATGTTCTTTCCGATAAATCTCGTCTTTAGACCAAGTCTTATTTCATCTGCTGTAATGTTTTCAGGAGTTTTCAGGATTCTGTATCCTTTGCGCCGAACAGCTTCTAATTCAAAGCCTTCTTTACGCAGTTCCTCGATATGCTTCCACACGGCTGTTCTCGAACAGCCAATGACTTCTGCAATATACTGTCCAGATAAATAAGTATCTCCGGCATTCGTGAAGGCATCCAGCAAGTCCTTTCTTATTTGTGATTGCACTTCAATAGCCACTCCTTTATGCTCTGTTTTTTATTTTCAACCTGCCCGTCTATAATGGCCATTTCTACCTTTAAAAGGGTTTCCTTTAACCACGGACCACCATTTCGCTCAAACCAGAGCATGATGTCCTGACCTGACACGTCCATTTCTGAGCGGTTCTTAATTGGGAGGTTTTCGTACAAATTAAGGTAATAGCTTAGACTCTGCTCGGTTTCGATTCCCTTAATAACTAAATATAGTTTTTCAGTAGAAATAAAGATTTCCTTCGAAGCAGTGTATAAATCAAAAAGGGACCACACTGCTTTTAAACGCTTATTTAGATTAAACAGTACTAGCTGAATTTTCCGTATCTCTTTTATAGGCAAACGCCAATTTCTAAGAAATTCTTCCAAGCTCTTTCCTTCGATTCGAAGACAAAATACTAGAATCACCCACATCTCACGCAATGTTAGGTTCAGCAGTTCATAGCTTAACATTTCTTCAATTTGTTTGTTTTTATGTCGTAACCCTGGCAAATAGGAAAGTGTATTAGTTTCCATAACAATTCTTAGCGCATGTTTACGATTAACTCCTGTTAACAGCTTTTCTAGTTCAGCATGCTTGCGCTCAACTGCGATATTCTCTAGCAAATGAACAAGTCTAGATAGTGCCGACCGTGTTTCCTCATCAATTCGAAAAGATAGCTGGCTAACAAAGCGAATTGCCCTTATCATTCTAAGTGCATCTTCTTGAAAGCGATCTTCCGCTTTACCAACCGTTCTAATAACTTTTTCCTTAATGGCAGCCTGCCCGTTAAATGGATCAACTAATTTACCGCTTTTATCCATCGCGATTGCATTCATTGTGAAATCTCTTCGCTCAAGGTCATCTGTCAAATTTCGAATAAAAGCAACCTCTTTTGGCCTACGATAATCGACATACTCCGCTTCAGCTCGAAAAGTGGTAATTTCATATGATTGGTTTTGTAAAAGAACTAAAACGGTCCCATGTTCAATACCAATATCCACTGTTTTCGAGAAGATTTGCTTCACTTCTATTGGAGTAGCAGATGTTGCGATATCAACATCATTGATTGGTCTGTTTAAGAGATAGTCTCTAACAGAACCTCCTACAAAATATGCTTCATAGCCTGCTTCCTCTAGTTTCTCTAGAACGGGCACAGCTGATAAAAAAGGTTCCTTCATTTCCTAATCACCTTTTTCTAAAAGCCTTAAATAAATCTGTTCATATTGCTTCACAATGTGCTCGGCCTTAAATTTTGTATTTGCGACGACAACCGATTCAGCAGCAAATTGTTGGTGGAGTTGTGGATTATTTAAAAGTGCTATAGCCTTATTAGAAATACTTGTTATATCTCCTAATTCACAAATATAACCTGTTTTACCATCTTGAATAACTTCCGGCATTCCGCCAACATTTGTACCAATACATGGTACGCCGCATGCCATTGCCTCAAGAGCCACTAATCCAAAGCTTTCCTTTTCCGATAATAAAAGCATTAAATCACTTATGGAGTATAGTTCATCCAGATTTTCTTGTTTCCCTAACAGATGGACCTTCTCTGATAAGCCCAGTTTTTTAACCAGTTTACAAACAATCGTCATTTCCGGTCCGTCCCCAACAAGCAGCAATTTAGCTGGCATGACAGCAGCAATTTTCGCAAAGGTCTTCACCACATCTTGAACCCTTTTTACGGGCCGAAAATTTGATACATGGATAATGACTTTCTCTTCATCCTTAATCTCAAATTCTCTCTTAAGATGGTTTGCTTCCCTCTTTTGATAGACACGCTCGTCAATGAAGTTATACACTGTTTCTATTTGCTTATCAGGTTGAATAAGCTCATGGGTCTGAGTAATCAATGAATTGCTAACAGCCGTCACAATATCTGACTTTTCAATTCCAAATTTAATAGCATCTGTTAATGAAGGATCGTACCCTAACACAGTAATATCCGTTCCATGGAGTGTAGTTACAATTTTCATATCTACATTTGCCATTTGTTTTGCCAGAATCGCACAAACGGCATGTGGAATGGCATAATGCACGTGAAGTATATCTAATTGCTCACGATTTGCTACCTCTGCCATTTTACTAGCAAGTGCAATATCATAGGGAGCATATTGAAATACAGAATATTGATTTACCTCGACCTGGTGATAGTATATATTATGATAAATTCTATTCAGCCGAAAAGGAATGCTCGAAGAGATAAAGTGAATCTCATGCCCCTTTTCAGCGAGCATTTTTCCCAATTCAGTTGCGATTACACCTGATCCTCCCACTGTCGGATAACATGTAATTCCAATCTTAAGTTTCTTCATTCTTTCATTCTCCCATCAAGTCTCGGTTTAAGAGGATTGGAATCCTGGATTTAAAACCTTCTGCAAATGCAACTCCAACCTGACCACCAAACAATCTTTCTCTCGACTCAACAGTTTCTATGTAACCATTCACCAGAGGCGTGTCAACGCTGTCTGGGGTTCTTTCAAATTGACTTTTATAAGCTCTTAAAGAATCAAGCTTTTGAGTCATAAAATCAGAAATATCTACAGTAAAATCAGGAGCATGGAAGCCGTTAATCATATAAAAATAAACTCTTTCCACTCGGTGAGGACCCTCGCCGTTTTCCGTTTTAACTTTTCGAATTCCTGCAGAAAAAACCGCCTCCTCTACAAGGCGGGCGCAGTTACCATGATCCGGATGCCGGTCTTCGAAATAAGGAGCAAAGATTAGTCTAGGTTTAAGTTTACGAATAACAGCTGCAATCTCTTTTATATAGGATTCCTTGATAAACAAGCCACGATCTGGTAACCCAAGATTGATTCTTTCGGTAACATTAAGAATAGCGGCAGCAGCATTTGCCTCTTCCTTACGAAGTTCGACAGTACCATTTGAAGACAAGTTAGCTTCTGTTAAGTCACAGATAGCTATATTCTTCCCATTGGCTGCCAATTTTGCAATCGTTCCTCCCATACCGATTTCGACATCGTCGGCATGGGCTCCGAATGCTAATATGTCAATTTGTTTATTGCTCATTTGATTCACCTTTAGCAATATTTCTCCATTCTAAAAACCCTTCATCTAATCCTCTAATAAGTAATTCGGCTGTTCCCATATTAGTAGCAAGAGGAATGGAATACACATCACATAGTCGGACTAATGCTGTCACATCTGGCTCATGGGGCTGTGCTGTTAATGGGTCACGAAAAAAGAAAATAACATCCATATTATTTTGTGCAATCATCGCACCAATTTCCTGGTCACCGCCAAGTGGTCCAGAACGGAATCTTGTAATCGGTAGACCAGTAGCCTCGTTAATCTTTAGTCCTGTTGTTCCAGTTGCAAATAAAGTATGTTTTGCAAAGATTGGCTGATAAGCTGTAGTAAATTGAATAAGGTCATTTTTTTTATTATCATGTGCAATTAGTGCAATATTCATGTTGGTGCTCCTATTCTAAAATATTTTCAAGTCCATAGACTAGTGTATTTAAAGTTAAAACAGTGTCAACAGCAACTTTTACACCGGACATAAACGAAGCGCGATTGTATGAATCATGACGGATGGTTAATGTTTGTCCATCTGCGCCAAATAAAACCTGCTGATGTGCGACGAGGCCAGGCAAGCGGACAGAATGTATATGCATCCCATCGTACTCGGCACCCCTTGCACCGTTTATTGTTTCTTTTTCATTCGGATGGCCCTGTTTTTTCGATTCACGTGAAGTAGAGATCATTTCTGCTGTCTTCAGCGCAGTGCCAGACGGAGCATCAAGCTTTTGGTCATGATGAAGTTCAATGATTTCAATATCATTGAAGTACTTAGCAGCCATTTGCGAGAATTTCATCATTAAAACAGCACCAAGGGCAAAATTAGGTGCAATGATGCATCCTATTTCTTTCTCACGGCAAATATGGTCTAACTCCTCGAGATCGGCTTTTGTGAAGCCTGTAGTGCCGACAACAGGTCTAACATTATGCTTAAGTGCCGTCCTAGCATGAAGCATGCCTACTTCAGGTGTAGTTAAGTCAATCAGCACATCCGCTTCTATATTTTGTAAACAGAGCTCTATATCTGTAAAGACCGGTACGTTTTTGATATTTTGGAAACCTTCCAGATCACTTAACAACATTCCATCATACTTATTGTCAATTACGGCAGTAAGTTCAAAATGTTCAGTATCTTTAACAAGCTTTACAGCCTCTTTGCCCATCCTGCCTCTTGGTCCAGCAATAATTATCTTCACATTGTTCATTTATTTTCACTCCATACCTTTACTTGTCAATTCTAGTCCATCGGTCCTTATCACGGGTTGCAAACTTGTTCATTACATAGTCGTGTGCTTCTTCAAGGTCAATATTTAATGAGTTTGCTAAACAAATAATTACAAAAAGAAGGTCACCGAGCTCTTCTTCAATCGCTTTTTCGGTTTCACTTGTTTTTTTGGGTTTTTCACCGTAATGATGATTAACCTCTCGTGCTAATTCCCCCAGTTCTTCCGTTAGCCTTGCCATCATAGCAAGAGGGCTAAAATAGCCTTCTTTAAATTGACTGATATATGTATCAACCTCTTCCTGCAATTCCTTCATTGACTTTCCGCTATTCATACTATTTCACCTCTTTATTCATAGAGAGCATATACTAATACATTAGCGAAAATAGGTTTAATTTACAAATATTTTCGTGTAACTCCTAAACATTCCTATTATATTGCCGTGTTATTTTTTATTCGTTATAATAAATAACGCTGGTTAAGAGAAAAATATGGTAAAGGAGGCCGTTTAATGTTATTTGGGCTTAAACTAAAAAATATTCTATTTATCGTGATTGGAACAGCAATCATGTCATTTGGACTCGTAACTTTTAACATGCAAAATAAGTTGGCAGAAGGCGGTTTTACTGGAATTACGCTGTTACTATACTTCTTGTTCAAATGGGATCCCTCCTATACAAACCTAATTTTAAATATTCCCCTATTTTTTATTGGTTGGAAGATTCTTGGGAGAAATGCCTTTTTATACACCATTCTAGGAACCGTTGGATTGTCTGTTTTCCTCTGGATTTTTCAGCGTTATACCATCAACATGCCTCTTCAAGATGATTTAACTCTTGCGGCTTTGTTTGCTGGTGTCTTTTTAGGAATTGGCCTCGGTATCATTTTCCGATACGGTGGTACAACAGGCGGAGTGGATATTATTGCCCGGTTAGTCCAGAAATACTTTGGATGGGGTATGGGGAAAACGATGTTTCTCTTTGATATTTGTGTTATCGCCGTGTCAATGCTTACATATTTAAATTACAAACAAGCCATGTATACACTTTTAGCGGTTTTTATTGGTGCTAGAGTCATTGACTTTATTCAAGAAGGAGCCTACTCTGCAAGAGGAGCAATTATCGTGTCTGAGAAAAACAAAGAAATTGCCGCCAAGATAATGGAAGAAATGGATAGAGGAGTTACCGTACTTAAAGGATACGGATCGTTTACTAAGACAGAACGAGAAGTTCTATATTGTGTAGTAGCTAAAAATGAGATTGTTCGCTTAAAAAACTTAATTACGTCCGTTGACCCGCACGCATTTGTTTCCGTATCAGTAGTTCATGATGTCCAAGGTGAAGGATTCACCCTTGATGAAAATAAAATGCCTATTGAGACTTAAAAAAGCAATGTCCCAAGTTGGACATTGCTTTTTTACTCACTTCGATTCATCCCTGTAAAGATTAAGACAAGTCTTAATAATTCTAACACTGCTACTGCTGCCGCTGCCACATACGTAAGTGCCGCCGCATTCAATACCTTCTTTGCCCCACGTTCCTCATTATCTCGGATCAAGCCTAACGCAATAACCTGGTCCATGGCACGATTAGATGCATTAAATTCAACTGGTAATGTCACCACTTGAAATAACACGGCTGCTGCCATAAATAGTATACCTAATAATAATAATCCACTCATTTGCGCAAAAATACCAATTAAAATTAACACCCAAGAGAAATTCGATCCAATGTTAGCCACAGGGACTAAAGCATGTCTAAACCTGAGAAATGCATACCTTTCTGCATCTTGGATGGCGTGCCCACATTCATGAGCAGCAACCGCCGCCGCGGCAATCGATGGCCCATGATAGTTATCAGGTGACAAACGAACAGCTTTTGCTCTTGGGTCGTAGTGGTCACTTAAATACCCTCTGCCCTCTTCTACACTGACATTATATAAGCCGTTTGCATTAAGTACTTCCCGCGCCACTTCGGCACCAGTTCGATTAGTTGAATTAGGAACACGAGAATATTTTGCGAAGGTTCCCTTCACTTTCATTTGTGCCCACAAAGGTATTAAGATAATAATAAGAAAATACACCAAGTAAAACATATTTACCTCCTATCGTGCAAAGCCAATCATAGTTGTATTAAGAGTGTTTTATTCCTTATGTCCCCTGGATCGATTTTTTCTAAGTTCTTTTTCACCTTGATACTTTCTCCAGCCTACATAGGAAAGAGTGGAAATAATGATACTGCCTGTTGAAATAATCACCCACCATAGTGATGGATCAGCTTCGTCCTCATCTAGGTTTTCAAATAGATTTTTCAAATCCATTTCTAAGCCTTCTAACTCTTGTTGGCTTTTGACATTATTAACAACCTGAGAGCGATATTCATCAATATAATTGATACGAGCATCTATTCTTTGAATATTCTCTGCAGAAACATCCACTTTCATACTAGGATAGATAACATTATACAACGCTAAAAAGGTATTAAAGTTCGAGTGAAAATGTGTTGAATCACCGTTAATCGCTGCCTCTCTAGCTTGATGAAAAGCAGTCATAATTGAATCCTTCATCTCAGTCCACAAAGGCTGGTGACTAGAGGTGATTGCATCAACTACAAGACGGAATTTCGTAAGCCTGGATATTCTTTCTTCATACTCCATGTTAGTACTGACTGCTGCCTCTAACGCTTCGTCATGTGATAAAGTTACAATGCGCAACTCATCCATTGAGAATGATTCATGGTCTGCTATACTCGTAAACTGTTCAGAGAAGTAGTCTAGTAATTTTTTGGCATCTTCGTATCTATGAAATTTCATCATTTGAAGAGCCTCATCAGAGATATGATCAAGTCTCTCTATCGGCGTTTGTTGGTTAGCACTTACAATCATGGGAGTGAGCATAAAAAGAATTACAATAATGAGTACCCATTTGATTTTCAAACCTTGTCCCCCCTATCATTACTAATAAAATGTATGAGAGGATGGACAAGGTTAGACCATCTTTTATTACTACTAAAAACTATTTAATCTCTAACTTAAAGCGTTTTGAACGAATCACTAGATAGTACGCAGCGCCTATAGATATAATTGAAAGCCAGAAAGTAAAGTATCCTATATTCGAGGTAAACTGCTCAAGCATATGGTACCTCGGCATCATGAAGAAGACATAGTCTATGACATCGTTATGTAAAGTCCATATTGCCGTGACGATCAAGTGCCACCATTTAAACCGATAGAACGGAGCGTATAACACTCCCTGGACTGCCATTGCAAAATGGGAAAAGATTAACATAAGGCCAATTGGATCTAGCTCTCCTTGGACTGAAAAGACTAGTCCATTCATGACAACTGCCCAAACACCGTATTTAATTAGAGTTACTAGCGCCAGTGCTTCCATTAATGGCCAATTTTTCTTTAATAGAAAAGCGATTATAACAAAGACAAAAAATAAACTTGCTGTTGGACTGTCTGGAACAAATAGTAAAAATTTGGCCGGTGTGTCCTTCAACTGCCAACCATACCAGATGTACCCATAGACTGTTCCTGCAATATTAATGATTAATAATAGCATCAAAACTGACCGATTAGCTAAGAGAGGATAGATCCATCTCACTATTACTCCTCTTTTCATTTTAGATTTGGAAAGATGACAAATGAACAAAAAAGCTGACGTTTACGCCAGCTTTTTGTTTTTTATTATTTTTTACCTAATTCCTCAAGGAATTCAGAAAGCTTTTGCAGCTGTTCTTCATCGCCTTTGAAGATACCAGCTGGCATTTTTCCTTGACCCTCAACTGCAATTTTAGCAATTTCTTCAGCCGAAAGACCTGTGCCAATTAAAGTAACTCCAAGTGCGCCTCCTTGAAAACTATCACCATGACAAGTAATACAAGTTTGTTCTGATGCGATTTTATATCCATCAGCTTCAGTATCAATCTCTACTTCAGCTACAATCTGTCCTTGACGAGCTGCAGCTTCCCAGTCATGTGTAGCAACTGACTCCCAAGTTAAGAATGTAATAGCTGCTAATGCTAACAACATGAATCCTGTTGCGAGCGGACGCTTGCTAGGGCGGCGTTCAGGACCGCGGTCAATAAATGGAGCTAAAAGCAGTGCTCCAAAAGCCAGGCCTGGAATTACCATCGCACCGACCACTGTATACGGACCAGCAGCAAATTCATACTTTAACAATTGATATAAGAATAAGAAATACCAGTCTGGTAATGGGATATAACCGGTATCAGTTGGATCCGCGATCCTCTCAAGTGGACTCGGATGTGCAACTGTTAAACATAAAAAACCGACAAGAAATACGGCACCTACCAACCATTCTTTTAAAAGGAAGTTAGGCCAAAATGCCTCTGTTTTACCAGGGTATTCTGAGTAATCTTTCGGAATGTTTGACTTTGTACGTTCTGAAGGTGCTAGTACACGTGAATCACCTACGAACTTCATTCCTTTACCGCGATGCATCGAGCAATCCCCCTCCTTTATTCGTAAAATAAGAAACTACTTTTAAATAAGGTTAATTTTATAGTGGACCTGAAATACCCTGTTTACGAATCATTAAGAAGTGTGCTCCCATTAAACCAAGTAAGGCTGCAGGCAGGAAGAACACGTGAATCGCAAAGAAGCGAGTAAGTGTTTGTGCACCAACAATTGTTTCATGACCCGACAATAATGTCTTTAACTGGGTTCCAATGAACGGTGTTGCCTCAATAATTTGTAGTGTTACCTTTGTAGCAAATAGCGCTTTCATGTCCCAAGGTAAAAGGTAGCCTGTTAAACCTAAAGCAAGCATGACGAAGAAAATAAGTACTCCGACAACCCAGTTTAGTTCACGAGGTTTTTTGTAAGCTCCTTGGAAGAAAACGCGTAATGTATGTAAAAACATCATTACAATAACTAAACTAGCACCCCAGTGATGCATTCCACGGACAATTTGTCCAAATGCAACTTCGTTCTGAAGATAAAACACAGATTCCCATGCGTTTTTGATATCTGGCACATAATACATCGTTAAGAACATACCAGATAAAATTTGAATAACAGTTACAAAGAACGTCAGACCCCCAAAGCAGTATACAAACGCAGAAAAATGATGCGCTGGATTAACATGCTCAGGTACTTCATGGTCTGCGATATCGCGCCACAAAGGCGTAATATCTAAACGTTCATCTACCCAATCGTAAATTTTGTTTAACAATGATTACGCCCCCTTCCGCGGTTCAGCTTTTCCTAAATAAAGATAACCGTCTTTTTCTGTAAATGGATATACATCTAGTGGTGCAATTGGTGGTGTACCTTTTACATTCATTCCATCCTTCGTATAGCGCCCATAATGACATGGACAGAAGAATTCCTCAGGATGTTCCTTGTCAGTACCCCATGCTACTGTACAACCAAGGTGTTTACATACTGGTGAAAGTGCAACGATATTATCTTGCTCATCCCTGTAAACCCAAGCAGTTTCAGTAACATCTGAAACATACCATGCATCCTTTTGTTCAAACGTAAAGTCAACCCGCTGTGGAATTTCGTTAATGTCTGCTACTTTTAATGGTGTAGCAATATAATCTCCGCCTGCATCTGCCTTTAAGACAGGATCAATCGCAAAGCGAACCATTGGCATTAACATTCCTGCCGCCATGAACCCCCCTACACCTGTTAATGTGTAGCTTAAAAATTGTCGTCTTGATACGCGATGCTTACTCATGTTTATCCCCCCTCTATTCACAAGTTAAGTCCATCGGACATAAATTAAACACATATAAAACTAGGACATAATCATGATATATCAATCTTTAACCAAGGTCAATATCATACTATTTTAAAAACATGTTAATATAGAAAGAATTATAAATTTTCATGCCATTTCCGTGTAAAAAGACCTAAAAGCTGATTCACTTGGCTTTCAACCATTGATATTTTTTGTGAATCATTTAAATGCTCTAAGGGTAGTGAAGGAAGCCATAACACCGTACCAGATAATTCATTTTCATATAATTTCCAGTCACTGTCAGATGTAATATAGAAAATGTGTTTAAATTCACTTTTGACTATATCTTCTTCCCATTTCTTCAGCTTTTGTAAAACCTCATCACCTTTTTCACTTTTTAAGTATGTAAAGGAAGGAATTAATAAAAGTCTGCCTGTGAACTGTCTTTCAAGGTAGCTAGTCAATAATGTAATAAATTCTGTGCTTGATGCTGACTGTTTCATATCTGCTCCAAATGAAACGGGCTGTAATGGGAGCACAGCCGTATCAACATACTCTTTTGCAGTTAAATATGTTTCTATTTCTTTAGGTAACCATTTCATCTAAACACCAACCCTTTGCAAATACTACCTTCATCATATCATTTTCTTTCAAGTGTTCAAAAGATAATACTAGATTATAACAAAAAAAATGAAGCCTGCTAACGCAAGCTCCCGTTTTGTTCCATTATGTTTAGTTGGTTTAGCTTTTCCGTTAATGCGCGAAAAGCATTTTTGTCCTGTTTATCAAGTGCCTCGTCTATCATAGCTAGCAGCTTTTCCCGTTGAAACCGTTCAATGCTTTTTTGTAAGAATTGCTCTGCTACTAAACCATCTTTTTCATTAACTTGAAGGTGTTTAGGTACAAAAGGATTTTCTTCTAAAACAGCTGCATACTGATGAGCTTGGTTGGATGCATGGAAATTCAGTTGAATAAAGATCTCTTCATCACGGTTCAACCGGATATCGTGAAAAGATTTCTCAGCATCTGTCGTCATCACATTTTCTTTATAAAAGCGAAATGGTACTTTATCAACGCAATGAGTAGACATAATCAGTCCGCGTGGGCAGTACTGTGCTTGCTCAACAAAATGAACCTTTTCCATTAATTGATCATGACTCATTAAATAATTTAGAATCCAAACACATTCTCTTCTTTTTAATTGATAATGATTTAGAAACCAGCGAATAAAGTCCTTTTTCTCGTTGACAGATACAGGGGTTGCCATGATAGTTTCCCTCCTCTGCGAATTCAGCTTTTTTATTATTCTTCTGTACTTGTAAGTCGTTCGATTACATCTAAATACTCTTCATTAGTTGGATCATTTTTTTGCAGCTGTTTAAAAATTTCGGCAGCACGGTCGTTTTTTCCTTCTTCAATTAAAAAATATCCATAATCGAGTAGGAAAGCTTCATTATCTTTAAAGAAATTATATGCACTTTCATATTTGTCTAATGCATGTGAATAATCTTCTAATTTATTATAGGCGAGGGCTGCGTCCCATTGCAGCTGAGGTTCTTCCTCCTCTATAAAGTCCATTTGCGAGATTAGATCAATGACATCTTCGTATCGCTCCTGCTGGAAAAAAACTTTATTAAGTGTTAAAGCAGCTTCTGTGAATCCTGGATCTAATGCAAGGGCTTCGCGGAAATACTGTTCAGACTGTTCTGGTTGGGCTAATTTAATCGCAATCTTGCCGCCATAATAAAACAATTCTTTATTAAATTCATCCTGCCTAATCCCCTCTTGTATTACCTGCAAGCATTTTTCTAGTTCTTCTTCACGCTCATAGGCTTTTGCCAAATAAAGATATAAGGAATGGTACTCGGGATCAAGCTCTTTTAACTCTTCAAACTTTTGTATGGCTGTACGATTATAGCCTGACTGAAGAGCGGTAAATGCATAACCAAAGAGTGTGTTAATCTCTAGCTTTTCATCAAGTGCCTTATCATAATATACTAAAGCTTCTTCAAATGAACCGGATGCACTTAATAAGTCAGCCATGCGCTGGTGGATGTTGACTCCAGCAATTTCATGCTGCATAGCTAAAACCACCTCATATGCCTTAATGGCTTTAGCAATTTCCCCCTGATCACTATAAAGCTCTCCCAAAGCGAAATCGACAATAATTTCACTTGGCAATAAAACCTTCGCTTTTAGCAGCTTCTGTTCGCACACTTCATACAGCCCTTGAATTTGATATAGATCTGCTAACAGTAATAATGATTGTCCAAAGCTGGGATCCTGTTCGGAAATTTTTTCGAGTTCAAGAATGGCTTGTTCCTCTTCACCAGAATCAACAAGTATTTCACCTAAAAGGACTAGGAGCTCCCCTTCTTCAGGGTAAACCTCCAGTAAATTTTCAACTAGTGCCCTTGCTTCAGACAAAAAACCAAATTGTGACAACTCTTCAGCTAGAAGGAATTTTTCATCCGGCATGCCATTAGTTAATACAACATTATATTCATTTATTGCTTCTTTATGTTGACCGTTTTCTAGCATCGTAATAATTTTATTAATTCTGTTCATATCTTTATATCCTTTCGTTCCCCTAAGAATCATGTAAAAGAAAAATAAGATGGGGTTCGCACCTTAACATACTCTCCATATCCTGGTTTAAATAAAACTTCTTTACCTGCACGAATTACCTTACCTTTGTGAACTGTAACTGCTAGTCTATCACCATGATAATGAAATAAATCCGTAACTTCAACATTCTTGTCCTCAAGATTGTTGAAATATAAGTTATAGCTCAATTCAGAACCATTCATTAAACTCGCTTTTTGAGGATAAAGGCCAATTTTGTTCAAAATAGGAATTGCCAAAGGACTATGCTCCTCAATCTCTTCAAATAAAGACGGGATTTTGTGTTTTTCCAATGTCTCTTTCCATTTCGACATGACACTCTTTGCTTCCTTCTTTATTGGAGTAGAAATTATTGGGATCAGCGGGCTATTGTAAGGAAATATCGCTTCTTTAATCCAACCCCATGGGATTTTTTGTAATTCTTCAGTATGATTGACCTCTATAAAAATAGCTGGAATTTTTTCTTTTTTGCATTTTCTTAAAAATGATGCTGAAAGAACGCTTACTGGAATTTTCACACCAATAATAAAATCAATGGGACAGCTTATAAGTGCTGTTTTCAGTTCTTTCATTTTTTCTCGTAATTCACTTTCGTAGGAGATATTTGCGTAGGTAAATATAGTGGTACAACCCTTTACTAAAAAATGATCCATTATATATGTTCTTAATTCTTGAAAAGTAGCCTTCAAGGGAAGTTTAGAATCTAAAAGTACAAAAGTGGGGGTCATAATAAAGCTTTCTACATTCATTCTCATGAAACTGTATCGGTTAAAAGAAGCTTGGTTGGATACAATTGTTTTCTCTTTAATTAATAATGAACAATGATTTAGTGTTTTATCTTTAAGAATATTTGCATTTTCAATTATATACTCCATCCTTCCACCCCCTTCTCCAATCCCTCTTAAGACAAGCTATGAATTTCTATTAGAAACTATGACAGTGAAAATCCAAAAAAAAAACTGCCCATTTTGGCAGTTTTATTTTGTAAGGCTATTTAAATGAGCAAAGAAATTTGGATAGGAAACCGAAATGGCTTCTGGGTTCTCAAGTTCAACCTCACCTTTTGCTATTAAGGCTGCAATTGCCAGCATCATCCCAATACGATGATCTCCATGACTAGAGACTTTCCCTCCCGTTAGGGTCTGACCACCGCTGATAACCATTCCATCTTCAGTCGCCTCAATATCTGCTCCCAGTTTAGTCAATTCTTGAACAACCGTATCGATCCTATTTGTTTCCTTTACCTTTAGCTCTGCAGCATCTTTAATGATAGTCTTGCCTTTTGCATGTGTGGCCATTAAAGCAATAATCGGTATTTCATCAATCAATCTCGGAATTAAATCTCCTTCGATTATGGTTCCTTTTAACCCAGAAGTTTTAATAGTTACATCACCTGTCGGTTCAAAGGAATTGTCTTGATCAGGAGCAATTTCAATAGTAGCCCCCATTTTCTCCATCACTTCAAGTATGCCTGTCCTTGTTGGATTCAAACCAACATTTTTTAATACTATTTCACTATTCGGAACAATTGCACCAGCTACGAGGAAAAAGGCTGCTGAAGATATATCACCAGGAACGTGAATGTTAGCAGCTAACAGTTTTTGGCCGCCCTTAACCTTAATGACACGATTATCAGATACGATCTCACCGCCAAACTTCCTAATCATTCTTTCCGTATGGTCACGCGTTTCAGCTACTTCAATAATAGTCGATTCTCCTTCAGCCTGAAGACTTGCTAGAATCAGGGCTGACTTTACCTGGGCACTCGCTACAGGTAATTGGTAGTCGATTGAGCTCAAGGATCCACCTCTAATACCCAGTGGTGTAAAACCGCCATTTTGCCTGCCATCTATTTGTGCACCCATTTTTTTCAAAGGTCCAGTAACTCTTGTCATCGGTCTTTTACCAATTGAATGATCACCGATAAGTGTAGAAAAGAATGGTCTGCCTGCTAAGATACCCATTAACAACCGAATAGTTGTACCAGAATTTCCGACATCTAAAATGTCACTAGGCTCTTTTAAACCCTCAAATCCATTACCATAAATACTTAGTCCATCCTCATTCTCCTCGATTTTTACACCAAGTTTCCGAAAACAGGAAATGGTACTTAAACAATCATCACCAGGTAAAAAATTAGTTACCTTCGTAACCCCATGTGCAATTGACCCAAACATAACTGAGCGATGGGAAATCGATTTATCTCCCGGTATTTCAATCGTACCTGATAAGCCTTTTAAAGACTGGCTTAAATTAATAGACTCCATTTCATCACCTATATTCAGTTCATTTTTAAGATCCGATTGAAGTAGCATAGTTTGAATAGGTGTGGATACACCTCTCAGCTCTTTGCCTATCTTCATCTGTTTGAAAGCTAATAACAAGGACCCCGTAAATCTCATCTTCTCTAGTTTCTAAGATCCGGATATTCGTGATACTAATATTTTCCTTCGCTAAGTAGCTTGTTATCTCCGAAATTACACCAGGATAGTCTGGCACATCAACATATAAATCATAAAAAGCAGGGATTGCACCCTTTTCCCGTATTGGAAGACCGTCACGGAAATTTTTTGCTTGGTGAAAATAACGGAGTATTTCACTGCTATTTTCTTGTTCAAGGAGTTCCTTAACCCATGTCATTTCCCCTTGCCACTGGGTGATTAGGTCAATTAATATCTCACGATTATGAAGCAATATATCTGCCCACATCTCCGGGCTGCTAGAAGCAATTCTCGTAATATCTCGGAAGCCCCCCGCAGCCAACCTTGGGATCAGCCCATCTTCTTCTGCCAATTTCTCCGTTTGGCGAACGATTGAAGCAGCTATAACATGTGGAAAGTGGCTGACGACGCCTGTTAGGTAATCATGATTTTCTGGTGACACCGTTAAGAATTTCGCCTTCGTCCCCAGCAGCCACTTTTTTAATAATTCCACTTTCAGGGGATTGACTTGCTGATTAGGTGTTAATAAGTAGAATGCATTTTCAAATAGAAATTCTTTCGCAGCAGATACACCACTTTTATGAGAACCTGCCATAGGGTGCCCACCAATAAAAGTAAATCCCTTATCCTCTAGGCAGGAAGCATTTTCAACAATTCTCTTTTTCGTACTACCAGTATCCGTGATTATCACTTCTGGTTTCAATGGTAGTTGAGAGAGAAGGTGTATAATTGATTCTGTTTCGATTACTGGAGCAGCAATGATAATCAAATCTGCATTAACTGCACCTTCATCGATTCTCATGGCAATCTCATCGATCACACCGAGCATCTTTCCTAGTTTGGCCTGTTCACTATTAATATCAAATCCAACAACTGTTGCTTCCCGATGTTGTTTTTTAATACAAAGAGCCAGTGAGCCGCCAATTAAACCTAAACCAATGACAAAAACACGGCCTTTCAATTGAAATTCCTCCTATTTCCCCGCGAGTTCCACATTACTTTGCTCTGCTAAAAACTCTGTTAATGCTTGCAGGACACCACAATTTTCTTCATTCGAGCCAACTGTAATTCTTACTGATGTAGGGAACCCGAGCGCTTGCCCTGAACGGACGATATAACCTTTTTCTAATAAATATTGAAAGACCTTATTACCCTCTACCTTGAAATCTATTAAGATAAAATTGGTTTGGGATTCATAATAGCTCAGTTGATTTTCAGCGCAAAAATCATAGAACTGTGTAAGACCTTGTCTATTTTTCTCATTACAAGATTTGACAAATTCCTGGTCCTCTAAAGCTGCCAGCGCGGCAACTTGGGCAAAGCTATTTACATTAAAAGGCTCTCTTGCAGGCTCAAGCGCCTTTATAATCGCTGGATTTGCAACCCCGTAACCGACCCTTAGGGAAGCAAGTCCGTAAATTTTTGAAAAGGTTCTTAGCACAATCAAGTTGGAATAGGTGCGTGTTAACGTAATGGAATCATAATAATCCTTTGCCACAACGTACTCATAGTAGGCTTCATCAAGAACTACCAATACATGCTTGGGAACCTTTTCTAGGAATGATACTAATTTATTCTCAGGAATATATGTACCAGTAGGGTTATTGGGGCTGCATACCCAAACAACATTGGTTTTCTCGTCTATAGCTTCTAACATTTTATCCAAATCGTGTTCACCATTAACAAGCGGCACTTCCTTAATGTCTGCCCCTTCAATTACCGCATTATGTTTGTATTGCGGAAAGGTCGGTGCAGCCATTACTGTATTAGTATCACGGTCTAGAAGAGCTCTCGAAATAATTTGGATAATTTCATCTGACCCGTTGCCAAATATTAATTCTTCTTGCTCTACCTTTAAAAAAGAAGCTAATCCTTCCCTTAATTTGGTCGTATAGCCGTCTGGATATATAGCCAAACCAGGCTGATTAGATTGAAGAGCGTCGGTTACTTTATCGGAACAGCCAAATGGATTTTCATTCGAAGCTAACTTGACAATTTTATCAAGATTATATTGTTTCTTAACTGAATCTATTGATTTACCAGGTTGATATGGAGTTAGTGTTAATAACTGTTTTTTCCATCTCATTGTTCTCTACCTCGCCCATATTAATAATGTAAATTACTGTTCCAAGTTTTTACCAAGATCAGGTCTTAAAACAACGGCATCACCTAAATAAACATGGATGATCTCTTCTTGCGATTGATTTGTATTCACATGCATCATAACTCGAATACACTTTTGCAAGGAATTTGGTATAGGCAGTTCTCTCATGCACATGACCGGTACAAATGTCCACCCTGGAAAATTTCGAAGAGCCTTCGCAGGAAATACTGCATCAATATCCTCCGTTGCTGAGATAAAAACGGATGCAACATACTCAGGATTAATCTGATTTACTTCAATCAACTTTGCCAGAAGCTCTTCGGTGGCAGAAATAATAGCTTCTTCCGTATTGCTGCTTACCGTTGTTGCTCCTCTCACCCCTCTTATCATGAAAAATCCCCCTTAAAGTTCTTTTAGCTTGCTTAACAAGATATCCTCATTTAGCTTTTGAAGTATTGGTTTTCCAATGTGCTGCAACAATACAAAATGAATAGATTCCCCAATTGATTTTTTGTCCTGCTTCATTTTTTCCACTAATCGATCATGGGATAAATTTGAAGGAATTGTTGTGACATACCCCAATTTCTGAACCCAAGAAATAAAATCATTCAAATCGAAGGAAAGCTCTAGCAAATCATTACTTAAACTAAGTGAATAAATCATACCAATCATAACCGCTTCCCCGTGGGTGAAGTTTCCGTAGCCCATTTCAGCCTCAATGGCATGCCCTAATGTATGCCCAAAATTTAAATAGGCACGTATACCAGACTCTCTTTCATCCTGGGAAACAAATTCATTTTTTATTTTTATTCCCTTAGTGAGTGACTGAAACAATAACGGACCAGGCAGCGAATCTAAGCTGGTGATATTTGCTCGTAACCATTGATAAAAATCAGGGTCATGGATTAAAGCATGTTTTATAACCTCTGCAAATCCTGACCGTATTTCTTGTCTTGGTAATGTACCAAGCAGTTCAAGATCATAAAAAACAGCAGCAGGTTGATGGAAAGCACCAATCATATTCTTTCCCAGCGGATGATTAATTGCTACTTTACCACCAACTGCACTATCATGGGCTAGTATGGTTGTTGGTATTTGAATAAAAGGTATTCCCCTCATAAATGAGGCGGCAACAAAACCTGTTAGATCTCCTACCGCTCCACCGCCAAATGCAAGTATGAGAGATTTGCGATCTAGACGATTTTCTAATGCAACTGATAAAGCATTATAGTAAACATCAAAAGTCTTTGCTTTCTCGCCGCTTGGAGCTGTAAAGACAACCGGCTCCCACTCTCTCAAATTGGACAATAGACTATTCAGGTGTAACTTCTCAACTGTCTCGTCTGTAATAATCAGTAATCTCGTCAAATCTGGAAACTGAGTAGCCAGAAACAAACTTATATCACGAATTACCCCTTCCCCAACTATTACATCATAGCTTTTCGAACTAGTTTGTATATGGATAGTCTCCATTAGAAATCCCTCGCATACTCATGCTGGCGCTTAATTTCAGCTGCGAAGGTTTCAAACCGATCGCTGTAAAACTGATCCACAAGTGCATTCGCCAACTCCCATGCAACAGCGTGTTCTGCAACAACGGCTGCGGCAGGAACTGCACAGCTATCGGAACGTTCAACACTTGCAGCAAACGGTTCTTTTGTTTCAATGTCAACACTCATTAATGGTTTATATAGTGTTGGAATTGGTTTCATTACGCCACGAACGACTATTGGCATTCCAGTTGTCATACCACCTTCAAAGCCCCCTAGTCGATTGGTCTTTCTGGTGTAACCTTTTTCCTCGTCCCACTGTATTTCATCATGAACCGCACTTCCCGGTTTTCTTGCTGCTTCAAAACCAATCCCAAATTCAACACCTTTAAATGCATTAATACTAACGATTGCGGCTGCAAGTTTAGCATCTAATTTACGATCATATTGGACATAACTGCCAACTCCTGACGGCATTCCAGTAACAATTACCTCAACTACGCCGCCAATCGAGTCTCCATTTTTCTTTGCTTCATCGATGGCATCCATCATCTTTTGTTCCACGCTGGCATCCGTACAGCGGACAGGAGACACTTCTGAGAGTTCTTTTAATGTTTCCATGCTTAATTCTGGATTCACACTTGCTTTAATTCCGCCTATTTCAACAACGTGAGAAACTACTTCCACTCCAACTAATGACAATAGCTTTTTTGCTACCGCACCTGCAGCTACTCTTACGGTCGTTTCCCTAGCAGATGAACGCTCCAGCACATTCCTCATATCACGATGGCCGTACTTAATTGCCCCATTCAAGTCTGCATGACCTGGACGCGGCCTAGTGATCTTTCTTTTTACTTCATCAGATTGCCCATCTAATAAGGGTTCTGGACCCATAATATTTGTCCAATGCTTCCAGTCATTGTTCTTTACAACTAAAGCAATTGGCGAACCAAGGGTTTGTCCATGACGGACACCAGAAACGATTTCAGCAGTATCCTTTTCAATCTGCATTCTTCTGCCGCGGCCATGGCCTTTTTGACGTCTTGATAATTCATTATTAATATCTTCTGCCACTAACGCCATCCCAGCAGGAAGGCCTTCTAAAATTGTCGTTAATTGCGGTCCGTGTGATTCCCCCGCTGTTAAATATCTCATTCCCATAACTCTTTCCCCCTTCAACTCATTAAAGGATTTTGTACCAATATAACATATACCATTTAATAAACATAGAGTAACTATTCAGAAAATATCATAAAAAATTGAATGGTAATTATTTATTTAATAATAATGAGTATTCTACCATTTGTACATAAAAGATGATTATTTCATCATATAAATTTATGAATGCGCATACAAAAAAACGCTTGTATAGTTTCTATACAAGCGCCTGCTTTTTTATTAATAAATCCACTCATTTACTAGTTTACTGTACTCTACTACACCGCCATCTTTAAAAAACAATCCGATTTCACGCTCAGCGCTTGCTGGTGAATCTGACCCATGGATTACGTTTTTGCCGACTGTTAAACCGAAATCTCCCCGAATGGTACCAGGAGCTGCATCCTTAGGATTTGTAGATCCCATCATTTGGCGTGCTGTAGCAATTACATTTTCACCTTGCCAAACCATTGCAAATACTGGTCCTGATGTAATAAAGTTTACCAATTCACCGAAGAATGGACGTTCTTTATGTTCACCATAATGTTCTTCAGCTAGCTCAGCTGGGATACTCATTAATTTAGCACCGACTAATTGAAAGCCCTTTCTTTCAAAACGTGCAACGATTTCTCCAATCAAGTTTCGTTGTACACCATCAGGTTTTACCATCAAAAAAGTTTTTTCCATGAATTCCACTCCTAAATCAAATATGTATAATAATTGCCATCACATTGGGCAACCCATGAAAATATAACATTTTTTTGAATATTTCGCAAGAAAGAAAATAAGCGGCTTTACTTATCACCTAGCCGCTGTGCCCTTAATCATCCACTAACTATCAGTATTTTCTTCTGCCAATAAATTTAGCAATATCACGAAACGTTTTTCTCGCCCTGTTTGAAGGTAAATCTTCTAAGACGGCTAAGGCTTTTTCAAGGTACATATCACTTAGTTTTGTTGACTTTTCGATTGCACCAGAATCTTTTATCAGCTTGAGGACTTCTTCCATATGAGCAGGTTCAATATGTTCATGAACCTTTTCAACTTCTATCCGAATCTTCATATCTTCCATTGCGTATAAGACTGGCGCAGTAATATTGCCTTGGAGAAGATCACTTCCTGCTGGTTTACCGAGCTCTTCTTCAGTTGAGGTAAAATCTAATATATCATCTGTGATTTGGAAGGACATTCCTACATAGTATCCGAACAGATATAGTTTTTTATGGACTTTTTCATCTGTTCCTGCTGCAATCGCACCCAACTGGCAGCTTGCTGCAATTAATAATGCAGTTTTTCTTTTTATTCTTCTAAGATAATTTCTGAGATTTTGATCATAGCGGTATTTGTCTTTAATTTGTTCAACTTCACCAATCGTTACTTCAACAATGGTATTTGCCAAGATTTTATGAGCCAAAGGTTTTTCAATATCTGCCATTAACTCAAGCGCAAGTGCAAAGATAAAATCCCCAGTATACATGGCTGTCTTATTGTCCCATTTTGCTTTGACTGTTGGTTGCCCTCTTCGAATATCTGCATCATCGATGACGTCATCATGTACGAGCGAGGCCATGTGGATTAGCTCTAATGCAACCGCGACATTCTTCATAACATTTATATCATAATGACCAAATTTCCCTGCAAGCAAAACAAAAACAGGACGAATTCTTTTTCCTCCTGCCTGTAAGGTATGCAAAGAAGCTTGTTTCAAAAGAAGAGAGTCAGCTTGTATTGTGGCCTCTAGCTTTTTTTCAATTGTGTTTATATCCGAATTCAAAAATGAATACATCATTTTTAATTTCATTTGTATTCACCCTGCTTTTCTTCCTGTCTACATTTCAAGTTCTACTTTTTATAACCCATATGGACTGCTGCTGCACCACCACTATATGGTTTGTACATAACATTTTTAAACCCAGCCGTTTCAAACATCCGTGCCAATTCTTTCATCCCTGGAAAGTCCCTAGCAGATTCCTGAAGCCAGGAGTATTCCTCATAGCTTTTTGCAAATAACTTGCCAAACATTGGCATAATGAATCGGAAATACAAATAATAAAGCTGTTTATAGCCTAATAAGGTCGGCTGTGAGGTTTCTAGGCAAACGGCTACTCCACCTGGCTTTAGCACACGATTCATTTCTTTTAATACCTGAAGGTAATCAGGAACATTCCGCAATCCGAAACCAATTGTTACATAATCAAAGCTATCATCAGGAAATGGAAGTTCCATGGCATTGCCATGTACTAGTTGTACATGTTTTAGCCCCAGCTCTTTCACCTTGTCAATCCCAACATTCAACATATTTTGGCTAAAGTCTAAACCTGTAACTTCACCTGTTGGACCAACAGCTTCAGCTAATGCAATCGTCCAATCTGCTGTACCACAACAAACATCCAGCGCTTTAGAACCTGGCTTGACAGCCATTCTCTTCATAGTGTCTTTCCGCCATCTGATGTGTTGTTGAAAACTGATAACTGAGTTCATCTTATCATAGTTGTCAGATATTTTTTCAAACACCTTATGAACTCGCTGTTCTTTCGATTGCTGCATGTGTTAACCCTTCTTCCACTAAAGTTTTACAATTGGCTGTTTTTCATTCATAAGAATTTCTATTCTTACTTTTAACATGTCATTTATAAACGTAAGCTGGCCTGTTCCTTTTAGTTCATCTTTTGATTCATTCATATAATCATCACAAATAGTAAGCAGGTGTTTTGTTTGTTCCTCAGATAAATTAGCCTTTGAACTATTTCCGGGATACATCATAGCCTTCAATGCATTAAATAAAAAGGATTCACCATTTTTAATAAATTCCCTTTTCTCTCTCATTAATCGTTTTATAAATAAAAAGTTTTCTATGAAATCATTCCAAATATCAACTTGAAAATATCCTGAATATTTATTAAAAAGTGCACTTTCAATTTTTTTAATACTCAACATGATTTGATCTATTCCAATCGTTTCCTTTTGATAGATCATTATTTTATGTTGATTAACCTCTTTAATGCCTTTGGAAAGTTCTTTAATTAAACCAATGTCTTCCGCCTGAGCCAAAAGCTTATAGTATAAACCGCTATAGTAATCACCAGCCAAGACAGTTAACTGCCGGCTTTTTTCATCAACATCTTCATTCGAAATATGTTCATGGGTATCTAGAGCAATTTGTATAAGCATCGTAGTAAGTGCGTAGGTTTGAATCTCACTAGATGAAAATTTAAGTCGTTCTAGCATTGAAACTAAAATAAGCAGTTTATCATCATCAATAATCGGAGTTTCAATATATTTAAGCAAGTAGGGATGATAGACCCTTTGTTCAACCAGTAGTTTTGTGTCTGTATAATTTTGTCGAATATTTGGCAATCTAATCACCCTTGCTTCCCCGAAGTGTATATTTATTAATCCCTATTATCTTTACAAGGCAGTCACAATTATATCATAAATGCTTTTTGGATGGGCAGGAATTCACAAAATAAATACATTTCAAGTATCTATTAAAAGATACTTAGACACACCCATAACCTCTATACTACACAAACTATTTCTTCATTTCACTCTCGATTTCCCCAAATTGGGTAAGGATCTTAGCATTGCCCCTAATCTTGATTGCTGATGTGTGGTCGGTAAATTGGGCAATTAATACTTCACCTTTATCAAGCTTCTCTGAATGGTGAAACCTAGTATCCGTTCCTCTCGTTAAGCCAATAACATTTACCCCATCATCGATTGCTTTTATTACCACAAAGTCACTATTTTGAGCCTGTCGTTTTTCCATTTTTTTCACCTCAGTCCATTTTAATGAGTGATAAAATTTCAGAACGAGCAGACATATCTTCAGCTAACGTGCCTCGAACAGCTGTTGTTATTGTTTTTGCCCCTGGTTTCTTCACTCCGCGCATCGTCATACACATATGTTCTGCTTCGACCACTACCATTACTCCGTAAGGATCTAACGTATCCATCATACTTTCAGCAACAGTGGATGTAATTCTTTCTTGAAGCTGCGGTCTTTTTGCAACTGCTTCCACAGCTCTCGCTAACTTACTAAGTCCGGTTACTCGACCGTTTTTTGGAATATAGGCAACATGCGCTTTACCATAGAACGGGACAAGGTGGTGCTCACACATTGAGTAAAAGGGAATATCCTTTACTAAAACCAATTCTTCATGATCTTCACTGAAAATCGTCTCAAAATGTGTTTTTGGGTCCTCATTTAAGCCGCTAAAAACTTCTTCATACATTTTAGCTACTCGTTTCGGTGTATCCAGCAACCCCTCTCGATCAGGGTCTTCACCAATTGCATCTAATATCAAACGCACCGCCTCTTCAATTTGGGCACGATTTACTTCTACCATCTTTTTTCCTCCTATGTAAAACAATAATATATCTATGACATGTACATATTAGCATATCCATTTAAGTGCAATCAAAAATCAAATCTGGAATAAGTTTTTTATTATAAAGAAAAAAGGCCATGGTTGTCCCACGGCCTTTTGCCTAAGCAATCGCTTAAAGCAATAATTGTATGTAATTATTTTACTGCGTCTTTAAGCGCTTTACCTGGTTTGAAAGCAGGTACCTTGCTTGCACCGATTTCGATTTCCTCACCAGTTTGAGGATTGCGGCCTTTGCGGGCAGCACGTTCGCGTACTTCAAAGTTACCAAAACCAATTAGTTGTACCTTATCACCATTTTTTAAAGCATCTAGAATTGAATCAAAAACAGCATCAACTGCTTTTGTAGCGTCTTTTTTAGAAAGCTCGCTTGCTTCTGCTACTGCGTTAATAAGTTCTGTCTTGTTCATGCCATTCACCTCCTCCCAATAAATGAATTTAGATTCGTAAATAAGATTACTTATCTACATTTCTAAACAATTTTTCTAGTTTCTATACGTCATAGCGCAGTTTTATTAGCAAAGTAATCAAAAATTACGGAAATTTATGTATTAATGTACTTTTTAATAAAAAACCTTATTATATAAAGGTTTTAAGCACTAAACGTAAGTCTGTTAAAAGATTATCACAACTATTTGAGCATATCAAGAATAATTCATGAAATTATGGTAATCTTTTCTTCTGTTCGACAAAATTCTACTATTTTTGAAGAATTTGGGGTTAGTTTTTTGTCAAAAAGAAAAAGACCCCAAAATGGAGTCTTGGTACCTAGAGGATAATGGCGATTAATCCACCAGAACCTTCGTTTATGATTCTCTCTAACGTCTCTTTTAATTTATATCTCGCATTCTCTGGCATTAACGAAAGTTTCGCATGAATTCCTTCTCGTACAATTGAACTTAGTGATCTTCCAAAAATATCTGAGTTCCAAATCGATAACGGATCATCCTCAAAATCTTGCATTAAGTACCTGACAAGTTCCTCACTTTGTTTCTCGGTTCCAATGATTGGAGCAAACTCGGATTCTACATCTACTTTAATCATGTGGATGGAAGGAGCAACAGCTCTCAATCTCACACCGAACCGTGCACCATGGCGAATGATTTCAGGCTCTTCAAGACTCATATCTGAAAGTGTTGGAGAAGCAATGCCGTATCCTGTTTGCTTTACCATTTTTAGAGCATCAGCAATATGGTCATATTCTGCCTTGGCATGAGCAAAATCCTGCATAAGCTCGAGTAAATGATCTTTTCCTCTGATTTCCACTCCTACAATTTCTTTTAAGATATCGTCGTATAGCTCATCTGGTGCAAATAGGTCTATTTCTGCTACACCCTGACCCATTTCAATCCCCGCTAAACCTGCTTTTTCAATATAATCAAAGTCACTAAATTGTTGAACAACTCGATCAACATCTCGTAATCTCTTGATATCTTTAACTGTTTCTTTTACTGCTTCCTGATAGCTCTCACGAAGCCAGTGATTTTCTCTTAATACCATTACCCAGCTCGGAAGATTAACATTAACCTCAAGTACCGGGAACTCGTACAGAGCCTCTCTAAGTACGTTAAGTACATCACTGTCACGCATGCTTTCCACACTCATTGCCAAAACCGGAATATCATATTTCTCAGCTAGATTTGCTCTAAGTGTCTCTGTGCTTGGATGGTAAGGCTGAGCACTGTTGACAACCATAATAAATGGCTTGCCAACTTCTTTAAGCTCTTCTATTACCCTTTCCTCCGCCTCAATATAATTACTTCTAGGAAGTTCTCCAATCGTTCCATCTGTTGTAACGACTACCCCAATTGTAGAATGTTCCTGTATTACTTTTCTTGTGCCTATTTCGGCCGCTTCGTGAAACGGGATAGGTTCTTCGTACCACGGTGTATTGATCATTCTTGGACCATTCTCGTCCTCATAACCCTTTGCACCAGGAACTGTGTAGCCCACACAATCCACTAATCTAATATTTACATTGAGCCCTTCGTCAACATGGACAGTTGCAGCCTGATTTGGTACAAATTTTGGCTCTGTGGTCATAATTGTCTTTCCAGCTGCACTTTGTGGAAGTTCATCCTGTGTTCTTGATCTTTCTGCCTCATTGTCTATGTTTGGTAAAACTACTAGCTCCATAAACTTTTTTATGAAAGTAGATTTTCCTGTTCGTACAGCCCCTACAACTCCTAAATAAATATCACCGCCTGTTCTTTCGGCAATATCTTTAAAAATATCAACCTTTTCCAAGTGATCCCCTCCCGATCATAGAGTAAAGTGGGATAATATTATCCATCAAGATATTTTTGGACAATATATGTTTATGACGTTGTCCTATATTGTTATGACACTTTTTAAAAATTTTTTTACCTCCCTTAAATGAATTCACTGGTTTTCCTAGTATCTGTCGTGTCTGAAAGTTTTGATCGAATGAGGGTTTACTAACAACAGGGCTCCAGGGATTTCCATATTAACGTTTATAATAAATTTGGATTACACCTTTTAGCCTAAAAAAAAACCCTTCTCCTACAATATATTTCGTAGAAAAAGGGATATGACAAATTATTGTTCTAAAAAAACAGGCTCACTAGTTTCGGCATCTAAAGTATACGGTATAGAGTAGGCAGGAACAAACATCGAATCTTCAACAAGAATAAATCGAATATCCTCCCCCGCCTTTACCTGCTTGTCCGTTTTCTGGAGTTCTTGGTATAAATCTTGACGATAATCTACCACAACATCACCAGTTGTTGTAATTACCAAAGGCAAATTTTGACTAGTAAAAGGACTCAAAACAAACGGAGGTTTTTCATAGCCAAGCTGTTCATAATCAATCGAATAAACATTCTTGCCCAATCTATCTTCAAATGGCGGATAACCATTGGCGCTAATTCTAAACCTAATATCGCGGATAGTTTCAGCTATTCTTAAATCCAGTAATTTTACTGTTGGATTTGTTTCCACATCGACAAGAACGTATTGAAAAACCCCTCCACTTTCATAGGCATTCCCTGGTGGTTCGGCCAAATAACGCGGAGCAATTTTTTTGAAATCAATGGGATATTTTTGATAAATTGGTGTATCAGCATCTTTAGTCTTTATAGGCAGAATTCCGCCGTTATCCTCTTTAAATGAATTTACAGCCTGCTGAACAGCTTGGAGTTGGTCTGTGTACGGTATTTGATTTTTTGCCAGCTTAGAGTCAGGGTACATACATCCTGATAAAAATAATGATGTTAATGCTATAAACATACCAAGCACTTTCCATTTCATAACAATCACCTTAAAGTTAGAGTTTATCAGTTTATTACTATGTACTTTATGTAAATAGGACAATAAACAAGGTTAATCCTGATACGAGTAAGAATAAATAAGCAAGTATTGCTGTAATAATTTTAAGAAAGCCTTTCAGTTTAAATCTGCTTAAATAAATTGTAATGATCGCTAGAAACATTAGTCCAATTCCAGCAATTGATATCCACATTTTCAACATACCTGGTGACAAATTAATTCCCCCTTTATTCCGAAAGTAATTATATCATAGGTAAGCAGAATCATTAAAAAAATAATTCTTTTACAATAAAAAAACTGAAGTAAAGAGGGGCGATTTCTTTACTTCAGCATTATGACTAAAATAACCCATTCTATAGGTTCATACTTCAAGTGTGCTTCGTTGCATTGTATGCAAACGGGCAATAAAGGGAATCACATATAGTCTATTTTTATGGAGTAATCAAAATTTTTTATTCGTCAGTATTTCTTTCTTCAAGAATATTGACCAAATCCTCCATTTCATGTGTCTTACCACGGGTCATTAACACATCAACTGCATCTTTTGCATTCTTACCGTTGAAAAGAACATCATAGAGTGAATGGGTAATCGGCATATTTACTCCATACTTCTCAGATAGCTGATAGGCTGCTTTCGTTGTCCGAACACCTTCAACAACCATTCCCATATTTTCTAATACTTCTTCAAGAGTTTTCCCTTTACCCAGCAAGTTTCCCGCCCGCCAATTCCTCGAATGGACACTAGTACATGTGACAATCAAATCACCAATTCCAGCTAAACCTGCAAAGGTTAAGGGGTTTGCACCCATTTTAGTTCCTAAGCGGGCAATTTCAGCCAGCCCTCTAGTCATTAAGGCTGCCTTGGCATTATCCCCATATCCCAGTCCATCTGTAATTCCCGCCGCTAAAGCAATGATATTCTTTAATGCCCCGCCGATTTCTACACCAATCACATCAGGATTGGTGTATACTCGGAAATTTTGGTTTATAAATAAATCCTGAACTTCCTCTGCAGCCTTCATATTCTCTGATGAAACCGCTACAGTTGTTGGATGACGTAAACTTACTTCCTCAGCATGACTTGGTCCTGAAAGTACCACAACGGCCGTTAAGAGCTCACTAGGCATCTCAGCCTTGATCATCTCTGTTATTCTCATTAATGAATCCGGCTCAATCCCTTTACTTACGTGAGCGATCGTAATAGGTTTTGTTTGTACGGAACGAATTTTCCCAACTACCTCACGGATTGCCTTAGTTGGTACAGCCAATATGACTGTTCTAACATCTGCCAAGGCATCTGTTAACGAAGCATATCCGATAATTAAATCCGGTAATATTATCTCTGGTAAATATTTCTTATTGGTATGATACTGATTAATCTCGTTTACTTGGCTTTCATTATGGCTCCAAAGACGCACTTCATGACTATTGTCTGCGAGCACCATTGCCAGTGCTGTCCCCCAGCTTCCTGCTCCAACAACTGCTATAGGCGCATTATTTTTCTCCATAATTCAACAACTCCCACCAATATTATTTTCTTTCTCTAGCGTAAAGCTTGATTGGGGTTCCTTCAAATCCAAAAGCATCTCTAATTCTATTCTCTAGGAAACGTTCATAAGAAAAATGGAGCATTTCAGGCTCATTTACGAACACAACAAACGTTGGCGGCTTAACAGCAACTTGCGTTGTGTAGTAAATTTTTAAACGCCGGCCTTTATCTGTCGGTGTCGGATTCATTGCTACAGCATCCATAATAACATCATTTAAAACACTTGTTTCAACCCGCATCGCATGATTCTCACTCGCAGTATTGATCATTGGCAGCAGCGTGTGGATTCGTTTTTTCGTCTTCGCTGATAAAAATACAATCGGAGCATAACTAAGGAATAGGAAATGTTCTCGTATTTGTTGTTCCAATTCTTTCATGGTTTTTTCGTCTTTTTCAATCGCATCCCACTTGTTTACAACAATAACAACAGCTCTTCCTGCTTCATGAGCATATCCAGCAATTTTTTTATCTTGCTCAATAATTCCCTCCTCAGCATTAATAACAACTAGGACGACATCCGATCGTTCAATCGCTCTAAGTGCACGCAGAACACTATATTTCTCCGTACTTTCGTACACCTTTCCTTTTTTCCTCATTCCAGCAGTATCAATAATTACGTATTTCTGCCCGTTATATGTATAAGGGGAATCAACTGCGTCACGTGTAGTTCCTGCAATATCACTGACAATTACTCGTTCTTCTCCTAAAATAGCATTAACAAGGGATGATTTACCAACATTAGGTCGTCCAATTAATGAAAATTTTATGGTATCTGCATCATAATCCTGCTGTTTATTCTTTGGAAAGTATTTCGCTGCCTCATCTAATAAATCACCTAAACCCAGACCGTGAGATCCAGATACAGGAATTGGTTCACCAAAACCTAATGAATAAAAGTCATAAATTTGTTCACGCATTTCAGGATTATCAATTTTATTTACACCTAAGACTATTGGTTTTTTTGATTTATATAGGATTTTAGCTACTTCTTCATCCGCAGCCGTAACTCCTTCTCTTCCATTCGTTAAAAAGATAATGACATCTGCTTCGTCAATTGCTACCTCTGCCTGCTGTCGAATCTGTTCTAAGAATGGTTCATCACCGATATCAATTCCACCAGTATCTATAACATTAAAATCATGGGTTAACCATTCTCCAGAGCTATAAATACGGTCTCTTGTCACTCCAGGGATATCTTCTACAATCGAAACTCTCTCACCAACAATTCTGTTAAAAATCGTTGACTTTCCTACATTTGGTCTACCTACAATGGCTATAACGGGCTTTACCATTTTCAATTGCCACCTTTCTAAATACCTAATAATATCAATATTGTTTATATTTTATCTTAAGCAATGACTTTAAAGGGTTAAAATAAATGCTAAAGAAACCCTTCTCTCGTTTAGAAGGGTCTAACCATATTAGTTTAGCAATGTTAAACCTTTACCGCAACCTGCAAACTTGCTTGCCATTCAGTTACGATGACTTTTGTTTCTGTTTTTCCATAAAATTAAAATGATTTTGTAGAATAGTACCTGTATTTTCAAGAAGACTCCACACTAACAGCAAGACTGTAATTAACGCCCATACATCCAGATATTCTAGAGAAGAGATCGGATAAGAGAATTCAAGTCTGCTTAGGAAATAGGAGTAAACTATTTCACCTTGCATCGTTCCGCATACAATAACCAGCAACCTGCCTTTTAATGTTTTTTGTAAAAGGACCGCTAAATAGCAAAAACTTATACCCATCATCCATTCTTTTTGAAAGATAATCCATATGGGGTCAAATATTTCAAACAAATTAAAGGCAGCATAAGCTAGGGTAATAATAACAGTACAAAGATAGATATAAATTAAAGACCAATTTTTTTCTTTACTTAAAATAATATAGGACAGTAATAACATAAATAATCCACTAGCTGTTATTTCAAAAAAACCTAGCCTTAATTGAAAATTAGAAAGAATAATGATTAGTAAAATGATAACTGATAAGTTCAGACGATGATTATTTTCTTTATTCGCCATAAAAGTAAGATATACCCAAAGTACCCAGAGGACCCAGTAAAACATAGAACCTTCCAAATGCGACACCTCCTAATGTTTCCATTATCGGTATACTTTATGTATTTTCATACTTCCTTGAATAATCTTTCCACATCAAAATCATTCTATTAGAAGGAGGTGTGCAAATGGGAAAGGACCGCCAAGAGAAAAAGTTAAAGGCCAGTGGACGAGTTGAATCAGATCGTGACCAGGCTCTGCATTATCCTGGCTCAACAAAGCTTCAAAGTCCAGAAGAAGCTAGAGGCTTGAACGATTCGAAGTAAGTTAAAACGTTCTAAACCGAAACAAAGCTCTCGCAATTGCGAGAGCTTATCTTATTATGCGCTGACTATATTTTTTTGTATTGATTCCTCGTTGTGTTAACCAGTGATAGGTATCACCTGAGATCATAATGGGGGCATTTTGTAAATCTTTAATTGTTTTTGCACCAACAGCAGTCATAATCATGATTAATTCATTATGAAGTGAATTAATATGTTCATTTAAAGCATCAATACCTTCTTCCATCATAATTCTCAGAAAATTCCCTGCAAATCCAATGAGGTTTGCACCAGCTGCTAAACCCTTGGCGATTTCTAGTCCAGATGTAAAGCCTCCTGATCCTATGACAGTAATTCCAGAACTTTGTGAAGCTTCAATGATGGATATCGGAGTAGGGATACCCCAGTCATTAAAAAATGACAGTGAATGAACGCGCCTATTATTTTCAATTTCAGCAAAATTCGTTCCTCCAAAACCTCCTACATCAACCGCAAAAACACCGATATTCATAAGTGCTTCTGCTGTCTCTTTTGACATTCCAAAACCGACCTCTTTAACAATAACAGGCACATTTACTTCATTTACAATTTCTTCAATCCTTCGAAGCGCTCCAGCAAAATCCCTGTCTCCTTCAGGCATTGTTAATTCTTGAATAACATTTAAATGAATTTGTAGTGCATTTGCAGCAATCATGTCAACAGCCAGTTTTGCTAGATGAGGTGTTGCCTCACTTCCAAGATTTGCAATTAAAACTCCATCAGGATTTTCTTCCCTGACAACTTCATATGTATATCTTTCATTCTTGTCCTTTAGTGCAGACATCTGCGACCCTACAGCCATTGTCAGTCCTGATGATCTTGCGACCTTGGAGAGCTCTCTATTAATTTCAAAAGTTTTTTCGCCTCCGCCGCCAGTCATTGCATTGATAAAAATAGGCGAACTTAAATAAAGTTCGCCCATTCTCTGGTCTAATCGGACATCTGATACATTAATGTTTGGCAGACTTTGATGAATAAACTGTATATCATCGAAAGTGTTAGAACGTTGCCCTTTTTGATTTTTAAGGGCAAATCGAATATGATCCCATTTGCGTTCAGATCTAGACACTAATAATCACCATTATTTTCTAAGATTCTTTAATTTATCTCCAATTACTTCTCCAAGCTGAAAACCTTTTGATTCCTCCGGAAGTTCGTAATCAAAGTTTTCTTCCACTTCTTTTTCAAGAAGATCCTTAATACTCAGGGAGAGGCGCTGGTCTTGTTCATTGCTGTCAAGTACTTTTACGTTAACCTCTTGGCCTTCCTTTAGGACCTCGTGAGGTGTTCCAATATGCTTATGAGCGATTTGCGAGATATGAACTAGCCCTTCAACTCCTGGGAATACTTCAACAAATGCACCGTATGATACCAATCTTTTAACAGTACCCTTTAATGTTCCACCTTTTGGTGCTTTCTCAGCTATATTTGCCCACGGCCCAGGTTGAGTTTCCTTAATTGATAAAGAAATTCTTTCATTGTCACGATCAACATTCAAGACTTTCACTTTTACTTTTTGGCCTTCTTGCACAACGTCTGTAGGCTTCTCGACATGCTCATATGATAATTGTGAGATGTGGACAAGACCATCTACACCGCCAATATCAACAAATGCACCAAAATCAGTAATTCTTTGAACCGTTCCATCAATAACCTGACCTGGCTGTATATTTTGAAGTAAATTTTTCTTATGTCTGCCTTTCTCTTCCTCGACTACTGCACGATGAGATAGAATTAAACGATTTTTTTCCTTATCAAGTTCGACAATTTTGAAGGTAAGTGTTTGACCTCTATAGTCAGAGAAATCTTCTACAAAATGAGCTTCAACTAATGAAGCTGGTACAAACCCTCGTACACCAAGGTCCACCACTAGTCCGCCTTTGACAACATCCTTTACCTCAGTTTCAATAATTTCTCCGCTGTTAAAAAGCTGCTCTAAGTTGACCCAGGCTTTCTCTGCGTCGACTTTTCTTTTAGAGAGGATTAATGCATCCTCTTCCACTTTCAGGACTTCTAAATCAAGGGCATCACCTTCAGATACCACATCAGAGGCTTTCTCAACGTGAAGGCTTGATAGTTCACTAATTGGAATAATTCCATCTAACTTACTATCAGGAATATTAACAATAACCTGCTTTTCTTCTACTTTTGTAACTTGTCCGGTGACTTTGTCGCCAATCTCATAATTTTTTACTTCTACTTGATTCATATCTTCCGACATATGTACTCCTCCTTAATCCATTTACTGCAAAGAAATATATGAAAAATTATAGCTTTTCTACCCAAAAAAATCTCTTTTAACTAACTTCTTACAAATAAACTATTTTGTCAAGCAGAACCTATTGATGCTCTTTAATAAGTTTATGAATTTCTTCCATAATTAATTCAGTCACCTGTTCAGCAGATGCCTTTCTATTTCTTAACTCTTCCATCGGAATCGGTTTACCGTAAATTACCTTTAATTTACTCATGCTTTTGTATGGACCTATAATTGCACTTGGGACAACAGCGGCATCAGATCTAAGGGCAAAAAAGCCTGCCCCAGCAAGCCCCTTACCCAGTTCCCCTGTAAGACTCCTTGTCCCCTCAGGAAAGAGTCCGAGTACCTGTTTCTCCTTCAGGACATTTAGCCCGTTTCTAAGTGCCTCTCGATCGCTCATCCCCCGCTTAACTGGAAAAGCATTACACTTCCTCACGATATTCCCTAAAACAGGGACTTTAAATAACTCTTCCTTTGCCATAAAATGCACTGGTCTAGGAGCAGTAATTCCTGTGACAATGGGATCAAAGTTATGAATATGATTCACACAGAGCAACACAGCGCCGTCCTTTGGGAAATGCTCTGTTCCGCTTACCTCAATTCTATACCAGGGTTTGAAAACAGATCCTGCAACCGCTCTTGCAAAAGAATAAAACGTCACACTTATCCAATCCTTTCTAACGCGAGAATCATAATTTTTTCTACAACTTCAGGAATGGTCAGAGAGGTGGTGTCAATTTCAATTGCATCATCTGCCTTCTTTAAAGGGGCATATTCCCGTTCTGAATCAATTTTATCTCTACGAGCAATTTCGGCTTTTAATTGTTCTAAATCAGATGAGAAACCCTTTTGAAGATTTTCCGTATGCCTTCTAACTGCTCGTTCCTCCACACTGGCAAGCAAAAACACTTTCACTTCAGCATGTGGGAGGACATGGGTTCCAATATCCCGGCCGTCCATTACAACACCGCCGCCAACAGCAAAGGCTTGCTGCATTTTCACCATTTCTTCTCGTACCTTTTGGTGCTTGGCAACAATGGACACTGAATTTGTAACCTCAGAAGACCGAATTGTCTCAGTTACGTCCAGTTGGTCAAGATACACTAATTGACCCTTTGGTGAAGGGAACAATTCTAGTTTCGTTTCAAGCAGAGTATGTAATAGAGCATTTTCATCCTCAAGATTGATATTCTTAACTTTTGCTTTGTATGTCAATGCTCGATACATCGCACCAGTGTCGATGTATATGTATGATAGCTTTTCTGCCACAATTTTTGCTACTGTACTTTTTCCGGCTGCAGCAGGACCGTCAATTGCGATAGATAATTTCTTTTCCATATTTCCTCCTAGGTCGTTCAGGTCTAATCTTGTACCCAAAATTTATTTTACCATAAGATAGAGGCATTCCTCGTTTTTTATCTACGAAAAAATTGAATTCTTTATAGTATACTGTTCCCACATACACATAAGAAAAATAGAAATTAAAAAAATTTCTACTTTCCTATTAGCAAAAAAAAAAGCAGGTATCCTGCTTTTAGAACTGGCTTTTTATGTGTTCTACTAGTTTCCATTAAAGGTTTGGAGAATCTCAGTAAAAGTAATTTCATTAACGCCTTCATATTTTGTTAATTGGTCCAGCTCAGGAAAGACGTCCAATTGATGCAAGAACAACTGAACCATAAGGAGAAAGATAAATTGGATAACAATCATTTTTAGCAATATCCTTTCAAAAACCTTCATACCAACACCTCAATTTCTATATATACTATTATTGCAGTGTCAGAAATAATTTATTCTCTAAATGAAGAAAAAGGAAAAGCGAAAATTGCTTTTCCTAAACTACTTCATCATATACCGCTTCGGCATTTTTTAGTTTTTCTACTTCTTCTTCTACACCATCTTTAGCATTTATGAAAATTCTGTAGGTATCATTACCCAATGTACCTAAAAATTCATAACATAAAACTTCATTATTTAAATCATTGACAATTACAGCTTGTCTTTCTTCCATCACTTTCAAGTTCGGATTAACCTTAGCTCGTGCCTGCTCACTAGTAAGTACTGGTTGTCCAATTTCTCTTGTCTGGAAGGATTTTAAGTATTCTTGTGCAGAAAAGCCGATAATATCCCCGTTATCGAGAGCCACTTCAATCTTGACTGCCTCTGGATATATTCTTACATTATTTACAGAAGTGACAAAATTAAAGACTCCTGTATTATCATATTGGGAACTCTCAAATAGCACTAAATCCTTATATCCATTTTCCTTTAAGAATGCCGTTGCTTTATTCGAAGCATCGTTTAAACTTATTTTTTGTTCAGTTACATCTCGATAATTAATAAACCAAATTGGATATCCCGCTTTTTTTGTAATATCCATGTTTCCTTCCTGACCTGTTTTCTTATTCTGTATCGATACACTATAGAAACCATAGTCAGAACCCTTGCCATTTTCAGTTACCTTAACTTCAGCATCACCATTAAAATTCATATATTTTTTTGCTGTAGAAATGGCCTCTTTTTCAGTTATAGTTTCCCCTTTTATCTTTGCAAAATTTTCATCCTTTTTTTGCAAATTATTGAACGAAACTCCAAGGTCACTTTCTTTATAACCTGAAACTGTCTTTTCAACGGTTTTAAACCCATCAATTATTGTATTATCACCAGCCACTTTTCCTGAAGCTAGCGCTAGTTCTACATCCATCCAACGCAAGTTATTCTCTAGGACCATGTGCTGAACCTTTCTAAGCTCCTGCTGAATTTCCCCTGACTGTTGGTATAGAACCTTTAAAGTTTCGTATTCTTCATTTGATAGCGGTTCTTTGTCCAAATCTCTTACCGCCGTACGATAACTGAAGTTTCCGATGTTGGCTAGAAACTCCTCCGTTTTATTAAAAGGCAGTAGAGTTAATGGAAGCTGCCCCACATCACTATGCGCCTCTGAAGTTATTCTCCATACTTCAGCCAAGGATGGTGACAATGAATTCCTTGAGTTCATCGCTAGGGTTGTTCCAATCTTATCGTTTAGTAAATCCATGTTGTATGTTAAATCATGAAATGCACGTTGGTAATTATTCTCGGCATTCAATAAAACTGCATTTTTCTCCCGATGCTCTTGGTAGCCCCAATAGGCTGTACCCGCTACACCAATCGCTAGAACACCAATGATGATTCCTCTTAACATCCTTTTCACCCCTTTTATTTGCAAAAAATATGTTTACCTATTTTTTTAATTTGTGGTCTCGTCCAAATCCATCCACTTGTTGCTGTATCTGGATTAAAGTAATATAAGGCCTCACCAGTTGGATCTATTCCATTTATTGCGTCTAATACTGCTTTTCGTGCAGTTTCGTTTGGAGTTAACCAAATTTGTCCGTCTGCAACAGCAGTAAAGGCTCTTGGCTCAAAGATAACACCAGAGACAGTATTTGGGAATGTAGCACTGTTTACACGATTAAGGATGACTGCAGCAACAGCCACTTGCCCTGTATATGGCTCTCCCCTTGCTTCACCATAAACGGCATTAGCCATCAACTGTATATCATTGCTTGAAAAGCCACCCGGTGTATTTGCTGCCGTTGGTTTCGTCGGCTGCTCAGACTGTGCTGGCGGGTTGGCGGTATTTGCAGGAGGCTTAGCCTGTTGCCCTGCTGGCGGCTTGGTTTGCTGGCCTGCCGGCGGTTTCGCTTGCTGACCTGCTGGCGGTTTCGCTTGCTGACCTGCTGGCGGTTTCGCTGGAGCACTCTGTTTACTCTTATCAACTCCGCCATAATGCGTAAACTTATTACCTTTATTTATTTGCTCTCTTACAAACTGCTTATTATATTTACTTGCTTTTACTAGCTTTGCTTTTGTTTCAGTCCCAGCAAGTCCATCAATTGGCAGTCCAAATTCATATTGGAAATTCCTTAATGCCCAATAAGTTCCCCAACCAAAAACACCATCAATCTTTCCATTGTAATAGCCAACGTATTGTAGTCTTGATTGAAGTTCAATAACGTCCTCACCAACGGCTCCTTGTTGGATTACCTGATTGGAAAAGGCTTGTACCCTATTGTCCTCCACATAAGATAATGGCATCATACAAAGGGAGATAACAATGAAAGATTTAAATAAGATTTTTTTCTTCTTCATGGCAAACTAACCCCCAGTTGTAAATCTTTTTAGATGTAAGCCTATTTTTTGCTCTTTTGGTTTTTTTATTCCAAAAAAGACAAATCAAAAACCCTCCATTTATAAATGAAGGGTTTTTTCAGCTGTATATTGATGTTTTTTGTGATTAGCTGTGAGTATTTTTGCCATTTTTACTTTTCTCAGTCCGAACCACCATAAGAAAATCATAAAAGGCAAAATAATATATAACCAGTGCTCTTGTGATATTAAAATAAAATCATAAGAGCCATGTAAGGCAAAGGGTAAAAACAGCGAAAATACGATCCACTTTCTTTTATTTTCAGTAAATTTTGCTTTTCCAATATAAAAACCCATAATAACCCCAAAAAGGGCATGACTAGACACAGGGAGTAATGCCCGTGCCATCGCATATTCAATTCCATTTGCAAGTAAATAAAGAATATTCTCAACTGAAGCAAAACCGAGTGAAACTGCTACGCCATAAACAATTCCATCAAACGGTTCATCAAAATTAGCATGCTGATAGATTACATAAAATAAAATAAACCACTTGAAAAACTCTTCAAGGAGACTTGAGGATAGAAAAGCATCGACAAAGTCACTTTTAATAATATTCTCGGTATGAAGGACATGTTGGATAAACATAATTGGGAATACCAGAAGTGCTCCGTATAGGAATGTTTTCATTACCACTGAAATTGGCTCTGCGTCATATTCATCCTTTAAATAAAAGTAACTTAGCAAGGCCAGACCGGGAGCAATTCCGGCTGACAAGATTCCCAGCATGGCGTATCCTCATTTCCAATTCGTTTCCTTTATCGTACCATGACAAGAGGATTAATTAAATGAAAAAAATCATCCAATAACCCTTCATTTAGAAGTTGATTTTCTCAAGTCCACTCGCAAGTGCTACTGACAACTTTATTCTAGCTTTCTTTGAATCATTATCACTACCAAGGATTACTCCCTTATTAAATAAATCATAAGCACTGCCTTTATAATCATAGGTTGTGTAGACTGACCCTTCTTCTGCGCTTGTTGTAACTACTAACACGACTCCTTCAGAAATTGATTTTTCAATTTCTTCCATCATGTTCGGCGCAACTTGTCCACGGCCTACTCCCTCTAAGACAATGCCCTTTGCCCCAGCTTCCCTGGCAGCCTTGATAAATTTCCCATCAGCACCGATATAACACTTAATAATTTCAACATGTGGAATAGGTTGTGATATGTGAAAATATTCTCGCTTAATAGGTTTTTGAAAAATATGCACAGCATCATTATCAATGATTCCTAAGTAACCGAAGCCAAAAGCATTAAAACCTTGTATATTCGATGCATGTTCTTTTTTCACATATCGTGCCGCAAATATCCTCTCATTAAAAACAACAACAGCACCAGCATTTCTTAAATCATCTGAACAAGCAGAATAAATCGCGTGCCGCAGATTTATATACACGTCACTGCCCAAGTCCTCAGGTGAACGCTGCGAACCCGTAACAACAACAGGCCTAGAATCGTTGATCGTTAAATCTAGAAAATATGCAGTCTCCTCCAGTGTATCTGTCCCATGGGTAACCACAACACCAGAAACCGTATTATCAGTAAAGTATGATTCAATCTTTTCTTTTAATAATACTAAATCCTCAAAAGTAATATGAATACTTGCTTTTTGAAATACGGATTCAATAATAACTTCAATATCCTTAGGAAGATTACACATTGCAGCGAGTTCTTCTCCTGTTAATTCTCCAGAAGCCAATTTGCCTGAGTCTTTGTTAGGTTTACTAGCAATCGTCCCGCCTGTTGTTAATAAGACTACCTTTTTCATATCATTCACCCTTTTCATCTTTCTCTAAAATTGCAGCTGCAATTTGGTTGCCATGGAACCTGCCATTTTCAATAAAAATCTCATTTGCGTTATTACCTGCAGCGATGACTCCTGCTATGAAAATATTTTCAATATTTGTTTCCATCGTATCTGGGTCATATAATGGCCTTCCTGTCATCTCATCTATTTCAATCCCCATTGTTTTAAGGAAATGATGGTCAGGATGATAACCTGTCATCGCAAAAACGAAATCATTATCAATAACTTTTTCTAAGTTATCCTTTAAGTAAATCACCTTGTCTCCAGTAATTTCTTTTATATGTGCATTGAATTCCATCGTAATCGTGCCATTTTTGACTAAAGCTTCAAAATCCGGCAATACCCAAGGCTTAATACTCGGGGAATACTCTTGCCCTCGATACAACACAGTAACTCTAGCTCCTGCTTTAACAAGCTCTAATGCAGCATCAACACTGGAGTTCTTCCCGCCGATGACACATACATCTTGATCAAAGTAAGGATGTGCTTCCTTAAAATAATGAAAAACCTTAGGTAAATCCTCACCAGGAACATTCATATAGTTAGGATGATCATAGTATCCGGTTGCAACAACTAGAAAACGGGATTTGTATGACCCTTTATTGGAACGAATTAGAAACAGATCATTCTGTTTAGAAACGTTGTTAACTGTTTCGAAAGCATTAATTCGAAGTTCCTTCCTCTTTACAACATCTCTGTAATAAACAAGTGCCTGGTTTCGCTTTGGTTTATAATGTTCTGTTATAAAGGGAATATTCCCTATTTCTAGTTTTTCACTAGTACTAAAAAATGTTTGATGGGTGGGGTAATGATAAAGGGAATTCACTACGTTTCCCTTTTCAATAATAAGCGGATTTTTCCCTATTTCCTTCATAGCAATGGCAGCAGCCAGTCCACATGGCCCGCCCCCGATAATTATAATATCTTCTATTTGCATTTGTAACACCCCTGTATGTAAAAACTCGACTTAAAATCAAAAAACTCCTACCGTCTTATGATAGGAGTTTTTTTGTTTAGTTTCAATATTAAAACATATTAATTAAATCCAACCTCTAAACCGGCTAGCCTCAGCCATCTTCCTTACTCCTACCATATAGGCAGCCAATCGCATATCTACCCGGCGTGTTTGAGCTGTATCATAAATATTGCTGAAGGATTTTACCATTACCCGCTCAAGCTTTTCTTCCACTTCTTCTTCTGTCCAATAATAACCCTGATTATTTTGAACCCATTCAAAATACGAAACAGTAACACCACCGGCAGAAGCAAGTACATCAGGAACTAAAAGGATTCCCCTGTCAGTTAAAATTTCTGTTGCTTCTAATGTAGTCGGACCGTTTGCAGCTTCAACCACAATGCTGGCACGAATATTATGGGCATTTTCTGCAGTAATTTGATTCTCAATCGCTGCAGGAACCAGAATATCGCAATCTAATTCAAGAAGCTCTTTATTTGATATCGTATTGTTAAACAATTTCGTAACAGTTCCAAAGCTGTCACGACGATCTAAGAGATAATCAATATCTAATCCATTTGGATCATATAATGCACCATAAGCATCTGAAATTCCAACTACTTTTGCTCCAGCATCATGCATGAATTTGGATAAGAAGCTTCCAGCATTTCCAAAGCCTTGTACCACAACTCTTGCACCCTCAATATTGATACCTTTCTTTTTTGCCGCTTCACGTATACAAATGGTAACACCCTTCGCCGTTGCAGATTCACGCCCATGTGAACCACCTAAAACTAGAGGTTTACCTGTAATAAATCCAGGATTATTGAATTCATCAATACGGCTATATTCATCCATCATCCAAGCCATAATTTGTGAATTCGTAAATACATCAGGTGCAGGAATATCTTTCGTAGGTCCAACAATTTGACTGATAGCTCGTACATATCCACGGCTTAGTCTCTCAAGCTCTCTAAATGACATATCTCGTGGGTCACAAATAATTCCGCCCTTACCACCACCATATGGAAGGTCTACAATCCCACACTTTAAACTCATCCAAATGGAAAGTGCTTTAACCTCTGTTTCAGTTACATCCGGATGGAACCTGATTCCACCTTTTGTTGGGCCAACAGCATCATTGTGCTGAGCACGGTAGCCAGTAAATATCTTAACAGAACCGTCATCCATTCTAATTGGAATTTTAACTGTCATCATACGCAGCGGCTCTTTTAATAACTCGTATACCTCTTCCGGATAACCTAACTTTTCAAGAGCTTTATGTATAACCGTTTGTGTTGATTTCAACACATCATTTTTTCCCTCTTGAATCGTTTTTTCATTTCCTTTTTCGGCTACCATCTGTAAACCTCCTAAGTATCACTTTAACGAATGTTGTCGCTTTCAGACACAAGTATACACGTTTAAATGATTTATGCAAGAACAAAAATACACTTTTATCCTATTTTAAATATTTTTTTGAAAGCGCTAACACACTAGAATTTTAACGTAATAGAGAAGTAAAGCAGTCCGCTTCTAGTTTTAGCTTTTTTAATATTTCAAGTTTATTAAACAGAGGATCAAACTAACCAAATAGATGCATTGAAGTCCTTTTGGTTAGTTTGATTACACTTTATTTAAAATAATGCAGGATTGTTTTAACTGCATCATTTTCAATTACCCTCTTGGCGTATTCTAAGAGCACATGTTGACTTAGTATAGATGCTGTACCATACTCTGATAACAATGCCGCCGCCTTTTCAATCATTTCCGAATCAAGATGCTCTAAAAGTAAGTAATAGCGATCATGTAAACAATATATACTTCCACACATAATATTAAGCACAGCCAGCCTCTTAGAAAGGCCAATAATATCTTCAAAGCAGTCAAATTCATATAAAAGGTTCTCACAACCTTCTACCCTAACCTGCATCTCAACGAAGCCATCATACAACACTTCTTCATCTCCGTCGGCTTCGTCAACCGTAATAATTAAAATCATACCTTGTGCTTGTAGGGAAAATATTTCAACCGCGACAGAGCCTTGAATATCTACATCAAACTCCTCACTAGCCTCCTCCAGCATATCATGGAAGAGCTGATGCCATTTTATTGAATCCTTCCAAATATCCTCTTTTGAAAGTCCCCTTTCAAGTAAATCATCAGAGGTTAAGAAAATCTTTATTTTATTAACCGTTAAGCGTTCTAAGCGCATACATTAAGCCCCCTGCCATGACGTAACTCTTATTTTTAGTTTATGTCATAAGTTCAGGTTGGTGCTTTGTCTATACATGATCCTTTACGTTAGCCACTTTTCCCATTCAGCTGCAGTTTGCCCAACGAATAAACTTGAAAGCTGTTTTTTCTCCACTTGCTTTAATGTATAGAATCCAGAGCCGCCAAGACCAATTCGAATACTTGGAAACTGGTCAGATAACTGGGAAATGAGTTCAATTGTTGGTGGAATATTCTCCTGCATTGTACAGGATATGAATAAATATTTTGGTTGAATAATGTTTATACTCTGATCTAGGTCATCTACAATGATATTCGCTCCGAGATTAATCACATCTAAACCCTGGCGTCGTAAAAACAATGAAAATATTAAAAGACCAATATCATGCCATTCACCTGGACTGCAAAAGGTTACAGCTTTTGGACGAAGCTTATTAGCCGAGTAGTTATGGTATATGGCATCTATACGCGACCTTATAAGCATGGAGGCAAAATGTATATGACTGCTATTTGCTTTACCTGATTCCCATAACTTCCCCATATTAACTAGGACAGTTCTGAAAACGTCAAAAATCACTTTTTCAATAGTAAATACTGCAAACAGGGTATTTATTACCTCTTGTGCCTTAAGCTCATCAAACTTAACGAATGCCTCTAAAAGCTCCTCAGTCAGCCTTACAATCTGTAGTTCATAAATAGGCTGTTCTGTGTCTGCTTCTATATATAATGGTTTTTTGTCAATCATGGCCACAGCTTGACTAATTGTGAACCCTTGATTTATTTTCTTTAATAGTATTTTTAAAAGCCTAACGTGTTCCTCCGTGTACAATCGATGCCCTGAGTCGTTTCTAACTGGCGCTATCATTTTATACCGCCTCTCCCAAGCCCTGAGAGTTCCCGGCTGGATTCCGAGCATTAATGATACTGCTTTAATATTATATTTACCCACTTGGTCTTCCATCTGTTTCCCCCACTTAACTTAGAAACATGTTAATTATTATGTTTAATACTGTCATCATGAATTAAGGTAATTAAATGACATTCCGCAGGTGCGCCAAGCCTTAGTGGCACTCCAGTTGTGCCATATCCATTACTAATCAGTACTGTTGTGTTCCCTATTTTTTCAACTCGACCTCTTTTGAACGGGCTATAGCCAAAAATATGTATTTGTCCTCCATGAGTGTGCCCGCTGAGAACAAGATTAATTTTATGCTCTGGCATTAGTTTATTTGTTATATTGGGATAGTGGCTGGCTAATATTTTAAAACTTTTAGGCTCTGCATCAGATAAGGCCAAATCAAGACGATCACGATGCAGATTCATATCATCTATTCCCAAAACAGATAATTTATCGCCGCTTTTTGACTCAAAAGTAACTGCTGTGTTATCTAAAACCTTTATTCCATAGTCATGAAATGTAGCATCCAATTTACGATAATCTGCTTCATAATCATTATTACCCCAAACAAAATAAACAGGTGCAAGCTGTTTTAACTTCTTCAGATTTTCCTTAACCCTTTCAAATGGTACCCCTTTTTCAGTTAAGTCTCCGCCAATAATGACAATGTCAGCCTTCCCTTTTACTACTTCCAAAACTTTATCAGCAATGACCCGCCTATGTATATCAGAGATAAAAAAAATTGTGACCTTGCCGAAAGTGGCTGGAAATTCTCTAAAAGCAAATTCATGATGCACAATTTTATTTAAAAACGCTTCTCTTACCATATACAACAAGAGAGATATGCCTAAAAGGATACCAACCAAAATAGCAATCATCATACTCTCTTTTCCCCTTTATCAATTATGCTGTTTAGGAAATCATACCATAAAGAAAGCTAAAACTAAAAAGGACAGTTGTTTGTTTTCAACCGCACCGATTATCAGCACAAAAAAAATCCTCCCATACGAGTATGAAAAGGATTTATACACATTCCGATTATCCAGGGCAACTAGTCCTCTTGAATACTTAAAATTCTAAAACCATGTTCTTCAAGCTTTTTAGTAAACCGATCGATATTATCTTTTTTCTCAATTTTCATTACAATTCTTCTTACGAGTTTATCTGTTTCGTCAAAGGTTACAAGTGAAATAATATGTTCATGGAAGTGATGGGCAATTTCTGAAAGACGAGCTATTCTTCCTTCCGTTTCAACAGAAGTAAAGGCAATACGAACACCAGGACGATTAATTCCAAAAGCACTGCCAAATGTAGTCAACACATCAGAACGTGTAACGACCCCAAGAAATTTCCGGTCTTCACTTAGAACAGCTAACAGTGGAAAGTCTTTGAGCTCTAACAAAGTTCGCTCAAACATTTCTCCACCTTCTAGAAAGTCATCTTGATGTGAAGCCATATCATCTACCAAAGTCTCTGCTAAATACTGTTCTTTCGGCTTGCCGGAAGTAAAATAATTTTCATAGATATTATAACGAGTAACAACTCCTATGTAGCGATTGCATTCTAAAACCGGGATTCCATCAATCTGGTGCTTTTCCAGCAGCTCTAAGGCAACACTAACCGATGTTCCTTTCTCTACTGTTACACACTCATTCCTAGGAATCATAATATTTTTTACAAACATCCCCATCACCTCAAAGTAATAATCCTACAACAGTATTATACTTCAACAATATGAGCAAAAAACCCTCTACAAATAAAAGATTTATGTCATGATGGGAAAACTTTTTTCATATTTATAAATTAAATTGACCAAGGGAGGGCTATTATGTTTACTCTATACAAAACTTGGCAGCCGTACGCCAGTCCCTTTGACCCCTGCAAGCCAATACCTGAAAAAGTATACTCAACACCCCCAAATCTTTATATGGGAGTTCAACCACCAAATCTCCCACAATTCACACCACTTGAGGCCCTAAAGGCGGGGACACTATGGAAAGCCTTTTATGATCCATACTACAACCCGTATGAAAAGGCAAAAGGAGGAATTCCTAGATGAAACAAGTCCCTGCTGAGTACTATCAGGTGCTTGAGCAGCTTCAAGCAGTTGACTTTGTCCTTGTCGAACTAACATTATATTTGGATACTCACCCTGATGACCTAGAAGCGATTAAACAATTCAACCACTATGCGAAAGAAAGGAAAAAAATAAAAAAACTATTTGAGAGTCAGTTTGGCCCCTTGCTGCAATATGGAAATAGTTATTCGGGACACCCCTGGAACTGGAATGACTCTCCTTGGCCATGGCAGGTTTAATTCACGTAGACTTTGAATCTTTCATCGGGTATTAATCAAGTTAAATAGGGAGGGGAAAGAGATCGATGTGGGTATATGAAAAGAAACTACAGTATCCTGTTCGTGTAAGTACATGTAATCCAACATTAGCAAAATACTTAATTGAACAATACGGCGGTGCAGATGGAGAGCTTGCAGCAGCACTTCGTTATTTGAATCAAAGATATACCATCCCCGATAAGGTTATTGGGCTCCTCACAGATATTGGGACGGAGGAGTTTGCACACTTGGAAATGATTGCAACAATGGTTTATAAGCTTACAAAAGACGCCACTCCCGAACAAATGAAAGCCGCAGGCCTGGGAGAACATTATGCAAATCATGATGGAGCTTTATTTTATCATAATTCTGCTGGTGTCCCTTGGACTGCATCCTATATTGCAGCAAAAGGTGACCCAATTGCTGATTTATATGAGGATATTGCAGCAGAAGAAAAGGCTAGAGCGACTTATCAGTGGATTATAAACTTAAGTGATGACCCTGATTTAAATGATGGTCTTCGCTTCCTTCGCGAAAGGGAAATTATCCATTCTCAGCGCTTCCGCGAGGCTGTTGAAATTTTAAAAGATGAAAGGGATAAGAAAAAAATATTTTAATTTAAAGAAGCAGGGCGTCTGCTTCTTTATTTTTTTTCATGATAAAGGTTTATATCATATTTCCTTTTCATTAATTCAAAAACATGATGGCGGTTATTCCAATGTTCTTCCTTTTTCCATAAATCCTTACTGCGATCTACAATTTCACATCTCAATTCTTGGTATTCCTTTTCTTTTTTATCCTTCTGTTGTCTCAAAACATTCATAGCCCCAAATAAACCAAGTGTAACAAAAAACAATAAAACATTAACGCTATCGTTGACCGAGGCAGAAAACATCGCAAAAAAGGAATATGAAAAAAACTTTGCTATTGTGAGATAGAAATAGGTAAAAAAAATAAAGGCAAAAAAGAGTGTTCCATAAATAGAGTAATAATGCCACCTTTTAGCGTCATCAAACTTTTGTTTCCTTTTTCTCACATTTTCTAACATATGTTTCGTTGCTTCATCCGTATATTCTAACAAAAGGATTGGAGAATCCATTTTTATCACCCTCCTCCCTTCATTAATATGAACCTGTCCCTCTTAATATGTATTTATCAAATTAAAAAAAACCGATTATATAATCGGTTAATTTTCAAGAGGTATCTTCAATATCTGTCCAGCATAAACATTCTCATTTAACAGCTTATTCGCTTTTTTTATAATCTCCTCACCTGCCTTCGAATTATAATATTTCATTGATATCCTAAAAAGATTTTCACCAGGCTGTACGGTGTGTAAGATAATTTTACTTTGCGGGTTTGTTGTTTCAGTATTATTCGTTGATGCAGGCGTTTCAGAGGATTCAGCCCCATTTTCGACAGGTACATTTTCAGGTGTGGCCACCTCTTCGTCTTGCTCAGATTCAACAGCCATATCTACCTCAACAACTGCCTCTTCTTGTTCCTCTTCCTTAGCTTCTTCCACTATTTGATCAGTATTTGTTTCTTCAAACTTTACGGTTTCATAGCCAGAGGTAGCCGCAGTAGTTTTTTCTGCGCCACCACGGGTCTTGTCATTAAAATATGAATTCATACTAAAGATAATGATAGGAAGAAGAACAAACGATAAAACCAATAGCCGGATAACAGGATATTTTATCTTCATTTTTGTTTTTTTTCGTTTTTGACGATGAATTTGCTCTCTTGGGGGCAAATTATCTTGTTCAACTAAGTTTTGTTCATTAATTTTCTCAATTCTTCTTCTTAATCTTTCGGCCTGATCACGATACGGTTCTTCCTTATTCATAAAAAATCTCCTTCCTGGTCATCGACATCTTTTACCTTTTTACACTTAATATATAGACCTAATAAAAAATCAATGGAAAAGTGCATCACTATAGTGATGGCCAAATTATTCGTCCAATCATATATAAAACCAATTAAAAAGCTTAATAGAACAATGTTTGAAAATAAGAACCAATTGAAAAGGTATCGATAATGAATGACTGCAAAGATTATGCTGGCAACAATTAAACCAACCTTAGTTTGAATCACACCACGAAACAATATTTCCTCACTAAACGCTACAAAGGCAGCGATGAAGGCAATATGAAAAACATTCCTATTTCTAAAAATCCTTACATTTAAGCCACCATCATCATAAAAAGAGGGTGGAAGAAATCTCATTAATAAAATATCTAATAGAACTACAATAATACCAGCTGGAATCCCAACGGTTAATATTCTTGGATCAGTTATGTGGATATTTTGTAAAAAGGAATAATGGTCATATAGAATAAGCCCCAAAATAATCGATATAACCAACAAAATCAGTTGTGTCATATAAAGATGAAACAACAGTTCTTTATCCGTTAAACCATTTATTAAATCTGTATATTTTTTTCTCATTCACTAAACCTGCTATTTGTTAAAATATTTTCTAAATAGTCCTTCCACCCATACTGTTTTTCGGGAGAATTATCACTACTGTCTCTTCCTTTGTATGAAGCTAGCTCCAACCCGCAATTATCACAGCAATACTCATTTTGTTTAGGGATTATTTCTTCATCAAAATAGGTAAGAATCATTTCTCTTCTACAGGAACTGTTCCGTATCCAATCTTTCAAATAATATATATTCTCTTTCTTTTCTGCTAGTCTTCCATTCACTGCTTGTAAAATCTTTTTCTTCAACACCGGCAGGCTTGAATTTCCTTTATCGATAATGATTAAGTCTTGTAATATCCTCCACTGGACTTCAGACAAACCAGCTTGGTCTCCGAACTGTTGATAGGAAGGGAAGGAAGAATCGACTTCTTGCAGGAGTTGTGGGTGGTGTCTAAACAGCCAGTCTATTTGCTGTTCAGAAGGTAATTCTCCTTCAGCTAGCTGGAAGGGGAGCTGCTCATCTCCTTGTGAATATAACAGAATGGCAATACTCTTCTGGCCATCTCTACCTGCTCTGCCTATTTCCTGTAAATAGGACTCTAATTGCATAGGCATATGATAGTGGATAATGAAACGAATATTTTCTTTATTGACACCCATACCAAAAGCGCTTGTTGCACAAATAACATCTAATTGATTATTAATAAATTGCTGTTGAATAAGTATCCTCTGTTCTTGATCTAATCCCCCATGATATGCCATAACACGGGTTTTCCCTTGATTCGCTAACAAAGAGGTAACTTCTTCAGCGACCCGTTTGCTAGAGAAATATATAATACCTGGTTTTTCTAATTGTGAAACTAGGTCTAATACCCGTTGTTTTTTTTCATGATAATCAGGGACCTCTTCTACATAAAAAGCAATATTGTCACGGTCCACTGATGATACGTATCTATTTAAGTCATTTAACTTGAGCGATTGTATGATATCTTCCCTAACTTTTTTCGTTGCCGTCGCAGTTAATGCAAGGGTAAGTGGGTTTCCTAATTTGTTACGTACTTCTCCCAGCTTAGAGTAGTCTGGCCGAAAATCGTATCCCCATTGTGATATACAATGAGCCTCATCTACTACAAAAAGAGAAATTGACAATTGTTGAAGCCTTCTAATAACCAAAGGAATGCTTAACATTTCTGGAGAGATATAGATAAATTTATACTCAAATAAATTTTGGAAAGCCTTAGACTTCTCTTCGTTAGTCAAAAATGAATTCAACGCGATTACCCTTTTTTCCCCGATCTTCATCAGCTGTTCAACTTGATCCTGCATGAGCGATAAAAGGGGTGAAATTATTAATATCTGCCCTTCGGTACAATAACCAGGAAGTTGATAGCAGATAGATTTACCTGTACCTGTGGGTAACATTGCCAGCGTATGGCTTCCATTCAGGATTGATGTAATTACCTCTTTTTGACCTCGCTTAAACTGATCAAAACCAAAATGGTACTTTAATATTTTTTCTAATTCCATTATCGTTCACCATGCTTCGCCATAACCAGTCTTATTTGAAAATAGGAGGCTTCTTCAATGTATTTTCTAATAACCTTAAGTTGTCTAGAAGATTCTCGACGGGAAATTTCAAGTATTTTTTGTTGCATCTCTTTCTCAACATATGTGTCTATCGAGAAGTTCTCCACATTTAGGGCAAACTCTACAAGATGGTCTTCAATCGTGCTCATTTTTAATTTACGTATTTCGCCAATTTGTTGTAAGGAGAACCCTTGTGATAACAACCTCCATGTTTTTCGAGCGGAGAGTGTTAGTATGTCATTCTCCTCTATATCGTATAAGAGCATAGATAATAATGTAAAGCGGGTAAAATCTTTTTCAAGCCTATGGATGATATAATGAATAATCGAAGTAAATTCAAGTTGATAATCAATAACGTCCATTTTCAGCAATTGAGCTGTTTGTATTGATGTCAGTCCAATTTGTTGATAGCCAGTTAATCGAAAAACTAGCACTGAAGGATTAATGTCCTTCGCTCCTTCAAGGCAGACTACTAATTCTGTAAGTAGTGCTTTACCCATTTCATTTCTCCGAATCAATTGTTTCTTTAACAGCTTTTTAAGCCAGTTATGAACGTCCGAACTTTTTTGAATCGGTATATATTGTGCTTCATGGTAAGTTAAATTTGAGGTTACCTGAACCAACAAGGACAATCTTTCCCAGACTATACTTGTCAAATGATGATATTTCCATCCATTTAAATGCTCAATTGGCACAGTTGTTTGTAGAACTTCCTCGCCGAGACTACTAAGTACAAACTTTTGGTCCCCTATAGCCTCTACATAATGTTTTTCAATTAATCGACTCATGACTTTATCAAATTCTTCTCGGGTTAAGGATTCGAGTATTCGGAAATACTTTTTAAGTAGAAATAAATGTGCATCCTGAAGCGTTTGGGATGATTTTTTTCCATTCAAAAGATGGTAGATGGAATAAATAGTTCTTTCTCCATTTAATTGCTTTAAACAATATAACATAACGTTCTCGATATATTGCATATCTCCACCACTCTATATTTAGTATCGACAAATTTTGATATTTTTCTATATTATCATATCATGAATGCATGCATTATCATATCAAGAAGAGATTCGGCACATGGCAAATAATGAACAAGATTCAACTCTAACTTATATCTAAGTATTTAGATACTAAGCATTTTTCTATTGAAAAGTTAGGCATACAGTTTTACAATAGGAATGAGTAATGCGTTTCCATTACCAATGGAAGCTTAAGTAAGAATAATTTTTGTTATTTTATTGGGAGGTTTTTTTCATGGCAAAGTACACAATCGTTGACAAAGAAACTTGCATTGCATGTGGAGCTTGTGGTGCTGCAGCACCTGATATTTACGATTATGATGATGAGGGTATTGCATTTGTAACACTTGATGATAACGAAGGAATCGTTGAAATTCCTGATGTTTTAATCGATGACATGATGGATGCTTTCGAGGGTTGCCCTACAGATTCTATTAAAGTTGCTGACGAACCATTTGACGGCGACGCAACAAAATTCGAATAATTGGCAACAGTCCCCCTTTCAAAAAGGGGGATTTTATTTTGCAAACAAAAAAACGCAGCCAGTTGCTTTCTGGCTGCGTTTTTACTTAGGTATTTTTTATTAAGGTTAACCGATTGATCCAAGCTTGCATCCGAATAAACAATAGCATAAAAACCGCTGACATTATGAAGCCTTTTAAAATGTTAAAAGGTAATATCGCAGGGACTACTAAATTTCGCATATCAGGGAAATTAAGTAGTGCGGTATATGCTGGTAAAATAAAAAAGTAATTTAGAATACTCATCATGACTGCCATAATAACTGTACCAGCAACAAGAGCAAGTGTCATCCCCTTACGGGTACGAATCCTGCTATATACATAATAGGTAGGCAGAATAAATAGTATTCCTGCTAGGAAATTTGCAATATGACCAACAGGAATTCCAGTTGCACTACCTGTCATAAGATAATTAAGTGCATTTTTGAAAAATTCAACCAGGATTCCAGCTACAGGCCCAAAGATTATTGCTGCAATTAATGCTGGGATATCACTAAAGTCGATAAATAAGAAATTTGGGAACAATGGCAGCGGGAAATTCAATAACATTAATAAATACGCGATACTGCTCAACATTCCGATTGAAACAAATGCTCTGACCTTCATTTTTTTCATTTTCCTCTCTCCTCTTTGATCCATCAAGTTAGGAAGAGAGGTTCAGCAATCTTAGATAACCTAATGACAAAAACTCCCTCAAGTTTAAGATCTTGAGGGAGTTAAGAAGGCATCCTTAATAAACGTTCGATATTGTTATATTTTGAACGTCTGCAGAACCTCCATCTTCTCCCATCCAGACTATACTGTCGGCTTTGGAATCTCACCAAATCCTGCCATACGGCTCGCGGGCTTAAGAGCTTTACTCTAATACCGCCGATCGGGAATTTCACCCTGCCCCGAAGATAGATCGATATTTTATTTCAGTTTCATTATACTGAAAACCTTTAAACTTTAAAAGAAATTTGTTTAACTGTTACTTTTTTATTCATAAAATATACTTTTCTAGTAAGAAAAACCCGCTGCACTTGTCAGCGGGTTTTGATCATGGTGTTACAATAAGTATTTGATTTGGCTTGATTAAATCAGACTGGAGTTTATTAATTTCCATTAACTTGGGGACAGTTTGATTATTTTCCCTAGCGATCGAGGTAAGTGTATCCCCAGTACGTACAACATAATGCTTTTTGCTTTCCTTTGGATAAGAGCTAGCCTCTAAAGTTTCCTCACCTTTAGTTTTCCTCCCTCCAAGGACAGTAAACCCTACTTCCGCCTTACCTAAAAGTAATTCAGGATTAAAAGCATTTTTCTTATCAAATGACCACTCCGTTTGATGGGTTTCAAAATGGAGGTGAACTCCTGTGGACTCACCCGTTTTTCCCATTGTGCCAATAGTGTCTCCTTGCTTTACATTTTGTCCAGATTTTACTAATCTTTTGTTCAAATGCGCATACACAGTGACAAAATTACTTGGGTGTTTAATAAATACAACGTGACCATAGGTATTGGAATAATAGGACTTTTCAATTACTCCATCTTCTACAGCAATGATTGGAGAATGGAGATCTCCAGCAATATCCAATCCTTTATGCTCCCCATCCCTTGTTCCATATGTATCAGATATGATGCCATCAGTCGGCCATATCCATCCCTTTTGAAGATCTTTTGCCTCTGGGCTTTTCGCTTCTGTTTGTGTACCTCCAAGAAATAATAAACCAACGCAAAGCGCCATAATTGCGGCGATTAAAAGCCGCCTTATGTAGTCTCGCAATTTTCTTCCTCCTTAGTCCTTGTCCTCTCCTAAAAAAACCATATGTCAGATTAAGGACAAATAGAACTTTTGGCTGCATCTATGGAGAGGTTGTTTAAGCATACTTGTTATAATTTGGAGAAAACCGATTTTTTATACAAAAAAATCGATCTCTTTTAAGACCGATTTTCTCAAGTATTAAAGAGGACGATAATTTGCAGCCAGTGGAACTTTAATTTCACCAGCTAAATGATATGGTCCTATATATTCTATTGGGGCATTTTCAATTAAAACTGTTTCCAGCCCAAAATCCTTGGCCGTTAATAATATTGCTTCAATTGAGTACAAGGTATCAAGATTATTTTCCAAGCTTGAACCTTCTCTTAAAGTTATCACTAATTCGGTTCCACTTATACTTGCGCTCTGAATTTGGATTGAAGGTAGTAAGGAAGAAGATAACCCTGTCTCAGGTGATGGCCCCTTCATCATAGCTTGGAGAGCAGCGTCAATGTCTTTGTATGAATCTGATGAAGGAACAAGCATTGGCAGGTCCTCACCTTCAGGCGTAAACAGAAAATATGCACGATTCTCATCTCGGTTAACGGTTAATTCATTTAGAACACCATAATTTCCTAGTTCAATTCCTGGTTGACCATCTGTAAAAAATTTAATTTTACTAATATCACTATTCGATGCTGTGTTTCTCACTAGACTACTAATAAAGTTAGTTTCCATGGCTGACCCTTGCCCATATTTATGATCTTTAGGTACATCAACTAATAAACTATTTTCTTTAGTGTCTAAAGTGAAGGTGGCATTAAGCGGGTAAAATTCACTTAAACCCCATTCTTCTTCCGTTAACTTTTCCATCGTTTCCGTAAACACAGTTAACCAATTTGCTCCCTCTTCCTGAGTGACAACGGTCGAAATCGGGATTAAATTTTGCACCTGAGAATCTGGAATCCAATAGGTTACAACCTTACCAGTGCCTATTTCTTCTTCGAACAATAGGGTTTTGCTCCCTCCAAGGGAAGCCTGATCAAGCTGAGAATGTGTTAATCCTTCTTCAAGACTCGCATCGTCTTGTTTTTCCATCATAATTGAGTTAGCATTGTCTTCTGTTATCCTAAAGTTTTCTGCTGAGGAAGACTTTTCTTCCTGGGCACGATCTAACGAATACTCAGTTCCAACCATGAGTTTAGGAATTAGTATTAGAAAAAGAAGTGCGGCAGCGGCTGTAGCAATTCCAGGCAATAACCAAACTGGTCTTTTCCGCTTTTTCACAGAGAGATTTTGGTAAATGTCACGAGGATGGCGGTGATCCTGTATCTTCGGCATTTGCCTCAATAATTCCTCAAGCTGTTTATCACTCCACTCTGATTTTCTCACTATCCAAACCCTCCTTTTCGTAAAACATCTCCATGTGCTTTTTTAATACTTTTAGAGCTCGATGTTGTGTTGTCTTCACTTTACTATCTGTCCAGCCAAGTGTTTGAGCGGTTTCAGCAATAGACAGATCATTTAGATACCGGAGGATGATTACTGCTCTTTGATCTACCGTACAAAACTCAAGACACTTATATATCCACTTAATCTCTTCGTTTTGAACTGTAATCTCCTCAGGTATTGGATATTCATCCTTGACTTGACTTGTAGACCAATCAAATTTCTCGAGTAACCGATCTTTCCAGCCTTTCTGCTTGCGAAAGAAATCGATTGCCACATTTCTTGCAATTGAAAATAGCCAAGTTTTCTCACTGCTTTTTCCTTCGAATCGGTGATAAGACTTAAACACCCTGATATAAACCTCTTGTACAAGATCTTCAGCATGTTCTTTATTTCTTACCATATAAAATAGAAATTGAAAAACGTCATGATGATATTTTTGATAGAGCTCATCGAAAACGGAGTCCAAATCATTTCCCCTCCCCGTTCATATTATTAGTCGATACTTATGTATAAAAAGTTTCACATTTTTAATATAGACTTTTTGTGAATAAAAATAAAGGCAATATACTGAAGATAGAGGCACAAAATGAAAGAAAACTCATTCAAATTGAATGAGTTTATAAGAGTAACGTTAATGTTTCCCGTGAATCAAGAACAATCGGCATAATATTCTAATTTTTTGCTATTTTCGAGGTAAAAGGAAGGTGAATGTCGTTCCTTGTCCGCTTTTACTCTGAACCGATATATGTCCTCGGTGTGCATGGATGATGTTTTTAGCTATGGATAAACCCAAGCCTGTCCCAGCTCTTCCTCTTGTTCGAGCCTTGTCTGCTTTATAAAACCGTTCAAAAACAAAAGGCAAGTCCTCTTGAGGTATACCTGAACCAGAGTCAGATACTTCCACTTTAATACCCTTCTCATGCTGTGTAACGTTTAACCGCACAGAACCACCTTCAGGAGTATGTCTAATCGCATTATCAATTAAGTTCGTCAATACCTGCTCAATGCGATCTGGATCAAAAGAAATAGCCGGAATATCCTTATCTAGCTCTGCTCCGAGATAAATCTCATTCTCACGAGCTAAGCCTTGGAACTTATGAACAATTCGATTCATAAAGGAAGTAAGGTCCACTTCCTCAACTGTTAACTGGATATGGCCCGCTTCCATCCTAGCTAAATCAAGTAATTCATTGACCAGTCGTCCCATTCTTAACGACTCATCATAGATTACTTTTGCCATTTCCTTTTTCTCTTCCTGTGATTCTGCAATATCATCAACAATTGCTTCACTATAACCCTGCAACATTGATATTGGCGTTCTTAACTCATGAGATACATTTGCTATAAAATCTTTTCTTAACTTATCCAGTTGACGTTCCTCTGTCATATCCCTCAAAACGGCAACTGCCCCTCGAATAAATCGATTGCTATATAGCGGACTAACAAGAATAACCCAATGACGGCCTTGAAGCGAAATTTCACCAACCTGCTCCTTCTCTGTATCAACTGCAAGCTGAAACAGCTCCATAACCTTTGAAGGAATAGCTTCCGTGTTACTGCTATTTCCCCCTTTTTCGTAGTACCAATACTGAAGGAAGCGGTCAGCGGGTGGATTAGTGATTAAAATGGTACCATCACGATTAAAGGTAATGACCCCATCTGCCATACTGCTTAAGATACTTGCTAGCTGCTCTTTTTCCTGACTTAGGGCATTCATATTAAATTTTAATTGACGCCCCATCTGATTAAAGGCTGTTGCAAGTTCTCCAATTTCGTCATGGGTTAATATTGGTACTTTCGTATCAAACTTGCCTCTTGCAACCTCAAAAGCTGCTTCCCTCATCTTTCTTAAGGGAGCAGTAATTCTCGTTGATAAGAAAAAGGCAAATATCGTCGTTAAAATGATTGCTACACCAGCTACTAATAATATAAAACTGGTGGTTGAACGCGTTGTTTCTTGTACATCCTCCAATGACTGATAAATAAATACAGCTCCATTTTCTTCAGGATCTAAATGAAGCGGGACACCAATAATAAAGTGTTTTGTTTCAATATCTTCTCGTTCGCTGGAGAGGTTAGAAACTTTCTCAACCGAAGTACCTTCATCAAATACTTTTGCTAGTTCGACATCATCTCTTAGTTCTGATACTTGGACCTTTATTCCATCCTCTGTATTTGGTGAGTAATAGCTTTCATTAGAATTTTTAATGACAACTACTTTTGTAACCTCATCAATAATTTCCCAAGATATTTCAAGCCCCAGCGGAAATTGTTCTTCAGGATGTTCTTCCAAAACTCTGGCGATTTTTTCTGCTGTATGAGTCAAATCATTTTTAGTTTTAGTAATATTGGTATTCTCAAAGAACTCTACCAGCATCACTGTTAAAATAAAAAGAATAAAGGATACTAAAAAAATAATAGTAAACCAAAGCTTACCTACTACACTTCTTAGAAAGGTCATTCATTTACAACCTCAAACTTATAACCCACTCCCCAAACCGTCACAATCATCCTAGCAGCCTGTTCGGAAACTTTGTTTAATTTTTCGCGGAGACGTTTCACATGTGTATCGACTGTACGTAAATCACCGAAAAATTCATAGTGCCAAACTTCCTTTAGTAATTGTTCACGATCAAATACTTTATCTGGTGATTTAGACAGGAAATAAAGCAATTCGTATTCCTTTGGAGTTAAACTTACTTCTTTACCATCAGCAGTTACCCGGTGAGCATCATTATCAATTGTTAAATGTGGAAAAACAATAATATCCTTAGACGTTGTATCAGTTTGTAAGTAAGAGGTTTGAGATGATCTTCTTAAAAGAGCCTTGACTCGAAGAACTACCTCTCTTGGGCTGAATGGTTTCACAATATAATCATCTGTGCCGACTTCAAAGCCTTGCACACGGTTAACTTCTTCACCTTTTGCGGTTAACATGATAACTGGAGTCGCTTTCTTTTCTCTCAGTTCTCGGCAAACCTCGATTCCATCTTTGCCTGGCATCATTAAATCTAAAAGGATTACATCATAATCATTTGCTGTCGCTTTCGCTAGCGCTTCGATTCCATCCTCTGCTTCATCAATTAGATAGTCTTCACGCTCAAGGTACATCTTTAATAGGCGTCGAATCCTTTCTTCATCATCAACTACTAAAATCTTCACGTCTTTTTCCATTTTATAATCCCCCCATGCAGTTTATTGTACAAAATGCGATTCGTTTTTTCTATAATTTAAGTAAAATGGCTGTTTAAAAAGTGTCTAAATTTTGACAATTAACCTTAAATTTTTAAAAACGGCCTTCCCTTATTAAGGTGAAGGCCTATTAAAGTTATTTTTCTTAGCCTGCGTAAGAATGGAGACCGGCGATGACTAGGTTAACTGCGATTAAGTTAAACATAATAATAACAAAGCCAATTACAGCAAGCCAAGCTGATTTCTCACCATGCCATCCTTTTGATAGACGCAAATGAAGGAATGCAGCATAGAACAGCCAGGTTATGAGTGCCCAAACTTCTTTTGGATCCCATCCCCAGAAACGTGTCCATGCAATTTGCGCCCAGATCATGGCAAATATCAACGCTCCGAGTGTAAAAACTGGAAACCCAATTAATACAGATCGATAACTAATTTCATCAACTAAATCAAGCTTAATATTTCTTACTAAAGGTTGTAAAGCGGCAGCAATCCGTTTTCTTAGTAACAGCCTTATTAGGCCATATAGAATAACACCGCCGATAAGAGACCAAATAACAGAGTTTAATTTTTTGGCATTAATAATAGCTGGCATTTCAACAAGTGGTTCAAATTTCCCCTTTGTTGTTAATTCCCATTCATTAGGACCTGTTATAGCCGGCATAGTGTATTCCATCGTTACTTCCTGGTTATTCTTATCCATCCATTTAAATTCTGCCTGATAATCCGTAGTGGAAAATACAGTTGAGACTACAACAAAACCTATTGTCGTCACTAAACTAAACATAACAGCTTCTAGCCAAAATGTTCTTTTGCTAGCCTTGGATTGGTCAATAACCTTTACCAAGTAAATCAACCCTGCGGCAAAGCTCACCGCTAGAATTGCCTCTCCAAGTGCAGCAGTTGTTACATGAATGTGGAGCCAGTCGCTTTGTAAAGCAGGTATTAAAGGTGAAATATCCCTCGGAAACATGCTCGCATAGGCAATAATAAGAATTGCAACCGGTAACGTAAATAATCCTAAAAGCGGAGTTCGATAGATGAAATAGATTACGATAAACGCACCTACAAGACACATTCCGAAAAAGGTTGTGAATTCAAATAAATTACTAACTGGTGCATGTCCAGCTGCAATCCATCTTGTAATGAAATAACCTAGTTGAGCAATGAAGCCGATAATGGTAAGAAGAACAGCTAATTTCCCCCACCGATTTGTTCCCTTATTCTTCTCTTCCATACCATGATTTGACTTTATGGCACCACCAAAGAAGAGGGTCGCAACTAAATATAAAATAAATGCAATATAAAGTAAATTACTACTTATTGTTACCAACTAGACTCCCTCCTTATCCGTATTTTTCTCTTGAAGTTGATCTTCTGGCATATTTATAGATGTATTTGAAAATACTATTTCTAATTCTCGTTTTAAACCATACCAATTTTTATTTGTATGTCCAGCGACCCATACCTGTCCATTTTTTTGTTGAATCCAAACTCTTCGATGGTTCCAATAGGCACCTTGTACTACACCTATCATGAAGATAACACCGCCTAGGGAAATAATCCAAAGTGTTAAATCTTTTCTAACTGTCAGGGCTGTTACATTTTTTGTTTCAACACCTTTAAATGCCATCTTGTATTCATTTTCCCCTAGCGGTTCTATCGTCTGCTGAATCGCAACAAAGCTTGTTTCCCCCTGGGGTTTTTCAGGTGTTAACATTTTGAATACAAAGGCGGGATTATTCGGAATCCTCGATTTTGTGGTAGGTTCTCCAGATTTGGCAAACTCAAAATCGGGAAAATAACTAACCAATTCTACAGAATATCCATTCCCCAAGTCATATTTTGACTGCGGTTCATATAGGCTGACTTTAATATCCCCAAACGTCTCCTCAGTAGTTTTGTTCGTTAAGGAAAAGGTCATCGTGTTTAGTTCGTTAAGTTTATAATCAACCTGATACAGTGCAAAATGTTCAAATTTCAACGGCTGATTAACACGAATTTTGTGTTCCTTCACTTTTTCGAGATCCGGTGTCTCTCCCGGAATAGCTGGTCCAGTTCTTTTATAAAGGACTGCATCGGTTTGATAGTTTTTTACAACCATACCCGCACGGTCTATCGCGGCTTCAAAGGTCTTGTCCTCATTTTTATCATAATGGTCGACAGTAAATTTATTATTAGTAATATAATATTGTCCGTCTGTTTCTGGAATTACTAGCGTTTCCCCTTCACGAACCCACAATACTTCATCAATATACATACCAGGGACAAATCTAAGCATACCACCAATTAAGAAAATGATAAGTCCAACATGGTTTACATAAGGACCCCAGCGGGAAAAACGCCCCTTTTCAGCAAGCAGGTCACCATTTTCTTCTCGAACATTATACCTCTTAGCCTTTAAACCTTCCTTTACACTAGCCAAGTCCTTTCCATTGACAGTTTCAGTTACACCAAAAATACGCTGGCGTCTTAAAAAACCTTCATGTCTCGTTACGTTTTGTACTTTTAATGCTTTGTATAACGGTACTACCCGGTCAAGACTACAAATGACAAGGGAGACGCCAATCATGGCAACCAAAATTAAGTACCACCAAGAACTATACAAATCATGAAATCCTAAGTCGTAGTATAGCTTTCCAACCCACCCATATTCCTCTTGGTAATATACACTTGGCTGTACAGAAGGTATATACATTTCCTGAGGAAGAATGGTGCCGACTGCTGAGGCAACTAGAGTGATAACAATTAAACTAACGCCTACCTTAACAGAGGAAAAGAAGTTCCATATTTTATCAATAATCGTTTTATTATAGGTTTGTGAGCGTCGAGCACTGCCTTCGTAACGCATATCGAGTAGTTTACTGTCCTTAGCCTCTTCAACGAGAACCTTCCCGCATGCTTCACACAAGACGGTTCCATGTGGATTAACATGACCACATTCACATTTAACATCTTTCATTTAAAAAATCTCCCAACAACCTTACGGCTTAATTTTCTCCATGAACTCCCTGACTGCTCTTTCTGTCAGCTGTCCAGTATGGTATTTAATTACTTTACCATTTTTATCAATTAGATAAGTTGCAGGTAAGGTACCAATACTGTATGCTGTTCGGACTTGACCATCCTTATCGATTAATATTGGAAAATCAAGGCTGTGCCGAGCTGCAAACTGATTAACCGCCAGCTCTGACTCACTTATATTTACTGCTAAAATTTGTACCCCGCTGTCTTTAAATTGGTGATATTGGTTATTCATATAAGGCATTTCTTCCTCACATGGCTTACACCATGTTCCCCAAAAGTTCAAAAATACACCCTGCCCCTTATAGTCGGATAATTGATGTTTCTTTCCATCCATATCTACTAATACAAAATCTGGAGCTTCCTTGCCAATAGCCACTCGATCTAATTTATCTTTTGTTAAGTTTGCATACAATGTATAGGCTACGGCAGCACCTAGAACGAGCAGGATGATAGTCCTCATAATTAATCGACGTTTCTTCATAAGTCCTCCCCCAGTATTTCTAGTGTCCGTCACATTTTGTCTAAATTATATCATTTATCATCATTTCCACAGTGTAAATGATGAATGTAATTGTGACACCTTTATGACTTTTTCTTCAAATCCATTGCCAACGCTCTTAATTGTTTTACTTCATGTGGAGTTAACTCTCTAGCATCTCCAGCAGACAACCCATTCAAGGTTAAAAAGCCATAGCGTTCCCTTTTGAGCTTTAAGACATCGTGCCCAATCGCTTCAAACATTCTCCTTACTTGGCGGTTACGTCCTTCATGTATGGTAATCTCAATAATAGCTGTTTGTTTCTTTGTATCTCCGGAAATCATTTTAACTCTTGCAGGTGCAGTCTTTCCATCTTCCAGACGTATTCCACGCTCTAATTTACGGAGATTCTCCTTTGCCGGAATACCTTTCGTTTTTACAACATATACTTTTTCAATTTGATTGCTGGGGTGCATTAATAGATTCGCAAACTCACCATCATTTGTTAACAGCAACAAGCCCGAAGTATCGTAATCAAGACGACCTACAGGGTAGATTCTCTCCGTTAAATGTGGGAAGAAGTCTGTTACTACTTTACGCCCTTTCTCATCACTTACACTCGAAATAACGCCACGGGGCTTATATAATAAGAAATAGACAGGTACTTCACTCTCAATTTGTACTTCATCAACCTCAACCCGATCAGTTGAAGTCACCTTTCTTCCTAGCTCAATGACGACTTTTCCATTTACCTTTACTCTGCCTTCCTTAATCAATTCTTCGGATTTCCTTCTAGATGCAATGCCTGCACGGGCAATTACCTTTTGTAATCTCTCCATTAAATACACCTCATATGTTAGCCTGTAGTTGGACGCGAATGAAAAAACCAAACTTTCCATGAATCAAAAATTCATTATTCTATCCTAATGAATTATGACACAACTTTGCCTTTTTTCAAAGCAGGTGATATTAATAAGCCCTAAAAATAAAAAAGCAAGTCCCTGTTAGAGAAGGAACCTGCCCATTCTTTCATATAATAAATCATAAAAAAAACTAAATTGCTCCGAAAAATAGTGTTATGACTACAACCGCTGCGATAATTCCTACCACATCGGCAAGTAATCCAACTTTCAGGGCATCACCCATTTTTTTTATGCCTACTGCTCCAAAGTATACGGTTAACACGTAGAAGGTCGTATCTGTACTTCCCTGCAAGACAGAAGCTAGTCTGCCAATAAATGAATCTGGTCCATATACAGCAATTAAATCACTAGTCATTCCAAGCGCAGCTGTACCAGAAATAGGTCTTATTAAAATCAAGGGAACGATTTCAGCTGGGACATTGATGGCCTCCATTGCTGGCCGGATCCAATTCATCAAAGCTTCTAGTGCTCCCGAGGCACGAAAAACTGAAATGGCCACTAACATTCCTACTAAAAAAGGAATAATAGCTACAGCAATTTTGATTCCTTCTTTTCCTCCTTCAACAAAGCTTTCATATGTTGGAACTTGCTTGAATGTTCCATACAAAAGGATAAAGCCTATTAATACAGGTATAAATCCTAGAGAAATGAGTGAAATAATTTCCATGCTTCTCATCCTTTGCGGCTTCGCCGGTAATAGAAATAACGATCAATCAGCACTGCTCCTAGCATCGAAATAATAGTTGCTATTAAGGTCGGTACTACTATTTCAGTTGGAGAAGCAGAATTATAGTTTATCCTAATAGCAATTACCGTGGTAGGAATGATGGTGATACTTGCTGTATTGATCGCTAGAAAGGTTACCATTGATCTGCTTGCTGAGTTCTTTCCCCCATTTAGTCGTTTTAACTCCTCCATTGCCTTAATTCCAAGTGGAGTGGCTGCATTTCCTAAACCAAACATATTAGCGATCATATTTGATAAAATATAGCCCATGGCTGGATGATTATTTGGTATTTCGGGAAATAATCTCTTTACAATGGGTCTAAATACCTTTGCTAACCGTTCCAGGAGTCCTGATTCCTCAGCAATTCGCATTAAACCGAGCCAGAAAACGAGAATGCTGATTAACCCAATACAAAGAGTAACAGCTTCCTTCGCTCCATCGAATATAGCCTTGTTTACTTCTCCCATTGTCCCGTTTATCATTGCAAAAACAATTCCAATTACCATCATAAAAACCCAAATGTAATTAACCATTCATTTTCACACCTAGAATAGATAGGAAAATTTCCTTTAGTGAATCAAATAACCCCTTTTTCTTCTCTGGCAACGCTTCATAATAGATTGGCATATCCTTAATAACTTTTTCGTCAAGGTAAACTAACGCTCGCCCTACGATTGCTTCATTATTCTTGGACCTGTCCCAATTTTCAGGCGGCTTGTTAAGTTTATATTTAACAGAAAATAATTCCATTTCTTCTTTTGTTGCCGGATATACAAACGAATCCTTTATATATAATTGATTCTTATAATCCTCGTTTTCCTTTAGCTTTAATTTTCCTTCTGGTATTACCTCCGCCATATCATAAGCTTTAAAGCCATTTTCAAACATGGCAATGTGATCATTCCAATCATCTGGAGCATTGATGGTTACAGCGATTAGGTTCATTTCCCCTTTTGTAGCAGTAGTAACAAGGGTTCTTTTTGCGCGTTTGGTATAGCCTGTTTTTCCGCCAGTCGTATATTTATATTTTGTTAGCAGGCGGTTTTTGTTTTTCCATTCTCGTTCCCAATTCTCAGTTGGATTTGGAGCATGGTGCTCCTTAGTCCCGGCAATTTCTCGATATTTATCATATTGCATTGCATAACGAGTCAGTAATGCCATATCATATGCTGTTGAATAGTGATCCTCATGATCATCTAAACCATGCGGATTGGCAAAATGCGTATTCAACATCCCAATTTCATTTGCCTTTTGATTCATCAGATACACAAAACCATCTAAACTGCCGCCAACATATTCAGCAATTGCAACAGCAGTATCATTTCCTGAGCGGAGCATTAATCCAAAAACTAAGTGCTCCAATTTTATTTTTTCTCCAGGCTTTAAATATACCGATGACCCTTCCGTACGGGTAGCTTGTTCACTTACTTTCACTATATCACTCATTTTCCCTGATTCAATCGCTAGCACGGCTGTCATGATTTTAGTTATACTAGCTATTCTCCTTTTTGTATGAGCATCTTTCTCAAATAGGACACGTCCCGATTCTTGTTCCATTAATACAGCACTGCGTGCACTTACGGAAACAGAAGCATCCACCTTTTGAGGAATGTTTGCCATGATAAGTGAGAGCATGAGGGTAAAAATGACTAGCTTCCAAATCATTCTCATAAGATTTACCTCGTCCCCTTCTTTAGCTTTCTAGCGTTTTATAAAATTTTATGCAGGACAAGACTTGTTATGACACTTTGTCCATATTAAACAAAAGCAATCAGCCAAAAACACTGATTGCTCTGACAAAAGTTTAAAAAGCCGGCCATTTTATCTCAGCTGCTTGATCAAAGCGTAGTTCTACATCGTTCCAATTTACAATATTCCACCAATTATCTACGTATTCTCCTCTATTGTTTTTATATTGGAGATAGTAGGCATGCTCCCAAACATCTAGAACAAGCAATGGAATGGTGTCCCATTGTGTTAAAAGCATATGTCTTTCGGATTGTAGAATTTCTAAATGCCTTGCACGTGGAGACCAAACTAGCAAAGCCCATCCGACTCCTTCCACTTGTTTTGCAGCTTCTGAAAATTGTTTCTTAAATTGGTCGAAGCTCCCAAAATAACTATCTATTTTTTCTTTTAGTGGTCCTTGTGGTCTGCCTCCACCATTCGGGGTCATATTATTCCAAAATATTGTGTGTAGATAGTGTCCTGATCCGTGAAAAGCCAATTCTCTTGACCAATGTTTAATCAAGGAAAAGTCACCAGTTTTCCTCGCATCCCTAAGCTTAAGTTCTGCTTTATTTAACCCATCTACATAGGATTGGTGATGCTTATCATGATGGAGTCTCATTATTTCTTCTGAAATATAGGGTTCAAGGGCGTTGTATGCATATGGAAGTGCAGGGAGAGTATGTTCGCCAGGGGGAATTACTTTTTCATTAACCCAAATCGTTCCTACTACCCGCTTCCTATCAAAATAGTTCTCCATCTTCTCATGAATATGTTCAGCTTCTGTTTGAAGGTTTAGAAGCTCTGTGTCCGACAATTGCCCACTGTTACTGCTATTTTCTATTAATTTTGTGAAGCGATCGAGTTGCTCCCATAACTCCGTATTGTGTTCGACCTCCTGTGATCCTAAAAACTTTTTCATATCTTCATTCCACTTAAACAGCTCTTGTACGTAATTCCTAAACTGACTCATTGTATTCCTCCTTAAAAACTTAACTACCTAAAGAGTATGAATGACCGTCAGGTTTATGATAATTATTAAGTAGTAATAAAAAAAGCTGCTCATTTGAATAACTCAAATGGTCAGCTTTTTTAAATAAACTATTTGGATTGGATCATTTTTGTCCGGTAGTCGGTTTCATAAAATTCTAATTCTTCTCTGATTCTCTGAAACTCACCCTCTAAACCTTTAATTAATACCTGAAGGTTATCGGGAATTTCTTTATAAAATTTTATAGAATTCTTACCTGTATAGGCACTTCGGCTATTTTCATACCAAGCATCATTTTTCGGTGAGAAGAATTCCTCAATGCATTGATGGAAAATTCGATAAAGCGTTTTTTCTGCTGCCGCTTTTTGAAAAGGCTCACTTTGCAGAATAACCGAGCATGCTTCCAATCCTTCCTCGCTATAGACTAAAAGCTTTCTAATGTTTGATAAAATTAATTTGTAGTAGTTAACATCACCTTCTTGTTCTCGTTGCATTTGTTCAATAGTGGTATCATTTAGATAATTTTCTAGTTTTAAGCTAGTATTAGCTAAAAATTCTTTTACGTCATTAAGCTGGGTTTTCACTAATGCGTTTCCCATACTTTACACCCCTTTTAGTTTTCGTAAATAGTTTTAACTAGGCTGCGTGATGTACTCTAATGGCGATTGAAGCTTAAAAGGTTTATCCTGCTTAATTGAAATCAAAATTTCAGGCAATTTGTTGTAGTCAATGCCTTTGAAATAGGAGGCAAATTCATATTTTGAATTAATATATAATCTTTTACGTTGGCGTAAGCCAGGATTTTTTATTAAACAAACAAGTGCCACAATATCTTTAAATGTAATGTTCAGTTCCCCTTGGGTCAGGATTGGGTTCTGCTGGTATGGAGTAAATTCGTGAATGAGTTCATCAAAAAACCTAACGTAAAGAACATGAAGCGTTCTTTCCTCCCCCTCTTCAACAAATGTCACTTCACTTCTGTTAAAGAAATCTTCTGAAGTATTCGATTGTTCCTTTTCTAATTCATATCCTATACAATCTTTAATTAGCAACTAAATCAATCTCCTTTAGCCTTTGACTAATTAGGTCTTTACTTTAAATTTGAAAACTTAAGTATATTTTAACACAACCAAACAGTTTAAGAGCCAATCGTTTCCTGAAATTTCTCAAAAAACAAATCTGCTTCCTCTTGAACGTACTCTTCATCTGCCTTATCAGGAAGCTTGGGAAGTTCATCAATACTTTTCAAGCCAAAATAATCAAGAAACTCTTTTGTTGTTCCATATAGATAGGCTCTTCCTGTTCCTTCTGCTCGTCCCACTTCTTTTATAAGTGCCTTCGACATGAGCGTATGCAATGGACGCTCCGTCTTTACTCCCCGAATTTCTTCAATCTCAGCCCGGGTGATTGGTTGTTTATAAGCTATGATGGCTAATGTTTCTAAGGCTGCCTGTGACAAGGCAGTAGTATTTGGAGAATCAACAAGTCGTTTTAAATATGGTGCATGTTCCTTTTTAGTTGCAAGCTGAAAAGTACCTGCTAGCTGAACAATCATAATTCCCCGATTTTGGTCCTTCTCATACACCTGTTTCAATTCCTCAATCACTTCAGCGGCCTTCAACGCATCGACCTCTAATACTTCTGCTATATGTTTAATCGTGAGCCCTTCGTCACCTGCTGCAAACAAAAGACTCTCTAAGATACTCTGCCATTTAATAATTTCCAAGTCAAACAGCTCCTCCCTCTATTGCATGGACAAAGATGTCTCCAAAGTTTTCATCTTGCTCTACGTCGATCTCTTTTCTTTTTATTAACTCTAAAACGGCAAGGAATGTTACTACAATATGTTCCTTAGCGGGATACGGGAATAAATCGTTAAAATTCCTTTTCCCTTTAATCAACCTTAATTCATCCATAATTTCCGTCATTCTAGTTTCAATGGATACTTCCTGACGGGCAATTTTCGTTGCCAAAGGTCTTTGTAATTTTTTTCTTCTCAACAACTTTTGGAAAGCAGCCAGCATATCATAAAGGGTTATATTCAACTCGGATTTTTCAGGCAAATTTTCTTTGGCAAAATCTGAGAGGTCACTTGGAGGTTTGGTGAACATAAGTCCCCTTTCTTCCTCCATTGATTTTAAATCATGTGCTGCTTCTTTATATTTCCTATACTCAATAAGTCTTTCAACCAGTTCATCCCTCGGATCTTCTTCAAAGGTTAATTCTTGGTCTAATTCATTCACTTCTTCCTCATGTTTGGGCAAAAGCATTTTACTTTTTATTGCTAACAAGGTTGCAGCCATTACCAAAAATTCACTGGCTACATCTAGTTTAAGCTCAGTCATTGTTTTTATATAAAATAAATATTGCTCAGTAATTTGAGCAACTGGGATATCATATATATCAATTTCTAGCCGATTAATTAAATGGAGGAGTAAATCCAACGGCCCCTCGAACGCATCAATTTTTATACTATATGGAGTCATTCTTCACCAAAATCCTTAAAAAGTTTCTTTAAATTTGTAAATAGCTATCTAATAGTATAGTGGATTCGGATTAGTTATCCAACAGAAATTTGCCTTTGCTTTTTTTATTAAATGGCAAAAAGGGATGATTGCCCATAACATTGGACAAAGATCCTACATAAGATGACAGGGAAAAGGATAAAAAACTATAGGAGGTTTTAAATATGGCTGATGGCGCTTACGGTTTCGGCGGCGGATTCGCGTTAATTGTTGTTCTATTTATTCTGTTAATTATTGTTGGTGCTTCTTGGTTCTAAAATGAAAGTGAGGCCTGCCTGTTAACTGGGCAGGCTTTGTCTTTGTTACGCAGACAAACTTATCTGCTTATGCTTCTATTTGAATGTGTTAAACTATACATAAAATAACGTACAGAAAAGGAGCAGGGTGTTTTGTATCCAAGAGATTATATTAAGTTCTTAGTTCATTTTCATACTGATCGGGATTATTTCGAATGCCACGAAATATTAGAAGAATATTGGAAAACTAAAACAGAAGGTCATAAGAATTCAATTTGGGTCGGATTCATCCTTCTTGCAGTTTCAACTTACCATCACCGTCGATTTAATTTTGCTGGTGCATTAAGAACGCTGGAGAAAGCTATTCAAAACTTTTCAATGCATGGTAATGAAATATCAAAGCTAGGTTTAGATAAATCAGCCCTCTTCTCGCTTTTACAAAACCTTTTAGCATCAATAGAAAACCAAGTACCTTATCAGAGCTTTCATTTACCTATCAATGATCCTACCCTATTGGAACAATGCAAAGCAGAATGTAACAATAAAGGGTACAGTTGGGGGAAAGAAAGTGATATCTCGAATAAGGAGCTAGTAAATAGACATTCCCTAAGGGATAGAACACTTGTCATTCAAGATCGATTGAATGCAAAAAACAAGAAAAGAGGCAGCGAATAATCGCCGCCTCTTTGGATGGTTGTCATTTAGCATAACTCACACTTATCAATAAATGCAGATGTGTGTTCATTTGATTTTATTGTCTTATCTGGATATAAATCCTTTAATGCTTTAACCATTCTCTTACCAACCCCTTGGTATCGATGGGAGGGGTTAACTGAAATATGCTGAATTTCCAGTGAATGATCGAGATCGTTATTGCGCACACCTATAAGCCCTATGATATCTTCTTCCTTCCAGAGAAATAGTTGCCAATTCTCTTCGTTCTCGTATTCTTTGATCGTTAATTGGAGTTTCTTTAAGTCCTTTTCAGTCGGCATAAAGGACAACAAACCCATCGCGATTTTTTCAAAATTTTTCTTATAACGAATTAACATAATAGATCCCTCATCATATGAAATAAACCAGATAAAAATAGTCTATTTTTCACTTTTGAAATATAAATATTATACAGATTTATTTATAGTATGTAGTTGAGTAATTAAAGTGTCATGTTAGTTACACGGATGATTAAACATCGATATTATCATTTCATACTATTGCTGGTTGGGGGCAATTACTAGCCAGTATATTATACCCCAAATAACAGAAATACCAATAAGAAGAGTGAAAACTACCCAATTATTTTTCTTCAATGTTAGAACCTCCAAATAATATTTGAAGATAGCGTATCTGCCCTACATTTTACACTAATTAATAAAAATAATCCATCTCTCTCTTATGAAAAAGAAGGAAGCTGCCGTAATCACGGCAGCTTAATTACTTTAATGGCAGATCTAGTCTAACCAAATCTTCATAAGTTTCTCTTTTCACGACAAGTCTTGCCTTTCCATTTTCGACAAATACAACAGCCGGCCGTGGCAGACGGTTATAATTATTTGCCATAGAATAACCGTAAGCTCCCGTACAAAAGACAGCTAATAAATCATCTTCAGTTGTTTCCGGCAAAGGCAGATCCCAAATAAGCATATCTCCAGACTCACAACATTTCCCAGCGATAGAAACCGTTTCGGTTGTCTCAGCTAATGGCCTATTGGCTAATACCGCTTCATACTTTGCTTGATAAAGGGCAGGTCTAATATTGTCACTCATTCCCCCATCAATAGCTAAATATTTTCTAACACCAGGTACTTCTTTAGAAGATCCTATTTGATACAACGTTGTTCCTGCATCACCAACAAGTGAACGGCCAGGCTCAATCCAAATCTCAGGCATCTTTAATGAATATTGGTCAACTAAACCTTTGACCTCTCTAATAATCTCGCTTACATATTGAGAAGGCAACATTGGTTCATCTTCACTTGTATAGCGAATTCCAAAGCCGCCGCCCAAGTTTAAAACCTTAGCTTCAAAAGCCATTTCCTGCTTCCATTTATTCATCTGCTCAACGATTTTTTTAGCAGCCAGCAAAAAGCCAGTTGTTTCAAAAATCTGTGAGCCAATATGGCAGTGTAACCCTAGAACCTCAAAGTTTTTACATAAAAGGGCAGTTTTTAGAGCTTCTTCCGCTTGTCCATTTTGCAAATCAAAACCGAATTTTGAATCTTCTTGCCCAGTTAATATATAATCATGTGTATGGGCCTCAATGCCTGGAGTTACCCTTAATAAAATATTTACAGTTTCACTTTTTTCCTTGCTAATCGTTTTTAATAACTCTAGTTCATAAAAATTGTCCACAACGATGCAGCCAATTTTGTTCTCTAACGCCATTTCTAATTCTTCTCTACTTTTGTTATTTCCATGAAAATGAATTCTTTCAACAGGAAAACCAGCTTTTATAGCAGTATATAATTCTCCTCCTGATACTACGTCCAAAGATAAGCCTTCTTCATCGGCTAGCTGTAGCATTGCAATCGTCGAGAATGCCTTACTTGCGTATGCAACCTGCGATTTCACTTTTTGTTCTTCAAAGGTTTTCTTAAATCCTCTAGCTCTTTCCCTCATTAACGCTACGTCATAAACATAGAGGGGAGTTCCAAACTGTTGGGCCAACTCAATTGCATCTACTCCGCCTATTTCCAAATTCCCTCTACCATTTACCCCTGTTGTCCCGTAAAAATACATTTCCTTCCCTCTCTCCATGAAGACTCTTGTTTTTAGTGTATGTGAAACCAAAAAATTGTAATAAATAAATAGACAGAATCCGCAAAGGATACTGCCTATTTTTATTTTTCTATCCTTTTACTCAATTAAAAATTACTTTAGCACAACTAATACTATTCCGCAATATCTCATTTATTTTCTGCTTTTGGCGGCTGCCGAAAACGATTCCTTGGGTGAACAATACTAGGCCTGAGAATCGCTCCTGGTACAGCCCTGCGGAAGACAATTTGTAAAAACCCTTTGGGCTCAAAAGGTAAAAACGGCCAGAAATATGGTGTGTTGAGAGTTCTTGTCGTTACTAAATGAATAAACAATAAGGTTGCCCCAATTACAAAACCTGGAACTTTGAAAAATGCTACAAATAGCAATAAAATTAATCTGCCGATTTTATTAGCTACACTTAATTCATAGCTAGGTGTTGTAAATGTCCCAATCCCTGATACGGCAACATAAAGAATAACCTCCGGAACAAATAAGCCTACATCTACTGCAATTTGTCCGATTAACACTGCAGCAATTAAGCCCATCGCTGTTGACAATGGTGTAGGTGTATGTATGGCTGCAATTCTTAGAAACTCAATTCCAAAATCGGCTAAGAAAATCTGAACTACTATGGGTATATTGGTCTTTTCATTCGGACCTATGAATGAAAGTGCTTTTGGTAATAGCGATGGTTCTAATACGAGCAATAACCAAAAAGGTAGTAAAAAAATGGATGTTAGAACACCTAAAAAACGCATCCAGCGTAAGAAAGTACCCATCACTGGTGATTCTCTAAACTCTTCAGCATGTTGTACGTGGTGAAAATATGTCGTTGGAGAGATAATGACACTTGGAGAAGTGTCTACATAAATAACAACATGGCCTTCAAGAATATGTGTTGCTGCAATGTCAGCCCGTTCCGTATACCTAACTAGCGGATATGGGTTAAATCCTTGTTTTAGGATGAACTCTTCAATAGTCTTATCGGCCATTGGTATGCCGTCAACTTCTATAGATGTAATTTCTTTCCTTAGGATATTTACTAAGTCTGGGTCCGCTACATCTTCCAGATAGCCTAATGCTACATCAGTTTTTGAACGTTCCCCTACCTTCAACATTTCAAACCTTAGTCGTTCATCTCGGATTCTTCTCCTTGTTAGAGCGGTATTTAAAATGATATTTTCTACAAAACCATCTCTTGATCCCCGTACCACTTTTTCTGTATCCGGCTCTTGAGGTGTTCTCCCTGGATAACTCCTAACATCAATTGCTAGAGCTACAGCCGCTCCTTCAACAACAACGACTATCAATCCAGACAGGACTAAGTCTACTAACTCATCAAGTGTTTTTATTTGTTCAACTGCTTGATGAACAAGCCGATTCTCTACCAATTTGAAGAGGTCCGACGTCATTTTTTCATGGTTATTGATTTCAATTAGGTGTTCAGTTATCTCAATAACAAAACTTGTATCAATCAACCCATTTACAAAATAAAAGTGAACATCCTTTTTCAGGATTTTTAGTTTTCTGACACCTAAATCAAAACTAACACCCAGCCCAACACGCTGTTTCATATAATTTTCTATTTCATGTAACGATTCAGGTATCGGCCATTTCTTATCAGTCTTCCTTGACACGATATCCGCTCCTTTCGAGTATGAGTTCAACCGCTTTTTTTGTTATAGGCGAACCGTTTTCGTAATGGTCGCGTCGCGCCATTTTACCAACATCTCCAATTCCCACTACAATGGGGACATCTAATTCATCAAGACAATAAACGGTATCTCCATTTAATCTTCCAATTTCGAGTTCTGGTATACCAAATTTATCTACACCATAGGGAGTTAATTCACCATCACGGTCAATACTTACATCTATTCTTGTCCACTCCGCCTGATGTGTTTTTGAAGCTACCGCAATAATGCCCAGTACCTCGATATCATTATGGGTAGCAACGTATTTTAAAGCTTTTTCTCCAGCTCCTTCACCAACTAGTCCACTGTCATCGAACATGACTAATACTGGGTCATGTGCAGCCATTTTAATTAATTTTACAAGTTCTTCACCTGGAAGTACCGATGGATTTCCTTGAGAACTTGTAATACAGCGTCCGCCTATTTCATGAGCTACATGTTCGACCGCCCTTTTCGCATACTCATCGCCATCAGTAATTAATATAACCCGTCTGCAATTACTCATTCTGGGATATCCTTTCTCTAGAAAAGCGTAGGCGCCTTGCACAGGGATGACAGACATAGGACGAGCCGGCGGGAAGGTTGCTTTTTAACCTTCTCGACGGATTGGCCTATGACCCGAGTCCCTAGGCGCTGAAGCTAGACATTTTCAGGTTTTTAGTGATGAACAAAATAAACCCACTGAAAGATAGAACCAACAATTTTCCCAAACACAATTGCCATTATTAAAATGATAATTTTCCCATCAATTCCTAGTCTTTTAGCAAGTACAGGAAATACATTTAGCGCTTCTGTTAAACCTGCTGCTAACATTCCGACAAAGATACCGCCTGCCAGACCAAGAGGAATCATAAAGTATGGAGATACACCTAGTACAGGATCCCTTAGGCTTGCCACTGTACCACTAACAGCTCCAAGTACTACAGCCCATTCATAATGATGAATCATCTTCATTGTTTTCGTTAGCTGAGTCAGCCTTGGTATAATACCTAATACCGTCAAAAAAGCAACAAATCCCGAACCTACTGCTAATCCACCCGCTAGACCGACAAACATTACCGCAACAACCTTTATAGTCATTTTATTCGCTTCATGCTTTCTTTGTTTTCATGTATGACGACATAATTATCTAAGCTCGTTTGATAATTAAACATTTCTACCTCTAGCGGACTAGGTTCTTCATTAATCCGTTTTTTAAATACATGGTTAAAAAACAAAACCATCCCAAGTCCCAAGCCGATTGAATAGGGTATTTGAAAAATCCAGGGCTTAGGATCTTTCACGCCAGTAATAATTGTATAGAGTTTTTCTTGAACGCTCTGCATACTCACATCATCATGAAAGTTCATAATAGCCATAGCAGAGCCAAAGAATAATAGGAACCAGATTAGAAGGAATAATGGATATGACATCATCTTTTTCTTATATACTACTTCAATTATTGTTTGAGGCGGTCCAACTGTTTGAATTTCGGCATCTCTTACCAATTGGGAAACTTTTCCTATAATTTTCATTACGTCAATGATCACAATATTCTTATCATCTTCCGTAATTTGATATATAGGCAGTTTTTTTAATTGTGGAATGGTGGTTTCAGGTGCAATAACCTGTGCGAGATCAGCTAGGTAAATAGTCTCTCCCGGTTTAACCAAAACACGATTCCGCATGCGGATGTAAATTGTTTTTTCCAAAACATACACTCCCCATACACTGATTTCTTTGTAACACTAGTATGAGTCATTACCTTTTTTTCATGAAGACCAAAAATTGGATAAAATAATGTTGGCCCACATAAAAAGACCGCTTGGATTAGATATCCATGCGGTCTTTCATTTGCTGTAAAATCTTTTTTTCTAACCTTGAAACCTGTACTTGTGATATGCCCAGCCTTACCGCCACCTCTGATTGTGTTTGGTCTTTGTAATACCTGAGGTAAACAATTAACCTCTCACGCTCATCTAATTCACGGATGGCTTCCTTAAGTGCGATTTTATCGAACCATTTCCCTTCATTACCATCATCAATTTGATCAAGCAAGGTTATCGGGTCGCCATCATTTTCATATACGGTTTCATGAATGGAAGATGGTGCCCTGCTTGCTTCCTGAGCTAGAATCACATCTTCTGGTGATAGTTCTAGATGCTCAGAAATCTCATTGACTGTCGGAACTCTGCCTAGGATTTTCGATAATTCATCCTTGGCTTTTCTAATCTTATTTCCCATTTCCTTTAAGGAGCGGCTGACCTTAACTGTTCCATCATCGCGGATAAACCTCTGAATCTCGCCAATAATCATGGGTACAGCATAGGTTGAAAATCTAACATCGTACGAAAGGTCAAACTTATCGACAGATTTCAATAAACCTATACAGCCAATTTGGAATAAGTCGTCAGGATCATAGCCTCTGTTGAGAAAACGCTGAACTACGGACCAGACGAGACGCATGTTCTTTTCGACTATAAGGTCCCGTGCATCTTGGTCTCCATCCTGACTTCTTTTAATCAGTTCTTTTACTTCATGGTCCTTTAGATACGTGTGACTTTTATCGTTTTTGACCTCCACATCCATCGGCAAGTCTCCTTAATTGCACAGCATTTTGCGAGTTTGTAAATGCTTTCTTAATTTTACTTCGGTTCCTTTACCTGGCTGTGTGAGAACCTCTAACTCATCCATGAAATTTTCCATGATGGTGAATCCCATACCAGATCTTTCTAAATCTGGCTTTGTTGTAAATAATGGCTGGCGAGCTTCTTCCACATCTACAATTCCAAGTCCCTCATCCTTAATTGAAATATCTACAATATTGTCTTCGATGGAAACTTGAATGTATACAATTCCATTAGGGTCATTCTCATACCCATGGATAATCGAATTGGTAACAGCTTCAGACACAACAGTCTTAATTTCTGTCAACTCATCCATATTAGGATCGAGCTGTGCGATAAAAGCAGCAACTGTAACACGTGCGAATGACTCATTTTGACTTAACGCACTGAATTGAAGATTCATCTGATTCTTCACTCAGGCCACCCCCAATCTTTGCAAAGCAAATTCTTCTGTCGGCTCAAGCTTGATTATCTTAAATAATCCCGACATATCGAATAATCTTTGTACAGCAGGGGAAATAGCACAAACAACCATTTCGCCGTGCACCTGCTTTATTTGCTTATATCTGCCTAAAATAACCCCAAGTCCTGAGCTATCCATAAAGATGAGTTGCTCCAAATTTAACACTATATGACGAATATCATTTCTTTCAATTGCAATAGCGGCTTGTTCGCGTAATTCATCCGCAGTATGGTGGTCTAACTCCCCACTTAAACGAATACATAGAACATCATGTTTTATTTCCATATCAATGTTTAGACTCACTTACCCTAGCCTCCTTCAACTGGTATATGAGTCAATTCGTTATGGAATTCAACATTTCCTTCATTCAAGACAAAACTAGTTGCATTTTGCTAAAAGTAGTGTAGAATCTTAGTATTTCGACAAATTTATTTTCCTGCTTTTGTAAACATTCCAAACGTACGTTTATAAAGAGTCCACCAGCCTGCTTCTTTTACGTCATTCTTTGCAACTAAATCGCTCTCTAGAACTACTTTCCCATCCTTAATCAGTTTGATACTGCCAACCTTATCTCCTTTTTGAATCGGAGCATCAAGGTTCTTCTTTAGCGTTATTTTTTGTTCTACATTTTCTGTTTTTTCACCTTTTTTGGTTAATAATGAAAGCGGCTCATTGGTAACAGCCTGAACTGTTTTTTCTTTCCCCTTACTTACTTGAGCAATTCCAAGTGATTGATTACGCTTAAACATTGGATGTGTTTGATATTGACTAAAAGCATAGTTAAGCATTTTCGTAACTTGAGCATTTCTCTCTTTAGAGGTTGGCGCACCGAACACTACTGCAATTACTCGCATGCCGTCTTTTTGAGCTGTTGCCGTTAAACAATATTTCGCTTCGGCTGTAAAACCTGTTTTTAGGCCGTCAACTCCTGGATAGAAGCGAACTAATTTATTTGTATTTACAAGCCAGAACTTTTTATCCGTATTCTCGCGAAGATACGCCTCGTATGAACCAGTAAACTTTGTAATGTCTTCATATTTTAATAATTCTTTAGCCATTACTGCCATATCATTTGCTGAACTGTAATGACCGCTTTCCGGCAGCCCTGTCGTATTTTTGAAAACTGTATTTTTTAAACCAAGTTCTTTTACTTTATCATTCATCATATCGACAAAAGCCTCTTCAGAACCAGCAATCCTCTCAGCCATTGCCACTGAAGCATCATTCCCGGATCCTATTGCAATGCCCTGAAGCATTTGTTTGGTGGTCATTTCTTCTCCAGGCTCAAGGAAGATCTGCGAACCTCCCATAGATGCTGCATACTCACTTGTTCTGACCTTCTCTTCCCAAGTCAACTTACCTTGGTCGATTGCTTCCATAATTAACAACATTGTCATGATCTTTGTCATGCTTGCAGGCGGAAGTTCTTCATTACTGTTTTTCTCATAAAGAACATTACCTGTATCACGTTCAATTAATATCGCTGACCTGACATTTTCAGTTATATCAGAGCTTTTTTTCTCTTCAGCAGATACAGAAGGAATCGATAAACTTGTTAACATAAAAGATATTACTAGTAAAGAGACATATCGTTTCATTGCATAACCCTCCATTCTTTATAAGCATCATTTTTTCCAAATGAATCATTTTTATACAATTATTTCCTATGAGTAAAATAAAAAATCCAGGATGTCTCCTGGATTTTTGGAATATCATTTATTCTGTTATTTCTTCATGGATCAAAATAGGAGCATCTACCTTAGAAGTAGAAATCCTAATATTTTCATAAAGCTTTGCCTTTACTTCGCTAACATCTTCAAAATTACTATAAATCGTAACCAATGAATCACCTTTTTTCACTTGGTCGCCTATTTTCTTCCTTAGAACGAGACCAACAGCTAAATCGATCACCGATTCCTTAGTAGCTCTTCCTGCTCCTAAAATCATAGCTGCTGTACCAACTTCATCTGCAACGATTTCAGAAACATATCCATCTTCTCTCGCTTCTAGTTCAAAAGTGAATTGAGCTTGCGGCATTTTAGAAGGGTCATCCACAATGGAGGCATCTCCACCTTGTGAACTTAAAAAGACCTTTAACTTATCAAGAGCGGAACCGTCTTTAATTACCTGCTCAAGCATCGTTCTAGCTTCAGCTAGAGAACTTGCTTTTTCAGCAAGATAAACCATATGACTGCCTAAAGTTAAGCAAAGTTCTGTTAAATCTTCAGGTCCTTCTCCCTTTAATGTATCAATCGCTTCTTTTACTTCTAGCGCATTTCCGATAGCAAATCCAAGGGGCTGACTCATATCAGAGATAACCGCCATGGTTCTTCTACCAACATTATTGCCGATCCCTACCATTGCTTTAGCTAACTCTCTTGAATCATCCAGCGTTTTCATGAATGCACCCGCACCAGTTTTTACATCGAGTACAATGGCATCAGCACCAGCAGCAATTTTCTTACTCATAATCGAGCTTGCAATTAGTGGAATACTATCCACTGTTGCTGTAACGTCTCTTAGTGCATATAGCTTTTTGTCAGCTGGAGTTAAGTTACCGCTTTGTCCAATAACGGCAATTTTATTTTTATTAACAAGATCAATAAATTCTTGATTTTCAATTTCAACGTGGAAGCCTTTAACCGCTTCTAATTTGTCAATGGTACCTCCAGTATGTCCTAGGCCACGGCCAGACATTTTCGCGACAGGTACATCTAATGCAGCAACTAGCGGACCAAGAACAAGAGTGGTAGTATCACCAACACCGCCAGTTGAATGCTTGTCAACTTTTATCCCTTCAATTTGAGATAAGTCAATTTGATCACCAGACTCAACCATCGCCAATGTTAATTCTGCTCTTTCTTTCTCTGTCATCCCTTTAAAAAAGATTGCCATCGTTAAAGCACTAACTTGATAATCCGGGATTGACCCATCCGTATAACCATTGATAATAAACTTTATTTCCTCAGATGTTAATTCTTGTCCATCTCTTTTTTTCTCTATTAAGTCGACCATTCTCATTTTTATCACCACTTTAATATAATAGGTTCAAATTATTTCGCTATGCTTTTTACAATTTCTTTTATATATAATAGAAAGTTTGCTTTTACTTTTTCAGTAGTTTCAATTACTTCATCATGTGTCAACGGCTGGTCTAGAATACCTGCTGCCATATTTGAAATACAAGAAATTCCTAATACCTTCATCCCACTATGACGGGCGACAATTACTTCAGGTACTGTTGACATTCCGACCGCGTCTCCTCCTAGTGCTCTGACCATTCTAACTTCTGCAGGCGTTTCATACACAGGTCCAGGGTTACCGAAATATACGCCTTCTTTCACATTAAGGTTAATTTGAGAGGCAATTTCCTTTGCAACCGAACGAAGTTCTCTTGAGTAAGCTTCAGACATGTCTGGGAAACGTGCGCCAAGTTGGGAATCATTAGGTCCGATTAATGGATTTGTGCCCATAAAGTTAATATGATCCGTGATAATCATTAAATCACCAGCCTCGAAGCTTTCATTCACTCCTCCGGCAGCATTTGTAACGATTAACATTTCAACCCCAAGTTCCTTCATAACGCGGACTGGGAAAGTCACCTTATCCATTCCATATCCTTCATAAAAGTGAAAACGGCCTTGCATCGCTACGACTTCTACTCCATTTAATAGTCCGAAAACCAGTTGACCGGCATGACCTTCAACCGTTGAAATCGGGAAGTCTGGAATTTCGTTGTATGGGATTTTGACAGGGTTCTCAATTTCATCTGCCAAAACTCCAAGACCAGATCCTAAGATAAGACCCACTTTTGGTGTCGTTTGATATTTCTCTTTTAAAAAACCAGCTGCATTTTGAATTTTTTCAGTGTTCATGATTTATACCCCTTTACGCTTTATTTCAATTCTTGTAAAAAACTTTTTCCGAATTCTGGCATCTTAATCTTGAAGTTATCTGCAACCGTTGCCCCGATATCTGCAAAAGTTTCTCTTATTGGCAACTCTTTGCCTGCTTGCATTTGTTTGGAATATACGATTAATGGAACATATTCCCTAGTGTGATCTGTTCCTGGTGCAACTGGGTCATTTCCATGGTCAGCAGTAATGATTAGTAAATCATCCTCTTTTAGCTTTGCAAACACTTCTGGCAGGCGGGCATCGTATTCTTCAAGTGCCTTTCCATACCCTTCAGGGTCACGTCTGTGGCCATATAGAGCATCAAAATCAACTAAATTCAGAAAGCTCAATCCAGTGAATTCCATATCTAAAGATTCAACTAATTTATCCATTCCGTCCATATTTGAAACCGTTCTTAGCGATTTCGTAACACCCTCGCCGTCATAGATATCAGAGATTTTTCCAATTGCAATTACATCTAACCCAGCATCCTTCATTTCATTCATAACCGTTCGGTCAAATGGCTTTAAGGCATAATCGTGGCGATTTGCTGTTCTCTTAAAGTTTCCTGGTTCACCCAAAAATGGCCGAGCAATCACGCGCCCTACCATATATTTTTCATCAAGTGTTAACTCTCGTGCTATTTTACAAATTTTATACTGTTCTTCAATCGGAATAATCTCTTCATGTGCCGCAATTTGGAGAACAGAGTCTGCAGAAGTGTAGACGATCAATGCTCCTGTTTTAAGATGTTCTTCCCCGAGTTCATCTAGAATCTCTGTTCCACTTGCAGGCTTATTCCCAATAATCTTTCTACCTGTACGTTGCTCTAATTCAGAAAGCAATTCATCGGGGAACCCATCTGGAAACACTCGAAAAGGAGTTTGGATATTGAGTCCCATAATCTCCCAATGGCCAGTCATGGTATCTTTACCATTAGATGCTTCCATCATTTTAGTATAGTAAGCTAATGGCTGTTCCTGCTTTTCAATTCCCTTTATCTCACGAATATTACTTAAGCCCAACTTGGACATATTAGGCATCTTTAAACCATTCATTCTTTCAGCAATATGCCCAATTGTATCGGACCCTTTATCACCAAATTTCTCAGCATCAGGTGCTTCTCCAATTCCTACTGAGTCCATGACAATGAGAAATATTCGTTTATATGTACCAACAGTCATTCGAGTTTTCCTCCTTTTTCTATAGAAAGCGCATCCAAATATAGAAACATTTCATACTCGATATGTTTCCCTTTTCTAAACGGATTATCAAACTTTAATAATTCACCAAGTCAGAAGTCTGACTTCTTTATTTTACTAAAAGTTTCAAGAAATACAAGAAAAAGCTGCCATAAATTTATGACAGCTTTTCAACATTTCTAATAAGTTAACAAAATCTACATTTCTATTAAGCTCTTGGATGAAATTTACTATAAACATCCTTTAATCTTGTTTTAGTTACATGTGTATAAATCTGAGTTGTAGAGATATCTGCATGACCCAGCATTTCTTGGACTGCCCTTAAGTCAGCCCCATTTTCTAATAAATGAGTTGCAAATGAATGCCTTAAAGTATGCGGAGTTAGTTCCTTTATTATTCCAGCCTCTTGCGTTAACTTTTTTAATATCTTCCAGAAGCCCTGCCTTGTTAAGCGGTTCCCTAAATTATTCAAGAAGAGTGCATTACTTCGATATTTCTTAGATATAAAGTGTGGCCTGCCATTATTCAAATATGCTTGAATCGCTTCAGATGCTGTTCTGCCTACCGGAACAATTCTTTCTTTATCTCCTTTACCGATAACACGGACAAACCCCATCGTTAAGTGAACATTTTCCAAGTCAATATTAATAAGCTCACTAACACGGATTCCTGTGGCATATAGAAGTTCAAGCATAGCCTTGTCCCTCAAACCAAAATGGCCTTGCTTATTTGGTGTTTCTAGTAGTTTCTCTACTTCTTGTAAGCTTAGAACCTTAGGTAATGATCTTTCCAATTTTGGTGTTTCAATATGGACAGTTGGATCTTGATTTGCTGCCTTATCTCTTAAAAGAAATTGATGGAAAGCTCGAACAGAAGCGACATGTCTAGCCAATGTTTTCGCTGATTTCCCCTGTTCTTTTAAAAAACCAAGAAAATGAACGATATGGACACGTTGAACATTATTTAAAGATTCAACCGACTCTACAGTTTTTAAATAGCGCATATAGCTCTTTAAGTCCCGCTCATACGATAATAGTGTATTTTTAGCTAGGCCTTTTTCAACCAGCATAAAATGCATAAAGTCTTTTAAATTATCTTCCATAGATTACTCCCCATTTAGATAAAACAATCTCAGCCTATCTAACCATAAAAATTTCTCATCTTTTACAGAATTTGAAACTTTTAACGCCGTTCCACTCGGTTCATCATAGCGATGATAGTTTTGATATTCCTCACTAACCCACATAATACCATAATAAAATAGAATCGTGCACCCTGTGAATAATATAAAAACCTTTACGGTCTGAAGTGCCGCTCTCATGAAATTCCCCATACGTCATCCCCCTAAACAGATTAGCCTAGTAAAAGATATGCCAATTTGTCCAGTTTTTATACCTTAGGGAACTCTTTTATGTATAAAATTACTCTTAACTATCATTTAACAGGATCATAGAAATGAAAAAAGCCCTTTTTTCTGTAAAAGGACTTTTACGATTACTCCTCTATCTCTTCTTCTTTGCTCTTATCCTGACAACGGTAACAGATACCATGAAAAGTAAGACGATGGTCTTTTATTTTAAAATTCCACCTATCTTCTACTACGGCCTCAACATCCTCAAGCAAGTCTTCTTGAATCTCATCAACAGCTCCACACTCAATACATACTAAATGATGATGAAAATGTGCAGCTCCCTCCTGACGCAAATCATAACGAGATACACCATCACCAAAATTAATTTTATCGACTATTTTTAGTTCAGTTAATAATTCTAGAGTCCGATATACAGTTGCTAAGCCAATCTCAGGCGATTTTTCTTTAACGAGGAGGTATACATCTTCTGCGCTTAAATGATCCTCTTCATTTTCCAGCAATACTCGAACGGTTGCTTCTCGTTGAGGTGTTAGCTTGTAACTCGATGAATGCAACTGCTTCTTTATTCTTTCGATTCTAGTTTCCATTCGAAGTCCCTCCCTCGCCACTGCTAATTCTCATTATAACAGAAGGCAAAAGAGATTAAAAATAAAATAATTATAAATAAGATGAAAAAATGATTATTAATTAATAATCATTATAAATCAATAGATGTAATTACAGACTCCATTAACCAAGGTGATAAGTATGCTTCAATCCCTGAAGCTGCTGAAATAAGAATGAATGCTGCCACTAAGGTAATAATATAGCGTTTTAAAAAAGGGTATATCGGTTCTCCAATCTTTTTGAGAAACTGTCTTCTAATCATTCTCAATGAGAAGATAACTGAAAAAGCAGCCATTAAGATGAAAACGGGAATGATAATCAAATTCTGTGGCAGGATGGAAACAAACGCCAGCATAAATCCTTTAAAGCCCATCTGACTAACTAAAAAACCAACGGTAAAACCAACAACCATCCCTTTAATAAATAAAATAATGAGAATGACAGGCAGGCCGATGATCGATACTCCTAGAATCCAAATTAGACCGATAAATTTACTGTTATGAAAAAAACTCTGCATAAAGAGGTCATTGTTGTCTGCTGTTTTTCCAGTTGAAATTTGTCCAAAAAATTGAGATAAATAATAAAACAGATCCTCTTTTTGTGTAAAGCTCATGCTATTTACCACAATTGCGCCAAAAATGACCCCCATCAAAAATAGTATGACAACAAATAAAAAAATTGAGGAATGCTCACGGAAATAACTAGCGACATCGTTCTGGTACAATCGTTTCTTCATTTGCGATCCTCCTAAACTCTCTGTAGTTAAGTTATTACATTCTATGCCTATCTAGTAAATCTATGACATCATTTACTAGATTTAATTTAATCTGTTGATTTCCGCTCCAGGTGCTTCGCTTTCTGCAGGAGTCTCGCACCTGGAGCGGAAATCAACTGATACGCAAAAACCCAGCAGGTTTAAATCTGCTGGGTTTCTTATAAATAAAAATTAATCTGCTATTTTTCCGTATTTTCCACCGCCGCCGGCTGCGAGGTTAATTTTTCCTTCTCTTGCTTTAATAATGAGGTCAGCGATTTTTGCAGGAACAATCTCCTTTAAAGCTTCACCGGGAACTTTGTGTAAAATTGCCATCTCCGAACCAAAGTGGTCGACCAGTTTCTCAAGTAATTTAGGACCCAATCCAGGTACGAACTCCAGCGGTACTTGATGGACATATGGGGGACGGTTCGCTGGAGCTGTATTTGCAGTTTTCAGTTCAAGGATTCGATCCGCAACTCCCTTAACAATATGTTTATGTCCGCACTGTAGACAGACTTGGTCTTCTTCATCAGCAGGCTGTAAGCATTCTGCACAAACTGTTTTATGATATTTACCTAAGAGCGGGTCTAAGCCATAGTTTGCAGCTATTTCTCTGCCTTCCTCACGTTTTAACGCTTTTTTTAGTTCCTTAAACGTTGGCTCTACCATCTTCACCACCTGGTATTCACGTGCGATTTTTGCTAATGAATGGGCATCAGAATTTGTCACAAATGTATACTGGTGTAGCTCTTTTATTTGATCTGCCATCATGGTGTTGGAGCTTAGCCCAAGTTCAATCGCATCAATCATATTTGGATCGAATACTTCCGTTAAGGATTGGTTGACACCTTTACCATACAAGCTTTTGTAAGGAGTAAATACATGTGCCGGAATAAAAATACCGCCTAATGCTTTAACCTTCGATTGTAAATTTAAACCCGTCACGTACGTTCTTTGTGAGCTTAGTTGAACGTTTTTCATATGACCCGAAAGCCAATTAGAGAATTCCCGCATCACCTTAATTGTTGGAAAATAGCAAAGAACATGAATCGGCCCATTGCATTGCTCATCGTAAATTTCTAGTTCTGAACCAGGAATGACGGTTAAATTTCCAAAAAGCAGCCCTCCATCTGGATGTTCAACAATATCTCCATTTGTAACCAGACTTTCCATTTCTAATATTACTTCTGGAGAATGGCTGTCAATAATTCCAACCATATTTAAGCCTTTTTCATGTCGCGCGTGTTCAATGATATTGGTAAACGTTAGTGATTTGGCACCGGTTATTTTAACCGGTTTACCAGTCCAAGTCCTTCCGATATGAATATGTAAATCTACATAATAATGATTCATTTTCTTCCTAATACCTCTTGTAATTGTAAGTATTGAACAGCATAAGCTGTTTTCGCATCGTATATTCTTTGCTCTTTAACATATTGAACGGCCTCAGGCAGCGTTAATTCAACAAGATTAACGAACTCATCTTCATCAAGTGCTGCGGAGTCTTCCTTCTTTACCAAGCCCTTCGCCACAAAGAGATGTACAATTTCATCGGCAAATCCTGGTGATGTGTAAAAGGATAGTAAAAGCTCAAGATTTTCACAAACATATCCAGTTTCCTCTTCTAATTCCCGCATAGCACATAAAGAAGGCTCTTCTCCTCTTTCCAGCTTCCCTGCAGGTATTTCCACAATTGTTCTTTCTAATGCCTTCCTGTATTGCTCTACCATCACAATCTTTTGATCATCTGTAACCGCTAGGATCGCTACAGCACCTGGGTGCTTAACAATCTCTCTTTTTGACTGTTTGCCATTAGGCAGTTCTACATCCTGCAGATGCAGGCTAATGACCTTACCAGAGAAAATTTCTTCATTATGTAATGTCTTTTCTTCAAGATTACTCATTTATTATCAGCTCCTGTTCTAACCCACTCTATTATGTTCATACATTTTACCATATCAGATTGGAGGGGTATTAGTGAAGGTTTATGTTCATGAGAAAGGAATTGTTCTTGCCGGAAAAGGCTGGGAAGTATTACGCAAATTAAAAGAATACAATAAGCAATACGCCACTGTTTCCGATTGGATTCAAGATGTGGTAAAAAAATAATACCGTTCGATTTGTAGTCTTCCCTGTTCTTATTTAAAATTGTAGATAAAGAATGGGGTGATTTTAATGAAGAAAAGAAGGTTAGGCAAATCAGATTTATATGTAACAGAACTTGGTCTTGGTTGTATGTCCATTGGCACCGAAGAGAACACAGCAGAGAAAATTATTCATACAGCGTTAGCTGAGGGGATCAATTACTTTGATACTGCCGATTTATATGATTTTGGGCGAAATGAAAAAATTGTTGGCCAAGCCCTAAAAGAGGTACGCGAACAGGTCATTATCGCAACAAAAGCTGGAAACCGCTGGAATCAAGAACAAACCGGCTGGTCTTGGGATCCTTCCAAAGCCTACATTAAAGAGGCTGTAAAACAAAGTCTAAATCGACTAGGAACTGATTATATTGACCTTTATCAGCTGCATGGCGGTACAATGGGAGACTCAATAGATGAAACAATTGAAGCCTTTGAAGAATTAAAGGAAGAAGGTTTTATTCGTTATTATGGCATTTCTTCGATTCGGCCAAATGTCATTCGTGAATATGTTGAGAAATCCAATATAGTGTCTGTCATGATGCAATATAGCATTTTAGACCGCCGGCCGGAAGAAGAAGTGCTTCCTCTCCTTCAAGTAAATGACATCAGTGTTGTTGCGCGTGGACCATTGGCAAAGGGGTTACTTAGTGAGCGAATGCTGGAAAAAGCATCAAAAAAGGGCTACCAGGATTATAGTTATGAAGAATTAGCAATGGTTATACCAGCATTGAGGGACCGCTTGGCCTCTCCTCGTACCCTTACAGAGGTTGCCTTACGATATAATTTAGCAAATCCAGCCGTTGCCTCCGTCATTGCGGGTGCAAGCACTGTTGAACAAGTAATGAACAATGCTAAAGCTGTCAGAGGAAATCCTTTAACAAATGATGAACTAGCTGTTATTAAAGCTATTGTGAAAGAAACTTATTATCAGGATCATCGTTAAGAAGGAGAGCTTTGTGCTCTCCTTCTTTCTCGCCTATTTGAATTCCTTCCAGTTCATTCCACTCTCATTTAGAAGTTCTTCAAATGATTTGTTTTTCTCCTTCAAGCGTTGTTCCTCACGCTTTCTTTGCTGTTCCTCTTCCTTCCTTCTTTCCTCAGCAGCTTTCAATTCATCCTGCTGTTCCTTTAACTGTTTAATTAAAGCTGGATTCATCATATCTTTAAGCGTAACCGCTGCTTCGTCTTTCTTCGGTTTTGATTGAGTTTTTTGTTTTTGTCTCTTTTTCATACAAACTCCTCCATAAAAAAGTATCATCTCGTATTATACCATTATAAAAAGGAACAGACTGTTCCTTATCTTCCTAAATTAATTCGCTTTAACTAGCATATTCCCTCTGAATTTTGTAAAAATTTATTCCATTCTTGCTTTTCAGAAATCTATGACACTACAATAAAGTTATGAAAGTTCAAGGGGGAAAATGATGCTGAATATACCTGAGAAAGTAACGATTATTGAGGTTGGTCCGCGCGATGGACTACAAAACGAAAAGTTATTTGTACCTACAGATATTAAAAAGAAATTTATTGCGGGGTTGAGAGATGCTGGTCTTAAGGAAATGGAACTCACCTCGTTTGTTTCTCCTAAATGGGTACCGCAAATGGCAGATGCGGCTGAAATTGTTAGGGATTGCCTTAAACCAGACGTACTAGATCTTGTCTTAGCACCAAACAGAAAAGGTATTGACCGTGTCTATGCAACTGATTGCAGGGCTGTTGCGATTTTTGTAGGTGTCAGCAATACTTTTAATCAAAAAAATATTAATAAAACTACTGCTGACAGTCTTTCAGAGCTTAAACCGATCATTAAAGAATTAAAAAATAAAAACTACTATGTCCGAGCCTGTATTTCTACTGCCTTCTATTGCCCATATGAAGGAAGAATTTCAGAGTCTGCCGCCCTACAGCTTTGCCGTGAATTTGTCAGTGCTGGTGTCGATGAGCTAAGTGTCGCCGATACCATTGGGATGGCCTCACCAAACGAGGCATATTCCTTGTTCTCAAAATTAAAAATAGAATTTAGCGAAACCTTATTAACAGCCCACTTTCATGATACACGCAAGCTTGCTCTGGCGAATATATTGGCTTCTCTACAAGCAGGAATTGACCGGTTCGACACCTCTGCTGGCGGACTTGGCGGCTGCCCATTTGCTCCAGGTGCGGCTGGGAATGCAGCAACAGAGGATGTTGTATATATGCTTGAACGAATGGGAATTCAGACCGGTGTCGACCTTAACAAGCTCGTTCAATCACTTGAAATCATCCTTCCTCATCTTTCAAGAAAAATTGAAACTGGATATTTCAAGCTTCATGCTAACACCATTTAATTTTTGGTTATTAGTTTTAAGCTTTACACCTATGCATAATCGTCCTTCATGATAAGCATGTTATAAGGGAAACCATCAGGAGGGAGTCTAAAACGTTATGAGCCAAAAACGCGATAAAGGATACAGCCAAAAAGGCAAAGACTATTCAGAATCTGCTGGTACCGGAAAGCGGATGATTTCTGCTGAAGAAATCGAAAAAGCCATTCACCCCACAAAACGCCAAAATTCAGAGCAATAAGATTTGAAACTTTAAGCCGCTAAATGGAGTTAGCGGCTTTTCCTATGATAAAATAAATCAACCACATTTACCATATGTTGGTGACAACTATATATTAGGAGGTGTTCTTGTGCGTAAGCTACTGCGGGCTCTTTTTATCTCATTCTTATTCACTTTTTCTTTAGGTGTCTATTTCACAAATAGACTGATGTATATGAAAAAGAAGGATGAGCATTTTATTGTCATGCGGGAAAAAGAGGCAGGCAGATTTGATCCGGATCGATTTGACTCTCTTCCAAAGCGTGAAGTAACCATCGCTTCCCCCTTCGGGTATCCTATTAAAGCTCTGCTTGTCGAGCCGCACGAGTCCAACCGGTATGTCATTATTTCACATGGAGTAACAGAAACAAAAATCAATTCAATAAAATATATGAATCTTTTCTTAGAGCGCGGATTTAATGCCATTATTTACGACCACAGGCGCCACGGGGAATCCGGCGGCAAAACAACCAGCTTTGGACATTATGAAAAGTTTGATTTAAAGGCAGTTATTGATTGGCTTAAAAGAGAGAAAGGCCCTGATCTCTTGCTTGGAGTTCACGGCGAGTCGATGGGAGCATCGACCATGCTTTTATATGCAGGCATGCTTGAGGATGGTGCGGATTTCTATATTGCTGACTGCCCATTTTCTGACCTAAAGGAACAAGTTTCCTACCAGCTGGAAAAAGATTTCAAGATGGTTCCTAAACTATTAATTCCGATTGCAGACATTATTCTGCGCGTACGTGACAAGTACTCCATTAGAAATGTTTCTCCCATAACGGTTATAAAGAATATCAAACATCCTATTTTGTTTATTCATAGTGAGCATGATGATTTCATCCTTCCGACAATGACAAAGGAATTGTATGAACAAAAACAAGGACCAAAGATGCTATATTTAGCTGCTAACGGTAAGCACGCTCAGTCCTATAATGAAAATCCTAAAGATTACGAGCGGGTCATTGACAAATTCTTGTTAAAATACGTCGAACAATCTTAGCGCTCACACTTGGCACATTGCTTGCATTTTCCTTCCCTTCCATATAATCTCAAAGGGAATATGATTTTTCTATAAGGGGTGTTGGGGATGACAAAGGTTCAAATTAAAGTAAATGACAATGGGTCCTTGCGAATTTCTGGTGATGTCGAATTATTAGATGGAGAAGGTAATGTGTACGAAACAAAGCCTGCCTTTTCGCTGTGCAGATGCGGGTTGTCAAATAACAAACCATTTTGTGATGGGGCACATAAAGGAAAATTCGAATCACAAGTTCGAGTTTCACAAGATTAATAAAAAAATAAAAAAAGCGGCTTTTACTCTTAAAGTCGCTTTTTCTTTTGTTATCCATTTGTAAGACGGATGTCGGCGATGTTCGAAAGTGGAATCCGGTGACTTTCTTTGAAATGGTCGACAATATGAAGCTTTTTCCCTACTTCATCCCAGTAATGAATTTTCCCAATGACAATTTCATAATTTCGATTCCGATAATGGGTAATCGCAACAAACTGATTAAATTCGATCGCCTCCGCCAAAATTCCATTCATAAGCTCGAGCTGCTGCTCATCCATTTCTCTTTTCTCTTCATCCCGATCTTCTTTTACCCAATCCCTAAGCATTTTAACATGTTCAGGAAGCATCATCGAAGTCCATTTGATTCTCCCGCGATCACGAATCATAAATCCTACTCCCTTTCTCATCTATTCTATTGCCTCTAGACATACCTTTCTGCTAGCGCTTATGTCCGCCAACGAGCGTGGCCCGGTACTTAGCTGTTCCTGCAGCCGTATAAGAAACAGCACGCAGCAACGAACCGGAACCAAACCTCCTGCGAACTGAATCGACTACATATCCCAGTTTTCTCCGTTTATAAGCCCCCATGTCAAAGAGGTCAAGCTGCAGTTGATGGTCATCTACAATATTTCCAATTGCAACCGAAATTTGTCTCACGGTTTTTCCAGTGTAATGTTCATGAAATAGTTCTAGACAAATGCGATATAAGTCCATTGTCATATTCGTTGGCTGCTTGATTGTTCTAGAGCGGTGAAAACCGCCTCCAAGCTCATCTTGACTATAGCCAATCCCAAGACTGATGGTCCTTCCTGCTTTTCGATGCGATCTCGCTCTTCGTGCGACCTCCTCACATATTTCTAAAATTACATGCTTGACTTCCTCTTCTTCTTTATAATCTCTTAATAAGATTTGACTTTTCCCAAAGCTGATTTGCCCAGCGACAATTGGTGCTCCTAATTCTGAAAGGTCGACACCCCACGCGTGATAGTACAGCTGATTGCCCATGATTCCGAATTTTTTCTCAAGCTTTCCCAAATCATAGCGAGCGAGCTGGCCAACAGTGAAAACCCCCATTCCATTTAATGTCTTTTCAACCCGTCTGCCAATTCCCCACATCTCCCTAAGCGGTGAGACATTCCAGAGCTTTTCCTGAACATCTTCGTATGTCCATTCAGCAATCCCCTGTTTTTTTGCTTCGAGATCAAGACATAGCTTCGCCATTAGCATATTTGGACCGATCCCAACAGCACATGGCAGTTGGAATTCACGCTCGATGTCAGCCTTAATTTTCTGGGCAATGGTTTTTGCATCCCCCCACAAATGAATAGCTCCATCGACTTGAATAAAACTTTCGTCAACACTATACGTATGAATCGCTTCCTTTGGTACATAGCGATTAAAAACACGGGTGATTTCTGTCGAAATACGTAAATAGGTAGCCATTTTAGGCTCGACAACTTGAATGCGGGGATCATCAGGAATCTCAAAAAGCCTCGAACCCGTTTTAATTCCGAACTCTTTTTTCAAACGTGGTGAAGCTGCAAGCACTACACTCCCATTCCGTTCCTTGTTGCCGGCAACAGCCAGGTAACAGTTTAGAGGATCCAGGCCAAGTATCACAGCCGAACAACTTGCATAGAAGCTCTTCATATCTATACATAAAATTTTATTTTTCGGTAACGCGCTGTAATCAACCATGACTATTTCCTCCACACTAAAATAACGAACACCCGTTCTAAAATATTATATTCATATCTTAAGCGAATATGCGTTCGTATTCAATGGAAATTTTTTGACTTGTATGAGGTTGTAAACGATAGCGTTTATGAATTTTTAACTGGATAAGGATTTACGGGACTCATCTGGTGGCAAAAAATCCTCATATTTCCTCCTGAGCGGGGATAATTTGGCTTGAGAGCGCATTAGACCTAAATAAGAGCAATATGGGCGCTAATCCTCACTAATTGGGTCAAATACACATAAATTCCCTCAAAACCCTTGATATAGAATTTCATCATGTTAGTATAAGGGCATTGGAAAAAACAAGAACAAAAACACGAACGAGTTGGGAGAGATTGGATGATAAATAAAAAAAAGATTGCTTTTCTAGGAGCGGGTTCTATGGCGGAAGCTATGATTTCAGGAATTGTAGAATCAGGCCAGATCCCGCAAAATCAAATTTATGTATCCAATCGAAGTAACCTGGAGCGATTACAACACCTTGAAGAAGTGTATGGAATTAACGGGCTAACTAAAGAAAACTTACCTTTAGATAAAATGGAGATCATCGTCCTCGCAATGAAACCAAAAGATGCAGCAGCCTCTTTACAATCCATCAACCATTCCATTAAGCCAAATCAACTGATTTTATCAGTATTAGCTGGAGTTACAACATCATTCCTAGAACAGCATTTACCACCAGGACAACAGGTCATTCGGGTGATGCCGAATACATCTAGTATGATTGGTGAATCTGCTACCGCCATATCTTCAGGAGCAAACACGACAAAACAAAACATGAAAATTGCGGCAGAGTTACTTCAAAGTATTGGTGAAGTGTACGTAATCCCTGAGGAAAAAATGGACGTTTTCACAGGAATAGCTGGAAGCGGCCCTGCTTATTTTTATTATTTAATGGAGCATATGGAAAAAGAAGGTGTAAAAGCCGGATTAAATAAAGAGGTCACTCGTGAGATTATTGCACAAACACTGGTTGGTGCGGCAAGAATGATTCAGGAAAAAGATGAAACACCTAAGGTTCTTAGAGAAAATGTTACTTCACCAAACGGCACGACTGCTGCAGGCTTAGATGCACTGGCAAAGCACGGTGGCGGCAGGGCAATTGCTCAAGCAATTAGGGAAGCAGCTAACCGCTCTAAAGAAATTAGCTCAAAACTAATTGTGCAAGTGGAGAAAGATAGTAGAACAGCCATATAGCATTGGTGTATAAATAAATATCCGAATTTTCCAAAAAGGAAAAATACACAAAAACTGATACTGGAGTGATTGGATGATCCGAAACACAAAGAAACAACGGATCGTAATTAAGATCGGCAGCAGTTCCCTTACAAGTCGACATGGAGAAATCAGCAGAAAAAAACTTGAGAAGCTGGCAGATGAAGTTGTCTATTTAAAAGACATTGGCCATGAAGTGGTCCTTGTTTCTTCAGGAGCTGTCGCTGCAGGATACCGCAAACTTGGCTGCCTGGAGCGCCCGCATACATTACCCGAAAAACAAGCGGCCGCTTCAATTGGGCAGGGATTATTAATGGAATCTTATTCAGAGTTATTTTTATCTCACGGCTATATCGCAGCACAAATATTAATCACAAGAAGTGATTTTTCAGACGAAGTTCGCTATACAAATGTACGAAACACCCTAAATGTTTTACTTGAAAGAGGAATGATCCCTATCGTCAATGAAAACGACACCGTTACAATTGATCGATTAAAGTTCGGAGACAATGATACCCTTTCCGCAAAAGTAGCTGGCTTAGTTGATGCCAACCATTTAGTTATCTTATCTGATATCGATGGAATGTATAACGCAAATCCAACTTCAAATCCTAACGCCACACTATTAGAACTTGTGGAAGAAATAACTCCTGAATTAGAGGCCGCAGCCGGAGGCTCTGGAAGTTATGTTGGTACAGGTGGGATGAAGTCAAAGATTGAAGCGGTTAAAATTGCCATGGCCTCAGGAATTCCAACATTTATAGGGAAAGCAAGCAGGAAGAATATTGTCATCGATGCTGTTTCAGGTAAGGCTAAAGGCACTTACTTTAAAAGAAAACCAACTTCAAATAAGTTAAATCAAAAGAAAAAGTGGATTGCCTTCCATTCAGGCCCCGAGGGTGACATCGTCATTAATCAACCCGCCAAAGAAATAATGGTAAAAAATCGTCAAAGCTTAACAGTTTCCGGCATCCACCAAGTTATGGGGAAGTTTGAAAAAGGTTCGGTTATTCGTGTAAATGATTGTAAAGGTAATGAAATAGGTCTAGGTATTGTCAATTATTCAGCTTCAGATTTAAAGAGATTACTAGATAAGAAGTCAATCTCAGCTATTACACCGGAATTCGTTATAAAAAAGGAAGATTTTGTCTGTCATTTAGAAGCACAATTTACAGTTGGAATATAAGCTAAAAAAATCGGGAGGGATTACATGTCAATAATTAAAGAACAACCATCTGTTGAACAACAAGCAATCGAAGCACAAAAAGCAGCAAAACAGTTGAGCCTTGTCTCAACTGAAGACAAAAACAAAGCATTACACCTGTTGGCAGATACGCTTGAGTTACAGCATCAAGAAATTCTACAAGAAAACGAAAAGGATTTAAAAGAAGGCCGGGAGAAAGGGTTTTCCGAATCTCTCATGGATCGCTTAGCCCTTTCAAAAGAGCGTATCTTTGATTTCGCTGAGGGTCTTCGCCAAGTTGCAAAACTAGAGGATCCAACAGGTAAAACAGAGTCTAGCTGGACACTAGAAAACGGGCTAATCGTATCCAAGATTACGGTTCCTCTGGGTGTTATTGGAATGATTTATGAAGCACGTCCAAATGTCACAGTAGATGCTGCAGGATTAGCCTTAAAATCAGGAAATGCCATTATTCTTAAAGGTGGATCATCCGCCATTAACTCAAATAAAGCAATTGTAAAAACAATGCATACAGCCCTAGACAAAACAAGGATTCCAAAAGAAGCCATTCAATTTATCGACAGGACAGACCGCGAAGCAACTCAGCAATTATTTACTATGAATAATTATATAGATGTATTAATTCCCCGTGGCGGTGCCTCATTAATTCAGTCAGTTGTCAAGAATGCAACAGTTCCTGTGCTCGAAACTGGAGTTGGAAATTGTCACATTTACATTGATTCCGATGCCGATGTAAAAAAAGCACTGCCAATACTCGTGAATGCAAAAACAGATCGCCCCGCTGTCTGCAATGCAGTAGAAACAGTCATTATTCATAAGGATTGGCTTAACAAACATAAAGATGTTCTCGCTAGAACATTGAATGAACATTCAGTCACTATTCATGCTGATGAACGAGCATTAGCTGCTATTCCTAATGCAGTTTTAGCCGGAGAAGATGATTGGGCAAATGAATATTTAAGCTTGGCAATCGCAATGAAAGTTGTTGACGATCTAGATGAAGCCATCAGTCATATTGAGAAATATGGCACTAAGCATTCCGAGGCAATTATTACTGAAAATGAACACGCAGCAAAAAGATTCATGAAAATAGTTGATGCCGCTGCACTATACCACAATGCTTCGACTCGTTTTACAGACGGCAGTGCATTAGGATTTGGAGCAGAAATTGGCATTTCTACCCAAAAGCTCCATGCCAGAGGACCAATGGGATTACCCGCACTAACCACCGTTAAATTCTTAATAACAGGAAACGGCCAAATACGCTAACGGGTGAAGGTGTGAAATGGACTTGAAAGGAGGTGAGAAAGATGGACTTAACATCAGCAACTTGGGCTTGGCTTATGATCCCCATGCCGCTTCTATTAGTATTATCATTTATTAGTTATTATTCTACCAAAAAGGAGAGTGTGACCAAACATGAGTATTAATTTACCAACTTTGATCTCAATCATCATTTATTTAATCGGAATGGTAATTATCGGCTGGATGGCAGCAAGGCTGACAAAGAATCTCTCTGATTACGTTCTAGGCGGGAGGCGCCTTAGTGCAGGTGTAACCGCATTAAGTGCAGGAGCCTCTGATATGAGTGGCTGGCTAATGCTAGGATTACCAGGCGCTATATATGTGAGCGGTATGGGGTCCATCTGGCTGCCAATCGGCTTAGCCATCGGTGCGTATATAAACTGGCAATTTATTGCTAAACCATTACGTGTATATACTGAAGTAGCAAATGATTCGATTACGGTACCAGGTTATTTTGAAAATCGCTTTCGTGATACCTCAAAATCACTAAGGGTAATCTCTGCAATTGTCATTCTAGTATTCTTTACATTCTATACATCTGCAAGTCTTGTTGGCGGAGCGATTCTTTTAGAAAATTCATTTGGAATGGATTATATACTCGCATTATGGATAGGAGCAGCCGTTATTGTGTCCTATACATTTTTTGGCGGCTTCTTAGCAGCAAGCTGGACAGATTTTGTTCAAGGAATCTTGATGTTCCTAACACTTATCATTATTCCTATTGTAGCGATTAGTGAACTTGGAGGTTGGAGCGAAACCATTCAAAGAATAGGAACTATTGATACCTCCTACCTAAATGTTTACTCAGGTGCGACAGCAATAGGTGTTATCTCGCTTTTAGCATGGGGACTTGGTTACTTTGGTCAGCCACATATAGTAGTACGTTTTATGGGTATAAAGTCAACAGGAAAAATTGCCAAAGCTCGGTTTATCGGCATGGGCTGGATGATTCTATCCTTATTCGGGGCAATCTTTGTTGGTTTTGCAGGTATTGCTTATTTTGCTGATGCACCACTAGCAAACTCTGAAACAGTTTTCATTATGTTTTCACAAGTTCTCTTTAATCCATGGGTAGCTGGATTTTTACTTGCAGCCATTCTCTCAGCAATCATGAGTACAGTTGACTCACAATTACTCGTTTCTTCAAGTGCACTCGCACAAGACTTCTATAAGTCAATATTCAGAAGAGATGCTTCCAAAAAGGAAGAAATGATTGTTGGCAGAATTGCTGTTCTAGGCATTGCCGTAGTTGCAATCCTATTAGGCTACAATCCTGAGAGCAAGGTTCTCGAGCTTGTAGGCTATGCATGGGCAGGTTTTGGTGCTGCCTTTGGACCTGTTATCATCCTGAGTCTATTCTGGAAACGAATGACTAGGAATGGTGCACTTGCAGGGATTATCGTCGGTGCCCTGACTGTTATTATTTGGTCACAGGTTAGCGGAGGGCTATTCGATCTATATGAACTAGCACCCGGATTCTTATTAGGAGCTCTTGCAATCGTAATTGTCAGCCTTATGGGCAGAGCCCCTTCTAAAGAAATTGAGGAACAATTCAGCACCTATAAAGCAAAGCTAAAAGAAGCTTAAAATGAAGCATCCCTTTTCAATAATGATGAGGGATGCTTTTTTGTTACTTTTGATTAAAGGCTTTCTTTCCGATACGCTCGAACAATCGTGGAAACAGCACGTATACAATGCTTCCCATGTTCATCCATTGTGGTAAATTAATTTCTCTTGTATTCGTGAGCATACTATCAACCACTTTTCTCGCAACAAATTCAGGTTTAAGCATAAACCTTTGGACATTTTTCACGTAAGTACCCTTTTCATCGGCGATGTTAAAAAAATTAGTCGCAATGGGCCCAGGATTAACAGATGTTACCATTACATTTAAATCACTCAGCTCCATTCGTAAGGCATTTGTATACCCGAGAACGGCATGCTTGGAGGCAGAATAGACGCTTGATTTTGGAGTAGCAATTTTACCTGCTTGAGAGGCAATATTGATAATATGGCCAGAGCGGCGTTCGCGCATTTTCGGCAGCACCATACTCGTACAGGCCATTAATCCAATTACATTGACATCAAACATCCCTTTAATTTCCTCGATCGTCGCTAAATGTGCTTCTCTAAAAACACCATAGCCAGCATTATTGACCAGTATGTCAATATGGTCAAATCTTGAATAAATTGTTGAAAAGACATTCTTTATTTTCTCAGAATCACTAACATCAAGCTGAAAAACCTCGACCCTTACCTGATATCTTTCCTGCAATTCTGTTTGTAAACGGACAAGCTTATCCTCACTTCTAGCAAGTAAAGCCAAATTGGCTCCGCTCGCCGCACAAAGCATTGCGATTTCTGCACCAATTCCGCCTGAAGCACCTGTAATAATAATATTTTTTCCTTTTAATTGTTCCCTCGCCATGCTAACACCTCATCTTGCTAGTTTCCCCCTCCCCCTCACACTTTTGCATGATAGAGAACGGGCTTGTAGTCCTTACTAATAATCTCGCTGATTGAGGTTAAATAGTCAAGCCAATCCGTATTTTAAGATAAGTTCACTCCTAAACGGCAGGAACAAATCATCAAAAGAGACAAAAGATTAAAAAAATTAATTTCTTGACAGACAGGCAGTTTATCTTGCATAATCACTAATAAAATTTACATTAAAGTACGCGATGAATACGACCAGTAGTTGAAAAATGGCAAAAGAGAGTGAAATCCGCGGCCCTTTATGGAAGAAGGGTCTTTTTGTTTATATAAAAATCCCGGGAGTGAACATGTATGAAAAAGCTAGCAATCATCGGTGCAGGATCAATGGCTGAGGCACTTATATCAGGCATACTAGAAAATAAATTAATTGATCAAAAAAACATTTGGGTAACAAATAATGCCAATGAGAAGAGGCTAGAGCACTTAAGAAATCGCTATGGCATCAATAGTACCTATCATTTAAACGAACTTTTTGAGGGAACAGACGTTGTTATTTTAGCTATGAAGCCTAAAGATGTTGCTACCGCTATTCAGTACATTCAAGGTCACCTAACAGAGCAAATGTTAATTGTTTCTGTCTTAGCCGGTGTTTCCATGAATACCATTGAAACGTTAGCTGGTCTTCCGCTGCCAATTGTCAGAGCAATGCCAAACACTTCAGCTGCCGTTGGAAAGTCAGCAACTGCGGTTGCTGTAAATGGACGCGTCTCTCCACAACAAATGGAAACAACACAAAAACTCTTTGATTCGGTAGGCTTAGCTGCCATTGTCGAAGAAGAACAGCTAGATGCTGTAACAGGGTTGTCTGGGAGCGGTCCAGCATACATTTACTATCTAATTGAAGCGATGGAAAAAAGCGCTGTAGAGGTAGGACTTGAAAAAGAAATGGCCAGCGAATTAATAGTGCAAACACTCCTAGGAGCAGCAGAAATGGTGAAAAACTCTAGTAAAACATCCACCCAATTGCGCAGGGAAGTAACAAGCCCCGGCGGAACCACTGAAGCTGGTATCCGAATTTTAGAGGAACATGGAGTACAGCAGGCCTTCATTTCCTGCATTAAGGCAGCTACGGACCAATCGAAGAAAATGGGAGCAGCGTTAAGCGCTAAACTTGAAACGGCAGACCAGTCATCCTGAATGGCAAGTTGTTCCTCCGTTTAAACTAGTAACAAAAGTCAAGGAAGTGTCTAAATGCTTACTATTCTATTTTCAATTGGAATTCTTGTATGGAGCGTATTTCTGCTAGATGGTGTAATTGGTTTACGAAAAATAGATTCTCTTGAAAATGAAACAAGTATGGAAACTGGACCATTATTGTCAGTAATTGTTGCAGCACGCAATGAAGAACAGCATATAAAATCAAGTATTCAAAGCCAGATTAACCAATCGTACAACAATGTTGAATGGATTCTCGTGAATGATCGTTCCACTGATGCAACTGGAAAAATAATGGATGATTTAAAAGAACAAGATTCACGGATATCTGTGGTCCATGTAGATGACCTGCCAGCGGGCTGGCTGGGAAAAAATCATGCCCTATATAAAGGAGCTCTTCAAGCAGCTGGAAAATGGCTATTATTCACTGATGCAGATGTACAATTTAATAAGCATGCATTTGCAAAAGCGATTCATTATTTCGAACGGCACCAGCTAGACCATCTAACAGCAGCTCCAAACTTGAACGCTAGAGCATTTTGGTTAAAGTCTTTCGTTGCCTTTTTTCTATTCGGCTTCTCCTATTTTAAGCGCCCATGGTCAGCCAATGATCCTAAGTCTAAGGCAGGTACTGGTATCGGTGCTTTTATGCTTGTCTCAAAAAACGCGTACACTGCATTTGGAACACACGAGAAAATAAAAATGAGACCAGATGATGACTTACAGCTGGGAATAAAGTTAAAAAGGGCTGGTTTTCGGCAGAAGATTGTCACAGCCCTTACCCTTATTGAAGTTGAGTGGTACGGAAGCCTAGAGGAAGCACTTGTCGGTCTCGAAAAAAACACTTTTGCTGGCTTACATTATCGAGTCAGTATGGTATTTTTAGCGGTCTTTGGTATCTTTACCACTAACGTCCTTCCTTTCATCACAATGTTTTCTACCAATAAACCGTTAGCCGCCCTAAGTGTTGCTAATATTGTCCTTTGTGGAATTCTATATGTAATCGTGATAAGAAAACTAACTCTGTTTTCCCCTGCCTTATTTTTTGTTTTTCCTTTTACTGCCTTACTGTTCATTTACAGTATCATTCGTGCGAGCATCTTAACCTTTAAAAGAGGCGGGATTGTTTGGAGAGGCACGACCTACCGGTTAAAAGACCTCCGGGAAAGAGACTAGAAATCAGATTTTTTCATTAGCTCAAGCCTTTTTGCTATACTTAAGTTGGTTAGTATAGCAAAAGGAGGGCTTTTTTTATGCCTGTAAAATTATTTTCTCCCTACACGATTAAGGGTGTAACGTTAAGGAATCGAATTGTCATGGCCCCAATGTGCATGTATTCAAGCCATACTGAGGACGGCCATATCCAAAATTGGCACCGCACCCACTATACAAGCAGGGCCGTTGGTCAGGTTGGATTGATTATTGTTGAAGCTACGGCTGTCTCCCCTGAGGGAAGGATTTCATCTAAAGACCTAGGAATCTGGCATGACGACCATATAGAAGGCTTCAGAGAACTTGTTGAGCTAATGAAAGAGCACGGAGCTAAGACCGGCATTCAGCTTGCCCACGCTGGCAGAAAGGCCGTCTTAGAGGGAGATATCCTTGCGCCTTCCTCCATCGCTTTTAATGAAACTATGAAGACCCCTAAAGAAATGACAAAAGCAGAAATTGCTGAAACAGTTGCTAAATTTAAACAAGGTGCTAAACGCGCTGCATCGGCTGGTTTCGATATCATTGAAATTCATGGTGCGCACGGATATTTAATTAATGAATTTCTGTCGCCGCTCTCAAATAAAAGGACCGATGAATACGGAGGTTCCACAGAAAATCGCTATCGCTTCCTGCGTGAAGTAATCGACACAGTAAAAACGGTTTGGGAAGGTCCACTGTTTGTAAGAGTATCGGCTCAAGATTATCATCAACAGGGATTAACGCCTGAAGATTATGTGTTATTCTGTCAGTGGATGAAGGAGCAAGGAGTAGACTTAATTGATGTTAGCTCTGGAGGAGTTGCTCCAGTCCCTATTCATGCTTATCCTGGTTATCAAGTACCCTTTTCAGAAACCATTAAACACGGGGCAGAGATTCCAACTGGTGCAGTAGGTCTGATTACAACAGCTATACAAGCAGAGGAGATTTTACAAAATGACCGTGCCGATTTAGTGTTTCTAGCTCGGGAATTACTTAGAGATCCATACTGGCCACGAACAGCTGCTAAAGATCTAAACGTTACAATCGAAGGTCCAAAACAGTACGAACGCGGTTGGATTTAAAACATAACACAAAGAAGCACTTACCATAATGGTAGTGCTTCTTTTCATAAAAGCGGGATATGAATCTCTTTAAAGTCCTCCGCAATATCCGTATTCGGAAAGGTCTCCTGTGCTTCTCTCACAAGTTCTCGCCATGCTGTTCGATCATATCGGGAACTTATATGCGTTAAAATAAGTTTTTTACAATCTGCTTGATTTGCAACTTTTGCAGCCTGACAAGTTGTCGAATGAAAATAATCATAAGCAAGCCTTTCTTCGCCTTTTGAGAAGGTTGCCTCGTGTACCAATACATCTGCCCCCACTGCAAGTGCAATTGCATTATCACAGTATCTAGTATCACCTAAGATAGTAACAATTCTTCCCTTCTGTTCCGGACCAAGAAAATCTGCAGGAATGAGTACTCTACCGTCCTCTAGCGTGACTCTTTCACCGTTCTTTATTTTCCTAAAAATAGGACCTGCCTGGACACCCGCTTCAATTAACTTGTCTGCCAATAAGGTTCCCGGCCTATCTTTCTCAACAATTCGATAGCCATAAGAAGACATACCATGATCTAATAATTTTGCTTCAACCGTAAATTGACTGTCTTCGAAAATATTTCCTTCATCAATTTCAATAATGTTTAAGGGATACTTTAAATAGGTCTTACTAACAGCAAGGCTGACCTCAATATATTGTTTAATCCCCTCAGGGCCGAACACAGTTACCTCTGATTCACCCCCTTGGAACGACCGGCTAGATAACAGACCTGGTAACCCATAAATATGATCACCATGAAGATGAGTGATAAATATTTTCTCAATTCTGCGCGGTTTTATCGAGGTATGTAAAATTTGGTGCTGTGTTGCCTCCCCTGCATCGAACAACCAAATTGATCCTCGTTCTTCTAATAACTTTAAGGCAATTGAAGTCACATTTCGGAGTTTAGCGGGAATGCCTGCACCCGTTCCTAGGAAAAACAAATCCATATGATGCCCCCTTTCACAAAAAATTTAAAATAATATTATAAATAATATAGCATATCACTTGCATAAATGCTCCTTGTCCAATATCCTTTAATAAAGTAAAGTGTGATAGTGTGATATGATATTTTCATACATGCTTAGGCAGCAATTTGCTAAATCTAAATTGAATACATAAAAAGAGAGGTATGGAACGTGAAACACTCTGAGAATATGACTTCATTGATTATGATATTTGGTGCAACAGGAGATTTGGCAATAAGAAAGCTCTTCCCCTCCTTATACCGTCTATTTGAACGAGGTAAGCTAGACAAATTTGCCGTCATCGGAGTTGCCCGCAGGTCACTAACGGAAGCTGGATTCCAAAATTCCGTTAAGGACTCTGTTTTGACTGCTTTGGGTGATAAGGAAAATATCGATGAGTTTATTTCTCATTTCTATTATCATTCACATGATGTAGCAGATTCAAGTTCATATGTTTCATTAAAGAACATGGCAAATCAGATCGATGCGAAGTATGAACTTGAAGGGAACCGAATTTTTTATCTGGCAATGGCACCTGAATTCTTCGGACCTATTGCCTTGCATTTAAAATCAGACGGACTCACAGATGTAACAGGCTATAAACGCCTTGTAATCGAAAAGCCATTCGGTCATAATCTTGCATCGGCAGAAGAGTTAAATCAACAAATTCGCACAGCTTTTACTGAAGAAGAAGTTTACCGAATTGATCACTATTTAGGGAAAGAAATGGTTCGCAACATTGAAGTAATTCGTTTTGCAAATGCCATTTTTGAACCGCTGTGGAATAATCGTTATATCTCCAATATCCAAATTACTTCTAGTGAAGTTCTTGGCGTTGAAGAACGAGGACGTTATTACGAAACAAGCGGGGCCTTACGAGATATGGTACAAAACCATATGATGCAAATGGTTGCATTACTAGCGATGGAACCACCTATTAATTTAACAACCGATGAGGTTCGTTCAGAAAAGGTCCGTGTATTTCGTTCATTAAGAAACATTAGTCATGATGAAGTAAATGATTATTTCATTCGCGGCCAATATGGGGCTGGCTTGGTTGAAGATTTAGAGGTGCCAGAATACCGTGCAGAAACAATGGTAGACAAGGAGTCTAATACGGAGACCTTCGTAGCAGGAAAGCTAATGATTGATAATTTCCGCTGGGCAGGTGTACCGTTTTATATCCGTACAGGTAAAAGAATGACAACGAAGTCTACAAAGATTGTTGTTCAATTTAAGGATATTCCAATGAATCTATACTATCAGCCAGAAAAAATGTTAAATCCAAACCTCCTTGTGATTCATGTCCAGCCAGAAGAAGGAATCACTCTTCATCTAAACGCGAAAAAGGCAGGAGGTCACCTTGATGCGCAAGAGGTAAAACTAAGCTTTGCTAATACAGGAATACATGCAATGAACACTCCTGAAGGATATGAAAAGCTGCTTTACGATTGCATGCGCGGTGATGCAACTAACTTTACCCATTGGGATGAAGTCGCCTATTCCTGGGCATTCGTGGATAAAATTTCGGAGGTTTGGGAGAAAACGAAGTCTGAGAGCTTCCCAAATTACCCATCGGGCTCCATGGGTCCAAGAGCTGCAGAAGAATTGCTCGAGAAGGATGGTTTCTTCTGGTGGCCAGTTACTGATTTAGAGGTAGATGTTTGTAAGTAAATAAAATAGTAAAAGCTCCGCATTTCTTTAATAGAAGCGGAGCTTTTTACTCTTCATTTTTCTGTGGAAAGGAGCGTAAAAAATCTTTGTTAAAGCTCGTTCCTGTCCCAACATTGTCAGCAGCACCAAATTTACGCGAACCAGCGTGATCAATAATGCTCTTCCCATACTTTTCACGTAATGTGGAAAGGGTGTTAAGAAGTGGTTCTTTCTTTGCATCTTTTTCAAACGAAAATATGTCAAGCTGCTTAAATGCCAATTCCTCTTCTACAAGGTCGTAGCCCGTTATTCCTAACAAACGGACAGCATCTCCATTCCAATGCTTTAAAAATAGCTGCTTTGCCTGTGCGGCTACCTCTTCTTTATGATTAATTGGATTAGCTAGTTTTTTACTGCGGGTAATAGTTTTTCTATCTTTGAAGCGAACGGTAATACCTAGCGTTGATGCAAGTACATTTTTTCGTTTCAGCCTTACAGAAACTGTCTCTGCTAATGAATCCAAAACACGAGAAAGTTCTTGTTGATTGCCTGTATCTTTGGGTAATGTAGTTGAATTACCAATACTTTTAAATTCTGAAACAGACTCGGGGTCTACGGGGCGGTTGTCAATCCCATTAGCTCTTTCCTTTATCCTGATCCCATTAATGCCTAGCAATGATTTGAGTTGAATCTCATTGCCTTTAGCTAGATCGCCAATAGTGTGAATGCCGATTGTTGTAAGCTTTTCAGCTGTCTTTTTTCCAACCCCATGCATTTCATTTGTATTTAACGGCCACAATACGGCTTGAATATCACGCTTTCGAAGAATTGTAATACCCATTGGTTTTTTCATATCTGATGCGGTTTTAGCCAAGAATTTATTCGGTGCAATTCCGATACTGCACGGCAAATCTAACTGTTCAAAGATTCTTTTTTGAATACTTTGGGCGATTTCGATTGGACTGCCTAGCTGGTACGATTCTGTAATATCGATATAGCCCTCATCAATCGAAACAGGCTCCACTAATTCGGTATAGTTTCTAAGGATTTCAAACATACCAATCGATGCCGCTCGGTAACGATCAAAAGTAGGCTTTTTAACAATTAACTGTGGGCAAAGCTTTTTTGCCTCCCATAATGGCATGGTTGTTTTAACACCAAATCTCCTCGCCTCATAGCTGCAGGTAATAATAATTCCCCGTCTCTCCTCCACATTTCCAGCGATGGCAAGAGGCTTTCCTTTAAGTGATGAGTCATAAGCCATCTCGACTGAGGCGTAAAAGCTGTTCATATCAACATGTAAAATGACTCTGCCCTTTCTTGGGTACATCTCCTGCATGAGAGGTCACTTCCTTGGGTGAATATAATTATATTATAACAAAAAGGAGAGCCGATAGCTCCCCCGTGAAATATTGCTATTGATTTGTCACTACATCAATAATGGCTAAGGTCATTTCTGCCAGCTTGTTTAACTCTTCAATTGGCATACGCTCATTTGTTGTATGAATTTCCTCATAGCCTACTGCAAGGTTTACCGTTGGAATGTTAAAGCCAGCAATTACATTAGCATCACTGCCCCCTCCGCTATGCTGTAATTCACAGCTTCGGCCAATCGCTGCAGCCGCTTTCCGTGCAATTTCAACCACTTGGTCACCTTCGCCAAATTTAAAGCCTGGGTACATGACTTCAATCTCTACTTCTGCTCTTCCGCCCATTTCCGAAGCAACGGTTTCAAAGGCATCCTTCATTTTACCAACCTGAGTTTGCATTTTCTCCGGAATCAATGAACGTGCCTCTGCTAGGATATCGACACGGTCGCAAACGATGTTTGTTTGTGTTCCGCCCTCGAATCGCCCGATATTAGCTGTTGTTTCAAAATCAATACGACCCAAAGGCATTCTTGCAATAGATTTAGCAGCAATCGTTATCGCAGAGACTCCTTTTTCTGGAGCAACCCCTGCATGCGCAGTTTTCCCATAAATGACTGCTTTCACTTTTGCTTGAGTAGGTGCAGCAACCACTACATTTCCAACTAAACCATCGCTGTCTAATGCATAACCATATTTCGCTTTCAATAAAGAGGAATCAAGTGCTTTAGCACCAACTAGGCCAGATTCTTCTCCAACCGTAATGATAAATTGAATCATGCCGTGGGCAATATTTTGTTCCTTTAATACACGAACCACCTCTAGCATTACGGCTAAACCAGCTTTGTCATCTGCTCCTAAGATCGTTGTGCCATCTGTAACGACGTAACCATCTTGAATGGAAGGCTTAACACCCTTTGCAGGTACAACTGTATCCATGTGTGAGGTGAAGTAAATCGGATCCACTCCCTCTTTAGTGGCAGCGAGGGTACAGATTAAATTTCCAGCTCCATGTCCTGTTACCGCTGTAGTATCATCTTCAAAAACCTCTACACCTAATTCAGTAAACTTTTGCTTTAACACCTTCGCGATTTCTGTTTCATATTTTGTTTCGGAATCAATTTGAACAAGCTCTAAAAACTCGTTTAAAAGACGCTCATGATTAACCATTCTGTGAAAACCCTCCAATTATGTATACTCACTGTTACGTATCAGTTTCAGTATACCCCTTCAGAAATCTCTCATCAAATGAAAGACTTAACTTCTTTAAAGCGGAATATTTCCGTGTTTTTTATATGGTCTAGATTCTTTTTTATTGCGAAGCATCTCAAGTGCCTGAATAATCTTAATTCTAGTTTCACGCGGATCAATAACATCATCAACCATTCCCCTGCTGGCTGCAACATATGGATTAGCAAATTTCTCCCGATACTCCTCAATTTTCTGCTGCCTGACCTGCTCTGGATTATCACTATTTTGAATTTCTTTTGCAAAAATAATATTGGCCGCCCCTTGGGGTCCCATCACTGCAATTTCAGCATTAGGCCATGCAAAGACTAAATCAGCACCAATTGATTTACTATTTAATGCAACATATGCCCCTCCATAAGCCTTTCTAAGAATAACAGTCAGCTTAGGCACTGTTGCCTCTGAATATGCATACAAAATCTTAGCTCCATGTCGGATAATTCCACCATGCTCCTGTTTAACCCCAGGGAAGAAGCCTGTTACATCTTCAAATGTAATAATCGGGATGTTGAAAGAATCACAGGTACGAATAAATCTAGCAGCCTTATCCGAGGAGTTGATATCAAGTCCTCCAGCCATTACCTTTGGCTGATTGCATACAAGACCAACGGTTTCTCCCTTAATTCTAGCAAAGCCCACAACAATATTCTTTGCAAAGTCTTTTTGGATTTCCATGAATGAGTCGGCATCTGCTACTTGTTCAATGACTCTGCGCACGTCATAAGGCCTTAGCGCGTCAAAAGGAATTACATCCGTTAAATCTGGGCGGTAATCGTTTTCATTTTCACACTCAAGTCTAGGCGGCTTTTCCTCATTGTTTTGCGGCAGATAGCTAAGAAGACGCCGGACATCCTCTAAGACTTCTTCTTCTGATTTAGCATGAAAATGGGCGTTTCCACTTATGCTATTATGAACATTTGCTCCACCAAGATCCTCGGCAGAAATTTTCTCACCTGTTACAGTTTCAATTACTTTAGGACCAGTAATAAACATCTGACTTGTTTTTTCTACCATAAATACAAAATCTGTTATTGCTGGAGAATACACCGCTCCGCCTGCACACGGGCCCATAATAACGGAAATTTGTGGTATGACTCCAGAATAAATAGCATTTCGGTAAAAGATATGCCCATAGCCATCAAGCGACACAACACCCTCTTGAATCCGCGCACCACCTGAATCATTTAAACCAACAAATGGGGTACCATTTTTGGCTGCCATATCCATTACATTGGCTATTTTCTTTGCATGCATCTCCCCTAAGGCTCCTCCAAAAACGGTAAAGTCCTGTGAAAAAAGGTAAATAGGACGCCCGTTTACTTTACCATAGCCTGTAACAACACCGTCACCAGGTCCTTTCTGCTCATCAAGACCAAAATCATTTGTTCTATGCTCAATGAAAGGACTTAACTCAACAAATGACCCCTTGTCTACTAAAATTTCAATTCTTTCTCGGGCTGTCAGCTTTCCCTTTTCATGCTGTTTCTCAATTCTCTTATCACCGCCGCCAAGTTCTACCTCACGGCGCTTATCGTATAACTCATTAATTTTTTCATAGATATCGATCATTCTGTTTCCATCCCCTTCTTTTCACATAATTCATATAAAACACCCTTTGTTGATTTAGGATGCATAAAAGCAATATGTGCCCCTCCAGCTCCAAGCCTAGGTTGTTCGTCAATCATTTTGATTCCGTTTTTGTTCATATCCATTATACGCTCTTCAATTGACTCGACCCCTAGAGCAACATGGTGTATCCCCTCACCACGTTTTTCAATAAATCCTGCAATCGTACTTTCCTCTGAAATAGGTTCTAACAGTTCTAGTTTTGTTTCACCCGCTTTAAGAAAGGCAACTCTCACCTTTTGACTATCTACCAGTTCAATCCCTAACAAAGGCAATCTCAATACCTCTGTGTAGAAAGGAAGCGCTTCATCCAGCGATCGCACAGCAATTCCGATATGATCTACCTTTTTAATCATCATTACCCCTCAATTTCAAAAATTTTTAATTAGTTCGACAATTACCTTATTCGCTAAAAAATTCATAATTCCTTCCCAAATTGAGATGTTGTACCATTGTTCCCATGGGCTTTTCCCTGTAAAATAGAAATAAAGTATTTAATCTAAAGGGGGAACCCACCTTGTCTAAGAAAAGAACAAGAAAGATCATTGTCTATTTAATGCTATTCGCCATGTTGGCCTCAACACTGCTAATTGGAATTGCTCAATTTGTATCATAATACAATATACAAATAGGGACTGTTCTATGATGAACAGTCCCTTTTATTCGTTTTATTTTATGGCTCCGTATTCTTTTGCTAATATTTCAAATGGCTTTTTGGAGGAAGTGATCAAAAGCTTTGTACCTATTGGTATTAAAGGATAAAGTGAGGTAATTACCTCGTTTTGCGTACGTATACATCCCTGCGATACATATTGACCGATGGTGGAAGGCTGGTTCGTTCCATGGATTCCGTATATTCTCCCATCAGTTCCTTTTGCATCAAAACCAATCCATCTCGCACCGAGCGGGTTATTTGGATCTCCGCCAGGTATATCTTTCCGTCGATAATACGGGTCTTCTGCCTTTACTGTAATCGTAAACAGTCCTTCTGGTGTTAATTCTTGTGTTTTGCCAGTACCAATACTAACAACAGTTTGAATTCTGTTATCATCAACGAATGCTAGTTCATTGGATGTTTTATTAACTATCACAAAAGGGTCGCCAGGCAGCGGATTAGGTCCTAACGGCCAAATTGGAGAAATAAATAAAGCAAACAAGGTCAGCAGTTTAATCATATAGAGTCCACCTGCCTTTTTTACCTTAGTTTGCTACGGTTTTTATTTGTTCATTCACTTTAGATGTATGAAAAGAACTTTTGATCTCAAGATACCTATTCATCTCGTTGACTAATTGGAAAAGCGCAGCTCTAACTTCAAACTCCTCTCGTGTTTTAGGAAGCTCCATTTCTTCAAATTCCTTATTCAATTCGTTTAGCTTTCCAATATAAACATTTGCTGTATTAGCTAATTTAATATTTTCAGACAGTTCTTCGAGAAAATCAGCAATCATTTTTCCTTGTGTAACCGTTTGGGTTATGGAGGTAACAATCGGCAATATCCGCTCGATAATCTCGAATTGCTTTTCTCTCATTCTAAAATAGTGAAAGTACATGTTCTCATCTCTTAAAAAATGATTCTCAACGTCTTTTATCGCTAAGGTCTTTGCGGCTTCAAGCAGCCTTGCGGTTTCGGTAATTTCACTTCCAGACCAGTAACGGTCACCATTCCGTAAATAACCTACCATCTCGCAAAAAATAATCCTAAAGTTTTCCTCAACCTCATGCTGATATTGCTGCAGCTTTTTATCAACACTTGGCATATAAAGATTCATCAACAGGGCCACACCAATCCCAATTACAATCACCCCAAGCTCATTTAAAATCAGATTGGTGGAGATGTGCCCAGCTAAGTATATATGTAATATGATGACACTGCTGGTCACCACTCCATCTGGTGCCTGCAGCATAACTATGGTTGGTATAAAGAAAAACAACAAGACACCGATGACAAGTGGATGATAAGCTATTCCTTCGAAAAAAAGGGCTGAAAAGGGCATAACTAACACACACGCTAAAAATCGATCCCACGCCGTTCGCAATGAGCGTCTTTTTGTGACCTGTATACAAAGGATGGTCAGTATACCCGCGGATGCAAAATTATCTAAACCAAATTGCTGTGCGATTAAAATTGATATAGCCGTACCTAAGGCCGTTTTAATTGTTCTATATCCAATTGTAAATTTCATATGTATCTCCTAAGTAGATTGATGATCCAACTAGACCATCCTTAGCTTATCCCTTTTAGAACCATTTTTGCAACTAATCTTGCAGCAAAAAAGCTAATCCCCAATGGTTGGAGATTAGCTTTTGAATTAGATGTTATAATTCTTCACAATGTTCTTCAAATTCCTTTTGCAGCCTCGCTACAACGGTTGCTGGATCGTAGCCTTCAATTTGATGACGCTCGACCATTGAAATAATTTCACCGTCTTTCAGAAGTGCAAACGAAGGTGAGGAAGGCGGGTACCCAGTAAAATAACTTCTTGCTTTTTCTGTCGCCTCTTTATCTTGTCCAGCAAATACGGTCACCAGATGGTCAGGGCGCTTATCATAATGAAGAGCATGCGCTGCCGCTGGACGTGCAATTCCGCCTGCACAGCCGCACACAGAATTAATCATAACCAAGGTAGTTCCCTTTTGTTCAAGGGCTTGTTCAACCTCTTCCGGTGATTTTAATTCTTGGTAACCAGCCGCTACGATTTCTTGTCGCGCCTGTTTTACTACATCATTCATAAAAAAGTTGAAATCCATGCTCATAACAATCACTCCTACTTATGTCTATATACTACATGATAACAGTAAAAATATAGATATATCAAATAAATAAAGAAAGGTTTGTGACATTAGAAACAGCTGCCCAATCGACAGCTGTTATTTTTGCCCAGATAAGAACGCCTGAAACAAGATTTCAACTGCAGATGCAGCAGTTTTTTCTCCTGCCATTACTTCATTCTCGAACTGGGGCAGCATCCTTTTTACAGTAGGATGATGAAAAAAACTATAGTGTAATTGGTCAGTAATCAGCGAATAAATCCAATCTCTCTGCTGCCCTTTCCTTCGTTCGTCTAACACACCTGATTCTTTACCTTTAGCATCAAAATGCTTAACAACATCCCAAACCTCTTCAATACCCTCCATTGTTAATGAAGAACAAGTATATGCTTTCGACTGCCAGCCTTTTGTAGCTGGCTGAAGAAAGTGAAGAATTCGATTATATTCTTGTTTCGTCTGCTCTGCTTTTGATTTATTAGCACCATCTGCTTTATGAACTAGAATTGCATCAGCCAGCTCCATAATCCCCTTCTTCATCCCTTGAAGTTCATCGCCAGCTCCAGTTAAGACTAAAAGCATAAAAAAATCAACCATATCCCGGATGATTACTTCACTTTGTCCTACTCCAACCGTTTCGATTAAGATCACATCAAAACCCGCAGCTTCACAGATTAGCATCGATTCCCTCGTTTTCCGATGAACTCCACCTAGCTTTCCGGCAGTTGGAGAGGGCCTGATAAATGCACTAGGATTTCTCGATAATTGCTCCATCCGCGTTTTATCACCAAGTATACTGCCGCCGCTTATGCTTGAACTAGGGTCGATTGCGAGTACAGCAACCCGAAGATTCAGAGAACAGAGATAGGTACCAAATGCTTCAATAAATGTACTTTTCCCAGCACCAGGTACTCCGGTTATGCCAATCCGAATTGAATTTCCACTATGGGGCAGGAGCTTCTTCAAAAGCTCCTGTGCCTTATGAAAATGCTGCTCGGCATTGCTTTCAATCAGTGTGATGGCACGGGCAAGCTGGCCTCTATTCCCTGACATCACCCCATTGAATAATTCTTCTACAGAAGGCTCATTTGACTTACGTTTTTGAAACCGGATGTTTTTTTCGGTGAAAGCAGCCTGGCCATCCTGTTCCTGCCCTTTTCTGATTACACTTGAGAATTTGTCTGGTTCATTTGGGTCGTTCCATTCCGGTTTCAGATCCGTAACCATTTAATTTGCCACTTCCTCGTACCCTAGTTGTTTATATATTTCCTTAATTACCTTTTGAGCAGCAACCGGAATAATCGTACCCGGCCCAAATATAGCCGCTGCACCATGGTCGTATAAAAACTGATAATCTTGTGCGGGTATTACCCCGCCCGCAACAACTAAAATATCTTCTCGGCCAAGTATCTTTAATTCTTTAATGAGTTGCGGGAGTAATGTTTTATGGCCAGCAGCAAGCGAACTCATTCCAATTACATGGACATCGTTTTCCACCGCCTGCATCGCCGTTTCTTCAGGAGTTTGAAATAATGGACCGATATCAACATCAAATCCTAGGTCTGCAAAAGCTGTTGCAATTACCTTTGCTCCTCTGTCATGACCATCCTGTCCCATCTTAGCAACAAGAATTCGCGGTCTTCTGCCTTCATTTTCAAGGAATTCATCTGTCATCTTTTTCACTTCAAGGATTTCCTCTTCATTTGAAAAAGATGTGCTATATACCCCACTAATCGAGCGAATAACTGCTTTATGCCTGCTGGCAACTTTTTCAATTGCATCCGATATTTCACCTAATGTAGCTCGGACCCGTGCCGCTTGGACAGCGAGTTCTAACAGATTGCTTTCGCCCGTTTCAGCAGCTTTGGTCATTGCCATTAGTGCACTTTCTACTTTTTCCTCATTTCGTGCTGCTTTTAAACTATTTAACTTTTCAATTTGTTTTAACCGGACTGCGGTATTATCAATATCCAAGATATCAATTGCTTCCTCCTTTTCAAGACGGTAGCGGTTGACACCAATAATCGTTTCTTTACCAGAATCAATCTGAGCCTGCCTCCTTGCAGCAGCTTCTTCAATTCTCATCTTTGGAAGACCTGTTTCAATTGCTTTAGCCATTCCACCAAGCTTTTCTATTTCCTCAATATGTGTCCAAGCTCTTTCTACTAACTCTTCTGTCAGCTTTTCTACATAATAGGATCCTGCCCATGGATCAATGACGTTCGTAATACCCGTTTCTTCTTGTAAAAACAACTGCGTATTTCGCGCAATTCTAGCAGAGAAGTCTGTCGGCAGTGCAATGGCCTCATCTAATGCATTCGTGTGTAGTGACTGCGTGTGTCCCATTGCAGCAGCATGGGCTTCTAGTAACGTTCGAATCACATTATTAAAAGGGTCTTGCTCCGTTAAACTCCAGCCTGAAGTTTGCGAATGAGTCCTTAATGCCATTGATTTTTCATTTTTTGGTTCAAACGATTTCATCATTTTTGCCCAAATCAGGCGTGCAGCCCGCATTTTGGCTACTTCCATAAAATAATTCATTCCAATTGCCCAAAAAAATGATAATCGCGGTGCAAATTTATCGATATCAATTCCTGCCTTCAGCCCAGTCCTTACGTACTCTAATCCATCTGCAAGTGTGTAAGCTAGTTCTAGATCAGCAGGTGCTCCAGCCTCTTGCATATGATAACCTGAGATACTTATACTGTTAAACTTCGGCATGTATTTTGAAGTGTATTCAAAAATATCCGCAATAATTTTCATCGACATTTCAGGTGGATAAATATAGGTATTACGAACCATATATTCTTTTAAAATATCATTTTGAATCGTCCCAGACAGCTTTTCCTGACTGACACCCTGTTCTTCAGCCGTGACGATGAAAAAGGCCAATATCGGCAAAACAGCTCCATTCATAGTCATAGATACCGACATCTGATCTAATGGAATTCCATCAAAAAGAGTCTTCATATCAAGAACTGAATCAATGGCAACTCCCGCTTTACCGACATCACCAACGACACGCGGATGGTCAGAGTCATACCCTCTATGTGTAGCCAAATCGAATGCAACCGATAATCCTTTTTGGCCCATCGCTAAGTTTCGACGGTAAAAAGCGTTACTTTCCTCAGCGGTTGAAAATCCAGCATATTGTCTTACCGTCCATGGACGATTTACATACATGGTAGGATAAGGTCCACGTGTGTATGGAGGTAAACCCGGCAAATCATTTAAATGTTCTATACCTTCACGGTCATCCTTTGTATAAAGCGGTTTCAACTTTATTTGCTCGTTGGTTTCAAATAGTAAATCATCAATCGAGCTATTAATCTCATGTTCAGCTTTTTCCTGCCACTGTTCCTTTGTCATGAATTCCTCATTATTAAATAATGCAATGCTTTGAAAATCAGGCTTTTGTAACTTCATTTGCCGCCACCTCCATTTCCTTAAGGATAATAGATAGGATTTCATAACAGTTACTCTTTACATGGATAAACTGAGAAATCCCTTCATTTTTCCATTGTGTCTGGTGATCTTTTTCTGGCAATCCAGCCAAATAAAAGGTTCGATCAGGAAAAGCGGAATGAAGTGATGTCAGAAAATCATGTCCGATTGTTTCGTATTGTTCATTGCTCCCACATAGACAAAAGTATTTTGTCTCTGCATTTACAATAAATTGTTCTGCCATTTCATATGATGAGGTTGGTCCGCTCTCAACTGCTTTTATACCGCCAGCCGAGAGAAAGCCTCTCATGAAATCAAGCCTCGGTTTATATTGCTTAAGTTCTCCTAAACAAATAATCCCTACCTGCGGTTTAGACCCAAGTTTTTCCTCCATCTTTTTACTCATATTTCTTAATTTTTCATAGGGTTCAGACAATCTTGTTTTCTCGATTTTTGTAATTTTGACGATCGCACCTTCGCTATTAACGCATTGATTTGTGGTTTCAATTTTAGGTGCTGCAACAACTTCATCTAAATTGGCGTAAACATTGGAACCAATAATACTTTGTTTTCTAATAAAGATATCCTGTTTACGAATTTCATTAACTGCCTCGATTTCATTTTGTAATGAACCTGTTTTTAAAACTTCGAGAATACCTCCATTTGCTTCTATCTTCTTGAAGAAATCCCATGCTTTTTCAGCTAGTTCAGAAGTTAAGGACTCAATATACCAGGAACCACCTGCCGGGTCGACGACCTTTTGCAAATATGCTTCTGACTGTAAGATGTTCTGGGTGTTACGGGCAATTCTCTCACCTAACTGAGAAGCGCCAGTAAATTGATCAAAAGGAGTTACATGTAAGTATTGAACCCCCCCTATTACAGCAGCAAATGCTTCATTGCCAGCTCTTAGGATATTAACATACGGGTCATAAACAGTTTTTGTAAAGGTAGATGTTTCAGCAGCGATAATCATCCCGCGATCAGTTCCCTCCGCACCATATGCCTCGGTTATTTTATTCCAAAGGATGCGTGCTGCTCGAAGTTTTGCCAATTCCATAAAATAATGGCTGCCTATTGAAAAGTTAAAGACCATATTTGATAGAATGTCCTCTAGTGACAGATCACTTTCGCTTAACTGCTGAAGATAAAACACTCCTGCTGCCGCTGCAACCCCTAATTCCTGAACTGCATTTGCTCCACCCTGGTGATAGATCGATGTATCTATTAGAACGGTACGCAAGGCAGGAATTTTTTTATGGACTAAGCTTATTTCCTCAGTCCAACTGGCAAGAAATTCTTTGGAAATTGTGCCTTCTTCAACAAACATTGAAATAGGGTCACTAGCGATATAACCTGTTACTTTATTGCTATAGTCCTGTTCCTCAGTCATCCTAATTAATTCTTTTAAAATTGGTGTTTGTAAATGTTTTGCATTAAGAGCAAAGGGATATTTTTCAGGTAAGCTGCCTAATAGTATTTGAAGTATTTCTTGATCAGCTAATAAATCTTCAGTCACTTCAAATGATAAAGCAGTCTGCCCTTTTTCAAGTGCATTGATTAGTTTTTCCTTGAGTTCAACTGGCGTGTTAGCAGAAATTTTCTGTGCCAACCTCCAATTATTCGTTACATATCCTAGGGGATAAATACCTCTTCTAAAATCTGAACCCCCCGGATAATTAGGTACGGATTGCTCATCTTGACTTAAATAAAGCGGTTTCAAAGTAATATTTTCATATGTATTACTTTTTAGCACTTCAATGGTTTTCCCTTTTAAAGTGGACTCAGCCTTTTCAATCCAATCCTCTTGGGCTAAGGAAGAAAAGCTTTGATTTTTTAACTCTTCCAAACTCATACGCTACCCCCTGACTCAAAGTTTAAAAAACATAATTTTCACACAAATTCTATTACTTTCTATTTTAGGATAGATTTAGCTTTCAGGCAAACAAAAATAACCGCTGCCGAATTGGCAGCAGTTATCTGAGCAAGTTAATAAATGGATGTAGTTGATTTTGATGTATTTTCTAGGATTTCTTTTACACGCTGTAAGAAACGACCGCATACAAGCCCATCTAATACTCTATGGTCAAGCGACATGCAAAGATTAACCATATCCCTAACAGCTATCATCCCATTGTTCATGACTACAGGACGCTTGACAATTGACTCGACTTGAAGAATGGCAGCTTGTGGATAGTTGATGATACCCATTGACTGAACAGAACCAAAGGATCCTGTATTATTAACAGTAAATGTTCCACCCTGCATATCCTCGGAGCGTAATTTACCTGTTCTTACTTTTACAGCCAGCTCTGAAATCTCACGAGCGATCCCCTTTATGGTTTTCTCATCAGCCTGTTTAATGACTGGTACATATAAGGCATCATCCGTTGCGACTGCAATCGAGATATTGATGTCTTTCTTTTGAATGATTTTATCTCCTGCCCACATTGAATTGATTTGTGGAAACTCCTTTAATGCCTGTGCTACCGCTTTGACGAAAAATGCAAAGAAGGTTAAATTAAATCCTTCTTTTGTTTTGAATTCATCCTTTATGGAATTACGGTACTCAACTAGATTGGTTGCATCAACTTCTATCATCGTCCATGCATGCGGAGCTTCGTGCTTGCTGCGAAGCATATTCGCTGCTATTGCTTTTCGAATACCGGTAACAGGTATCTCGATATCACCAACTCCTAGAGGAATAGTAGGCGCCGCTGCTTGTACGGCTGGTTTTGGAACAGGTACAGTTGAACCTGATTCTTCCGCTGATAAAGATTGGAAGATTTCAGGCTGCTTTTGCACTTCCGTCTTTGTACTACTTGCTGGGATATTGCCAGATTCTATCAATTTCAACAAATCTTTTCTGGTAATTCGTCCGCCGGCTCCCGTCCCTGCCACCTGTGTTAAGTCAATTCCGTGTTCTTGAGAAATCTTTAAAACAGCTGGAGAATAACGGGCTTTATTAGATTGCTCTGTTTGAGAAACAGCAGCTGGTTCTGCTGCTACTGCTGTAGTTTCGTTGACTTTACCTTCAGTTGTACTTCCTTCTATTTCAATGGTACAAATGATTTCACCGACTGCAAGAGTCTCTCCATCTTCGGCAACTAGTTCCTTTATTGTTCCAGAGTAGGAAGATGGAACTTCCGCATTTACTTTATCTGTCATTACTTCAGCCAGCGGATCATATTTATTCACTTTATCACCGACAGAAACAAGCCACTTTGAGATTGTTCCTTCGGTTACACTCTCCCCTAATTGAGGCATTTTAATTTGTTCGATAACCAAGATTCCAACCTCCTATTAGTATTCTGCCAATTCGCGCATTGCTTTTTCCACTTTATCTGGGTTGACCATAAAGTACTTCTCCATCGTTGGTGCATAAGGCATTGCCGGAACATCCGGTCCAGCAAGACGCTTAATTGGAGCATCTAATTCAAATAGGCAGTGTTCTGCAATGATAGCAGATACTTCACTCATGATACTGCCTTCTTTATTATCTTCTGTAACGAGCAATACTTTGCCTGTTTTTGATGCCGCCTCAATAATCGCTTCCTTATCCAAAGGATACACCGTTCTTAAATCTAAAATATGTGCTGAAATACCATCTCGGGCTAATTTTTCCGCTGCTTGAAGGGCAAAATGAACACATAGACCGTAAGTAATAACAGTAATGTCTTCACCTTCACGCTTTACGTCGGCTTTGCCGATTGGCAATGTATAATCTTCTGTTGGAACTTCTCCTTTAATTAAACGATAAGCACGTTTATGTTCAAAGAAAAGCACAGGGTCGTTGTCACGAATCGCGGCTTTTAAAAGTCCCTTAACGTCATATGGCGTAGAAGGCATTACAATTTTCAATCCAGGCTGATTCGCAAATACTGCTTCAACCGATTGAGAATGATAGAGTGCCCCGTGAACCCCTCCGCCGTAAGGAGCACGGATAACAATTGGACAGTTCCAGTCGTTATTAGAGCGATAACGTATTTTAGCAGCCTCAGAAATAATTTGGTTTACTGCTGGCATGATAAAATCGGCAAACTGCATCTCTGCAATCGGACGCATTCCATACATTGCTGCACCAATTCCAACCCCTGCAATGGCAGATTCGGCAAGTGGAGTATCGATGACACGTTCTTCACCAAATTGTTCATAAAGCCCTTGCGTAGCTTTAAAAACACCGCCCTTAACACCAACATCTTCACCTAGAACAAATACTTTTGAGTCTCTTTCCATTTCTTCACGAATAGCCATTGTAACCGCATCAATATAAGAAATTACAGCCATGTTACATCCCCCTCTTACTCGTCCGCATATACGTATTTCAGCGCTTCTTCAGCTGCTGCATACGGTGCATTTTCAGCATAATCAGTGGCTTCATTCACTTGCTTCATTACGCGGTCATTTATTTCTTTTTCCAACACATCATTTAGTACACCTGTTTCTTTTAAATAAGCTCCAAATGTAATAATCGGGTCTTTTGTTTTTGCCTTTGCCACTTCATCAGGAGCTCGGTATGATCGGTCATCATCATCAGATGAGTGAGGTGTCAAGCGATACGAAATGGTCTCGATTAACGAAGGTCCCTCACCGCGGCGCCCGCGGTCTGCTGCTTCCTTCACAACCTTATACACTTCTAGTGGATCATTTCCATCAACGGTGAATCCTGGCATTCCATAACCAATTGCACGATCTGAAACCTTTTCACAGGCCAATTGTTTTTCAATGGGAACAGAAATGGCATACTTATTATTTTCACACATGAAAATAACGGGCAGCTTATGAACACCTGCAAAGTTTGCACCTTCATGAAAATCCCCTTGGTTAGAAGAACCTTCACCGAATGTTACAAAGGTAACTAAGTCTTTTCTTTCCATTTTCCCAGCAAGGGCTACCCCAACCGCATGTGGGACCTGGGTTGTAACCGGAGATGAACCCGTAACAATGCGATTCTTCTTCTGACCAAAGTGACCAGGCATCTGTCTTCCGCCTGAGTTTGGATCTTCAGCCTTAGCAAATCCAGAAAGCATTAATTCTGTAGGAGTCATGCCGAAGGTTAACACAACACCCATATCTCTGTAGTAAGGCAAAACATAATCTTTATCCTGATCAAGCGCAAAGGCAGCTCCAACTTGGGCAGCTTCTTGACCTTGACACGAGATAACAAATGGGATTTTGCCAGCTCGATTTAAAAGCCACATCCGCTCATCAATTCTGCGAGCTAATAGCATTGTTTCATACATTTTAAGTACCATTTCATCACTTAATCCTAATACATGGTGACGATTTTCAATCATATTATTTACCTCCCGTTGTTCGCATCCCAAATGACAAATTCCTATGAATGGATGGCCTTTCCATCAACTGCAAGTGCTGCCTCACCAATCGCTTCTGATAGGGTAGGATGTGGATGGATTGTGTGACCGATTTCCCAAGGAGTTGCATCTAATACCATCGCCAAGCCCGCTTCAGATATCATATCCGTTACATGAGGACCAATCATATGCACCCCTAGAATATCATTGGTCTCTTCATCAGCCACTATCTTCACAAAACCATCAGATTCTCCGTAAACAAGGGCTTTTCCAATGGCTCTAAAAGAGAATTTGCCCACTTTTACTTTATGACCTTTCTCCTTGGCCTGTTCCTCGGTAATCCCGACACTTGATACCTCAGGATTACTATAAATGCACCTTGAAACAAGATCGTAGTTCATGGATGATGGATCTTTTCCTGCAATATGTTCTACAGCGATCATCCCCTCATGTGAAGCCACATGAGCCAATTGGAGTCCACCGATAACATCGCCAATTGCATAGATATGAGATTCTTTTGTTTGATAATATTCATTGGTGGAGATATATCCCTTTTCGATCTGAATTTCCGTATTGTCCAAACCTATACCTTCCACATTTGCCTGCCGACCTACTGAAACTAAAAGTTTTTCTGCTTTAAATTCTTTAACTCCCGCTTTAACCTCTGCAGAAATGGTAACACCATTATCTCTTATCAATGATTCGGGAAGAACCTTCGCACTGGTTACAACTTTAATACCTTTTTTCTTCATTAAGCGCTGCATTTCTCTCGAAACTTCTTTATCCTCTGTTGGGATAATGCGGTCAGCGTACTCAATAACCGTTACTTCTACACCGAAATCTGAGAGCATGGATGCCCATTCGATCCCGATTACACCGCCGCCAACAATGATGATTGAATTAGGAAGCGTATCAAGTTCTAAAGCCTCATCAGAGGTAATGACTAACTCGCCGTCAATATCAAGACCTGGAAGTGTTCTTGGACGTGAACCAGTTGCTACAATTACATTCTTTGGTATAAGCATCTCATTTTCTTCACCACTATTCATTTCAACTGAGATTGTACCTGGCATTGGTGAAAAAATGGAAGGTCCCAGTATCCTTCCCAGCCCTTCAAATACATCAATCTTTCCTTGGGTCATTAAATGCTGTACACCCTTATGAAGCTGCGCAATTATTTTACTCTTTCTTTCTTGGACCTTTCCAAAATCCAACGAAACTTCACCTGTAACTACCCCGAAGTCCTCGCTATGCTTTGTTGTCGAGTATACTTCAGCACTTCGAAGTAATGCCTTACTTGGAATACATCCTTTATGAAGACAGGTTCCGCCAAGCTTTCCTTTTTCAACTATTGCCGTTTTAAGCCCCAGCTGTGCAGCGCGAATCGCGGCAACATACCCGCCTGTACCGCCCCCAAGTATAACCAAGTCATATTCTTGTGCCATTTTTATCCCCCCAATTATAATTTTGCAGTCTTAAAAGTACCGGGATATTCTTTTGCATCCTCTTCTCCTCTTAGAACCCTCAAAGCACCTTCAGCAAGTGCTTGTAGTTCATTTTCCCCGGGCTGTACAATAACGTCTGCAATCCAGTTAATCCGATCCGTAATCGCTTTAACAAACCCTTTCCCGTATGCAAGACCTCCCGTTAAAACGATTGCGTCTACTTTTCCTGTTAATACAGCACTGGCTGCACCAATCTCCTTGGCAACCTGATAGGCCATAGCATCATAGACAATCTTGGCTTTTTCATCGCCATTTTGTATCATCTTTTCAACTTGAACTGCATCATTTGTACCAAGATACCCTACTAGTCCTCCTTGGCCCACAAGCTTTTTCATCACTTCGTCACGATAATATTGGCCAGAATAACAAAGAGCCACTAAATCCCCCGCTGGTACAGTTCCTGCCCTTTCAGGACTAAAAGGACCGTCACCATGGAGACCGTTGTTTACATCAATTACTTTTCCCTGTTTGTGAACTCCAACCGTAATTCCACCGCCCATATGGGTGACAATTAGATTTAATTCCGTATACTTTTTTCCTAACTCTTTAGCCACTCTTCTTGCGACTGCCTTTTGGTTTAATGCATGAAAAATACTTTTTCTTTCAATAAGAGAAAAGCCGGATATTCTCGCAATTGCATCTAGTTCATCGACAACAACTGGATCCACAATGAAGGAAGGAATATTAAGGCCAGATGCAATTTCATAGGCAATAATACCGCCCAAATTGGATGCATGCTGACCAGAATAGCCAGCACGTAAATCAGATAACATCGTTTCATTTACTTCATATGTACCGCCTTCAATTGGACGAAGTAAGCCGCCTCGTCCGCAAACAGCATTCAATTTAGAAATATTGATTCCTTCATGATCCAATGTTTCCAAAATGGTATTTTTTCTAAATTCATATTGGTCAATAATATTAGCAAATGAATTAATTATTTCACTATCATGGCGAATGGTTTTTTCTAAAATAGATCTGTCATTATCGAAAACTCCTATCTTAGTAGAAGTGGAGCCTGGGTTGATGATGAGCATTCGATATACATTTTCAGGCAAGGTCTTTACCTCCAATATGGTTAATACAAACTTACATTAAACAAAGACGCTGAATTTCCATTCAGCGCTTTGCTCAATACGCAAAAGAAATTCTTTATTCTCTTATCTGCGACTTAGTATATGATGTCCATTCTGCAAAAATTGGCTTCTAGAATTACGCATTCTTTCAATTCGTTCTTCTGCCATACGATCGGCTGCCACATATGTTGGAATACCATCACGCTTAGAAATTTCAATTACCTTTTCAATATTAGAATAAATGGTTTCAACTTTTTTCAGTGCACGGTCGCGGTTGTATCCATACAGTTCGTCAGCCACATTAATTACGCCGCCAGCATTAATCACATAATCAGGCGCATATACAATGCCCATTTCATGAATTAAATCTCCATGACGAGTATCTTTTAACTGATTATTTGCGGCACCAGCAATAACTTTTGCCCTAAGTTGAGGAATGGTGTCATCATTAATTGTTGCACCAAGAGCACACGGAGCATATATATCGCAATTAACACTGTAAATTTCATTTGGTTCTACCGCACGAGCACCAAATTCTTCAACGGCACGTTGTACTGCTTCCTTGTTAATATCCGTTACGATTAACTGTGCGCCTTCTTCGTGTAGATGACGGCAAAGATTATACGCCACATTTCCAACACCTTGAACGGCAACTACTTTTCCTTCAAGTGAATCTGAACCAAACGCTGCCTTTGCTGCTGCTTTCATTCCTCGATAAACACCATAAGCTGTTACCGGAGAAGGATTGCCTGAAGAACCGAATGCTGGCGAAATGCCCGTTACGTAGTCAGTTTCTTCATGAATCATGTCCATGTCCGCGACAGTTGTACCAACGTCTTCAGCTGTTATATATCTGCCGTTTAGACCTTGAATATATCGGCCAAAAGCACGGAAAAGCTCCTCAGATTTATCTTTTCTAGGATCACCGATAATGACTGTCTTGCCGCCGCCGAGATTTAAGCCTGCCGCTGCATTCTTATAGGTCATCCCTTTTGCTAATCTTAATGCATCTTCAATCGCTGCTTCTTCAGATTCATATGTCCACATACGTGTACCGCCTAATGCTGGTCCTAACGTTGTATCATGTATAGCAATAATTGCTTTTAATCCAGATTGTTTATCTTGGCAGAAAACGACCTGCTCGTAATCATATTTTTCTAAGTACTTGAAAATTTCCATAACAAATTCCTCCTCTAGTATAAATATCTATTTGGTTACAGAACATACAGCCAGTGCAAGGGAATATAGCTTACTTTCTGCCGTATCTGCCCTTGACGTTAATACAATCGGTGCCTTTGCCCCGGCTATTACAGCCCCGACTTTAGCTTTTGCAAAATACATCAATGATTTATATAGTACATTTCCAACCTCAATGGTTGGCACTAACAATATATCCGCTTTACCGGCAACTTCACTAATAATTCCCTTATGTTCAGCAGCTAGTAAGGAAACCGCGTTATCTAAACCAAGCGGGCCATCTACGATACATCCAGTAATTTGTCCTCTTTGATTCATGGATGTCAGAGCTGCTGCATCTAGCGTTGCCTGCATAGCAGGATTAACCACTTCAACCGCTGCGATCGGTGCGACTCTGGGAACATCAATTCCGATTGACCTAGCAACTGCAACTGAGTTTTTTATTATTTGTGCCTTTTGTTCCACATCTGGAGCAATATTCATCGCTGCATCGGTTACAAGGATAAAACGGTCATATTCAGGAACCTCAAATACTGCCACATGTGATAAAACATTCCCCGTCCGCAGGCCATATTCCTTATTTAACACCGCTTTTAAAAGAATATTGGTAGGGATATTCCCCTTCATTAAAACAGTTGCTTTATTACTAGAAACAGCTTTCACTGCTTGCTCTGCGGCCATTTCCTTTGTGTCAGCTTGAACAATCTCAATGTCTTTACTCTTGGTATAGTCAAGTCGATACGCTTTTATCATGGTGGTAATTTTTTCTTTATCACCATATAAAATAAAATTTGCGAGTTGACGCTCTACCGCCTCTAATACTGCTTCTATTACTTCTTCATCCTCAGCAGCAGCAACAGCAATAGTATAATTGTTAAGTTGGGCTGCTTTGTCTATGAGTGATTCAAGCAACAAGTGTTCATCAACCCCTATCTCTACGTTCCGTTAAGTTAATATGCAAGATTCGTGCCAAACCGTTTGTTTAATGAAACCGCTTCACTCCAGCTTAACTATACTGCAAATATTTGCAAAGTGCGCAAATTATTGCATGCTATTTTTTTCAAGTTTGTATTTATCAAGCTTATAATAAAGATTTCTAACCGATAATCCAAGTGTCTTTGCAGTCAACGTTTTGTTTCCATTCAATCTAGTTAATGTATTCTGAATGATTTCGGCTTCATATTCTTCTAATAAATCCGAAAGTCTTCTCTCTTGGTATGTATCTTCATTTGCTAAGGGTATTGGAGTTTCACGATCCATTTTTTTATTCCTAAGTTCAGGCAAATGCTCCACACTGATGAAATTCTCATAATTACTCATAAAAATCATCGCCCTGCCTAGGACATTTTCTAGTTCTCTTACGTTTCCCGGCCAATCATATCCCATTAGATGCAGCATGGCAGATGGGGATACCCCTTCGACATTCCGCCCGTAATCTCGATTAATTTTTTGTATCAGCCTTTCACTTAATAAAGGGATCTCTTCTCGCCGCTTTCTTAATGGTGGTATTTGGATCGGCATACGATTCAAACGATAGTATAAGTCTTCCCTAAAAGTCCCTTTTGCAATTCCCTTTTCAAGGTTTACATTGGTGGCAGCAATAATTCTAACATTGATATTTACCGGCTTTGTGCCTCCAACACGAATGATCTCATTTTCCTGCAATACCCTGAGTAATTTCGCTTGTGTATTTGCCGACAGTTCACCGATTTCATCTAAAAATATGCTGCCGTTATTAGCCTCCTCAAAAAGCCCTCGCTTCCCACCCTGCCTAGCACCAGAAAACGCTCCTTCCTCATAGCCAAATAACTCGCTTTCTAAAAGGGAATCGGATATCGCAGCACAATTCACACGAACAAACTTGTTATACTTCCGGTCACTAGCATTATGTATAGCGTGTGCAAATAACTCCTTGCCTGTCCCTGATTCGCCTCTAAGCAAAACAGTAGCAGGTGTTTTGGCGCCAAGCTTAGCTTGTTCAATAGCAAGCATCATTTCTTCTGACTGGCCAATTATATCCTCAAAAGTATATTTCGCTTCTAATGTGCGAATGATTTGTCTTGCTCGGTTTAACTCCCGATTAAGTAATTTGATTTCCGACATATCATGAATAACTCCAACACTGCCCTTTAATTTCCCCTTAACAATAATTGGAGCAACGTTTACAATAACCTCACGTTTATTAGGTCCGACCCTCATCGCAACACCGCGAACTGCCCGTCTTGTTTGAAGGACCTTCATATGCATACTTTCACCCTCAGAAATATCGGCAGTAGCAGGCTGCCCAATAACCTGTTCTTTTGTAAGTCCTGTTATTCGGGTGTATGCAGGATTAATTAGAATACCTCTCCCATGCTCATCGACTACAGAAATGGCATCATCACTAGAGTGGATAATGGCCTGCAGCATGGTTTGGATTTCTTTCAAGTCCGTGATTTCTTCTGCAAGGTTAACAGCCTCTGTTATATCTTTAAAAACAGCAAAGGCACCAATTAGCGTTCCATTCTCTTCAATTATCGGAATTCGTGTAGTAATGATTTTCTTTCCATTACCTAGAACCATTTCTTGATTGGGTTCAATTCGTCTTGTTTCCAAAATGTGAGGCAGACGGCTTTTTGGGATTATATCGGTGATATTTCGGCCAATCGCCCAATCTTTTTTTACACCGATCATCTCTTCAGCTCTGCGATTAAATAAGATAATCATTCCATTGGCATCAATACCAACCATACCATCATGGGTGGCATTAAAGATTAATTCCTGTTGATAGGATTCATTTTGATGTTTATTGATTAACTCTTCTTTTTCCTCTAGAAGGGTAGAAAGTAAAAACGCTACACTGCCTGGGATTAAAACTGTCTTCTTAGCTTTTGCATCACGAAGTTGTTGAAATACTTCTATATTCCCGGTCACCTCAATAATGATATCAATATTTTCCTCTAAGAAGGGCTTCCAATCTGTTCCTGTTCTAATTCCCTCTTCCTCTGCAAGAATAATGCCCGGTGCCTTCGAATTTCTGTCAATAACGGCAGACACATTCAACACTTCTGTTTCCCTAAGAATTTTCAGAATAGAGGTTCCACCTTTACCAGCACCAACAACCATAACATTTTGCATCTTTTCGCCCCTTTTATTAATCGGTCTTTTTATAATTCCAAACCGGAAAATTATTTCAGACCTACTAATCGATCATATGCAATTTTTTTCATTTATTATTTTATCGCTAATATCTTTCCTTGACAATTTTTATCTATGTACTAATATTTTGGTTGAGGTAGTTTTTTACCTATTAAACAATTGGAAGGATTTACTTATGAAGCGGATTATTGCTCTATCTATTTTAGTAATCCCAGGTGTATTGGCTGGATATGGTATTAAATTAATGCGTGACATGACTTTTGGGATTCTGCAACCCCCCATCCCTTTTTTATGGCTGCAATTTTTGATTGGAATCCTCTTATTTATCGGCGGACTAGGTTTTGTAGCAGGATTTATTTTCCACCGCGACAGAAAACAAAATAAAGTCCAGAATCGTTTTAAAAAAATAAAGAAAGAGACCTAATCAGGTCTCTTCATATTGTTTCTTTATTCTTAATGCTTTAACAGGGTCATCTGTAATAATTGCTGAACAATTTATCTTAAAAAGCCGATGCATATCTGCTTCTTTATTTACGGTATAGGGCCTTACTGCAATTCCATTTTCCATTGTACTTTTAATAATCTCATCAGAAATTAGACTATACTTTGGATGAATTCCTTTGGAACGAATGGATTGAGCATAAATCCAAGGCATATAAATCGTTTCATAAAACAATGGGGCAGTCTCAATTTCTGGAGCCATTCGGTAACTATATACAATGCTATAATGGTTAAATGAAGAGATTATGATACGGTCTGTTAAACCATAATAACGAACAAGATTGATCACTTTCTCCTCCATCCCTTTATATGGAATAAGAGTGTTTTTCAATTCAATATTACAGACCATATTATTGGTCTGCAGCCATTCAAGAACTTCAATCAAAGAGGGAACGGGCTCTTTTTTCACTCCCTTTTTATTTGCATTAAATTTTCTAATTTCTTTATAAAGGAGATTTTTCACTAACCCACTGCCATTTGTAGTCCGATTAACTTTTTCATCATGGATGACAACAATTTCACCATCTTTGGTCAATTGAACATCTAACTCAATCCCGTCGGCACCAGCCTTCTCTGCCTCAATAAAAGCAGTCATCGTATTCTCAGCAAAAATCGCAGAATAACCACGATGTGCAAAAATTTGTGTCATATTTTCACTTCCTAACTACCCATATGGAGGAACTTCATTCAATGAGACCATTACAATTATCGCCAGAAACAGCCATCAAATTAGCCGAAAAATTAAAAGTTCCAATTGAACAACTGATGCACATGCCTCAGCATATTCTTATTCAAAAACTAATGGAACTTGAAAAGGAAAAAAATGATTGAATTAAAAAAGCCTCAAAATCTTTGAGGCTTTTTTTAATCTTTGGCTGTGTTATTGTTTAGTGTTGATTTTTGCGAAATTTATTCCCTTTCCGCAGGCTCACCTGTGAGCCTCCTCGGTCGTTCCGACCTGCGGGGTCTCACATGGCTCGTGTTCCTGCAGGAGTCTCGCAAATTCCGCAAAAATCAAAATCAACATTCACCTTTAACACAGCCTTAATCTTTAGACGTTCAAGAAGCTTTATGCTCTAAACGTAATTTATCCGCTACCATGGCAATAAATTCTGAATTAGTTGGCTTCGCTTTTGTCATGCTGACTGTATAGCCAAACAATGATGAGATCGAATCAATATTACCTCTGCTCCAAGCAACCTCAATTGCATGGCGAATGGCTCTTTCCACTCTGCTTGCCGTTGTATTATATTTCTTCGCAATATCAGGATACAAAACTTTCGTAATAGAACCTAAAAGTTCTATATCATTAAAAACCATGGAAATGGCTTCGCGTAAATATAAATAGCCTTTAATATGGGCTGGCACACCAATTTCGTGGATAATACTCGTAATACTTGCATCAAGGTTTTTTGGCTTTTGTTCTGAATGAGAACGATAGTTAGTAGATGAAGACAATTTACGACTTAACTGACTAGTTTTGCCACTTACCTGGCGAATATGACTTCCGAGATTCTCCATGTCGAAAGGTTTTAAAATAAAATAGGATGCTCCAAGTTCTACAGCTTTTTTAGTCACATCCTCTTGTCCGAAAGCTGTAAGCATAATGACATTAGGAAGTGTTCCTTTTTTTAATTCTCTTAGACGCTCTAGTACTGCTAAGCCATCAAGATGCGGCATAATAATATCTAATACTAAGACATCCGGGTCTACATTTGCCAACATTTCTAAACAATCTTGGCCATTATGTGCGATTCCCGCAATTTCCATATCATCCTGAGATGAAACATAATCCTCTAAAAGTCCTACCAGTTCCCTATTGTCGTCAACTACACAAACTTTAATCTTATTCAATTTCTGTATCCTCCTCAGAATCCAATTATTATCTCTATTCATCACTGATCGTTATTCTCTTAATTCTATTCTAAATTAGAAATTCGACAATGCAACAAAAATTCCTCTGATTTTTTTAATATTTCTTAAAATAGTGAGAAAATCTTATCTTTTCTTTGTTTTTCTTTCTCTTTCGACTAAATTCGATTTATTATATGACTGATACCCGATTTTGTCGAATAATCTTTATGTATAATAAAAATAAAATAGGCAAATTCGCCTATTTTATTTCTAACCCCGGGTATTGAAATATTATTTTAACTTGCTTTTTCTTTTTCCTTTTCATATATGTTAATTCCTGCTTCACTTAACATCCATTCTATATGGACTCCATAGCCCGATGTAGGGTCGTTAACAAATACATGTGTCACAGCGCCAATTAGCTTCCCGTCTTGAATAATCGGGCTGCCGCTCATTCCTTGAACAATTCCTCCGGTTTTTTCGAGAAGCTTGGGATCTACAACCTTAATGACCATCCCTTTTGTTGCCGGGAATTTTTGCGGAATTGTACTTACAATTTCGATATCAAATTCCTCGACCTTATCATCATTGACCACTGTCAGAATCTTTGCAGGTCCTTCCTTCACCTGATGAGATAATGCAATCGGCAGTGGCTTATCCTTAATTCCATTCTTTAATTCTTTATTCAAAACACCAAATATGCCAAAGGGACTATTTTTCTGGATATTACCGACAACTTCCCGATCTGATGAAAAACGAGCAAGCTTTTCTCCAGGATCTCCATTACTTCCTTTTTCAATGGAGGTTACGGTAGAACGGACAATCTGCCCATCTTCAACTACAATTGGCTTTTTCGTGTCCATGTCTGAAATGACGTGCCCTAGGGCACCATATTTTTTTGATTGAGGATGAACGAAAGTCATGGTTCCGATACCTGCTGCTGAGTCTCTTATATAAAGACCTAATTTATAGGTATCTTCGCTCTTATCTTTTAATGGAGTAAGCTTAGTTGTAAATTTTCCGCTTTCACGGCTAATGACCATGTCTAATGGTTCATTATTCTGTCCCGCAGTTTGGACAAAAGGAGAAACATCTGTCATTTTTTCAATCTTTTTACCATTAATTTCTGTTATGATATCTCCAACCTTAACTCCTGCTAGTTCGCCTGGAGACTTTTTTCCGTCATCAGTATTAACTAGATGATGACCAACTACTAAGACACCTACCGTATTTAATTTCACTCCGATTGACTGACCACCTGGTGTAACACGAAAATCCTTTAGAACTTGTACATCGACTTTTTTAACAGGGATACCAGCAAATTCTAATAGCAATTCATTATTGCCATATTCATTTGCTTTTACTGAGACCATGTTTTCATCTTGATTAAGTGAGATATTCTTATTGTGAGATGCTAAAGTGGCTGATACCGGTGCAGCCTTTTGAAATTGAAAATCTTGTCCTTCAAAAACCGTTATGGTTTTTGGTATGTGAAGGTATTGCTTAAGTGGCTGATAAAATAAAACGCTGATTAATGAAACAAGGAGAATTCCACCAATGATTTTTCTAAATATGTCTAATTTCAAAACTTTCACTCTCCTCGCTTCTATTTCACTATAGAAATGGCTACATCTTTAATTTTGCCTCGTTCACGTGCATTTATAACTTAAGACAACATAAAAAAGCTACCCTAATTGGATAGCTTTGCATTTTTTTTCTCAAAATATAAGGTATAGCTACCTTACACTCCCACTTTTCTTATTTTCAGAAGCTAAAAATAATAATTCCTCTGCATGTTTTTTTGTGATATCAGTAATTTCAGTTCCTGAAATCATCCTGCCAATTTCCTTTACTTTTTCGTCTTTACTTAATGGAGTCAAGGCTGTTTTTGTCCTTCCGCCTTTTGTCACCTTGGAAATAAATAAATGTGTGTCTGCCATTGCTGCAACCTGCGGCAAATGCGAAATACATAAAACCTGTGAATCAATAGCGACCCGATATATTTTTTCAGCAATTGATTGTGCTACTCTTCCGCTAACCCCCGTATCTACCTCATCAAAAATAATGGATGTAACACCTTGGTGCTTTGAAAAAATGCTTTTCAAAGCTAACATAATACGTGACAGCTCACCTCCAGAGGCGATTTTCGATAAAGGCTTTAACGGTTCTCCAGGATTCGTGCTAATATAAAATTCAACATGGTCAACCCCTGATTTTGTAAAATGAGGTAAAACAGATTCAAACCTTATTTCAAAAATTGTTTTTGCCATATATAATTCTTTAAGTTCATTATGTATCAAGGAGGTAAGCTTTTTCGCCCATTTTTTTCTCAGTTCTGTTAATTGCTTAGCTTCTAAGAGCAAATCCTGTTTCACAGAAGCTAACTCTTTTTCCAACTGGGTAATATGTGTTTCTTTATTGAGTAATGTTTCAATTTCTTCTTCGATTTTTGCTGCATATTCAACGATCTCTTCAATTGTCTTTCCATATTTGCGTTTTAATTGATTGATCTCATTCAAGCGTTCTTCAATCTCATTTAACCTTTGAGGGTCAAATTCTAACTGGTCTAGCTCATTTCTCAAAGAGCGAGCGGCGTCTTCTAATTGATAAAAACTGGTCATGATTAGTTCGTAAACCTCTTTATAGGAGTCGTCAATAGCAGCCGCATCTTCTAGGTGACCCATGACCATCCCAATCCAATCAAGACCTTTTTGATCACCATTTAAAGCATTATAGCCTGCTTGGATTGCTTCGAATATGCGTTCAAAATTTGACAGCCTTCTTTTTTCTTCAAATAATGCTTCATCCTCATTGAGCTTTAAGTTTGCCTTTTGAATTTCATCATATTGAAATTGAATTAAATCTAAACGATGCGCTGTTTGCTGCTCATTCTCACTTAATGACTTTAATCTTTGATAGGTCGTTTCATATTGTCGGAAAACACTCTGGTATTCCGAATAAGACTGTGATATTTCATCAATGCCAAACTGGTCTAGAAGGTTTAAATGTCTAGTTTCGTCCATTAAATCTTGATGCTCATGCTGGCCATGTATATCAACGAGTGTTGAACCGATTTCCCGCAATGTAGAAATCGTAACAAGTTTGCCATTTACCCGGCAGACACTTTTTCCAGATCGAGATATATCTCTTCGAAGGACAACCATCCCATCTTCAATTTCAATTCCAAACTCCATTACTTTTGAATAACAAGGATGTTTTATATCGTCAAGCTGGAATAATCCCTCGATTTCTGCCTTTTCCTCTCCGTGCCGAACAAATTCGGCTGATCCTCTCCCACCAACCAATAGATGGATCGCATCAATGATAATCGATTTACCAGCACCAGTTTCCCCAGTCAGGACTGTTAATCCCTTGTTAAAAGAAACGGTTAGCGCTTCAATGATCGCGAAATTTTTTATTGATAATTCGGATAGCAAGGTTCATTCCCCCATTTAGAGCATATCTAGAAATCGGTTAGTAATGATTTCAGTATCTTCCGGTGTCCTGCAGATGATTAAGATGGTATCGTCACCACAAATTGTCCCGAGGATTTCATCCCAATCAAGATTATCTAGAAGCGCTCCAATAGCCATTGCATTACCAGGCAAGCACTTCATCACCAGTAGGTGACCAGCAGAATCGATCCGGACAAACGCATCCATCATCGCTCTTTTTAGTTTTTGTAGTGGATTAAACCGCTGATCTGCCGGGAGGCTGTACTTATACCTGCCGTCTAATAACGGAACCTTAACAAGATGCAGCTCTTTAATATCTCTTGAAACGGTTGCCTGCGTAACATTAAATCCGGCATTTTTTAGTTCATCAACCAGTTCATCTTGTGTTTCAATATCATTCGAGGTAATGATTTCTCTAATTTTTATATGACGTTGTCCCTTATTCACGGTAACATCCCTTCTTAATTCGCCATTTTATTTTATAAGCAATTTGTCACTTCTACCCATATGTTAGCGGATTTTGCTGTAGATGTACATATTCTTTAGATCTGTTGAATAAATATTAAAAAAGAAGAATAAGCTTGTGCCTATCCTTCTCCGTCTTGTTTTGATTTAAACTCTCCGTGAGCAGCAGTGACGATGTCAGAAGGGTCAGCTGGAAGGTGGTTCACACCGCTTTCCATTTCACCCTTCCACTTCAAATGGAGGAGGAATTCAATATTTCCATCTCCGCCTGTAATTGGTGAATATGACAGATTAATTACATGAAAACCCTGTTCGATGGAAAAATCGACAATCTTATTAATTACCTGCAAGTGAACTTTCGGGTCCCTTACAATCCCTTTTTTACCTACCTGTTCTCTTCCTGCCTCAAATTGCGGCTTAACAAGAGCTATAATATCACTATCAGGAACGAGTAAAGTTTTTAGGACTGGTAAGATTAATTTTAGGGAAATAAACGATACATCAATAGATGCAAAATTAGGCATCCCTAGTTCAAAATCAACAGGTGTTACATAGCGGAAATTAGTTCTTTCCATGACAACAACGCGTTCATCCTGCCTGAGCTTCCATGCCAGCTGATTATAGCCAACATCGACCGCATAAGACATCTTCGCGCCGTTTTGCAATGCACAATCTGTAAACCCGCCTGTAGAGGCTCCAATATCAAGTAAAACCTTATCTTGGGCGGTCAAATCAAAAACCTTTAAGGCCTTTTCTAATTTAAGCCCGCCTCGGCTTACGTAAGGCATCAAATTTCCTTTAATGGTCAAAGGAATATCAATCTTTACTTTTTCACCTGGTTTATCTAGTCGCTCTTCATTAGTATAAACAAGCCCTGCCATAATTGACCTTTTGGCTTTTTCTCGGGTTTCAGCCAAGCCTCTTTCTACTAACAAAACATCTAATCGTTCTTTATTTTTCATCTGTCATGCCCTTTGTTGTTTTTTCCGTGCAAGAATGGTCATCCTTTTGACTACCTCTGCCGTTGTCATCCCAATCTCCTCGAGCAGGGAATCTACATCACCATGCTCAATAAATTGGTCAGGTATGCCCATTCGATCAATAGCTTGTTGATAATAGCCGTGGTCGTGAGCATATTCTAGAACGGAACTTCCAAAACCACCTTGCAATACAGCTTCCTCAATCGTGAGGATAGGAATATTAGTTGAAAATAATTTTGCTAACATCTTTTCGTCTAAAGGCTTAATAAACCTAGCATTTATTACTTTTATAAAAATACCTTGTTTTTCTAAAATGGCTGCGGCTTCCATTGCCATCGGTATGGTTGTTCCAAAGGTTAGAATCGCACCGTCTTCCCCTTCTTTTAAGACTTCCCAAGTGCCAATAGGTATGTTTTTATATTCTTCATCCATCGGTACACCAATACCATTACCACGTGGAAATCTCATCGCGATGGGACCATTATCGTAATTTATAGCCGTATAGACCATATGCTGCCCTTCGTTTTCATCCTTTGGCATCATTAAAACTAGGTTCGGCACATGTCTTAAAAAAGCAATATCAAATACACCCTGATGTGTTTCCCCATCAGCCCCTACCAATCCAGCCCGATCTATTCCAATAAAGACATTCAAATTTTGGCGGCAAATGTCATGAACGACCTGGTCATATGCTCGCTGTAAAAAGGTAGAATAGATGGCTAAAAACGGCTTCATGTCCTGAGTCGCTAACCCAGCTGCAACCGTGGCTGCATGTTGTTCTGCAATCCCTACATCATACATCCTGTCAGGAAATTCACTGGCAAAGCCTTCAAGCTTTGAACCAACTGGCATAGCAGGGGTAATAGCAACAATTCGCTCATCCTTACGTGCAAGCTTCCGGACCGTTTCACTGACCAAACTGCTCCATGCAGGAGGGGATTGGTTAGGTTTTACAAATGCACCCGTGTCCATTTTATAAGGTCCTGTACCATGCCATGTACCCTTTTTATCACTTTCTGCAGGGTGATATCCCTTCCCCTTCTTCGTAATAACATGAAGAAGAACAGGCCCCTCTGTTTTTTTAGCATAACTAAAATGTTCAAACAATTCTTCAAAATCATGTCCATTTACCGGGCCTAAATAGGTAAACCCTAATTCCTCGAAAAACATTCCGGATACAAATAGATATTTGAGGCTATCTTTAATTCGTTCCGCTGTAGACGCCAGCTTTCCGCCAACTGCAGGGACCTTCTTTAATAGGACTTCTAATTCATCCTTCACCCATTGGTATTTTCCAGCAGTCCTCAATTGACCAAGGATGGTATGAAGTGCACCAACATTTGGAGCAATCGACATTTCATTATCATTTAATATAACAATCATGTTCTTCTTTTCATGCCCAATATGGTTCAAGGCCTCTAATGCCATCCCGCCTGTTAGGGCACCATCGCCGATTACAGGTAGTACATAAGATTTTTCACCTTTCAGATCCCTTGCTATTGCCATACCCATTGCTGCGGATAAAGAAGTCGAGCTATGTCCTGTTTCCCATACATCATGCTCACTTTCTACCCTTTTAGGAAAACCACATAATCCTTTAAATTGCCTTAAGGTATCAAATTCACAGGCTCTTCCGGTTAAGATCTTATGAACATAAGATTGGTGCCCTACATCCCAAATGATTTTATCTGTCGGACTGTCAAAACATTTATGTAGTGCTAACGTTAGCTCGACAACACCCAGATTGGGACCAATATGTCCTCCTGTAACGGAAAGCTTTTCAATCAAAAATTGGCGGATTTCGTGGCTCAGAGCCTCAAGCTGTTGATTAGACATTTCCTTTAAAAAGGAAGGGTCTTTTATTGATAACAGATCCATTTTCGGACCACTCACTTTCATACTTTTTCTAACGATATCCTTTTGGATACTGCTTTATCTTGGCTTCTAACCGTCCATTAAAAAAGAGCCGCTAACACAAAAGTGATAACGGCATTGGCAACGTTTTTCATTGCAGACAATTATAACATAGTTACATTACTGTCTCAAATACCTGATCATTTAGTGGTCTCTCGATGCAACTAGGTCTAAAATCTCAATAAGAAGATTTGTTTTCAAATCTGTTTTTAAGAGAGATTCCTTCGCCAGGTTAATTTCTTGCTCTAAAGCCTTCTTTGCCCCTTTTATTGTTAGTAATTGCGGGTACGTACTCTTTTGATTTTCTGTATCACTCCCAACTGGTTTACCAATCAATTCCTGATTCCCTTCCAAATCGAGGATATCATCCTGAATTTGAAAAGCCAGTCCAAGATGATGTGCAAACTCAGCTAAATGCTTTAACTGAGTTTCGTTAGCACCAGCAATAAGCGCACCTGCAATGACACTAAACTTTAATAACTTACCTGTTTTATGGATATGGATATATTCAAGTTCTTTAAGAGATAAGGCCCTTCCTTCCCCCTCCATATCGGCAACTTGACCGCCAACCATCCCTTCAGCTCCGGCTGCTTTAGCCATTTCGAGGATTAATTTCATTTTTATATCATTTGAAAGTTCTGGAATTTTCCCAATAACCTCAAAGCTGTAGGTCAGTAAAGCATCTCCAGCTAAAATAGCTATTGCTTCGCCAAAAACTTTATGATTGGTCGGCTTCCCTCGTCTTAGGTCATCGTCATCCATGCTAGGCAGATCATCATGTATCAATGAATAGGTATGAATCATTTCAATAGCAGATGCGGCTAGCAAACCTGTAATAGGGTTGACATGGAAAGCATCTATTGTTGCAAAGGTCAATAGTGGTCGAATCCTTTTCCCACCTGCTTTGAGAGAATAATGCATCGCTTCTTTAATAATGGGAGGGGCCTGTAGCAAGTCAACCTGAGTTTGAAGTTCCAATTCTAGCAGGTGTCTATATTGTTGTGAAAAAACTTCTAGTAATTTAGTCTCCAAACCCTAATCCTCCTCTGCGATTGAGAAACTCTCTTTACGTCCATCCTCCGTGATAATTTGTGTCAACTGTTCCTCAACACTCTTTAATTTATCATGGCAAAATTTTGATAATTCCATCCCCTCTTTATAGAAAGCAATGGCCTTTTCTAAGGGAACATCCCCCTCTTCGAGCTTATCTACGATTTGCTCGAGCTTATTCATTGCTTCTTCAAAAGAAATCTTTTGTTCATTCGTCACGGCTTTCGCTCTCCTTTATCCGCATCTTCGTTACACTACAATAAAGGTTTCCATCGGTTAATTGTATTTGTATAGAATCATTTTCGCTTACCTGTTTAATACTCTTTACAAGCTCGTGATTATCTTTGTATACAAGACTATATCCACGTTCCATTATCTTTAATGGACTTAACGCTTGTAGAGTTGAAATCATCCGATCAAATTCTGTCTGCTTTTTAGTAAAAATCTGCATAATGGCACGGTTAAGATCCTTTTGAGAACGCTCAAACCGATTTTGGGCTTCACGAAGGGCAACACTCGGATGATTACGGACAAGCCGCCTCGAAATGATATCGTGCTCTGATTTTTTTAACTCGGTTAATCTTGAAGCTCCTCTGACTAACTGCTCAGTTAGTTTATCTACTTGCTCAAGCTTCTGTTCATAGAGTCTATGTGGGTAGCGGAAAGCATAAGACTTATGAATACGGTCGATCCGTTGTTTTTCAAAGCGAAATCTTCCATTCATAGCCTGAAGCAATCTCGTTTTCCTCTGCAGGACACGTTCGAATAATTCTTCTATATGCGGAACTGCGAGTTCTGCTGCCCCGGTCGGGGTTGGGGCGCGGAGATCTGCAACAAAATCTGCAATGGTAAAATCCGTCTCATGTCCAACGGCAGAAATAATCGGGACCCTTGAGTTATAAATTGCCTGTGCTACCAGCTCTTCATTAAAGGCCCACAATTCTTCAATTGATCCGCCGCCGCGCCCGACAATTAAAACATCGATACCGTTCATTTCATTCGCCTGTTCTATTGCTTTTGCAATGGAACGAGAAGCATTATCGCCTTGAACCAGTGCTGGAAAAACCAGAATTTGCACCAGTGGATAACGTCGCTTAATGGTTGTAATAATATCTCTAACAGCAGCACCTGTTGGAGAAGTAATGACTCCAACCGTTTGTGGGTAAGAAGGAATGGTTTTTTTATGTTCTAAAGCAAAATAACCTTCAGCTTCAAGACGCTTTTTTAATTGTTCATAGGCTAGAAATAACTCACCGACACCATCCGGCTGCATTTGATTTATATACATCTGATACTGGCCGCTTGGTTCATAAACGGTGATATCACCTTTAACGATTACCTTCATTCCGTTTTCAGGAGAAAATTTCATAAACCTTGATTGGCTCGAAAACATAACCGCGAGAATGCGTGCCTTATCGTCTTTTAGAGTAAAATACATATGACCGCTGGAATGTTGCTTAAAATTTGAAATTTCGCCCCTGACATGAACATCATGCAGGTGGGGGTCGGCATCAAACTTTCTTTTTATGTATTTTGTTAATGCACTAACAGACAGATACTTTTTATCCTGCATTTTATACTCCTTTTTTTTATTTTTCCTTAAGAAAAATTCTTATATTCTTCTAGAGGAGGAACAGGTTTAAAGGAGCAAGGTGTTTTTTGCAGACTTCAAAGTATTATACATTAGCATCGTAATTGTCATTGGGCCGACTCCCTTTGGAACAGGAGTAATGAAGCCTGCTTTTTCACTCACAGCCTCAAAGTCAACATCCCCGCATAACTTACCAGCCTCGTTACGATTCATACCAACATCTATAACTACTGCACCTTCTTTAACATGTTCAGCTTTTATAAAGTTTGCAATACCGACAGCCGAAACAAGGATATCAGCCTGGGTTGTATGTGCCTGTAAATTGTCGGTTCTTGAGTGACAATAGGTCACGGTTGCATGGTTATTAAGGAACAACTGTCCTGCAGGTTTTCCAACAATATTACTTCTTCCTACGACAACCACATGTTTGCCCGCCACTGAAATACCTGTTTCTTCAAGTAAGACCATAATCCCAAACGGTGTACATGGCAAGAAAGCATCTTGACCAGTCATCATTCTTCCGATGTTGATTGGGTGAAAACCGTCTACATCTTTTAATGGGGAAATTGCCTCAATCACCCGTTTTTCGTTGATATGATCTGGTAATGGCAGCTGAACCAAAATACCATGGATATGAACACTGCCGTTTAGTTCCTCAATTTTAAAAAGCAGCTCTTCTTCTGAAACTGTTTCAGGAAGTTCAATTAAAACCGAATGCATTCCAAGCTCATGGCAAGCCTTTTCTTTATTTGTTACATATGTTCGAGATGCATGGTTATTTCCGACTAGAATAACTGCTAGTCCCGGGGTAACCCCTTTACTTTTTAGTTCCTCAACTTCTTTCGCTATTTCTACTCTCTTTTTTTCTGCAATTTCTTTACCGTTAATAATCTTCGCACTCATTTTATACGTTTCCCCTTTGTTAGAGCAGAATCTGCCCAATTATTCGTTTAGAAGTTTATTTTTCACTTTTGATAGTACTCCATTAATAAATCGACTAGATTGGTCATCTCCATATATTTTTGCTATTTCAATGGCTTCATCTAAAACAACATTTTCTGGAACTTCGTCTTTTGCAAACTTTAACTCATAAATGGCAATTCTTAATAAGTTTCTATCCACTGTAGCTAAGCGGTCAATCGTCCACTTTTCTAAATGTTCTTTTATAAGCGGATCAATTTCTTCTTTGTGTTCAACGACGCCTAAAACCAATTTCACTAAATAATCATCACCGGACTCACCTTCCAAGACATGCTCGATAGCGGAAGCTGGTTCTGTATTACTCACATCGATTTGAAATAGAGATTGTAATGCTTTTTCCCTTGCTGTTCTTCTTTTCATTATACCGTTAACTCCTTTAGAGATAGTGATTAATTTTTGTCAAAATTCATACATCCATGATTGTGTAGTCTTGTACATAAAAAGATAATAGCACAACTAAAATTGATTCGCACTGTAAGAACTTATTTTTTCCTAAGTGAAGAACAAAAAAACCAAAGGATTCTCTCCTTTGGTTTTTACTCTTTACATTTCTTGGTCTACTTCTGGTTCATGCTTTTGATTCTCAAATTGAATTCCTACAACGTGAATATTAACTGCTTCGGCATCTAGTGCTGTCATATTCAGTAATGCCTGGCGAATGTTATCCTGAATTTGTCCAGCGACATTAGGGATGCTGACGCCAAACTTCATTAAGCAGTAAACGTCAACCTTAATACCCTTTTCAGATAACTCTACTTTAACGCCCTTGCCATGGTTTTTCTTACCTAACCGTTCTACAACTCCAGCTGCAAAATTCCCGCGCATACCTGCAACACCTTCAACCTCAGATGCAGCAATACCAGCGATGACTTCAATAACCTCGGGAGCAATTTCCACTTTACCATGACCGTTATTTCCTTGTTCCATTTCTAAAACATTAAATTCACTCACTTAAGAACACCTCCAAGATATTAGATAGACTTCATCACATCATGTAATTCAAGAAACTTCGTATTAAACTGACCTTCTACGAATTTTTCATGGTCCAATAGCTTCAAATGAAAAGGAATGGTCGTATGAATACCCTCGATCACAAATTCACTTAACGCTCGTTTCATCTTTGCGATCGCCTCTTCTCTGCTATTTCCATATGTGATGACTTTCGCAATCATGGAATCGTAATAAGGCGGAATGGTATAGCCTGGGTATGCTGCAGAGTCAATTCGAACCCCAAGCCCACCTGGCGGCAGATACATATTAATTTTCCCTGCAGATGGCATAAAGTTCTTTTCTGGGTTTTCAGCATTAATACGGCACTCAATGGCCCAGCCAGTGAAGGTTACATCATCCTGCTTAATGTTTAATTTCTCCCCAGAAGCCACACGGATTTGTTCTTTTATTAAATCAATACCCGTGACCATTTCCGTTACAGGGTGTTCCACCTGTATTCTTGTGTTCATTTCCATAAAGTAAAACTTACGATTGCGGTAGTCATATATAAATTCTACCGTGCCGGCACCTGAATAATCAACTGCTAATGCAGCTTTTACTGCTGCCGTACCCATTTCTTCACGGATTTCTCCGTCTAAAGCTGGAGAAGGAGTCTCTTCAAGCAGCTTTTGCAGCCTTCGCTGTATAGAGCAATCTCTTTCACCTAAATGAATTGTGTTACCATATGAATCTGCAAGCACTTGAATCTCAACGTGACGGAAATCCTCAATATACTTCTCTATGTATACACCTGGATTGCCAAAAGCGGTTAACGCCTCTTGCTGAGTGATGCTGATTCCCTTAATTAACTCTTGTTCATTCTTTGCTACACGGATTCCTTTACCGCCACCACCTGCTGTAGCTTTAATGATGACTGGGTACTCGATCTTTCTTACTAACTCTAAGGCTTCATCAATATTATTGATGATCCCGGTAGAACCTGGGACAATTGGAACTCCCGCTTCTCGCATTGTTTCTCTTGCAATATCCTTTGTTCCCATCTTTGTAATAGCTTCTGGACTTGGTCCTACAAAGATGATATTACACTCGCGGCATAACTCTGCAAAATCTGCGTTCTCTGCCAGGAAACCATAGCCTGGGTGGATCGCATCACATGAAGTCAATTTCGCTACGCTAATCAAATTAGTAACATTTAAATAACTATCTTTTGAAAGAATTGGTCCTATGCAATAGGCTTCATCTGCAAGTTGGACATGCAATGCTTCACGGTCTGCTTCAGAATACACAGCAACCGACTCAATTCCCATTTCCCGGCATGCACGAATAATCCTAACTGCAATTTCACCTCTGTTTGCAATTAACAGTTTCTTTATCATCCTGTTACCCGCTCCTTATTCAGGCTTTACTAAAAATAAAGGCTGCCCGTATTCTACTAATTGTCCATTTTTAACAAGTACTTCAACGATCTCACCATTAACTTCTGCTTCAATTTCGTTGAATAACTTCATAGCCTCTACAATGCAAACAATAGAATCTTTTGTTACGGTAGAGCCTGTTTTTACATATACATCAGCATCAGGGGTTGGCGATGCATAAAAAGTTCCAACCATTGGTGATGTGATTTTGTGTAAATTAGCTGATTCTTGTTGACTGCTTGATGCAGCTTTAGGTGCTTCCTGCACTTGTTCTTGCACCGGTGCAGCTTCCACTGCAGCTACTGGAGCAGCTTGTGTTACTGGTGCTACCTGTACTGTTGCTTGGGGTACCTGTTGTACGGTGGTAACCGTTGCACCTGTATTCTTTTTCATTTTAATCTTTGACCCATCATTTTCGTAAACAAACTCATCAATACTGGATTGGTCAACCAATTTAATCAATTCTCTAATTTCTTGGACTTTTAACACACTAAACACTCCTTGTACGAATGTATTATGACTAGCTACTAATACTATACGATAATACCTTGTAAAAGTTCAATCGTCTATTTTTTTTAGTAACTAACCATTTTATACCGCTAACTTCATTCTAAACTATTTAGAATAATTTGTGAATTTTGAACACTGGTTTAATTTTTTATTTTTGAAATAACTTTGATGATTGGAGTGACAGACACGAAGACTTCTACGGGAGGACTCATCAAACGTGCTTGATTAAGACAACTTAAAAAGGGAAGCCGTTCGGCCTCCCGTTAAGTATTATTTTGCAGGCTGAAATTCTACTGCTACATAGTTTGTTTCACCAATTTCTTTTTTAACCATCTTGATAATGTTGTTGGCTTCTGTGCGAGATGATTCCTTCTTAGATTTTACTGTAATTTTAACAGTTGGACCGTCTGCTCTTACTAGCGCATCATCGTAGCCCATTGTTTTAATTAAAGTTTCGAGCATTTCTTCCTTTTGTGCAATTTCGTTTAACTTTTGCATTTGGTCAATCGCCTTGCTTCTTTCATCAGCTGGCAAATCAGTTGATGCCACTACTGCATTTAATTCTTCCTTCAACTCGCTTCGTTCATCTTGAAGCCTTAATCGCAGTTCCTCGAATTCCTCATCTCCCGCAACTTGAGAAATAATCGTATCCCCATCATTAGCTTCTGTATCTTCTCCAGATTTAGTTTCATCCTTAACGTCCTCTTGTACTGCAGCTAGGTCATTGCTTTTTTGCTCTGGAGAGGTGATGTAGTACACAGATAATACAACCACCAAACTTAACATTGTTAATAGCCAAACTGTTTGTTTTTTCAAAAGCATGATAAATCCCCCTTTTATTTTTTAGGTGTAACAGCAACACGATGACTTGGAACCCCAAGCGCCCTCGTTACTGCTTCCACAATCCATTTTTTCACCTGAATATTTTCTGCCCCGCGGGCAACCACCAGGACACCTCGTATCTCCGGTTTTTTTGTTTCTACAATGATTGGAACCTCTTTTTCCCCGTCGCGAATGATCACAAGCTGTTCATCATTCGAAGAATCAACAACTTTCCTTTGACCGCCTTCACGGTCCGATTCCTCTGTTGTTTGGGTTTTTGAATTCTTATTTTTTTCAAATACCTTTTTATCTGTTGAATCAATTGTTACAACTACCGTAACATCATCAACACCCAGCATTTCCTCAAGAGCCTTTTTCAGCTCTTTCTCATATGTCTCTTCATAATCAGCCATTGATTGATTAGTAGAATTATTTTTCGAACCAAAAGCCGGGACATCTTCTGTTTGATCTTCTATGTTTTTCATAGCAGGACTATCTAGAGGGCTCGTATTACTTGTAAATAACACATTACCCACAATCATAAAGGCCGCCCCGATACAAAGTACTAGAATCAGGTATTGATACTTACCAGGCTTTTTGTCGGATTCGTCCTTGTTGTTTAACAGCTTTTTTAGCCATGACAATGGTCCCTTATTATTATCCATCCTCTTTGGTTATCCCCCCTTCAACCTGGACTTCAATAGTTTCTTCAGATACATTCCATTTTTGCGATAAAAATGCAGCGATTTTTCCTGCTTCTTCTTCTGACCCTTCAGATGGAAGAGGTGTACCAGTCCTAATATTTACTGGTTGTATTGCTTCGACAGCCTTCACTACGTTGTCAGGATGTTTCAGTTTAACCGTAACGCTTTGGAGGTTATCAGGGAATGTCTGATTTGTATCATCTGTAATACTGATATTTAATTTTTCAATCTCAAATCCAAATTGATTCATCAACTCCTCTTCTACTCCCTGTTCCAACTGGACAGCCATCGTTTCTAAAATATATGCATGGTTAGAGGCTTGTATTTCTTTTTTCTTCAAATCTATTAAATTTTCTATGTTTTTTTCTCCCGGTGTCTGTAAAAGTGGAATTTGGGCCATAGTTGTTTCGAAATCCTGAGAGATTAATTTAAAGATTGGGGTTAGGATAATGGCAATTAACAACAGCCCAGTTACCATTTTTGTATATTTCTGCAAACTCGAATTCGGGAGCAGCATATCAATTACGGTTGCTAATAGGATAAATAAAATAATATTTGTAACCCATTCGATTAAAAAATTCATTAGGCTCTCTCCTATCTCATCATCATCGTCAAGTTCCCTGCGGCAATAATCACGGTAATACTCAAAAAGAACATTAGAGATACGATACCCAATGCAGCAAATACATAGATGACACTTTTACTAATAATGTCTAAGCATTTAATCACTGGGCCTCCTCCTAATGGCTGTAGTACCGCTGCAGCAAATTTATAGATAAAGGAGATCATCAAGATTTTAAAAGCTGGAAAAGCTACAATCACTAACAGAATTGCCACTCCAGCAATTCCCACTGTGTTCTTCAATAAACCAGTGGCACTAACCACCGTATCAGCAGCATCCGTAAAAATTCTTCCAACAACAGGGATAAAATTTCCTGTTACAAATTTCGCAGTGCGAATAGCTACTCCATCTGTAATGGCAGCAGATGCTCCCTGCACAGAAATAACCCCGAGAAAAATGGTCAAGAACAGACCCATTAACCCAATGCTCCAGTTCCTAAGTAACTGTGCTAGCTGTGTGACTTTATACTGATCCGACATCGTACTCACAATACTTAACAAAGTAGCTAAAAACAGAAGCGGAAGAATAACATACTGCATAAAAACACCACTAATGTTCATTAAAAATAATATAACGGGGTGGAAGAAAGCAGCCGATATAATCCCTCCTGATGAAGCGATCAAAGCTAAGAGAAGCGGTATTAATGCCAATACAAATGAAATCATTGTTCCAATTGCCTCATTTGTATACTCTATGACAATATGAAAACTATTTAGGGCTAAAATGACGAGCACCATATATACAATTGCATATGCAACTTTACTAATTGTGCTGCTTTCAAATGCATTCTGCATGGATTGAAGAAACATACTAAAAATCGTTAACAGAATTAAGGAGCCTAGAAGTTTTCCATTTGCAACAAATTCATGGAACAAGAATTTCAGTACCCCGCTTCCCCATTCCTTTAAAGAGAACTTCTGCTCTCCTTTTATAAAATCATAGAGACTTCCCTTTTGACTTTCTGGGAGAAACCCGCCGTACTTACTCTGAATATCCTCCCAATACTGCCTTAATTCTGTTAAATCTAAAGTTTGCAGCTGGGCATCTACCAGCTCCTGTGGGGAAAGAGGTGTTGAATTTTCAGAATCACCTTCGGTAGCTTGTACACTAGAAGAAGTGGCAAATAAAAATAAAAGAATGATAATGGGAAGAAACTGCAGCCTGTGCTTCATTTTTTCACCTCTTGTTTTAAAAGGAAATAATATCCTTTCTAGCTAGGAATAAGCTTGATAATTGTTTCAATCATAACGGTTAAGATAGGGATTGCCATTGCAAGTATTAAGATTTTCCCAGCTAATTCTATTTTTGAGGCTATGGCTCCCTGCCCTGCATCTTTTGTAATTTGCGCGGCAAATTCAGCAATATAAGCAATCCCAATAATCTTTAGTATTGTTTCAACATAGACTAAATTCACCTGGGCATTAACAGCTAACTTTTCCAGCATATGAATAATTTCATAAATTTTATCCACTAAAAACAGAAAGATCGTACAGCCAACAAATACAATTAATAGAAAGGCAAAATTAGGTTTTTGCTCTTTTATAATCAACGCAAGAAAAGTGGCAACGAGGGCGACACCAACTATTTTTATGATCTCAATCGCAAAGCCCCCCTTTCTTATTGGAACAAAAAGACAGATTTAATTTTCTGAAAGAGGTCATCAACAATGGAGGCAACTTGAAACAAAATATAGATAAACCCGAATAACGTTACCCACTGGGCATATTCTTTTTTTCCTACCTGATCAAGAACGGTATGCAAAAATGCAACGACAATTCCCACCCCAGCTATTTTAAAAATAATATCCACTTCTAAACCCATTGCTTTTCCCCCTAAATTAATAAAATAATCAATAACAATCCTGACAAAAATCCTAAACTCTTAACCATTTTTTCATATTTTGCCTGTCTATCAATTGCGTCTGCCTCTTCCCTTTCCAGGTGGGACAGCGTCAGCATGATTTGTTTTTGCTGGGAAAAGCGATCGTGGCGACCAAGGGTTTCACCAAACTGCTTCATAATCTCATATTCCCCTTGTTTAAAGGCAGTCTGCTTCCAAATCTCTTTTAAACTGGCTTCCCACGCATCCTTTACAGTGGTTTCCGTATCTGTTAACCTCTTAGCAAACCCTTCAAAAAAAAGCGACAACGGCCCAGGTAATTGGGCAGATAATCTCCTTGCTGCTTCATGAAGCGGGGTATGACCATACATAATTTCGGCTTCTAATGACTGAAGTGCTGATTTTAATTGTCGGAGTTGTCTCGGACGCTCACTAAAGTTTCTCGAGGCTTCAAATCCCGTCCAAGTGGCAGCGATTAGAATAATAATTGCACCGATCACTTTGACCATCTATGTCACTCTCACTTTTTGATTCATTTCTTTCCCGTTCCCATCTAAGATAGCGGTAACTGTTCCTGGTCCAGAAGATCTGCTCATTACGATGAATCGCTCGAATATATTTTGTTCGATAATTTCTTTCAATGTGGGCCTATTTCTAATCTCCTGAAAACTAGCTCCATGGGTAGTCATAATTAGCTTGATACCTGCGTTGACGGCTTCCTGAATCGCCTCAGCATCCTCAACACGGCCAATTTCATCGACCACTAATACTTCAGGACTCATCGACCTAATCATCATCATCATGCCCTCTGCTTTTGGACATGCATCTAGTATATCTATGCGGTGTCCAAATGACATTTGTGGTATTCCGTTAACACACCCTGCGATTTCGGAGCGTTCATCAACAATTCCTACTTTATATGCTGGGAAAGCATTCCTTTTGTCACCAGATGAGATAATCCTTGCTAGATCACGCAGCAAAGTGGTCTTACCTGTTTGTGGGGGGCCGACAATCATTGTGTGCATCCAGTCGCCATTAAAGATAAAGGGAATAAGCCACTCAGAGGCCCCAATTTTCTCTTTTGCGATCCGGATGTTAAATGATGCTATATCCCTTATTGCCTTAACCTTTCCCTCTTCAAGAATTACCTTACCTGCAAGTCCAATTCGATGACCTCCTGAAACGGTTATATACCCTCGTTTTAGTTCTTCCTCGAGTGTATAAATGGAGAATTGGCTAATTTTATTCATTAAGTGAAAGGCATCCTCTGGTTGAATAATGTACGATAAAAACCTTGGTGAACCCTTTAGTGTTATTTCAATTGGGCGCTTTATACGAATTCGTATTTCTTCTAATTCTTCTTTTTGGTCAGGAGGGATTTGGCTGATAATTTCGGCGATTTTCTTTGGCAAAAATGGAAGGATTGTTTCCACAGTGTTACCTCCTTGTTGCTTGTCTCATTAATTAAAATGTATGCCCATCTTAATGCAATATGACTTTCAATCTTGCAATTCTTTCAAAATACAGCTTTATTCTATCTTTCTATTGCTAGGGATCGATGAAAAAGTAGATTTCCTCTGTTTGCGGCTAGGAATACTTTCAGAAAACAAACGTATTTTTTATGGTAAGATACTGTAAGGAGGAATGCTGGTGTGTACCATTATTACCCGATTGATAGGCAGGTTAGGAAGCAGAAGAGTAATAGATTAAAGGTATCCGGGGAGGGGGAAGTGGCTGTACCACCTGATTTAGTTTCGGTACACTTAGGTGTAATCACTGAGAGTAAGGAATTGATTTCGGCACAGCAGCAGAATGCAGCAATTGCCGAAAAGGTCATTAATACTCTAGTTTCACTTGGAGTTGACAAACAACAAATCCAAACCTTTGATTATCGAATCGACTCTGAATATGACTTCGACCAAGGAAAACAAACCTTTAGAGGGTACAAAATTTCTCATATTTTTCAGGTAAAGCTAAAAGACCTCTCCTTAATTGGAAAGGTCGTCGATTCTGCGGTCCAAAATGGAGTGAACTACGTTTCTAACATCGTATTTACTTCAAGCAAGAATGAGCTATATTACCAGCAGGCATTGGCAGCTGCCATACAAAATGCCATCGTAAAAGCAAATACGATCACTAATACCTTGAAAGTCACACTAATACCAACACCCATTCATCTTGAAGAAAATAGCGTCAGCCCAATCCGGCCATTTGACAGTGTTCAGGTTTCTTACGCAAAAGGAATAACCCCCACTCAGATTGAACCAGGACAGCTAGTCATTAAAGCAAGCATTACAGCAGAGTTTACCTATGATCATAACTAAAAAGGATTGAACCACATCAATTTGTGGTTCAATCCTTTTTCAAATTATTTATCGTGTTTTTTAACCATTTCATATAGCTGCATTGCACTGACCGGACCATTATAATGCTCTCTTACTACTCCCTGGCGGTCAATTACAATTGTCTCTGGCTGGCCTGTTACATTGTATTGTTTCGAAACCTTGTTATCTGGATCGAATAAATAAACTGCCGGGGTTGGATATTTCTCGATAAACTTTGCTACCCTGGCTTTTGTTTCGCCTCTATTTATCATGATTAGCTTGTATTCATCACCATAGTTTTCTACGAAAGCCTCAAGTTCAGGTGCTTCCTGCACACATGGTGCACACCAAGTTGCAAAGAAATTAATGACCACCATTTCTCCTTTAAATTCAGAGAATTTTGTATTAGTGCCGTCCAAATTAGGCATATCAAAATCCAAGGCTTGCTCCCCAACTTCTATATTGTCACCTTTACTAGCTATACTGTAGCCAAAAAAGCCAAACATTCCTATTAAAACCAACAACACGAGGATGTTAATAACTCGTCTGCTCATCCCTCTTCCTCCTAGTACGATGAGTATTAAGGAATAGGCCTGTTCCTTAAAAACAGGCCTATAACACTTTTACTTTTCTAATTGCTTCAAGAACTCAATTTCTTTTTTCAAATCATTATGACGTTTTCCTAGAATTAATAAATATCCAAAGATCACTACCCAAACAACTGAATATGCTGCATACATGAATCCCATTTTAAATTCCTCCTATTTTTCTAAGCTTTCACGTAATTTTTCTTTATAATGACTTACTTTAATCCTCATATTCTCAAACGATGCACCTTTGTGAAGAAGGTATCCGTAGAGGAAGGTAAAAGCTGTGATTGTAACTAGTAAAGCAACTAGCATATTATCTGAAATGCCTCCTCCAGATTGGGAAGCTCCTTCACCAAATACAACTGGGTGAAATTTTGACTGCCACCAACGAATCGCAAAGAATACGATTGGAACGTCAGCAAAACCTATGATTCCAAATACAGCTGCAAGTCTAGCTTTCTTTTCCCAAACACCATCCATCTGACGAACCATTAAGTAAGCCATGTAAATGAAGAAAAGAATTAGTGTTGTTGTTAAACGTGGTTCCCAAGCCCACCAAGTATTCCATGAAGAGCGTGCCCATATTGGACCTGTCGTTAATACAATAATCGTAAAGACTACACCGATTTCTGCAGAAACATAAGCATAAGTGTCATAAATTCTTTTGCGTTTAATTAAAAACATAATACTAAATACAAATGTTACAAAAAATGCTAAGAACGCTACCCAGGCAGATGGGACGTGCATATAGAATATCTTCTGAACTACACCCATGACCTTCTCAACTTCAGCATACATAAAGATAAAATAGAAAGCTGCTAGGAACGAAACAACCGTTCCGATATATAAAACTTTTGTCAACATAGAGCTCTTAATGGGAGCAGATTCAATAACAGGAAGGGCCGCTCGCTCTTTTTCGAGATTCATACTCATCTCCTAAACCTCCAGCACATATTCAATTAATAGAAAGCAAAGAACAAAGAATATTACATCATAAGCTGCTACCATCTGCATCCAAGCAATTGCGCTAGGCAGCTGATCCATATTCGTCAAGATAATTTTTGTTGCTTGGGTTACACCAATTAAGACAGGAGTTGTAATTGGGAATAACAAAAGTGGTAATAGCATCTCACTGCTCTTTGAATTAGAGGCAAGCGCAGCTAAAAATGTCCCAATTGCAATAAATCCAAAACTGCCGATAAATAAAACTAAGATAAAATAAGGAATGCTTCCAGTAATTTTAAAATCAAATAATAAAAACAGAAATGGAATGGAGACAATTTCTACTATCATTATCATTGAAAAATTGGCGAGAAATTTTCCTAAATAGATGCTCGATGCCTCCATAGGAGCAATCAATAAGCCATGCATCGTATCATTTCGCTGCTCCGATATTAACGAGCGATTTAATCCTAAAATCCCAGAAAATACGATGATAATCCAAACTGCTCCAGGAATAACCGCTCTAGTAGTACTATTTGCTGGGTCAAATGCAAAGCTTAGAACTAATATAACAAGACCGGCAAAGATGACCATTGTCCCTAATACTTGTTTCGTCTTGAATTCTGAATATAAATCTTTTTTTGCAATGGTGAGGGCTGTTCTTAGCATTATGATACCCCCTCCACAAGCTGCTGATATTTATCTGAAACAAAACCTAGTGCCTTACCTTTTATCTTAAAGTCATCAGCAATTTTGCCATTTTTAACTATAATGATGCGATCACAAATCTCAGCAGCCTGCTTAAAATCATGTGTGACCATTAAGGTTGTGCAGCCTTTTTCCTTCATAGTAAGTACAACATTATTTAATATCGAAATCGCCCCTTGGTCTAAACCAGTATGTGGTTCATCCAGCAGCATAATTTGCGGGTCATGAATAATTGCTCTGGCAATGGCAATTCGTTGAATCATCCCCCGAGAAAAGTTCTTTACCGGTTCATTGATAAAAAACGAAAGACCTACTTCTTTAACTAGCTCTCTTGCCCTATTTTCTACGTCTTTCACACCATATAAATTCCCGAAGAAAACAAGGTTTTCAAGTGGAGTATAGTGATCATACAACAAACTAGAATGAGGAAGATATCCAAACAGCTTTTTCACTTCAATATGGTCTTTCTTAAGGTCCAAGCCGTTTATTTTCACAATGCCGGATGATGGCTTAATTAAGGTCGCAAGAACTTTTAAGAGTGTACTTTTTCCAGCACCGTTAGGGCCAAGAATTGCGACCGTTTCTCCTGAGTTTACATTTAGGTCTACACCTTTAAGTATTAATTTATTGTCGGCTTGCTTTGTTAATTTCTTTATTTCAATCATAAGTAGCCCTCCGCATCCGACTGTTACTCTACAAAGTTTCGCAAATTCATTTTCACTTGCATCAAATGCTGTTTATAGGCATTAAGTTTGTTTATATAATCAGCTTCAGACATATTTCCTTCGCCGAAGTTTTCTTCTAACTCAAGTATTTTATCCATAATAGCTTTCTGCTTGGTCATAAGGAGCTTAAACGCTTTTTCATCTTTATCGGCGAAAAGTTTTTCTTCCTCTGCTCTTGCTTTAACTCTAAAGTAAGTATAATAAGAAATTCCCGCAATAATGATGGCGCCCATTACGATTAGGAAAACATGCGGATCCCATGAGCGGAGCGGGGATTGTGCCCACATTCTTAAGTGTCCAGGATTATGAAAGGCAGGTGCGGTTTTTGTAACGTTCCCTGATGTCATTGTTTCGCCTTGCCCTGCTGATTCTTGAACATCGCTTGATGCAGGCTGTCTATCCTTTTCGTAGTTCATGGTGAAGCTTTTGCCAGCCTCAAGTTCCTCAACACTATATCCCCAATAACTCTGGTCATCTAGTTTGAATAGTCCTTGATTTGTAGCTTGAACGTCTGTAAATTCTATGCTCCCCATACCTTCTGGTACGAGAATTTGCATCATTCGAACAGAATAGTCAATGGTGAGTACAATATCTGCACCTTTTTCCATCCGATAACTATAAGGCAATACCTGCGTTTGATTTGCTGGTACGGGAGTTTTTGTAATAAATCCACTGTCTACTTGTTCAGCCGCGATTTTGTTATCTAAAAAAGTAAAACCTGATGCTCCAGCTGGAATGGTGACCGATAAAACTGATTCACCAGCACCAGTACCAGTAAACTCCTCAGAAGTGGTATTTGTGTAGTTAACCATATTCATTAAATTGGTGGAACCATCTGCTGCCGGACTAACAACAAGATAGTGTAAATCAACCGATATAGCTGAGTCTGATGCTGCCATCCCACTAAAGGGACTAAGCAGCATCAGCCCGAGGAAGAAGACTGTGATTTTCTTGATCACTTTCCTTCCCCCTTTTTCTGTTTATAACTCTTCATTGTAGCCTCAATTTCACTTTCAACTTCAGCCATTAAGTCATGATCCACTTTTTGGTTGCTCATTTGGCTTTCTTCTTCTTTAATAATGATCGCAACCTGTGCTTCATATTCCTTTTTTAACTTCATGTAATCCGTATGAGCAATCTTATCCATCTTGTACTCGAATTCCAATTCGTTCAATGTTGTTAATAGTGACTCCTTAACTGATGCTCCGTCTTGTGCTTTTGATGCAAAGCTTAGATAAGAATCCCAAGTGAAGAATGGAGCTAAAACTAAGAATAGACAGACCAACACCATCGCAGAAGTGAAAATCATTGATATGATAGAGATTTCTGGCATTATGTTCACATCCTAAAAGATAAAAATCGTAATCTACTAATTAAACAATCTCTTTGCGCACTCCTGTGTATCTAGGAGTCACATTCTGATATTTTCCGTTCCATACAGCAAAAATAGAACCAATAACAATCATGAAGGACCCAATCCACAACCATGCGATCATTGGATTAACTCTGACAATAAATGTTGCCTTTCCATCTTCCTGCCAGTCACTTAAGACTATATATAAGTCCTCTTTTAAAGTAGAAATGAGTCCTACTTCAGAAGAAGGCTGTTCCCAGTTTCCATAAAATACTTTTTCAGGTTGAATCGTACCTATGCGTTTTCCATTTTTGAAGACTGTCAATTCAGCGTAGACAATGTCATTGATCCCTTCTCTTTTTTGATCAAGACGCTCATAGTTGATACGATAGTCTTTTACTTCAATTGAATCACCTAAGTTTACCGTTTTCATCGTTTCAATATCATAGTTCTGAGAACCAATGATTCCCATTGCAATAAAGGCAATCCCAATATGGACAATATATCCGCCATAACGACGACGATTTTTGATCATTAAGCGATATAATGCTACTGGAATCTTTTCCTTTGTCATCTTTCTTCTAGCTTTAACACCGCGGTAAAACTCCAGATAGTGCGTGATAAATAACAGAACAATTACACCAAACCCGATTACAGCCCATGCCTTTTGCATACCAAGAACAATCATCAAGCCCATGGCTACAATCGCTAAGATTGCTGGTATTAAAAAGTTCTTCTTTAGGTTTTTAACTGATGACTTTTGCCATGCAAGTAATGGGCAAACGGCCATTACAAACATCATTGATAATAAAATAGGTGCCTGAACAGAATTAAAGAAAGGAATGCCGACTGTTACTTTTGTTCCTTTTATGGCTTCAGATACTAGCGGGAAAATAGTCCCCCAGAATACCGCAAATGCGGAGCCAACTAATAATAAATTGTTAATTAAGAAGCTGCTTTCTTTTGAAACAAAGGAAGTAAACTCGCCCGCACTTCTTTTTAGCAGGCTATAGCGGCTCATTAACACGTATAGACCGCCAATAACAGCAACCCCCATGAAGATTAGGAAGTACAAACCTAAATTGGAGTTAGCAAATGCGTGAACAGAAGTTAGCACTCCGCTTCGCACTAAGAAAGTTCCAAATAATGTTAAAGCGTAAGAGGTAATAATTAAGCTGATATTCCAAACCTTTAGCATGTTTTTCCGTTCTTGTATCATAACGGAGTGAAGAAAAGCAGTTGCGGTTAACCAAGGCATAAAGGATGCATTTTCAACTGGATCCCAAGCCCAATAGCCGCCCCAGCCAAGCTCTACATATGCCCATTGACCGCCAAAGATATTACCTAAGCTTAAGAATAACCAGGCAATAATCGTCCATCGTCTTGTCATCTTAATCCAGAAATCATCCACATTTCTTAAAATCAAGGCTGCCATTGCAAATGCAAACGGGACAGCAAGACCCACATAACCAAGATAAAGGGTTACAGGATGGATAATCATCCCAGGGTTTTGAAGCATTGGATTTAATCCATGGCCTTCTATTGGAACTTGATCTAATAGAACAAATGGTTTCGCTACAAATCCTAGGATTAAGAAGAAGAAAACAATGTTCCCTAGTAAAATAGCAGAAATGTAAGGAACCATTGGATTGCCTCTCATTTTTCTAGAGAAAGCAATCATCACGGTATATAGGACTAGGAAGAATGTCCAAAGCAGTAAGGAGCCTGAGTTTCCAGCCCATAAGGCTGTTAGCTTATAAATAATTGGCAGCTCGCTGCTTGTATAATCATTTACATACTCATATTGAAATTGTGAAGTAGCCAGCAGGTAAAACATTGACAGCATTGCCATTGTTACAGCGACAAATACTCCAATCATTGCACCTTTACCACTATTAACAAATCGTTGATTCTTCGTACTGATCCCCAAAGTGATAATGAGGAGTGCATAAATTGCAAGCGCTAAGCCTAGATAGATTGTTGTGTTAGCAAATAAGTACATTTCTTCACCTTCTTATCATTTTGCGTCATCAGTTTCTGTTGGTGGAGTATCTAATAATTTTTCATGTGCTTCTGGGTCGTAATTCTCCATATCTTCTCCTTCGTATTTAGAAGGACATCTAGTCTTAACAGTTTCAGCTACAAATGTATCCTTTTTAGTAGGTGCACCTTGGAGAATAACAATAACACCTTCTGAGAAGTTATCCGGTCTCGTACCATTATGAATAACATGCATTAAGTTACCTTCGTTATCTTTTAAATCAAACCTTAGTTCAATATTATCTGCATCCCATTTAATAGATTCTTCTATTAATAATCCTTCAACTGTTACAAAATCATCTTTATGTTTTTCTTGGTTAGCTAGTAGATCACTCATTTTCAATTCAATACCACTTGAACCTGGTGTAGCAGCCATTAGTAAGAATAAAATAGCGCCGGCTATTATAAAGCCGCCAATCATCACAACAGTATTCTTCTTCATCCCAACCACCTCAATTAAACTAGTTTTTTCATTTCTTCTTCATACGTTTCTTGGTCAATCTTTCCTGTCAATAACTTTTTACGCAGCTCTTTTTTCTCTTCTATGTGATTTACTTTTGTTTCTTTTCGGACAGGCTGTTTTTTCGGCTGTTGCTTTGGCTTCTGCGTTTTTGAACTTTGCGGCGCGGTTTGTGCTCTACCCTTTAATCCTAGATAAACAAAGACACCTGCAATGATGATGGCAATCCCAATTACTGAAGCACCACCTATTCCAATAATTGGTCTGTCAGCGTTACTTGTCCCACCATTGTTAAGTTGATCTGTTGCAGTTGAACCGCTTACTCCTGAGTGGTTCTCATCATTTGGCGGCTGCTGTTGATTAATTGCATCTAGTGTTGATTCAAAGCCTTCTTTTTTATATGAGAATGAGTAGTTGTAACTGTCGCCTGCCTTTACTTCTTTGTATTGATAGTAGAAAAGTTCCTCGCCATAATCACTTTTTGTTTTATTAGGTGCAATTGGTTCAAGCGTGATTTCTTCCGCATTTATTGGTGCATAAAAGATGACATCCAAGGCTTCAACATCAGCCGCTGTGCTGAATTCATATGTAAAGCTTCGATTATCCTTTACATCAACTGAACTTGTATAATATTCAACAACAAATCTGTAAGATTCATCTTTTTTTATTGCTTTTGAAGGCTTCCAAGTGATTACTCCTTTTTCAGTATCCACTTCGAAAGGTCTCTGTACCTCTGGTTTGTTTTCATCTGGAAATTCTGCAACTAAATATGGCTCGAACCCGTTATCATTTGTAGGAACAGCGATTTCAATCGTGCCTTCAAAGTCTTGGCCGCTTTTATTTGTAAAAGTTCCATACTTTCCAATTAATAGAGAAGGAGTATTTTCCGGCCACTCCTCTGGGTAATCAAATTCAGGCATTACTTGGATTTGTAATTCTGAATACGGAAACTGTTCCGCATTGAATGCAGCTTCAGCATCTGCTGTTGGGATCATAAAACTGGAAAAAATTAAGGTAATGACGAATAGAGATAACAATTTTCGCTTAAGCATAATAATCCTCCTTGAGTTTAAAAAAACGAACTTGTGAAATTTCGTTTTTCACTATAGCCCTCTTTGAAATAAATATAATCCTAATCAATACCCTATTGTTGGTTCACATTTGAACATTTTGTAAAAGCCGAAAAATCGTTACGTTTTCGACAAAAATCCACCACAAAATGTTCACATTTACCTTAGAGAGGAATAAGAAAACCCCTAAACTCATTTGAATTCAGGGGTTTCTCCTTGTAGGGTTATTTAACTTCCAACGAACGAATATAGGTCACAATATCTGATATATCATCCTCTGTTAATTGTCGGATTCCGTCAAGGCCTTTTAGTGAAGATCCCATTCTAGTTTCTTCTCGACCGTAGGCTGTACCAATCCAGATTTGCTGATCTGTTGTATATTGCAGATACTGTGGGTTTGAAAGTGCTGTTCCCATCTTTAGTTTGCCAGCACCGTTCTCTCCGTGGCAGGTTAGGCAATATAAATTGTAAAGCTTTAAACCATTTTCTGCGTTCCCAGCAATTGTTGTCGGCACATCGAATTCAATTTCTTCTGTCTGCCAATCTCTTACATAGGCAACTAAATGATTTAATTCTTCTTCGGTAAGCCTCGGGCCATAGGCAGGCATACCAGTGCCTTCTCTACCATATTTGATGCTGTTATAGATATCTTGATCATTAACAGAATTCAAATAGTGTTGATTATTAATACTGGTTCCAGCGTTTTTGCCTTCTCCCTTACCTGTTTCTCCATGACAAATTAAACATTGCTGGTTATATATTTTTTTCCCTGAAGCAATTGCCTCAGATTTTTCGCTAGCAAATATATCACTATTTACTATACAGACTATACTTCCAATAATAATAATTAGATATAAACCATATAATATCTTCTTCATAGGCATCCCTTACTTGGGTTCAGGTGTTGGAGTCGGATCTCCAAAATCTGCATACTTCGTAGTAATTAAATCATAGATTTTCTTAGGTTCTTTACCGTCAAGATGCATTTCTACCGCCTCCCGGGCGATATCTATACAGACGTCTCAGGCTATACTCATTGAGTCATAAGCGACTACTGCATTATCTTCACCAAATTGGTCAATAAAGCAATCAAGATTACTTTCATGACCATCCTGCAGATAACAGCCACAATAACATGGAACACCTGCTACTACCTCTGGATAATTAGTAACCATAATATATGTTTCTTGAATTAATTCCGATGAATTCAATACATAATCTGGTAGTGGAGCATGCTTTTTGTCTAAAGCAACATTTGCCTCTTTAGAGTTGTTACATGCAGCTAGTATAAAAATAACAGCTGTGAAAAGCATGACGAGAGCTGGAATTTTTTTCACTTTTATGTCACCCCTTTGCTAGAGTAATTTATTTCAATCTCATTTTAACAAATTACTATCTACCACGTTGAATCCAATTCTTACTATTTAGTGAAGTTTTCACAATAGGAGAAGTAAAAATAAAATTAAATAGAACAAAAAAGCCTTAGTCCTGAAATGTAGGACTAAGGCTTTAGAACAAACTATGCACGTGATACGTATGATGCTTCTGTTGTGTTGATAATTAATTTGTCACCTTGGTTAATGAAGAAAGGTACCTGAACATTCAGTCCTGTTTCAAGCGTTGCTGACTTTGTTCCACCAGAAGATGTATCACCTTTAATTCCCGGCTCTGTTTCAGTTACTTCAAGAACAACAGTGTTTGGTAGTTCAACACCAAGTGTTTCGTGGCCGAACATCATGATATGAACTTCCATGTTTTCTTTTAAGAACTTTAACTCATATTCGATACTGCTTTCAGCAAGCTCTACTTGCTCGTAAGATTCCATATCCATGAATACATGCTGGTCACCACTAGCATAAAGATATTGCATTTTACGGTTATCAATTTGAGCTTTTTCAACTTTTTCACCGGCACGGAACGTCTTTTCCTGAATCGCTCCATTACGAAGGTTTCTCAGTTTTGAGCGAACGAATGCAGCGCCTTTTCCTGGTTTTACGTGTTGAAAATCCAATACGCGCCAAAGGCCGCCATCCACTTCAATTGTTAGCCCTGTCTTAAAATCGTTAACAGAAATCATTGTTTATCCTCCTAATAAGTTACAAAATTATAAGTTCTTTTGTCGAATGAGTTAAGGCTTCGTTGTGTTCCTTCGTAATAAGTGTGTCATCCTCAATCCGAACTCCGCCAAGACCTGGGATATAAATACCTGGCTCTACAGTCACTAGCATACCTGGTTCTAAAACTAAATCTGAGCGGAAAGACAAAGCAGGACCTTCATGAACTTCTAGACCGATTCCATGACCTGTCGAGTGTCCAAAATATTCTCCATAACCCTTTTCTGTTATGTAATCTCTTGTTAGTGCATCTGCCTCTTTACCAGTCATTCCTGGCTTTATTCCATTCATACCTCTTAATTGAGCCTCTAGAACTATAGCATATATTTCCTTTAGTTTTTCCTCAGGTTCACCCACTGCTACCGTTCTTGTAATATCTGACACATAACCCTGATAATAAGCTCCGAAATCAAGCGTTACAAAGTCACCTTTTTCAATCACTTTATCACTAGCTACCCCATGTGGAAGGGCTGAACGATATCCAGATGCTACAATAATATCAAAAGAGGAGGACACTGCCCCAGCCTTTCTCATAAAGAACTCAAGCTCATTCGATACTTCAAGTTCAGTTCTACCTGGACTTAGAAAATCCAAAATATGTTTAAACGCTGCATCCGCAATGTCAGCAGCCACCTTTAATATCTTAATCTCTGCATCGGTCTTAATCAAGCGTAATTTTTCAATTACCCCTGAAACGGGTACAAGCTCGCAATTTACTTCTTTTTTATAGACATTATAGGAAGAAAAAGTAAGATGTTCTTCTTCAAATCCAAGTTTTTGAATACCAAGCTCTTTTGCTTGTTTTGCTACCTCTTCTGGCATGGTACCAGTGTGTTTAACAATTTCATATCCCTGGCACTCTTTTGCCGCCTGTTCTATGTAACGAAAATCTGTAATAAATTGCGCCCTGTCCGCACTAATCAGAACAACTCCTGATGAACCGCTAAAGCCGCTTACATAGCGACGATTAAATTGACTTGTAATTAACATTCCATCAATGCCATGCGCAGAAAAACTCGCCCTTAATTTTTCTATTTTCTCCATTTGCTCTCACTCCCCTTTTTGGAAATGGCGACCTGCTCCATTACCTCAATTAGCACGACGCCAACATCATTTTAACACAGCTTCCCCGCCTACTACTAATAAAGCGTTATGATACTGGTTCTTCTTCTTCCACCTTGTTATTTTGGTATTCATAATTTATGGAATATCCAATGAATAACCCATATATCATATATAAACAGACCGTGGTAATTAGAGTATTCAATCCTAATTCAAGAAATGGTTTCATGCTTGGAAAGATTGGATTCAATACAACAAACACAAGCAGAAATAGGGCAATACCGAACCCTAAACCAAACCATATTCCATTAAACTTTTTTAGTGCTAAATAATATGCAAACGCCATTGCAACAGAAAATACCCCAAGCAATATAAGTGAGATTAACGTACCAAGCCATTGGAATTTCCACTTCCCCAATGCCCATGGTTCTAAAATGATATTGGGACGTATCTCTGTGAAGTTAAAATAGTATGCCAATAACCCTATTGTCCCCCAGAAAAGCCCTCCGAATAATCCTGTCCAAAAAACCATTGCCACAAATGACATTGGTTTCGGATAATTTTTCTTTTTTTGTACATTTGCCATGGAAGCATCCTCCCTTTAACGATTATGATGAAACTTCACTATATTATGCCCTTAGAATACCGTTACCTTTCATAAAATAAATTTTTAAATGGAAATAGTATGACATTCTAGAGGTTTTTTCTAATTTGAAGTAGAATAAAAGTAAGTACATACAGTTTAAGATTAATATTCATTTTCCAATCTTGTATGCGAAAAAAGAATTTCATGGATTTATCAAAATCTTTATATCTTAATGTTTAAAATTGGTAAAAAATGCTTATGATGCTCTTAGGGAGGTGGCTTTCTTGAAAAATCGGATATCCGTTCCTTTTTTGGTTGGCAGTCTTATTATTTTAGGATTTATTGGTATAATCGGTAGTTTTACAAAAGATCCATTAGGTTTCCTGAAAAATGTCGTTATCCTTGCACTTGTTGGTTTAGTGATCTACTTTATTTACCGGCAAATTACAAAAGCAAATCCTCAGAAAAAAGAGCAGCAGGCATTTATTAAAGCCGCTAAAAAGTCAAAAAAACGCTTGCAGCATAAAAGTGCTGAACCTCACACAAAAAGCGCTACACTAGGTTCGTTATCATCTCTTAGAAAAAACAAAAAAGTCAAAAAGAAGACCCCAGTGCATTTAACAGTAATAGACGGGAAAAAAGGCAAAAAGAAAAATCGAGCATCCTTGTAGAGCTCGATTTTTTTATATTCTCTTAATAACTCCAAGATTTAAAAAACTTCTGAGCTGAATCTTTCCCCAAATTCAGCAGCAATTGCTTTTTCTCATCTGTTAAATTGAACTCGGTAGCTACGACACCTTCAGTTTTTACAAATATAATATTTTTAGCATGTTTTCTTGATATATACCTTGTATCATGTGCATCCATCATCGTTTCAAACAAAGCAGTAAATAAATGGATGCCATTTTTGATTTTGTGCTTCTCATGTTCATATTCATGTGGACTTAGCTGTATTCCAATTACCGGTCGAACTTTCTTTACGTTCTCTTTATCAAATAGCCACATAGGAAAATTACTTAAGACAGCCCCGTCCACTAAGACATTTACTCCTTCAGGGCATTTTAACTTAACTGGTTCAAAGAAGTAAGGGATACTACAACTCATCCTAATGGCTTTAGCAATTGAGAATGAGCCCGGGGAAATCCCGTACTTTACTAAATCATCAGGAAGTACTACCAGCCTCCCATTTGATAGATCTGAAGCAACAACACGAAGTGATTGTGGCGGCAGTTGGGCAAAAGTTCTAAGGCCCTTTGCAGCTAACTTCTCCTCTATCCATTTTTCTAGTTCCACCCCTCTATACAAACCAAGCCGCCAAAAAACAAATAACCATTTAGCAAATGGAAAGGGGATAACCGATTTACGAGGATCCATTAACAAGTTAAAATCTAATTCTTCGTATAGTTGATAAATTTCCCTGCTGGTATAACCTGCAGCAATTAATGCTGCAATGATGGAACCAGCACTGGTCCCTGCCACCCTTACAAAACTAAATCCTCTTTTCTCCAATTCCTCGAAGGCACCAATCAGTGCCAACCCTTTAATTCCACCACCAGAAAAAACACCGTCTATTTTCATGGTTGCCCCCTAAAGGTTAACTTATTGTTATATCTTTAAGCGGCTATTATGAAAAATAGTACGATGGACAAGATGAAATTTTTACGTAAAATATTGGACAATCGCATCTGGAAAATACTCATTTATATATTGACGGATCGTACTCTCCAAATCTTTAGCCGCTTCATCAGGATACACATACTTTCCAATTCCATAGCGGCCCCATTTATATTTGCGCTTTTCTTCGTCCATTTCAAGCTTTGTTTTCGGATATCTTTTCGCGATAACATTCTTTGCTGGCTTTGTGAAACGATGTTGAATCAGTTCAAAGGTTAAATTGGGGACATGAATGCCGGCTAATTCATCACTTAATCGCTCAAATAGCTCTCGATACCCCTCCTGCCAATCATCATGCATATAAATTGGTGCAACAATAAAGCCCAGTGGATAATTGGCTTTAGCCACTTTCCTGGCTGCGTGTAACCGATCTTCGAAAGAAGACGTCCCCGGCTCAAAATTCTTAATTACATAACGTGAATTAACGCTAAAGCGGAATCGTGTTTTTCCATTATGCTTTGCATCTAGAAGATGGTCAACATGATGAAATTTTGTTACGAATCGGAGTTCGCCAAAATCAGACTCACCTATGAATTCAATAGTCTTTTTAAGAGAATGAGTAAGATGGTCAATTCCAACAATATCAGATGTACAGGCAGCCTCAAACCGTGTAATCTCCGGCTTTCGCTCATCCATATACTTCATGGCCTGATCAAATATATCTTCTAAGTTCACGTAGGTTCTTATATATGGCTTACTGCCTAGTGTCGTTTGTAAATAACAGTAATGACAATGTCCCATACACCCAGTGGCTAATGGGATAGCATATTCAGCAGATGGCTTGGAAGTATCAAATTTTAGTGTTTTTCTGATGCCTACAACTAAAGTGGACTTAGCATTTCGATATTTCTGAAGTTCATTATCACCAGGAAGGTCCCTAATTTGATTGTGGGAAGTCGTTTCTCGAATTTCGAGACCCAGCTTTTCAAATTTCTCTTTCAGTTCCCTCCCTAATGGGTAATCTAATGCTTTTGGTTCAAAGTAGACGAGCTGGGGCATAAAAGGCTCCATAACATCCCAACTTTCACATGTTTTTTTGTAGTATGGTTCTAAATACAATCCTTAAATAGATAAAGATTTTTCCATATTGGTTTACATTCATATTTAATTTCACGATTTGTTCCTATTTTGTCTACATATTGTTCACCTATATGTAACGTTTCTTCATATCATCAACACATAAATTCTCTATACTTTATCTATCGTTTGATTGTAATAATCATGTAAAGGCAGGGAACTTTATGGGTAAAAGAAGGGAAACCATCAAGGTGTATGATATGACCTGTACATCTTGTGAAAGGCGAGTGGAAAGGACGGTAAAACAAGTAAATGGCGTCCTCGATGTAAAGGCAAGTTTTAGTAATCAGATTGCCGATATAGAATTTGATGATGAGCTATGTAGTCTAAAAAAAATTAAGACAGCCATTCAAAGTGTAGGATATGGAACAGAGGATCCGAAAAGCTATAAATTAATAGGCATGATGATTGTTGTAGCCGCTGTTGTACTTTTAGGAATGAATACTGGTAGCTATAATATGGAAGAAAATCTAAATAACGCTTCCTATGCCGTGTTATTTGTGGTTGGTCTAATTACTTCCTTGCATTGTGTAGGGATGTGTGGCGGGATCATGCTTTCACAAAGCATTGGAAAAGAAAGTAAGAATAAACTGGAGGCCATGCGCCCTGCGATTCTTTATAACCTAGGAAGAGTGACCGCCTATACACTTCTTGGCGGAATTATCGGAGCTATCGGTTCCGTATTTGCTCTTTCACTAACGGCTAAAGCTGGTTTGCAATTATTTGCTGGTGTTTTTATGATTATGATGGGGTTTAATATGGCTGGATTCAAGCTCTTTAGAAAAATTCAAATCCCATTACCCAAGGTCGCTTGTAATGCGATGAGCAAACAAAGAACACCATTTGTCGTTGGACTTCTCAATGGTTTTATGCCTTGCGGACCTCTTCAAACCATGCAAATCTTCGCACTTGGAACAGGCAGTGCGGTTGCTGGTGCATTATCGATGTTTATGTTTTCAATTGGAACCGTTCCATTAATGCTAACCTTTGGAGCATTGTCAGGTTTATTAAGTAAAGGATATACAAAGCAGATCCTTAAATTCAGTGGTGTCTTAATTATTATGCTTGGCCTCATCATGAGCAATAGAGGTCTTGCTCTCGCAGGGATGAATATGAGTCCCATCGCGCTAATGGATCGAGTTGGAGCCTTTGGCGAACCGACTACTTCTACTGGATCCGCAAATAACGTCATAAAAGCTACGATACAGGATGGAGTACAGATTCTAAATATGTCTGCTACCTTAAGAGGATATACACCAAATACACTCTATGTACAAAAAGGTATTCCTGTTAAATGGGTAATTGATGGCGAAGAGATTACCGGCTGTAATAATGCCATTGTTGTTCCTGATATGAATATTGAGCAAAAGCTTCAAAGCGGAAATAATTTAATCGAATTCACACCAGGGGAAAATGATGTAAATTTCAGCTGTTGGATGGGAATGAAACGAGGAGTCATTAAGGTGGTTGATGATCTCAATGCCATAGCAGCTGATAGCAGTGACGGCTCTGGTGCAGATACTGCTGTGGCAGTTAAGGAAGCGGCACCTGTGCAATCAAAGCCGAGCATATATGGTGAAGATATAACCAAAGTACCTACTGACCGATTAATAAAGAAAGCTCAGCTAGCAGATGATATCCAAACAATAGAAATTAAAGGGATTGGGTACGAATTAGATCCACTAGTGATGGTGGCAAATCTGGGGAAAAAAACAAAGGTAACCTTTGATTTATCTGCATTTGATTCTTCTGATGAAAACTTCCTCATCATGAATTCAAATACAAAACAAATTGTTACTAGTTTTACTGGCACAAATGGTATTGTTGAAGTTGAATTTACGATAGACAAAGTTGCTCCGTATGCGATTTATCTAAATGAAGAAGAGTTAATTGGTCTAATTGAAGTTGTTGATGACCTTAATTCGGTTAACTTAGAGGTTGTTAGAAGTAAGTATCTGAAATAATTGCTTAAACGGGATGGGTCTATATCCCGTTTTTTTCTTTTAAAAAAGTAAAAGAGTTTAGGTGCAGTATCTGCTGCCTAAACTCTTTTTATTTTATCTTGCTGGTTTAAATCCTTTTAGACGCAGTGCATTTAGTAGTACGGATACTGAGCTAAAGCTCATGGCTGCTGCTGCGATGATAGGATTTAATAGCGGCCCTCCGAATAGGTAGAGAATTCCCATTGCAACAGGAATGCCAAGAGTGTTATAACCGAAAGCCCAAAATAAGTTTTGCTTGATGTTTGAAATCGTCTTCTTGCTTAACTGGATAGCTGTTGGTACATCCATTAAATCACTTCGCATTAGAACGATGTCAGCTGATTCCATTGCTACATCTGTGCCAGAACCAATTGCAATACCAATATCTGCTTGCGCTAATGCCGGCGCATCATTAATGCCATCACCGACCATTGCTACTTTCCTGCCCTCTGCTTGAATCTTTTTTACCTCATTTGCTTTATCTTCTGGAAGGACCTCTGCCAAAACCCGGTCAATTCCGACCTGCTTAGCGATCGCTTCTGCGGTGCGTTTGTTATCTCCAGTGATCATCGCAACTTCAATACCCATTTTATGAAGCTGTTCAATTGCTTTTTTACTATTTTCCTTCACTGTATCTGCGACGGCAATAATGCCAGCAATCTGATTGTCTATTGCAACATACATAGGGGTTTTCCCTTCACCAGCCAGCTTGTTTGAAGTTTCTTCTAGGTTATCAAATGAAATGTTTCTTTCTATCATTAACTTTTTATTTCCTAGCAGTATATCCAGCTCATCTATTTTAACTTCTATACCGTGGCCAGGAATGGCTTTAAAGTAATCTAATTTCTTAAAAATAAGCCCCTTATCTTCTGCCCCCTTAACAATCGCTTCTCCAAGAGGATGTTCGGAACCTTTTTCAGCAGAGGCTGCTAATTGCAGCAGGTATTCTTCAGATAAACCATTTGCTGTAATTACATCTGTAACCTTTGGTTTGCCTTCTGTAATCGTACCTGTTTTATCAAACACAACTGTTTTAATTTTATGAGCTGTTTCTAACGCAACACCACTCTTAATTAATACACCATGTTCTGCACCTTTACCAGTTCCAACCATAATAGCAGTTGGCGTTGCAAGCCCCAAGGCACAAGGACAGGCAATGACAAGGACGGAAATGAAGATAGTTAAAGAGAATACACCCGTCTCACCTGCAAAGAAATACCAAGCCAACGCAGATAAAATGGAAATGGCAATAACCACCGGTACAAAATACCCTGAAATGATATCAGCCATTTTGGCAATTGGAGCCTTTGAACCTTGTGCATCTTCTACTAGTTTAATAATCTGTGCTAGAGCCGTATCATTTCCAACTTTAGTTGCTTTGTATTGAATGGCTCCATTTTTATTAATACTAGCACCGATAATTTTATCACCGATATTCTTTTCGACCGGCATGCTCTCACCTGTAAGCATCGATTCATCTACCGATGTCACACCTTGAATGACTTCACCGTCGACAGGCATTTTTTCTCCTGGTTTAACAACGATGATGTCTCCAACTTCAACTTCGTCAATTGGAATTTCTACTTCCTGGCCGTTTCGAATAATGACTGCCGTTTTAGGTGCTAGTCCCATTAGTGTTTTAATTGCTTCAGAAGTTTTCCCCTTCGTAACCGCTTCTAAATATTTTCCTAATAGGATTAACGTAATAATTACCCCGGCTGCCTCAAAATAAAGATCGTAGGCATAATCAATATTACCGCCATAAATCTGAAAGATCGCAAATATTCCATATAGAAATGCTGCTGATGTTCCAATAGCTATTAACGAATCCATATTAGGGCTTCCTTTAAATAAGGAACTGAAACCTATTGTAAAGAATTTGTTTCCGGCTATAAGAACCGGCAGCACTAATAGGAGCTGTACAATTGCGAATGTTAATGGATTCACCATTGGGTCGATAAACTCTGGAAGTTTAAACCCGATTGGAGCGCCAAACATATGTCCCATTGTGATAACAAGCAATGGCGCTGTGAAAAATAAGGAGATGCTAAACTTTTTCCAAAGAAGCTTGATTTCCTTTTCCTTTCTTTCCTTATCACTATCAATCGTGGTTTCTTCTTCGATGGCTTTGTATCCAGCCTTTTCAACAGCATTCTTGATATCTGATAGTCTCACTTTAGAAGGTTCAAATCTGATAGATAGTTTTTCAGTTGCATAGTTTACATTAGCTTCTACCACACCATCCAGCTTGCCTGTTACCTTTTCAATTCGTTTTGCACAGGCAGCACAGGTCATACCTTCAATTTTTAACTGTTTTTTTCTAGATTCCACTAGCGCTTCATAACCTGCTTTCTCAATTGCAGCCTGGATAGATGGGAGTGTTACAATTGATTCATCGAATTGAATGGTCAGTTTTTCGGTTGCATAATTCACGCTAGATTCTCGAACCCCAGTTAGTTTACTAGTAACCTTTTCAACTCTTTTAGCACAGGCAGCACAGGTCATTCCGCCAATTTTCAAACTAGTCTCCAACCCTCTCACCTCTTTTATCATGTTTGTTAACCACCCCTTGTCAAGCGGTGGTTATGTTTTTAGTAATTAGTTTTTAATATCATAGATTCTAACAATCTGGTCAGGAGTAGGTCCCATTCCCATATCATCATCACTTGCTTCTTTAAATACCCAACCACTGTCCTGAAGCTTGTTAATATCTAAACCTGCTTCAAGAAGCGGTGCTGCCTTTAGAGAAAATATCATATCGGCATCATTTAATCCTAGCTTTTCTGTCCATTGAACTTGATTTCCGTCTCCTAGTATAAGTGCATAATGTTGTTCGTTTTCATGATATTTAACACTTTCTGTATCTTCTTTTAGAAGTCTTCTCATTGAATCCTCGGAGCCATTTGATGATTGTTTTTTATCGCTGACATTAAACGGTTTAATTAATCTATTAGGTAGTTCATTGCCTTTATCATCTGTGCCAGCAGGCTCATATAACCATTCATTACTATCAAGCTTGGCAATATCCAACCCTGCCTCTACTAATGGATCGGCCAGCATTACCAATGCAAAGTCTGCCTTATTTGCCGACATATCTTTACTCCATTCAAACTTTTCACCTGTCGGTAATTCAAAGCCCCAATGTTTAAGCTTTTCATGATAACCTTTCTTTTCTGGATATGCTTTGACAATCTCATTAAACGCATTTAAGGCTTTGTCTGCTTGTTCATCCCCTGTTATTGGCCTGCTGCAGCCTGTAAACACTGTTAATATTGCGGTTGAAACTAGTAAAGCGGCTATTTTCTTCTTCATTTTTCTACACTCCCTATATCTATTGTTTACATCTTTAGAATAAGGAATTGTTATGTAGACAATATGAAGAAAAATACTATGTCATTTTTTAGCCACAGTTTAAGAATCGATTTGTTTATTAAAATAGATTTTAACTTCTGTGCCTCTGCCTTCTTTGCTGTCGATTTCAATTTTTGCATAGTGTAGTTCTAATATATTTTTTACAATTGTTAAGCCGATTCCAGTTCCTTCTATTTGGTGTCTGCTTTTGTCACCTCGATATAGACGCTCAAAAATAAACGGCAGATCTTCCTCTTTAATCCCCATTCCATAATCTTTCACTTTCACGATGATGTTTTGGTGGTCATCATATAGGTTAATCAGTACTGTATTTTCGCCTTCGGAAAACTTAATAGCATTTGAGATGAGGTTAATGAATACTTGTTTAATCTTGTCCTTATCACCTGTAATTAAGTAATCTCTATTCGGCTCATATTGATACTCCATCCTTATTCCTTTGCTTTCAGCTGATTGATGAAAATCAGTACATACATCAGTAATTAATTGGTCGATTTTAATTGGTTCATAGTTAAGCTTGATACTTTCTGATTCAAAATCTTTCAGAACGTTTAAGTCGTTTATTAATTTGCCAAACCGGATGACTTCCTCATTTAGTTGAATTAATCCTTTATTAGTAACAGGAAAAACACCATCAATCATCGCCTCAAGATTATTTTGGAGAACATTGAGCGGTGTGCGGATTTCATGTGTAATGTCTGAAACTAATCGTTTTCTCAAGGTGTCCTGAAACTTTAGTTTTTCAGCCAAAATATTTACACTTTTTCGTAAATCTTCTAACTCTTCGATATTGCTAATTAGACTAGACTTAGAATCAAACTTCCCTTTAGATAAGTTAACTGACATTTTTGCAATATCCCTTATGGGAGCTGAAAACTGCTTAGAATAATAGAGGCTTAGAAGACTGATAATGATTAAAGTAAGTCCACCACTGGCTATAATACTTTTATTGATTGATTTTTTAAAATTTACATCTTCCTCTGATAACAGTACTGATGAATACTGACCGATATCAACATATCCTACAATCTTACTGTCCACTTTGATTTCAAAGGTGTTTGTTGTATAAACTCCATGATCTTTTATCGGCATATCCATACCACCGACATGAATTTGAGCTTGTAGGTCACCTGGGTCCATTCCCCATACAGGCTCTTTGTTTGAGTCCAAAAGTGTTAAGCAATAATTGCCCATAATTGCTTCGTGCATTAGCTCTATGCCGGTTTCAACCGTCCATTTGCCACTTTTTTTGTAGGCTTCCTCAAAATAGGAAACAATTCTCTCATACCTTTTCTCCTGATTATTCTTCATATAGTCATTAAATTTATTTGTCACTGTTATATTTACAAACACCGTTACTAAAAGGATGGCCGCAATGGCACACATAACAAATAAAATACTCAATCTTCTGCTGATAGATTGCATTTACTTGTCCCCGCCAAATTTATATCCAGCCTTCATGACTGTTACAACATACTTAGGGTTCTTTGTGTCCGTTTCGATTTTCTTTCTGATGTTCTTTATATGAACATCAACAGTTCGGTCATAGCCGTTAAAATCAACACCAAAGATTTTGTCTATCAACTGTTCTCTTGATAACACCTTTCCTTTATTAGCCACAAGTGTGCATAGTATATCAAATTCATTAGGAGTAAATGGAATATCTTTACCGTGAAGGCTAACGGTTCTTTTATCGCAATCAATTTGGAGATACCCATCGTTAAAGATAACATTTGAGGAGCCTAATCTTCGAAAAAGGGCATTAACTCTTGCCGTTAATTCCCTTGGACTAAAGGGTTTTATTAAATATTCGTCAGCACCGATATTTAATCCCTCAATTCGGTCATTAAGAGAACCCTTTGCGGTAAGCATAAAAATATGCACATCGGATGTTTGCCGGATGATTTTGCATACTTCTTCGCCACTAATATCTGGGAGCATTAGATCGAGAATGACAAGTTTGAAATCCGTTGTCTTGAATTTTTCAATTCCTCTCGTACCTGTAGTGGTGCACTGTACACTGTAGCCTTCCTTCTCTAAATAACCCTTTAGTACAACAGAAACACTTTCTTCATCCTCGATGATTAATATATGGTTCATAGGATTTCACCCTGCTTTATAATGTAAGTACTTAAAATTAGTATACTAGCTAGGTATAGTGTAAAAATAGAAAAAGGCTGACAATTGTGTGTCAGCCTTTTTTCTTTGTATGATGTTTTAAACGATGTCGTAGCCTTGATCGTCTATGGTTTCTTTAATTGTTTCCAATGTAACAGCTTCTTGATTGAACTCTACATCAACCGTTGCTGCATCTAGGTTAACCTTAACAGAATTTACGCCGCTAAGTTCGCCTACACTACCTTCGATTGCTTTCACACAATGACCACAAGACATTCCTTGTACTTTTAACGTTACTTTTTCCATTTTGATACTCCCCTTCTTAGTCAGCTTTTTTACCACGATTTCATTTTACTATACCCCCCTACCCTATGTAAAGTAAAATTTATTACATTATTGGTAGGTTGGCTATTTATGTATTATTAACCCTATAATTAATATTAATAAGATAAATGGCTTTCGAACGTTTTGATTTTGACAATTTTGGGTCATTTTTATGATCAAGTCCAAAAAGGATGGAGAATCCCCCATCCTTTTTCTTCTATATTACAAACCACATTTTAATTGAGCATTACAGTTGGTACAAGTATTACAGCCGCCGATTTCTTTTACTTTTCCTTTGCGGCAAACTGGGCAAGTGTTGCCAACCTCAGATCCAATAGTTACATCCGTTGAACGAAGGTCGCTGATGGTATCGACAAGTACAACATGCTGCTTTGGCTTTTCAGTAAAAATTGATAATTGTTCGTTCGTATTTTCTTCTGCTTTGAGAGTAAGAACCTGTGAATCACGTGAGCCGTCAACATAAACTGTACCACCTTTGGCACCGCCTTGGTAAAGACGCTCGTATACTTTTTCTACTTGCTCTACACTATAGCCTTTTGGTGCATTAACTGTTTTACTAATTGAACTATCAATCCAGCGCTGGATGATACATTGCACATCTGCATGTGCTTCTGGAGCAAGCTCCATCGCGGTTACGAACCAGTTTGGAAGGTTATTCGGATCTGTTTCCGGATGCTGGTCTAAATATTCTTGAACAATGTCTGCTTTTACTTCAATAAATTTTCCAAGACGTCCGCTTCGGAAATACGAGAATGAGAAATAAGGTTCTAATCCAGTAGAGACGCCAACCATTGTTCCAGTGGATCCCGTTGGAGCAACAGTTAGTAGATGTGAATTTCTTATTCCACTTTCAAGTATGGATTCACGGATGTCTTCAGGCATTTTTTTCATAAACCCTGTATTAATGAACGCATTTCTTAAACGGTTAGTATCCTCAGAAGTATCACCGTCTAGGAACGGGAAGCTTCCCTTTTCTTTCGCTAATTCGACTGAAGTTCTATATGCAGTTGTTGCGATGGTTTCAAATACTTCGTCAACCAACAGGTTGCCTTTTTCTGAACCATACTCAGTTTCACAATAGATTAGGAGGTCATGTAATCCCATCACTCCAAGACCAACTCGACGCTCACCAAGGGCTTGCTTTTGGTTTTCCTCAAGGAAATATGGAGTAGCATTGATCACGTTATCCTGCATCCTGACTCCCACGGATACTGTTTTCTTTAATTTTTCAAAATCAACTGTTTTTGTTTCCTTATCAGCCATTTCTGCAAGATTGACCGCTGCAAGGTTACAAACAGAGTAAGGTGCGAGAGGTTGCTCCCCACACGGATTTGTTGCAACGACTTGCTGTCCATATGCTTTGGCATTGGTCATGTCGTTCGCATTATCGATGAAGAAAATCCCTGGTTCTGCAGAGTAGGTGGCACAGATGTTGATCAAGTTCCAAAGCTCTTTTGCTTTAATTTTCTTATAAACTCGTACTTTGTGACCCAGCTTTTCCCACTCACGGACATCGCCAACTTTTTGCCATTCTTCATTGTAAACCTTCATTTCCTTTTCATTGTAATGTTCTACATATGGGAAACGAAGCTCATACTCACCATCTGCTTCTACGGCTTCCATGAATTCCTTTGTTAAACAAATCGAGATATTAGCTCCTGTAAGGAATTCAGGATTATGCACAGTGTAATTACCACCAGTAGTAAGCTTCTCTTCAGCATCTGCAATAATACTTTCACTAAATCCACCTAAACCTGGAATACTCTTGTAATTAATGATCCCTTGATACATCCCTTCTTCCTGTAGTGTAAGCGGAGTGAACTTAAGTTTATCTTTAGCATGCTTTTTAATCGTTTCATCGTTTGTATTATCAATTAAGAATCGAAGAATTCTAGGATTTTGCATTTTTGAAATAATAAATTCAATAATGTCTGGATGCCAGTCCGCAAGCATAATCATTTGAGCCAAATACGTTACGTTGATTCGTTAAATCAACTCTTTAAGTCACCCTAAAGTTCAGACCATATCTTACACTCAAAGAGTGTCCTCGCACTTCGGAATCACTTGATTCCTACTCTACTCACTTCCACTTTATAGTGTGTTTTCGATGGTCGTTGGACCTTTCCCATTTTATAGGGACTTGGCTGCTGATTGTCTTTATCCACTTGCTGTTTTTAAGCATTCACGTTTACCGTTTCCAGTTACGTTGTAGCCAGCAAGCCATGTACGATGCTTTTGACATATTCAAAATTGTTTAGAATATCGTCTTCCCAGAAACGAACAATTTGATATCCGTTGCTTCTGGCTATCTCATTTTTTAATTTATCTATTTCTATCCTTTCGATTTGCCAATCTGCTGGGGATGGATAGAATTTAGGGTTGGCATGCCAGTAGTCCCCATCACATTCAATGATTAGGTTATGACTCTTTACTAGAAAATCATATTGTCGTTTTTCTAAAACAAAAGAATATTGGTAATCTGCATCGATTTCTTGCAAATAACCCTCCATTATTTTCTCAATTTTTGTCTTTTGAAAAACCTGCTCTTCCATTTGCTTTAGTGTGGCAGTGCGTATTTTATCAAGCGTTTCATCACTATAAATACCAGTTTTTCCACTGTTCCAAGAAGGAGTTCCATTCTCTTTTCTAGTCTTGGCAGTTTTAGTGATGATGTTCTTGAAATGCTCTTCTTTTTCGTCATCGCTCATAGACAGATGCCATGCAGTTGTTTTAGTTGACCTATTTTTTCTTTCACAAGCATCACTACATGTAATCGAAAGTCGATTTCTTGTTTCAGTATCAAATAGATCGCCGCACATAATACATCGGCGTGGTTCCCTCTTGCTACCGCATGAGCGACTACAGTGTTTCTTCGGCTTGCCTCTGCGTAGCCCTACAATGCCATCACAAAGCCCATAAGAGCATCTTAGATCTTCTAGTTCATAATAATATTTTATCAAATATTCTTCTAGTCGTAACCTATGTTCATTTTTTATATGTGACGTAAACCAACCTTGTTTATTATGAGATATTTCGAATCCGCAAATTTTACATTGTTGCGGGTCTGAAGCATCGTATGGTTTCATGTCCTCCACCTCAAGCTTGTTTTTAATAATATTTTACCAAGCACCGATGTGAATAAATAGATGTCACCATAAAGAGTTTCCAGCAATTCACGAGGTTTATTTATAGACGAGGCACTTAAGCTGATTTACCACGTCTTGACCCACCTTGTTCCACCAAATGAGTCAATTTTGCAATATCATCTAACCACGAAACCGATCCTGATGATTTCCCATTTACGCCTCTTGCCAAGGTGTTCCGAGGTCTTAATGTTGAACCGTTTGTTCCAACACCGCCGCCGCGGCTCATGATCTCCATTACCTGCTTACGGTGATCAGAAATCCCTTCCCGAGAGTCTGGAACAAAAGGCATCACGTAACAATTAAAAAAAGTAACGTCGGTGTTAGCACCTGCTCCGTACAAAACGCGCCCTGCAGGAATAAAATTCAACGATACTAGCTCTTGATAAAACCTTTCAAACCATTCTCTTCGTTTCTCTTCTGTCTTTTCAACAGAGGCTAGGCCGGTTGCATTACGCTTCGCAATTTGCTCATAGAAAAGCTCTAACGGCTTTTCAATGACGTCTAGTGAGCTCCAAATGATCCCAGTTGCTGCTTCCTCAGGGTCATCCAAGACACCTCTAAACTCCTCTTCCACTAATACCTTTGCTTTTTTACTCTCCCAATCTATTTCCATGATGTATCCAAGCCCGCGTGCTGGGAATTTTGGATCCTCTTTAATTGTGAGTACAACAAAGTCGCCATTTGTCAGGGTAATTTTTGCAGTGTCTTTAAAGGTGTAACGGTCTAACATGACCAAGCGTGAAACACCCTTGTGAGTTATTTTCATATCTGGGGTAACGGGGTGCACCTGCGGAAACAAGTGAATGTCCTCATTTAACCTTTCAAAATCAATATTCATTTTTTGTCTAAAAACTACAGACATGCAAACAACTCCTTCTAATCATTCTATATCTTGTATGTCAGTCTAGTAGATTTTGGTATATCTAGTTGACTTGATATACATACGTTACCATAGACAAGTAGATTAAATCAATATATAGTACCGAAAATATTTTCGACACCACTATATATTGTGTCTGAGGCAAAAAACTCTTTTTTTGTCAAACTTAAAATAAACTAGTATCTTGAGCAAACAAAAGATTTCTTTTGATTTTCGGCAGAAAACAGGAAAATATAACAAATTTCACGGGTTGCGAATTTTATTTTTAGCTACAATGGTTAGTAACTTCATTATTTAAAGGATTCTAGAAAATAAAATAGAAGTAAATATGGAAAGAGGAGGTTTATTAATGATAGCAGAACTCAGAATAAATGATAGTGGCTTTACAGCACGATATGAACGGTACTTGAACCATTCTGTTGAAGAGGTTTGGGGCTATTTAACTGAAAACGATAAACTCATACAATGGTTCACTGAACTGCATATTGAAGAACTTCGTGAAGGTGGAGTGATTTCGTTTGATATGGGAGAAGGTACCTTCGACCACCTTACTATTCTTGAGTTGAAGACTTGCTCAGTGTTGGAATTTACCTGGTGGGAAGACACAGTTCGTTTTGAATTATATCCAGAAACTGAAGGCTGTTTACTCGTTTTTACCGAAAAAATAAAAACTATTATCCCACATACCCCTAAAGACTTGGCCGGCTGGCATGTCTGTTTAGACGTAATTAAAGCATTACTAGACGGGCAATCAATTGAGAATAGAATGAAAGATTGGGAAGACTGGTACCCAAAATATATCGAAGCAGTAGAAAAAATAGCAGCTTTATAATGAAAAGGCGAACACCCTAAAAAGTGTGTTCGCCCAAAATTATCTTTTAAAATTCCACTCGTCTGTTTCATATCGCTCTTTTGCAATTTTATTAACGTAAGCCAGCTCTTCTTCTGTTAGTTGATAGGATTCAAGCTCGATATTCAACCCTTCAGCAAAACCTTTATAGAAAGCCTCTTTCGCCTCGTCTAGCGTTATTCGCTTCGGACTAATATCGTTTATTGCAACTGCTTTACTCTTAAAAGCCTTTTGCATCCGTTCTTTAACTCTTTCACTTGGATATTTAAATACACTGAAAAGCTTATCCTCATCCAAATCTAATAAAATCGCCCCATGCTGCAAAATAACACCTTTTTGTCTAGTCTGCGCACTGCCTGCTACCTTTCGGCCTTCCACAACCAGTTCATACCAGCTAGGTGCATCAAAGCAAACCGCTGAACGCGGGTTTTTTAGTGCCTCACGGTCTTCATCAGTGTTTGGAACTGCAAAATATGCTTCAAGACCCAAGTGGTGGAATCCTTTTAATATTCCCTCTGAGATCACTCGGTATGCTTCAGTAACAGTCTTTGGCATTTCTGGGTGCTCTTCCGAAACAATAACACTGTAGGTCAGTTCGTGCTCATGTAGAACACCACGTCCCCCTGTTGGTCTTCTTACAAAGCCCAGCCCAAGTTGCTTCACTGCATCCATATCAATTTCTTTTGCGACGTTCTGAAAATAACCAACTGATAAAGTAGCTGGGTCCCATCCATAAAATCGAATAACGGGAGGAATTTTCCCTTCACTATGCCAATCAAGCAACGCCTCATCTAATGCCATATTAAAAGATGGAGAGCAGTTTCCAGAATCAATAAAACGCCAAACTTCTTTCGTCATTTGAAAACCTCATTCTTATATGTTAATTTGTTTTAAGTCTACCAAAATCTGATATGAATTCAAAACAGAACGAATCTGATATAATTTTTAAGGGGACAAGGGAAATAATTTAGCCTTTTGCCTTTATCTTTATAGAATAGACTTATATAATATACTAGTGCAGTATAGCTTGAAAGGAGCAAAAGGAATTGGATTCACTAATTGTCTTACTCGTTATCATTTTAGGGGTTGTCGCTTATTCCGTTTTTAATTATTTTCATCAAAAGAGAATCGTTAAAACGGTAACAGAAGAGGAATTTCGCGCTGGCTATCGAAAAGCACAGCTAATTGATGTGCGTGAACCGAATGAATATGAAGGCGGTCATATCTTAGGAGCCCGTAATATCCCCATGTCGCAAATGAAATCACGCATGAAGGAAATACGTCCGGATCTGCCTGTTTACTTATATTGCCAAAGCGGGATGCGCAGCGGCCGTGCGGCACAATTTCTGCACCGTAAAGGGTACAAACAGTTAACCCAGCTCCAAGGCGGGTTCAAAAAATGGTCAGGCAAAGTAAAAACAAAAAAATAAATGCTTTCCCAAAGGACTTCTGCCAGATAGCAGAGTCCTTTTCATATGAGATTTTGAGAATTCTACCATAATTGGTTGTGATATCAACAAATTATTGCGTGATATCAACAAAAAAATTGCCGTTATCGACAATTCTCCATTACACCATCCAAAAAAGGCCAGATCCTGTTTTAACAGACTGGCCTTTTAACATCTAAGCTTTTTGATATTTTAAAATAGGTTTGCGCGCGGCAGTTGCTTCATCCATCCGTCCGACTACAGTTGTATGCGGTGCTTCTTGAACGATTTCTGGATTTTCTTCCGCTTCCTTAGCAATTTGGATCATAATATCAACGAAGGAGTCGAGCGTTTCTTTTGATTCGGTTTCAGTCGGCTCAATCATGATACATTCTTCTACATTCAACGGGAAGTATATGGTTGGCGGATGATAGCCAAAATCAAGCAGGCGCTTAGCAATATCCAATGTGCGAACTCCAAGTTTTTTCTGACGTCTTCCGCTTAGTACGAATTCATGCTTACAATGTTTATCAAATGGCAGATCATAGTATTCTGCCAGTCTTCTCATCATATAGTTCGCATTTAACACCGCGTACTCTGTAACTGCCTTTAACCCGTCAGGACCCATAGAGCGAATATACGTGTATGCCCGGACATTAATTCCAAAGTTTCCATAGTAAGGCTTCACACGGCCAATTGATTGTGGACGATCATAGTCAAATATATACTCTTCACCGCGTTTCGCAATAACTGGCTTCGGCAGGAACGGAATGAGGTCTGCTTTAACTCCAACTGGACCTGAACCAGGACCGCCGCCGCCATGAGGGCCCGTGAAAGTCTTATGAAGATTTAAATGAACTACATCGAATCCCATATCACCTGGCCTTGCCTTTGATAGAACAGCATTTAGGTTTGCGCCGTCATAATACAGCTTACCGCCAGCACCATGGACTATTTCTGCCATTTCTACAATATTTTCTTCAAATAGGCCTAATGTATTAGGGTTAGTCAGCATCAAGGCAGCTGTATCTTCGCCGACTACTCTTCTCAAATCCTCAAGATCTACTAAACCGAATTCATTAGATTTAACAGTAACCGTTTCTAACCCTGCTACAGTAGCAGATGCTGGGTTTGTGCCATGTGCTGAATCGGGAACAATTACCTTTGTACGTTTTAAATCACCATTTGCTTCATGGAAGGCACGAATCATCATTAATCCAGTCCACTCACCATGTGCTCCTGCTGCTGGCTGTAACGTTACTTCATCCATTCCGGTAATTTCAATCAAATGCTGCTGCAAATCGTATAAGAGCTCCATCGCGCCCTGAACCGAGCTTTCATCCTGCAGTGGATGTACATGCGCAAAGCCATTAAAACGGGCTACGTTTTCATTGATTTTTGGATTATATTTCATCGTACAAGAGCCTAATGGATAGAACCCAGAATCGACACCATGGTTTCTTCTTGAAAGCGCAGTATAATGGCGCATGATATCAAGCTCTGAAACCTCAGGAAGCTCAGGCTCCTCGGCACGTAAATATCCCTCGGGAAGCAGGCTGTCTAGGTCTAACTCAGGAACATCCATTTCCGGCAAGCTGTAGCCGATTCTACCTGGTGTACTTAGTTCAAAAATGAGTGCCTGGTCTTGATTATGCATGCAAATCCCCCACTTCTTTAACAAGAGTATCAATTTCTTCCTTAGACCTTTGTTCAGTAACAGCAATCAACATATGGTTGGCTAGTTCCTTATAGTCCCGTCCTAAGTCATAACCGCCAATAATTCCTTTTTGTAGCAGCTTTTGATTGATTTCTTTTACTGGTCTATTTAATTTAACGATGAACTCGTTGAATAGGTTACCATCGTAAACAACTTCAAATCCAGCATTTTTAAAAGAAGTCTTTGCATAATGTGCTTTCTGCAAGTTTGCAGTCGCCATTTCACGAACACCCTTTTTCCCAAGTGCTGTCATCGCTACAGAAGCGGCAAGGGCATTTAGCGCTTGGTTTGAGCAAATATTGGATGTTGCTTTGTCACGGCGAATATGCTGTTCGCGTGCTTGTAGAGTTAGCACAAAGCCGCGGCGGCCTTGATCATCTTTTGTCTGCCCAACTAAACGGCCGGGTACCTTACGCATTAATTTAGTCGTTACTGCAAAATATCCACAATGCGGTCCGCCAAATGCAGTAGGTATTCCAAACGGCTGTGCATCTCCCACAACAATATCCGCACCAAACTTACCTGGCGGTGTTAATACTCCGAGTGCTAACGGATTACTAGATACTACAAATAATGACTTATTTTCATGGATAATTTCTTCCAGTTCCTTCAAAGGTTCAATTCTCCCAAAGAAGTTTGGATATTGAACAACAACAGCAGCTACATCACCGTCTGCCAACTCTCTAAGTGCCTCTAAATCCGTCACACCATCTTTAGTGGCTACTTCGATTACATCAAGGTACTGACCTTTAGCATAGGTTTTAAGAACCTCACGTGATTCTGGGTGTACAGAAGCGGATACGATAATCTTTTTTCGCTTTGTATGACCAGCAGCAAGCATCGCGGCTTCAGCCAATGCTGTTCCTCCGTCATACATAGAGGAGTTAGCAACATCCATTCCCGTAAGTTCACAAATCATTGTCTGAAATTCAAAGATTGCCTGAAGCTCACCCTGTGAAATTTCAGGTTGATAGGGTGTATAAGCCGTATAAAATTCTGAGCGTGAAATGACGTGATCAACAATTACAGGCATGTAATGATCGTATACGCCAGCACCTAAAAAGGATACATTTCTCTTTAAGTCTGCATTCTGTTCTGCCAGTTTAAAGAGTTCTTTCATTAAAGCTGTCTCTGATTTTGCTGGTTTTATGTTATATTCACCTTTAAATCTAACCTTTTCAGGTATGTCGCTGAACAATTCATCGACAGAGGATACACCAATCGTTTCAAGCATTGCCCTTTTATCTTCTTCCGTCATTGGTAAATAGCGATGTCTCATATCCCTTGCTCCCCTCTAATTACTTATCTCTTTTGTAAAAAGGCGTTGGTACTATTTTTGCTTTTAGTCGTTTTCCACGAATTTCAACTTCAACTTCAGACTCAAGTGCTGCAAATTCCTTTTTAATTAAAATGAGGCCAATATTTTTCTTTAATGTCGGTGATTGAGTACCAGTCGTAACTTCGCCAATTTGCTCCTCATCTTTAAAGACAGGGTAGCCATGACGCGGAATTCCTCTATCAATCATTTCGATTCCAACCAATTTACGGGAAACACCCTGTTCCTTTTGCTGTTTAAGCGCTTCTTTTCCGATAAAATCAACTTCCTTATTTAGCTTTACTGCAAAACCAATGCCTGCTTCTAGCGGAGAAATATCTGCTGAAAGCTCTTGGCCATATAATGCTAAAGTCGCCTCAAAACGAAGGGTATCCCTAGCCCCTAAGCCGCATGGAAGAATACCCTCTTCTATGCCGGCATCTAGAATAGCTTTCCACAATTCGACAGCATCAGCTGCATCACAATACACTTCAAAGCCATCTTCACCCGTATAGCCTGTGCGGGAGATAAGTGCTTGTTTACCGTTGATTTCAACTTCTTGCTGGAATTTAAAGAATCCAATATCGGCTAGGTTCGTATCGCCTGCCAGTTTTTGCAGTACTTGTTCAGCCAGCGGTCCTTGAACAGCAAGCTGGGCCATCTTTTCGGAAAGATTGTCGATTAAAACGTCCCCTTCTAAATGGTCCTCAAGCCATTTATAATCCTTTTCTATATTTGATGCATTGACAACTAACAAGTAATGATTGTCCGTGAGTTTATAAACAAGCAGATCATCAACAGTACCACCATTGTCATAGCACATAGCGGTATATTGAGCACCGCCATTTTTCAACTTAGAAATATCATTTGTTAACATTTTTTGCAGGTACTGTAAACTGTCTGGGCCTTTTACTTCCACTTCACCCATATGAGAGACATCAAACAAACCGGCCTTTGTACGAACAGCTTCATGTTCATCCTTTATGCTAGAGAATTGAACTGGCAGTTCCCAGCCTCCAAAATCAATCGTTTTCCCGCCATACTCTTTATATACTTCAAATAAAGGTGTGCGTTTTAATTCAGTCATTGATATAGATCCCCCTTCAGTCTAACCTACATTAATTTTTGCGAGAAAATAATTAAAAAAGGACAGAGACCTCCCTTTATAAAAAAAGAAGGTCTCTGTCCTTGCACCTGAAAGTTTACCTTAAATGGCTTTCCCCTTTGGTGGCTGCTCGATTATGCAGCGCTCTCCAGAGCCGCGTCAAACAAGAGTTCTTTTGCCTGAGAGATTCACATTTTCATGCTTGCTCCTTCGGCGCCACACCAGGTAGTCTCTCCCCTTGTCATCATTCGCATTTATATTATTTTCTAATCTGGTCATACTAAAATATACATCTAAAAAAAATTATTTTATTACAATATTTCAAACTTTCAAAGCTATTATCATCCTACCATTAAAACAATGTTTAGAGCAATATTATTTTACTTAAAAGGAGCTGAAACAATGACTGTCCAAATTGAATTTGATTCCTCCTGGAAGGATGATTTTTTCCATAGGATTGAATCGGACGGCCCTTGGGGAAATTGGGAGCTTTTTAAACTAGCAGTTGGAGTTGAAAAACATCTTGTCATCCCTGAATTTGAAGGCTTGCAGGCACCTAGTCACCTGCCAAATTTAACACCTCTTCCACATCAGCTCGAAACTGCGAAACAAGTGATTGAGAATATGAATGGGAAAGCCATCCTTGCTGATGAAGTAGGCCTTGGAAAGACAATTGAAGCTGGGTTAATTTTAAAAGAATACATGATTAGGGGACTCGTTAAGAAGGTCTTAATCTTAGTCCCGGCATCACTAGTTACACAGTGGGCAATTGAGCTCAATTCTAAATTTTATATTCCTGCGATCACACAAAGAAAAAGCTATGTCTGGGATCAATGTGATGTTGTTGTATCTTCTATTGATACTGCTAAACGCAATCCGCACCGTGACATTATTTATCAGCAAGACTATGACTTAATTATTATTGATGAAGCACATAAGTTAAAGAATAATAAGACCAAAAACTATGAATTCGTCCAAAACCTAAAAAAGAAATTTTGTCTATTACTTACAGCTACTCCCATCCAAAACAGAATAGAAGAAATCTTCAATTTGGTTTCACTCTTAAAACCTGGGCATTTAGGAAGTGAAACGGCATTCTATGAAAAATATAAAAGAGATGCCCGCTCCTTAAACGATGATCAGCATTTAAAGGAATTAGTGAATAAAGTAATGATTCGTAATCGCCGGGCTGACACGGGCATTGAGTGGACAAAAAGGCATGTTGAGACGATACCGATTGAGGTTACTCAGCAAGAAAAAGAATTATATGACGCTATTACTGTGTTAAAGAATGAGGGAGATTGGCTTCAGAAAAGTGCTTTTTCTGTAATGACCTTACAACGAGAAGCGTGTAGCAGCAGAGAATCGGTCTTTTATACGCTGAAAAACATGCTGCAAAAACAGGAAAACCCAAGTCAGGCCTATCAAGAGCAAATTCAGTATTTAATCAGCAAGGTAGAGGCTGTTCAGAAGAATTCTAAGGCTGAGAAAGCCCTTGAATTGATACAAAAAATCAATGATAAGGTCATTATTTTCACAGAGTATCGAGCCACCCAAATGTATTTACAATGGTTTTTGAAGCAAAACGGGATTTCCTCAGTCCCATTTCGCGGCGGTTTTAAACGGGGGAAAAAAGATTGGATGCGTGAGCTATTCCAAAAGAATGCGCAGGTTTTAATTGCTACGGAAGCTGGTGGTGAAGGAATTAATCTGCAGTTCTGTAATCATATTATCAATTTCGATTTACCTTGGAATCCAATGCGACTTGAACAGAGAATTGGGAGAATCCACCGCCTAGGACAGGAAAAAGATGTCATGATTTATAATTTCGCCATTAAGGGTACAGTGGAAGAACATATTTTAAAACTTCTATATGAAAAGATTGATTTATTTGAAAAGGTTATCGGCGAACTGGACGATATTTTAACAAAATTAGATTTTGGGAATATCGAGGATCATTTGATCGATATCTTTGGACAATCAAGCTCTGAAGGTGAAATGCGCATTAAAATGGAAAACTTAACTTCTATGATTGAAATGGCAAAGGATATGCAAAAGGAGGAGAACTCACATGCAGCAGCAGGAAATTCATGACTTTCTCATTCGCTATTTCCGGGCTAATGAATGTGAAATAGTTGAAAACGGTCCTGGTTATCTGATCGTACAACTGACAATTGATTTGGATAAACAACTAATGAACCGTCCTTTTTATTGGCACTACTTAGAAAAAACAGGCGGCATTCCTAATCCAATGAAGCTTACTTTAATAACCAATCAAGAAAAGGCACCTGAAACTCTCAAAGGTGAGACGATTCATTTTGGCTCGCCAAGACTGCACCAAATTTTCGAATCGACAAAAAAGCTCGCAGGATACATTCGACTATATGAAAACCACCAGCAGCATCATCAGCAAACTCCGTTGATGCCTTGGCTTTGTATGAATGTAAAGATCTCTTATCAATGTGATCGAAAGCGTGACATTTTCAAATCGATTGGCCTGCAGTTAATCAATGGGCAGATGGTAGAAGATTTCCATGATCGCCTTCAGCAGGTTCAGTTAACACCGAAAATCCCAGATTACTCGTTTACCCTGTCACCACTCGTCATGCCAAAAAGTGGAATGCAAAGAATTGAAAACTACCTAAGATCTGTCATTGAAAAAGATGATCATTCATGGGCTGATGCCGCAAGACAGCGATGGGACCAGGACCTTCGTCTACTAGATCACTTTTATGAAGATGTAGAAGAAGAGAACGAAAGTTATGAGACTGAGAAAAAGGCATTGCAGGAACAATATGAACCAAGAATTAATATATCCTACATCAATGGCGGCTTATTTTACCTAACGAATGCTGCAATCTAGCTAGTAATCCCCCTCTCGATTCTACCAAACGAGAGGGGAATTTATTTTATAATTTCCTAAAAAAAAAGAAGGAAAAGCTAGAAGTCTGTCGAATTATTTTAGAGACAAAATAAAAGGTGGTGTTACATATTGTTAGTTCTATTGAAATTTTAGCGAACAGAATTATTAAAGATGCTGCTAGAAATCAAGCAACTGATATTCACATTGTTCCCAGAAAAAAAGACACACTCGTTCAAATCCGCTTAACCAACAAGCTGATCCCCAGGCTTTCCCTTCCAAAAGATGAATGCGACAGATTAATTTCTCATTTTAAATTCACAGCTAATATGGATATCGGAGAACGAAGACGCCCCCAAAGCGGTGCGATTTTTTGTGATGTTGACGGACAATTAATGGGACTTAGGCTTTCAACCCTCCCTTCAAACAACCGAGAAAGCCTTGTAATTAGACTTCTCCCCCAGCAAGAACAAATTCCTTTTCATCAGCTCTCACTATTTCCTTCAATGACCAGAAAATTACTTGCCCTGCTTAAACACGCACATGGACTAATTATTTTTACAGGCCCGACCGGGAGCGGTAAAACGACTACCTTATATTCTCTATTGAATGAAACGGCTCACCTTTTCCATCGGAATGTTATTACTCTCGAAGACCCCATTGAAAAGAATTACGACTCCGTTTTACAGATACAAGTGAATGAAAAAGCAGGTGTAACCTATGCTGCAGGCTTAAAGGCTATCTTGCGGCATGATCCGGATATCATCATGGTTGGAGAAATCAGGGACGGTGAAACGGCAAAGATTGCTGTACGTGCCGCTTTGACAGGTCATCTAGTCTTATCCACGATGCATACAAGAAATGCTTTGGGAGCCGTCCACCGGCTGCGTGAATTCGGAGTAAACTGGTTAGAGGTAGAACAAACCTTAATTGCTGTTACTGCACAGCGCTTGGTAGAATTAACCTGTCCATTTTGCGACGGGGATTGTTCACCGTTCTGTTATTCCTATGGAAGATGGAAAAGAGCTAGTGTTTTTGAATTATTATCCGGCCGAAACTTAAATACGGCAATGAGGGCTGTCAAGGGGGAAGATGTAATTTCTCGCTACCGAACAGTGAAAGAAGTCATTAAAAAAGGTGTTGCTCTCGGGTACATTAAAGAGTCAGAATACGACCGACTGGTATATGATGATGAAGCACCGTAAGTGGACATTAAGTGAACAGGCTAATTTCTTAAAAAGAACGGGTGAACTATTATCCAGAGGATACCCAATTACTGAAGCGCTGATGTCGATTTCCCTGCATTTACCTTCTGATCGAAAGGAGGAATTATATGATTGTTTAATAGACCTTAAAAAAGGGTTACCATTTACTGATGTCTTAAACAAGCTTGGCTTTCACAGAGATTTAATTGGTTATGTCTACTTTGCAGAACAACATGGCAGCTTTGCTGAGGCGCTGTTGGAGGGCAGTGGTTTAGCACTTGTCAAAGATAAGGATATGAAAAAACTCATTAAATTACTGCAGTACCCCATACTGCTCATTGTCATAACTAGCTTTATATTTGTTTTTGTCCAAAAATCATTATTGCCAAAATTCACAAACCTATTTAATTCTATGAATCTTGAAGCAAATTTATTTACAAAGATTCTTTATTCCTTTGATCAGTACTTTCCCTTGTTTATCTTTAGTTTTCTCCTACTCTTGCTTGTAGCTTCTATCTACTATCTTCTTCTTTTTCGCAAACTTCCTGCACTGAAACAACGATCGCAGCTCGTTCGTATTCCTATCCTGGGCAGTATCCTCAAATTGTTGTTTACCCATTACTTTTCCATCCAATTAAGCTTTCTATTATCCGGCGGAATATCGGTCTTCGAAGCACTACAGCTATTTGAAAACAACAAAAGACAGCCATTTTATAGCGAGCTTGGTAGTGAAATAAAAAGAAAGCTAATGACGGGTGAAAAATTAGAAGAAATAATTGGAGGCTTTCCCTTTTTTGAAAAGGAGTTCCCATTCATTATTAAGCATGGGCAAGAAAATGGAAGATTAGATCAAGAATTACGTTTTTTTAGTCAGCACTGTACCGAGTGCTTAGAGGAACAGATGAAGAAGTGTCTGAAAACCATACAGCCTACACTCTACCTTTTTATCGGAATTCTCGTTGTCTCGATGTATTTAGCCATTCTATTACCAATGTTTCACTTATTAAACGGTATATAAAAATTGGAGGTATAAACATGAAAAGTGAAAAAGGATTTACACTTGTTGAAATGATGATTGTTATGCTGGTGATTTCTGTCCTGTTAATCGTCACAATTCCAAACGTCGCTAAACACAATGCTAATATAAACGATAAAGGCTGCGAGGCGTTTGTTAAAATGGTACAAGCACAGGTTCAATCGTACCAATTAAAACATAATAAGATTCCTACCTTACAGCAGCTAATAGATGAAGAATATATAAAAACAACGGGGTGTCCCGATAATAATCGAGAGGTTATAATAGGTCTCGATGGGGCAGTTACAACCGTTGAAAAAACCTCTGTCACCCCTTAGGAACATGAATCAGAATCAAAAGGGGTACACCCTAATTGAATCTTTGATTGTTCTTTCTATCTTTATGATTCTTTCATCTATCACTGCTATATCCCTTAAACCACAATTTAACATGGGGAATGAACAGATATTTATTTCACAGTTAAAGGCCGACCTTTACTTTGCACAGCAATATGCTATCTCCCACCAGCAGGAAGTAACAGTCAATCTTCTTGCTGACCAACAATTATATCAAATTTATGAGAAAACAAGCCTAAAACGTTTAGCGGAAAGAAATTTCCCCTATAATCTTCAAGTCAGTTCAGGATCGCTTCCCCTCTATTTTCGCTATTTACCAGGGGGGAATGTCGATCGGTTTGGGTCTTTCTTTATTCAAACTCCTGATAATCGCTATCGCGTGACTGTTTTAATTGGAAAGGGCAGATTTTATGTTGTTAAAGAATAATAGCGGCTATTTTCTGCTTGAGCTTCTTTTATCCTTGTCCGCTTGGTTAATGATTAGCCTGTTTTTTGTTCCGTTACTTAGTGATTTAGCTGTTCAATCTCAGCAACTAATCATAGAACAGAAATTGAACCAAATTTTATACGAGGAACTTCAAGCAAAACTTAAAGACAGCCCTAGCTATAGCAGTTACTCCCTTACGCACAATGGACTTGTCTTCACCATCCAGTGGAACGAATCAGTGGTTTTAGAGAAAAAGGAGGTTTGTGTTAGTTTTGAAGGGAGTAGTGTTATTAAAAAAACAGAAGTTTGTGCCCGTCAAGAATGAACAGGCTTTTACACTCCTAGAGGTGATGTTTGCATTAATCATCTTTTCGACGATTGTCTTTTTCATTGCACCCGTTTTTCAAATAATGTTTAAAAATATCCATTCAGAGGCCCGACTTCAGTCAATGGAATGGGAAGTATTCGGGAGCCAGGTCAAAAAAGAGATACGCATGAGCTCACGTGCTGATGTTGTTTCTGGGAGGCTGGTCTTAATTAAAAACAATGAAAGCATTTATTATGAAAAATACCAAAGTAACTTACGCAGACGGGTAAATTCGACTGGCCATGAAATCATTTTACAAAATGTTTTTGAAGTAAGCTTTATAAAGCTGAATAATTCAATTAAGATCAGTGTTGTCGATATTTGGGGTAAAGAATACTCGCTCATTGTCCACTCTTATTTAGACTGGCAGACTGCTCTATGAGAAATAACGAGAAAGGATTTACCTTTCCATTAACCTTAACCGTGACATTACTATTTCTTATCATTTTCTCTTTTCGAGTGGAACAGCTTGTAACCGAGCGAAGACTTGCCCATGAAACGGCTGTTATTTTACAGCAGGAGTATTACTATCACTCATCAGTAAAGAAGTTAGAAAAGATCTTGCAGGCTGGAGGCACCTTCCAATCGAAGGGAACCTTTTCATTTACAAACGCTACTATGGTGTATCAAACCGAAAATCCCATTGGCACTACGCAGCGAATCAATCTTACACTCACGATGGATTCCGGGGAAACAAGCAGCTGCCGCGGTATTTTTGATTTACATCTCAAAAAACTAGTGAAGTGGATAGAGCTCCTATAATGGTTAGAAACGTTTGAATTTGATAAACATGGACATACTTTAAGTGAGCAAATAATGGGTAGGTGTGTTCATGAAAACAAATGATTATGTAAAATATGTGACTCAGACACTTGTAAAATATGCAGACCAACCGAAGGATGAACGAAAAAGGCTCCGTACGGAGAGAAAACAGGCTAAAGCGTCATTTTGGTTCCGCTGGTTTGGAATTTTACCGTATATATTTTATATACAAGTGAAAAACAGAAAAAAACAGTAAATTGGAGAAGCAGTTACGCACTGCTTCTTTATTTATGCTGAGTTTTCAGCGAAAAACTGACGAAAAAATAACTATTGACATACAACTTGTTTTATATTTGTACAACGATTGTATAATTAATAGAATCTCTTTATTCTACAATTGTGAACATTTTCTAAACATATAGTGTTAACATTGTTAACCTCATTCACTTGTTTATTCCGCTGTATTATAATTGGATTAAATTATGGGGGTCCGAGGTGAACCAAGATGGAACAAACACTAAAAATAACAAATGTTTTGTCAGATCCAACACGGTACTATATTTATCAATACATTACTAAGCGTCATCAAGAAGTAACAGTTCAAGAGGTAGCTGAAAATTTTAATATTCATCCGAATGTCGCTAGATTACATTTATCAAAACTTGAAGACGTAAATATGTTAATATCTGAAACTAAAAAAACTGGTAAGGGCGGCAGACCAAGCAGATTGTACCGCTTATCTGACGATGTAATCCAGTTGCATTTCCCATTCCGCGACTATATGCTGCTTTCAAAAGTAGCAATCCAAACGATGTTAACTTTGGGGGATGCAGGAAAACAGGCACTTTATTTAACAGGAAAACGATTTGGTACCGAAGTCATTGAACAGGAAATGAATAAAAAGTCATTTGGTGAAGAATTAGAATTTGACCAAAAGCTAAATATATTAAAGAGTGCTGCTACTCTTTCAGGTTTCTATCCAGAATTTGAAGCAAATGGAGAAAAGACAAAAATCTATTTCCAAATCTTCAACTGTCCTTTTAAAGAAGTTGCAGAAGACCACGAATCTGTTTGCCAAATGCACCATGAATTCTTAAAGGGTATGTTTGAAGCACTTTTTGATTCTGTGGAGCTAATTGAAAAGGAAAATATGATTACTGGTTGTGAAACTTGTTCGTATCAGGCACTTGTGACAAACTAATGTGAAACCATTATTTACATTATACCTCCTTTTCCTATATAATATTGTATTGATGGTACCGCATGGTAAAAGGGGGGATACATATGGATCGCATGTTCAGAGTTTTGGGTTTCTGGACGGGTATTTTTACCGTAATGTTCTATCTAGGTGACATGGATAAAACCGCAATGCTTTTCTTAGCCCAAACTGGTTTCTTCGTATTATTGAGTTATTTAAAACTGTCCGAACGTATGTATATGTATGTTTTCGGAGCATATCTAACTGTTTTCTTCGCAGGCTTTACTTATTGGACGACCTTCATGATGCCACTAGGCGGAGGCGGACATTAAGAATTGGAAGAACAACAAAACGCCAGAGCATAGCCTCCGGCGTTTTTTGTTTGGTTAAAATTCAAAAAGCTCATCACTACTTTTAATCTCAAGATTCTTGTGTTGAATAACGATACTAAAATAGGAACTAATACCGGATGGCATGATCAAACTTCTTATTGCCCGATTCCTTTTACTAACCTCTGAAAAAGGATTAGGGTCATAATGATTTTCCAATTCCTTTAAAATCCCCGTTTTTAACAAAAACTGATCCTGTCTTAACTTTGTGATAAACTTCAAATTTAACTCTTCACCCTTTTTGATTAGCCAGTCGAAATGAATATGTGTGGTAATATCCATTTCACCAGGATGCTCCAGTACATCATTAATCATTTTGTGCTGATAGAATCCTCTTAAACTCCCCTGCTTCCTTGCTGGCAGCTTCCATTCCTCATTCGTATATCCATAATCAGCTGTTACTACTACTCCTTTTTTTAATGCCCTAGACATTTGTTTAAGCATTTTTTCCATCAGCAAAGGGATTTCTAGACGCTGATGATCTATCAGCGTTATTCCACTTTCTTGCAGAAAGGCAAATATATCCTCATTGGTATTAGGAACGAGTACCTCGAATAACTTTTCATCCTCACATCCAATCATCACTTCAAACAACTGTCCATTGACCTGCTCAACGACATGAACAGAAAGAGCATCAAATAGTTCATTCGAAAAGACAGTTCCTTCAAAGGACTCAATCTCTTCAAGCGAAGCTACTTGTATGACAGAGAACTCAGGAGCAAGCAACTCAGTTTGAAGTTTACGATGATAAGGACTCGTCTCAACGATAATGTATGTAATAGGACTTTGAGCGGACTTATACCATTCTTGTAAAAAAGCATGGGCAAAACGACCATTTCCAGCCCCTATTTCACAGAAGACAGCATCCAGTCCGGTTTTTAAACAGTAATGTAAAAACCATCTGGCCGTCATTTTTCCGTAAAGGTCGGATATATTACTGGTAGTAATAAAGTCACCTTGTCGGCCAATCTTCGCCTTATCCTTCATATAATAACCTTGTTCAGGGTGGTAAAGGACTGCATTCATATAGTCAGCATATGTTATTAACTTCGTTGGAGAAGTGGAAATTAACTTTTGCAAATAGGTAATCATGTCTTTTAAAATCCATTCAAAAATGGATTCTGATCCATTTCTTCTCCGACAGTTGTAATCGGTCCATGTCCTGATAATACTTGAGTCTCTTCTGGGAGGAAAAGCAGCTTCTCGTGAATACTTTTTATCAGTTGTTTATGATTTCCACCTGGCAGGTCTGTCCGTCCTATGCTGCTTTTAAATAATGCATCTCCGGAGACAACGAAACCAGCGTTTTCAAAATAAAATGAAATACTGCCAGGAGAATGACCAGGTGTCTCAAATATTGAGAATTCATAGTCTCCGACCTTCAATACCCCTTCTTTTTTAATGATATGGTCTGCTTTTCTCACCTTTATTTGCTCTTGCATCATAAAATATTTGGAACCATTTAATGCAGGGTCCGTCAGCCAGCCCTCTTCCTCCTCGTGAACATACACAGGAATTTGATAATAATCTCTAATCGTGTCAACAGCACCAATATGATCAAAGTGAGCATGTGTTAGAAGAATAGCAACTGGTTTTAACTCCCGTTTTTCAAGCCACTTGATTAATTTCTTGCCTTCGCTTCCAGGATCAAAGATTAAACAGGTTTTGTCCTCTTTTTCAATGATATAGCAATTTGTTTGCAATGCCCCTAATGGGATTTGTGACCATTTCATACCGTTTACCTCCTGTTAATAATACGCTAGTTTTATTTTACACAAACGAACTGATAATGCTAACCTTTTAACCCTCGACAAATGAATGAAAAAAATATAAAATAAGTATCGATGTATATAATATTCTTACATAACTATCTTAGAAATGTTAGGCTAACTGCCTAGTGAATATTAACTAAAGGGGGGCTTTATAATGGGGTTAGTAATTATCTTTGCATTAGTAACGATTCTTGCTGCATATGGTTCATTTACTGCGCTGAAAAATAAAAATTTCTTAGGCGCATTTTTCGGGGTAGGTTCTTTCCTAGTATTTGGCTGGTTCACAATCATGACACTCATTGAAAGTGGATTCCCAGCAGCACATTAATTTATTTAAATTCACTTAGAGGACTGCCCGCGGGCAGTCTTTTTATGATCTCTCGTTTAAAAGGCTTGAAACCCTGTCTACTTTATATTCCATCGTTCGAGATACATCTCTTCTGTCATCAATACGAATGCTTGTAGCAACCCTCTGAATGCCCTCTCTGAATGGCACTTCATGCATCGCCTGTATTACCTCAAACAACACCGGTAATTCACCTTCAATGATGGTATTCATAGGTGTAAGCTGATACCGAATTTTTCCCTCCACTTCATATTTTTGCAAAAGCTTATGTACACTAGCAACATATTTACTAACACTTGGTGTCTCAGTCCCTATTGGAATAACCGTTACATCAACAATCGCCATTTAAACTCCATCCTTTCTGTTTATCCCTTAGAATTTTAACATATTTCTCACCACATAAAAAAGAATGACCATTCAAGTCATTCTTTTACTAGCTCATATATCTCTTTATTCTCTAAATCAATCACCTTTTCCAGCCTATTTCCATATAAGAGAGCATTTCCTGATGGTGAAAAAGAAACAGGAGCATTCTTCAATTCCTCCATTATTACCTCAGAACTCTCCTTCTTTATATCGTACGATATTAATTGAAAACCTTCTGAATAGGCATCAGCATCTCCACTGCTTAAAGGTTGTAAGGTAATAAACCGTCCCTCCTTTTGATTATAATCATAAGAAGGAACCAACCACCCAGAAAATACTGATAGTAATGGCATTGAAAATGAAAAGATTGGTTCATTCTCGTTATCAAAAAATGTATACGTGGACTGCGACTGATCTTCTTTATCGACAGTGACAGCCATTAATAAATCTTGAAATGTTGAAAACTGGTATATCTCCGGAAGAATCGGCTTATCGGTCATATCATTCAGATTCATTGACATTAGAGGGGCATAGAGCGAAAAAGAAGCCTCTTCCCACTCTAAAAAGGCAATTTGATTTTCGCTAAGCCACTTAATAAAAGGCTGTGGTAAACTAAGTTCTTCTGCCCTCTTGTCTACAATATCTATCAGATACATCCGGTACGTCCAATCTTCATTAAACGCAGCAACAAGAATCTCGGACTCCTTATAGGGATTCCATTCAAACGTTAACTCAACAGAAGCAAGTGATTGTTCGAAAAGCTCTGTGCCATTTTGATTAATGATCGTAATCATTCCCTCATATGAGGAAGGTGAAGTTTGTACTAAGATATATTTCTTACTATCACTTATCTGAACTGTTACAATCGGTTGGTCTGATTTATAGAGTAATACGCTTTTTCCTGTGTAAAGCTCATATTGGTAAACACTCGATGTTTGTTCCTGATTAGTAATATAGAGGAGTTGCTGTTCTGAGAGCCACCCTGCAACCTTGTAAAATGCCCCCTCTGGTGGAGTAATCGGAAGGACCCATTCAATCTTTTCTTCAGGGAGTGGCTCATCTTGTTTTTCCTTTTCTTCTGGCGGCTTAGGCTTTGTATTTTGTTTATTTGTACATGCAGTTAAAAATATCGTTATGATTAACAAGAGTAAACAAGCGAATACTACATTTTTTCCGGTACTTTCTTTTACTCGTCGCAAATCGGGTTCCCTCCCTCCTGTAAATTAGTACGTCTTTATTACAAGAATGTTTCAATTTTTTCAAAAACATTCTAAAAAATAAGAAAAAAGCCGTTAAGTACGACTTTTTTATTTTAGTGTAAATCACTAACGATATTTTATTTTAATGTGATTAATCTTCATTTACAAGTAGACAAGGAACTATTTAAAAAATAGTTTTAGCGGTTCAATTTGTTTGCGATTAACCATGCAGCTCCAATTACACCTGCATCATTTCCTAGAGTAGCTAATGTAATCTCTGTTGAGTTTTTAATCGCTGGAAACACGAATTTTTTAAAATTAGCTTTAATACCTTCTAATAATATATCTCCAGCTTTTGAGACGCCTCCGCCGATCACAATTTTCTCAGGACTTAAGGTATTGGCAATATTCGCTAGTGATAATCCTAAATGGAAGGTGACCTCATCTACCACTTTTATAGCTAGTTCATCACCAGCTTTTGCAGCATCAAATACATCCTTAGCTGTGATCTGCTGATCTTTAGCATACAACTCTGCCAGCTGTCCTTTAGACTCCGGTTTAGTTAGCTCAGTCAATGCTAGCCTGACAATTCCAGTTGCTGAAGCAATCGTCTCAAGGCAGCCGTCTTTCCCACAATTACATGGAGAACCTCCAAGTGGAACAGCAGTAATATGGCCTATTTCACCCGCTGCCCCTTTCTTCCCTTGAACAATATTGCCATTAGCAATAACACCGCCGCCAACCCCTGTCCCTAGGGTTACACAAACAATGTCTTTTGCTCCCTGTCCTGCACCATTCCACATTTCACCCAATGCCGCACAATTCGCATCATTTTCAATCAGAGCAGGTAGTCCTGTCAATTCTTCTAGACTAGCCTTTAATGGAAAATTATCTTTCCAGCCAAGATTTACTACATTTAGAATAACACCTTTTTCGTAATCTACCGGTCCAGGTGCCCCCATTCCTATACCAATTAAAGTATCCTTTGAAATCGCAAGGTCTTCCATTTTTTGGTCAATAGCGTTTACTATATTTTTTGTGATGTTTTGGCCTTCATTCGAATTATCTGTGATGATTTCCCATTTGTGAAGTATTTCACCTGTAGTGTTTACAAAAGCTAGCTTGGTAGTTGTTCCACCAAGATCCACACCAGCAATTAACTGCTTAGACATATTATCACCTATTCTTTTGATCTTTTTCTTTTTGGAATTGTATTTCTTGGCGCAGGATTAACAACGCAGTAGAATAATCTCTCGACTCCATTAGCTGGGATTGGTAAAGTTCTTTAATTTCTGCTTCCATAAGTTCAAGGTCACTAACCCGATCACCAATGTAAATGATAGTCCCGTATTGCTTTAAGTATTGTTGAATATCGTAAATCGTTTTCATTATAATCCCTCAACTAATAAATTCAATATGTACTTCCAAAGTATACCTTAACCTAATATCTCTCTCAAGAGAATCATGATGGTTTTTTAAAAGTCTACATAATTGGCATTTCTTTCTTTATTTTCCATATACCTTTTATTAGGACAGCCATATTATTGGCTATTACGGGTAAAGGATGGGGTAGATTTGAAAAAGCTCTATATGATATTGGGATTAATTTTGATTGTTTTTCTAGCTGTATCCGTGCAGCAGTTTATGATGCCTCCTAAGGTGCAGGAAAGCATAACCTTCTTTCCGATAGATCCTAAAGTAACCTACAAAAAAGCTGAGACCACTCTAGATGTGATAAAAACACCTGCCCAAACTCTTGATTGGAAAACTTCCTCTACATTGGACCGAAAAGCATATTTGAGACAAGATGCCTCGCTATTATATTCAAACGGCCGGCTAGTTTCCGAGTATCATGACTGGAAACAGAATACCGATACCCTTGTCCAAGAAAAACAAATAAGCATAAAAGAGAGTGCGCTCTTACAAGCAGTCACCTTTCACCATGCAGAGCTTCATGAAAAAAAAGATCTTATATTTAGTTCCCAAACAATGTCCGAACGCCAAATATATATTGTACTATCAAATTCTGAAGCGAAGTCATTTTACACACCTAATAGTTCAGATGAAAAGGAGTGGAAGCAAAAACTAGATGAACAGACAGAAAGAATGCTGCAGCTAAGCTGGAATAAAGGAGTCCGGCAATTCTCAATCAAGCTAGACAATTATCAAGCATTTCCACTAAGTGAATTTAACCGAAGAGCTAAAGACTCTTTATCTGGGTTTTCGAAAGCAGAAACTCAAAGAGTGGTAGGAAATCTGTGGGAGGGACTATATAAGAATTACCTCTTAGGGATAAAAAAGGCGGATGGCACTGTTGAAAGCCCGCTTGGCAGTACCATACCGCTTATACTTGTCGCAAATGACAAATCACATCTATTGGCCCTGACTGAAACCGCAAAGGGAGAGCCTATTCTCCTCCGCCAACTGATTCCTGATACTGATTAATTTCTTTAACTAAGTTTGTGTATTCCTTTTTATCTGGATTCAGTTTTGAGGCCTGTTCTGCATTGATCTTTGCCTGTTCTAAATTATTTTCTTCTAAGAAAATAAGTGCAAGATTATAGTAAGCCTCAGGTGACTGCGGGTCTAATTGTATGACTTTTTTCAAGTGTTCCTTAGCATCAGTTAAATTGTTTAATTTTATTTCAGTAAATGATAATACAAAATACATCTGTGCAGTAGGTTTAGCTGACTTTTCGACTACCTCTTTTAAAGTCTCGTATGCCTGTATATAATTTTCTTCGCGAATATATTCTTGTGCGAGTAACAAGGATGAACTTTCATCATTTCCTTTTACAGCATTACTAAAACCATAAGATAATGAACTCCATATAAGAGCTGTCGCAAAGATTAAGAAAATAATTTGAAGAATTGGCTTCTTCTTTTTTGGAAAATGGGTGATTCCTGCTGCGAAAAAGCCACCTGCAAGTCCACCTAAATGCCCTGCATTATCGATGCCGGGCATAAAAAATCCAAATATTAGATTAAGAACTAAAACTATAATCACATTAGGACCCATGGTTCGAAAAAAAAGTTTTGGATAAATTAAACCAAAGTAAAGAAGTGCTCCAAAGAACCCAAAAATTGCTCCACTTGCCCCGGCTGAGACAAGTGGGTTAAAAATGAAACTAGCTATAAAACCAGTTATTCCTGCAAACAGATAAATAAATAAAAAGCGGGCATTTCCAAATATTTTTTCTACAGAAGGACCTAAAAAATATAAAAACAGCGTATTCATTACGAGATGCAAAAAACCAATATGGAGAAATATAGGTACGAAAAACCGCCACCACTCCCCCTCATAGATATAAGGGTTGAATTTTGCCCCAAACCTTATAAGAGTGGAAGTATTGGTACTTCCTCCTGACAATTCTAATAGAACAAACATTACCACTTGCAGGGCGATAAATACATAAGTGAAAAACGGTTTCCCATAATTAAAGATTTCCCTTTCACTTTTAGCCTTCTTTGCTGCATGCTCCAATGCCAACTGCTTCTGGGCCTCAACCGCCTGCTCGGAATACTCATTTTCAATAGTAAAATTTATGTCACTTCCCATTAGTAGTGAAACCCGCCTTAGCCCTGCTTCATATTCTTCACTCGTTAGCAGCACCGAGTTAACAATCGTTTTGTTTCCATTGGGATGGACATATGGCTCCCTAAGCCGATCTTCATAATCATCAACCGGAGGGAATTGACTGATATAGATATTATGTATAATGAGTTCACTGCGGCCTACTTGCTTGCGGATTCTCTCACCATTGACTGCAGAAAAATCAATTTCCCTCTGCATTGCAATGCTCCAGTCCAAATCCATTCTTAACAACCGAATGATAGGCACCTTTTTGTTTTCTAACTTTTCCAGCCATAGTTCTTTACCATTTTCAAATAACTGGACAATTCGATAGCCTTGATCGGTTATAAAAAAAGTTGCCAACCTCCAAAAAACATAATCCTCTCTGTAGTTCATGGTTAACCCTACTTTCTATTTGAACATCCGAATGAAATTAAAGCATCCTACTTTATTATAAACAAAAAATAAACCAAAAGACCATCTGCGGCTTTCACCAGTCAGATGGTCCTTCAATTGATGGTCGATCAGTTGCTGTCCTTCCAAATACCGATTCCATCATTTTTCTCTTTACTCCTGGAAAGCTCATAATGGATCCAACCGTTACCCTTCTTAGCCAGCCTGAACGGAGCAGAAGATTAATGATTCGATACCTATAGCGGAATCCAAAATAGCCTAAAGATCCTATCATGAAAATGGATGTTAACATCCTAGACATTTTCATCCCTCCTACCCATATATTGTGATAAAATGATGTGTTTTATCCATCTTCGAGTGAATAGTTAGCAAGGAAAAAGGAATGAAATCTATAATAGATTCCATTCCGATTGTTTTAGTATTTGCTTAGAACAGGGTTTAGCGTTTTCTTTAGGACATTAACAGAGTTAGCGAACTTTTCTTTTTCTTCATCATTCAAGTCTAGTTCAACCACTTCTCTTACACCATTGCGATTAACAATGGCCGGCACTCCAATATAGACATCTTTGTGTCCATATTCTCCATTTAGGTAACAGGACACGGTTAAAACAGAGTTTTCATCCCGTAAGATCGCCTTTGTTAACCTAACAAGTCCCATCGCAATCCCATAATACGTTGCACCTTTACGCTCAATAATATGGTAGGCAGCGTCACGGACATTTATAAATAATTTATCCAAGTCCTCCTGGCTGCCTTTATCATGGTTCTTCATCCAATCCCAAACCTTGGTTCCAGCAATATCAGCATGGCTCCAAACAGGAAGTTCTGTATCCCCATGCTCTCCAATGATATAGGCATGTACGTTTCTCGTGTCTACATCGAAGTACTGCCCTAACAAAAAGCGGAAACGAGCGGTATCTAAAATCGTACCTGAACCAATGACACGTTCCCTAGGTAACCCTGAGAACTTCCATACCGCATGTGTTAAAATATCAACTGGATTGGTTGCGACTAAGAATATACCGTTAAATCCGCTTGCCATAATTTGATCCACAATACCTTTAAAAATCCTTGTATTTTTCTCGACAAGGTCAAGACGGGTTTCACCAGGTTTTTGATTGGCACCGGCAGTAATTACTACAAGATCAGCCTTGCTGCAATCTTCATAGCTTCCGTAAAAGATTTTTGTTCTGGATGGTGCAAATGGAAGTCCGTGGTTTAAGTCCATTGCATCTCCTTCTGCTTTTGCCTCATTTAAATCAATCAACACTAATTCCTCAGTAATTCCTTGATTTAGAAGGGCAAAGGCGTAACTCGACCCAACAAATCCTGTTCCAATAAGCGCAACTCTATTAACTTTAACCATTCAATATCCTCCTATAAGCCTTATTTTATAAGTTCAATTACCATAATAGCAGCGACTGCTGACAATAAACCTGACAAGAAATTAACCATATCATTATCCACTAACGGAAGGCCTTTTATTCTTCTTGTTGGACACTGACAATGAAGTGTTTTCTCAGTTTCAATCCCGCATTGCTCACAAATATAAACCTGTTGATAAAAAGCACCTATTAGTGTATCTATAATATTCCCCAAAAAACCGAAGGAAAAGATAATAAGAAAGAGCACCCATTCTAATTGAAATAACCAAGTACTTAGCAAGGCTATTAGTAATGACCCAAGGAGGGCAGCAACTGTTCCAAGTAAACTAATCGCGCCTGACGTCCCCTTGTCAATCCTTTGAAAAGTACGAATGAAAATTGGTTTTCTTTTGCTTAATGAACCAATTTCTGATGCCCAGGTGTCAGAATTAGCACTAGCCAGGCAAACACTAAAACCAATTAACCACATGATATCCTGATTATAAATATAAATCATGCTAATAAGGGCAGCGGCTCCTCCATTAGCAAACACCTGCCGCCAATCTCTTCTTGCACCTTTTGCTAATTTTTCTTCTACTTCCGCTTTAGCAGCGCTCTTATATTTAGACCATAAGCTTGAAGTTGTAAAAAATACTCCGAGAAGAAACAATCCCTCTAGACCGAATCCGAAATAAACTGCAAGTCCTACAATGGCTGCAGCAACTGCCCCTGAATTACTAAGCGAATGTAGCATATACCCTCCAGAACAGGTTAAAACAGTAATTGCTATCACAATGTATGTTTCAATCATTTTATTTTGATAACTTCATTATTTGTAATGATTTTTGATACAGACTGATCATGTTTTTCAATCGGGAGCTTCGCTACAATTTGGGTATCGAAAGCAAGAGAAATTGTCTTTCCCTTGTAATTTGTTAAAAAACGGTCATAGTATCCACCGCCAAATCCAAGACGGTAACCTTCTTTTGTAAAACCTAAGCCTGGAACAATTAGCAGGTCAATAAGTTCCGGCTGCATTTCTCTAGTTAATTCTTCAATGGGTTCATATAACCCATAGAACACTGACTCAAGCTGGGAGAATTCACTTAAAGTCCGAAATGTTAATTGCTTTTCTTGTGGCTTGCATTTAGCAGCAACCACTTGTTTACCCATTTCCCATGCTTTTCGAATAATTTGGTATGTATCGACTTCTGGATGTCTCGAAATTGTGATCCCAATTACTTTCGCTGTTTTCCAGTCATCATCACGATAAAGTAATTTGGCTATATTGTATGAGTAGTGTTCATAAAGTGGCTTGGAGAGTGTATTAAGGGCTGTTTGAATTTGCTGTCGAACAGCTTGCTTATTAGTCATATTATGCTTCTCCTTACTATTCTAGACAACAAAAAAAGCAGCAGGAAGCCCTACTGCTTATTTTGTTTCACGGTGTGCTGTTGTGCGCTTTTCTCTTGGGCAATATTTTTTAAGCTCAAGACGATCTGGGTTGTTACGTTTATTTTTTGTTGAAATATAGTTACGATCTCCACACTCAGTGCAAGCTAACGTAATATTAACACGCATGTCAATTTCCCTCCAAACGATAAGCTAGTTCGTTCATACGACTTTTCTATAATATCACTTTTCAAAAGGAAATGCTAGTATGTTTTTTTATTATGACGAAGAGCTTGATTTAAAGTTAGTAATTCAGTTTTATTCCTGCCTGTGATGGTCCATGTGTTGATATTTTCGGTTGCACGTGGCTTTACGGTTATTTTTGATGCAAAAATGATTGCGGCCATTCCTTTTAGCATTGGCTGATATGTTAAACTCCCAGTTTTCAAACTGCTCCATATTTGATCAGAAAACACATTCCAATAAGGTTGGATCGTATATTCCTTTACTTCTTCCCCATTGTATAAAGCGTTCACTAAGTAAACATTTTCCTCTTTAATGTGAAAGATCAAACGGTCTGTTGGAGATACAAAAGTAAAATGCTCTTTACTTACAGATGACGCGCAGTACATCGCTAATAGTTTTACTTCTTTAGTCTGCTTCCCGTGATTGCTAACATAAATAGTTGAATAGGTGATTTTGGAATGAGATTGTTCCTGCTTTACTTTTACAATTAATTCATCATCATAAAGGACCTTTTCCGTGCAATTTTGCAGCCAATAACATTTTCCATTTACCCACAAACCAGGAGTAAACGGAAGTCCTCTGACTAATGACGGGGGTGTAGGAACATGAATATTTACCTTCTTATCTTCTAGTTTCATCATCATTACACCCTTTAATAGTTTTTTAAGGATTCTTCCATAGATTTCTCGTCTTTCCTGACATCTAGAGCTCTTTTATTTAGCAGTGTATCCTCTATCACACGGGTTGTTTGGATAGCGATGCGCTTCCAGCTATATAACCTCTTTGCTATTTCTCGGCCCTTAACACCTATTTCCTCAGCCTTATCCGGATTCAATAATAAATAATTAATACTTTCTAACATATTGTTTGCATCGCCAGGAACCATCCACATTCCTGTTTGCAAATGTTTAACAATCCCCTTTAACCCTCCAGTTTCAGAAACTACTGTTGGCTTTGCCAAAATCATGGATTCAAGAGCAACAATTCCAAATGGTTCATATAGGCTCGGAAAAACAGCTAATTCACTACTCTTCAGAAGTGCATTCCGCTGTTCATCCGTTACATAGCCAATAAAACAAATATAGGATTCTAACTGCTCTTCTACTGCCCTTTGACGATAGGTTTCAAGCATTGGTCCTTTTCCGGCAATAACAAAGAACAATTCCTGCCTCGTTTCTTTAGCAATCCTGGCAGCCTCAATAAAGGTTTCAAACCCCTTTTCCTTTACAATCCTTCCCATAGAAAAAATATATTTGCGACCCTTTAAAATAGGGAATATTTCAATTGGATTCAATTTAACAGCCGTCTGATTGAGTTCTATCCCGTTTGCGATTACCGCTATTTTATTTGTATCAACCTTAAAAACGCCTTGCAGTTCATCCCTCATATAATCACTACAGACAATGAGTTGCTCCGACTCTGTAACAAGTTGAACTTCCTTTTGATGAATAAATTGCTGCATTTCAGTATAAATTCCATTGTGCCTGCCCTTTTCATGCGCATGAATCGTCGATAGCAACGGAATGGATAAAACATCTTTTAACGTAATTGCTGCAGAACCAACTAACCAGTCATGTGCATGGATAATATCAAACTTAATGGTTTCAGCAAGGGTATCAGCCTTAAAGGCCATAGACAAATTAAGTCCGGCAATCCAGTTTAGAAAATCATTATCATGTTGGTTTAACGGGAACACACGATGAACGTTAACTCCATTCAAGACCTCAAAGTCAGGAATATCACTCTTACCTGCTGTAAGGACATGTACTTCATGACCTAATTCCGCCAGTGCGATCGATAAACCATTGACATGCCGCGATAGTCCTCCAACTATATTAGGAGGATACTCCCAACTAAGAATCAGTATTTTTAAATTACGGTCCGATGAATGTACTTTCACGTCTGATTGATTTACAGGCCTATTCATTCTTCTGCTCCACTGAAGATTCATCATAGTAGGTATAGGTGCTGACATGGTCAATCCATTTTGGCGGGGTGTCCTCATGCTGCTGATATTGGATTAAGTCACCATATAGCCCGTTTTCATTTGCGATGGTCATCACAGGTGTTTGAAAGGAATTAGATCGGTAAACCGGAAAAAAATCTGACCTTTGGACCTTCATTCCCAGTTCTGCAACATAGCTTCGATTCGCTGGTAATCCCTTAACAAACCAATATCCCTTCGAATAGGGGACCGCTATTTCATAGTAATGATGAGCATTGCTCCCAGTAAATAAAATATCGGTTACATCATAAATCCTAACTATATGCACAAGCTCATTTATCTCATGGTTGAAATATATACCAATGATTTTTTCGGGAATCTTTGAAATCTCCCAAAATAAAATGACCTTTCTCGGGGAAACAAGTTTAGCCTTCATTTCCCCCTTTAACCGAATACCACCATTAGATACTAGGGAGCGTTCTGTATCCTCTTCAATCTCCGCTTCTTGCTTGTCCACTTCTACTTGAACATGTTCATTATTCCATTTATTCCAACGGTATTGGACTTTCCCAACCGTTGTATTCAGTTCTGAAGCAATCTTTCGGAAAGATAACCCATCTTCTCTTAGTTTTACAATTTGATCGATCACCATCGTTCCTCCCGTCTGTAAACTAGTAATCTATGCAAAAATCTACCCATATATGCTTAATATTCATTAGTTTAATCGTATCATCATGATGGTAACTGTACAATAAACGCAATTTGTCGTATCCTGTTAATCATTCATAACACCTTATGTATTGCCGGGAAATTTTTGAAATTTTTGGTATGAATGACCGTTAACTCAAATATCGACACTTGCTTTCTTCGGTTTTTCGACAATAAAAAAAGATGAGCACTTATGGAAAGGGGCTCATCATTCTGGTATTAATCATTTAGGTTATAGCTTTTCCCGGTCACTAGGTAAATCACATTTTCCGCAATATTCGTAGAATGGTCAGCGATTCTTTCGATAAATCTACACACAAAAGCTAGCTGAATAATTTGGTTGGTAGCCTCTGGGTTATTTGGTACCATACTAATTAGTTCATGAATAATGCTTCCGAACATCTCGTCAACTTTGTCATCTCTTTCAGCACATTTTTGCGCCAGCATTACGTCTTCATTGATATATGCCTTAATAGCATCTGATACCATGTCCAATGCTAAATTCATCATTTGAGGAATATCAACTATTTCTTTAACATGCTTTTCTTTACCGATATGAAGGGCTGCTTTTGCTATGTTAACTGCCATATCCCCCATACGCTCCACTTCTGATGAGACCTTTAAGGCAACATTAATCGTTCGTAAATCTTTCGCAACAGGTGATTCAGTCGCTATTAACATGAGTGCTTTATCGTTAATTTTTATGTTTAATTGATCTATCTCATGATCCCCATTAATAATTTGCTCAGCTTTTTCAACGTCCTGATGAATAAGTGCCGTTAACGATTCTCTAATTGCCATTTCCGCTTTACTTTCCATATCCAAAAGCATTCTCTTCAATTGTTCTAAATTCTTGTCAAAATTAGTTCTTGTACTCAAGCTAACACCCCTTATCCAAATCTTCCTGTTATATAGCCTTCTGTCCGGGAATCCTGTGGAGCAGAAAAGATCTTCTTAGTATCATCTAGTTCAATTAATTCTCCCATTAAGAAAAATGCTGTCTTATCAGAGACTCTAGCAGCTTGCTGCATATTATGAGTAACGATCGCAATCGTATATTTCTCTTTTAGTTCTAAGATAAGTTCTTCAATCTTTAATGTGGAAATCGGGTCAAGAGCTGATGTGGGCTCATCCATCAATAGGACATCAGGTTTTGTCGCAAGTGCCCTGGCGATACATAATCGTTGCTGCTGTCCACCTGATAACCCCAGTGCAGGTGCATGTAATCGATCCTTTACCTCATCCCAAAGTGCTACATCCATTAATGACTTAATGACAACCTCATCAAGGTGTTTCTTTTTGGTGGTCCCATGTATCCTAGGTCCATATGCAACATTATCATAGATGGATTGTGGGAAAGGATTTCCTTTTTGAAAGACCATTCCAACATTCTTTCTTAATTCCACTAAATCTAATTTCTTTTGTAAAATATTCTGGCCATTATAGTTTATTTCCCCTGTCATTTTTACACCAGGGACCATATTAATCATCAAGTTTAAGGTTTTAATAAAGGTTGATTTCCCACACCCAGAGGGTCCAATAATAGCAGTAACTTCTTTTTTATTAATTGGAAAGGTAATGTCTTTTAACGCATGGTTTTCTCCGTACCAAAGATTTAGCTTATTAACATCGAAAACCTCTCTGGTTACTGTAAGACTAGTCAAAGTGTTTTCCCCCTTATCCGAACCGCCCTGAAATATATTCTTCTGTCTTCTTCACCGAAGGATTGGTAAAAATTTTGTCTGTTTTGTCATACTCGATCAAATCACCACTTAAAAAGAACGCTGTTTTATCTGAGATACGCGATGCTTGCTGCATATTATGAGTGACAATAATGATTGAGTAATCCTTTTTAAGTTCGACAATCAATTCTTCAACTTTTGCATTTGAGATAGGATCAAGTGCTGAAGATGGCTCGTCGAGCAGCATTACTGTTGGTTTCATCGCAATCGTCCTTGCAATACAAAGTCTCTGCTGTTGTCCGCCCGAAAGTGACAAGGCAGATTTATGCAACCTGTCCTTCACTTCATCCCATAACGCTGCTTTTTTTAAGCTTTCCTCCACAATTTGATCGAGCTGGCTCTTTTTTACACCATTAAATTTTAAAGCATGGGTAATATTTTCATAAATTGATTTTGGGAAAGGATTTGGTTTTTGAAATACCATCCCAATTTCCTTTCGTAACGCCACTACATTTATTTCATTTGACAATAAATTTATATCTTCATATATTATTTCACCCTCTGCCCTAGCGCCTGGAATTAAGTCATTCATTCTATTAATCGTTCGTAGAAAAGTTGACTTCCCACAGCCGGAAGGGCCAATAAGGGCGGTAATTGAATTTTTAGCAATATCCATGGAAATTCCATTAACTGCACGTTTATCACCATAAAAAATTTCTAAATTTTTCACTTGTAGAATAAGTTCATAATTTACAAAGCTGTTAGTCTCGTTTGATTCCATTGCAATTTCTTTCTCCTTTACTAAGGTAGCAGCCATACATTCTCACCAACCTTTATTTAGTTGCCGTCATTCTATTATGGATTCGACTACCAATCCATCTTGCAGATAAGTTAAAAAGTAAGACCGATATGACAAGAACTGCTGCAGCACCGTTAGAAACTTCCTCAATGTCCGGAATTAAACCTTGCGTGTTTACTGACCATATATGAACAGCAAGTGTCTCTGCAGGACGAAAAATATTTAATGGTGATTGCTCAGAAAATGGATTCCAATTCATGTAATTAAGTCTAGGTGTTGATAAACCTGCCGTAAATAACAAAGCAGCTGCTTCTCCAAATACACGCCCAGATGCTAGAATGGCACCGGTCAAAATAGAAGGAAAAGCACTAGGTAATAGAACTGTTTTGATGGTATGCCAATGAGTGATTCCTAGAGCGAGACTAGCCTCTTTTAATTCCCGGGGGACAGTACGGATCGCATCCTCACTTACACGCACAAGCACTGGTAGATTAAAAACGGTTAATGCCAATGCCCCACCAATAATGGTATAACCCCAGCCTGTTACATTAACAAACACTAGTAATCCAAACATCCCGATTACAATGGAAGGCAGAGATGATAACACTTCAATACAAGAACGAATAATATCCGTTAATTTTCCTGGTTTAGCATATTCAGCCATATAAATTCCACCGCCTAAACCGAGCGGAACAGAAATTAACATCGTAAGAAATAGAATATAAAAAGAATTAAATAATTGGTCTCTTATTCCCCCGCCAGCACGGACATTACTAGAAGGCGTCGTCAGGAAGTCAAAAGAGACATATTTTAAACCATTTATTAAAATATAGGAGAATAATCCAATTAGAATTGAAATGATAATTGCTGCAATCGCAATAAACACTCCAGTGGCAATACGATCAGTCGTTTTGCTGTTCATTACATTTTCCTCCTTGATGAAAAATAGCGAATAAGAATAATAAACACAAACGACATAATTAATAAAATTAAACCCATCGACCAAAGTGTATTATTTTCCACACTACCGTACGTGGTATGTCCCATGTTTAAGGTAATAATTGTTGTTAAGGTTGCTGATGCATCTAAGATACTTGATGGTAAATCTCTTACGTTCCCGATTACCATTTGTACAGCTAAAGCTTCTCCAAAGGCCCTTGCCATCCCCAGAATAACAGCTGTCAAAAGGGTCGGTAATGCTGCAGGGATTAAAACTTTTCGTATGGTCTGCCACCTTGTGGCACCTAAGGCATAAGATCCCTCACGAAGGTTTTTAGGCAGTGAACTCATTGCGTCAGTAGCAATACTTGTTATAGTCGGTAAAATCATAATAGAGAGCACGATGGTTCCAGCCAATAAACTAAAACCGAGCCCGCCCACATTTTCCCTGATAAACGGGACCAATACCGAAAGCCCAATGAAGCCATAAACAACAGACGGAATCCCAACTAATAGCTCTATAACGGGCTGTAGAATTTTTTTGCCCCAAGATGGTGCAATTTCCGTCATAAAGATTGCAGCTCCTATACCTAAAGGTGCTGCGACCAGAGCTGAAAGAAAAGTTACAGCAAATGAACCAAAAATGAACGGCAATGCACCATACAGTGGGTTTTCTTTATTTGTTGGGTTCCACTCAGTACTGGTTAAGAATTCAATAGGACTTATACCATTTGTCAGAAAGGATTGTAATCCCTTTGTTCCTAAGAAAATGGTAATGGAAATGGTAACGGATATCATTATTACTGCGCATAATATTACAAGAATCTTTCCACGCGTTTCATTGCCCATCCCATTTTTTCCAGATTTCAATAATCTGTCTTTTGCAGGAATAAGTTTTTCCATATTGCACCAAACACTCCTATAATACGTCGTAATAGGGTAAATGCAGTTACGCATTTACCCTGTCCAATTAAAACTCTAGATTACAAATCTGTTACATTTCCTTCGACATCACGTTCAACTTTCATCTTTGTTACTGGTAGGTAACCTTGTTCTTTTAGTAATGTGGTCTGGATCTCATCAGACATTAGGTATTCAAGGAATGCTTTCGCTAAGCTTTCCGCATCACCTTTTGTATACGAATGTTGATAAGCCCAAACAGGGAATTCACCACTCTGTACATTTTCCTCAGTCGCTTCTACACCATCAATGGAAAGTGGTACTACGGAATCATCCATGAAGTATGAGAATGCAAGATAACCCACTGCACCTTCAGTTTCAGTAATAATCTTTTTCACCGTGTTAGATGAATCTTCTGTAATGCCTTCTGCAGGTGTTGCACCGTCAAGAGCAAATTGATTGAAAATTGCACGAGTACCAGATGAATCTGGTCTATTAACTAATACGATTTCCTGGTCTTTTCCGCCAACTTCTTTCCAGTTAGTAATTTCGCCAGTGAAAACCTTAATTAAGTCTTCTTTTGAGATATCTGTTATACCTACATTCGGATTCACTGCCGCTGTAATGCCTACAACAGCCACCTTATGGTCGACAAGTTCCTCTGCAGGAATCCCTTCTTTTTCCTCTGCGAAAACGTCAGAGTTACCAATTTCAACAGATCCTTCAGATACTTGTGATAAACCCGTACCAGATCCGCCTGCATTTACTTGTATATCAACATTTGGATTTTCAGCCATAAATTCTTCAGCTGCAGCTGCGACCAATGGTTGCATAGCAGAAGATCCAGAAATGACGATTGAACCAGAAAGTTCATTTCCATTGTCTTCACCAGCATTATTAGTATCTTCACTTCCACAAGCTGCAGTAAAAATCATAGTTGCTGCAAGAGTCATAAGTAAGCCAAATTTCTTCAAACTTTTCATTACTTTTATTCCCCCTAAGAATGTTGGTTATTTTTTTGTTTGTTTCTCCTTACATGTTTAATAATAAACGTCGTCTGTAAAGCCTGTTTTAATGGAGTGTAAAGGTTTAGTAAACAAATGTATGACTTTTGTAAATTGTGAATATTATTGGTTTCTTTTTTAGACGTAACAAGTCCGTTCCATTTCGCTCCAGACACTTGCTTTCCGCGGCGAGGAGGATCACCGACCTCCCGCGGAAAGCGAAGTGCCTGGAGCACTAATCAACAGGCTTCTTTAACACAGCCATAAAAAAACACCTGCCTCTTATTAGACAGGTGTTTCAAGCAATTATTCGTTATTTTCTGTATTTGGAAGTTCATCGGTAACTTCTGTTTCTTCGTCAGCTGCAAGGGTATCATCTTGTGCTAAACGTTCTTTTTTCAGATTAAAATAGGCATCCATTACTTTTCTGCCGATATGGTTATTAATACTCGGTCCACTGTTCCCCTGATAGGCCCACGGAACAACTACAACCATGGCAACCTCAGGATTATCATGGGGCGCATAGCCAACAAGAGTCAGATTAATTACAGGTACTCTTCCATACTTCTCCTGCTCAAAGCCTTCATAAAAAGCTTGTGCTGTACCCGTTTTTCCAGCGGGGCTATAGTCCACGTTTCTGAAGTAGCTTACCGCAGTCCCGTCTCCCACCTGCATAACCATTCTAAAGCCTTCTTGAACTCGATCAATCCACTCATCCTTGGCATCGAGTCGATTTAGAATCGTTGGTTGGATTTCCTGAAGAATCGGTCCCATTTGATTACTCTCGAGTAGTGGTTCACGAATCTCTTTAACAAGACGCGGTTGGATACGATACCCGCCGTTAGCAATGGTTGATACGTATTGTGCCAGTTGCATCGGTGTATAGGTATCATATTGACCAATAGCTAGATGAAGCAAAAGGCCCGATTGTTTTACAGTTCCTGCATAGCCTGTAGCTTCATTCGGAAGGTCAATCCCAGTCCTCGTACCAAGTCCAAATTGTGCAAACGACTGCCTCATCGTATCAAAAGCTGTCAAGTTTAGGGGTAACGGGTTATTTGGTACATAATGACCGTCAGCCATTGCAATCACTGTTTTCCACATATACACGTTTGATGAAACTTGAAGAGCTCTCAAGTCATTGAGCGCACCAAAGTTTTTCCAAGAGGACATTGGATTGGTATTCTTTATTACCATAGGCTGATCGACGTGGACAGTACCAGGAGATATGGCACCTGTCTGATAACCCGTCAAGATCGTAGCACCCTTAACCACTGAGCCAACTGCATAACTAGTGGTAATATTACCTTGGGCAAAGTCAATCATTTCTGGTTTTCCCGTTTCTTTATTTTTCTGAATACCCTTCCCTGCCATTGTTAATAATTCGCCGGTATTAGGATCCATTAAGATAACAAAGGCACGGTCAATTAAAGCTGATTTTGCTTCTTTCTTGGCATTCCATAGTTCTTCCTCGATGATTTGTTCCACTTTGCTCTGAAGATCCATATCGATAGTTAAGACAAGGTCCTTCCCTCTCTTGCCCTCAGAGATAACTTCTGTTGATAATATATTTCCAGCTTTGTCAGTAATATTTTTAACCTTGGCTTTTTGTCCGTGAAGTACATCCTCATACTGCAGTTCAATATTACTTTTACCCACACGATCGTTCCGGTTATAGTCACGAGCCAGAAATTCGTCTAATTGTTCCTTAGGCAATCCCTCTTCAGAAGAAGTAACCTTGCCTAATATTGATTTTAATGTATCGCCAAATATATAGTAACGTTCCCAATCTGTAGTCGTATCGACTCCTGGGAGGTCTTCAAGATTTTCACTTACAATGGCAAACTCTTCTGGTGTAACCTCAGTATTTTTTACAATTTGTGGTGTTAAGGCATATCCACTGGAAAACTCCCTGAAAACGGCTAAGGTTTTTAAATCATCCTTTGTCAGGGAATTTAGAAATTGTTTGCTTCTCTCAAGCTGAAGTTCATAGATTTGCTTATCCGTTAGAATCTCTTGCTCGTATAAGTCCCATTCTTCCTCTGTAATCAGTTCCATCGCCTCATCAGGATTCTTTAATATCCAGAAATCCTGTTTATCACGCAAACGAACTTTCGAAGTATCTTTATCTATTAATTTAGCCAATCGCTCGGCTACTTCAAGCATTTCCTCTTGACTCGTGCTTTGAAATTTAGTGTAGGTGATGGCATTTAGCGGTGTATTATCTACAATGATTTTTCCATTACGGTCAAACATTTTGCCGCGAGGTACTGGACTATTTACTGTAATATCTTCTGTCCGCTCTATTTCACGTTTGAAATCATCGCCATATACGATTTGAACCATACCCAAACGTAATATTAGGACAGAAAATAATAAAAACACAACAAAGAATAACATGTTCAAGCGAAATGGAACATGAGTCTTTTTCTTTTTATTTCCCACTGGGTTACCACTTCCTTATCACTCGACATTCTTATCACTATTTTATCTGAACCTTCCCTATTTATCTATGAAAAACACTTACCAATTTTACAAAACTCGACAAATTTTGCATCATCCATAAAAAAAGATGAGTAAATTAAATTACTCACCATTTTAGGTTGAAGGCAATTGTACTCTCCTTAAAAACAGATAAATAATGGAATGACCTGTTCCTAGTAAAAGAAGTAATATGGGGATGCTCTTTTCAGGATTAAACCACGTGACTGCCCCAATAAAAATAAGTATGGAAACAATTCTGCCAACATTCAAGAAGATTTCACGAACAACAATATACTCGATTCTCATTTCAGCAGCTTTCCAGCCTGTTCCAATCACATCGTATGTAGTAGAAATATATGGTACAAGCAGCAGTGGATAGGCCACAGCAATAATACCAGCATACAGCAATAGTTTTACAAAGTTTAGATCCCACACTAATAATAAAACGGCTAAATACAGCATCGTACCGCCAATTAAAATGGACTTTTTTCGATGTTTCTTTTTTAATAACCTTGAAACTGCAAAATAAGCTACAAAGGATATTCCAGAGTTAATTAAACCAAATGTCCCTAAAGCCATCTCACTTCCAGTCGAAAGATAAACGAAGATCCCGATCATAAATAAAAACGTACCCTCACGTAATCCCTGAAAAAAATGAGCATTTGTAACGAGACGCCAATTTTCATTTTTATTTCTTTCATCTAATATCCTTTTAAAATAATACTTTCCTTTTGCAGGTCGCCGCTTTAACGAAAAACTCAAGAAAACCGCTAATGCAAATAACGCTAAAGATATTCCAAAAACAATCGTGTAGCCTGTAAACTTTTCAAATCGAGTAATAATAAATCCGGCTGCGAATGGTCCAATCATTCCCCCGGTCGAGGATAAAATCCCTAAGAACCCATTAAAGAAATCCCTTGTTTCTGGCTCTGTTATTTCAAAAGTTAAGACATTATAAGCCAGCCAATAAAAACCGTATCCTATACCTAAAAGACCTCCAAGAAGAAGCAAATAGGCCGCAGCATTTTTACCAGTCACTAAAACTGTTAAGTAAAAGACAGCTAAAAAAATTACACCTATTCGCAAAACAATCACTCGGTCAATTTTTTTAGCCCATCTGCCTGCCAGGATAAAGGTTAATGGTTGCAGCACAACAATTGACAGGTTATACAGGGCTATATCGGTATATTCTCCCGTCTGTTTCCAGAGGAAAACATTCACAAACGTATTTGATAATGCAACACTTAATGAATATAATCCTCCAATAAATAACAATAAGGTTAAATCCTTTGTTAATTCAACTTCACCTAAAAGCTTAAATTTCTTTGCCATATTAACTCCCCTTTATGATAAGGGTTAGTCTTCAACAAAGAAGGTGCCTTTATTCATTTATTTATACTATAGGCTGTGTTAAATTTGCTTGTTGATTTACGCTCCAGGCACTTCGCTCCAATCAACAATATCCTTTAACACAGCCATACCATGAAAAAAAGACAGCTAGTAATTAGCTGTCTTTGTAGGTTGAATTATTTTGCTGCGCTGTAACGCTTTGAAACTTCATCCCAGTTTACAACGTTCCAGAAAGAAGAAATATAATCTGGACGACGATTTTGGTAGTTTAAGTAGTAAGCATGCTCCCAAACATCTAGGCCAAGGATTGGAGTTTTACCTTCCATTAATGGAGAGTCTTGGTTAGCTGTACTAGATACTTCTAATTCACCATTGCTAACCTGTAACCATGCCCAGCCAGAACCAAAACGTGTAGTAGCTGCTTTTGCAAATTCTTCTTTAAAGCTTTCAAAGCTTCCAAATTTGCTGTTGATTGCATCTGCTAATTCACCAGCTGGTGCACCGCCGCCATTTGGTGAAAGAATTTGCCAGAAAAGTGAGTGGTTAGCATGTCCGCCACCGTTGTTACGTACAGCAGTACGAATTGCTTCAGGAACTGCATCTAAGTTAGAGATTAGTTCTTCAACAGACTTAGAAAGTAGTTCCTCGTTACCAGCTAATGCTGTATTAACGTTCGTAATATATGTGTTATGGTGCTTAGTATGGTGGATATTCATTGTTTCCTTGTCAATATGTGGTTCTAGTGCATCGTATGCATAAGGTAATTGTGGTAATTCAAATGCCATAATAAAATCCTCCTATGTATTAAAAAATTTTTTTGGGGCTTTAGTGTCAAAAATCAAAACAATTTTTGAATATTCCTAAAGCTTCGTAGCTTAAGATTACTATAATTGGGTTTTCGTTTCAAATAAAATGCTTACAGCTAACAAATTTACAATAACCATTTCCCCATCTTTCTATACATTTCCTCTTGCTTCTGGAAAAACCAAGAAATATTCGAAAAATTGTCACCATCCACCAAACATGCAATCTATCAACGATTAAAGTCACTTTATCCATAAATGCCTCTACAACAAGGGTTTGGCTATATTGACATGTTGTTAATAATTGATTTAAATCAAACTGTAGGGGTCGAAAAGGAGTGAGAGAATCATGCTTAGAAACGGCTTATCCATATATAATCAGTTACTACACTTTTTCAAGGATGATGATTTGCTGACAAAAGTAAAAGCAGGAACCGTTCTTTTTCAAGAAAAGGATCCTGTAGTTCATGTATTCCTTTTATTAAAGGGAAGTATTGCCCTAGGCAGAGTCCATTTGCGTGGTAAGGACTTTATCTTAAAAATTCTTAATGACAGAGAGTTAATAGTCGAATATCAGTTATTCAAGGCGCAGCCTCATTATCAGTTTTATGCTAAAACACTGTCAGACTGCGAGCTTATTGCAATAAAGAAAGAACAATTCGAGAAATTTATCACTACCGACCCAGACGCAATGAATGCATTTGTTTCTTGGCTTAGTACAAGCTACCTAAAAGCACAAATGAAATGTCAGGACTTAATCATGAATGGCAAAAAAGGCGGCTTATACTCTATCTTAATCAGGCTGTGTAATACGTATGGTGTCATGACGAAGGACGGAATATTAATTGACCTTCCATTGACACATCAAGAGCTGGCCAATCTAACATACGGTACGAGAGAAGTAATACAGCGAAGCTTAAAAGAACTGAGGGAAAATGATATTATTTCCTATGACCAGCAAAAGTTCACCATCAAAAACCTTCACTATTTAAAAGAAGAAGTAGATTGTCAAAACTGCGCATATGAAATATGTGGTGTAAACTAAACTCCTTCTCACTGTTGAGAAGGAGTTTTTTTGCTTCAAAATATATAGATTTTCGAAAATGCTCCTTATTCATACCTATTGTTAAAGTACAACGAGGAAGAAGTATACGAGCATGAGGATTTGTATGATTGATTTTGTTATGACACTGCTAATAAATCCAACGACCGAACCAAATCCAATTTTAATACTGTCTTTTAAATTTTTCTTGTTTACAAGTACTTCTGCTGCAATTGCTCCAATGAACGGTCCGATCAAAATCCCCAGAAACGGAATAACAAATGGGCCAACGAGCAGACCAATCGTACTTCCCCATATCCCGGCCTTTGATCCGCCGTATTTTTGAACTCCAATCATATTCGCAATATAATCAGCACCAAACAAAAGAATAATAAAGAACGCTTGAATCAACCAAAAGAACCAGCTAAATGGCTCAAAGGAAAAAAACAAACCATAAGCAAGGTAACCCGCTAACAAAAATAACACACTTGGGATAATCGGGTAAATTAATCCAACAAATGCAATGATAAATAAAACACTTATTATGCTCCAATAAACAATCTCCATTATTTCTCCTCCGATAATATTTCAGCTTTTATATTTGTCCCTCATTCATACGTTTAAAAATATACAATGGTTTCATATGTTGAAAGATTCTAATCTTGTATATAGCGGGCGCAAAAGCTACAATAGAATGGAATCTGTTCAAGGGTGGTAAAAGCATGAATATCTTCAAACAATTTTATAAAAGTATTTATTCTCCAAAGGACATTGCAACATTTCGATTTCAAGGAATTGGTAAAACCATATTATTTGTATTTTTCCTTACATTTATTTCCGTTTTACCTAGTGTAGTTTTCTTAAGTACCATCTTAACAACTGGACTAGAAACAGCAAAAAACGTTATTAATGATGAAATACCGTCTTTCACGATTTCTGAAGGCGAATTAACAACGGATTCAAATGTCCCGATAATAATTGGAAAGGATGACTTTTCCATTATCATTGATTCTACCGGTACATTAACACAAGAAGATGTTGAGAAGGAAGGCAATGCTTTTGCCTTGCTAACCAATCAATTTGTTCTTGCTGCTGGCGGCAGAACTGATCTGTATGACTATGCAACTCTAGGGTTAGACATCACAAAGGAAGATTTCGTTGATATCATTGATACAATTGATAGTGTAAAGGGAATTATTATTCCGGTCATGGCACTGTTTATCTACCTGTTTTCTAGTGCCGCAAGCTTTATTGAAGTAACTATTTTAGCATTATTTGGGTTAGCACTAAAGAATCTAAGCGGTCGGAAGCTGACATACGGGCATTTATGGCGAATGTCTGCATATGCTGAAACTCTCCCTACCCTATTCTTCACGATTATGGCAATTCTCAAAACACCAGTACCAAATAGTTTTATGATAAATTGGTTCGTGGCAATAATTGTCTTATATTTAGCGATAAAAGAGGTTCCAAAATCAAAGCAGGAAATCACGGAACTTTAACGCATCCCCATGGGTGCGTTTTTTTGTTCTATTTTATAGTGGACAAGCATACGATTTAAAAACTTTCCTATTGGAGGCTTGTCCCATGAAAAGGTTCCTTCTTTCCATATTTACACTATTAACAATCTATGTTATATATATCGATTTAACACAAGGTACACTGCCTGAAAAAAGTACAGAAGAGTCAGCTCCAGCTATAGAAACTCTAGCCAATACCACAGAGTCACTGCCAGCATTCGAAGCGAGTGTTGGGCGTGGTGAGACACTCATTTCAATTGTTGAACGTCACATTGATAAGCCATTACCCGTATCAATTGATGAACTCGTTCAAGATTTTCAAAAACTAAACCCGGGACAAGCACCGGAGAAAATACAAATTGGTGTTACTTACCTCTTTCCTGACTACTCAAAAGGTTTCTAAATATCCTTTATTTACGCGATATGTATTAGGATAAAATCGTCAGTCTTGTCAAGATTAGTAGGAGACTGATAAAATAAGTACAGCTTGAAAAATAATTACCATAATTATTCGAATCCAATTTGAAGGAGCGAATCTCCCTTGAGTGAAATATTACATCGTACAAAAACCCGTCCAGTTAAGGTTGGAAATTTAACAATAGGCGGTAGTAACGAATTATTTATACAAAGTATGACAACGACTAAAACACATGATGTGGAAGCAACCGTTGCAGAAATTAAACGTCTAGAGGAAGCAGGCTGTCAAGTTGTCAGAGTTGCATGTCCCGATGAGAGAGCAGCAAATGCTATTCCGGAAATCAAAAAACGAATCAACATTCCACTTGTAGTCGATATCCATTTCGATTATAAATTAGCTCTTAAGGCCATTGAGGGTGGCGCGGACAAAATCCGCATAAATCCAGGGAACATTGGTAAAAGAGAAAAAGTAGAAGCAGTTGTAAAAGCTGCAAAGGAAAAAGGCATTCCGATCCGAATAGGAGTAAATGCCGGTTCATTAGAGAAAAAAATTCTTGAAAAATACGGCTATCCAACTGCAGATGGTATGGTGGAGAGTGCATTGCACCATATTAAAATTCTCGAGGACTTGGATTTTCACGATATTATTGTCAGCATGAAGGCCTCTGATGTAAACCTTGCGATTGAAGCCTATGAGAAGGCCTCTAAGGCGTTTGATTATCCATTACACCTAGGGATTACTGAATCAGGAACACTTTTTGCTGGAACAGTAAAGAGTGCAGCAGGTTTAGGAGCCATTCTCCACAAAGGGATTGGAAATACACTCAGAATTTCTTTAAGTGCTGATCCTGTGGAGGAAGTAAAAGTAGCAAGAGAGCTCTTAAAAGTGTTTGGTCTCTCTTCAAACGCTGCTACTCTCATTTCATGCCCTACCTGTGGAAGAATTGAGATTGACCTGATCAGTATTGCCAATGAAGTGGAAGAGTATATCCAAAAAATTAAAGCACCTATAAAAGTAGCTGTATTAGGTTGTGCCGTAAATGGTCCTGGAGAAGCTAGAGAAGCTGATATCGGCATTGCAGGAGCACGTGGAGAAGGCTTATTATTCCGTAAAGGTGAAATTGTTCGTAAAGTTCCTGAAGATCAATTAGTCGATGAGTTGAAAAAGGAAATTGATCAAATTGCCGAAGAGTATTTTCAAAAAAAGGCCGCTGAAGAAGCAATAACGAAATAGACAGCAAAGAACCCGGTATTAAATACCAGGTTCTTTTTTTGCCCCTATATTCGCAAGTTACATGTTAAAAGAACGGTAAGATAAAGATACCGACGATAATTGATACGGCACCGATACCGATTGCCCACGCTCCAAGCCCTTCGGCTCCCCTGCGTCTAGCAACAAATCCTAACACGATCCCTACTGCACCAAAAAGAATTGGCATTACAAACAGAGATAAAATCGAGAGTGCTAAAGCAGCCCAGCCGATTCCTGTACCTGCCTTTGTTCCCGTCTCTGTCCCTGTGTCCGCTTTGGACTTTTCACGGAAGGCTGGACGAGTTATTGGTACAGGTGCAGCAATTTCTGCAGCTGTTTCTTCTCTATATTCTGAAGGCTGATTTGGGATATCTTTACCAGTGTTTCCACCTTGGAGATTATTCTGCACCTGAGTGTCTTTTTCATCTGCCATTCGAATCCCTCACTTTCAAGTCGATAGGAGCATTAATTATTGTTTGTAAGTTTCAGCTTTTTAGTATGTTAATCTTTGACACCATTAGGGAATATTTCATTTTTCCTGAACTTTGGTAAAATAAAAAAGGAACGTGAAAAGTCAAATAACAAAAGGTGAAGGAACCTATGAAAAGAAGATTTGGAATTGATATTGATGGAACTGTTACATGTCCAACCTCACTTTTACCGTTTATTAACAGAGATTTTGGGCTAAATATCACTTTAGATGATGTGAAACAGTATGATTTAACTAAGGTTGTCAAGGTTTCTGAAGAAGAATTTGCAAAATGGTTTGAAGAGTGGGAGCCGGTCATTTATGAGGAATCGCCTCTTGCGAAAGGCGCAGAAAAAGTGCTTAACAGCTGGACAGCACATCATGAGTTATTTTTCATCAGTGCCAGAGGAGCTCAGCTGCTCGATCATACAATGAAATGGTTTCAGAATAAGGGGCTTTTCTTTGACCAGATTGAATGTATTGGCTCGCATGATAAGGTGGCAACAGCCAAAAGACATCAGGTAGACATCTTTCTAGAAGATAAACACGATAATGCCGTCATGATTCATGAAGAATGCAGGATCCCTGTTCTTTTGTTTAACACACCCTATAATCAAGAACCGATTCCAAAGGGTGTGATTAGAGTTAACAATTGGGAGGAAGCCAACAACTGGGTTCAAAAATGGTTAAGAGGTTAATAAAACAGCTAAGGATTTCCCCTTAGCTGTTTTTAATGACACTCCGGGCATCTTCCATAAATCTCAAATTTATGCCCCGAAATATCATATCCCTTAAGATCTTCACTTAACCCGTTCATAGGGCAGGTTTCAATCTCTTTTGTTTTTCCACAATCAAGACAGATGAAATGATGGTGATGATGATGGTGTGAACAAGTAAAACGAAAATGCTTTTCTCCTGACAGTTCGGTCATCTCAAGTATACCCATATCAACAAACAGGGAAAGATTTCGATAAATGGTATCAAAGCTGAGACCTGGATAATCTTCCTTTAATTCATCCAAAACATCTTTTGCAGTTAGATATTTATTACTGTCTGCAAACAATTGGAGCATATCTTCCCTTTTCCCCGTTTGCTTAAATCCGTTCTCTTTTAAGTGTTGGATTGCTTCTTCTACATTCACTTACATTCCCCCCTGACTAATTGATTTATTTACTGTCATTTTTTTATAAAATATGGTGAATATTAATATGACAACAGCGATCATGACAATGGTTCCACCTGGTGCTAGATCTAAATAATAAGAAGTAAACAAGCCGCCCAGAACGGAAATTTCTCCAAATATGACCGATAAGATAATTGTTTGCTTGAAGCCTTTTGCCACTCTGATACTAGCAGCAACTGGAAGGGTCATAAGTGAGGAAACAAGCAATATCCCCACAATTCGCATCGAAGCCGCAATAACAAGCGCAACCATTACGATAAAGATAAAGTGGATGGCCTTCGCAGGAATCCCAGAAGCCTTTGCATGCTCTTCATCAAATGATAATAAAAAGAGCTCTTTATATAACAAAATAATAACTAAAACAACAACAATACTAATGGAAAAAATGACCCATAAATCGGTTCTGCTTACTGCTGATACACTACCGAACAAGTAACTAAATAAATCAGTGTTAAATCCGTTAGCAAGTGATATAAAAATAACCCCTAGACCGATCCCACTAGACAAAATAATTGGAATCGCAAGTTCTTGATAATGCTTGTAAACTCCGCGAAGTTTTTCAATAAATAGTGAGCCCCCTACTGAAAAGACCATTCCCAAATAAAGTGGATTTAACCCGCTCATGATGAGGAAGTATTTCTCAATGAGAAGACTCGCTGCTATACCAGCTAATGTGACATGGCTTAAAGCATCTGCAATCAATGAAAGTCTTCTGACGACGATAAACACTCCTAATAATGGAGCCAAAATACCAATCATTAAACCCGTAAAGAAGGCATTTTGCAAGAATTCATATTGTAGGATTCCTTGGATCATGATCTGACGCCTCCATGCTCATGGTGATGAGAAAGCAAGTGAACATCATGACCATAAAATTCTGACATACCTTCTGAGCGCATTTTTTCAAATTCTTCTGTTTCACCATGGAAATGCAGGTGTTTATTAAGACAGACTACATGGCTCACTTTTTCAGATATTGTGCCGATGTCGTGTGTCACCAATAGAAGTGTTATTCCACGTTTCTTATTTAATTCACCAAGCATTTGATAAAAAGCATTTACATTCTCTGCATCCACGCCAACAGTAGGTTCATCTAATATGAGTAGTTTTGGTTCGCTGACAAGTGCGCGGGCAATAAAGACTCTTTGCTGCTGCCCGCCAGATAGTTCTCCGATATTACGGTTCTTAAATTCTTTCATCCCCACTGCTTCTAGTGCTTCTAGCACTTGCTGTGAATGTTCTTTTTTAAAGAAATTAAACAAACCAAGCTTCTTGGTTAATCCACTTGAAACCACTTCGAAAACAGTAGCTGGAAAACCGGTGTTAAAGGAATTAGCCTTCTGAGAGACATAGCCAATTTGCTGCCAGTTCTTAAATTCACTTAACTCCTCACCAAATAAATGAATTTCACCGTTTTGTATTTTTAATAATCCTAGAATTAATTTTAATAATGTTGATTTGCCTGAACCGTTCGGTCCCACAATCGCTAAAAAAGAACCATTTGGAATGGTAAGATTGATATTTTCTAAAACAATATCCCTTTCATAACGATAAGAAAGCCGCTTTATTTCGATTATAGGTTTAGCTGTCATCTTATCTCACCTTTTAATTTTAAGAATCATTCCGATTTAACATCATGTAGTATACAACAGCTATTTGGTAATGTAAAGTTCTAATGCTTTACAATTTTGTTATCCGACTTATTACGAATCGTCACACCCTTAACCCTTCCCTCATACATTATCTGGAGGAGTGGTGACAGTGACGATTTTTAAAAACATCATTAATCACAAGCTAAAGAATATTACTGGTGACGAGTTACTAAAATATGCAAATCAATTTGATATTAAGGTAAATCGACAGCAATCCCAAAGAATAGCCGCATACTTAAATGGTAAAGATGTGAATATTTTTGATGATAGACAAAGGACAACGTTAATTAAAGAAATCGCTAAGGTGGCTGGTCCTGAGACAGCCCGTGAGGTTAATAAGCTATTTATTATGTTTACAAAATAAGCTTGATTGGGGTTACAAAAAAAGCTGAGCCTATGGCCCAGCTTTTTAAATTCTTTATGAAGAAAGTACGATTTTATCGAGCAGGTTTTCGTTGAATGTCTGTTCACGAAGCATTTCGATTTCGAATTTGTATGGAGCTTTTTTATCGTTTTTATCTTCTCCAACAAAAGGTGTTTCAAGAATTTTTGGCACATCCATTAATTGTGGATGATGGACGATATAGTTCAGAGCTTTAAAGCCAATATGTCCAAAACCGATATTTTCATGGCGGTCCTTTCGCATACCAACTGCATTCTTACTGTCATTGATATGAAGAACCTTTAGTCGCTCAATTCCGATGATCTTATCAAATTCATTTAGTACACCATCAAAATCCTCAACAATATTATACCCGGCGTCATGGGTATGGCAGGTGTCAAAGCAGATGGAAAGCCGATCGTTATAGTTTACACCATCGATAATCATTGCCAGTTCTTCAAAGGATTTACCACATTCAGAACCTTTCCCCGCCATCGTTTCTAAAGCAATTTGCAGTTGTTCTTTTCCGGTTAATACTTCGTTTAAACCTTCAATAATCTTCTTAATCCCCGCTTCGGTTCCAGCACCTACATGGGCACCTGGGTGAAGAACAATTTGTCTTGCACCCAAAGCTTCCGTACGTTCAATTTCAGTGGTTAAAAATCTAACACCTAAATCAAACGTATCAGGGTTCGTTGTATTGCCAATATTGATGATATATGGAGCATGGACAACAATTTCTGAAATCCCATGCTGCTCCATATGTCTTCTCCCTGCTTCTATATTTAAATCCTCAATTTTTTTCCGTCTGGTGTTTTGCGGTGCACCTGTATAAATCATAAAGGTATTCGAACCATATGAGACGGCCTCCTCACTCGCAGCAAGGAGCATGTTCTTTCCACTCATAGATACGTGCGAACCGATTTTCAACAAACTTTCTCTCTCCCTTCAATAGATTATTTCTTTTTAATTTTTCTTTGTCGTCTTTTTATTTTATCCATTTCCCACTGCATTTTCTTTTTATAGCCTGGTTTGACCTTTTGCGGTTTCTTAACAATTGATTTGGCTACTTTATCTGCCTCATCTTCTTTTCGAATACGCGTTTTTCTTTTATTACGTGCTTCTGTTTCGACAAAACCTTCTTTTCTCAGGTCAACATTCTTGAACTCAATGCCCATCTTCTCTAAGCGGTTTAAGGCATCCTCATCAGAAAGCTCATAAACTGTTAAAGCAATACCCGATTTGCCTGCTCTTGCTGTTCTGCCCACCCTATGGATGTAGAAATCCAAGTCAGTCGGGAGCTCGTAATTGATGACGTGACTCACGCCTTCAATATCAATCCCGCGTGATGCGAGGTCCGTAGCAACGATATATTGAAATTCTAAATCTTGAATTTGTTTCATCATCTTTTTTCGTTCTCTAGGGTTTAAATCTCCGTGGACCCGGCCAACCTTTAAACCTTTTTCGATCAAGAACCCAGCAACTTCTTCGGCCATTTTCTTTGTATTAGTAAAGACAATAGCTAAATAAGGATTGTAATGTGTAAGTGCTTCGTACACCAGCTGCTTTTTATTCCGATGTCTGGACGGCAGTAAATAATGGTCTAAATTTACAGCAGCCCGCTGCTTCGCCTGGATATGAATCGTCTTTGGATTCTCCATATATTTTTTTAGAAATGGTTTTAGCTTTTCAGGGATGGTTGCTGAAAAAACCATCATCTGCAGCTTTTCAGGCATTTTTGCCGCCACCTGATCAAGATCCTCAATAAAGCCCATATCGAGCATCATATCCGCTTCATCAACCACCAGCATATCAGAAGTATGAACAAACAAAGCTTTTTCGGACATTAGGTCTTTAATTCTCCCAGGTGTTCCAACGACAATATGCGGCTGTACCTTTAATTTATCAATAGTCCTCTGCTTGTCAGTCCCGCCGGTAAACACTTTGGCAATTATCGCATCTTCTGGACTGCAATGCTCCGTTATCTTTAGGATTTGTTGATAAATTTGAGAAGCCAGCTCTCGGGTCGGCGCAGTAATAACAGCTTGGACCTCTTTCTTTTCTGGATTAATTTTTTCAAGTATAGGCAATACATATGCAAGTGTCTTCCCTGTACCAGTCTGTGATTGACCTATTGCACTTTCATTCTTTAAGATCATTGGAATCATTTGCTCTTGAATTTCGGTCGGCTCATAAAAACCAAGATCTCTTATTGCTTCTATAATAAAAGGTTTAAAATTAAAACGTTCAAATCGATTTACCTTCATTTAATTGCTCCCTCATTTAAAAATAATCTAGTTCCTTTTTTTGTCCATCATGTAATTATAGTAAAGATTGATACAAATAACCAGCCTAGACCTTTATAAATCCTATTTCTTCATTGGATTCTAGAATAATTAGCCTTCTATATCATTTTTAACCTTTGAACACTTTTTAAATCATTTAAATTTAGAGTTTGTATTGTGGTTAATACCTAAACCAAAATGAGAAAAATGCATACCCTAAAGCATAACGAGTATTTTGAGAGGAGGTTATATTTATGCAGCCAAGACCAAGAATCCCGTTTCAAGGGGGAATGGGTCCGCGAATGATGGGTCCAGGTCAAATGAGAGGCCCTTTTGGCGGAGGGGGTCAAAGGATGATGGGAGGAGCGAATCCCTTCGGCGGCGGCAATCAAATGATGGGTTCCATGATGGGAAGACCCCCTGGCAAAAGTGGTGGTGGTGGTGGTGGAATCCTTTCAAAGCTCTTAGGCGGAAATAAACAAGGTCAACAATTGGGTGGTCTACGAGGAATCCAAGCAGCAAGCCGTGGCAGTGCTTCAGGCGGAGGCGGTATTGGGTCGATACTCCAAACCTTGAGTAAGCCCGATGGATTATCTGGGTTTCTTAATAATACACAACAAGTGTTACAAACCGCACAGTCTATCGGACCAATGATCCAGCAATATGGACCGCTTGTAAAGAACCTGCCGGCAATGTGGCGGCTATACAAAGGTTTAAAAGATGCACCTAGTGAAGGTCAAACAGAGGAAAGCACAAACCTCGCAGCAGATAAGGATGAATCGTCCGAAGCAACAAAAAAACCAAGAAAGAGTACTTCAGAATCCATCCCAGAAACAAAAGAAAAACGAACTCAAGGAACTTCAGTGCCTAAACTTTATATTTAATAAGCAATCATCTTAGAATGCTGGTAACAGCATTCTTTTATTTTGTACTTTGCGAAAAGGAAAAATGTATCTTTGTATTATTTCTATTAGTTTTATATAATAATTACATAGATTCAAAGATACTGTTCCTTAGGAGGACTTTATATATGCAAATTATTAAGATTTCACCGCGCGGATATTGCTATGGTGTTGTTGACGCCATGGTGATCGCTAGGAATGCGGCATTAGATAAATCATTGCCTCGCCCAATTTACATCTTAGGGATGATTGTTCATAATAAACATGTTACCGATGCCTTTGAAGAGGAAGGGATTATTACTCTGGATGGAGACAACCGCCTAGAGATTCTTGAAAAAGTGGATTCTGGAACCGTCATATTTACTGCTCACGGAATTTCACCAGAAGTAAGAGCGATGGCAAAAGCAAAAGGACTTGTAACACTTGATGCAACCTGCCCTGATGTAACTAGAACCCATGATTTAATTGAAGAAAAGACAAAGCAGGGATATCATGTCATTTATATTGGGAAAAAGGGACATCCCGAGCCAGAAGGTGCCGTTGGCGTTGCTCCAGGTTTTGTACACCTTGTGGAAACTCCAAAGGACGTCGAAGCCTTAACGCTTGATAGTGAAAAATTGATTGTAACCAATCAAACGACCATGAGCCAATGGGACGTAGCAGACACGATGAAAAAGGTTCAAGAAAAATATCCACATGCAGAGGCCCATAATGAAATCTGTAATGCAACACAGGTCCGTCAGGAGGCTGTTGCTGGTCAGGCGACAGAAGCTGATGTCACCATTGTGGTAGGCGATCCTAAGAGTAACAATTCAAATCGACTTGCACAGGTTTCCGAAGAGATTGCCGGTACAAAAGCCTACCGGATAGCAGATATTACAGAATTAGAAATTGATTGGATAAAAGATGCGAAAAATGTTGCTGTTACTTCAGGTGCATCCACTCCAACACCAATTACGAAGGAAGTTATTACCTTCCTGGAACAATTCGACCCGAATAATGAAGCAACATGGGAAAGACGCAGAAATGTTCCATTACACAAAATATTGCCAAAGGTAAAAAAATAACTTTTTGAAAAAAGATGACCAATTAATTTTTGGTCATCTTTTTTTCGTTTCTTTTTTATTTTCACCAACATGAAGCTTTTAAGATGACCGACAGCTCGGAAATTTTGCTGGTTCGAGCATCTTAATGCTTTCAAGATGACCGACAGCCCCCAAATTTTGCTGATTCGGGCATCTTAACGCTCTCAAGATGACGGGTCACCTTCAAATTTAACCGAATCGGGCATCTTAACACTCTCAAGATGACCGATCGCCTTCAAATTTAGCCAAGTCGGGCATCTTAACACTCTCAAGATGACCGATCGCCTTCAAATTTAGCCAAGTCGGGCATCTTAACACTCTCAAGATGACCGACAGCCCCCAAATTCAGCTATAACAAGCATCTTAACGCACTCAACCGTCCCACCGTACCAATCAACCCTTACACAAATTTAAACGGATCTGTGTTGAGTTCTGATGGAAATATTTCAACTTCATAGCCAGCTTTTTCACACATTCTTGAAAGGACATTGGTCAGCCCTTTTTTCATAATTTTCTCGACGTTATGACCGGGATCAATCATATTTAAGCCCTGCATCAGTGCATCATGTGCGGTGTGGTAATAGATATCCCCGGTAACATATACATCAGCACCGTTAAATTTCGCTGAAGTAAAATATTTATTGCCATCCCCGCCTAATACAGCAACCTTTTTCACTTTAGAGGTTAGATTACCGACTACTCGAACCTGGTCAACCTCAAGAGCTACTTTCACTTTTTGAGCAAACTCCTCAAGTGTTACTTCCGGAATGGTGCCTATTCTTCCAAGCCCAAGTACTTCACCAGGATTTTCTACTGAGTAAATGTCATAAGCCACTTCCTCATACGGATGTGCCTTGATCATTACGTTAACTGCTTGCTTTACTAATTGCTCAGGGACGATAGTTTCAATCCTGACTTCATCTACAGCCTCTAGCTGCCCTTGTGAGCCAATGTAGGGATTCGTACCCTCTTCAGGTAGAAACCTTCCTGTCCCCTCTGCAGAGAAGGAACAGTGGCTATAGTTGCCGATAAATCCTGCACCCGCTTTTCCGAGTACGCTCCTAATTTCTTCAGCATGACTGGAAGGTACAAAAACTACAATTTTTTTAAGCTTCGTTTCATATGTAGGTACCAGGACCTCAGTGCCTTCTAGACCAAGTGCTTCCGCTAAAAGGTCATTTACCCCGCCTTCAGCAATATCTAAATTCGTATGAGCTGCATACACAGCTATATCGTGTTTAATAAGCTTTTCAATCATTCTGCCTTGAACAGTATCAGTAATCACATTTTTAAGCGGACGAAAAATTGGAGGGTGATGCGCAATAATCAGCTGAACATTCTTCTCAATCGCCTCATCAATGACTTCCTCAAGGACATCAAGTGCAATCATGACCTTATCTACTTTCTTATTAAGACGGCCGAGCTGCAAGCCAATCTTGTCACCCTCCATCGCAAGTCCTTTTGGTGCAAACTGCTCAAACAATTGGATTATTTCATGTCCGTTCGCTTTCTTCATCCTTTAATACCTCCTCTACCAATTGAATTTTGGTCAACAGTTCCTGCTTTTTTGCTAAGGTTTCAGCTGTGGGTTCAGCAGAGCCTTCTAGCTGCTGGTAAATTCGCTGCCAGTTTTTCTTTTCCAGGTTCCACTTTTTTATAAATGCTTGATTTTTTTGCTTTTTAAGACATGGTCCTAATAAAAGCTCCATATCTATTTGCTCTTTATCATAAGGCTTCTCAGGAGTCCCCTTTTCTCCTACTAAAACCTCATATATTTTTCCATCTTCTTCTAGGATTTCTTCTGCTATTAGCTGCCAGCCATTTTCCATGAACCATTGGCGAATCGCCATTGCATTAATATTCGGCTGCAGCACTAACCGGGTAACAGAGCCCAGTTTCAGCTTACCAGCATCTAATATATTTGTTATTAATGTTCCGCCCATCCCCGCTATGGTAATACAATCAACCTCATCATTCTCGATCACTTCTAGTCCATCGCCCATTCTGACTGAAACAATACCTTCTAAGCCCTCTGCCTGGACATTCTTTTTTGCAGACTGGTAAGGACCCGCTACTACTTCACCGGCAATCGCGAAGGTTACTTCATTGTTCTTCACTAAATAGCAAGGTAAATAGGCATGGTCAGACCCTATGTCTGCCACTTTGAACCCGTTCGGAACATACTTTGCTACTGCCCCTAATCGAAGGGATAATTTATCTGTATTCAAAAATTCCCACCACTCTTTTACTCATTTATGTACTGACTCATTTATGTACTTTACTAAGTATAAAAAAAGTCCTTCACATATGCAAAGGACCTGAGATACTCTTTTAAATTACTTAATATTAGACAGCCATTCTGCCATACCTGCAGCTTGATCTGGCTTAACTAAACCACCTGGCATATTACCGATACCATTCACCACGATGTCAGCAAGCTCTTCTTGTGAATATTTATCACCCACGCCAACTAGCTTAGGCCCCATACCCCCTTGGTACTGATCGCCATGACAGGTAATACAAGAAGATTTGTAAATATCTTCTGGATTAGCAGCCACTTCTTCAGTTGGCTCACCGCCGCCTTCCTTTTCTGCCGCTAACTCCTTCGAATCCCCGAGGCCTTTGAATGACAAAAAGAACATTAGCCCGATTCCAAATACCATAATGAGAACGAAAGGAATAACCGGATTTCGATTCATAAAATAACCTCCCTTATGTACGTAACACTTTAAATAATAAGATATCACACTACAAACAACTACTATTTTACTTTAAAAATGCAAGAAGGAAAAGCCTAAACTTACTTTGTCACGATAATATTTATAAATAACCAAAAAAAAGGCTGAATATCTCCAGCCTTTTTCACGTTCCTATCCACTATTAGCACCCAATTTGTCTGGCAATGACCATCCTTTGAATTTCTGATGTACCCTCTCCGATTTCCAGCAATTTAGCATCACGCATCATTCTCTCAACATGGTACTCTTTCATGTAGCCATAACCGCCATGAATTTGTACAGCCTGGCTAGTTACTTCCATACAAATCTCTGAAGCGTAAAGTTTGCACATTGCCGCCTCTTTACTGAACGCTCTTCCTTGATCTTTTAACCAGGCTGCCTTATAGACCATATTACGTGCTAGTTCAATTTTCATAGCCATATCCGCCAGTTTAAATTGAGTAGCCTGAAATGATGAAATGGATCGTCCGAACTGCTTGCGTTCTTTTGCATATTGCAAAGATTTTTCATATGCACCTTGGGCGATACCAACTGCCATCGCCCCAATGCCGATCCGGCCGCCATCAAGCGTAATTAAGAACTGCTTAAATCCCTCTCCCTTTTTACCTAATAGGTGGTCCAAAGGAACCCTGACATCCTCAAGGACAAGCTCCGTAGTGTTAGAAGCATTAAGACCCATCTTTTCATACTTGTCGATAATAGAAAAACCTTTAGTGTCTGTCGGGACAATAATGGCACTTATTTCTTTTCTTCCATCTACCGTTCCAGTTACAGCTGTTAAGGCAAGGTGTTTCGCATAACTGGCATTGGTTATAAAGCATTTACTTCCATTAATAACATACTCATCATTATCCACTTTCGCAGACGTTCTCGTACCTCCAGCATCCGAACCAGCCTGAGGTTCAGTTAATCCAAAGGCGCCAAAAGAATCGCCAGTACAGATCCTAGTTAAATACTTTTGCTTTTGTTCTTCTGTACCAAATAAGTATAGTGGTGCTCCACCTAATGAGATATGCGCAGAATAGGTAATTCCAGTTGAGCCGCATACTCTGCTCAGTTCTTCTGTTACAATCGCAAAGCTTACGGTATCCGCTCCCCCGCCAGCATATTCCTCAGGAAAGGGAAGCCCCATTATTCCCATTTCCGATAATTGCTTAAAAACAGCTACCGGAAATTGTTTATTGCGATCACGTTCTATACTGCCAGGTGCAACCACCTCATCAGCGAACTCCCGCATCATTTTCTTTATCATTTCCTGTTCAGAAGTTAAATCAAAGTTCATACCCATCCCCCTCGAATACCCAATGTATGCGTTTTCATTTTTTATTATACGGTTATTTTTATAATTTTCCCAACAATTTAAAATCTGAATATTTATTATATTATTCGGAAATAAGTATTATAATGAAAAAGCAAGGGTTATCAATTGTTTACAAAGTGATTATATTTTATTGAAAAAGTGAATTTTTTCCTAAAAGGGGTAACCAGATAAAATAGTCATTTGCAAAGTGAAAGACAATTCAGTAAAATATAAGACAATAGAGAAAGTGCTTTCATTTCCAAATGGCTTTTCTACAAAAAAATAGTTTACTCCTAGTCAGAAGTAAACTATTTCTAAAAAAACAGTATTTTACTCTAAGAAATCTTTGAGACGTTTGCTGCGGCTAGGATGTCTAAGTTTACGTAATGCTTTTGCTTCAATTTGACGGATCCGTTCGCGTGTAACGCCGAAGACTTTTCCTACTTCTTCTAGCGTACGTGTACGACCATCATCTAAACCAAAGCGAAGGCGCAAAACGTTTTCTTCACGGTCTGTTAGCGTATCAAGAACGTCTTCCAGCTGCTCTTTTAATAATTCATAAGCAGCATGCTCAGATGGTGATGTCGCATCCTGGTCTTCAATAAAATCACCAAGATGTGAATCATCTTCCTCACCTATAGGTGTCTCGAGTGAGACAGGCTCTTGAGCTATTTTCAGGATTTCTCTTACCTTATCTGGTGTTAAATCCATGTCTTCGCCAATTTCTTCCGGTGTTGGTTCGCGGCCAAGATCCTGAAGTAACTGTCTCTGTACACGAATAAGCTTATTAATCGTTTCTACCATATGCACTGGTATACGAATCGTTCTAGCTTGGTCGGCAATGGCTCGTGTAATCGCTTGACGTATCCACCAAGTAGCATACGTACTAAATTTAAAGCCTTTTCGGTAATCGAATTTTTCTACAGCTTTAATTAGACCCATATTTCCTTCTTGGATTAAATCAAGGAATAGCATACCGCGGCCTACATAGCGTTTTGCAATACTAACAACAAGTCGCAGGTTCGCTTCAGCCAGACGTCGTTTCGCTTCTTCATCGCCTTCTTCGATACGATTAGCCAATTTAATTTCCTCTTCAGCGGAAAGCAGGTCTACCCGGCCAATTTCTTTTAGGTACATACGAACTGGATCGTTAATTTTCACTCCAGGAGGGACACTTAGGTCATTTAAATCAAACTCTTCGTCATCTTCTTTCGACAACTGTTTAGGGTTTGGATCTTCTTCGTCACTTTCTCCTACAAGTTCAATTCCTTGTTCACCAAGGAACTCATAAAATTCATCCATTTGATCGGATTCTAAATCAAAATTTGCCATTCTTTCTGCAATATCGTCATAGGCAAGGACACCGGTTTTTTTACCCAGTACCGTTAACTGGTCTTTTACTTGTTCGAAGGTCAATTCATTCTCGGCCTCTTTTGAACGGGCTGATTTTTCAGCCATAGGTCCCCCTCCTTCTAGAATCAAAGACACCAAAATGGAATCTATAGAGACTTACGTAATTGATTAATTTCAATTCCAATCGCTGCAGCTTTCATTACATCGCTTTTTCGCTCAGCTTCTTTTAGTTCCACTTCTTTTTCTTTTATCTTTAACAATTTTGGATAATTCAACACCTGTTTGATATAATCAGTTAATTCTTGGCTGCTAATTTCTTCATTAATTGACATCATCTCAATGTTGGCAATTATTCTTCTAAGGTTGTCATCTTGAATATAGGTTAAAAATGCACTAGAGTCTGGACTTACATGATCCTCATAAAACCCAAACAAATAGGTAATAATGGCTTGATGTTCGTCGACATTAAAGGTATTACCCTGTAATAAATCCTGTACTTTATAAGCGACATCCCGGTCTTTCAGCATATGGGCAATTAAACATCTTTCAGCCTTATGGTGTTTTGGTTGTAAGTCATTTGTACGCTTTACAGGTAAAGGCTTCTCAATAGTTTGATTCTTTACATTTGCTTTCCTTTTTTCTGAGAAGAAAAGTTGTTTTTCCTGAGTGTTTTGCTGTTGTTTTAAGGCATCTAATGATAGTGAAAACTCGCTGGCAAGCTGCCGCAAATAATGATCTTTTTCAACAGCATTTGTCAACTTGCTAATTTCTTTCAGTATTTCTTCGATATAGGCAAGCCGATCTCCTTCAAATTGAAGATTTTTTCCTCTACGGTAGTAAAGGAACTTAAATGCCATCCAAGTCATGCTTGCGCCAATCACTTCATTACGGAATTTTTCAGGGCCATTCTTTTTAATATAATCATCTGGATCTAATCCATCTGACATAAGTGCCACCTTAATGTTACAGCCTGCATCCGTAAGAGCGTTTCCTGCTCGGAAAGCCGCTTCAATCCCTGGCTTATCAGAGTCATAGCAAATGGTTACGGATTGTACATTCTGCTTAATTAACGAGATATGCTCTTCAGTCAGCGATGTCCCCATTGTTGCAATTCCATTTTCAACACCTGAACGGTCTGCAGCTATGACGTCGGCAAATCCTTCAAATAAAACAGCTTGTTGAGTTTTTCTTATGCTAGGCTTAGCTTGATGGAAGTTATATAAAATTTTACTTTTATTAAAGATTGCGGTTTCGGGACTATTTAAATATTTGGGCTCATCTGCCCCAAGTGTTCTCCCTGAAAAGGCAATCGTATTTCCATTACGATCGTAAATCGGAAACATAATTCGATCACGAAAGCGGTCAAAATAGCTTCCATCTTTTTCACGTTTAATAATTAATCCGGCTTTTTCCATCCATTCAGGAGAAAATTCTCTTTTTGTGAGAAATTTATAGACGAAATCCCATGAATTCAACGAGTAGCCAATTTGAAACTTATCAATTGATTCTCGGTTAAACCCTCTTTGCAGCAAGTATTCTAATGCATGTTGACCATCTTTTGTATTTACCAGTAAATGGTGGTAAAATTTACGTAAGAGTTCATGAGCATCGAGCATCGCTTGCCGCTCTGGAGAAACACTCTTTGCAGGGCCATTAGTTGATAAACTGATGTCTAATCCTATGTTTGCTTTCTCAGCTAATTTAATGGCAGCTTCTTGGAATGGAATTCCTTCAATTTCCATTAAGAACGAATAAACATTTCCTCCTGCTCCGCAGCCAAAGCAATGGAAAATTTGTTTATCAGACGATACGGAAAATGATGGGGTACTTTCTCCATGGAATGGACATAAACCGAAGTAATTTCGCCCCTGTTTTTTTAGTTGGACATACTCACCAATGATTTCAACTATGTCTACAGACTGACGAATTTGGTCAATTTTTTCTTCGGCAATACGGTCTGCCATGAAAAACAACTCCATTTGTACCTATCTAGCTTCTGTGCAGAGGCACTTCTGCTTTACTTAACAGTATTTCTACACGCAAGCTCTAAATTCCTTCAAATTTCGACAAAATTTTTGTTAATCACTTCAAAAATCTTGCTCAGTCCTCCGTATATTGATTTTGACCTTTCCATATACACCCCTTTTTCTTGCTTTAGCATTTATGTAGCGCAAGTCAAGAGTAGTTTGGATTCCAGTTTCATCAAATAATGTACCCTTTGGAGTTATTACATAAACACCTTTGCAGTAGAGTAGAATCAAGTCCTATGTCCTGTGCCAAAGTGATATTCCTATTAAGGGATGGTTCATGATGGAAAGTTAAGCGGCTTCCTTCCTAGAGTCAACATATTTCCTGGTTGACTGTGCATATGTACTAACTAATTCTCTTGGGTAATCATAGGAAGCGACAAATTGAACTTTAACAGAAAAACTTTAAGCAATTTCGACAATTTCTTCTTTAACCGGGCATGAATCTACAGCAATAAAAATTGTCAGAATTGCTTTATCATAAATACTAATTCTACATCACTCCGCTTATTCCTTCTTTCACTGCCATTTTTTCAAAAAAGGATTAATGTCGAATTTTTTTCTGGAGGTTCCCTTGACATCTAACAATAAATAGTTTATTCGTTCCGATGCAAGTCTAAACCTAAAAGATTCATTTTTATCACAATTTTTTATTATAGTACATTCATTTCAATTTTTCCATAACTATTTCTCACTATTTTTTGTTAATAGAAAAACACATAATCAAGGATTATGTGCTAAGTAGTCCGTTTATGTATGTAATTTAAGATGACATTTGCTGTTTCTTCGACAGCTTTATTCGTTACATCAATGACGGGACAATTAATTTTGGAAACAACATTTTCAAAATAAGTAAGTTCATCGCGAATTCGCTCAATATTTGCATAGCTGGCTTGATCATTTAAACCTAATGAAATCAACCGCTCACGTCTGATATTATTTAATTTAACTGGACTAATCTTCAATCCAAAACACTTCTCAGCAGGTACCGTATATAATTCTTCTGGCGGGTCTACCTCTGGGACTATCGGTACATTGGCTACCTTAATTCGCTTGTGTGCTAAATACTGTGATAATGGAGTTTTTGAAGTCCTAGAAACGCCGATTAAAATAATATCAGCTTTTAATATACCTCTCGGATCCCGACCATCATCATACTGGACAGCAAATTCAATGGCTTCTACCTTTTTAAAATAATCCTCGTCTAGTTTTCTCACAAGACCTGGTTCGTACAATGGAGTTTTCCCACTAAACTCTTGGATTTCATCCATAATCGGACCCATAAGGTCAACCGCACGCACACCTGCAAGACTAGCCCTTTCCTTCATGTAAGAACGCATATCAGGCTTAACTAAAGTAAACGCAATCATGCTTCTATCCATCTTGACTAGTGATATCACTTCATCAATATTTTCATGGTCTTCAACAAATGGAAACCTTTTAAGTGTAATTCCGGCACCGTTAAATTGGGTAATCGCGGCTTTTGTTACTAATTCAGCTGTTTCCCCCACTGAATCAGAGACAACATAAATAATTTGTGAACTCATTCTTCCTCAACAGCTCCTCTGAACGTTTTATCTTTGAACACAAGCTAGCTCTGATTATATAGATTTATTATTCATTTCCCAAAGCTACAAATGCTTTTGTTATCGTTGTTTTTGTAACTCTCCCAATCACTTCATAGCCAGAATCCGACTTTCTAACCACCGGCATGGCATCTATTTGTTTATCAATTAATATTTTGGCAATATCGATTAAAAGATCATCCATTTCACACATTGTAATATTGGGCATTCTTGTCATGATAATATTGATTGGAAGCGCAGTAAGCTCTTGCTTGCCAATGCTAGCTCTTAATAAATCTTTTCTAGATAAAACACCTACTAAGGCAGAGTTTTGGTCTACAACAAATAGTGTCCCCACATCCTCAAGAAACATTGTACAGATTGCATCATAAACAGATACATCTTCCTTTACGACTACAGGCAGTGACTTGTAATCCTTTACAAATATCTTCTGAAGGTTTTCAGTCAAAAGCTGTGTGCCGGATTTTCCTGTATAAAAATAGCCAACTCGCGGCCGTGCATCTAAATAGCCAGCCATCGTTAAGATCGATAAATCTGGTCTTAATGTGGCACGTGTCAAATTTAGCTGTTCCGCAATTTGTTCCCCAGTAATCGGACCATTCGCCTTCACGATTTCGATAATTTGGTCTTGGCGTTTTGTTAGTTCCATCGTCCTCACCACCATATCCATCCTATGTTACAAACATTTAATAAAATTATTATATACTAATTATTTTTTATTTGGAAAGATTTCCTGAAATTATGAAAAGCTCAAAGAGCCTGAGCTAGACAAATTAAGAAAAGGTACGGTATTAACCGCACCTTCTTATTTAAAATGTTATTTTTGCTTGGATAAAATTAACTAGTTCTGCAATTGGTACTCGAGATTGTTCCATGGTATCACGGTCTCGAATGGTAACCATCTTGTCTTCAACAGAATCAAAATCATAGGTAATACAGAATGGTGTACCAATTTCATCGTGACGGCGGTATCGTTTACCGATTGACCCTGCTTCATCATAATCGACTGAAAAATGCTTAGACAAGGTGCTGAAAACCTCTCTAGCCTCTTCAGATAATTTCTTAGACAAAGGTAGAACCGCTGCTTTAAAAGGTGCAAGAGCAGGATGAAAATGCATAACGGTCCTTGTTGTACCATCCTCAAGCTGTTCTTCATCATAGGCATCGATTAAGAAAGCTAACGTTACACGGTCTGCACCAAGAGAAGGTTCGATACAATAAGGGATATAGCGTTCATTTGTTTCAGGATCGATATACTGGAAGTCTTCCCCAGAGAACTGCATATGCTGCTTTAAGTCATAATCTGTTCTGGAAGCGACGCCCCACAGCTCTCCCCAGCCAAATGGGAACTTATATTCAAAATCTGTAGTAGCATTACTATAATGTGATAATTCATCATCTGAATGGTCACGAAGCCTTAAATGTTCTTTGTTTAAACCTAGAGAATGCAACCATTGTTCAGCAAACTGCTTCCAATAATCAAACCATTTCAATTCCTCGCCCGGCTTGCAGAAAAACTCAAGTTCCATCTGTTCGAACTCACGGGTACGGAAAGTGAAATTTCCTGGTGTTATTTCATTACGGAAACTCTTACCGATTTGAGCAATACCAAAAGGAAGCTTCTTTCTCATGGTGCGCTGTACGTTCTTAAAGTTAACAAAGATACCTTGTGCCGTTTCAGGGCGCAAGAAAATCTCGTTTGTACTAGACTCCGTAACACCTTGGAATGTTTTAAACATTAAATTAAATTGGCGGATGCCAGTAAATTCATGACTGCCACAATCAGGACATGGAATATTATGTTCTTTAACCAGTTCTTCCATCTTTTCAAACGGCAAACCATCTACGACCATTTCAATGCCTTTTTCATCAAGCGCATTTTCAATCAGTTTGTCAGCACGATGCCTTGCTTTACACTTTTTACAGTCAATCATTGGATCATTAAAGTTGCCGATATGTCCGGATGCTTCCCAGGTTCTAGGATTCATTAAAATGCTGGCGTCAAGGCCGACATTATATGGTGATTCCTGAACAAATTTTTTCCACCATGCTTGTTTTATATTATTTTTGAATTCTACGCCTAGTGGCCCGTAATCCCATGTGTTTGCGAGTCCTCCGTAGATTTCTGATCCTGGAAAAATAAAACCTCTGTGTTTTGCGTGAGAAACAATTTGCTCCATTGTTACACTCATTCTTCTTGCTCCTTTAAAGTTATTTAAGTAAATAAAAAACTCTCGTCTCTATGCTTAAGTAAGCATAGGGACGAGAGTTACCCGCGGTTCCACCCTATTTGCTGCTATCTGCAGCCTCTTTAGTTGTGTTCACATGACACATTTGTGTTGCTCGGGAACGCCTTCCTTAATGCTCTATACCCTAGCTCTCACCATCCTAGGTTCGCTTTTTATAGAGGAGACTAAGTACTATTCTCCGTCATTACAACTATTCTTATTAAAAAACATATTATCGAAATATGAAAAGCTTGTCAACAAGGGGCTACATTTGATTACGAAACTGATCCATGCTATTAAGAAATTTTTTTGTTTTGAGGTGCAGACCCGAATATTCCTCATAATAGGCCGTGATGATTTTCTTCAGCTCTGCTTTCGTTTCATCTTTAATGGATATATTTCCAAGTCTTGAAAGATCAAAAAAATAAAATACCCGTAACAATTTCACTGCTGCTGGTGATAATTTAAAATGATATGGATCTTTGTTTAAGCAGCGGTGACAAATAAATCCGCCTTCTCTTATTGAAAAAGAAAAATGCCCGTCTGTACTCCCGCAAACGGAACATTGATTTAACACTGGGTATAGCCCCATGACATTTAACATTTTCATTTCGTAAATATTCATCATCACATCTGGGTCATAGCCTTCGTTCAAATAGTTTAATGTTTGAAATAACAATTCAAAATGAAAAGGGTTTGGTTTTTTTTCTTCTGTGCATTTATCCGTTAACTCAACGATATAACTAGCATAGGCGGTTAAGAAGATATCTTCACCAATCGATCTAAGACTAGTGATCGTTTCACCTTGTTGAACGGTTCCCAGGCCTGATCCTCTCTGAACTAGAAAGTAACCATGTGTAAACAGTTGTGTTATAGAGGAAAGACGGCTGTTTGGCTTTTTTGCTCCTCTAGCCATTACGCCAATCTTTCCCCACTCCCTTGTATATAGTGTTACAATTTTATTCGTTTCTCCATAATCCGTTGATCTAATGACGATGCCTTCACATTTTTGAAGCATGCCTGTCACCATCCCGTATTACAAAACAAACTTATGAAACGGGAAAATCCATTTGTGCTAGATCTTCATTCTGATTTCCGGGTATTTCTTGGTTTTCCTTCTCCAGTTCCTTGAAGAGAAGATATGTGTCAATATTACCTGTCTGTAGGAATACTTTCCACGTAAAATCCATCATCGAAAACCCCACCTTTCATTATTTAGACTAGCTTCTTGTGAATCCCAAACCTTACAATTATCATAGCCTGTCTTGCAAAAATCATAAGACGAAAATTTTGTTAATGTTGTCCATGCATAATTTTCAATGAGAGTTAATATTTTAGTTAGGGTTATTAGTTAGGCTATTAATTTAATATTCATCTTCATTAAAGCCGAAATCGCGTAGCTGGGACATCTTGTTGCGCCAGTCTTTTTGCACTTTAACCCAAAGCTCTAGAAACACTTTTGAACCTAGGAGATTTTCGATATCTCCACGAGCCCGTTTACCGATTTCTTTCAGCATACTACCTTGTTTTCCAATTATAATACCTTTTTGTGAATCTCGTTCCACAATGACTGTCGCCATAACATGGATGATGTCTTTTCCTTGCTGCCTTTCAATCTTGTCAAGAACTACAGCGAGCGAATGAGGGATCTCCTCCCTTGTTAGGTGCAGCGCCTTTTCCCTGATAAGCTCTGTAATAATAAATCTTTCCGGGTGATCTGTAACCTGATCAGCTGGATAATATTGCGGTCCTTCCGGTAAATAAACCTTAATTTGATCCAAGAGCCGCTCCACATTATTGCCTTCAAGAGCTGATATAGGAACAATCTCTTTAAATGGATACTTCTCTTTATACGATTCAATCAGTGGTAATAACGCATCAGGGTGTATTTGATCAATTTTATTAATTACAAGAAAGATTGGGGTATTCACAGTCTGGAATTTTTCGAGTATAAATTCTTCACCACGACCAAATCCCTCTTCGGCATTTACCATAAATAGAATCAAGTCAACTTCTTTTAGAGTGTTTTGTGCAACCTTCATCATAAAGTCGCCTAGTTTATGCTTTGGTTTATGAATACCAGGTGTATCAATAAAAACCATCTGAGTATCGTCTAAGGTTAAAACGCCTTGAATTTTATTACGAGTAGTCTGTGGTTTATCGCTCATTATGGCAATTTTCTGGCCAATAACTCGATTAAGAAAAGTTGACTTACCAACATTTGGCCGTCCGATAATGCTAATAAAACCTGACTTATATCCTTTTGTTTGATTATTCAGCATGTAAGTCCTCCGGAGAAAATGCACCAGGTAGTAAATCTGCTACAGTAGTTTCAAGTACATCCCCTTTTAGGTTTGTTAGCACTACCTTCATATCTTTCGGGCAAAGTTCAGCAATTACTTGTCGGCAAGCACCACATGGGGAGCATGGGCGGTCGGTATCAGCCACAACAGTCAATTGTTGAAAATCTCGATCACCTTCTGAGTAAGCCTTAAACAAAGCGGTACGTTCAGCGCAATTGCACATACTGTAAGCGGCATTTTCAATATTGCAGCCGTGATATATTTTTCCGTCCTTTGTTAGTAATGCTGCTCCTACTTTAAACTTAGAATAAGGAACATATGCTTTTTCTCTTGCTATTTTTGCTTCTTCAATTAAATTCTCGGTGCTCACAATCATTCTTCCCTTCTGAGCAGAAGTCTGCCGCTTCCTTTATTTTACCTTAAAATGTTCACAAAATCATCACTTGTAGCAAAATTGTAATGGAAAAATTTGAATTTTCTTAAAAATCAACTAATTCAACCTTCCAACAGATCTGCCGTTAAGTCATTTTACATAATTCAGATTCTCATTTCAAATTAAGCAAGAATTGTCCTAATAATTTGTAGAAAGTATGGCCAAAAGATTATAGTCCCAATGGACACAGATGCCAATGCATAAATAAAAACCGCACCTGCCGCTATGTCCTTAGCCTGCTTTGCAAGCGGATGGTAGTCTTCCGTGACTAAATCGACAAGACGTTCAATGGCTGTATTGACTAGCTCCAATGCAAACATTCCACCTATAGCAATGATTATAAATAGCCACTCTGTTTTGTCTATGGAGAAAAAAACAGAAACCATTATAACTAAAACAGAAAATGAGAAGTGGAAACGCATATTTCTTTCGGTACGTAACGCTGACCCGATCCCCTGAACCGCAAATGAAAAGCTTTTTAGCAAACGGTGTGCTTTCTGGTTATCGCGTGAGGCCATACTCATTCAAAATATCCTTTTGAAGGGTAAACATTTCTTCTTCTTCCGCTTCTGTCATATGGTCGTAGCCTAGTAGGTGTAAAAAGCCATGCACAGCTAAGAACCCCAGCTCTCGAATGAAAGAATGGCCGTAATCTTCCGCCTGTTCCTTTGCCTTTGCCACCGATATAATAATATCACCTAAAACACGTGGCATTTCAACTCCAGAAAGTTCAACTTCACCCTCCCCAAGTTCTTCCATTGCGAATGAAATAACATCTGTCGGGGTATCTTTCTCCCGGTAGTCACGGTTAATTTCCTGTATTCTGTCATTTGTCACAAAAGTAAGTGACACTTCACTATTTTCTTCAACGTTTTGCTTTTCAGCAGCATAATTTAATAGCTTTTCAATTTCTGTTATTTGCTCTAAGGATAATTCATTTGTTTCGTCTATTAAATCAATCATTAATTTAGTCAAACTCAGTTCACCTTCTTTGTCATTTCTGGGTACTCAATTCTGGAGTGGAATATGCCCTTTAACGTTTCACAGAACGAGTAGGCAACAATGTCTAATTCCTTCAGTGTCAAATCACATTCATTCAATTGACCATCTTGAAGCCGGTCTGCAACTATTTTCTTCACCAGCGACTCAATCGATTCAGGTGTTGGCTTTCTCAGTGACCTTACAGCCGCTTCAACACTGTCAGCAATCCCGATGATAGCAGACTCCTTCGATTGTGCTCTTGGACCAGGATAGCGGTAATTCTCCTCTTTGACCTCATCATTTTTCTGCATTGCCTTATGATAGAAGAACTTTAGCAGTGTTGTCCCATGGTGCTGCTCAGCAATCTGAATGATTTCCTTGGGCATATGATACTTCTTTAGAATTCCTACTCCATCGGTTACATGTGCAATGATGATAGCTGCGCTTTTATCAGGAGGCAGGCGATCATGAGGATTTTCAACATGCATTTGGTTTTCAATAAAGAAACTAGGACGATTGGTCTTCCCAATGTCATGATAATAACTGCCTACTCTTGCTAAAAGACCATTCGCGCCGATTGCCTCACAAGCAGCATCCGATAGGTTTGCAACCATTACACTATGGTGGTATGTGCCTGGGGCTTCCATTAAGATCTTCCTTAGTAAAGGATGATTAGGGTTAGATAGCTCTATTAACTTCATTGTAGAAAGGATTCCAAAACTCGCCTCAAAAAATGGCAATAATCCAATTGTTAAAACGGCAGAGCCTATCCCAGAGAATATTGCCGTTAAAATATAGTAGCCATATTCAAGACCGGAAAATTGTCCATTTGGCAGGAACAATAATGCCCAAATAGTAAAGAGATTTACCGCTGCAGCAAATGAACCTGCCTGTAATATTTTTGAACGCTGGTTTTGATCGCTTAAGAACAAAATACCCGCTAAAGAACTAAATAAAATATAGATTCCGAGAGAAAAGTTAAGGGTCCCTGAAACACCTTCATTAAATAAAATACTGCCGCATACAGCGAAGATAATCGATGAAAGAATAGCGAGTCTTTCATCAATCAATATTTTCAATAACATTCCACCCATTGCAGCGGGATATAAGTATCCAATTCCATTGTAGTTGAAGACCTCCAGGATGCTAATAATTTTCATGATAAAAAAAGTCAGCATAAAGATAATCCCAAATAACAACAAATACGTTTGCCTTTTTTCCGGCTGTTCCTTCATTTGATAAAAATAATAATAAAGAGCCGATAATAAAATGGAAATTAATATAACTAACCCAATGAACGGCTTTACCGACTTTTCATTATTCAAGAGCCCTACTAGCTCTAACTGTCGATATTCCTCTTGTCTAATTAACTTACCTTCTTCTACAATAATTTGACCTTGAAGAATTTTAGCAGGTTCAACACTTTCTGCAGCCTGTTCCCTCAGTTCCTCGGTTTTAACAGGATCATAAAATTCATTTTGAATAACAGCGTACCTGCCCAATTCAATGACTGCATTTTTTAATTCGCTATTCAAAGTTGAGAATTTGATTTCCTCTTCTAGGCTTTTTTTAGCATTTTCAACATCATCTGCAGAGATTTTTTTCGTCATGACATTATTAATGGCCGTTACGGTTATATCCTTTGCAATTGACAGTTCATCCCTGCTAGCTTGTACCAAAGAAGTGAAAACACGCTCAGAAAGCTCCTTATTAACCCTTTCAGTTAGCTTTGCTTTAAGCATCTTTACTTTGTCTTCCACACTAGGTTCTGTAACCTCAAGCTGTTCAAACTCAGGAGCTTCATTTTTCTTCTTAATCTCTGCCCTGACTTCGTCATCTACCTCTTTAGCTGCATTAAAAATCGAAGCAATTAAATCAACCTGATTAGAAGAATACTCTTTTTTCACGGTATAAACATCTTGAACTTGATCTAGTGCTTCCTGCCGCTTTTTTTCTGTGCTAGCTTTATCTTCAACAGTGGCAGGTGAACGAATTGTTTTCTCTGCAGCGGTAAGCAAAGAAATATCCAGTTTTTCAGGTTTTACATTGTTGTACATGGATGAGAACAAAATGATACCGATTACAAGGAAAAACAACATTCGAAAAAATGTAATATCGAGAAGCCTTTTAATATGAATTAAGTACTGTTGTATTTTCTTCAACTAACTCCCCCCAAAACAACGGATATCCATATAAATAATTTCAGTATAAAAATCACACACCATTTTTAAACTAACTGAATTCGACAGAATGGTCAAATCTGGCAGGAAATACTTGCTTTATGTAAAATGATAACAGTTTTTGCGTGAAGTTTCACCCTCAATTCCAAAGTGACTTATTTTTTCAAAATTACATTGCTGTATATGCAAAAAGGATAAACCAGATTAGTGGTTTATCCTGAATTGACTGATAACTATTTACTATTTTCTTTCTTTGCATATGCTTCGATAATTCTGCCGACTAGAGGATGGCGGACGACATCACTTTGTTCTAGGAAAACAAAAGAAATTCCGTTTACGTTCATTAGGATTTCTTCGGCGACGATTAGACCTGATTTTGCGCCCCTTGGTAAATCAATCTGTGTTTGATCACCAGTAATCACCATCTTCGATCCAAAGCCTAGTCGTGTTAAGAACATCTTCATTTGTGCATGTGTTGTATTTTGAGCCTCGTCCAATATGACAAATGCATCATCAAGTGTACGGCCTCTCATATAGGCTAAGGGGGCTATTTCAATTGTCCCCCGTTCGATTAGTCTTTGGGTATGCTCAGCGCCTAAAATATCGTGTAGAGCGTCATACAGAGGCCTTAAATAAGGATCAACCTTTTCCTTTAAGTCACCAGGTAAAAATCCTAAGCTCTCCCCGGCTTCAACTGCAGGCCTTGTTAATATAATTTTATTTACTTGTCCAGTTTTTAGCGCATTAACTGCCATGACAACCGCAAGATAAGTTTTACCTGTTCCCGCAGGTCCAATACCGAAAACTAAATCATTTTTTCTGATTGAATTTACATATTGTCTTTGCCCGAGCGTTTTTATCCGAATGGTTTTACCCTTTACAGTTTTAGCAAGTTCCTCATCATACAAATTCTCAAAATACTCAAGTGTCCCTTTTTCAGCCATCTGAACGGCATACAAAACATCTCTCTGGCTGATGGTTACACCTTTACGTATGACAAAAATTAGTTTATCAAGAATTTGGCTGGCTATCCCTACCTTTTCCTCATCACCGGACAACGAGACTGACTCGCCTCTTGTGACGACTGAAACTCCCAGCTCTTCCTCAAGAACCTTCAAGTTAGAATCTGAGTTACCTAATAAAGATATAGCTTCATTCGGGTTTTCAATTTGTACTTTGATCGTGGTTAGCTTTTCTGTCATTCAAGAGTCTCCTTGGGTATCGGTTTTCCGATTGCGATATTTTCGATTATCTTAAAATGGATATCTAGGATAACCTTACCATTTTTCATCTCTTTGTGTAAAATCTTTTCATCCTTAATGATAGCATCCTCATCTAAACCGCTTTTTATTTCTTTTTTAGCCAAGTTCAAGGCTACTTCTTCAGCTTCTTTTCTAGTATACGTCCTCGTTATTTTTTCACTTGCCCTTAATGTTTCATTTCCATAGGAAATAGGCAATTTCCACTTAAGAAACTGTATTTGCTGAACATTCCTTTCTGTTTCGAATTCAGTAAATTCTGTTTTACCAAAGCCCCAAACAGGGATTTCATAGCTCCCAATAAGAAGGAAATGTTTTTGTTTTTCACGGCCATCAAACACCTTAAAATCTGTTTGCAACGGCTGTTCAACATGGCTCATATACCAAGTTTCTCCCCATACTTCACCTTTTGCAGCTACTACCTCCGTTTGCCCTTCTTTACCAATAACACCTGAGACAAGAATCTGCCCCTCTTCAACATGCTGATTAATTTTAACTAATTTTTGACCAGTTTCAATATACATATTAGCAATAACTGCTTTCTTCTTTGCCACAAGATTTTGCGGTGAAAGTAGTTCTTGCTTATCTGGTTCTTTCTTTTCTACTACTTGCAGGTGATAGGTTGTCCCTCTTAATTCCACACCAACCCACGTCAAGTTGCCTACATTGTTAGTTAGCTGTCGTTGGATTGCTTCAACATTATCTACAAAGAATTGAACTTTCCCAATCTTGACCCCCATCTTGTCCAATTCTTTTCGAATCTGATACTCGGTTGCCGGTTTTGCACCTCTAACCTCAATTCCCCAAATGACATTGGATAAAAATAAAATAACAAATAAAAATAATACAGCCCCTGCTACAAAACCGCTATTTTTCAATAACCTTTTAAAAAGGAACGGCATCCCGCTCCGTTTTAAAAATGAAACTGAACATTCTCGCTGTTTGGCATAGTAACGAATTTTTAGTGCATCCTGAAGCTTCATCGTAAAGGTAATTGTTTCCGTACCATGCCGTTTCACATTCCAGATATGAAGATGATTCCTAATCAGACTATTTAAAAATCGTTCAATCCCCTTTCCGGTTACTTTGACTGTAACTTTGCCATAAAAGAAATCGACCCACTGGTTTTTCATTTCGTTCCTCCTGGATTTTCAGTTATATAAAGAACCTGATCTATTTTTCCTTCTAATAAAATTTCTTCAGGTAAAATGGTTTTAATCACAAAGGATTTTCCTTTTATCAGTAGCTGCCCTTGTTTTAGGAGCAAACGCAATTCTTTATCTGTAAAAGTAAGTAGACCCCGGTGATTCTCAATGTATATATGGATTTGTCCGATCATCGTAATTCGGGGTAAATCCATCATGACATCTTGAGGAAGATCCATTTTTTGTGCCATCCAGTTGCGGACTCTTTGGCCCCATTTTTTTGCCATAAAAAAAGAACCCCCTTTCATCTCATGTTTATGAAATGAAAGAGGGTTCTAGCACATCTTTTTCCGTTACCCGGGTTGTTTTATTCAACTGCCTCTTTTTGAAAAATGTGGACGCTTCGACCTTGGCTCGTTTAAGATTTCCGACCAGATTATCCCATTAATAATCGTGTTTTCATTTGGCTTTTCTTGAAAAATACTGCCTTCTTTAACCTGGGGTCTTCTCTCACCGTTTAATCTGCTCTCTGACCTGCCAATTCGCCTTGTAACAGATGCCTGATTTGTTTGCAGCACATTAGTTTTGAATTGATCCTCATTAAAGTCTCGTGCAGCTGATTGTCCTGATGATATGGTTTTGGGAATAGGAGGTATCTCTTCTTGCTCTTCGAATAACGTCCGAATATCCTCAAACCCCTTAGGAGTAAACGTTTTTTTAGGCTTACCTTTTTCTTTTGCTTTACCTTTACCAAATATAGTTGAGAGGACCCAAACTATAATTAAGAACAAAATTGATTCCAAATGCCACCCTCCTTTTTAGGAAATACATTGGTGGTTTAACGATCTTCTTCCTTCTTCTCACCAGTCATTTTGCCGATTGATCCACGCATTTCTGTATCAGCTGTAATATTCTTTATATTCATGTAGTCCATTACACCGATATTTCCCGTTTTAAGAGCATCAGCCATTGCGAGAGGTACCTCTGCTTCAGCTTCTACTACCTTTGCTCTCATTTCTTGAACTCTTGCCTTCATCTCTTGCTCTTGAGCAACTGCCATCGCTCTACGCTCTTCTGCTTTGGCTTGAGCAATTTTCTTATCAGCCTCTGCTTGTTCCGTCTGCAGCTCTGCTCCGATATTTTTACCGATGTCCACGTCAGCGATATCAATTGATAGAATTTCAAAAGCAGTACCAGCATCTAAACCTTTTGCCAGAACGGTTTGTGAAATGATATCGGGATTCTCAAGAACTTTACTGTGGCTATCAGAAGAACCAATTGTACTAACAACCCCTTCACCAACACGGGCTACAATCGTTTCCTCACCAGCACCCCCGACAAGCCGGTCAATGTTAGCTCTTACCGTAATTCTTGCTTTTGCCTTTACTTCAATACCATTCATTGCAACACCAGCAATAAAGGGAGTTTCGATTACTTTCGGATTAACACTCATTTGTACTGCCTCTAAAACATCTCGACCTGCAAGGTCAATCGCAGCACACCTTTCAAAAGATAATTCAATATTTGCTCTGTGTGCAGCGATTAGTGCATTTACCACCCTGTCAACATTACCACCAGCAAGATAGTGGCTTTCAAGCTGATTGGTCGTAACACCTAGTCCTGCTTTATGTGCCTTAATTAGCGGGTTTACTACTCTGCTTGGGGTTACCCTTCTTAGTCTCATTCCAATTAGTGTAAAGATGCTAACTTTTACCCCTGCTGCGAGTGCTGAAATCCATAGCATAACAGGAACAAAGGATAATAAAATCCCTAAAAAAATCAGGGCTACTACAATTATGGCAATCATGAAAAGTGTCCCATTTGTTAAAATCACTCTGTATTACCTCCTCTATTTACTTACATTACAATTCTCTGACAACGATACGTACTCCTTCAACCTTTATGACCTTAATCTTACGACCCTTCTCAATAAACCCTCCTTCGCTTACTACATCAAGTCTCTCATTGTTAAATACCGCCGTCCCAGATGGACGTAAAACAGTTAGGGAGATTCCATCTTTTCCTAACAAGTCTATACGATTCACGTTTGAAACATATCCTTCTTCATTTCCAGCTGTATCAAATAAAATCATTCGATTAAACAAAACAATCTTTTTCTTTAATACTTTCATCATGATATAAAGGACGATGATCGATATTAACAATGAAATAAAGATAGAGATCCCCATGGTAAATGGATGTTCACTTGCTAGAAATAAGCTTGCAATCAATGCTGCCATTCCAATAGTCCCAGAGATGGCACCTGGCAGGAAAAATTCTAAAAATATGAGAAGGATTCCAACTGCAAATAACATAATCGTTCCTATACCAGCCAAGCCAGCCTGAAAATGACCATAAAAGAACAATAAGAGCGCAAACAATCCTATAAAACCTGCAACTCCCATTCTTGATGAGAAAAGCTCAAGTACAATAGCTCCTCCAGCAATCGTTAAGAGTATTGTGATAACGATCGGATCTGTAAGAAATTCAACCATACTCCCCCCCCTTTCTACAGTAAGATTCATCATCAGATAATCTTTATACGTATTGGAAACAGGAAAGTTTCATTTATTGTTCCCTTAAGTAATATGAAAAAACCACAGGCACAATGCGCCTGTGGTTTTGTTTTGTAAGAATAATTATGAAAGGTGTTGTTGTACAAATTTATTAACGAGTGACCCATCTGCTTTGCCTTTAACCTTAGGCATGATAGCAGCCATCACTTTTCCCATATCCGCTTTTGATTTTGCACCGACTTCAGAAATTGTTTCTTTAACAATATCTGACAGTTCTTGTTCAGAAAGCTGTTTCGGTAAATACAGTTCGACGATCGCCAACTCTGCACGCAATTTATCAACAAGGTCAGTTCGACCTGCTTTATCAAATTCATGGAGGGAGTCTTTGCGTTGCTTTACTTCACGAGAGAGGATTGTTAACTCAGCTTCTTCGGAAAGCTCTGAAGTACCGAGCTTAATCGCTTCATTTTGCAATGAAGCTTTAACCATCCGAATGGTGGTGAGTTTGTCTTTTTCCTTATTTCTCATCGCTTGTTTCATGTCACTATTTAAACGCTCGAGAAGACTCATTAATTACACCCTCTCTTTAGAACTTACGTTTTCTTGCTGCTTCAGACTTTTTCTTACGCTTAACACTTGGCTTTTCGTAGAATTCGCGCTTTCTTGCCTCTTGCAAAGTACCAGTTTTTGATACTGTACGTTTGAAGCGACGAAGAGCATCTTCAAGCGATTCGTTTTTCTTAACGACGGTTTTAGACATTCTCTTTCCCTCCCTCCGAAACACAACACACTTACATTCATCCCATGTACCTTGCAATTATAATATAACCTTGTTACAAGGTCAACTGTATTTCAATGAGATAAAACATGCTTTTTTGATTTTTATTCCGAGTGATGCAATTTATTCAAATTTCCTGTTAAAAATGGCATGTCCTCTTCCCTCAATCATACAATTAAGAGAGGGGTGAAGACATGCTTTACATCATATTATTTATTCTTTTCATTTTATTATTTATTTTTGGCATGACCATTATTAGGTTTGGATTATTTAATTTGAGCGGAAATAAATTAAAAGGGTGGTTAACGAAACTCACAAGCAATCCATTTAAAGGAATGGTAACAGGTACGTTTGTAACTGCACTTCTGCAAAGCAGTTCAGCTGTAATGGTCATCACCATTGGGTTAATCTCAGCAAAGATCATGACCTTTCCCCAATCAATCGGGATCATTTTGGGGACCAATATCGGGACAACCTTCAAAACCGAACTTATCACCTTTAATTTAGATGCTGTATTAGTTCCATTAGCGATTATTGGAGCATTACTTACATTTTTGAAAAATATTAAGCTTCGCAGCATTGGGATGGCTGCATTTGGAATTGCCTCCGTCTTTACTGCCATGAAGGGCTTTGAATTATTAGCTGAACCTTTAACAGCGCTGCCGTTTATAAATAATTTTATTGTCAGTATTAACGACAATATTCTCTTAAGTCTCTTAACAGGTGCATTTATCACTGCCATTATTCAGTCGAGCACAGCAATGACAGGGATTACAATGGGTTTCTTAACAGCAGGCCTCCTGCAGCTAGATGCCGGAATAGCAATCGTATTCGGAGCTAATATCGGTACTTGTATTACCGCTCTAATTGCTTCGATTGGAGGGGGCAAGGAGTCACGGTTAGCCGCCTTCGCGCATGTCTGGTTAAATGTTGGCGGCGTACTGCTATTTTCCCCATTCATTCCTTATCTCGCTAAAAATGCCTATTTATTAGCAAGTGATGTGATGGTCCAATTAGCGCATATCAGTGTAATTTTTAATATAGTTTCATCGATTGTTGTTTTACCATTCGCAACAAAATTTGGCGAGATGATTTTACGTATACACGGCGGGGGCTCTAAATCCACTTAAAAAAGACGGCATATGCCGTCTTTTTCAGTAATCTGAAGTAACCGTTAGTCCTTTAAGGATTGATACACCTGCACTAGCTCCAATCCTTGTAGCACCCGCATCAATCATTTTCTGTGTATCCTCGGTATTCCGAACACCCCCTGATGCTTTAACACCGATGTCAGGACCAACAGTTTCTCGCATTAATCGTATATCTTCTACTGTGGCACCTCCCGTTGAGAAGCCGGTCGATGTCTTGACATAATCGGCTCCTGCTTTTACGGAAAGCTCACAGGCTCGTACTTTTTCTTCCCTTGTTAACAAGCTTGTTTCAATAATAACTTTTGTTAAAGCCTTCCCTTTTGCCGCTTCAACAACAGTCTGAATATCACGGAGTACTAACTCATCATTTTTATCCTTCAAAGCACCGATATTAATGACCATATCTACCTCATCGGCACCATTTTCAATCGCATTATTAGTTTCAAATGCCTTTGTTTCCGGAGTGTTCGCACCCAACGGGAACCCGATCACGGTACAAACCTTGACACTACTTCCATTTAACAATCCTTTTGCGGTGCTAATCCAAGTCGGGTTAATACAAACTGAAAAGAATTGATGCTCTTTTGCTTCCTGACACAATATTTCAATTTGTTCTTTCGTTGCATCTGCTTTTAACAATGTATGATCAATCATTGCAGCAATATTGGCAGTTGTCATGGACATGCTCCCTTCCATTTCATTCTCTTATTGTATTGGTAGCTTGGAGTGAAATTTTGCTGCTAGGATTAGAATGCCCGATTCCAAAAAAAAAAGGACCAAAGATTAGGTCCTTAAATGGCAGCTTCTTCATTTTTAAATACTTCTTCTTTTACATCTTCCATCACTCGCACAAATTGACCCTCGTTGTATGGGTAGCCAGCCTTGGTAATTTTTACTTTAACTAATTTACCAATCATATCCTCTGTTCCAGAAAATACAACCTTCAAATAATTATCTGTATACCCTACATACATACCTGTACTGAATTCTTCCTCAGGAATAATTTCCAATACTTCGTCCTCAAACTTAGAAGCATATTCTTTAGCTAATTGGTCTGATAGCGCAATTAAACGGTGAACACGGTCATTTTTAACTTCTTCATCCACTTGGTCTTCCATCCGTGCAGCAGGTGTGCCTGTACGCTTAGAATAAGGGAAAACATGCAGTTCAGAAAATTTGTGATCATGAATAAAATTGTACGTCTCCATAAACTCTTCTTCGGTCTCTCCAGGGAAACCAACAATAACATCCGACGTTACAGCAAGCCCAGGAAGTACTTCTTTTAAGCGGTCCAATCTATCACCGAAGAATTCCATCGTGTACTTTCGACGCATTCTTTTTAGAACCGTATCAGAGCCTGATTGGATGGGTATATGCAAATGTCGGACAATAATATTCGAGTGTTTAATCACTTCAATCACTTCATCCGTAATTTGGCTGGCTTCAATGGAAGAAATACGAAGTCGTTCCAACCCTCTTACCTCGGCTTCTATATCACGAAGCAGCAATGCTAAATTATAATCTTTCATGTCTTCTCCATACCCACCCGTGTGGATTCCAGTTAAGACAATCTCCTTATATCCAGAGTCAACAAGCTGCTGGGCTTGTCTAATTACTTCTTTAGGGTCACGGGACCGCATTAATCCACGAGCCCATGGAATAATACAAAACGTACAGAAATTGTTACATCCCTCTTGAATTTTCAAAGATGCTCGGGTCCGGTCAGTAAAAGCAGGAACATCTAATTCTTCGTAAACACGATTTTTCATAATGTTACCAACACCATTAATCGGCTGACGCTCTGTTTTATACTGTTCAATGTATTCCAGCATTTTGACACGATCCTGTGTCCCAACAACGATGTCTACACCGGGAATCGCCATAATTTCTGCCGGAGATGTTTGTGCATAACAGCCAGTGACACAAATAACCGCATCAGGATTTTTTCTAACTGCACGTCGAATGACCTGACGACTCTTTTTGTCCCCTGTGTTTGTAACAGTACACGTGTTGATAATATATACATCCGAAATTGATTCAAATTCAACTCGGTCATAGCCTTCTTGTTTAAACAATTGCCAGATGGCTTCTGTTTCATAGTGATTTACTTTACACCCAAGTGTATGAAACGCTACTGTTGGCATTGTATCTTCACCTCAATAATTCAAAATGATAGGAAATCGCCGCAAGAGCATACATCGGCGCAGTTTCCGTCCTTAATATACGTGGTCCTAACCCACATATAGCAAATCCATTTTCCTTCAATACATGTACTTCTTCCTCAGATAAGCCGCCTTCAGGGCCAAAAACAATCAGAAGTGTTTCTCCTCTTTGCATTTTTTGGAGTGTGCTTGAGAAGGTTGAAACCTCTCCGCTTCTACTTTCCTCCTCAAAAGCAACTAATTTATGATGATAGGATTGAGCTTTTTCTAGCAATCCTTTGAAACTAACCGGATGTTCCACCTCAGGTAAATAGCTTCGATGAGACTGCTCAGCGGCTTCCTTCGCAATTTTTTGCCATCTCTCTACCTTCTTTTCCGCTTTCTTATCATCCCATTTCACAATGGAGCGTTTAGCTGAAAAAGGCAGGAATTCATGGGCACCAAGCTCTGTACCTTTTTGAATAATCCATTCGAGTTTATCACCTTTTGGAAGACCACTTGCAATCGTAATCGTAATAGGAAGCTCTGAGTGCTCATCTTCCCATTGTACAACGTCTGCAACGACTTGTTCATCGGTAATTTCTGCAATTTTACAAATGGCTGACTTCCCATCTGGATCGACACAAATGATTTCATCACCGACGACCATTCGCATAACCTTTATCAGGTGATGGCGGTCTTCGGCGTCTATACTGAAACGATTTTCATTTGCTCGATAATTAACAAAATAACGTTGCACACGATGCACCCCTTAAAAAAATTTTACTCTTTATTTTACTAAAAAACCTCGCTCAATTAAAGGACTAAAATAGGATAACAGTTGACCAAAATAAAAAGGGGATCGATAGTCCCCCTTTTCTCTTCGTACCATTATTTCCTTTTTGCAATGATGGCAACCCAGTCTTCCATTAAAATTGTTTCAACAATTTCAAATCCCGAAGCTGTAAGTCCTTCTTTTACCTGGTCTTTCTTCTGTTGAATAATACCTGAAGCAATGAAGCTTCCTCCAGGTTTCACAACACGGGCCACATCATCTGTAAAGCGTAAAATAACTTCTGCCAGTATGTTTGCCACTACTACATCGGCAGAATTTTCTTCAACACCATCGAGGAGATTATTTTGTGATATCGTTACTTTTTCATGAACCTTGTTCAGCTTAATGTTAAGTCTTGCCTGCGTTACAGCGACTTCATCGAGATCGTATGCACGGATGTCTTCAGCTTCTAGCATCGCTGCAGCAATGCTTAAAACTCCCGACCCAGTTCCTACATCAATTACCCGATCACCTGGACGAACAGTTCTCTCAAGAGCCTGAATGCACATAACCGTAGTAGGATGTGTTCCCGTTCCAAACGCCATACCAGGATCCAATTCAATGATTAGTTCATCACTGCTAACTGGAGTATAGATCTCCCAGGTCGGCACAATTGTAAATCTCTCTGAGATTTTAACGGGATGATAGTACTTTTTCCATGCCGTTGCCCATTCTTCTTCATTGACTTCACTGATGGTCACTTTATTTCTTCCGATATCAATATTATGGATAATAAGATTATTAATGGATTCTTTTATCGCATCTACCGTTTCTCCTAAGAAGCTATTCACCGGTAAATACGCCTTTATAATAACGCCTTCCTCAGGGTAATCATCTGGATTGAGTTGGTAGATCTCCCCAAACTGATCTTGCCTCTCCTTTGTTAGTTCAAAAGGATCTTCAATAACAACGCCGCTTGCACCAGCTTCATGTAATATATGCGATATTGGTTCAATCGCTTCGTTTGTGGTGTGGATACTAATTTCTGACCACTTCATTCTACCAACTCCAATCCTTACTCGCCTTTAAAGGCACGTTTTACTTTAGAGAAAAATCCTTCTTCATGTTCACCTATCGGTGAGCTGCCACTAATATCTGCAAATTCGCGCAAAAGTTGTTTCTGTTTATCTGATAACTTGGTCGGTGTAATAATGCGTACAAGGATGTGTTGATCCCCGACACCGTATCCTCTAACATTTGGTATTCCCTTGCCTTTTAGGCGGAACTTCGTACCTGTTTGTGTACCAGCAGGAACCTTAAGCTTAACCTTTCCATGCAGGGTAGGTACTTCGATTTCATCTCCGAGGGAGGCTTGAACGAACGTAATCGGCATTTCACAATAAACATCGTCGCCATCACGTTCAAAGAATTCATGGTCTCGCACATGGAATACAATGTATAGATCCCCTGCTGGACCACCATTAATACCTGCCTCACCCTGGCCTGAAATTCTTAGCTGCTGACCATCATCAATTCCTGCAGGGATCTTAACATGAATCTTCTTACGCTTCTTAACTTTCCCTGTTCCACCACATGTAGAACATTTATGTTTAATTTCTTTTCCTGTCCCGTTACAGTGATGACACACTCGGCGGTTAACAATTCTTCCAAATGGAGTATTTTGTTCAATGTTTAATTGGCCGGTTCCACTACAATGCTTACAAGTTTCAGGCTTTGTACCTTTCTTTGCTCCAGAACCGTCACATGTACTACAGGTTTCTTCGCGTGGAATTTCAATATCGGTTTCTTTCCCGAAGGCTGCTTCTTCAAAAGAAACGGTCATGGTATACTGCAAATCCGCTCCTTGTCTAGGTGCATTTGGATCTCTTCGTCTAGAACCGCCGCCGCCGCCAAAGAAAGTGTTAAAGATATCTTCAAATCCACCGAATCCGCCGCCAAAGTCTGCTCCACCACCAAAGCCTTGGTTAGGATCTGTATGGCCAAACTGGTCATAGTGTGCCTTTTTCTGATCATCGCTCAAGACCTCATAAGCTTCAGCAATTTCTTTAAATTTATCTGCCGCGTCGGGCTCTTTATTAATATCTGGATGATATTGTTTAGAGAGCTTCCGATAGGCTTTTTTTATTTCATCCTTAGAAGCGCTCTTACTAACACCAAGCACCTCATAGTAATCTCGTTTACTCATGATTACCACTCCCGAATCTGTCACATAAAAATTATTCTAACACCTTTTAATACAGTAGTGCAATAAAAAAGAGCAAGCCCCTAATCACAGGAGCTAGTCATTTAAAAAAGCCAAAGCGATATTCAGCTTTGACTTTTTCACTTGTTGCTCGAATGTTTTACTTCTCTTCTTTAATTTCTTCAAACTCTGCATCCACTACGTTGTCGTCTTTAGCAGCTGTGTTACCAGCTTCAGCACCTTGTGCTTGTTGTTGAGCTTGTGCCGCTTGCTCGTAAAGCTTAACCGTCAAAGCTTGAACGATTTCTTGTAATGCATCCTTTTTCGCACGGATTTCATTCAAATCATTACTTTCAATCGCTGCTTTTAACGCATCTTTCGCTTCGTTAGCTTTAGCAACCTCATCAGCATCAACTTTGCCTTCAAGGTCTTTAAGTGTTTTTTCTGTAGTGAATACTAGCTGATCTGCTTCATTACGCAGTTCAACTTCTTCTTTACGCTGCTTATCTGCTTCTGCGTTTTCTTCTGCTTCTCTAACCATTTTTTGAATTTCTTCATCAGAAAGACCAGTAGAAGATTTAATCGTAATTTGTTGTTCTTTGTTTGTACCAAGGTCTTTTGCACGAACATTTACAATACCATTTTTATCGATATCGAAGGTTACTTCAACTTGCGGAACACCACGTGGTGCCGGTGGAATGTCAGCCAATTGGAAGCGGCCTAATGTCTTGTTAAGATTAGCCATCGGGCGTTCCCCTTGAAGAACGTGGATATCCACAGCAGTCTGATTATCAGCAGCCGTTGAAAATACTTGTGATTTAGATGTTGGAATCGTAGTATTACGATCAATAAGCTTCGTAAACACGCCTCCCATTGTTTCAATACCAAGTGATAGTGGAGTAACGTCTAATAATACAACATCTTTAACATCTCCCGTGATAACTCCACCTTGGATTGCAGCACCCATCGCTACAACTTCATCTGGATTTACTCCACGATGCGGCTCTTTTCCAGTTGCTTTTTTAATCGCTTCTTGAACAGCTGGAATTCGAGTAGAACCACCAACAAGAATTACTTTGTCAAGTTCAGACGGTGATAAACCAGCATCGCTTAACGCTTGGCGAGTTGGTCCCATTGTCCGTTCTACAAGCGGTGCAGACAGCTCGTCAAATTTTGCTCTTGACATGGTTACTTCAAGGTGAAGCGGACCAGCAGCTCCTGCAGTAATGAATGGTAAGGAGATTTGTGTAGTTGTTACACCAGATAAATCCTTCTTAGCCTTCTCAGCAGCATCCTTTAAACGCTGAAGAGCCATTTTATCTTTTGAAAGGTCAATGCCGTTTTCTTTTTTGAATTGTTCCACTAAATAATCAATAATAACTTGGTCAAAGTCATCTCCACCTAGGCGATTGTCACCAGCAGTTGATTTAACTTCGAATACACCATCGCCTAGTTCAAGAATGGAAACGTCAAAAGTTCCGCCTCCAAGGTCATAAACAAGGATTGTTTGGTCTTGATCAGTTTTATCCAAACCATACGCTAGTGCTGCTGCTGTTGGCTCGTTGATGATTCGTTCAACTTCTAGACCAGCAATTCTGCCTGCATCCTTTGTAGCTTGACGCTCAGCATCATTAAAGTAAGCAGGTACCGTAATAACAGCTTTTGTTACTGGCTCGCCAAGATAATCTTCTGCATATGATTTCAAGTACTGAAGAATGATTGCAGACATTTCTTGTGGAGTATAATTTTTACCTTCAACTTCCACTTTATAGTCTGTTCCCATATGACGCTTGATTGACATAATGGTATTCGGGTTTGTAATAGCTTGACGCTTTGCTACTTCCCCAACTTGACGCTCACCATTTTTAAATGCAACAACTGATGGAGTTGTGCGATTTCCTTCTGGATTTGGAATTACCTTTGGTTCTCCGCCTTCAAGAACAGCAACACATGAGTTAGTTGTTCCAAGGTCAATACCAATAATTTTGCTCATAACCATTTCCTCCTAAATCTTTATATGTAGGCTTTATTGATTTACTTTTACCATCGCTGGACGAAGCACACGATCTTTGATCATATAACCTCTTTGAAATTCTTCTACTACGGTATTGGAACCGAAGTTTTCATCTTCTACCTGCATAACTGCTTGATGGAAATGCGGATCAAATTCTTTACCTACTGCTTCAATTGCTTCAACACCCTCTTTTTTCAGGGCTTCCACTAAACTGCGGTAGACCATTTCCATTCCTTGAAGCAAACTTTTAGTCTGTTCAGAATCAGCTTCCATCTTAAGGGCTCTTTCGAAATTATCTAAAGCCGGCAATAATTCTAAAGCTAATTTTTGTGCTCTATATTTTTCACTAGCTTCTGCATCTAATCGAGTACGGCGGCGGAAATTATCAAAATCAGCCTGAAGCCTTAGGTAGCGATTATCTGCTTCTTCTATCTTTTGGATGAGTGACTGAACTTCAGAATTGGTGCCCTCAGTAGAGGTTTCTTCCTCTGCAAAAACAGCTTCAACCGTTTCTTCCCCGGTAAGTTCAGCCTCATTTGCATTCGTTTCAGTTTCAAGCTCTTCGTTTAATGTGTTTTTATCATCTGTCAACTTACTCACCTCCCTTAAAGGATAAGATTCATTCTATTAAAAAGGGGATATTATTCATGGAAATAGGGGTGAAAATGACATTCACCCTTAGTGACATCCTAAACATTCACCCTTACTCAATATTACCAGCGTGATTATTTTTGATACAGCTTTGTTAATACCGCTGTTAAATCCTTGCTTAGGAACTGCAATAAACCAATGACTCTTGAATATTCCATACGTGTTGGACCAAGAATGGCAATGGTTCCAAGTTTCTCGGTACCGACAGAATATGTGGCGGTTATTAAACTACAGTTCTCCATGACACTGTTGTTGTTTTCTCGTCCAATCTTTACATTAATCCCTGCGGAGTCTTTTTTAATCAGATTATAAATCCATTCTTCCTGATCAATCATTTGCAGGAGATTACGGATTTTACTGATATCATGAAACTCTGGTTGACTTAACATATTCGTTTTCCCGCCGAAGAAAAGTTTCTCATTTACCGGCATTTTAAGTGAGTCGGCGATTGTATGCAAAAGCAAGTCGTAATTATGAATATGCTGCCTCAACAACATCGCAACTTCTTTGTAAATCTTGTCATTCAAATCTTCAAGCGGAACACCAGCTAAACGTTCATTTAGAATGTTAACTGTTTTTTCTAAGTCACCTACATCTACATTAGGCGGTAAATAGAACATTCGGTTCTCGACATGACCCGTATCAGTAACAAAGATTGCTACAGCAGTTTCTTTGTTTAAGGGAATAATTTGTATTCTCCTGAGCTTGTTCATGCTAGCTGCCGGCCCAAGTACGATGGAAGTGTAATTGGTTAGTTCAGATAAGATTTTTGCGGACTTTTGAATGATTTTTTCAAATTCAAAAATCCTTTCGGCAAAGATCGATTGAATTTCCGTAACATCCTTCTTGTTTAAGGCTTGCGGAGACAGCAGATGATCCACATAATAGCGATAGCCTTTTTCTGACGGAACACGCCCTGATGAGGTATGGGTTTTTTCAATAAAGCCCAACTCCTCTAAATCAGCCATTTCATTACGAATGGTCGCGGAGCTAAATGATATTTCATCTTTTTTCGACAAGCTTCTTGAGCCGACAGGTTGTGCAGATCGAATAAAATCATCAACAATAACCTGAAGAATCAATAATTGACGATCTGATAACACATTCATCACCTCTGTTAGCACTCATTGAAGTCGAGTGCTAATTCTAATAATAAATTATCAAAAATAGGGGGATGGTGTCAATCATTTGGTATTAATAAAGTGAAACTTCCATCAGTGGGGGTTTTCTTCATCCCCCACTGATGGTTAGTTGAACTTATCGGGCTTTTACGGGCAGTTATCCCCCACCTAGACTTTCTCGTTTTCACTCATAATCTTGAGGTGGGGGTCTTACTGCCCGTTAATGCGGGATAAATTGCAATGCTACCTAATTAGCGGTTAGTTCGTAACCCCTAAAAATGATTGAAAAACCTCATTTCCTAAAAGCCGCCCTGTTTTAGTTAAATATATATTATCTTTTTTTACCTCTATCCATTTTTTTGCAATCAAATCAGAAATCTCATTTTCAAATATTTCCAGTGGATCAATATCAAATTTTCCGATGAAATGGGATATAGATACTCCATCTGTTTTTCTCAGACCTAAAAACATTTCTTCTTCTATTTGTTCTGCTTTTGAAGTTTGGTGTTCCTGGAATATTGGGAGGTTCCCGTTATCAATTAGTTCCATATATTTTTTTAATGGGCCTGCATTCGAGCGTCTCCAGCCATTCACATAGCTGTGAGCACCTGCACCGAACCCATAATAGGCATCGTTATTCCAGTATGTTAGGTTATGTTTGCTTTGAAAGCCAGGCTTTGAAAAATTACTAATTTCATACTGATTAAATCCGTGCTGTTCCATTTGCTCCATAAGCAGTTCATACATTGCCGCTTCAATATCTTCACCTGGAGTGGGCAGTTTACCTTTTTGCAAAAGATTATAAAAGACCGTCTTTGGTTCAATAATTAACGAATAGGCTGAGTAATGTTGAATATCAAGCGTAAAAGCCTCTGTTAATGACTCTTTAAAGTCAGCAATGGTTTGCGTCGGAAGACTGAAGATTAAGTCAATGCTTATATTTGTGAAGCCAATAGACTTTGCATTCTCTACTGTTTGGTAAACATCTTTTGCACGATGGACACGACCAATTTTCTTTAATAGTTCATCATTAAAGGTTTGAACACCAAGACTAAGTCGGTTTACACCTGCATCTTTTAATATTTGTAACTTTTCTTTTGTTAAATCACCCGGATTTGCTTCAAAAGAAAATTCAACATTTCTACTCATCGGTAAGTTCCGGGTTATACTTTCGCAAAACCGTTCAAGCTGCTTTTCATTTAAGGAGGTCGGTGTCCCACCGCCCACAAAAATGGTTTGTAGTTTGTCAGTTGGATATTTGTTTAATGTTAGGACCATTTCTTGCTCAAGTGCCTGCAAATATTCATCCACCGGCTGCCCTTTAAGAAATACTTTATTAAAATCACAGTAATGGCAAATATGCTCACAAAAGGGTATATGGAGATAAGCTGCTTTAATCATACTTTCACCTTCTTTTTTCTAGTAAAAAAGAGGTTGGATTTCGCCTATAAATAGACATCCCAACCTCCCGTTTCATTTTTTATCCCGCATTAACGGGCAGTAAGACCCCCACCTCAAGATCATGAGTGAAAATATGAATTTTCTAGGTGGGGGATAACTGCCCGTAAAAGCCCGATTAGTTCAACTAACCATCAGTGGGGGATGAGGAAAACCCCCACTGATGAAGTTTCACTTTATTTTTTTGTATTGTTATCATCCATTTTTAGGACAGCCATGAAGGCTTCTTGTGGGACCTCGACAGAACCAACCTGTTTCATCCGTTTTTTACCTTCTTTTTGTTTCTCGAGCAGCTTTCGTTTACGGGAGATATCTCCCCCATAACATTTAGCCAATACGTTTTTACCCATAGATTTAATGGTTGAACGAGCAACAATTTTTTGACCAATAGCGGCTTGAACAGGAACTTCGAATTGCTGCCTTGGGATTAATTCCTTTAGCTTCTCAACAATGACTTTGCCGCGTTCGTAGGCAAAATCTTTATGAACGATAAAGCTTAAGGCATCCACCTTTTCAGCGTTTAACAATATATCCATCTTAACCAAGCTAGAAGGTTTATAACCTATTAGTACATAATCAAAGGAAGCATAACCTCTTGTGCTTGACTTTAGTTGGTCAAAGAAGTCATAAACAATTTCAGCTAAAGGAATTTCATAGATAATGCTTACACGGTTTTCACCTTGGTACTCCATATTAATGAAATTTCCGCGCTTAAGCTGACACAGCTCCATAATCGCACCGACATATTCATTTGGAGCCATCATCGTTGCTTTTACGTAAGGTTCTTCAACATGGTCAATTTTCTGTGGATCCGGAAGATTTGAAGGGTTATCCACTTTTATTTGAGTGCCATTTGTCATGTGTACATCATAGATAACACTCGGAGCCGTTGTAATCAAATCAATCTTGAATTCACGCTCAATACGCTCTTGGATGATTTCCATATGAAGAAGTCCTAAGAAACCACAGCGGAAACCAAATCCTAAAGCTTGTGATGTCTCTGGCTCGAATTGAAGAGCAGAATCATTCAGCTGGAGCTTCTCAAGGGCTTCACGAAGGTCATTGAATTTAGCGGTATCAATTGGATAGAGACCGCAATAAACCATTGGATTTAGCTTACGATAACCCGGAAGCGGTTCAATCGCACCATTTCTTGCATTGGTAATTGTATCACCGACACGAGTATCGCCAACATTTTTAATAGAAGCAGTTAAGAATCCAACGTCCCCCACCGTGAGCTCTTCACGTTGTGTCGCTTTTGGTGTGAAAACGCCAACTTCATTCACTTCGAATTCAGCACCCGTTGCCATCATTTTAATTTTATCGCCAACTTTTACGGTACCTTCCATGACACGAATATAGGCAACAACGCCTCGATATGCATCATACAAACTATCGAATATTAACGCTTTTAATGGAGCCTCTGGGTCTCCTGTTGGTGCTGGAACTGTTTTTACTACTTGCTCAAGTATCTCTTCAATACCAATTCCAGCTTTAGCCGACGCTAATACCGCCTCGGAAGCGTCAAGTCCAATTACATCTTCAATTTCAGCACGGACTCTTTCAGGTTCAGCACTTGGTAAGTCGATTTTATTTATAACTGGTAAGATTTCAAGATCGTTATCTAAAGCTAGATATACGTTTGCAAGTGTCTGCGCCTCAATTCCTTGGGCTGCGTCAACGACTAAAATAGCCCCTTCACATGCTGCAAGACTTCTTGATACCTCGTAGGTAAAATCGACATGCCCAGGGGTATCAATTAGATGGAAGGTGTATTCTTCTCCATCCTTTGCTTTGTATCGTAATTGAACTGCATTTAACTTGATCGTAATCCCGCGTTCTCTTTCGAGGTCCATTGAATCTAGTAACTGGTCTTTCATTTCACGGGAGGTTAATGCGTTTGTTTTTTCTAAAATACGGTCTGCTAATGTTGATTTCCCATGATCGATATGAGCGATAATGGAAAAGTTTCTAATTCTGGATTGTCTTTTAAGTCTATCTTCTCTGTTCAAGTCGTTCACTCCTACTATCTCGCGCATGTACACTATTTTTGATTATATCAGTAGAGAAATCAAGATTCAATTAAAACTAGAGGAAGGGGTAAATTCCCATTAAAAAAGCGATACCAACTTGGGCACCGCTTCATTCTTTATTCTGTTATTAACTTAATCAATTTTCCGGATAAGGATGAGACGCCATCGGAAATATTTTTCCCTAATGATGAGAAGACATTATAGGCGTTCATTTCTTCTAGTTTTTTCTTTTTTTCATCTAAGTCATGACTATTACCAAGGAAGGTTGCGGTTATTTGCTCACCATTATTATCTAAGGCTACAGCACTTTGGAAGTCCGGATCGTCATAGCCTTTCATCTTGTGAATGCCATCATTAGCCAATTGCATACCTGCCAAAACAGAGATAAACATGAGTGCCGCTATACAAATTGCTTTCATCATGAACATTTTCATAAAATGAACCCTGCCTCTATTCCTTATTTGTCGAACCCTCAACATCATAATTGACTTTTTCAGCCTGCCAGAAATACTCACTAAAGACATCTGCTAGTGCTTCAGCAGAACGGTTTAGTTCTTCAAACGTATTATCTACACCGCCAAATTCAACCAATAGTGCGTTTTCAGATAAATTTTGATTGTAGACACCATTTTGGCCAGCACCTTGATTTTTCATAACACCCCAGCTTAACCCTTTATATTTCTTTTCTAAAAGATTGTGGAGTTCGGTTGCTAACTTTTCATTTTTTTCATGATTCGGATTTTTACCGCCTACAACAAAAACAATCTGTGCATACGTTTGACCATTTACCATCACTTTCGTTTTGTCTCCACGACGAGCATCTCTGTGTATGTCAATTAAATACTTTATATCACGGTTCGTTGCCATAGCAGACTGAACTAGCTCTCCTGACTTCCAATAGGTACTGGCCATTTTTACAGTCCCCATCACATCTGTTTTATCAATTGTTGTTCCAATACCTCTTTCCTCTAAGCCCGCTTTAAGCTGATCTCCTACCTTCGTAACATTCAATTGTGAATGATATGCAAGGTTTGGATCGGTTACCCCTTGTAAATAGGGTAAATAGGACTCACGATTATGTGTAAAGTAAAGGTGAACAACTTTCTTATCTCCTGTCGTAAGGGTAGGAGGGGTAGGTTTATTTCCTTCATCATTACCGTCTATTCCTTCTAAATTCTGTAGAGCTGCCTCTCGTTCGGCTTGCATTACCTCGATTGGAGGAGCTGATTCCATTGGCATATTCGTATAATTTGAACCTTGCCCCGCAATGACAATCTCACCATCAAATTGATAAAACCCCGGGAGCTCTCTTCCCAACAGACTTCTCGGGTCATCCAAATTAATATTGTTCGATAGGCTAAAAATTAAATTCGTCAGCTTAGGACTTGCTGATAAATCATCTTTAACAGATAAAAAATGATGATTTTCCCACGCCATCAACTGGTATAACCATTCGCCATTTATTTTGTCTGCCGCTGAGTTCACTGATGATGAAGAAATCCTATATTGGGGTTTTAACGATGTTAATAACCCGCTGATTGAGAACACTAATACAATAAACAGCAAAAGAGCAGAGGTAATTTTAATTAGATTAGTCGCTTGCACCGTCACGAACATACCTGGAGTCCTAGTAGATTTCATGGTTCCACCTCTCAATTCAATTCTAGTAAATCTTATGACATTACTAGAATTAGTAGAACCAATAAAATTTTAATATGGGCAGGTAGTGAACTCTTCATGAGGACCGAATCTACTTGTTTTTCCCTTTTTCGGGCTTCATGAACTCTTCATGAGGACCGAATCTGCTCGTTTTTCCCTTTTTCGGGCTTCATAAACCCTTCATGAGGACCGAATCTGCTCGTTTTTCTCTTTTGAGGTCCTCATAAATCCACTTAAAATTTCTATCGAGTTCTACCTCGTATAGAATCCAGCATTATCCTGATTTACAGCACTATGCAGAGAAGCATTTAATCCATTTGCCACAAGATTGGCCATGTCTTCAATGAAAACGTCTACTTCTTTCGGCGTGACCATTAGATTATGTCCTAACGGAGAAAGCACTTCGGAAATTAACTTTCGCTTTTCTTCGTCCTCTAATGTTCCAATCATCCCGAGAAAGGTTTGACGGTGCTTTTCATCTGGAAGGTCTTCCTCTGTCAGTTTTTTTCGCTTGCCAAAGGTCATTCCTGCAGGCGCAAGTGCTCTTGAAGGACGATTTCCTTCCCTGAGTTCCTTACCAAAATGCTTCAGGATGAAATCTATCGTGTCGCTGGTAATGGATACAGCATCCACTACTGTAGGCACACCAATTGCAATAACCGGAACCCCTAATGTTTCTTTACTTAATTCTTTTCGTTTATTTCCAACTCCAGATCCAGGATGGATTCCTGTATCGGAGATCTGTATAGTTGAATTCACTCTTTCAATTGATCTTGCCGCTAGCGCATCAATCGCAATAACAAAATCAGGCTTTGTTTTTTCAACAACGCCAAATATAATGTCGCTTGTTTCAATTCCTGTTAATCCCATAACCCCAGGGACTAAAGAGCTTACAGAGCGATAACCTTCCTCTACGCTCTCCGGTTGTAATTGATATAAATGCCTTGTAATTAATAGGTTCTCACAGACCATTGGACCAAGTGCATCAGGAGTCACATTCCAATTCCCAAGCCCTACAACAAGACATGAGGCATCTTTTTTTATTCCGGTTCCTTCTAAAAAGTGAGAAAATTCTTTTGCGAAAATTCCTTCCACTTTTTGCTGTAGCTCTGTGTCTTGTTGGCGAATCCCTTGAACTTCAACGGTTAGATAACGCCCCGCTTTCTTTCCAAGCTGCTTAGCCCCTTCACCGGTCACTTCTACCAATGAAATTTTTATATCATCGACTTCTTTTTCTTTAATGACAACGCCTTCTATTTGGGATAGGTCTTCTTCTTGCTGCACTGAGCCTGTCCGATCAGCAATAACCATTTCCCTTGCTTCGATTGCAAGGTCTGTTCTAATAGAGTACTGACTTAAATCGATATTCGAATCCATATTCTTACTCATTCAGTAGATCGCTCCCATCCTTCTAAAACTATTCCCTATTTTTGCCCCTTTTCGGATAAAACATTCAAGTTATTATTTCAGTAAGTAATTCTAGTATTGCAAAATAAGGTCTTGTTTGATAAAATATCTCTTGTTCTGATTAATTGTGAATGAGGTAAAGTCGAGTTCATATAGTATCTCGATTCTTTGTAGGAGGTGAATGTAATGCCTAACATTAAATCTGCTATTAAGCGTGTAAAAACAAGCGAAGCTCGTAATGCTCAAAATACAACTGCAAAATCTGCAATGCGTACTGCTGTTAAGAAAGCGGAAGCTGCTGTTACTCTTAACGATGCTCCTGCTGCAAAAGAAGCGTTCGTATCAGCTGCTAGTAAATTAGACAAGGCTGCTGCTAAGGGTCTTATCCACAAAAATGCTGCTGCTCGTAAAAAATCACGTCTTGCAAAAAAAGCTAATTCTCTATAATTGAGAGATAAAAAAACGATTCCCCCAAAGGAATCGTTTTTTTTATCTGGATAGAAAAGATTTTTGCGAAATCCGCTCGCTTTCCGCAGGCTCACCGGCGAGCCTCCTCGGTCGTTCGACCTGCGGGGTCTCCCCTGGCTCATGCTCCTGCTGGAGTCTCGCAGATTTCGCAAAAATCTATTTCACGTTACTTTTTTTATCTTTTTAGTTTAAACAATAACATTTCGATGAGTAAGGATTTGTTCATTCCGCCGGTTTTCATTTTGTAGTCGGCGTCTGCTAGCAGCTCCATAATTTGTTTTAGGTCTTCATCGGTAAATTTACTTGCTTGTCCCGCTGCGAGTTTTACCCGGAAGGGATGAGTTTTTAAATAGCCTGCGATTTGCTGTTGTCCATAGCCTCTTCTTGATAGTTCTTTTACCTGATAAATAAGTCTGAATTGTCCTGCTAGTAGTGCAAGTATTTTAATCGGTTCCTCATTTTGCTTCAGTAAATCATAGTATATTCTTAGTGCTTCCTCGAGTTTCCTCTGAACCACTTTTTCAATCAATGTAAATATATTTTGTTCAAGCGATCTGGAAACTAATTTCTCAACCACCTCAACCGTGATTCGTTCTTGATTAGATGCATACAAAGCTAATTTATCGACCTCACTTGTAAGCATAAACATATTAGTGCCGACTAGAGCAATCAATATCTCAAGGGCATCCGGCTCGAACACAATTCCGTTAATCTTCGCGCGGTCTTTGACCCAGTTCTTTAACTCATGTTCATTTAATTTTTTTGCCTCAACAATAACGGAATTTCTTTTCAGTTCCTTTGTAATCTTTTTTCGTTCGTCTAGCTTTTCATATGGTGCAGAAATTACCATCACCGTATAGGGTGCCGGTTCTTTTAAGTAAGCTTCAAACCTAGATATGTTGTGATCGATTTTTTCTTTAGATTTTTCTGCAGTTAAGAAAATGGGGTTATGTAAAAAGATTACTTTCCTTTCTCCTAGAAAGGGAAAGGTTTCAGCATCTTCAATTGCTAGTTCGATCGGGGTTTCTTCTAAATCATAGGCAGAAAAATTAAAATCCTTATCTTCTTCATCCAATACTTGATTAAGGACCATTTGTTTTGTTTCATTAATCAAGAATGCTTCCGTACCATATAATAAATAAATGGGAGCAATTTCCCGTTGTTTTATCTGCTTCCAAATTTCTAAGACCATTGTCCTTACGCTCCCTCTTCTTTCACTTACCACTCTATCGTAATGAAGCTTGGACAATTTGACAAGAGGTTAAAGGGAATTGGCAGCTCTCGAATAAGCGCCAATTCCCAATCTATGATGAACGCCGGCAACAAAAACCCTAGGAACTTTTGTTGTCTGGCGGGATTCCTACTGTAGATTTAGTTTCACCCGCATGAGAGAAAGTATTTGTGTCAACTCTTGCTAATAAAGGAAAGCAGTATTTGAAGTATACTGGATTTTTTCAAAAAAATAGCTTATACTAAATGGTGAAAATAGGAGGGGTATACTGTGAACGAATTTGAAAAAAATGTGCAAAGTAAACGTAACGATGCAATTGATTCTGGGGTAGGATTTGTCGTTTCTTTTGGTTTTTTTGCAACCATGTTCTTAATTGCAACTGTTATTAGCGTGATTGGCTCTTAATTGTTTGGTTACATAATGTAATGTTAGAGGCTGCATACAATTGCAGTCTCTTTGCTTTTTCCCGAAAAGCTATGTTGCTCTATCCTATGGTAAATAGGTTGAAAAGGTTCCATGATTACGAAGAAAACGGTAGGTGATCGCCCCCTGTTGATCAGTTCGATAAATAGTGGAATCTTCTAAACGATTTAAAACCTCCTGATGTGGATGCCCATATCGGTTATTTTCCCCAGCGGAGATGAGGGCAACTTTAGGTTTTAGTTTATTGACAAGAACCTGGCTCGTTGAGGTTTTACTGCCATGGTGACCTGCCTTTAACACGTCAATTTTTAAATTTGGATACTTCCTAATTATTTCCTCTTCAACTTTCTCGTCAATGTCACCAGCAAAAAACCAGTTAAGACCTCCAATATTAGCAAATAAAGCAATGGATCCACTATTTCGGTCTCCTGAATAATTTTTTTCTGGACCTAGAACATAAAATAGACTTTCTCCGCAATGCCATCGGCTGCCTTCTGACACTTTTACAACAGGGATCTCTTTTTCAGCAGCTAATTGTAGGATTTCCATTTCCGTATCTGATGGTTCCGCTACTGCCGGCATGATAATTTGTCTCACTTTTACTTCATTTATGATTGAAAAGACACCGCCAATATGATCCATGTCACCATGCGTAAGAATTAACTTATCAATCGTGTTGATTCCTTTTCCTTTTAAAAAGGGAACTACCACATCACGCCCAACTTCATACGGTTTGTCTTTCATTTTCCATTCCTCTTCAGGAAATTGAATCGTTCCACCGGTATCAACTAAATACGTTCCCTTTCCAAAGGGAAAGCGGATTAATATGCTATCACCTTGACCTACATCAATCATCGTCACTTCTCCATAAGGATTGATCCAGTTGCAGGTTACTTGAAAACCAAGCAGGGTTATCACTAACACAGGTATTAGCAGTTTTTTCTTAATAAAAACCTTAACCTCCCAAGAAAAAAACAATCCTATAATAAGCAAAAGGTAAATAATCAAAATGAACCAATTAGGTCTGCCTGGTGTCAGCATAAAGACAGAGTATGTGGAGAGATGTTCAATAAACCCGTTAGCAAGAGAGATTACTTTTATAAAGATAGAAATGCAAAAATTTGGTACATCTTGGAAGGTGATTTGGATAAAAAATAACAGATACAAACCAGGTAGTAATATAAATGAAAAAAGTGGAATATACAAAAGGTTGGCTGCAACACCTATGAAAGATACTTCAAAAAAGTGATACAGCAAAATCGGAAGTGCTGATAGCTGGGCAATAATAGAGACTGCCAGCATTGAAAGGACTGGATGATTGCAGCTGGGCAGGATATAGGAAACAGAAAGAATGATGGCAAAGCTGACAGAAAAAGATAACTGAAATCCTGCATCGAATATAATAGTCGGTGAAAAGAACAAATATATCATAAAGGTGAGGCTTACTGAATCAAGAGAAGACAATTTTAATTCCCTGTTGTATTTTAAAATAATCATTACCAAAAAAACCATTAAAACTGCACGAATGACTGAGGGAGAAGCTCCGGTGAGAATGGCATAGAACGGGAGAATAACAAGAAGTAAATCTGTCATGAATTGTCTGGTCAATCCAAATCGTATCCCTAAGTAAAAAAACATGCCAATTAATAAAGAAACATGTAAACCAGAAATAGCTAGTAGATGAACAATTCCAGTACGTTGGTAGGCCGTTAATACTTCAGAGGATAATAAGCTTCTGTCACCAAATATTAATGCTGCTGAAAGTGAGGCTATTTCTGGAGGGAAAGTATCTTCGAGATAATTTGTCCCTGTAAATCTTAATTCCTTGAGTAAGGTTAATGGAGAGGACTTGATTTTTGCACAGTTTTGAATGGGGGAGTGATGTGCTTCAACAATCCAAAATATCTTTTTTCCAGCTAAGTAGTTTCGATAGTTGAAGCTATTAGGATTTTTTGCATTTGAAGGCTTTTTTAATTTTCCCGACACCTTGCACAATTTCCCATAAAAATTCATGCTACTTAAAGCTTCTTTTTCCTTTTCAGTCTTAATTTTATACCGGAGGATCACTTTCTCATTATATTTTTCATCAATCGCGGCAATCTGGTACATGTCACCATCAATTTTTCGGCTTTCAATGTATGTAATCACGAAGGTAGTTGTCGAATCTGGGATCATTGTTTTTTGTTTCATTTCTGCATATTGACCTGACATAAAGTAAATGACATAGATCCCTAAAACAAAAACAATCTGAGTGGAAGAATACTTCTTACATTGAGATAAGAGAAAAAGATAGATAATGGTAAGAAACAGGAAAGGAAGAAAGAGGTATACCGCGGAAGTGACTCCTAATAAAGCAGCTAAAGCAAGATATATATATTTACCATTCATAATTTACTCCAAGTGTAGGATGACTAACGCCGGGGAAATCGGCGTTAGTGTAATTTAGGGGGTTACTTTTCTAAAGTCAATTACGGACTCTTTTAGTTCAACCTTCTCAGTCTTTACATTAGCTTGTTGGAACAATTCAATTGCATAGGGATTATTTTTATAATCCTCTGCATAATAAACGGTTTTAATTCCTGCTTGAATAATCGCTTTACAGCACTGAAGGCAAGGGAAATGTGTAACATATATTTCTGCTTCTGCTGTAGGTACGCCGAACTTTGCACATTGTAACAACGCATTCATCTCTGCATGGATTGTCCTAACGCAATGATGATCAATTACATAACAGCCCTTATCAATACAATGGTCTCCTCCTGCAATGGAACCATTATAGCCTCCAGCAATGATCCGCTTATCCCTAACAATCGTCGCTCCAACAGTAAGTCTAGTACAAGTGCTCCTTAATGCTAGCAAATGGCTTTGTGCCATGAAATACTGGTCCCATGAAATTCGATCCACATACTCCACTCCTCTTTGATGTACTTAGTATATTGTAAGTTTACTGGTCCATGCTTACTAACGTCAATCGGAAACATTACCGAACATCAATAAGATCTTTAAGTTTTTCGAACGTTTTATCGCCAATCCCACTAATATTTTTCAAGTCTTCTATTGCTTTAAATGCCCCAATCGTTTCCCTATATTCAATAATAGCGGCTGCCTTTGCAGGACCGATTCCAGGCAGGTTTTGTAATTCATTTTCGTCTGCCTTGTTTAGATTTATTTTATCTGACGAGTGATTCGAACCTATGTGCGTGCTTCCCGAACTCCCTGCAAGTGGACCTGGACCTTCCTCTCCCTGTGCAGGAATATAGATCACCATAGCATCCTGAACATGCTCCGCAAAATTTACCTGGCTCTCGTCGGCAAGTTCTGTTAATCCACCTGCTCTGCTAATCACATCGATTATCCTTTCACCCTGATTAGCTTGGTACACACCTGGTTTCATTACTTGTCCTTTAACATCTACAATCATGTTTTCGAATGGAGGATCTTGTTCAGGCTGTTGCATTTTTTCACATTCCCCCTCTCCTGTTATTTCTGAGGGCAGAACATTTTCAACCTCGGTCAGTGATGAATTGGGCTGATTTGTAATGGTAAAAAAACTTCCTGCAAAGGCAACAAGTACAGCGGCTATTACATAGAGCCTATGCTTAATTATCCAGTCTTTCATCAGAATCAATCCTTTCTCTTGGTATATTTAATTAGCGAATTTCATATTGTTATTAGAGATACTGCATGCGAAGGAGGGTCGGAATAATGAAAATAGGGATCATTGGGACCGGTAATATGGGGAGAATTTTAGTGGAGTCTTTAATTGAAGGAAAGGCCATTTCCCCTTCTTCAATGGTAATTACAAATCGAACGATAACTAAGGCGAAGCTGCTTAAAGATAGATACAAGGGGTTAAGAGTTGGGATGAATGCAACTGAAGTGGCCTCTCAAACGGATTTAGTATTTGTTTGTGTTAAACCAATGGACGTATACAGAATTCTTGATGAAATTAATCCATACTTAACGAAAAATAAATGTGTTGTCTCAATCACAAGTCCTATCAATACAAAACAAATTGAATCAAAGGTGGAATGTTCGGTTGCTAGGGTTATTCCGAGTATCACGAACCGTGCCTTAACAGGAGCATCTTTACTAACATTTGGAGATCAGTGCAGTGATGAATGGAAGATAAAAGTAGAAACACTATTTACGAAGATTTCCGTACCGGTGAATATTGAAGAAAAGATCACAAGAGTTGCATCAGATATCGTAAGCTGTGGTCCCGCGTTTTTTAGCTATTTGCTTCAGCGATTTATTCTTGCTGCTGTAAAGGAAACCGAAATTGACCAAGAAACCGCAACTGTGATGGCCAGCGAAATGATCGTGGGACTTGGAGAACTCATAAAGCAAGGTCATTATACATTACCTTCTTTACAGGAAAAGGTGTGTGTGAAGGGCGGCATAACAGGTGAGGGAATAAAGGTTATGGACGAAGAGCTGGGGGAATTATTTGAGCATCTTTTTCAAGCAACACATGCCAAGTTCAATGAGGATATTGAAAAAATCGGGCTGCAGTTCTCTAACCATTAATATTCGTCATCTTTCGCAAGATTCCTCTTTTAAAATGAAAAAAGCCATCTTTTTTATGATGGCTTTTTTCGTGTGATAAAAATGATTCGCTCCGAATCTCCCTGTGGTTCAATATCCATAAAATCCGCACTGACCTCTAATAGTTCGAAGCCAGCCTCTGTTAACCAGTCAGTATATTGTTGTACGGAGTAAGTTCTTTGGTAATGAAGTTCATCAAAACGGTCGTACTGATCAGTTTGCTCATCCAAAACAAAGAAACTCAACTCATGCTCTACACTATTTGGCTGCTCCCCTGGAAAGCTACTCCAGATATAAGATAAGTGGTCATCTGCTGCAGCATAGGTTTGATTTATAAAAATCTGATTGACTTTATAAATTGAATGAACATCAAATATAAACACGCCTCCAGCCTTCAAATGCTGAAAAACCTTGGAAAAAGTATGTATAACCTCTTCATCTGATTGTAAGTAATTTAAGGAGTCGCAAAAGATTCCAATAACATCAAAGGAATCTAATCCCTCCATTTCCGCCATGTTTTGCTCGTAAAATGGGATCTTCACCCCTGCAGCTTCCGCTTTTGCTTGTGCAACTGCGAGCATATCCGATGATAAATCAATCCCAGTAACGCTAAAACCCTCTTTAGCCAACCGAACGGAGAGCTCACCAGTACCACATCCTAAATCAAGCAAGCTCTTCCCCTCAATGTTGAATTTTTTCTGTTTGTCTTTTACCAGCCGTACCCACTCCGCATACGGAGCATCTTGCATTAGTTCATCGTAAAGATAGGCAAATTGCTGATAACTCATGCATTTAACACACTGTGAAGATCCTCTAAAGGAGCGTCACCCCATAAGCGCTCAAGCTTATAGTAACTTCTTTCGTCACGATGGAATACATGGGCAACAACATCACCAAGGTCAATTAAGATCCAGGTTGCTTCGTCGAAACCTTCCATCCTTCTTACACTATAGCCATGCTCTTCTGCTTTTTCCTTCATCTCTCTAGCGATAGCCTGTACCTGTTTGTCAGAATTACCATGACAAATAATGAAGTAATCCGCAATCAGTGAGATTCCTTGCATATTTAGAGCCATGATATCCTCTGCTCGTTTATCATCTGCTGCCTTTACGGCTATATTTAATAATTCCTTGTTACTCATCCATCAGTCCTCCTGTTTTTTAACAAATCATTATAGGTGAAAAATGTATCGGGATACACAGGTTGTTTTTTTTTCATTAAGAATAGTATTGTATTTTGAAGCGATTTAATTAGTGCATCTTCAAGATTTTCTTCTGCCAATGCACGAACCTCATCCACACCGGGAAAGTGCCTGCCTGGTTCTATATAATCAGCTAGGTAGATAATTTTCTCAAGCAAGCTCATTCCCGCTCTGCCAGATGTATGATAACGAATGGCATCCAATACGTCGGGGTCGTGGATTCCGACTTCCTTTTCTACCAAATAAGTCCCAGCTGGAGCATGCCACAGTTCTGAATTATATTCTAACAGATCTTTTGGAAATTCATTTTGTAAGATAATTTGCTTCATTTCATCCTTGGGCCGAAACTTTGCATAATCATGAAAAATAGCTGCTAGTTCTGCTTTTCTTTCATCAGCACCATATTTTTTTGCTAACTCAATTGCTGTTTCCATAACTCCCAAGGTATGCTGGTACCTATGCTCAGTTAATTGTTCCTGTACTATCCTTAAGGCCACATCACGTTCCATATAAATGCTTCTCCCCTATATAGTGGATAACAGGGTCAGGTAGTAAATAGCGAACCGACTTTCCTGTTTTACATCTCTCTCGAATCATACTCGACGAAACATCAAACGCCGGCACATCAACGTAAATGATAGGATACTCCGTCTCATGACTATACTTGGGCCTTTCAACACCAACAAATTGAACAATCTTTACTAACTCATCAATTTGGTGCCAATTTGGTAAATACTCAATCATATCGGCCCCAATAATAAAGTAGAATTGATCATCCTTAAATCGTTCGTTTAGGATTTTCATCGTCTCTACTGTGTACGACCGGCCAGATCTTTCGAGTTCAATCTTCTCAATTTTAAATGAAGAGTGGCCGGATATTGCCAGCTCCAGCATTTTTAGACGATCTTCATTTTTAATCGACTCAGATTTTTCTTTGTGTGGAGGCTCATGATTGGGCATAAACCAAATTTCATCTAAATTCAGATGTGAAAGAACTTCATTAGCAATTAAGAGGTGCCCATAATGGGGTGGGTCAAAGGTGCCTCCCAAAATCCCAATTTTTTTCATGAACCTGCCTCCTTTATGTTCTTATGGAAGTTTGATTTGTTTCTTCTCAACAGATTCCTTGTAGAGGACAATTGTATTCCCAATAATTTGAACGATATCAGCGCCAGTACCCTTTGCTAATTGTTCCGCTACAACCGTCTTGTCTTCTTCGCAATTCTGCAAGATACTGATTTTAAAAAGTTCTCTTGCTTCAAGAGCATCAGCAACCTGCTTAATCATATTTTCGTTTACGCCGCCCTTCCCAACTTGGAAAATTGGATCTAGGTGATGAGCTTTTGAACGTAAAAATCTTTTTTGCTTACCTGTTAACATTTTGTTCCTCCTAATTGAATTAAAACATTATTTCTCATTCTTTGGATATCAGGGAAAATTCCCAACCATTTTTCAAAAGCAAGCGCTCCTTGTAACACAAACATATCTAACCCATTTTGGATTGTCGCACCCTTTCGTCTAGCTTCCTTAAGGAATGAGGTCTCTAATGGATTATAAATGATATCACATACAATTGCGTTACTACTTAAATTTGTCAGCTCTATTGGCTTATCAGCAACTTTTGGATACATCCCGATTGTCGTTGTCTGGATAATGACATTATAATATCCTAAATCTCTGCCAGCCTCTTCAATGGACAAAGCCTTTGAATTCGTTTCAATTGGACATGCATCTATCAGCTCTACGGCTTTCTTGACCGTACGGTTAGCGATATCAATTGCTTCTGGGCATTGTTGTGCCAGAGTAAAGTAAATCGCTCTGGCAGCCCCCCCAGCCCCTATAACGAGAATCCTTTTTCCAGAGAGGGAGGGGATCAGCGGCTCTAACCCTTTTAAGAAGCCTGGACCATCCGTATTGTAGCCAATTAATCGTCCGTTTTGGTTTACAACCGTATTTACAGCACCAATGCTTAGAGCAAGTTCATCCACTTCGTCCAGTAACGGTATAATATCACTTTTATGCGGTACTGTTACATTAAATCCTGTAATCCCAATTGCCTTTAACCCATTTACCGCTGTATGCAACTCCTCTTTTTTCACTAAAAACGGATGATAATGTGCATCTATTTGATAAAGAGGAAACAAATCATTTAACATAACCGGTGACATGGAGTGACCAATTGGATCCCCTAAAACAGCAAATAATTTCTTCACCTGTTTTCTCCCCATTCTCCTACTACTTCTCTAAATCAACGATTTCCTTGTTAATGTTTGCACGCCTTTTGGAACATACGCGGCTACCTTTGCGCCAGGTTCATTAACGGTAATCCAGCCTAGTCCTGAGAAAACGATATCCGTTTTCGCTTCTTTAATGGTGAATTCCTGCTTCACCAGTTCAGGGAAGGAACCTAATTGATCCATTCTTGGCGGTGAGAGCAGCTCACCAACATGGTTGTTGTATAGCTCATCAGCGTTTTCTGTCTTAGTCCGGTGAATGTTTAACTCGTTTGATACATGGCAGACAAAAGATCTTCTTCCCCCGCTTATATAATCAAATCTAGCCAATCCTCCAAAAAACAGCGTCTGACCCTCGTTTAATTGAAAAACCTTTGGTTTAATCTCTTTCTTTGGGGTGATAACTTTTAAATCACCTTTATCAACAAAGTGTGCCATTTGGTGGTGATTGATAATTCCTGGAGAATCAATCAGTGCCTTGCCATCCTCTAGTGGAATTTTTATAATGTCTAATGTGGTTCCAGGAAAATGAGAGGTTGTAATCACATCCCCCTCCCCTGTCACTTCTTTAATAATCCGATTAATAAAGGTAGATTTGCCAACGTTTGTACAACCTACCACATAGACGTCTTTGCCATTTCTCATTTCATCAATCGCAGCAGCCGTTTCTTTAATAAACTTCCCTTTTGCTGCACTTACTAAAAACACTTCTTCCGGTCTTAGTCCAAGTTCTTTGGACTCCATCTTCATCCAGTTAATCAATTTACTATGTTTTACAGACTTTGGCAATAAATCCACTTTATTACCGACAAGTAGGATTTTGTTATTCCCTACAAATCGGTGTAACCCTGGAAGCCAGCTGCCGTTAAAATCAAATATGTCAACAATCATCACAATTAATGCGTCCGTTTGACCAATGCCATTTAATATTTTAAGGAAGTCCTCATCTGTCAGGCTAACATCCTGTACCTCATTATAATGCTTTAGTCTAAAGCAGCGCTGACAAATGATTATTTCCTTTTCAAGGGCTGAGGCCGGAGCATAACCTAGTTCAGATGGGTCTTCTGTTTGTACACTAACCCCACAACCCATGCACAAGTATTCCTGTTGTTCACTCACACTTTAGTCCTCCCACTGCATAAGACCTTTTTTTCGAAACCAATTCATAATTCTTCGCTCTGCAAAACGGTTGAATTTAGTCACAAAACCATCTGTCTGCGCAACTGGCACAACAAGAATGGTATGAAATCCGCTGCGATTGCCGCCTAGAACATCCGTTAATAATTGATCCCCAATGACTACGGTCTCGTTCTTTTGGATACCCATTTGCGCTAATGCTTTATTAAAAGCCCGTACCATCGGCTTGCGCGCTTGAAAAATAAATGGAATGTTCAATGGGTCAGAAAACGCCTTTACACGCTCTTCATTATTATTAGAAACAATCGTCACGAGAATATCATGTCTTTTTATTTCCTCAAACCATTGTATTAATTGTGGGGTAGCATTTGGTCTGTCCCACTCCACTAATGTATTATCTAAATCAGTAATAATCCCCTTAATTCCCTTCTTCTTTAAGTGTTCAGGGGTTATATCCAAAACACTTTTAACATGTTCATCTGGTAAAAAATTCTTTAACACTAAGCTTACACCTCATTATTTAGCTTTATATTGCCTTCGCTTATCTAAACCATCATAACCAATTTCAATCTTTGTTTCAAAATATATCCTATGCTCGAGGACAAACCTCTTTTAACTCTAATCCATATTATTCGTCAAAGCACGACAAATTTACGAAGTTGTTTAGTTTTTTTTGCAGAAAAAAGGTTTTAAAAAAATATTTTTCGACAAATTCTACAAAAAACAACACCTGTGGATAAAGTTATTCACATTATCCCTGTTGTTTCACCTACTTTTCAATCGTTTATAAACAAATTAATCACAACTTATCCACCGATAATTGTGAATAACTGGAAAGGTTGTTCTACTTGAATAAATTTGGTAGATTTAGGTTACACCAATTGAACCTACCATTTTATGCGATATCCGCTCTGGTTAGAACCAATTATTTTTCACTATGGAGGTGCTTCTGGCTTGCGTAAACTGTCAGATGAATTATTACTCGAATCCTACTATAAAGCAAGAGAATTAAAGCTAAGTCCTGAATTTATTCAGCTTATTGAATTAGAAATTCAAAGACGTTCTTTATTCCGCAAAATGAAGATTTCTTCATAAATATTTGACGACCCGCCCATTTGGGCTTTTTTTTGTGTTTATTTTAGTTCTCCTAATTTTTCTCCCATTTTAATATCCTTAGGCGGAAGGATAGAAGAATCAATTTGGAATATATCTTTTTCAAAAAGTAATACAACTGTTGATCCGAAGGTAAAGTAAGCCATTTCTTCCCCTTTTTCTAGATGGCTCCCTTTATGTGTGGTTTCAATAGAGTTAACAAACATCGCACCGACTTTGACCACGGCAACATGTCCACTAGCTGTTGCCACTTCAGTAATGACTCGAAAGTTTTTCGCAAGAGTTCTGACGCCATACTTTAGTCCAAGTTTATTTACTGGATACGATTTAGAGCCAAGCTTCCATTGTTTTGTCACGGTACCCTTAACAGGACTGTGAATCCGATGATAATGGCTGGGACTTAGATATAAAATCATATATGTACCATGTAAGTATCTTTTTACCCCTTCTTTATTCCCAAGCATTTCTTCTACTGAATAGGTCTTGCCTTTAACAAATATTTCACTTGTCGCTGTTATTTCACCTACATCCTCAATAACAGCATCAACAGGGCTGACAACAGCATTTGGAGTTTGTTCCACATTCCTGGCACCTGTTTTTAGTTTCCTAACAAATAAGTCATGAAGCGTTGGAAAATCAGTTAGCTTATTTTCCATTTCAGTTTGGTTAAGCTGATAGATTTTTGCAAAGGAAGGAACAATGAACCGGCTCAATTTAGAGCGGGCAAAGCGCTGTAAAAGAACAGAAGACCATCTTCCATTGGTAAGCTCGATAAACATTCGGTATACAGGTTGCAACATTACATGACCCCCAAAAAGTGTAAAAATACTCTTTACGAAATAGCATAAAAGCCTTAAAATTAAATAGAATAGACTAACTAAAGGAAATCTAGATGCCTTCCAGCTTTTGAAAGGAGTGGTAAGGATAAATGTTTTTATTAGATGTTTTTGATTCAACACTAAAAAAATTAAAATCTCAAACCGCAAATGTACTCACCTTAATGAATTTGTCACTAGGTGGTTTTGCGATCATATTTGCGATGCACGGTAATTTACGATTAAGTCTTCTTTTAATCTTTATTGCTGCTTTAGCGGATCGGTTTGATGGAATGGTCGCGAGAAAATTTAATATCGAGTCAGAACTAGGCAAGCAGTTAGATTCCATGAGTGATATTATATCATTTGGAGTGGCACCAGCACTATTACTATATCAAGGAATTTTACATGAATTTGGCGGACCAGGTTCATTTTTCACTGTATTTTATATTGGCTGCGGCGCATTTAGACTTGCACGCTTTAATATTTCTGAGAGTAATGGCTATTTTACTGGCCTACCAATCACGGCAGCGGGCTGTTTAGCAACCTTAAGCTTCCTAGCTATCCCTTATTTACCTTCACAAATATTCTTATTCATTGTTATTATTCTATCCTTCCTAATGGTAAGTCCATTTAAACTTAGAAAAATGTAAACGAATACTTGGGATCCCTCAGATGAGAGGATTTTCCCTTTTAAGAGAAGTTCAGTAAATATACTGGGCTTTTTTTATCGTGAGGAAAGCACCATTATAAATAAAATTATCAGGGACAGACACAATCCTTTAAAAACTCACATAGGAATTATTATAGGCGATAGTCCAAAGTTGACTAGTCGACTAGGATGCAGAATGCCGTCAAAGACAGAGAATTACGATTGACTACATCGGGAACGAATCCCGATTAGTTAAACTAAGCACGGGGGTGGAGTGTGTATGGCTGGGATTATCACAGCTTTAGGCTATTTATTGAAAGAAATATTATTTCTTGTCTCTTATGTAAAAAATAATGCTTTTCCGCAACCCCTATCTGCTGCAGATGAACGAAAATACTTACGATTAATGGCAGAGGGGGATGCGCACGCTCGCAATATGTTAATTGAACATAATTTGCGGCTGGTGGCTCACATTGTCAAAAAGTTTGAAAATACAGGTGAGGATTCGGAGGATTTGATTTCCATCGGAACTATAGGGCTGATTAAAGCCATTGAAAGCTACTCAGAAGGAAAAGGAACAAAGCTTGCCACCTATGCGGCTCGGTGTATTGAAAACGAAATTTTAATGCATTTAAGAGCTTTAAAGAAGACAAAAAAGGATGTTTCCCTTCATGACCCGATTGGGCAGGATAAAGAAGGAAATGAAATCTCGCTCATCGACGTACTGAAGTCAGAATCTGAAGATGTAATCGATACCATTCAATTAAACATGGAGCTTGAGAAAATACGCAAATATATTGACGTCCTTGATGATCGAGAAAAGGAAGTTATCGTCGGACGCTTCGGGCTTGATTTACAAAAAGAAAAAACACAGCGAGAGATTGCCAAGGAGCTAGGAATATCAAGAAGCTATGTTTCTAGAATTGAGAAGCGGGCGTTAATGAAAATGTTTCATGAATTTTACCGTGCTGAAAAAGAAAAGAAGAAAAAAGGTTAGGCAGGGACGAGTTGATACCGTCCCTGTTTTTCGTTTTCAATAAAAAATAAACAAAAGCCTATACAATAATAGATACAGGCACATACCCTAATTAAAAAGGAAAAGGGGGTAAATGTATGTCATACGGCTATCCTTATTACTATCCAGCCCCTTATCCCGCTTATCCAGCACCCTATAGAGGAGGCGGAGCATGGTACGCTCTGTTCATCGTCCTCTTAATCCTAGTATTAATCTTCGGCGGATGGTGGTATTTTTCAACCTACTGTTAGCAAACTCTACAGGCTTATGAACCATCATAGGCCTTTTTTTCGTTATTTTCGCAAAATCTTCGAAACTCGAAGGAAATGATAGAAATATTCAAAAAATATAATTATAATAAAGTGAAACTTCCATTACATAAAGGGGGAACCTACACAAATGACAGCAACTACATATTCGGATGTTTGGAATTTAGAAGGGCTTTTTAAAGGAGGGAGCGAATCTCTTGAATTCGCAAAGCACCTAGAGCTCACCAGCCAATTAATTGAGCAATTCCAAGCAAAGGTAAATAATTGGACTCCACTTCATTCAACGGAGGACCAAGCATACTTAATTGAACTCCTGGAGGATTTTGAAAAGGCCGGGAAAAAACTGCGTCAAGCTGGGGCATTTGTCGGCTGCTTGCAGGCTCAAAATACAGAGGATAAAAAGGCATATGCCCTTGAGGCCAAAGTTACAGGTTTAAGTGCCTCGTTTCAAACGGCTCTTGGTGCTTTAGATAGCTTATTAGCATCCTTTACTGAAGACGTTTGGTCACAAATTTTAGAAGCGGAACCATTAAAAGAAGTCACCTATTCATTATCCGAACGCAGGGAACGTGCTAAGGATAAGTTATCAAAGGAAGAAGAAGCAGTCATCAGCGCACTAGCGGTCGACGGTTATCATAGCTGGGGTCAATTATATGACTTGCTTGTCGGGAAAATCAAGATTCCTGTTGAAGAAAATGGTGAGATGAAGCACCTATCCGTTGGTCAGGCATTTAACAAATTTTCAAGCCCTGACCGTCGGGTGCGTGAAGCTGTCTTTAAAAATTGGGAACAGGCTTGGGGAGACCAAGCAGACTACTTTGCCAAGACCTTAAATCACCTTTCTGGCTTCCGATTGAATGTGTATAAAAAAAGAGGCTGGGAAGAAGTATTAAAAGAGCCTCTAAGTATTAATCGAATGAAAAAAGAAACACTAGAAACCATGTGGGCTGTAATCTCAGAAAACAAACAGCTGCTTGTTGACTATCTAAACCGCAAAGCAAAATTATTAGGAATTGAAAAGCTGAGCTGGTTTGACTTAGATGCACCATACGGAAAGACAGAATCTAAGGTTTCTTACCAAGATGGTGCTAAATTTATTGAACAAAACTTTGCACTTTTTGGGGAAAAAATGTCTGCGTTTGCCACGAAGGCATTTGAAGAGCAATGGATTGAGGCAGAGGATCGTCCTGGAAAGGCACCAGGCGGCTTTTGTACCGGTTTCCCTGAGAGTGAAGAATCCCGTATTTTCATGACCTATTCAGGTACCCCGTCTAATGTTTCAACACTTGCACACGAGCTTGGTCATGGCTTCCACTCATACGCTATGAGGGGAGTACACTACTTAAATCGCGGGTATGCCATGAATGTTGCAGAAACTGCCTCAACCTTTGCCGAAATGATTGTTGCAGATGCAGCAGTTAAGAATGCAAAGAATGAGGAGGAGAAACTAGTCCTTCTAGATGATAAAATCCAACGGACTGTAGCCCTCTTAATGAATATCCATGCCCGTTTCATTTTTGAAACACGTTTCTATGAGGAAAGAAAACAAGGGCTAGTGTCTGTTGAAAAATTAAATGAATTAATGGAAGCAGCACAGAAGGAGGCGTATTGCGATGCGCTTGAACAATATCACCCTTTATTCTGGGCTTCTAAACTTCATTTCTTTATCACTGGGGTGCCGTTCTATAACTTCCCGTACACGTTTGGTTATTTATTCTCATTAGGAATATATGCTCAAGCACTTGAAGAAGGAAAAGGATATGAAGAGAAGTATATTGCACTTCTAAGAGATACGGCGTCAATGACCGTCGAGGATTTAGCAGCTAAGCATTTACAGGTTGATTTAACTCAGAAGGATTTCTGGGAAAAAGCTGTACACCTTTGCATCGATGACATTAATGAATTTCTAACGTTAACAGCGGATAAGTAAAATTAATGGGGTGTTCCATCTTAGGAACACCCCTAGCTTTATTCAACACTTAATTCTGCTGATATTACGCAGCCAATCGCCCCAGTAATGACCAGTGCCATTACAACCATAAACATAGTCTCCACTCCTCCCGGAAAGATCCTGCTATCTACTTTGAATTTATCATATTTTCACAGTATTTAACTGAAGGGAATGTGAACATTTTGTTAACTTAAACCTTGGACTATTAGCAAAAACAAGAGAATATGATATCATTTTTTGGCTTTTTTCTTATGTGTAAAAAGAAGCGATAACAGTAAAACATGCAATGGCACCAGGACTACCTCCTCTTAACTCATTCACTAGGTGGTATCTTTCATACCCCATAAGCTTGCTCCTCGACCTTGCATTAAAAATATCATTTATAAAACCCCTTTCTGATTATCAATATTTTTTAAATCTTACATAAATCGGTGAATGGACATTTGACGATCTTTGTTTGCTTCGTAAAGCTTTTCAACTTGTTCCTGATGTTGAATTTCTTGTATACTCAATTTTCGTTTATTAATAGTAATGGTTAAAAAGAAAATATTCAGGGTCATAAGGACACCTCCTTTGTTACAGCACCTTACATTACGTGGTACATTGAAATTTGACGGTCTTTGTTCTGCTCATAAAGACGTTCAACCATCTCTTGGTGAGCAGCTTCTTGAAGATCCAGCTTCCGTTTGTTAATGGTGATTGATAGAAAGAAAATATTCAGGGTCATATTGGACACCTCCTTTTATAATTGAAACTCTCCTAGTTATAGGAAATGATGCACAGAAATTTGTCGATCCTTATTTTGTTCGAAATGTTTTTCAGCCATCTCATGCTGGGCTGCTTCTTGAAGATTCATTTTGCGTTTTTTTATAGTAATCGAAAAGAATAAAATGTTCAGGGTCATATTTATTCACCTCCTTAAAGCTTTGTAACGGCAATTAAGCCTTTTTATTTACTATTTTTTTACAATCATATCCAAATGAAGGCACAAAAAAGCCGCAAGAAAATACTCCCTTGCGGCCTTTCGATTTTTAGGCACAAAAATACCGCAGGGCGTCATTCTCCCTTGCGGCATGGATATGTATGGTAACTAAAAAATAGTTAGGCAATCCATTCCTGTCTGGTCGAATGCGTGATATTTAAATATCCAATTTTCATGTCAATGCCTTTTACTGCGCCAATGTTAGGAATCATCATCATCATCTTACTCGACCTCCTTCGGAATTTTTTACTAACTAAGGTAATTATATCCACGCACTCATACTTTGTAAACCATTTTCTTGTATTTTTTTTAAAATGGGTAAAAAAATAAGCGTCTCCTATAGGGAGATCGCTTATTTTTGATTCATCTGGTCATGTCCTTCTTCCATATCCATTAACTTTAACTGACACTTTTTTGCTTGAATAAAAAGGAAAATTGAAATGGCTAAAAAGGACATTGAAGCCATCATCATTATATTGAGATCCATCTCACTTTTATCAGATGGGATAATCACACCTAAATAGAAAAATACACCAACAGCCAACAAGATACTTGCAAATCTTTTAAAGTCAGCCATTTTTTCTGTGAGTTTCTTTGTATGTTGTTCCACTGCTAGTCACCTGCTTTTCATATAATCTACTAACCTACTTTAACACAAAATCATGAATTAAAGGTGATGTAAATTATAGAAAAACAAACCATGTAAAAAACAAGCCCAGAAATAAAGGGCTTGTTCAACTTTAGAGAAAACTATAATGCAGTTACCATTTTCATAATTAAAGTTGCTGAGTTGGTTGCAGCCTTGTCTATGAATTGATCAAAAGAGATTTCAGATTCCTTGCCAGCGATATCTGAGAGTGAGCGGATGATGACAAACGGAACCTCAAACCGATAGGCAACCTGCGCAATGGCAGCTGCCTCCATTTCGACAGCTTGCAAATCGGTGAATTTTGAACGGACAAACTCTACGCGAGCAGGATCTTCCATGAAAGAATCTCCAGTGACAATTAACCCTCTACTAACCTGAAAGTTTTCAATTTCATTTGCGGCATTTTCCGCTGCCGCCATTAGCTTTTCATCCGCTATAAAAGCCGCAGGAAGCTGTGGCACTTGGCCGTACTCATACCCAAATGCCGTCACATCCACATCATGATGACGGACTTCTGTAGAAATCACTGCATCTCCAACACTTAGGTCAGGATTGAAACCTCCAGCCGAGCCCGTATTGATGATACAATCTGGCTTATATTTTTCAAGCAGGATGGTCGTTGACATCGCTGCGTTAACCTTACCAATACCTGAACGTAGTAGGATGACATCTTTGCCATGCATTTTTCCAAATGTAAATTCACAGCCTGCTACCGTTTCCTGTGTTCGGTTTTCGATATTCTCTCTCAGTAAAGCTACTTCTTCTTCCATTGCACCAATGATTGCGATTTTCATTATTTGCCCTCTTTCGTCTTGAGTTTACAGTTAGTATAATAATAATTTACCTCGGATGAGCCGATCATATCCGCAACCATTATTTTAACACCATTTAAGAAAAATTTGCCACCTTCAATAAAGATAACAGTATTAGTAGATCTATTATTGCTAGAAAGCGTGAAAATCACTAAAATAAACTTAGGAAAGGATGGTTGAGATGAATTTTCAGATTGATTTGATAGAGGATAAAGTAGAATTCTTTGACGCAACAGACTTGCGGGAATTAGAAAAGAAAATTGAAGTTAAAATTGAAGAAAATAAAATGATCCTCTTAGGTGTACATTCAGTATCACACCAAATGCATGTAACGGATAAAGGGCAAACTTATTTTACAGCCGTTGTTCATTTTAAAATAAAAAAGTAGGATAGGCGTATTGAAGCCCATCCTACTGTCTTATTTTTGAAGCTCTGCTAGTTCCTCCACTCTTGTTGGCATCCAGCCTGCTCCATCTACCCATTTAATATAAACTCGATATATTTGTGATTTATCATTAGAATAAACCGTTCCAATAGAAGCATTCGTCTGTGTTTTATCGCTGCCCAACCAATAGACCTGCATACTGTTTTGATCTAATCCTGTTGCATATGAAATCGCAGTTAACATTTCCTTCCAATCAATAGATTCCAATTGATAAGTTGGAACATGTTCACCAGACTGTGATGTACCAACAGGCTTCCAGGCTGGATTTTCGATGGTTTTAAGTACATTTGACGAGCCATCACCTTCAGTTACTACAGCCTGTGATTCATCAGCAGATTCAGGGACTGAAGCCTCCACGCTCTCTTCGCCTGAATCGGTTTCAACTGCTTTTTCTTTCTCTGTTTGTGACTTCTCATCATTGTTTTGCTTTTCTTCCTCAGAAGTTTTTGTCTGTTCCGTTTTTGGCTCGTTCTTCCCAGTAGAGGCCTTTTCGTCACCAGAAGAAAAAATGGAATATGCAACAAATACAATAAGTGCAAGCACAAGGACAATTAGACTATTTAAAATTAAATTTGTTTTTTTTCTTTTCGCCCGATAACTAGAACGAGGACCAGATTGGAATTCGTTACTCATTAAATTACCTCCGAAATTAAAATGCACATTAGCTGACAACATTCTAACATGAATCAGCAAGAACTTGAAGGGAAATCACTTAATACAGGACTATTGATTCCCCTGATTTGTTTCATAAACCATTTTAACCATATCTGCAAATAATAAGTTAACCCCGCCCTCGGTGTCCAGTACATCCAAATTCACTGTAACGAGAGCATACTTTGGATTTTGGTAAGGAAAGTAGCCGGCAAACCACTTGTTGTGCAATTGCTTGTCATTTTGATATTTCCCTGTTTCGGCAGTCCCCGATTTCCCTGCTACCTCATAAGGGAGGTTTTGAAACCATTTGCCTGTCCCATTAGGATTTAGAACAACCTCTCTTAATAGCTTCTGAAGCTTCATGCTCGTATAAGATGAAATCGTTTCTCCAGAAAGCTCTTGTTCATTAAATTCCACCATGGTTGTGCCATTCTTATATTCAATCTTTGATGCTGTTCGGACCATTTCCTTTTTCCCGCCTCTAGCAATTGTGGCCATCATATTTGCTACGGCTAGTGGTGTTGCTCTCACCTCGTGCTGCCCAATGCCTGACAAGGCTGCAAAGTTCGGATCCTTTCTGGCCTCATCTGATAAAAATACTCTGCCCTTATCTTCTAAGGCAAACTGCTTAAAATTACTAGTATGGTAAACCTCACCATGCCATCCCACTGAACCTGTCAGCGATAATTTCTCCGCATATTCCTCTAGTAAATTAGGATTAATCTTTTGTAGTTCTTGAGCTAATTCACCGAATGTTCGATTGCAGCTTCTTGCAAAACTATCCATAAAGTTTAACATACCGTAATCATATTTTAATTCTGGCTGTCCATTGATCTTTTTACTGCAGTCAAAAAGACGAGTTGGATTGTCGAGGTTTTGATCAATGGCTGCCGCTGCCACCACTGTTTTAAAAACAGAGCCCATTATTTCTTGCTTCAACATCCTGTTCGTGATTCCACTGCCGCTGAAAGGATCAGCTTTATTCATTTTAGGACGAGATACCATCGCTAATACACTATTATCCTCGATATCCAAGAGAACAAGACCACCCTTTTGGATATTATGCCTATCCACTAGTTCTTCCGCCTTTTGCTGGAGTGTTCGATCTAAAGTAGTTCTTACATTCACTGGGTAAAAAGGATTCGCAGGATCTACATACTTTACGTTAATACCAAACAAAGGCGCACCGCCGCCGTCAACATGATAAACAAGCTTCGATTTACCCTCAGGCAGCAGAAATTCATCAAAGCTCTGTTCTAACCCAGACACCCCAATTAGTGTTTTTTCAGAAAGCTCTTTATCAGGATAACGTTTTTTTAACACATCTATATTTTCTCCGGTTAACCCAATTAACTGCTCAGCTGGATAGCTGGATCGCTCATATTTTTTCTCAATCGCAAAAACACCTGGTATTTCTAATTGATTAATACGCTCCATCTGAGAGGCTGTTAACTCAATCGGCTCGGGATCCCCATATGCAAAGGGCTTTTTTGCCTGGCTGAGGGCATTCACAAGGTTTTCCTTTTGAATGCCAGATATCGCTGAAACAGCATCTATATCCCATTCTGTGCTTTTCAAGAAAGGAAATAAAACTAGAACTGAGACCTTTTTATGAGTAAGCAAATTGCCCTCACGATCCAGGAAGTTCCCTCTGCCATTATCAATAACCAATTCTTGAGTTCTTTGTTTGACACTATCCTCCAGCAAATTGACATTATGCTTTGAGAAACTCTCCGTATCAATAAGCTGTATGACTGCCAAACGCGTTAATAATAACAATAAGCCGATCAAGCAAATGATTTGTAATCCCTTTGTTCGCTTACGCCACATAAAAAACACCTCGTCAAAAGTTTTGACGAGGTTTGACTATTTCAAACATTTAATCGATTATTTAATTGAAACGATACGTACGCTCATTTCACCGCCAGGAGTTTGAACAGAAACTTCCTCGCCAACTTTTTTACCAAGTAAGCTCTTTGCAATCGGTGAATCATTTGAAATTTTACCTTCAAAAGGATCAGCCTCAGCACTACCAACGATTGTGTAAGTTTCTTCTTCACCATCAGGAAGCTCAACAAATGTTACTGATCTGCCTAAAGCAACAGCATCGCTTGTTGCTTCGCCTTCTTCAATAATCTTTGCATTACGAATCATATTTTCTAGAGTCGTAATACGACCCTCAACAAATGCTTGCTCTTCCTTAGCTGAATCATACTCAGAGTTCTCAGATAAGTCTCCGAAGCTTCGTGCAATTTTAATTCTTTCAACCACTTCTTTCCGTTTAACGGACTTTAAGTGTTCAAGTTCTTGTTCAAGTTTTTCTTTTCCCGCTTGAGTCATTGGAAATACTTTTTCTACCGCCAAAATTCTCACTCCTTCTAGTCTCACAATCCCCCATAGATTGTGTATTTCAATTATGTAGGTTTATGTGCGCAGCACACATATATGCATAGGAGCGCGTCCTATATTAAGGGCGCGCAACTAAGATATTTATTTATCCAAAATGGATACATTTTAACATTTCTCTGCTATTGTTTCATAAAAATGATTTTTGTTCAAGAATTGTTTGAATTTTTGTGACCATTAAATCAATCGCGACATGATTTTGACCACCCTCAGGGATGATCACATCTGCATAGCGCTTTGTTGGTTCGATAAATTGGTTATGCATGGGGCGAACAACATTAACATATTGATCAATGACAGAATCCAATGTACGTCCGCGTTCTTTAATGTCACGAGATAATCTTCTAATAATCCTTAAATCAGCATCTGTGTCAACATAAAGCTTGATGTCCATCAAATTCCGCAAGCGTTCATCTTCCAGCACAAGTATACCTTCTAAAATGATGACATTTTTCGGTTCAACCCAAATAATTTCTTTTGAGCGAGTATGAAGTGAATAGTCATAAACTGGTTTTTCAACCGGTTCGTAACGCAACAGCTTCTCGAGATGTTCAATTAAGAGATCATTGTCAAAAGCCAGCGGATGGTCATAATTTGTTTTCAATCTTTCCTCAAATGGTAAATGACTTTGATCCTTATAGTAGTAATCCTGTTCGAGCATTAAAATAGAATGTCCCATAAAGCTATCATAAATGGCTTTTGTAACACTGGTTTTTCCGGAGCCGGAGCCGCCGGTTACACCAATAACAACTGGTTTGCGCATTCTTTCTAGTTCTCCTTTCGCATCATGTTGTTAGGGTAAACCGGTTTGTCCAATTTAAATTGTACAATTTGAAGCGGATGTCTTGCTGCATCCAGTTCGTGACCTTTTTCATCCCAGATTTTATCAATCACATGAGTAAAGTTTTGAATTTCCGGGCCGAAAAACTCAACTTCTTGCCCCGGTTTAAAGTGGTTTCGCTGCTGAAGTGTAACCATTTGTGTTTCTTCGTTATAATCCAATACAAGACCGACAAATTCAAACTTTGTCTTCTTGCTATGATTACCAAACATTTGCTCTTTATACCCAGGAACTCCCTCAAAAAACGCAGGAGCCGTTTCCCGGTTCGCACATTTATCGAGTTCTTCAAGCCATTCACGCTGGATCACAAAGTTTTCAGGGTCTGCACAGTAAGCATCAATCACTTTGCGGTAAACACTGACGACAGTTGCTACATAGTGAATAGATTTCATTCGTCCCTCAATTTTCAAACTGTCAATGCCCAATTCAATCATTTGAGGAATCGCCTGGATTAAGTTCAGGTCCTTAGGGCTCATTGCAAATGGTGAATCCTCTTCTGTAAAGAGAGGAATCTCTGAGTCACCGCCCTCTAATTGGTAAAGATCATAATCCCAGCGGCATGATTGACAGCATCCGCCGCGGTTTGAATCTCTTGCTGTCATGTGATTACTTAATGTACAGCGTCCAGAGTAAGCAATACACATAGCACCATGGATAAAGGTTTCAATCTCAATGTCTACCTTTTCCTTCATTTCTCTAATTTCTTCTGCACTAGTTTCGCGTGCTAAAACAACACGCTCTAACCCTTCCTCTTTCCAAAATTGAACTGCCTTCCAGTTAGAAAGAGATTGTTGTGTACTTAAATGCACTTCAATTTCGGGCGCAACACGGCGGCAGGTTTCAATAATCAGCGGGTCCGCAACGATAATACCCGCGACACCAGCCTCTTTTAATCCAAGCAAATAGTCTTCCAACCCATCAATATTTTCATTGTGAGCAAAAATATTAGTGGTTACGTAGATTCTTGCTCCGAATTTCTTAGCGTATTCCGCGCCTTCCTTCATTTCTTCAAATGTGAAGTTATCAGCGTTAGAACGTAGACCATATTCTTGACCGCCGATAAACACAGCATCCGCACCGTATTGAACAGCAATTTTTAATTTCTCAAGGTTACCTGCTGGTGCAAGAAGTTCTGGTTTTTTTACTATCACTCGCTTACCATCAATAATCTCAGAAATCTTATCTTTCACTGTACTCACGTCAACTACCTCCTCTTGTTGAGATTTGCTATCTAATAAACTGTTTCCTTAAAGAAGAATCCTGTATCCAGCTTACGGTTTGGAGGTTGAATTTCTTCAATAGCTTCTAAGAAGTCATCTTTTTTATCATCGTATAGGTCTGGGTCTTCGAAGTATAAATCGATTGCCTCACGGTAAAGTTTTGTAACAGCAATAATATACTCAGACGTTTTCAGAATGCCATCGATTTTAAACGAATCAACACCTGCTTCAAGCATCTCTTGTAATTCATCAATAATACAAATATCATTCGGACTCATGATGTGTGTACCATTTTCATCTTCAAAAATGGGGTATTTATTTTCTCGTTCCTTGTCGTGCAGGAACATATTTTTCTGTTGTTTGCGGTTCTCAATCTCTAAAGCCTTACCTTGATATTCGTAATAGTTTCCTAATAACGAGCGTTTAGATTGGAACATGCAGCTCATCCCGTGGACCTGTACTTCAATCTCAACTTCAGCATTTTCTTTTGTTTCTACAATCGCGTCCATATTGATTTCACGAGCGAGAACAGCTCTTTTCGCGCCTTTCTTGCCCCAATAGTTACAAGTATACCAATTGGTACCTGTTGTTTCGGTACTCCAGTGTAGTTTCATATCAGGTGCCGCTTCTCGAGCAGCCATAAGGACAGCTGGATCACCAAAAATAATCGCGTCTGCCTTTGCATTACTCATAAAAGCAATATAGTCAGTAAGCTCGTCCACTTTTTCATTGTGGAAAATCGCATTCATGGCAACGTAAACTTTCTTCCCTTGGGAATGGGCAAGTCCAATAGCCTCCGCTGCCTGTTCGCGATTAAATTCACCCGCTAATCGTAATCCGAACCGCTGTTCTCCAATAACAAATGCATCTGCTCCTGCAGCAGCGAGCGGCAGTATATCCTCAACTGATAACGGGGTTACCAATAATTCTGTTTTATTCACCTTATTCACCTCTTCTTCTTTTACTAATGGCTACTCCGTCTCCCACAGGAATAATAACGGTGTGATAATCTGGATGACTCATCAGCCAGTGATTAAATTCATCTATTTTCTTAACAAGATTACGGATTCTCTTTGATTCAATTTCTGATTCCGCAACGAGTCCTTTAAACAGGACATTGTCGGTAATAATAATTCCGTCCTTGTTTAGATATTTAGAATAAATCTCAAAAAACTTTTTATATTGCCCTTTTGCCGCATCGACAAAAATGGCATCAAAAGGAGCTTGTGACTGTACTTGTTCTTCAACTTCAAGAGCATCCCCCTTGATCAAGAAGATTTGTTCCTGATGCTTTGAACGCTCGATGAACTCCTCCGCTAATTGAATTCGCTCCACATCTCGCTCAATGGTTACAATAGCAGCCTCTGGAAGAGCAGCCGCCATTCTTAAGGCAGAATAACCAATCGCTGTTCCTACTTCAAGAATTTTTCTTGAATCATGAATCCTTAGAATTTGCAGCATTGTTTCTATACCAGCCAATTCCATAATCGGAACTTGGTTTTCAGCAGCAAACTTCTCCATCTCCATAAACAAAGGGGTACGCTCAGGAAAAAGATCATCTATATATGAACGCAATTTATCATTTAACAAGCTGAATCCACCTCAATCTCTATACCAATAAAGTACCCTTTAGGCATGAAAAAATAGCGTTCACAGAAAATGACACATCCCCCGAAGTTTACATTGGCAGGATTACCTTGAGCACTAATTGTCCTCAAATAACATTACTGTGAGTTACGCTATACAGGGCTTATAAAACACTTGAACTATTTTAGCATAAAAAAAGGGGAAAGAAAATACTTCCCCTTCTTCAACCACTAATTTTTATTGGTAATGTGTTCAGCCTTTTTTCTGTTATGCTCATCAAGCGTCAGACTAAAGAGAACATCTCCTTCTCCCGTTGCAAGAAAGTACAGGAAATTAGTTTCATCTGGCTGTAAGGCTGCTTCAATTGATTCTTTACCTGCATTGGCAATTGGCCCTGGCGGCAGATCTTTATATTTATATGTGTTATAAGGAGAATCTACTTCCAAATCCTCATACAATACCCTTTCTTTATGCTTACCTTGAGCATATAAAACGGTAGGGTCGGTTTGCAATGGCATACCCTGTTCAATTCGATTATAGAAAACACTTGAAATCTTTTTACGGTCAGCCATTTTTGTTGCCTCCTCTTCAATTAAAGAAGACATGGTTAATAGCTGATGGATGGATAACTGCATCTCCTGACTTTCAACTGAATAGGCTGCTACAACTTTTTGCGTTTGCTTAAGCATGGTCACAACCATTTCTTCCACTGTTGGGTCAGGCTTATAAAACGGATATGTGGCTGGGTACAAGTAGCCTTCTAACGGATAGATAATTTGAGGATTTAGAATATCATCCGTAAGTAGATCTGGAAACTTCGCCATCATATTTTGAATAAAGGTTTTATCGTTCAATTGATTAAATACTTCTTCTTCAGGCTTATTAATCGCACCAGCGATGATGGCTGCAATTTCCTTTAATTGTTTTCCTTCCGGTATGGTTAAATTAAAGGCTGCTTCTTGTAGCACTTTGCCTGTCTTTAATCGGTTGATGATTTCTGGGATGTCCATGGAAGGACTTAATTCATATTCACCAGCCATAAATCCTGACTCATTTTTTAACTTAACGTAGTATTTAAAGACCTTAGCATTTTTAATAATTCCATTTGCTTCTAACCTCTCTGATATCCCCGTAACGGATGAACCAATAGGAATTTCAACTTTTTTCTTTACCTTACTATCTTCATCAATAGGTTCAATCGCCGATTTAATATAAAAATATCCGCCGCCGCCGATAAAAACAAGTAAAAAAACAGTTAAAATAGAGATAATTAGTACGATTCTGCGGACAATTTTCGCTTCGCTCTGCTGTTCAAGCATTTTCTGGCGAATGATCTCTTTTTTCGAGTTTTTCTCATCTGTTGCCATTTTTCTGCCCCTTCCTAAAGCTAAGAAACCATATCTGTTAAACTTATTTTTATTTATCTAAAAAAAAAGCATATCGATATTATTTCAGCATATGTAGCGAAAAATGTCAATTTCATGCGAAAAATGGAAGTTTTTCGCACTGAGATAAACAAGAATCGCAGAAAAAAACGACCCTTATGGGGCCGTTTTTAAGGTAAAAATTATTCTTCGTCTTCTTGATCTTCGTAGAAAGTGTTAAGCATTTCTTCAATCATATCCCATTCTTCTTCTGTTTCGATTGGGATTAGCTCACCGTCTCCACCTTCGTCGGTCGGGTTAAAAGCATAGGCATGAATTTCAGGACCTTCCTCATCGTCTTCAAATTCTCCGACTGGCTGGAATAATACATATGATTTTCCGAAATCCTCTGATTCGAATGTAAACAGCACCTCACATAATTGCTCGTTGCCCTTCTCATCTACGATTGTAATTTGGTTTTCTCCGTGTTCCATTTCTTCACCTCATTAATTTTTGCTATCAAGATAGCCTTGTAAGATCATCACGGCTGCCATTTTATCGATGACTTTCTTGCGCTTCTTCCGACTAACGTCAGCTTCTAGAAGTACACGCTCAGCCGCCATTGTGGTAAGACGCTCGTCCCACAAAACGGTCGGAACCGCAAATTGACTTTCAATCTCCTCGGCAAATTGCTTACTTGCTTCACCGCGAGGGCCAATTGTTCCATTCATATTTTTAGGCAGACCGATGACAACTTTACTTATACCATACTCTTTTATTATTTGACCAATTTCCTCAAATCCAAACTTATTTTTTTCCTCGTCGATTTTGAGGGTTTTGAGGCCCTGTGCAGTCCAGCCAAGCTCATCGCTTACGGCAATCCCTACTGTCTTAGAGCCTACATCTAATCCCATAATCCGCATTCTTTAACCCTCACGTTGTTGTTTTAAGTAGGATTTCACTAATTCTTCAATAATTTCGTCTCGTTCAAGCTTGCGAATAATGTTCCTGGCATCACGATGACGCGGTATATAGGCAGGATCTCCCGATAACAGATATCCTACAATTTGATTGATAGGATTATACCCCTTATCCTGCAGCGCCTCATATACCTGCAATAATACATCGTTCACGTCATGCTCGATAGGATCTTCTGGAAAATTGAATCTCATTGTTTTGTCAAATGAGCTCATTTCAAACACCTCGCATTTTTAGTAGAGGAGATAATTGTAATTACTAGTATTTACCTTCTACTTATTTTACACTAGTTTGTCTCATTATCAAATTGATTTAATCCATTCGTCAACGAATTGTAGGGCTGAATCAAGTTTTTCTGGGTCCTTACCACCAGCTTGAGCCATATCAGGACGACCGCCTCCCCCGCCGCCGCAGCGAGTGGCTACCTCTTTAATCAACTTGCCAGCATGGTATCCCTTATCAATTAAATCCTTTGTTATAGCAGAAATCAAGTTTACTTTCCCCTCGTTTGCACTGCCGAGCAAGATGACAGCTGAACCAAGCTTCTGCTTCAAGTCATCTGCCATATTTCTTAGATTATTCATATCAGCTGCCTGCACTCTAGCAGCTAAGACTGTTACTCCATCAATTTCCTTTGCTTTTGAAACAAGGTTACCTGCTTCAATATTTCCAAGCTTGCTAGCAAGAGATTCGTTTTCACGTTGAAGCTGTCTCATTTCAGTCATCAACACTTCAATGCGGTTAACAATCTCTTTCGGATTCGTTTTAAGCTTTTCAGCTGCTTCCTTTAATAAGCCCACCTGGTCGTTTAAAAGCTGATAGGCAGATTCACCCGTAACCGCCTCAATCCTTCTAGTTCCTGCACCAATTCCACTCTCTGAAACAATTTTGAACAAACCAATGACAGAAGTATTTGGCACATGACAGCCACCGCAAAGCTCAAGACTATAATCGCCCACTTTAACAACACGGACAATTTCACCGTATTTTTCTCCAAAGAGAGCCATTGCCCCCATTTCCTTTGCTTCAGCAATTGGCTTTAAGCTAATATCAACCTCGATATTTCTCCAAATCTTTTCGTTAACGATTTTTTCAATTTCTTCTAATTCTTCCGGTTTCACTTGACCAAAGTGCGAGAAGTCAAAACGAAGTCTGTCAGGTTCAACAAGTGATCCAGCTTGATTAACATGTGGACCTAAAATATCCTTTAATGCTTGATGCAGTAAATGGGTAGCTGTGTGATTCTTGATGATTTGTACACGATTTTCTTGGTTAACCTTCGCGGTCACCTTTGTATTTGTTGTTAAGGTACCTGTTTGAACGACTGCCTTATGAAGGTTCTGTCCGTTAGGAGCTTTTTGAACATCCTTAATGAGGACAGATACTCCGTCAGCCTCTAATAAACCACGGTCAGCAATTTGCCCGCCGCTTTCAGCATAGAATGGTGTTCTATCAAGGATTAATTGAATTTCTTCCCCAGCTTGTGCCTCATCAATTAATTCACCATGTTGCACAATGCTAACAACTGTTGACTCTGCTTGGAGCTGATTATAACCGATAAATTCACTTGCCACCTTAAGGTCGCCAAGTACTCCACCTTGAACCTGCATCGAATCTACATCCTGGCGAGCAGCACGTGCACGTTCACGCTGCAGTTCCATTTCTGCTTCAAAGCCCTCATGATCAACCGTCATTCCTTCTTCTTCCGCATATTCTTCGGTCAATTCAACTGGGAACCCATACGTGTCGTAAAGACGGAACACATCAGCACCTGATATAACTGAGCTATTCTTTTCTTTTTCCCTTTTTATTACACTGCCTAAAATAGCAAGGCCTTCATGAAGGGTTTCATGGAAACGCTCTTCTTCGTTCTTCATTACTTTTTGGATAAAAGAGGTTTTTTCCTTTACCTCAGGGTAGAAGTCAGCCATAATTTCACCGACAACTGGTACTAGTTCGAACATGAATGGGCGATGAATGTTAATTTGCTTTGCATAGCGGACAGCACGGCGGAGAAGACGGCGCAATACATATCCTCGGCCTTCATTCGATGGCAGGGCGCCATCTCCGACAGCAAATGCAACGGTACGAATATGGTCAGCAATGACTTTAAAAGCAACATCCTTCTCTTTATTTGCCCCGTAAGTTACCCCAGAGATTTCTTCTGTGGCACGAATGATCGGCATGAAAAGATCAGTATCAAAGTTTGTTGGTACGTTTTGAACAACAGAGGCCATTCTCTCAAGCCCCATGCCGGTATCAATGTTCTTCTTTGGAAGTGGAGAATAGGTTCCATCTGGATTATGGTTGAATTGTGAGAATACTAAATTCCATACTTCGAGATAGCGTTCATTTTCTCCACCTGGATATAATTCCGGGTCATTCGGGTCATCCCCATACTCTGGTCCACGATCATAGAAAATCTCCGTATTTGGACCACTTGGACCTTCACCAATATCCCAGAAGTTCCCTTCAAGCCGAATAATACGCTCCTCTGGAATTCCAATTTTTTTATTCCAAAGATCAAATGCTTCATGATCTTCTGGATGGATGGTTACGGAGAGAAGTTCCGGATCCCAGCCGATCCATTTTTTATCGGTTAAGAACTCCCAAGCCCATTCAATTGCTTCTTCCTTGAAATATTCGCCGATTGAGAAATTGCCGAGCATTTCAAAGAAGGTATGATGGCGTGCTGTTTTCCCTACGTTTTCAATATCGTTTGTTCGAATTGATTTTTGTGCATTGGTAATTCTCGGGTTGGCAGGGATGACACGACCATCAAAATATTTCTTTAATGTTGCTACACCACTGTTGATCCAAAGTAAGGTCGGATCCTCATGGGGAACAAGAGATGCACTCGGTTCAATAGCATGTCCTTTTTCCTGGAAAAAGTCTAAAAACAACTTACGTATTTGTGAACCAGTTAAATTTTTCATAGCTATACGCCTCCTATAATATTTAAGTCCATTTTAAAAAAGAATACAAAAAAGCCCTCATCCCCTAACAGGGACGAGAGCAACTCTCGCGGTACCACCCTGATTATGAACACAAAAAGCTTATGTATCCACCTCTCAAAAATGCCTTAACGCGGCAACAACGGCAGTGATTAGCTGCACTCTGGATTAGCTTTCTGTTATCCTTCATCTAGAACCTCTTTCAGCCGTGGAGGTCCCTCTCTTGAAGATGGGCTATAACATACTTATTCCTTCAACATTTTAGTACAATATTCTATATGTGGATTATAGCTACACGTAAAACGTTTGTCAATCATTGAAAGCGGTATAATTCTAAGATGGTGAAAAGTGATTTTTAGCATGAATAACCGCTACTTTTAATACAACAAGGACCGGGACACCGAGAATCATTCCGATGATCCCTCCCATTTCCCCGCCGGCGGTTAGTGCGAACATAATCATTAACGGGTGCATATGCAGACTTCTCCCTACAATATAGGGCGATAATATATTCCCTTCTAAGAATTGCAGGCTAAAAACAATGACCAAAGTAATAATCACTAATTTCACTGATGAAGTAGCTGCGATGATTACCGCTGGAACAGCACCAATGATTGGCCCAAAATAGGGAATGACATTCGTTGCCGCTATAATCAATCCTAGTAGCAGCGGATACTTTAAGTCAAAAATCCAAAACAACAATGCAGATAAACTGCCGATAATCGCACATACCAGCAGCTGGCCCCGAATGTAGCTTCCTAGTGACACATCGAGTTCCCTAAGAAAACGTGCACCTGAATGCCTCCATTTTTTAGGGGTCATATACCACACAGCACGCTTGATTAAAGGAAAATCCTTTAACATATAAAAGGCAATAAACGGAATAATCATAATGATCAGTGCAGAATTTAAGAAGTTCAGCAGGGTGTCAATAATAATAGTGAGCAGGGAATCTAACTTATTCTCAAATGCATTAACACCGTCATTCAATTTTTCCTGTAGACCATCTGGCCACTGACGTGTGTGCGTTTGCAGCTCATTAAGATATTCCCGGTAATGCTCTGCGAGTAAGGGGGCACTTTCGGCAAGATCCCTTAATTGTGCAATAAAGATAGGAATCCCTTTATAAAGAGCGAATCCAAGACCCCCAAAAAATAAAATGTAAATGAAAAAAATAGCTAACCCGCGGTGGAGTCCCTTATCATGCAGTTTTTCAACAATTGGATGTAAGAGATAGGTAATAAATCCTCCAATTAAAAACGGAAGGAGGACAATGAATACGATTTGTACTACGGGGAGCCAGACAAACCGAATTTTAAAGAAAATATAAATGGCAAATAGTAAAAGAAGCAAAAAGCCAATTCGATAAAACCATTTCATCCGAATATCCAACGTACTGCCTCCTTTATGATTTTAGTCTTGGAGACATTTGGTCGAATTATTCACAGATGCTAAAATCCCCCCTCACATATGAGGGGGGAGCTGGTTTTAAAATAAAGCTCGTTTTACTTTTCTTGTCATTCTTCTCATTTGACGACCCGACATCATATTATTTCTCTGTGCCATACTATAAGCCGCCACACCAACACCTAACGCAATTGCTGAAGTCATCATTTTGTTCATTACGTCTCACCTCTTTAGTTAGTTTGATAAAGCTTTTCTAACTGTCTAGCTCACGGCAGAAAGCCGAGTTCGCTTCTTATAGGGTGTAACGACGTTGTTCTTCTTCAAACAAGTCATCTAATGAACTGAGTGTACCGTCTTCTTCGACCTGGTGGGTATTGATAATTCCTTTACCAAGTGACAATTCGATAAAACAATTCCAGCAATAATATTGGTTGATACCGATCTTACCAATATCTTTACTTTGACAATTGGGACACTTTAACATGGAAAGACACCTCACGTATGATTCGCTAGTTAGAAATCACCTTTCTAACTTAATCAACTAACCTTTAGGACCATCTAGGAGGTCGCTATATGGCAAGTTTTCAGATACGTCTACGATGATGGCATCTTTTCCAATCGCAGGGGGCTTCCGAGATTGTATCACTTGTTTCCCTTCTGTTATATCCGAAAAGAAACCATCCGTTGTTTCGTACCCTACGATTGTGCCCAATTCTTCCTGAAAATATACATCCTCTAACAATCCCAGAGATTCTCCGCTTTTGGATAAAATCATTTTTCCATTTAAAGAATGCTGGTGTGCAAGGGTATATTCCGGAGCTGTTTTACATTTTGCTAAATGGTCATGGTCTTCAATCATAACTCCATCCCAGCCAAAAGACGATACATCGTGAATGTCCAAAAAATAGGTTTGTTTGAAGAATACGCCTTTTTTAACTAAAAGGCCTTTTACCATGCCGCTTTTTGTAATACAAAGGTCAGTAACTTCGCCGATTTTCGTGCCACTGACCGTTTCATAAACAGGCTGCCCCTTTAATAAAGAAAATGTTCGCAGAGTGTCCCACCTCCTGTGAACAGTTATAGTTTCAGTCAATTGTTAGGAAATCATAAGGTGTAACGTTTTCCATTCCAATCATGGGGTCCACTTGCATTAATCGTTCTTCAGGGTTTAACTCCTCACCAGCCTCATTTTGTGGTTGGTTATCCTGCTTCTGGGCAATGGTTTCTTGTAGTTTTTGGCATAAAGTGGTTAGCCTGCTTTGCTCATCTGCCCTTTCAATTCCCATTCGGAGGGCATCCTCTTCCCCGCAAATAATTAATGATTGTTTACTTCTTGTAATGGCGGTGTAAATAAGATTTCTTCGCAACATCCGGTAATAGCTTCTTGTTATCGGCAAAATGACAATCGGGAACTCACTGCCTTGGGACTTATGTACGGAGCAGCAATAGGCAAGTGTGATTTGATTCAAGTCCTGCTTTGTATACGTTACTTCATTACCTTCAAAGGAAATCAAAATCATATCCTGTTTTTCTGTATTTTCCTTGGCATAAAAGATGGAAACAATTTCTCCAATATCGCCATTAAACACATTCTTTTCAGGCTGATTCACAAGCTGAAGAACCTTATCACCGATCCGATATTTCACTTCACCATAAGCAATCTCTTTTCGAGAGCCATCTGGATTCGGATTAAAAATTTCTTGAAGCAAGCTATTTAAGCGATCAATTCCTGCTGGACCTTTATACATCGGCGCAAGAACCTGAATATCCCTTGCTGTATAACCTTTGCTTTTGGCATTTTCCGCTACTTTCTCAACAACCTGAGCAATTTGCGGAGTAGAACATCTAATAAAAGAACGATCTCTCTGCTTCATGGTAATATCAGGCGGCAAATATCCTTTTTTTATCTCATGAGCGAGTTCGATAATCGACGAACCTTCAGCTTGCCGATAGATATCCGTTAGTCTTACTGTTGGAACTCGCTCTGATTGAAGCAAATCCTTTAATACTTGACCAGGGCCAACGGAAGGAAGCTGGTCCTCATCACCAACTAAAATGACTTGGATATTTTCAGGCAAGGCCTTAAATAACTGATTAGCAAGCCATATATCAAGCATGGAGGTTTCATCCACAATGATGATTTTTCCCTCTAAAGGGCTTGTTTCATTATGATCAAAGCCTTCTGTCCCGTTAAACCCAAGTAAGCGATGAATCGTTACTGCGGGCAGTCCCGTCGATTCACTCATTCTTTTGGCTGCTCTGCCTGTTGGCGCAGCGAGCAAAAACGGAAATGGCTCATTCTTTTTCTGATAATCTTTCGGGTCTAAAGAGCAGCCATGCAGTTCAGCATATAGTTCAACAATCCCCTTAATAACAGTAGTCTTCCCCGTACCTGGACCGCCTGTCAAAATCAGCATTGGTGACATTAACGCCGTTTGAATCGCTTCTCTTTGGGTTGGTGCATATTGAACCTTTATTCTTTCCTCCAGATCACCAAGTGCTAGCAGGAATTCAGACTCTGGGAATTGATCTTGGTATTCTGTTTGTTCAAGGATCCGATTGATACTCGTGACTAGTCCTTTTTCAGCAAAGTAGAGAGACGGTAAATAGACACGCTTGTCTTCCCCTATTACTTTTCCCTCTTCCTCAAGCTTAATGAGTTCATTGCTAATATCAATAAACTCAATTTGATCTCGCTTATTTTCTTCAAGAAGTCTTTGCACCTGAACAAGCAAATCCTCGACAAATATATAGACATGTCCAGCCTGCATGCTCTCACTTTCTAGTGTATACAAGCAAGCCGCCTTAATCCGATCTGGATGATTCCCTGAAATCCCAAGTTGGTACCCAAGCTCATCTGCCCGGCCAAACCCAATACCTTCGATACTCTCGACTAACTGATACGGATTTTTTTGTATGATTTCAAGCGTATCATCTTTGTACACTTGGTAAATCCGCATGGAAATCTGTGGTCCAAAACCATACTGGTTTAAAGCCACCATAACCTGTTCAAGACCTTGATGCTCCATTAGCGTGTCATAAAGCAATTTCGCCTTATCAGGAGGGAGCTTTGGGATCGAATCAAGCAGGGAAGGCTGATTGAGTATTTTTGAGATGGCATTTTCACCTAAAGTGGTCACGATATTTTCAGCTGTCTTTTTACCAATACCTTTAAACATTTCACTTGATAGGTAAGAAATAACCCCCTGCTTTGTTTGCGGAATGTCCTTACGGAAATGATTCGTTTGGAATTGAAGGCCGAATTTTGGGTGATCCTTAAATTCACCAAAGAAGATATAGGTCTCCTGCTCATGAATTTTTGGAAAATATCCAGTGATGACTGCTTCTTTATCTGTATAATCATCGTTCGTTTCTTCAACACGAATTCTTAGAACTGAATATAAGTTTTGCTCATTATGAAAGATCGTGACAAGATGTTTTCCTTTTACATATTTCCCCTGTTCGGCAAACAAATCGAGCGATTCCTGCTTGTCCATGTAACTCCCTCCTTTCATTTACGGCCTTATATTAATTATTAGTTTCGATTAGTTTCTTCGCATGACCTGCCAGTAGGTGATCGGGCTGAATTTCAAGCGCTTGGTTGAACATCTCCAATGCTTTCGCTCCGTTTTCCTTGAAGGCATAACAAACGCCTAAATTATAATAGGCATCCGAATGCTCCGAGTCCAATTCTACACATTTTTCTAATTGAACAATCGCTTCCTCGATCAGCTCAAGCTGTGCAAGACAAAGCCCATATTGAAAACGTGCTTCAGCATCGTCTTCACTCAGTTCAACACTTCTTTGTAAATAAGGAAGAGCAAATTTCCCCTGTTCCATCTGAACAAGCGTTAACCCCAACATAAAGTAATTATCACTTGTTTCTAATCCTTTTTTCATGGCTGTCTCGAACATCTTCTTAGCTTGGTCTAATTGATCGTTGCTAAAATAGATATTTCCCGCACTATAATAAGCGGCTGCCGCTGAATCGTCTAATTGAATGGCACGCTCATAAAATTTCAACGCTTTATCATCATCGCCTACAGCAGATAGTACGTTTCCAAAATTGATATAGGCAATGGCGTCAGCCGGGTTTTCTTCAATCAATTCATTGAAGATTTTTGCTGCCTCTTCCCACTTACCTTCTTGCATGTATTGAACACCTAATTGGTTTTTATCCATTTCTTCATCACTCCGTTCTAATTGAGAGTATAACATATTTCGCATTGATTCTATTTGGCAATATACATTCCTATGATATCGTTAAAAATCCCTGACTCCGTTTCGGAATCAGGGGCAGTTTACCCTACATATGTCAGTCTCTTGTCACCTTTATACACTTCATCAATCGTACCACCGCCAAGACATTCGTCGCCATTGTAAAAAACAACAGCTTGTCCCGGAGTAATCGCCCGAGTTGATTCAGCAAAAAGCACTTCGACCTTTTTGTCCTCTAGAAGTCTTACCGTTACTTTGTGGTCTTCCTGACGGTAGCGGAATTTTGCTGTACATTGGAATTCTACTGGTTTCTCATGATCAGAGACCCAGTTTACATCAACAGCAATAAGCGAATCGGAGTAGAGCTTTTCATTATGAAAACCTTGCCCAACATATAAAACATTTCGTTTTAAATCCTTACCAATAGCAAACCACGGTTCACCGGATCCACCGATTCCCAATCCATGGCGTTGACCAATTGTATGGTACATTAAACCTTCGTGCTTCCCCATCACAACACCTTCAAGCGTCTCCATGGTTCCTGGCTGCGCTGGGAGATATTGACCTAAGAATTCCTTAAAGTTCCGCTCTCCGATAAAACAAATTCCTGTACTATCCTTTTTCGTTGCCGTAGCAAGATTTGCTTCCTTAGCTATTTCTCTAACTCGAGGCTTTTCAAGATTGCCGATTGGGAACATGACCTTGCTAAGCTGGTCTTGAGACAGCTGATTCAGAAAATATGTTTGGTCTTTATTTTCATCTAAGCCGCGAAGCATTTTGTATTCACCATCACGGAATTCTACCTGTGCATAGTGACCTGTTGCCAAATAATCTGCACCCAGGTTCATCGCATGCTCAAGAAATGCTTTAAATTTAATTTCCTTGTTACACATTACATCAGGGTTTGGAGTTCTACCAGCTCTATATTCATCTAAGAAATACGTAAATACCTTATCCCAATATTGCTTTTCGAAATTAACAGCATAATACGGAATGCCAATTTGATTGCATACACGAATGACATCGTTATAATCCTCGGTTGCGGTACAAACGCCGTTTTCATCGGTATCATCCCAGTTTTTCATAAAGATTCCGATCACATCATACCCCTGCTGTTTTAAAAGCAGCGCAGCGACTGAGGAGTCAACTCCTCCTGACATACCGACAACAACCCTTGTTTCTTCTGGAGCTTTTCTTTCCATGAAATATTTCACCTCTCTTAATCTAACATTCCTTGCATTTATTTTTTCAGACGATTGACTATTTTTGCTGTCTCCTCGGCCGCTTTTATGATTTGGTCTCTAGTTGTAGAGAAACCGAAGCTAAACCGGATCGAATTAAGTAATCGATCTGAGTCTTTTCCAAACATGGCAACCAAGACATGGGAAGGCTCAACCGAACCAGCCGTACAAGCAGATCCACTTGAAACGGCAATACCTGCTAAATCTAGATTGACAAGCATTGCTTCCACATTTGTTCCTGGAAAGCTTAAGTTTAATACATGCGGTAAAGATATTTCAAGCGTTCCGTTTATCTGAAACTCTACCCCTTGCTCAGTTAAGTGCTGTACAAGTAATTGTTTGTAGCTAAGAAACTGTTCTCTCTTTGAAATCCGCTCTTCTTCTGCAATTTTCACAGCCTCTTGGAAGCCGACAATCGATGCGACATTTTCCGTACCGGCACGCCTTTTTCGTTCTTGGTCACCGCCAAAAATTCGCGGCTGCAGCTTCACTGAATCTCTTGCATATAAAAAACCAATTCCCTTAGGACCATTAATTTTATGAGCTGAGACAGAAAGTAAATCGATCGCTAACTCATTCACATTGATTTGCTCCAACCCATATGCTTGAACAGCATCCGTATGAAATTTTGCTTGGTGGTCTTTTAAAAGCAGTCCAATTTCCTTAATCGGCTGGATGGTTCCCACTTCGTTGTTGCCGAACATAATTGATACTAAAATGGTGTCCTCTCGGAGTGAAGCACGCAATTCATCAAATCTAATGATCCCACTTTCGTCAACTGATAAATAGGTTACCTCATATCCCTGTTTCTCAAGTCTCTGACAAGCATGAAGAACAGCGTGATGCTCACTTTCGGTTGTGATAATATGCTTTCCGTTTTGTTGATAGCTTTCAGCAACTCCAAATAAGGCCATATTATCAGCTTCTGTCCCACCGCTAGTGAAAACAATTTCGTTAACACTAGCCCCGATACTGCGAGCCAGGGTTTCTCGTGCTTGGTCAATATAGTGCCGTGCTTCCCTGCCAAATGAATGGATACTTGAGGGATTTCCATAGGTATTGTTCATTACAAGCATCATTTTTTCAATGACCTCAGGCCGCATCGGACTTGTAGCCGCATGGTCGAGATAAATCCGTTCCATATTTCCACCTTCAATCTAAATAATCCTTATTATACATAACCATTAAATATAAAACATATAACCGTCTACTTCGCCGTCTTCGCTGTGGCTAGAAAGGTCTTCAAGCGTTGTATTGTCGAGTACCCCTTTGATGGCATCCCGGATGCGGATCCAAAGTTCACGCTGTGCCGGCTCCTCATCTTCAATTCCTTCGACAAGGGTAATTGGTCCTTCGAGGACACGAATAACATCGCCAGCGGTAATGCTAGTCGGTTCATCTGCAAGTATATAACCGCCGTAAGCTCCGCGGATACTTTTTACTAGGCCAGCGTTTCGTAAGGGTGCGATTAATTGCTCAAGATAATGCTCTGATAATTGGTTAGCCTGGGCAATCGCTTTTAGTGATGTTGGACCTTCACCATGATTTTTTGCCAGTTCGATCATAATCGTAAGACCGTACCTTCCCTTTGTAGAAATTCTCATTTTACAGCACCTCTTTATATTTTAAAAATTTTTATTTGATGTTAAATACACAGTAACTTGATAGGCATTAGCTATTATAGCATATTGTACTTTAATATGCTTTTTGAAGAGAAAATGGTAGAGTAGAATCAAGTCATTTCTATATGTGGAGAGATTGTTATGCAGCAAAAACCACTCGCATTTCGAATGCGGCCTAGGACAATTGAAGAAGTTGTCGGACAACAGCATCTTGTAGCAGATGATAAAATTATTGCCCGAATGGTAAAGGCTAAACAGCTAACATCTATGATTCTTTATGGACCCCCTGGCATCGGGAAAACTTCCATTGCCAGTGCAATTGCCGGCAGCACGCAATACGCCTTTCGGACGCTGAATGCTGTCACGAATAATAAGAAGGACATGGAAATTGTTGCAGCTGAGGCAAAAATGTCTGGGAAGGTCATTTTATTGTTAGACGAAGTTCATCGTCTTGATAAGGGAAAACAAGATTTTCTCCTCCCTTATTTAGAGAATGGCATGATCACCTTAATTGGAGCCACAACGAGCAACCCGTATCACGCCATTAATCCCGCAATCCGAAGCAGGTGCCAAATTTTCGAACTAAAGCCGCTTACGGCGGACGAAATAAAGCTAGCCTTACTCCGGGCGATTGATGATGAGGAACGGGGTTTTGGTAAAGAAAAAATTGAGATTTCAGAAGAGGCATTGCAGCATTTTGCTGAAGCCACAAATGGTGACGTTAGAAGTTCATTAAATGCCCTTGAGCTTGCTGTTCTTTCTACTGACCAAGACGAAGAAGGCATTACTCACATTAATCTCCAAATTGCTGAAGAGTGTATGCAAAAGAAGAGTATTGTGTCAGATAACGATGGAGATGGTCATTATGACGTGCTATCCGCATTTCAAAAATCGATTCGCGGAAGTGATGTGAATGCAGCCCTCCATTATCTTGGAAGATTAATAGAAGCAGGCGACCTGTTCAGTATTAGCCGCAGACTGCTGGTGATTGCCTATGAAGATGTAGGTCTGGCTAATCCACAAGCGGGAGCTAGAACGTTAGCAGCGATTGAAACCTGTGAAAGAATCGGCTTTCCAGAGGCGAGAATCCCACTTGCAAATGCTGTAATTGAATTATGCTTATCACCGAAATCAAACTCAGCCATCTCAGCGATTGATGCTGCTTTGGCTGATATTCAAAAAGGCATGATCGGTGAAGTTCCTGATCATTTGCGCGATGCCCACTATAAAGGGGCGAAGGAACTCGGCAGAGGCATTAATTACTTATTTCCACATGATTATGAATCAGGCTGGGTACGACAGCAGTACCTGCCAGACCGGTTGAAGCACAAGAAATACTATACACCTAAGAAAACCGGTAAATTTGAACAAGCACTAGCCATGGTCTATGAAAAGCTGACGAAAAAAAAATAACCTCCTGCATTACTGCTGGAGGTTTTTTTGTAGGCTAAGCTGCTACATCGCGCTTTTTAAATACAAGGAAGGCGAGCAGCTGAAAAATTAAGAAGTAGATAAGCAGCACGATAAGGGAGAAGGACATGGTCATCCCCTCTACAAGTGGAGCACCTTCTACATACTGCACTAGATTGGTATTAGCAAACAAGCTGTATTTAGCCCAATCATATCTCAATGAAATAATCGCAGTAAAGGTGGAACCGGTAAACATTAAAAATAATGACAACCCAATCGCAATCGAGCCGCTTCTAAAAACAGATGAAATCATGAACGCCATGGTCGCAAGCATGATCATTTCAACTGAGCTCAGCCCATAGTGAATGAATAAATGAACCACGATGTTTTGCTCTACAACTTTTCCATCCACATAATTTAAATAAGGAAGCGGGTTCGCTGGTGCTCCAAAAAGGATTACTCCGACAAGAGCGGAAAACCCAAACAAAACGATTAACATAAATAAAGCAAATAATAAGACGGTTATATATTTTGATAATAAAATCTTCGTTCGATTAATGGGACGGATTAATAATAGCTTAATTGTTCCCCAGTTAAACTCGCTGGCGACAATCCCTGAGGAAACAATAATGGTAAACACTCCAGCTAATATAATTAACTCAGAGCTTTCTTTAACAAACGTCCAGACATTATATTTTTCCCGAAAAGGGATGTCGTTCTCGATCCGATATTCATTGATCGCGATTTGCTGTTTATAATAATCCTGCTCCATCTTCACCGGACTTGATTCCAGCTGCCTTTGTAATGCTTGATTCTCCTGCTGAAGCACCTGTTTCCAATTTCCTTCTTCCTGATTGGGGATTGCACTTACGTCTTGGTATTTAATAAACCCGCTGCTGACTGCAATAATCAGCAAGACCATTCCAACCATGACATACGTTCCCGTTCTTCTGAAGATTTTCATCCATTCATTTCAAATTAAATTAAACATTACCCTCTACCCCCTTGTCTCCTGTTACTTCAAGGAAGCGGTCTTCCAATGTTTTTGAAACTTCCTTTATGGCAAAAATTTGGATTTCCTCTGAAACAAACAAGTTAACAAGCTTAGGCACTTCTCCCTTCGCAATTTCAGCAGTAATACCGTTTCGAGAAGGACCAGCAGTAATAGAAGGATAATTGGTTTGCAGGACTTGCATCGCCTTGTCAATCGGCAGCAACTCAAATTCAAATCGTGCGTCCTTCCCTTGTACAAAATCTTCTACCAGCTGGACATCGATCAGTTTTCCTTTTTGAATAATGCCAATCCGGTCACACATCATTTCCATTTCTGAAAGCATGTGGCTCGAAACAATAACTGCCATCCCTTTTTCTCTTGCAAGAAAACGGATATGGTCACGGATTTCTCTTATACCGGCAGGGTCTAAACCGTTGGTTGGCTCATCTAAAATGAGCACCTTTGGATCATGTAATAAACACTGAGCTAAGCCTAATCTCTGTCTCATTCCCAAAGAGTAAGTTTTCACCTTATCATGGATCCGGTCAGTTAAGCCAACGAGCTCCACTACTTCTTTGATTTTTTCGTTCGTGATTCCTTTTGTCATCCGAGCATAATGAACAAGGTTTTGCTGCCCGCTTAAGAATTTGTACATTTCAGGATTTTCAACGATTGCCCCAATCGGTCTCACCGCATCTTCAAACTTGGTTTTGATACTTGAACCATCAATGATAATATCGCCGGAGGTAATGCCCATGAGTCCGACAATCATTCGAATGGTGGTCGTTTTCCCAGCACCATTTGGGCCAAGGAAACCGAAAACCTCTCCTTTATAAACATCAAAACTAATATTATCTATAATGGTTCTGCCTTTGATTACTTTAGTAACGTCTTTTAGTGTAATAATCGATTCCAACGTATTACTCCTTTCATTACAGCTTCCTCTTGCTTAAAGTGTACCTTATAATAGGCAAATTTTCCTTTTGAACTACCCACCACTTAATTTTCTAACGAAAATTTGAAGTGGGGGATTCCTAAGAACACCAGCCTATCGGCTGATTTTGATTAGGCGATCCCCGCAGTTCCTGCGGTTAGAAGTCTTATAGCTTCATTTTTAAGATTTAATCCTGCATTAATATCCCTATGATGATGGGCATTGCACTTCGAACAATCCCATTCACGCAATCCGAGATTTTTAACGTCTTTGTTTTTATAGCCGCAACGAGAACAAAGTTGACTGGAAGGGAAGTTTGTTGCGACAATCACGACTTGTTTTCCATACCATTTCGCTTTGTATTCAATCATTGTTTTGAATTGCGACCATGATACTTCACTAATCGCCTTTGCAAGGTTATGATTCTTTAGCATATTGGATACCGACAAGTTTTCCATACCGATGATGTCGTGGTTTTTGACAATATCGGTTGAAATCTTGTCTAAGTAATCTTTTCTTCCGTTTGCTATCTTTTCATGAATGCGTGCTACTTTAATTTTTGCCTTGTACCAGTTCGCACCGCCTAAGATTCGCCTACTCATGATTCTCTGTGCTTTTATTAATTTTGTTTCTAAGGTACGGAAAAACTTTGGATTGGAGTAGACTTTTCCATCAGACAGAGTAGCAAAGTCCTTTAAGCCCATATCAATGCCAATAGCCGATTGGGTTTTAGGTAATTCTATCACCTCTGTTTCCGTTGCTAGAGAAACAAAATATTTACCTGAAGGGTTCCTCCTTATGATTGCACTCATAATTCGGCCTTTTACTTCACGACTTTTCGCAAAACGAATAAGACCAAGTTTCGGTAATTGAATTTTATTTTCAAAGACTGTGATATTTCCGTTCGTATGCTTGGTTGTGTAAGATTGTATGGGGTTCTTTTTAGACTTAAATCGAGGTTGTTTGTTTTGTTTTTTGTAATAGCGAGAATAAGAATCAGCTAAGTTTTCAACAGACTTTTGCAAAGCAATGCTATCTACTTCCTTTAAAAAAGGATACTGCTTCTTTAATTCGGGTAGTGATTTAACTGTATCGAATTTATTTAAGCATGTTCCTTTCCAGTTGTTTGCTGGAAATTGGCCGTTTTGGACCATTTCTTCAACGATAGACCAATAAGCATCTTTTTCTTTTTGTTTACCTAAAAAGAAGTTGAAAACAAACCTTGAGCAGCCAATGGTCTTATTAATGAGTTCACTCTGATTTTTATTAGGATAGATCCTAAATTTAAAGGCTTTATATCTTAACACAAATTTCACCTCACCTTGTATCGGAACACTCGTTCTTATTGTATCATAGTGAGGGAGTTTTGGCTAACGCCAATCGACATTCATCTCCCGCCTACTCATTGGGCTACGCCCTTCTCATTCCTTGAGGTGGGAGTCTTCTGTCGGGAGATGATAAAAAAATCCCGAACAGTGATGTCCGGGATTCTTGATCTATTTTTTTTCATCAGATACGCGGTTAATTTTGATGTCTGAGAGGATTTCTCGTACGACATAGCTTGCCATAATGAGTCCGCATGCAGACGGTACGAAGGCATTTGACGATGGTGGCATTTGAGCCTTACGAATAGGAGCATTTTCATTTCCCACTTCTTTTCGAACATCCTCACGAATCACAATCGGACTTTCATCAGAAAAGACAACCGGAATTCCCTTCAGGATTCGGTCTTTACGAAGCTTCGTTCGAATGACCTTTGCTAGTGGATCTGTGTGAGTTTTTGAGATATCAGCAATGCGGAAGCGTGTTGGATCCATTTTATTAGCAGCACCCATGCTCGAAATAATCGGAATTTTTCTTTTCAAACACTCTTTCATCAAGTGAATTTTATAAATAATTGTATCTGAGGCATCCACAACAAAATCCAGACCATAGCTAAATACCTGCTCATATGTTTCTTCTGTATAAAACATTTTCAAGGCAATTACTTCACATTCAGGATTGATATCCTTGATTCGCTCCTTCATAATGTCCACTTTCGGTTTACCAACTGTTGAAAGAAGAGCAATGAGCTGGCGGTTTACATTGGTAATATCAACATCATCTTTATCAATTAGCACTAAGCGGCCAACACCCGAACGGGCTAGTGCTTCAGCAGCAAAGGAACCGACGCCTCCAATTCCTAGAACAGCAACCGTGCTGTTTTTCATTTTATCTAAACCTTCTTTGCCAATGGCAAGTTCATTACGAGAAAATTGATGCAGCATAAGATCCTCCATATTTCAGTTCGAATTCATTTTTTACCTATCATTATCATTTACCCTAAAAAAATATAACATACCTATGTATAAAAACAAGTATCCTAATAGGAATTGTATTAAAAATTGGCTTTCTGGGGGCTGCACTCCGTCTCATGCACAATAAAAATAGCCCCCTGCTATGCAGGAGACTATTTTTATAAGGGTCCCAATGATGCCGTCGCTCTTATTTCCTTCTTTTGATCCCGCACTCAGCAGGTGGGTGTCCTGTTCTTGGTGTCTGTAAGTCCCTTTTACCGTATAGGTTGGGGCATTTACGCAACCAAGAAACTAAAAACTCCCGAAGAAATAATGTTGGTCAAAAGTTAGGTAATACAACGCACATTTCAGGACACTTATTGATTGGTTTTATAATAACATAAAATCAATTGCCCATCAAGTAGTTATGAAAGCGTTTCATTGCCCTTTATTTGGTAGATTTAGTGACAAATTGAGTTCTTTTAATTGTGCCTCTGATACTTCTCCCGGCGCATTTGTCAATAAACAGCTTGCACTAGCTGTCTTCGGAAACGCGATCGTATCCCTTAAGTTTGTGCTGCCAGCAAGCAGCATAACGAGACGGTCTAAGCCAAGCGCAATTCCGCCATGCGGTGGTGTACCATATTCAAATGCATTTAATAAGAATCCAAATTGCTCCCTAGCTTCCTCTGGAGTGAAGCCAAGAATACTGAACATTTTTTCCTGAATATCACGTTCAAAAATTCTTAATGAACCGCCGCCAAGTTCATAACCGTTCAGAACAAGGTCATAGGCTTGGGCACGGACTTTTGATGGGTCAGTATCCAAATATTCAAGGTCTTCTCTAACTGGCATCGTAAATGGATGATGTGCCGCATAATAACGGCCTTCCTCCTCATCATACTCTAGAAGCGGCCAATCCGTTACCCATAAGAAATGGAACACACTATAGTCAATTAATTCTAATTCTTTACCAAGCTTCATTCTCAGAGCACCAAGGGCATCTGCAACAACATTCTTCTTATCCGCAACAAATAACAATAAGTCACCGTCAGCTGCCTCTAACGCAGTAACCAGAGCATTTGCTTCTTCACCAGCAAAGAATTTAGCAATTGGTCCTTTAAGTCCTTCTGCATCCACTTTAAGCCATGCTAAGCCCTTTGCACCATACACCGCAACAAACTCTGTTAACGCATCAATATCCTTGCGTGAATACTTGTCAGCAGCACCTTTAACATTGATTGCCTTCACTTGCCCGCCATTGGCAACTGCAGCGGAAAATACTTTAAAGCCAGAATTTTGTACAATCTCCGAAAGGTCAACAAGCTCAAGACCAAAACGCGTATCCGGCTTGTCAGAACCATAGCGGCTCATGGCTTCATCATAAGACATTCTTGGGAATGCTGCTGGAATTTCAATACCTTTTACTGCCTTCATTAATCCAGTCATCATCTTTTCCATCATGCTCATGATATCTTCTTGACTTAAGAAGCTTGTTTCAATATCAATTTGGGTAAATTCAGGCTGACGGTCTGCACGCAAGTCTTCATCACGGAAACAGCGGGCAATTTGATAATAGCGCTCAATGCCGCCGACCATAAGCAGCTGCTTAAATAATTGCGGTGATTGCGGCAGTGCGTAAAACTCACCAGGATGTACCCGGCTTGGCACTAGGTAGTCACGAGCGCCTTCCGGTGTACTCTTTGTCAAGATAGGTGTTTCGATATCTAAGAAGCCTTCAGAATCTAGGAAGTCTCTGATTTGCTTTGTTACTTGGTGGCGCATTTTTAATGTTTCAAAGATCACCGGACGTCTGAAATCTAAATAGCGGTATTTTAGACGGATATCTTCTGAAGCATCTGTTTTATCCGTGATCATAAACGGAGGTGTTTTTGCCTCGTTGATGATGGTTACTTTTTCAGCGTACACTTCAATCGTTCCCGTTTTTAAGTTTGGATTGATTGTAGAAGCTTCACGAGCAACCACTTTCCCTTGAATATCAAGAACATATTCATTACGAATGCTTTCAGCTATTTCCAAAGCTTCCTTTGATGTATCAGGATTAAAAACTACCTGAACAATTCCTGTACGGTCACGAAGGTCGATGAAGATGAGACCTCCTAAATCCCTACGTTTTTGAACCCAGCCTTTTAATGTTACTACTTCCCCAATTGCGGTCTCAGGAACCTCACCGCAGAAAAATGTTCTACCGTACATTTTAAAATCGCTCCTTATCCTCTCAATTCTTTGAATTGCTGTACAAAATTTGCTAAGTCTACTTCAACTTGTTCACCTGTAGCCATATTTTTAAGATTGATTTTATTATTCTTCAGCTCCTCGTCGCCAAGAACAGCAACAAACTTTGCTTTAAGGCGATCGGCCGCTTTAAACTGGGCTTTAATTTTTCGATCCATATAATCTCTCTCAGCAGAAAAACCAGCCAAACGCAGCTGCTGCAAGAGGCCCACTGTGTAATCTTTCGCTTCTTCTCCTAATGCAGCTAGGTAGCAATCGATCTCTTCATTGATCTCAAGCTCAACTCCTTCGGCTTTCAGAGCAGCAATAAATCGTTCAATACTAAGCGCAAACCCGATTCCCGGAGTTTCCGGTCCGCCGATTTCCTCCGCTAAGCCGTTATATCTGCCGCCCCCGCACAAGGTAGTAATCGCTCCAAACCCTTCCGCATCACTCATAATCTCAAATGCGGTGTGGTTATAGTAATCTAAACCACGAACCAGGTTCGGATCGACAACAAACGGGACATCTAATTGTGTTAAATAGGCCTGTAATTTTTCAAAATAGCTTTTTGAAAAATCATTCAAGTAATCAATGATGGACGGTGCAGATTTCATTAACTCATGATTATGGTCTTGCTTACAGTCCAAAATTCTCAATGGATTTTTTTCAAGACGATTTTGACAGTCGTGACAAAATTCGTTAATCCTCGGTTTAAAGTGCTCGACTAATGCATTTCGGTGAGCGGTCCGGCTGTCTTTATCCCCTAGGCTGTTTACTACCAGCTTCAGTTTCTTAAGTCCCATTTCCTTATATAGGTTCATGGCAAGTGAGATAACCTCTGCATCAATGGCCGGGTCATTACTGCCTAGCGCCTCGATTCCGAACTGTACAAACTGGCGGAACCGGCCTGCCTGCGGACGTTCATAACGGAACATCGGTCCCATATAATAAAGCTTCACCGGCTGGTTTGGATAACCAAACATTTTCTTTTCAACGAATGATCTCACAACCGCTGCCGTCCCCTCAGGTCGAAGTGTGATGCTTCTTCCGCCGCGGTCCTCGAAGGTATACATTTCCTTCTGAACAATGTCAGTCGTATCTCCTACACCTCTTAAAAAAAGATCGGTATGTTCAAAGATAGGCGTCCTAATTTCTTGATATTGATATTTCTCACAAAGCTCGCGCGCTTTGGCTTCAATCAGCTGCCATTTTTCTACCTCGCCAGGCAGAATGTCTTGAGTACCACGTGGAATGCTAATCGACATGGCTAATTCCTCCTTCGATTTTCTTATGTAAATGGATAATAATTTTTTTATAAAATAAAAAAACTCCCATCCCTTGTATTAAATACAAGGGACGAGAGTTTAGATCCCGCGGTGCCACCCTAGTTGAAGCGCTAAAAACAGCACTTCCTCTTTTACAGTTAACGCCTGCTCACGTTCTTCTCCTACTAGAGTTTTGCTGTTTCAGAGAGAAGCCTACGGAGTGTTCATTCATTAAGGTTCATGCAGAAATGTTTTCAGCCCAGGACATTTCTTCTCTTTTCATGTTTTAGCTTAACTACTATGCTCCATCATTGGTTATGACTATTCATATTTATATTATATTACGGAGCATTGATGCTGTTGTCAAGCAGGTTTTAGCCTCTTTCTAAATGTTTTTTCAACTTTCTAACATCACCAATTGTCAATCCAAATTCAGACGCTAATTCATATGAGGTATTATTCTGTTCCTTTTGAATAAAATCATGGAAATCAACCCCAAATATTCTGCTATCCATTGATTGAACATTCATTCCCTTTTCACTAGCTCTCATCACACTCACCTCGTTCTCATCTTCTATCACTATTATTTCCAGCAGATTAAAAAACTTTCATGTGTTTTGAGATTTTCACTTTACCCGTTTTTTGACAATAAAGGAATGATTTTCAGTCCTATATACGGTAGAATAATAGGAAAGTGGTAAGGGGGGAGTAGATGACCAAAAAGATTAGCCTATTACTATTGTGTTTCACCTTGATTCTCGGAGGATTTTTACCAATGGAAAAAACATCGGCCGCATCAAAAGCTACTATTACGATTGCAGCTGAGACGGTGAATATCCGAAGTGGACCTGGATTAAGCTATAAGCTTGTGAGTCAGGTAAAGAAGGGCGAAGAATTCAAACTTTTGAAAGAACAGGGCGATTGGATTGAAATTGAGCTTTCAATTGGGAAAACTGGCTGGGTTGCTGATTGGCTTGTTACAAAAACAGGCAGTGCAACCGCTTCTGGGACATCTATGAAAGCTACGGCTGAAGCCAATACGGATCAATTGCGAGTCCGCTCTGGTCCTGGAACAAACTTCCGTATTATTGGTAATTTAAATAAAGGACAAGCTATCACCGTACTTGCCGAAAATGAAAACTGGTTAAAAATTGAAGCTTCTTTTGGGGAAGGCTGGGTTTCAAAGCAGTATGTTGATCTGAAGAGTACAACAAAGACAACCGGTACTAAGCTAGATAACAGTACTTCTACTGAGACAGGTAAGGTTACTGCTTTGTTAAATGTCCGTGATAAACCTTCGACTTCTAGTAGTGTTATTGGCAAGGTGGCAAACGGCACATCTGTTAAGATTTACTCTAAACAAAACAATTGGCTGGAAATTGAGTTTAATGGACAGCGAGCTTGGGTTAGTGCTGATTATGTTCAGACTGGTGAAACAACTTCACAGGCCTCGGGTGGCAGTGGACCGATTGGAACGGTAACCGCAAGTAATCTAAGTGTACGAACGAATCCTTCGTTGAATTCCAGTGTCATCGGCTCTATTCAACAGGGGCAAACTTTTACAATAGTAGAGGAAAAGAATAACTGGGTAAAAATTGAATACAAACCAGGGACTTTCGGCTGGGCAGCAGGCTGGTACTTCAGCAAAGATCAAAGTAAGTCAACAGCCGTACCGAATAATAGTAAAATCACCATCTTACATAATGGGACAAATATTAGAAGCTCTGCTGATGTCCAAGCCTCTGTACTCTTGAGAGCAAATGAGGGAGAGAGCTTTGCGATTAAAAGTGTTAAGAATGATTGGTATGAAGTCACCCTCGCTAACGGAGTCAGCGGGTATGTAGCCGGATGGATTGTTACAACAAATACCTCTAGCACGAGAATTGACAAACAAGGTGCAGGAAGCTACTTAAAATATAAGACCATCGTCATTGACCCTGGGCATGGCGGAATTGATAACGGAGCTACTGGTGTGAATGGCACGCTAGAAAAAGAATTAACCCTTAGAACGGCAAAGCTTCTCTCGGATAAGCTTAAAGCCGCTGGTGCGACTGTTTTTCTAACAAGAAGCAACGATTCGTTCCTTCCCCTTCCATCAAGGGTAAGGATTGCCAGCATCCACCAGGCAGATGCGTTTATTAGTTTGCATTATGACAGTAATCTGGACCGTAGTGTGAGAGGTATGACAGGCTATTATTATTATTCTCATCAAAAGCAGCTTGCCGAGTACGTATATAATGCTGCCAATGCACAAACAAAGTTGAAAAGCCGGGGTGTCCGCCAAGGCAATTATCACGTTATTCGCGAAAATCGACAGCCAAGTGTCTTAATGGAACTCGGCTATCTAAGTAACATCGATGAAGAAATGATGATGAAAACCGGACAGTTTCAAGAAAATGCAGCAACTGGTCTATTTAACGGACTAGCACGTTATTTTAAAGAGATGTAGGAGGAGGGCTAGCCGCGTTATTGTGCGGCTGGCCTTTTGTGTTTCCGCTATCCGATAGTATTTCGGAGTTATCCGATAGTATCTCGTCGCCATCCGATAGTATTTCTCGCTATCCGATAGTATCTCGTCGCCATCCGATAGTATTTCGTAGCTATCCGATAGTACTTCTCGCTATCCGATAGTATTTCTCGCCATCCGATAGTATTTCGTCGCCATCCGATAGTATTTCTCGCTATCCGATAGTATTTCTCGCTATCCGATAGTATCTCGTCGCCATCCAATAGTATCTCGTCGCTATCCGATAGTATTTCTCGCTATCCGATAGTATTTCGTCGCTATCCGATAGTATCTCGTCGCCATCCGATAGTATTTCGTAGCTATCCGATA